>NZ_CP178861.1:2592934-3889402 GCF_047344985.1 Bdellovibrio sp. HCB-162
CCTCTTAAGAAGAGCCGTTTTAAAACAAAAGGCAGAATGAGATATGCATTACTAATTCTTTTTGTCATAGCTTTAAGCGCCTGCAACAGATCGGACATTTTCTTCCGATTTGCTGACGACCTTGCTGTTTCCAAAACAGATGACTATTTCAATCTTACAAGCGAACAACGCGACGATCTTCGTAAAGATGTGCAAAAAGACATTCAGAACATCAAAAAAGAACTTTTGCCCCAAGTCGCAAAAACTTTGCGAGAGATCGAACCTGAAGTTCAAAAAGACAAACCGAATGCCGAATTGATCTCTCGCCACTTTGATGAATTTCAGAATTACTTTAAAAAAGTTTCCGCCTATTTCAAAAACACCGCCGTCAAAGTTTCGTTGAAACTTAAATCCGATCAATACACTCACTTCGCCAAAGAACTTAGAGACGAGATCAAAGAAACTGAAAGCAGCAATGAGCTTCCTGAAGATTCCCTTAATCAAACTTTTAAACGCTATCGTAGGTCGATAGAATTTTGGATCGGCGGACTTTCAAACGATCAGAAAGAAAAAATTAAGAAATTTATCAGCACTCATCCCTACCCCTGGAGATTGCAAAATCAGAGCAAGGAATTTGTCTTAAAGCAGTTTTTGGATTCTAAAGAAAACCCTGAGAAATTAAAAAAATTCGTAGCGGACTTTTACGACGACTTTGAAGCCGTAAGACTTCCGGCCTACACAACGGCCCTCAACGAACATAAAAAGGCTTTTCAGAAATTCCTCATTGAAGAATTCTGGCAAAGCCTTTCTAAAGAACAAAAAACGAATTTAAAAGAAAACCTTTTAGCCCGCGCCGAAGAACTGGAAAAGATTTCTCAGCGTCCTTGAAAATCCGGAGCCTTTTTATCTTTCATCGCTTGCAACGCCGTAAAGTGATCTTCTGTTCTTTGCGTGATCCCCTGATAAGCCGCAGACAAATCTAAGATTGTATTTAGATCGTTCAAATATGCCATCTTCATCGCTTTCTTTGTCATTTGCACAGCAACCGGTGCATTGGCAGCGACTTTGTCAGCAATCTTTTGTGTCTCAGTTTCTAAAACATCCTCACCGACAAAGTAATTCAGAAGTCCCCATTTATACGCCTCTTCCCCTGCCACAAGATCACCCGTTAAAGACATCTGCATGGCTTTAGAAAAGCCGATCACGCGTTGAAGGAAGAAGGTACCACCATCGCCAGGAACAAGTCCTAACTTCACGAAGGTTTCACCGAATTTGGATTTCGCAGTTCCCACTCGCAAATCACACATCATTGCAAGATCACAGCCTGCTCCAATCGCAGGACCATTCACCATCGCAATCACCGGAGTTGAAAGTTCTTCGATGCATTTAGGAATTTGTTGAATACCGTGAATATAGCGCATGCGAAGTTCGTTGGCTTCTCCAGCGAACATGCCCGTTTTATTTTGCATGGCCTTCACATCGCCACCTGCGCAGAATGTAGGACCTTCGCCTTTTAAAACAATCACGCGCACCGCCGGATCAAAATCAGCATGCTTTAAAACGCGTGTCAGGGAATCGACCATTTCCAAAGAAATCGCATTGCTTTGTTCGGGGTTATTGAGCGTCACCCACAGAGTGTGTGAAGACAGAGACAATTTGAGATGCTGGAATGCTTGAGAATAGAACGACATAAGACTTCTCCCCTGTACAAATTGAAGCAGAAGCGAAGTCCTTTGTGAATTGAAATCCTCTTAAGGGAGGAAATACTCAATCAACGCAGGCAAGCCATTTTGTTTGGCCATCATCACTAAACGCTTTGGTTTAGGACCTGACGCTGGTTTTACTAAAATACGACGACCTTCGCACGTGATATTATTCGCTGGCATTGTGAGCTGCGTGATCGTGTAGTGAGTGTTTTCAACAAGGGGCCAATTTGCAACAGAGCTTAAGTCACCCGCATTTGTGATATTTGCCTTATAGAGCTTACCACCTGTGCAGTAATAAATATTTCCACTGTCATAGGTGAAACCTGAAGGACGCGAAGGCAGTGTCAAAAGTTTGTGTGTCATACCACCATGAACAACGTGCATCACACCTTCATAGGAAGATCCCGTAGTTCTAGTCGGATTCAAGAGCCATCCAGAAAGAGGACCATAATAAACAGGAGCCCCCATTCTATGCATTCCCGTCACGCCCAGATTACAACTTGTTGACGCTCCATCAGGGCACGAGTCCGTGCTTGAGTCCACCGCAATAGTTCCCGCAATAAAATCTGTTGAGGTCGGCGTAATCAAACGAAGATGGCTGTTGTTTTGAGCCGTTCCATTCCAGTAGAACTGATTAAATAAGATATTTCCCGCCTGGAAGGCCATCACCGCTGGAGAATATCCGGTGAGTTGAAGATCAGCATAACTTAAAGATGTTTGTGTGTAGCTCGGTGTCGCGCCCTCACCGTCAAGAATTTGTTCCCACATTCCTGTGGCACGATTCAATTTACAAATCCTGTGATAATTTGCGTAAGTGCTTGGAGCCGTCACTAGAACACTGTTTAAAGAACAGTTCATGTACAAATCCCCTGTAGCAGGATTTGTCGCAAACGAGTTAGGCTCACCCCAATTTCCTAATGGAATTCTTTGCGCATTCGCTGCCGTCGCGTAATCCACAATACCGCTTTGGCCATTGCCCGCTATCAGTTGAACTTCAGGCGAAGCGCCGGGTCTCATCTCACGAATTTTATTTTCTTGATGATCTAGCATAATGACATTGTTGCCAACACCATGATCAATATAAAACACAGAAGCCAAGCGCATATCTAATCCTGCTCCGCCGTCACCGGAATCTTTGCGCTGACCAAACAATGTATAAACGTTGCCGTTATAGACCGTGCGAATGATCCCGCGAGTGGAAAAGAAAATGCGACCGTAGCGATCCACGAAGACGTCATCTAAAGAAACCGCACATGATGTGGCTGCAGTTCCATCGGCACAGTCTCCCATTGCGCCCGTGCCAAGAACTCTTGTCCACGTGCCGTCATCATTCAGTCGAGAAACGGAATGTTCGGTATAACGATTAGACCGGTAAACCCGTCCATCCAGAGACTGCACGTCGTAATAGACAAGACTGTTGTTTGAAGCAAAGGGATGATTCGGATAAACACCATTACCAATCCATGTTGCCGGATCAAGCTCTGTCATATTTCCGTATGAATTTCCCGGCACACTGTACACGGCATTCACGTAGGCTTTTAAGATGTCACTTGTTTGCGGATCATAGCGCAAACTAAAGAACGAATAAGGTTGCGTGTTCAAATCCCACGACGGCAGATCCTTCACACCCGTTCCTGAAAAACGGATGGATTCCACACGAGGTACGGCAAGAGATCCTTTGTAAACACGAATGCGACCCCCATTGTCTTTGGCAACGCCGGGCTTGTCAGAAACAAAGTATATATCTCCATTTGGCAGAGCTACAAAAATAGATCGCTTACGAATCGTCCAAGATTCATCCAAGGACACATTTGTTGTCAGATTGATTTTTAAATCGCGAGGATCCGCAACAGTGTCTGCGGTGTTCGTTCCTAAATTTCCCGCAGGATCAGCTCCAATCAAAGTCTCAATTGTCATGGGTTCCACATTCGTATCAATACGGCGGATCATATAGCGGTCATAAACCAAGATGCGATTTTGATAATCCAAAGTCGTGCGCAAGATTGCTTTTGCACGCGCTTGCTCAACAGGAATTCCATCACCAAAAGAATCTTCATTCGTCTTTGCTAAACGCAAAAGAACTTTGGAGTTGTTTGTTTTAGGATCAATGTACATCAGGCCGTAAGAAGAATCGTTAAAGAAAATTTTCCCGTCCGTTGTTACAAGCAACGTTCCCGGAGCCATATCATTTCCAACCGTCGTATTAAAGACCGTCTTCTTGGCATTGCCGTTGTGGCCAGCGTCTTGATTTCCGGCAAGCAGGTTTAAATTCTGACTGTTCAACGGCGGACTGGTCACCTGCGAGGTCTGACCGTAGTTATCCGTCACACGCAATTGCAATTTAAAAAATGAATTATTCGGAAACGATGAATTCCAAACCCAACATCCCGTGTGAGGAGCGGAGTAACTGCAACTCGCTCCATTAGAAGAACTGTTACTTAAGGTGTCTGAGATCAACGTGTACTGACTTCCATCCGTTGAGGAATAAAGTTCCACTTTAGAAATACTGCCGTTATCACTGGCGGCCCATTTAATATAAACAGAAGCTCCGTTGGCGAAGTTCATATCCGCATTGATCGGTGGTGCATTGGGTGTCGTCGAATTGACGGTCAAGAAATTAGAAACCGTTGGTGGAGCATCATTGATATAATTGATGGTGTTAAAGTCTTTCTTCAGCGTCGCTGAATTTGTACTGATATTTCCGGCAACGTCACGAACCCACGCATAAATATTATAAGTGCCAAAATTAATTCCTAAAAAGAAATCGAAATCCACGAGTAAGAGATCTGGCAACTCTTCAAGGCCGGGCTTTGGTGCTTTCACGGAAACCCAACAAGCATCTGAAGCTGCGGGCACTGAGTTCGTGGTTTTAAAACAGAAATCCGTAATCGCCGTTTCACCGTCGTGGGCTTGCAAACTCACCGTCACGTAAGAGCGAACCGTGTCTGAAGGTGTCAAAGATCCATTGATCTTCATTTGATTGGCAGAAATCACAGGAGCAATCGTATCAACAACAGCATCAAAAGCATTGGACACTCCATAGCCTGTCAAACCGTTGTCATCCGTGAGCATCGCACGAACTTTCATTCCCACTTGATAGGAAGGAGGCGCCCAATTCACCACAAAAGATTTTGCATTCATTGGACCGGCAAGTCCCAAGGCTCTGCTTGCAGCAAAGTTCCAGGTAGTTCCACCGTTTGTGGAGTACTGCAATGTCAAAACGGCCGATGCCGACACGGTGGTTTCTGTCACGTACACCACAAAAGGATAAGAAACGTTGATGGCAAGTGTAGGCACAGGATCAAGGCTTAAGATCGGCGCCTTGCTATCGTAAGTGATCGTGAAGACAGTGGCGGTAGAAATATTTCCTGCTTCGTCGCGTGCATAGAAGCGCACGTTTCTTAAACCTTGTTGATCGCTAGCACTTAAATCGTAAATATAATTTTGCGCCGCCTTTGAACAAGAAATCCATCCAGAATCACCCAGGGCTGGTGGCGTGTTTTGTTCTTTCATCAGAATAAATGTATGGTCACTACAATCATTCACCGTGAATTTTGCTAACGCCGCATTTGTTGTTGCAGGAGTATTAAGAGTCACATTCGGCGGAATGATTGTCGTATCTTTTGTCACTGAATAAAGTGCAATTGAGGAAGCATTTCCCGCCGCATCCGTGGAGGAAACAGAAATATTTTTTGCACCATCAACACCCGTCAAAGACAAATTTACAGTGTAGGTTCCCGTAACGGAACAAGGAGTCGTTGTCGGACTTGGGGTAAAGTCGCCGGAAATATTGACTGTTAATCCCGCTTCACACGCTCCTGATAAGGTAAAGGCTGATTGAAATTTAGCTCCCGCAAGAGGAGCTGTGATGGTCAAAGCCGGAGCCGTTTTATCAATCACCACAACAGAGCTTTCAATCACGGAAGAAGGACCTTGCCAGTTATTCGCTTGGTCGCCACCAATTGTGCAAATGCGATAAGTTCCATCTCCACTAAAACTTAACGAAATAGGTGTTCCCGCAGGCACAGGCGTTGTAGCCATAATGGCTGCCCACTGACCAGAGCAGTCCGTGTCTTTCACCACAATGTATTTGTACTGAGTTCCGCCGTCTGTCGGAGTTCCCACCGTCACCGTGCGAGGGGTATCGTCATTGCTTAATGAACTTCCTAAAGATCCTAAGGTCACGGGAAGAAGAGGTGCCACCGTGTCTTTGTTAAACGTTGTACTGACGTTTGTTCCGATATTTCCCGCGAGATCTTTTTGTTGAACTGTGAATGTGCGAAGGCCTTCATCAAGCCCCGCCACAGAGACAGCTCCAGAAAAACTTCCCCCAAGACACGTGAAAGTATTTAATAAAACACCCTCACTTAAAATTTCAACAGGGCCGTCATCGGATTCACATGCTCCGCCCACGGGAACGGCACCTGCAAAATCATTTCCCACTTCCGCAGAAATCGGAGCACCGAAAGAGACAACAGGAGCAACAACGTCTTTCAAAGCTGCGGACTCACTGCTGGAACTCACTCCCGCTAAGGACGTGACCGCAAGAACAATCCGATAATCCGTATCGCTCCAGTTTTGAGTGTCGACGTTCAAAGAAAATTTTTTATTTTTGCAAAGCGCTTTAAAATTTCGAGTGTCACTGACGGATAAAGAAGAATTCTGCGGAACAAAAGAGACCTGAATTTCTTGGTCTTCGTAGTAGCACTCCCCTTGAAGTTTTACGGAGCTTAAGTTTGTACCGGAATTAATAACGAGTGATTCCAAACGATCTCCGTTGGAATCCAAAAGGACGGGAGGTGTTAACGCATTAAAATCCGTGAGCTTGGAATTAAGGCTGCACCCTGCCCCCAATAGCAGTACCAAATTGAGAAGTACCTGTACGTTCCGCATACTTTTTTATCGGAATAGAACGGGGTTCGCTAAATGGACTTGTACAAAATACGAACGTATTTAGAAAAATTTAATGTATCACACGTGGAATTTCACGAATAAGACGGAAATAAAAAAGGCCCCCTCTCGGGAGCCTTTCTCATTTTTCTGCTTAGTTAGATTTGCAGAATGGAAGATCTGGTTGGATCTGGCAGATGATTTGGCAGATCGCTGGATCACCAAGTGGGCAGTCGCCTGGCTCACCTGGGTTGCCTGGATCTTGTCCTGGAGGTTGACCAGGATTTGGTGGTTGGTTGCCACCTGATTTAGCGCCAACATTGATGTTCAATGAAGAAGCTGTTTTTCCGTCAGCGTCAGTCACAGTCACAGTTGTTGTACCGTTACCAGCCGCAGTCAAAGTACCGTTGTTGTCGATAGAAGCAACTGAAGTGTTGCTAGAAGCGAACTTGAACGGAGCTTTACCGTGAAGAACAGAGAATGCCAAAGTTGAAGATGGTTGGATTGTTGCTGCAGCAGGAACAAGAACCATTTTCTTAGCGATAACAGCGTCAACAGCTTCGAAAGCGTCAACACGGCAGTTACATGCAGTCTCGATAGAAACTTTAGCACCTGTCGTTTGAAGGATCGCACGAACCTGAGCACCAGTAAGCGATGGATCTTGAGCTTTCATCAAAGCTACAAGGCCTGACACAAGCGGAGTTGCCATTGAAGTACCAGAAAGGTTTCCATACTTATTGTTTGGCAATGTGCTCATGATGTTTTCACCAGGAGAAGCTACGTGAACTGTTGCAGTTCCGTAGTTTGACCAAGATGGTTTTGCATCAGAAGGACCTGAAGCCGCAACTGTGATTGAGTTAGGGTATCCGTTGTTTGCTGGATACATTTCAGTTTTATCGTTGTTTTTACCATCGTTCGCAGCAGCCGCGATGAAGATAACACCTTTATCGTCAGCACGTTTGATCGCCTCAAGAAGAGGAGCCGCTGTAGAGCGAGGAACCGCTGCACCCCAAGATGCAGAGATGATTTGCGCGCCTTTTTCAACTGCGTAATCAATTGCTTTGATCGCGTTGTTAAGATCACCAGAACCGTCTTCACCCAAGAAGCGAAGTGGCATGATAGAAACTTCAGGAGACAAACCAATTGTCCCACCGTCAACCAAACCAGTCGCACCTACTGCACCAGCGCAGTGAGTACCGTGACCTGGATTTTGGAAACCCGTTTTATCCATTGGATCTGCATCGTTTTCTTTGAAGTCATAACCTTGGATCATGTTTGGAGCCAAAGATGGGTGTTTGTAGTCAACACCAGTATCGATAACAGCGACGATAACGTTACGGCTCCCCTTATTGCCGGCACGTTGCCAAGCTTTTTCAGCTTGAACTTTTGCAATCGCCCACTGTTCTTTCAACGCAGCAGCATCAACTGGCGCAGTGAAAGCTCTGATTTTGAAGTTAGGAACAACGTACTCAACGCCTGGTTGAGAAAGAAGAGACGCCAAAGCTTGCGCTTCGTGAGACTTCTGGATGTTCACTTTTACAAGGCTAGCGTTTGCGTTGTGATCCATCATTTGGATCGTTGCAACTTTAGACATTGCGACCGTGTTAAGCATGTTGAGAGCGCTTGTGTTGGAATATTTCACTAGATATTCGCCTGCGAATGCCTGTGAACCGAACAACAATGCACCTAATAATAATGCACGTTTCATATAATAACCCCCTCCGTGGTGAAAAAATCATATTCAGATTTGAACCACAAAGAATAGGAAAATCTTAAATAAATCTTAAATTTTTTGACACATTCCATCGAATATTGAACCCACTTGCGAACTTTTCAAGAATGATGTCCGCTGATTTTCAACATCCAAATGAGGAACATCATATGAGTCATCTGCACGCGATCATCTTGGGAATTATCGAAGGCATTACGGAATTTCTACCGATCTCATCAACGGGTCACATGGTGATTGCCAGCTCCATGATGGGCATTGAAGAGAGTGCTTTCACAAAGGCCTTTGAAGTTATCATCCAATTCGGCGCAATCATGTCAGTACTTGTTCTTTACTGGAGACGTTTTCTTCCTAACTGGAGCTTCTATAAAAAACTTTTCGTGGCATTTCTCCCGACAGCCGTCATTGGTTTTATCGTTAAAGATGTTGTCGATCATCTTTTAGGAAGCGTGCAAATCGTCGCATGGGCCTTAATTCTGGGCGGCGTCATTTTAGTGTGGTCCGACAAAATCTTCGCACATCTGACGTCGATGGGACGCAAGACAAGTGACCTATCATATATAGATGCCGTGAAGCTGGGACTCTTTCAATCCATCGCGATGATCCCGGGTGTGTCCAGATCTGGAGCGACGATCATGGGCGGGTTGACACTTGGCATGAATAAAAAAGAGGCAGCGGAGTTTTCATTTTTTTTAGCGGTCCCAACAATGGCCGCAGCCACAGGATATAAATTGTTAAAAATCTACAAGACAATTGAACCTGCCCAGATCAGCACTTTAGCGATCGGCTGCTTCGTGGCCTTCATTGTCGCGATGCTTGCGATCAAATTTTTTATCGGTATAGTGACTCGCTACGGATTTAGAGGCTTCGGTTACTACCGTATCGCCTTGGGAATCGTGATCTTGATCATGATCTACTCCGGCAAAAATCTTCAAATGATGTAACTTGCAACAATAGAGAAGCTATAAATGGAAAAATATATTTTTGAAGAGTCGTCCTTTTTTTCAGCTGAAATCGCAAATCTTTTAAAGACGACTTATTTTGTGATGCCGAACTGGAAATGGTGTGTGCTTGCAATCGCTATCACTTTGGGAATCGTTCTTCGTCCTATTATTCAGTTCGTTCTTAAAGAAATTAAAAAGCACAATCCCTTCACAAAAAAATTCCCAACTAGTTTTTCTGCGCACTTTTTAAATCTGAAAGTTGAGCGCCCTATTGCTTGGATCTTGGTGATCTTTTTTTGGTTTGCCACAGGCGATGCGATTGGGCTTACAGGCAAGTTTGAAATTTACTACAACCATTTCTTGCGCGGCCTTTTAGCTCTTTATGCGATCCGTTTGGTTTACTACGCTGTAGATGCTGGCGGAAATGTTCTTAAAGAGATGGCCGCTAAAACAGAAAGCACTTACGACGATCAGCTTGTGCCTTTTGCGACAAAATCCATGAAGGTGTTGGTTGTCGTTTTAGGTATCCTGATTGCCTTGCAAAGTTTTGGTTTGAATGTGATGTCCATCCTTGCCGGTCTGGGACTGGGAGGTTTGGCCCTCGCTTTGGCAGCGCAAGACACAGCGGCGAATCTTTTTGGTTCGATCACGATCTTATTCGATCATCCTTTTAAAGTGGGCGATTGGGTAAAAATCAAAGACATGGAAGGCACTGTAGAAGATATTGGCTTTCGTTCAACACGCATTCGCACGTTTTATAATTCTGTGATCACAATTCCCAATGCGATGATGGCAAAAGAAACCATCGACAATATGGGAATCCGCCCTGCCCGTCGCATTCGTCAGATTTTGGGTTTAACTTACGAAACTCCTCCAGAAAAAATTGAACAGTTCTGTGAGCAGGTCCGTTACCTCATCACCAAACACCCGAAAGTAAATCCGGAAACTGTGACGGTCCGCTTTAACAACTACAACGCTTCTTCTTTAGATGTGTTGGTGAATTTCCATTTGGAAGTTTTCACCGGAGCTGAGGAGCTTGAACATCAACAGGCAATTTTCATAGAGATCCTCAAAATTGCAGCGGGATTGAAAGTAGACTTCGCATATCCGACACAAACAGTTTACTACAAAGGTACTGACGAAGTTCCAGCACTTCCACTCGGTCAGACCTAAGGCAGTGCGTCGATGCGGAGGGATATGCGCCTCCGCTTTATTGGTGTTACCTTAACGCCTATGCAACCAAAAGATATTCTTCATAGTCCGCATCTTAAAGCGGCTCGCCACAAAGTTTTTTTCAATCTTCCATTTTGGATTTCTGCCGGAGTCGCTGCCGCCATAGCCGTTGGTTACAACATCATTTTTAAAATATGTGAAGAGTGGGCGTTGTCGCACTCGAAAGATTCTATTTTATTAGTCACGGCACCTCTTGCTCTTTTAGCTTCTTTTTTAATTGGATATTTCTTTTCTAAAGAGGCGATCGGGAGCGGTATTCCGCAAGTCATTGCGGCAGTCGAACTTTCCAATGAGAACCATCCCTTTTTGAAAAAGCTTTTAAGTATTCCGATGTTGATCACAAAGATTCTTGGTTCTTGTATTTGCGTTCTCGGCGGCGGGGTCTCAGGACGCGAAGGTCCGACGTTGCAAGTTTCAACTTCTGTATTTTATCAGATTTCGCGTTTCTGGCCGAAGAGATTTCCAAAACCTCAACTGCCCGCCATGATTCTTGCTGGTGGTGCTGCGGGTCTCGCGTCAGCCTTTAATACGCCCTTAGGCGGAATTGTTTTTGCCATTGAAGAACTTTCGAAAACACATATCAGCGTAGTGCGCACGGCTGTTTTTCAAGCGGTCATCATCGCCGGTATTTTGGCGCAGCTTTTTTTGGGAAATTATCTTTACCTCGGAAACACCAGCTTCGGCCAGTTTCCTGCTTACGTTCTTTATCAAACCATTGTTATTGCCGCCATTGTTGGGATGAGTAGTGGCTTGTTTGCAGAAAGTCTTTATCGCATCACAAAGTGGAGAGCTTCGCAGTCATTTTGGATTAAAGTAGCAATGACCTTAATGTGCGGAGGTCTTTTAAGTCTTACGATCTATCTTTGCGGTCCAAGCACGGTCGGTGCCGGAAAATCCGTGATGATTGAACTTCTTAAAAATCCGCATGAACCCGCAAGTCCGCTTCTGCCGATTTCTCGAATTTTCGGAAACTTCTTTACTTATATCGGTGGCGTTATCGGCGGTGTCTTTGCTCCGGCCCTAGCTAGTGGCGCAGCGATGGGACAGTACTTCAGTCAATTATTTGGCTTTACGAATGCCAAACTGATGATCATGGTCGGCATGGTGGCTTTTTTGACAGGCATCACACGCACACCGTTTACTTCGTTCGTTCTGGTTTTAGAGATGAGTGATTCGCACGAGATTATTTTGTATCTGATGCTTTCCTCAGTTATCGCCAACGTGGCGGCCCGAGTTTTCGCGCCAAAATCTTTCTATGAGCAAGCTGCTCACGATTTGATTAATAAACAATCTGAAACGCCCGGGACGGTGGAGCATCGTCATGGTACTTCACCAGTTCCATAGGCGGAATCACGATATTTTCTTTTTCTTTCGTGATTTTCATGACTCCATAGCGGCCTTCAACTTTAAGGCCGTCAATCGTTGCGAGATAATCAAAAATCGGAAGATGCTTTCCTTCAGAGATTTTAATACTTGTCGCATAGTGGGTGGCAAAAATATAAAGCTCCCCGTTCACATTCATAAGATCAAAAACTTTCTGAAGCGATGTTGAAAGATCGTGGGTGTAAGAAATCACTCCGAAAACATCCGTTACAAGATCGGCTTTTTTCCATGTCGATGTGGGCTGTAATTCAAACGCACCTTCTTTGATCTCAAGCTTTCCATCAAACTTTGGCGGAGAAAACCAGCGGTCTAATTTAAAAGCCACCGCTGTCGCATGCGGCGCCATTTGAGGACTTGGCAAAGATTTAATATAGGAAATTTGTGCGTTGGCTTTACCCGCACCGAGGTCAACCCAGTGCTGCTCTGGTGTGAGTTTGATAAGACTGTCTGTGAAATCTTTATGAAGCACGTGACGGTATTCAAGAATATCACGGTTCGTAACAAATTTATTTTTTTGAACTCGATCCGAAACTTCTGTAGGACGAAACAAGAAGAGCGACGAGCATTGCTCCGCTGCCTGAGCAGGAAATTGTGAAAGACTTAAAATCAGAATGGATGCAATCAGCAAAAACTGTTTCAAAATGAGACCTCGCTCTTCTTACCTTTTAACGTGCAAGGATGGGACTCAGCCTTCTCTCACAAAAAGTATCTGACAGGTCTCTGTCTGCCTAGGTTGCCTAAATACGGCAAGGGAAAAAGGTACCTGGTACCTAAGTTCGGTGCTAATTCACAGATATGACGAGGTCGCTCAAAGGAGTAAAATTTCATCATGAAAGGGGGTCGCCATGGCAACTCAATTGACGCCGGGACAGCCCGAAAAAAGAACTCCCGAAACAGGGACAGGAAGTTTTTCTAAAAAAAGTTTTTCAAAAGCAGACGAGGTTCGCGATTTTCCAAAAGGCAAACTGGAGTTAGTGGAAGTCAATGGATCTACCGTCGGCCTTATTACCTTACAGCCCGGCTGGCGCTGGTCCACATCTGTAAAACCCATCGCTAAGACTGAAAGCTGTGAGGTTACGCACTTTCAATACATGATCTCAGGAACTCTTCACGTGAAAATGAATGATGGAACTGAAGTAGACTTTAAGGGTGGCGAAGTAGCCTTCACGCCGCCGGGACATGATGCCTGGGTTGTCGGTAACGAGCCCGTTGTCGCTATCGATTTTCAAGGGATGACAAATTATGCTAAAGGACCGCACGAACACTAGAAATAAAAAGGGCCAAGTTTCCTTGGCCCCTTTTTTTGATTATTTTGTTTTCTTTTTGGTTTTCGTCGGAAGATTGTTTTCGGCTCTGATTTTCGAAGCTTCAAGTTTCATTTTTTCAGCTTCGGCTTCGGCCTTTCCGGTCTCCATTTTAATTTTCGCTTCTTCCGCTTTGTTTTTTGCATTCTCTGCAAGCTGTTCTAATTTTTCTCTTTCCGCTTTGGCTCTTTCGGCCTCGTCACGCAGACGTTTTAGTTCGGCTTCGGCACGCGTGGCTTCGGCTTCACTTTCTGCGATGATTTTTTTAGAGCGAGCGATTTCTAAGCTAGCTGTCGCCTGTTCTTTCTTAAGATTATTACGATTGCCCTCAAGTTCCTGGCGAATTTTAGCTGCGGCTTGTTTCGCTTTTTCTTCCTGAGCCTTGATCTCAGTCACTTTTTTGCGTTCTACTTCCGCTTGTTGAACCGCTTCTTTAGATGCAGATTGAGCAGACTTTAACTCGCTATCCATTTTTTCAGTCAAAGCTTTCGACTGCTCTTCTTGCACTTTAAGACGAGCCATCTCGGCCTCAGCTTTGGCTTTGTCCGCTTCGGCTCTAGCGATTTCTTGTTTCGCCTTCGCTTCACGAGCTTTGGCTTCTGCCACCGCTTTTTGGGTTAGAAGCTTCGCTTTGGAAAGATTCTGTTCTGCCTTTGCCGCTTCTGCTTTTTCGGCTTCTGCTTCTTTTGTTGCCTGCATTCCGGCGTTTGTTGCTTCAGCAGCTTGCTTTTCCTGATCCTTAGCTTGATCACGAAGCTGGGCTGCTTTTTCTTCGGCCTGTTTGCGTTTCGCTAAAGCTTCATCGCGGACCTGTGTGGCTTTTTGTGTTTTTTCTTGAGCAGCTTTGATGCGAGCTTGGGAGGCTTGTTGCTCTTTCTCTGCGGCTTTTTGTTGTCGTTCATGATCAGCTGCTTCCGCTTTGAGTTTTGCGGACTCTCTTTCTGATTCGGCTTGTTCTTTTTTAGCGTCGTTTTCTAGGGAACGAGCTTTGTTGATCGCGGACTGCGCTTCAGCTCTCGCTTTATCACGACGCTTACGATCTTCTTCCGCACGGCGTTTTGCTTCACCGGCTTCCGCCTTTGCGGCTTCGGCGTCTGCCGTCGCCTCTTCGGCTTCGATCTGCGTATCCGTTTGTGCAAGCACGCGCGCTGGCATTGCTTGAGTCATTAATGCTGCCAATAGAAGAATGCCAAGGGGCTTTAACTTCATGAGGTTCTCCTTAAGATGTTTATTTTCAGAAATTAGATTATCGGAGTTTTAAGCAAAAAAAAAGCGACCAGGATTGGGGGGGGAGGGTCCTGGCCGCCATGGGGGGTTGCTTTCTACTAAAGCAACGGCGGTGCCATGATCACTTCTTCGTCAAAACCGATTAAACTAGCGAAGATCACATCAGCGTTGTCGAATCCTTAGACGGAATCTGACAATTGTGGGCCTCTTTTCGAGGCATCAGCGTTTAGGAGTGGATGACCGACTGGACCAAATATTTGTTTGCTCATAGTTCAAAACGAGACACTTTCAGAGGTGACCTTATTAAGGTCTTGTTCCTTGGAAATACCCGAAACAGTATTTACCTCAGAACGGTGGAAATAGGCCTCATTTCAAATTTGCAATGCTCACAAACCTTTAGTGCTCCTATGGAGTTCCCGAACTATTAAACATGGAACGTAAAGGAATCACACTCATTCGGTGTTGCATATTGATACTTTGGATTTTGGGAGTTTCTGGAACCTGGGCCGCTGGACCATCCACCCTGCAATCTCTGACCTATCAAGGTCGTATCCTAAAAACTGACGGCAGCGCTCTTGAACACAACAGCGTGAGTTTTCTTTTTGAGGTCACAAATCCCACCGGTTCTTGCGTGATCTACCGCGAGCAAGTCAATGGCATCAATATGTCTGGTTCTAACGGTGTGTTTGACGTGCCGATTGGTTCCGGCACAAAACTTTACCCCTCAGATCCTCTCTTTAAACTTTTAGATTCATTCAATAACTCCTCTAGTTTTTTATGTGACGGCGGAGTCACCTACAATCCCACCGTGGATGCCACTCGTCTTTTGAAAGTGCAATTTCACGACGGACACGGTTGGAATGAAATCAATCCTCCCAATGAAATTCGCAACGTGCCTTTTGCGGCGTATTCTCTTTCAGCACAAAAACTGGGAACCAACGTCGCCAGCGACTTCATCTTAAGATCCAGCATTCCGACTTGTACCGCGGGCCAGGTTCTTTTCTATAATGGGACAGCTTTAAGCTGTGTGACCGATGCCGGAAGCAGCGGCGTTGTGACCTCCGTTGTCGGAAGTGGTCCCGTGACTGTGACCGGAACAAACAGCGTGACTGTCGGCGTGACTGTAGGAACAACTGCGGGAACTGTCGCCGCCGGAAATGATGCGCGCTTCACAGACTCGCGCGCCCCAATTGGAAATGCCGGTGGAGATCTCACTGGAACTTATCCGAATCCGACTCTAGCAAATGGTGTTATCACCACGGCAAAACTTTTTGCCAATCCTGGAATCAACCGTCTGGTTGCTACAGATGCGACAACGGGTGCAAATCTCACACATTTAGATTGCACGGTGGGAGAGCTTTTAACTTGGAGTGCTGCAAATGGTTGGCAGTGCACTTCTCAAAACTCTCTTGTCGTTGGAAGTGCCGCGAGTGCGACTGGTTTCACGGGTTCCCTTGCTGGCGACGTGAGTGGCACGCAAGGTGCGACGTCGGTCAATAAAATCAAAGGAATTTCGGTCGATGTGACAGGCTTAACATCAGGACAGATTTTAAAATACGACGGAAGCCAATGGAGCCCCGCTAGTCTGACAGATTCCAATGCCCTGCCTTTAGCAGGTGGAACGATGAATGGAGCTATCAATTTAAATAGCAACAATCTCATCAACATCGGCTTTATGACGATGGTTGCAAATAAATCCCTGCATCTTTCAAACAACGCTTCAGACCCAACAGGGTTGACGGGCGCTGATAAAGGGAAAACTTGGTTTAACTCCACATCCAATCAAATTAAATACTGGGATGGAACTGCGGTGCAAACTTTAGGTCTTGCGGGTTCAGGCCTTACTGCTTTAACGGGAGATGTGACGGCGACAGGACCTGGCTCTGCGGCTGCGACAATTGCTAATAATGCCATCACGACTGCAAAGATTAATAACCTCGCCGTAACAGATGCAAAAATCAATGACATCGCTGTTGATAAAATCACAAGTGCCGCGAGCAAGTATTTCACTTATGCTCCCAACAACGTCGCTTGTACAAACGGTCAGGTCTTATCAAAAACAGCCAACGGTTGGGAATGTGCCTCCGCAACATCTTTAACGAATGCTCTTACGAATGGTCGCATTCATGTCGGTAATGCTTCAAACATTGCAACAGAAGTCGTGATGAGTGGCGATGCCACTTTATCAAATGCGGGTGCGCTGACGTTAGCGAACTCTGGTGTTACAGCAGGGACTTATACTAAAGTAACGGTGGATGCTAAAGGTCGCGTCACCACAGGAACAAGTCCAACGACCTTGGCTGGTTATGGAATCACGGACGCTCAACCCTCAGGAAATTACCTTACGGCTTTAACCGGGGATGTTACCGCGACAGGCCCCGGCTCTGGAGCGGCGACGATTGCCAACAATGCTGTCACGACGGCGAAGATCAATAACCTTGCCGTGACAGATGCAAAAATCAATGACGTCGCAATTGATAAAATTACGAGTGCCGCGAGCAAGTATTTCACTTATGCTCCGAACAATGTGGCTTGTACGAACGGTCAAATCTTGACGAAAACAGCCAACGGTTGGGAGTGCGGAGCTGCAAATGCCGGTTCTGTAACGAGCATCACAGCAGGAACAGGATTAACAGGCGGAACAATTACTTCTACGGGAACGATTGGCTTAGGAACCGAACTTGCCGCCGTGGATGGTATTTCTTCAACGGGTTATGTGCAAAGAACTGGTGCTGGAGCTTATTCAACTACAGCAGGAAGTACTTCAGCCTCCAATAACACTCTTGTGCAAAGAGATGGTTCCGGAGTTTCTAACTTTTACGGCGTTGGTGTTACGGGTGCTACAAGCGGGACTGTGACTTTGCGTTCTGTTGCAACTGTGACAAGCTACTCTCTCACCTTCCCTGGATCTCAAGGAGCTGCGGGAACTGTTCTTTCCAATGACGGAAGTGGCGGTCTTTCTTGGGCAAGTATTTTAAATACGTCTTTGAGCAACGGAAAAATTTATGTCGGAAACGCTTCCAACGTAGCAACAGCCGTGACAATGAGTGGAGACGCCACTTTGTCTAATGCCGGAGCTTTGACACTTGCAAACTCAGGCGTGACTGCAGGCACCTATGCAAAAGTCACTGTGGATGCGAAAGGTCGCGTAACTTCGGGAGCAGCCCTGGTAGATGCCGATGTACCGTCAACGATTTGGCGCACAGGTGGGAATACTTTAGGAGCTGCCGGCTCCATCGGTACAAAAGATAATTTTGCTTTAAGCTTTTTAACGAACAACACAACGAAAATGACCTTGGATGCAAATGGAAATCTCGGGATCGGAACTGCGTCCCCGGCCAGTGCTCTTCACGTTGTGGGTGACATCCAATTCACAGGAACGATCACAGACATTTCCGATAGACGTTTAAAGAAAAATATTCGTCCTTTGACTTCAGGTCTTAATACAGTCCGTAAAATTTCGGTTTATTCTTACGTGATGAAAGATGATCCGCATGAAAGAACTGAGTACGGGGTCATGGCGCAGGATATGATGCAAATTCTTCCTCACCTTGTGAAGACTGTGGATACCAACGGTAATTATTATGGTGTGAATTATTTGGGTCTTGTTCCTTGGAGTTTAAAGGCCATTCAAGAACTTGACAACAACACGCAAGGGCTGCAACGCGAAATTGCTTCTGTGCGCGACGAAAACAAGACTTTGAAAGAAGAAATCAACAATCTGAAAGACAGAAATGACCGTCTTGAAAAACAAATGAATGAAGTTCTTTTGTTACTGAAAAACAAGGGATCTGAGTAATAATGAGACTTCGTAATTTATTTGCTCTTAGCATCTTTGTACTTCTCAGCCTCGTCACCGGCTCATGGACCTGGGCGGCCTGCAGTTCGCCGACGGGAAACACCGGCACCATGGATTATTTTACGGCAGAAAATGTTTTTAAGTATTGTGACGGAACCTCCTGGGTTCCAATGAAGTACGGTGGCATCTCGCTGCTTAATAAACTCACGGACCCTTCCCCTTATGCTATCGCCAGTGCTGGCGTCGTTGCGGTGAAAGGCAATTATGCTTATGTGATTGACCCAGCCGGTTCTTTGCTGGTTCTTGATATTACCACTCTGAGCAATCCCACTCCTGTTACTAAAATCTCTGATTCATTTTTCAATTCTACATCGGCCCTTTTGGTCTCAGGAAGTTATTTAATCGGTGTTAGAAATGGCACCGTTTATATCGTTGATATCACAACTCCTACTGCTCCTGTGATTTCAGGTTCAGTCACAAATTCGAATCTGAGCAACGCCTCTTCGCTTGCTGTGAGCGGGAATTACGCCTACGCATACACATCCTTAACCAACCCGGGTCGTCTTGTTGTTATCGATATCTCAAATAAATCGGCTCCCGTTCAAACGGGCTTTGTCAGTTCACCATCTATCGCCAATGGAACCGCCGTCGCAGCTTCCGGAGGTTATGTCTATATCAGTGTCGGAGCCTCATCAATCACTGTAATTGATGCGACAACACCCTCTTCACCTGCGATCATTGGCAGCATCAGTGACTCGCGCATGTCCACTATTAAAGCCATGGCTATTTCGGGAAACTATATTTATGTTGTTTCCACGACCGGAGGCACAGGGACTTTCAGCGTTATTGATATCACAACAAAATCAAATCCCACTTTGGTCTCGGCTGTCACTGGCGCTAACTATGGAGATTTTTACGGCGTCAACAGTTTATGGGTTAATGGCAGCCTTGCGTATGTCGCTTTAAATCCCGGAAGCAATTCCGGCGGATATTTGCAAACTGTCGATATCAGCAACCCTCTTTCACCCAAAGCGATTTTTTCTTACCGAATCATTGGCGCAGGGACCTATGGCGCGAAGTACGTGAGCGGTGACGGTAACAAATTGTTTGTCGTGGATTCCAACTCAATGCTTTTAACATTTGATCTTTCGTTAAAGCCGACACTTTACAAAACAGGCGAAGGTTATCTTCGCGATAAGTCTGGTATTGGCTATGGCTACATTGCAACCACGGGATCTGCCACTGCCGTCATTGATTTCGACGAAACAATTTACTGGTTCGACACCAGCACGCCTGCAACCTTAAACTATATTTCTCAATTCAGTCTTCCGGGTTACACGAACCGATTTGCTACGGGCGTTGCGATGAAGGGAAACTTCGTTTACTCAGGCAACTCCAATACCAGCCGTTTGAGTGTTGTCGACTTTACAAACCCTTCGAACCCCATTTTGATTTCCGGCGTATCCGATCCCAACTACAACGGCATGGGCAGTATGGAAGTTTCGGGGAATTATTTATATATTGCGCGAACCGGTGGTCTTGCAGTGGTGGATGTCTCAACACCTTCAACTCCCACTTACGTGACAAAGATTACGACGGCTTTTGCGTCCGCAGGCTCACGGCTTAAAGTTGTCGGCAGTAAAGTCTATGTGACTTCCAACGGAGGAGATCTTGCGATCTTTGATATTACAACACCGACGGCTCCCAGTCTTTTAGGGAAAGTCACGGACACTACCAATTTAAATGGAGCCAAAGGACTTGATGTTCAAGGAAGCTACGCCTACGTCGCTGCGATGAATTGCAAATGTTTGACGGTTGTTGACGTGAGCAACTCAGCAAGTCCTTCCATCGTGAACGCCTTCACCAGCAATACCTATTACGATGTGATTGAAGATGTCATCGTCAACGGAAGTTACCTTTATACTTATTCGTACACGAAAGGTCTTGCGACGGTCGATATCACAACACCGACAAGCCCAACACCGACGAGCGCGATTGGCGGCGGAGGTTATGTTTTAGTCCGCAACGGGAACACTCTTTATGCCGGCGGTACGGGATCAGTAAAAGCATTTAATATTACGACAGCATCCACTCCCTCAACGACATCGGACGTGGATCCCGAAGGAAAACTTGAGGGAATTGCTGGTATCGCCTCAGTGGGAAATTATGCTTACAGCGTGGCTGCGACGACGGGAATTTTCACGGTCATGGATGTGACTGATAAAACAAATCCTGTCGTAATAGGCTCTGTCAAAAACACAACACGATTTAACGGCGCCACCAACCTCACAGTTTCCGGTAACTATGCTTACGTGGTTTCACCTTCAAATCTGACCATCGTGGACATTTCAACTCCGAGTGCGCCTTCGGTTGTAGGTTTTTTAAGCGATGCTACAAATCTTCCCACGCCTAAAGATGTTTACGTCTCTGGAAATTATGCTTACGTCGCTGCCAGCAACCGTCTGACTGTCGTGAACATCACAAATAAAGCAGCACCGACTTACTCAACAAATCTTTCCCATGCTTTAATCTCCGACTGTCGTCAGATTGTCGTCTCAGGAAGTTATGCTTATCTGCCTTGTTCAACGAGCACGTCGTTGGTGATCGTTTCATTGGCGACACCAGGCTCACCTTCTGTGACCGGCACATTTCAGGATGCCACAAATTTAGTAAGTGCCCGCACTGTTGTTGTATCTGGAGGCTATGCTCTTGTGGGAGCGTCCAATTCTAACGGTGGCGCCATTGTTAACATCAGCACGCCTTCAGCACCCAGTTTTGTAAAAACGATGCCACTTTCCAACATCGTTTTTATGGTGCAAAAAAATTCAATGATCTTTTTTCAAAGTAGTACTTACGGTTTTGGACAAATGGGGATCTCCGATCCTGCAAATCCGAAAGTGATCAGCTCAGGGTATTCAAGCTCCATGAATATCAGTTCGCCTTCACAATTGGCGATTTCTGGAAATTACCTCTATCGAGCTGCCCCGACAAACACGATGGAAATCTGGAGTATTGCCGACTCCAAAGTGGCCCTCTATGAAGAAGCCAGTGCTAACTTCACGAATATTTTTGGCACCGGCTACAAAATCAAAGTTGTGGGGACAACGGCCTACGTCACTTCCAAGTTCGGACAAAGATTAACGGCCGTGGATATTTCCAATATTGATTCCCCGACGATTTTGGGAAGCCTTGCAGATCCGAAATTTGATTCGCCGACAGGGATAGAGATTTCAGGAAACTACGCTTACATCAGTGGCGCGGGATACGGTTACGTCATGACGGTTGTTGATATCTCCGATCCTGCCAATATGAAATCCTTGGCATACTATTCAAACTACACTTACCTCGCCTTAGGGGAAAATCTTGTCATTTCAGGAAATTATATTTTCGCGACAACCCGATCGAATGGGCGTGTGACCTCTTTTGATATTTCAAATCCGATAGCACCGTCTCTCAAAAGTTCGGTCAATGTGACCAGCCCCTATGACCTCGTAAAAAACGGCAATTATCTTTATGCCTGCTCGTCTTCTGGAGTCGCTATTATCGATGCTTCAAATACATTGAGCATGTCACTTGTGACGACCTTCATAGATAACGCTGTCACCAACTGCCGCTCGCTGGCTCTTGACGGAAACTATCTTTATGCTTCAGGGACTACGAACAAAACGTTCGCGGTGATAGATGTCAGCACGCCCACCTCGCCGGTGCTTTTAGGAAGTATTTCCGATGCAACGAATTTGTCGGTGGTTGAGGATATTAAAATTTCTGGTAACTATGCTTATTTCGCAACTGGATCAAGCCGCATCGGTATGATCGATATCACAACAAAAACAGCGCCGGTTATGTCGGAAGTTTTAAATTCCTCATCAGATGTCGGCGGCGCTTATGAATTATTTGTTTCTGGCAATCGCGTTCTTGCCCCTAATTTCTCGGGTTCGGGACTGTCCACTTATAAGGCAGCGCCTTCTGTCAACGTCGGAAGCTGTACAACCGGAGGAACGATCAACTACGACACCACTCAAAAAGTTTTAAGCTTCTGTAACGGCACAAACTTCAAAGCCATGGGACCAGTTCCTGGAGCTGGCGGCGCTGGCTGCTCTTCACCCACTGCCACAGCGGGAGCCTTGGAGTATTTCACCGCCACCAATAAGTTTAAATACTGCGACGGAACAAACTGGGTGACGGTCGGCAATTAAGATTTATCTCAATTTGAAGCAAAATAAAAACTCACATTTGTTTGCAATTATGCCGATAAGATGTTCATGGACACACTCAGGAACGTTTTTGTATTTGCGGTGCCCGTAATCTTTTTCTTCGCCTTGCCGGCAAAAGCTTCTCCTTTGAGTTTAAGTTACCAAGGGCGAATATTAAAATCCGACGGCACGCCACTGCAGTTTAATAATGTCAGCTTTCTTTTTGAAATTACTTCCGCAGATGGAAATTGCGTTTTGTATCGCGAGCAAAAAGATGCCGTGAACATGCAAAATTCAAACGGCGTTTTTGACGTTCCCATTGGTTTGGGCACACGTTTGTTCCCTTTGGGACCTGTGTTTTCACTTTCTGATATCTTCGTTAATGGTGTCACTCACTCTTGTGCGGGCAGCGGAACGTGGATTGCTTCTAACTCCGCCGAGCGCCAACTCAAAGTTCAGTTTCATGATGGTTCTGGTTGGAATGTGATCTCTCCGGCCAATATAATTCGTTCAGTTCCCTTTTCTTACACAGCTTATTCTGCGCAGAAAATTGCTGATAAATCTCTAAATGATCTTCTGCTAAAAACGTCGGCTCCCGCGGCGGCTTGTTCAGCAGGCCAAGTCATTACTTGGGATGGAACAAGTTTCACATGCGTCACCGATGCTGGCGGTTCTGGAGTGGTGTCTGATGTGCTAGCAGGAACAGGTGTTGTTGTGACTGGCACAGCAACAAAAACGGTAGGACTCGCAAATACTTCTGTCAGCGCCGGAAGTTATGGTTCTGCCACACAGGTCCCGACATTTTCTGTCGATGCTCAAGGTCGTTTGACATCCGCTTCTTCCGTGACGATTTCAGGAGTCGTTCCGGGAGGAAGTGCTGGCGGAGATCTTTCCGGTTCTTATCCAAATCCCACTGTTAGTAAAATTGCCGGAAAAAATCTGGTGGTCTCTTCTCTGACAGCGGGAAATATTCTTAAATATGACGGAACAGATTGGGTGAACACCATTCCTTCTTCTGCAGATTTATCAGACGCCGGTTCTCTTTTAAAATCTTCGCAAATGCCAGCGACTTGTGCCGTAAATCAAACACTCAGCTTTGTTTCACCAACGGGAACATGGACGTGTTCGACAATTGGATTAAACTGGTCCCAAATCACCAGCGGAAAACCCACGACTCTTTCTGGCTATGGAATCACAGATAAACTTGTTAGCAATGCAGGCGCTGGCGCTACCTCAGATGTCGTGTCACTGCAATCTGGTGCAAACACCTCAAAACCTGCTGCGGGTACTGCAGGCCGAATTTATTTTGCGACAGATACAAAAGAAATTTATCGTGATGATGGCACTTCGTGGATTCGCCTAGCGACAGAGTCAGGAACAAGTACAGCTACGATCAACAGTGTTATTGCCGGAACTGGGTTAAGTGGCGGCGGATCTTCAGGAGCGGTGACACTGAACCTTGCCAATACAGCCGTTACTGCTGGCACTTATGGTTCCGCGACACAAGTAGGAACTTTCACTGTGGATGTTCAAGGTCGGTTGACAGCGGCTTCCAATGTCACGATCTCTGGCGTCGCACCCGCAGGTTCTGCTGGGGGCGATCTTAGCGGGAGTTATCCAAATCCTGTTGTTCAAAAAATTCAAGGGACTGCCGTGTCGTCGTCTTCTCCAGGCGGAGTGGGACAGGTGCTTCGATATCAAACAGGACAATGGACTCCTGCGTTTTTAGGAATTGCCGACATTCGATCTACGATCACGCCTTTTGGTGGTGCTTTTGCGAGTGCATCGTGCTCTGCTTCGGAATCTCTTTATTATCAATCCGCTTCGGATAGTTTTAAATGTCAAAGTATCAACATCGACGCAGCCCAAATCACGAGCGGCGTGATTGATCCCGCTCGTCTGCCAGCGAGTGCGACTTTGTGGCAAGACGACGGCAGTGGAAAAATTTATTACAACACTGGCAATGTCGGTATTGGAACAACCTCCCCCGGATATTTGCTCGATGTGGCCGGGAACGCCAACGCTCAAAAAATCTGTATTGCCGGGGATTGCCGCTCATCATGGCCCGCAGCCGGAAGTGCTTCGACGACACCTCTTGCCACCCGTCTTGAAGCCAGTGATATTGCTGCTGGTGGATATGCGGCGGCAACAGATTTAACTCCCGATTTAAATGCGACAACTCTCAATACCTTGGGAGGAGCCAACCTTGCGGCAAATCGCGTGGATATTCCTTCAGACGGTGTCTATCTTCTTGAAGCTCGTGCGAATTTCTGCCCGCAAACAACCCACTATTCGGCTATAAAACTCTATCAAAATGGAACTCTTATTCAGTTCGCTGTTTCACCCACAGCTGCCGGTTGCCAAACGACGACCTCCACCATAACCAAAAGCTTAACTGTCGGTGATAAAATCACCATGACACTTTTTGATTCACAAAATGGTCCGACAATGGGCATTCAAAGAATTGCTTTGACCGTTATTAAATTGAACTCCGCTGGTACAACAATTTTAGCTGATGCTGATGGCAACACCAAAGTGGAAGTTGAACGTTCTGTGAATGATGACACTCTTCGTTTCGTCACAGCGGGAACAGATCGCGTGACTGTCACAAGCGCAGGCAACGTCGGTATCGGCACAACGACACCGGCTGCGGCATTAGATGTTAACGGCGGCGTGAAGCTGGGAACAACGAGTACGTGTGACGCTTCCGTTGAAGGAACCATGCGCTACAATACGACGAAAAAAGCGATGGAGTTTTGTAACGGCACCGAATGGAATTTAATAAATCCCCCGCAGCCGGTCGTTTTTCATCGCATGATGAATGCAAAATGGATTTGCGATAACGGAACTCACTCATTAACGCCCACCTACACGTCGGACCGATGCACCTACACTGTGGTAACCGACAATCAAAGATTGTTGCAAATTCCTCTTACAACGGCAGGTCAGCTTTCAACGAGTGGAAGTTACCATGTTAAAATTCGCTACCATCAAGCCATGTTGACGGCGGATAATGATATCGCCATCGGACTTGCCGACGGCACCAACGCTGTGATTTTCACTCGCAATGATGCTGCCAATAACACCTTAGGCTCTTGGGCTGTTGCCGCCGACGCCGCTTCTTACAACTTTACGGGCACGGCCTTCGGCAACATTCCGACAACGGGTTCTAATTGGGAAAACCTTAATCTTCATTTCGTGATCAAAAACGGCAGCACTTGGGCCAGCGGGAGCGTTGACGCCAATGTCGAACCCGCTCGAGGGTTTGCAGGTACAGCTTTGAACATGAATAATGCCTTAAAGCTTGTCCTCTGGGGTAATAATGCCGCCGAACAATACGGCATCTATTCTATTGAGGTCACGATCACGCGCGATCAGTAAAAGACCGAGACCTTGGTCTCAGAGCGCTTTTCGCAGGGAGTCTCTAGACTCGACAAGGTTTGCGGGAGTTTCTATTCTAAAAAAATGAATCTTCACTCTCTTAAAAAGCTCGTTCTGGCTTCCGCCCTTTTGTGGTCCGCACCTTCGTGGTCTTTGCATATTATGTTAGATCCAGGACATGGCGGAGTTGATACCGGAGCTGTTCACGGCGCTGCGAGAGAGGCTGATTTAGTTTTAAAAGTCGCGCAACGGCTGAAAGCTCTTTTAGAAAAAGACGAACAGTTCAAAGTGACTTTGACCCGCGCGCAAGATCGCAACATCAGTCTTCCCGCCCGCGTGAAAATGGCTGAAGACGCGAAGGTGGATTTGTTTGTGAGTCTTCATGCAAACGCGGCTTCCGATCAACGCGCCAAAGGTGTTGAGTTCTTTTTTCAAAATAATTTACCGCCAGATGAAGAGAGCTTGTTTTTAGCAAGCCAAGAAAATCAGATGATTCTGAATAGCAAAGAGCTTCACGATATTTCTGGTGGCGACGAACTTTCAAAAAAAGGTGACATTGCAGCGATCGTAGAAGACCTGCACCGTCAAAATCGCATGGCGAGCAGTCTTCGTCTGACACAGACTTTGACACACGTGTGGAATAATGATGCAAACGCGTCGCAAGCCACCATCAAACAAGCTCCGTTTTATGTGATTTCAAAAACAAGTATGCCTTCCGTTTTAATTGAGATTGGTTTCCTCACAAATCCGCGCGAGGCCAAAAAGCTTCTCACGACGGACTATCAAGCAGATCTTGCTCAAAAAATCTACAGCGCTTTGCTCTCGTACAAAGAAAAGATGGACAATCACACGGCAAAAACCTTAAATTAGCCCTTGTCTTTACAAGGAGCTTTCTATGCGCGCTGACGGGCGTCTTTTCGATCAATTACGACAAATTAAAATCACTCCTCACGTCTCTGAATACGCCGAAGGTTCTTGCATCGTTGAATTTGGAAAAACAAAAGTTCTTTGCACGGCGACTTACGAACCAAAAGCACCCCAATGGCTTGCGGGCACAGGTTCTGGCTGGGTGACGGCTGAATACGGCATGCTTCCCCGCTCAACACACACTCGCATTAAACGTGAAAAATCCATGACAGGCGGTCGCACTCAAGAAATCTCAAGATTGATTGGCCGTTCTTTGCGTGCGGCGATTGATTTAAAACTTCTTGGTGAAAGACAAATCATCGTGGACTGTGACGTTTTAAATGCCGACGGTGGCACTCGCACAGCGTCTGTCACGGGCGGCTTTGTTGCTTTGGCTCTTGCTTGTAAAAAATTATCAGACTTAAGTGAAATCAAAAAATTCCCGCTTGTGAATTATGTCTCTGCCATCAGTGTCGGTCTTCACAACGACAACATCTTGCTTGATTTAAACTACGATGAAGATTCTGCGATCGGCACAGACATGAATTTTGTGATGACCGACAAAGGACACTTCGTTGAAGTCCAAGGAACTGCAGAGCACGTGCCTTTCACTCGCGATCAGCTTTTCAAAATGATGGACGTTGCTGAAAAAGGCTGTCGTGAACTTTTCATTCACCAAGCCTCTATCGTAGGCGAAATTTATAGAATTGCCGGGAAGTAAAAATGGAACTTTGGATTGCGACTGGAAACAAAGGAAAATTAGCGGAGTACAAACTTCTTTTGCGTGAGCTTCCGGATTTGAAGGTGTTCTCTCAAGGAGATATTCCGTCGTTCACTCCCCGTCCTGAAGACGGAAAAACTTTTGAAGACAACGCTCGCATTAAAGCGAAAACCTTGCGTGCGGTGAAAAACAACGTGTGGGTTTTAGGTGAAGACTCGGGCCTTGTTGTTGAAGGTCTCAATGGTCTTCCTGGAGTTCACTCGGCTCGTTATGCGGGACCGAAGGCTTCTGACAGTGAAAACGTCGCAAAACTTTTAAAGATGATGGCTTTAAAACCAATGCCTAATCGCAATGCAAAATTCGTTTGTTCAACAGTGGTTTACACTCCGACAGGTGAAGAGTGGGTGTTCACAGGAGAAATGAAGGGCACGATTGCCACTAAGCCAGCAGGTCTTCTTGGCTTTGGTTATGACCCCGTTTTTATCCCGGATGGACAAACTCAGTCGCTGGCAGAATTGGGCCCTGGCCACAAAAATCTGCACTCGCACCGCTCTCAGGCATTGAAAGCGTTCTTAGAGAAGCTCAATAGCCTCTAACTAGCCGAAATCCCCCTGAAAAATATGCAAAGCCGCAGAGTGGAAAATGCGGCTTTTTTCTTTGAAGAGATAGACAAAAACGGCGTCGGTTGCTAGGTTCTTTCAAACGTGCTTTTTACCTCAGGAGACTACGAGTGATGAAGGGCCTAAAAATCTTTACCGCCAATGCCAATCCATCCCTGGCAAAGAAGGTAGCCGAAGCCGCAGGTGTTGAGCTTGGCTACTGTGAAGTAAGCAGCTTTGCTGATGGGGAAATCCAAGTCGAAATTCATGAGAGTGTTCGTGGACAACATGTGTTTGTTGTTCAAAGTACATGTCCTCCCGTGAATCAAAATTACATGGAGCTTTTTGTGATGCTCGATGCTTTGAGAAGAGCATCCGCCGCCTCCATCACCGCCGTCATCCCGTATTACGGGTATGCCCGCCAGGACCGCAAAGTCGCTCCTCGCGCGCCGATCTCTGCCAAATTGATGGCGGATTTGCTGACGACAGCCGGAGCCACTCGCGTGGTGTCCGTGGACCTGCACGCAGCCCAAATCCAAGGTTTCTTCAATGTTCCGGTGGACCACTTGTTTGCGATTCCGACTTTAGCTCGCGCTTGGCGTGAGGCTTACGGTCAGGGCTCCGAATTTGTTGCGGTGAGTCCAGATGCTGGTGGGGTTGAAAGAACCCGTGCCTTTGCCAAACGTATTGAGTCTTCCATGGCGATCATCGATAAGCGCCGTTCTGGCCCTAATGAGGCGAAAGCTTTGCACTTAATTGGGGATGTCACTGGCAAAACGGCCGTTATTGTCGACGATATGATTGATACGGCGGGAACTCTTACACAAGCAGTTGACAGCCTCTTGAAGAATGGGGCAAAAAGGGTGTTCGCCGTTGCAACGCACCCTGTTTTTTCAGGACCCGCGATCAATCGTCTGAAAGAAAGCCCTATTGAAAAAGTATGGGTTACTGACACGATCCCGCTCAGTGAAGCGGCGAAAAACTGTGGAAAAATCGAAGTGGTTTCAGTCGCTCCTGTTTTGGCAGAGGCGATTAAGCGAATCCACGGAAATGATTCCGTTAGTAGCTTGTTTGATTAGGCCGGATGGCCACAGTGCCGAAGCGCCGAACGGCGCGTAGGCTGAAGTAGCTTTTAACCCCAGAAATGGGATTTTATTAACAATCCTCTATTGGACTAGAAGGAAAAAAACATGAAAAACAGAATTGAACTAAATGTTGAGCCACGCGAAATCGGTAAACACAACAGCCGTGCACTTCGCAACTCTCGCAACGTTCCTGCAGTTATCTACGGTGCAGTTGAACCTATCAACGTAGCAGTTGGTGAAAAAGAAATCGTTAAGTACAACACTCGCGCTTACGAGAATGCTCTTTTCACTTTGAAATCTAACGACAAAAAAGCCAACGGTATCGTTGTTCTTGTTAAGTCAGTAGACGTTCACCCACTTTCTCGCCGTCCTCAACACGTTGACTTCTTCGCGTTGGATCTTAAGAAGGCTGTTCGCGTTAACGTTGAAGTTCGTCTTGAAGGTAAACCAATCGGTCTTTCTGAAGGCGGTTTGTTGAACGTAGTTCTTCGTTCCGTTGAGGTTGAAGTATTGCCAACAGATATCCCAGAGTTCTTGACTGCTGATATCTCTAACTTGGGCGTAGGCGATGCTCTTCACGTTTCTGACTTGCAAGTTTCTGGTTCTGTTAAAGTTATCACTGGTGCAGAACAAACTATCGCGGTTGTTAACGCTCAAGAAGAAGAAGTTGTTGCAACTCCTGCTGCCGCTCCAGCTGCTGCTGCCACTCCGGCTGCTGCTCCTGCTGCTGCAAAAGCACCTGCTGCGAAAAAGTAATTCGCTCAGCGCTAATAGCAAAACATCTCAAAGGCAGCTCACCCGAGCTGCCTTTGCTTTTTAACCAGATAGAGGTTTTTGAATTATGTGGTTGATCGTTGGTCTTGGAAATCCTGGTGGAGAATATAAACTCACTCGCCATAACATCGGATTTATGGCTGTCGATTATTTCCTTGAAGGCCTTGGCAATCCGCCTGTGCAAAACAAATTCAAAGCAGAAATCGCGCAAGTGAAATGGAAAGACCATCAACTGATTTTCTGCAAACCTCAGACGTATATGAATCTTTCTGGCGAATCGGTGCAGCCTTTGATGGGATTTTATAAAATTCCGATGGATCATTTGATCGTTATGCACGATGAAATTGATCAGCCCTTTGGTCAGATGAAAATTCAAAAAAATCGCGGTCACGGCGGCCACAATGGAATCAAAAGTATCTCGGGTTTGCTGGGGTCTGCCGACTATATCCGCCTGCGCCTTGGTGTGGGTCGTCCCGTCAATCCGAATATACCAGTTGCTGACCACGTTCTTGGCAAATTCTCGAAGGAAGAATTCGAGAAAATGCCTGATTTCCTCAATCGCGGCCTTGATGCTGTCGAGAGCATTATCCTTGATGGAATTCAAAAAGCTTCGACAAAATTCAATGGTTAGGCTACATTCACACAGTTGTTTTTGATCACTTTTCTAAGGGGCTTTCATGGCTTTACAAGTCGGTATCGTAGGTTTACCAAACGTTGGTAAGAGTACGCTTTTTAATGCACTTACTTCTGCGAAAGCTGAAGCGGCTAACTATCCTTTTTGTACAATTGATCCTAACGTGGGTGTTGTGACTGTTCCAGATCCTCGTATGGATAAGATCACGACTTTTATTAAGCCTCAAAAAGTGATTCCGACGACGATGGAGTTCGTGGATATCGCGGGTATCGTTAAGGGCGCTTCTCAAGGTGAGGGTTTGGGGAACCAATTCCTTTCTCACATCCGTCAAACGGATGCGATTGTTCACGTGGTTCGTTGTTTTGACGATCCAAATATCGTGCACGTTTCTGGTTCCGTAGATCCAATTCGTGACATCGAAGTGATCAATACTGAGCTGCTTTTGGCAGACCTTGATTCTGTTGATAAGAAATATGCGCGCATCGAAAAGATGGCGAAGAACACGACAGACAAGAAATTGAAAATGGAAGCGGAAGTTACTCGCAAAGTGAAAGAAGCTTTGGGTAAAGGCCTTCCTGCTCGTTCTGTGGCTTTGGATGATTTGGAAATGCCGTTCTTGCGTGAAATGCATTTGTTAACTGCTAAGCCTGTTCTTTATGCGATGAACGTTTCTGATACGGACTTTGCGGCTGGCGGTAATGACTGGACAAAAGCAGTTGAAAAACGCGCGGCTGAAGAAAACAACAACACAATCTTGATCTGTTCTGCGATGGAAGCGGAGATTTCTCTTCTTCCGCCTGAAGAGCGTAAAGAGTTCCTTGAGGCGATGAACGCGGAAGAACCAGGTTTGAATCGTTTGATCCGTGAAGCTTACAAACTTTTGGGTCTGCAAACTTACTTTACTGCGGGCGAAAAAGAAGTTCGTGCTTGGACGATCCGTGCGGGAACGAAAGCTCCGCAAGCTGCGGGTGTGATCCATACGGATTTCGAAAAAGGTTTCATCCGTGCTGAGACTTATCACTGCGAAGATTTGTTTTCTTACAAATCTGAACAAGCCGTGAAAGAAGCTGGTAAATATCGCCTTGAAGGAAAAGAGTACATCGTTAAAGATGGAGACATCTTGTTCTTTAGATTCAACGTTTAAAACGTTTCAGGAGAAAGGGAGCTTCGGGCTCCCTTTTTTATTTTTATGAACGAACTACTTAAGATTTCTGCCACTGAAATTGCGGCTCGAGTTGCTAAAAAAGAAGTTTCTCCTAGTGAAGTTCTGGAAATTCATATTGAACGTATTGAACAGGTCAATCCCTCTTTAAATGCCATGGTTGAAGATGATTTTGTTCGTGCCCGAAAATTAGCGCATGAACAAACGGAACTTTTGGCAAAAGACAATTCTTCTTTACCTCCCCTCTTTGGAGTTCCATTCACCGTTAAAGAAATGTTTTCTTATGCGGGCATGAAACGCACCGGTGGCAGTATTCATCACAAAAATGATGTCATGGATTGGGATGCAACTGTTGTCGCACGCATGAAAAAAGCGGGCGCGATTCCTATGGGCACGACGAACGTTCCTGAGTTGGGTTTCTGGTTTGAGTCTTTCAATCCCGTCTATGGTCGCACAAACAATCCTTACAACTTCGGTCGCACGTGTGGTGGCAGCAGTGGTGGTGAAGGAGCTTTGCTAGGTGCGGGAGCGACACCTCTGGGGCTTGGCAGTGACATCGGCGGAAGCATTCGTATGCCGGCGGCTTTTTGTGGTGTGTTTGGACATAAGCCTTCTCGTTATTTATTGCCTTTGACGGGACATTTTCCTTTTTCTCAAAATGATTTTAAAAACATGGTGGGTGGAAAGTATCCTTACACTTCCATGGGGCCGATGACTCGTAAAGCGAGTGATCTTTATACGATGACGAAAATTTTAATGGGTTCTGACGGTATCGATTTAGAGACTGTCAAAAATCCAGTTCTGGGAAAACGCACCCACGAATGGGCTGGCAGAAAGGTTTTGATCTGCCCGTCTCCGGTTTTTCATCGTGCGCGATCAACGGACGATGAAATGGCTCAGGTTGTGCGCAATTGCGGAAAGTTGTTTGAAGAATTGGGCGCGCACGTTGAAGAATTTGATCCGCGTTTTTTCGTGCGCGGAACGGATTTGTGGTTCTCCGCTTTACAATCTTCAAAGGGCAAAAAACTTTATCAAACACTCCGTGGTCCTAATAAAAATCTTTCCATTGGCAAAGAGCTTTTGAAAGTAGCTTTAGGAAGAGGAGATTACACCTTCCCGAATCTTATTGTTTCTTTGGGAGAGATTTTTGATAAAAGCGAAAAAGACTTCACTGAAGATCTGGCTGCTTTACAGAGAATGAAACAAGAGTTGGATGAAAAACTGGGTGAAGATGGAATTCTTTTGATTCCTCCCCACCCGCGTGTGGCACCGAAACACCGTGCACCTCTTTGGTCGCCGTTTGATTTTATCTATGCGGGATTCTTTACGACCACAGGACATCCTGCGACGGTGGCTCCGATGGGTCTGAATTCCGAAGGATTGCCTCTCAGTATTCAAATCGTTTCTCGGCACATGAACGATCATCTGACTTTGTCGTGCGCGGAGTTTTTGGAAACTACTTTTGGCGGCTGGCAACCACCTAAGGATTATTAAAAATATTGAGCAGAGTAAGATTTTAGATCTTGAATTTCGCTTTTAGGAAATCCAGAAGGATGTGAAAACTCCATACGGTTAAGAACAAAACCAACGATGGAAACAAAATCAAATGCGGAAAGCTTGAAAGTGTTTTCCATCCTTCACGAACTAAAATTCCCCAACTCGTGTAAGGCGGATGAATTCCCAGCCCGATAAAACTCATAAAACTTTCATACAAAATATTTGTGGGGATCTGCATCGCCATAAGGATCAACAATGTTCCCAACATATTGGGCAGAATATGGCGAAGCATAATGTGTGTGCTGGTTCCGCCCAAAGCCAGGGCCGCTTCTACATAGGGCTTGCGTTTGATTTCTAAAACCATGCCTCTTGTCACGCGCGCAAGGCTCATCCAATGTGTTGCTGAAATTCCAAGGCAAAGGCTGAGCAGCGCTTTGTAGTAAAGATCTTCTATCGGCAACATCAACTGCATGGTTAAACATAAAATTGAAACCAAGATAAAACTTGGAAGCGCCATAAGAATATCACAAAGACGCATCAGCACGCGGTCTGTGACTCCCTCAAACCAACCTGCCAAAGCACCATAAGTGAATCCAAAAACAAAGGACAATACGGAGCACACCAATCCGACAAGAAGAGAAATTCTTGCACCCAAGAGAACTCTGGAAAAAACGTCACGTCCTAAAGAGTCCGTTCCAAACCAATGCTCGCGCCCTGCTCCGACTAAAATGCTTTCAACATTTTGTTCTAATCCTGTCGCAAATCCCAGGAGGGGGTAAAACACCGTCATAAAAACCAAGAGCACCAGAAAGCTGATGGCAAAAATCACAAATGACTTTTTCATGCTTCCTCTCTTAATCTTGGGTCTACAAATTTTAGAAGCACATCAATAAGTGAATTCACGATAATCAGCAGCGTTCCATAGAACAATGTCAGGCCCATGATCAAGGTATAATCCCGCTCATTGAGAGCAGAAATAAATTCCGTTCCCAGCCCCGGCACTGCAAAGAGCACTTCCACAAGAAAAGAACCTGAAAGCAAAGACACAATCAACGGTCCCACGTAGCTTAGAAAAGGAATCAGGGAATTTTTTAGAACATGATGAATAAGGATCCGCCACGTCCCGACGCCCTTTGCTTTGGCAGTTCGAACATAGTCTTGATGAAAATTTTCATTTAAAGAGTTCTTTAGTAAGCGCACTAATGAAGCCAAAGGTCGCAGACTCAAAGTGAGCAGAGGCAAAATATAATGCGCAGGACTTGAAAGAAACGCCACTGGCAAAAGATTCCAGTAAAATCCGAAAAGGTAAATCAGTAGAGGTCCCCAGAAAAGACTCGGCAAGGATAAAAATGCAATCACGCTTTGGTCGATTGTGTTTTCAATCCAAGAATCGCGATAGCGAATGGCGATGACAGAAATAAAAATAGACCCCGCCAAGATAAACACCAACGACAGTCCATTCAGAGCCAGTGTATTTGCGAGTCCTTGTCCGATGATATCGGCCACGGTGCGCTCAGGTCGCGCCATCGAAACGCCCAAGTCCCCTTTTACAAAGCCTTGGAGATAAGAACCGGCTTGTACAAACCAAGAACGTTCCACTTGCCAGTGCTCGTTGAGTTTTTCTTTTACGAGAGGATTTAAGGCAATGTCGGCATCAAAAGGTCCTCCAGGAAGAACCTTTAGTAAAAAAAACGTAAGCGCCGCAAGGATCACCAGCGACGCTAACATTTCAAATAATTTTTTTAAGACGAACCCGAAAACGTTCTCTCTCAAATGTCATCCCAATTTTCTTTTCCCGCAAGTTCGCTGTTCACTTTCACTGGAACAGCGCCCGCCATGTAAGAGAAAAGATCTTTTTTGTTGCCGTACAATTGTGCGTAAATATAAGAATTCGAAACAACGCGTTTTACGTAGTTGCGAGTCTCCAAGAACGGAATGTGTTCAATGAATTCATCCGTTTCAAGATTTCCAAAACTCACAAGCCAGTTTTTCACACGATGAGGGCCGGCATTGTAACCTGCCGCCACAAGAGGAATCGTGTTTTCAAAGCGATCCATCAAACGTTTCAAATAACGAGAACCGACCTTCACAGAAGTTTCAGGCTGCAAAAGCATCGGTGCTTTAAATTCTTTATCACCCAACAGTGTCGCCACTTTGTGACCTGTGAATGGCATCACTTGCATCAAACCCAACGCTCCGACCGGAGAAATGGCATCACGGCGGTAATTGGTTTCTGCTCTCATAATCCCCCAAACAAGCTCTTGAGGAACTTCAAACTTCTTTGTGTATTTTTCAACAACGTCAGAGTAAGCACGAGGATAAGCGAACTCCCAAAGATAACGAATGCCTTCCAAACCATGAGCAGCCCGTTGTCCGCCAAAGTTGATTTGCGCAATGTAAGAGGAACGGTTGAAGTGTCCTGCCGTATTGTATTCGCCCATCAACGTGCGCAGATATTCTCTGTTCGACGTTTTTCTTTCGATGTCATACAAATCCCAGCGAGCCCATTCGTTTTCACCCAAGATCATCATATCGCGAGCGCGCTCAAAACGTTTCATCAAAACAGGATTTGAGAAAGTTGTTACTTTTTCTCCACCCGCTTCAGTTTCGTCAGAGGCCGCGACATCGACAGATTTCATATCTGGATTGTCGGCAACACCGGCTTCAGCTTCTTCGTCCTCGCCTTTTTCATCATCAGCAGAATATTGAGTGAGGATGAGGTTTTCTTCTGATTCGCCTTCATCACCACGATATTCTTCTTGTGCTGTTGGCATCAAAAACTCACCTGCGGAGAAGCGGGAGATCAAACGCGGTTGTGTCGGCAAAGAAGATTGCGCAAGCTTAGTGGAAGCTTTTGTTTCTTCCATCTTTTTAAGACGCGCTTGTGCGGCGATGGAGTAGTATCCCATAAGAGGATCACGAGACAGGCTTTCCATCATGGATTTCGCCTGATCCACTTTTCCTTGACGGAAAAGACTCATCGCCATCCAGTAGCTCAATCTATCTTGAGGGAAGGATTTCCAACCGCGCTTGTTGCTGCGCTTTTGCGCGTTAAGATTTGAGAAAGCTTTGTAAGCTCCCTGATAATCTCCTTTTAAGTATTTAAGCCAAGCAAGATGCCATTGAGCATCGCGATTCAAACCTGACTTCGGATACACTTTCATAAATTCTTGGAAACGACGAGCAGCTCCATCGTAATCTTGGAACTGGTAGCTTAAGAATGCGGATTGGTACAACGCCTGACGACCCGTTTTTGATTTTGGGCTCATCTTATAAGCAGAGTAGTAAGATCCCACCGCCAATTGCACTTCCCCTGCTCTTGCAGCAGCAGATGCAAACAAAACTAAATAGTCGAAATTTCTTTTATTGGCTTCGTAGTAAGGTTTTAAAATTTCAACGGCTTTGTTCACTTCCCCTTCTTGGAGATAGAATTGCGCTTGAAGTTTGTCGGCAAGATATTTGTCTGTCTTGGCCAACTTCTCTTTCATGATATTGATTTCGCCTTGAGCTTTTTGATCAAGGCCTGACCACAACATGTAACGAACACGCGTGCGGAAATCTTCAGGTGTCACGCGGCAGTCAGAAGGTTTGCCTTCAAATTCGTTAGCAGCAAGATCGACACTCCAGTCTTGAACTTTTGGATATGCCGGATATCTTTCGTAAAGTTTTACAAGCCATTTGCACATCTGTCCGTGACGGTTCATACCTTTTTCAGCCACGGCCAAATTGTAGATCACATCCGGATAGTCTTCCGTGTTGCGAGTTCTCTTTTCAAGTTTCGCGAAGTGAGCACTGGCTTGTTTGAAATTTTTCTTTTCAAGCGCGACTTGTCCTAGAAGGTTGGAAGCCTCGATCGTCATTTTTACGTTCGGAGATAAATCCAAAATCTTTTTAAGCTCTGTTTCGGCTTGATCCAACTTATTTGTCTTCATGAAAGACTGCGCCAAATAAAAGCGCGCGTATTCTTCCAGATTTGTTTTATCTTTCAGAATTCCTTCAAATCCGGGAATAGCTTCGTCATATTTCGCCGCACGAAATTGCTCGAGAGCCTTTTTAAAAGAATCTAGATCGTTCTTAGGTGTTTGTGCCCCAGCCATGGAGCTAAAAAGTAAAGAAATCACGATGCACTTCAGTGCGTTCTTCATATGTACAGTCCTTGTATCTCTCATCCAATAATGATACCGAATATCTATGGCAAAATCGAAAACTAAAACGATCTATACCTGTCAAAATTGTGGAGCCCAACGACCAAGGTGGGAAGGGAAATGCTCTGACTGCGGCGCGTGGAACTCTTTCGTCGAGGAATTGCAGATGCCCGAGGTTAAAACTCGAGGATGGTCTACCGGCACTCCTGAGAAGGGCGCAGCAGCGTCTAAACCTGTTTCCCTAGACCAAAGCCTTGAAGAAGTGAAACTGGATCGTTTTGATACAAGTTTCGAAGAACTCAACCGCGTTTTAGGCGGCGGCTTGGCGCGCGGAAGTTTCGTGTTACTCGGCGGATCTCCCGGAATCGGTAAGTCGACTTTGCTTTTGCAAATGGCTGGTGGCCTTGCGGAAAACAAACACAAAGTTTTGTACATCTCCGGTGAGGAAAGCGTTTCGCAAACAGGCTCGCGTGCTCATCGTTTGGGCATTCGCTCCCCGCTGATCGAGATCGGTTGCGAGAGTAATCTTCATAGCATTATGGAACTCGCACGTTTTAAAAAGCCAGAGATCTTGGTTGTCGATTCTATTCAGACAATGTTCTTGCCAGATTTACAAGCAGCTCCGGGCTCGGTTTCCCAAGTTCGTGAATGCGCAGGGCATTTGATGGGACTTGCAAAACAAGAAGGCATCACTGTAATTCTGATTGGTCACGTCACCAAAGATGGCAACATCGCAGGTCCCAAAGTTTTGGAACATATGGTGGACTGTGTTTTGTCTTTTGACGGAGACGCTTCTTACAACTTCCGTTTATTGCGCGCTCTAAAAAATCGTTTTGGCGCCGCTCATGAATTGGGAGTTTTCCAAATGAACTCCAAGGGTCTTGAAGAAGTTTCGAATCCTTCTGAATTGTTCTTGGAAGAGCGCGGAGATCAATTGATCGGCTCTGCGGTGTTTGCATCGATGGAAGGCACAAGACCGCTTCTATGTGAAGTGCAAGCATTGACTCTTTCAAGTCCGATGGCAATGCCACGAAGAACGGCGCTGGGAATTGACGTGAACCGTTTGCATTTATTAACAGCGGTTTTAGATCGTCACTTGGATGTGCGCTTGGGTACGAATGACATTTTCATCAACGTCGTTGGTGGATTGAAATTGATAGAACCCGCTGCGGACTTGGCGGTTGCCGCTGCCATCTTATCGACACAAAGAAATCACGATCTCGATGCGAAGACATGTTTCTTCGGCGAAATCGGCTTGACCGGCGAAGTGCGCGGAGTCTCTTTTGTAGAAAACCGAATTCGCGAAGGTGATAAACTCGGTTTCCAACACTTTGTGATTCCATATTCGAACAAGCGACACCTTGCTGAAATCAAACTTTCGAAAGATAAGAAGATTTCGTTCATTAAAAATGTTCAGGATCTAAGTAAAATTATTTAATAAAAAAACCAGGTATTAAAAATGCAAAAGCGAATCAGGCCCTCGCCAGATTCGCTTTTGGTGGATCTCCTGTCCGAATCAACAGGAGGTGTCCGATGCGTAAAAGTCACTACTTACGTATTCGACGCGTTTTAAAGATTACTAAAGGTCTTTTGATCATCGTCTTGTTAATCTTGACGATGGTCGCAAAGTTCAAAGCTCTTTAACTCAAACCTCCAACAAGTAACAAAACAGCCCAAGGACCAGTGACTGGGAAACGGTCTGTTCGCCCGGCACGAGTGAAACACGGATGAGTCTGGCGAGGGCGCTATAAGCCCCTTCAACTGAAATTTCATTGGCTCTCGACATAAATCTACGCATAATTAAAAGAACGACTCACATACAAAAAGGATTTTGTTATGTCGGACGCATTGAGCGCTATTCAAAAAGAAACCTACAAACCAGGAGATTACGTCTTCTTCGAAGGCGACATCGAAAATCATTTCTACATCGTTGAATCCGGCGTCGTAAATATCTTCACAAAAGACAATATGGGAAAACGAATCCCGATCACCGATATCGTCGACGGAGAATCCTTCGGCGAATTTGCCTTGATATCAAACAGCCCTCGCTCTGCTTCAGCACAAGCCGTAACGGACGTCGTTCTAGTCAAAGTATCCGAAGACGGCTTCAAACAACTCATGTCAGATCTCCCAACCTGGGCCGAATGCATGCTGAAGTCTTTCGTAGACCGCTTACAAAACATGACAGAAAAAATCCGCGAACTAGAACAAGAAAAAAACCGCGGCTAAAAAGTGGAAAAGCCCCAGTTTAAGTTCGACGAAAACCTACGCAGCATCCCCGAAGATCCGGAATATCTGAAACTCTACATTCAAAATATGGAATCATCACTCAGGAAAAAATCTTTTCGACCAGCATCTTTACAAAGACGCTCTTGCCCAATTCGAAGAAGCCCTCACCATCCGAAAAACAATGAACGCCCCTCAGGATCAAATAGAATCCACCGAACTAGCAATTCAAAGAACCAAACAGCTTTTAAAAATCTAATTCATTTCCAAAATTGATTTTATTTATCTTTGCATCGAAGCAAGGACGTCGTGGATTCCGAAGGTGGATTGCCTTGAATATCTGTCCGAAGAGAGGCCTTTGCCGGCGCCACGATGGCGCGAACTACGGCGAAGCCGTAGCGGCAACTGAGCCCGGAAGGCGTGCCGACCGAAGCGACAGAGACAGGCAAAGGGCTCTAAGCAAAATCCCTCCTCGAGCGCCGTTCATGGCGAGAAAAAGAAAAGGCTCCTTTTTGGGGAAGGAGCCTTAGAGTTCAAAAAAGTTTGGGGGGCCTTTTTGAATTTTTAGTAACGACTTGGATAGATGGAAGGAGTTCCATCGTTGGAGATGACACTGATGCTGAGATCAGCATAATCGCCCATGGATTCTGCACGAATATCAATAGCCACAATACGCTCACCCGCAGTGATGTATTCCGAAGTCAAAGTACGACCGGAATAAATAACACCTGAATAAGACAAATTGCTGATCATAATACGACGACCGCTTTGTGTGATCGCATAAGCTTCATGAATTTGCAAAGCAGCTCTGTAAAGATTCACACGAACATAGTCTACGTAAGAAGCGTAGTTAAAGCTCACGCGCAACCACTCTCCACCGGATCTTCTTGTGACGCCATAGAACTGAACGCTGGATTCACCATAGTTGTCGCGTGGGTAATCCGGATAATTTGGATAATCAGGATATGGACGCGGAGGATTGGGATCATGGCGTGGTGGGTTGTAAGGAGGACGGTAGCCACCATGGCGGCCATCACGTTCGTCACGGCAATTATAGCGACGATAGTCACACTCATCGCGACGGTCATCTCTGCGGTCCTCACGACGATCTCCCGGACGAGGATCAGGGCGAACTTGTGCAAACGCAGGTGCTTGGAAAATTGTCGCAGCAACTAAAATGCAAGAAAGAATCGGTAGTTTCATAAAGACTCCTTTTTAAACGGGCAAAGGTCTTTATCCAAGATTCGTGCCGGACAAAGTGACACCGAATGGGCTCACTATTTCCTTTGAGGATACTTAAGGAAGATTTCTCTTTGAAGGTCCATCATCAAACTCAGCAAACGGCTCTCCATCAGGTTATCAATTCCCATGAATTGCACGCCGGCAATCTGCTTCGTAATGCCATTTTCTTCCTTGCTTTGCGCAAAACGAACGTCGACAACAAACTCCATGGGACGTCTTACACCCAAGCGCAGTGTGCCTTTGACATGATCGCCTATTTTAAGTTTAGGATCAGCGCCTACAAGTTCCATTTTAAATCCACCAGCGCTGACATCTTTCACACGACATTCTAGAAAATAGCTTCGTCCGCCGTGGCTGCTAAGAATAAATACAGCCTCATACTTTGCAGGAATATCAATACGGGCGTTGGCTCTGCGTTGGAGCTGAAAAAGATCCGTGTCGATTTTTAAAACCGCCCAGCCCGCTTCAAAATAAAGTTCTGTCTGAATAAAATAGCGTTCTGACTTAAAGGCGAAGTTCACGATCACTTTTTGGGCGGTCGTAATGCTCTTTGAATCCGCCGTATGATGACAAAGAAGAGCTTCATCTTTTTCTGTTTGCACGGCAATCAAGTGAAAGACGTCCTCTTGCAAAGCTCCTTTTACGGAGATTTGCATTTTGTCGCTGGCGATTTCGCGAAAGAGCATTTTCTTTTCAGAAAGTGCAACTTTTTTAAAAATCAATTGCCCTTGTTCTTGGCCGTTCATCTACACTCTCTCCAAAGCCCTTTGCCAACGAACCATACGCGCTTTGCGATCTTTCATGGACATTTTTACTTTAAACTCTTTATTCACTTTCCAAACACGTTTGATTTCTTTGAGATCCTTCCAAAAACCACAGCCCAGTCCCGCCATAAAAGCCGCACCCAGTGCTGTTGTTTCTAAGTTGTTTGGACGGATGACGTTCACTCCACAATAGTCGGCTTGCATTTGCATTAAAAGATCGTTCGCGGCGGCCCCACCGTCGACCCGAACGCCTTTTAATTTTTTGCCCAAATCTTTTTGCATCGTCACGAGGATATCAACGTTCTGTAAAGCCATAGCTTCTAAAGTCGCTCTTGCGATGTGCGCTTTTGTTGAACCGCGCGTAAGACCGCAAATCAGACCACGTGCCTCCGGCTTCCAGTGAGGAGCTCCTAGTCCCGTCAGTGCCGGAACAAACTCAACTCCGTCGGTGCTCTCGACCGTTTTCGCAAGAGCTTCGACTTCCGAAGATTGTTGAATAAGTCCCAAACCATCGCGCAACCACTGAACAGCGGCGCCACACACGAAGGCTCCGCCTTCAAGAGCGTAAGTGAGTTCTTCATTTTTCAACTTCCACGCAATTGTCGTGAGAAGTTTATTTTTAGATTTCACCGCTTTTTTGCCGGTGTTGAGTAAAAGAAAACTGCCTGTTCCAAAGGTGCACTTCGATTCACCGACATCGTAACAAGCCTGACCGAACAAAGCGGCCTGCTGATCGCCGACAATACCCGTGATAGGAATTCCATCGGGCATAAAACCCAAGCCTTGGGTGCGACCGAAATCGGCGTTGGAAGGACAGATCTCTGGCACAATTCCTTCTGGAACATTGAAAAGTTTTAAAAGTTCTTCATCCCACCAACCGGTGTGAATATTCATCAGCATCGTGCGCGAAGCATTGCTGACATCGGTTTTGTGAGATTGACCGCCTGTCAATTTCCAAAGCAAGAACGTGTCCACGGTTCCCGCGAGTATTTCTTCATTGCGAGCCTTTTGAAGCGCACCCGGAACATTTTTTAAGATCCATTGAATTTTAGTCGCCGAAAAATACGGGTCCAAAACAAGTCCCGTTTTTGCCGTGATCATTTTCTCTTTTTTATTTTTCTTTAATCTCTCGCAGATCTCTTGCGTGCGACGGCATTGCCATACAATCGCGTTGTAAATCGCTTTGCCTGATTTACGGTCCCAAAGCATCACCGTCTCTCGTTGGTTGGTGATTCCAATGGCGCGAATTTGGGAGCCTTTTATTCCCGCTTTTTCCATCGCCAGACGCATTGAACGCTGTGTGGAATACCAGATGTCTTCCGGATCATGCTCGACCCACCCCGGCTTAGGGAAAATCTGTTTGAAGGCCTCACGCGCTTCGGCGACAAGACCTCCGGCTTGATTGATAATGCAAGTCCTAGAGCTGGTTGTACCTTGGTCAATAGCCATGATAAAAGAAGAAGACATAAACACTCCGCCGTCGATGGATGACTAAGTAACATCATGAAGAATTTCCTGCAGAAACCCAACGAAAAAATATTTGGTCTTCGGAACCTTGACCGAGACACTCTGATTTTTCGTGTTCTGCCCCGCTTCTTACTTGAAATTCTGCGCAAATATTTCCGCATGGAGATCGAGGGCGTTGAGAACATTCCGCGCCGCGGAGCTGTCATCATTGCTCCCAATCACTCAGGCTATTCTGGTTTTGATGCGTTTTTATTGGGACACATCGTGCAGCAAGAAGCCAAGCGTGTCCCTCGCGTTTTAACTCACCACTTTTGGTTTTTGACGGAGACCACGGCGATCCCCGCGCAAAAAATGGGATTCACCGAGGCGACTTATGAAAACGGCCTGAACGCTCTTAAAAAAGGAAATGCGATTGTGCTATTTCCCGAGGGCGAGCAAGGAAATTTCAAACCGACGTCGGAACGTTATCAGTTGCAAGAGTTTAAACGCGGCTTTGTGCGCATGGCTCTTGAAACGCAATCGCCGATTGTTCCTGTGGTGATCTTGGGCGCGGAAGAAACGCATATCAACTTAAAGAAACTGAAGTTCACAAAGTTTTTAAAAGGTTCGGTGATCCCGCTCCCTTTGAATGTCATTCCTTTGCCAGCAAAATGGCGCATTCGTTTTTTAGAGCCTATCTATCTTCCCTACAAAGCCTCCGCGATTGATGACGCCGAGTTGGTTCATGAAATCGCGCAAGACATTCAAGAAAGAATGCAGGCCGCAGTCAAAGAAGAGCTGCACAAACGCGGAAATCCTTTTTTATAAAATTATTTATGTCTGTCGGGAACGTCGTCACCGATGGTCTTCAAAATCGAGTGCCATTTAGACACAAGGATGCCAGGGTTGTCAGCATTACGACTGACTAGGCGGCTTGTTAAAAGCGCCGCGATCCCCACTGCGATAACGAGGAGGAGAACATACTCCACCACGATTTGACCTCGGTTATTCTTCATGAAGCTAGTATATCACAGTTCCGCAAGAGCGGAAGTCGCCTCAAGAGAGGCTGGACGCCAGTTTTCCATTGTGAGACGGAGAGTCTCTATCAAAAGATCCAGGTTTTCATCTTCAATAGGACCACGAAGCCCAATAACAACGTCCTCATGCCACTTTTCCACTTCAAGGGCACTTGGAGTCTTTTCAGCTCCTTCAAAAGAAAGAAGGAAGCTATCTGCCGTCGGATAAATCATCACAAGGATGTTCGCACCCGAAGCTTTTGAGATTTCCTTGGCTTTGACCATCTCTGCACTCAACTTTTGTTGAATCAAGAAATAGATCTTTAAAGCCAGAGCCTCATGAAACTGAGCAAAATAAATGCGCACGGGACCATCAAAGATGGCACTGTTAAACGCAGGATTAAAATACTTCGACTGCATTAAAGTGGTATATGACGATCTCATGTTGCTATTTCCCCTCCACTAGCACAGCTCAAGACTAGGAAGAAAGTAGGTGCTTTTTCAAAGGAAATTTTAAGATTCTTAAATTTTCTGACGCAGCAAATTATTTTAAGCTGCCAAAAATCTTCTTTCCTCTCGAAAAAACAACCTTATCCACCCTCTCCCCAACACTGTAGAACAAGGTCTGCCAATCTTTCTCCATGCATAAAATATCAGCAGACTTCCCGACTTCCAAAGACCCCACATCTTGCTGCAAATTCAAAGCGTGAGCGGCTCCCACGGTGTAGGCACCAATCACTTCAGGCAGACTCATTTTCATTTCTAAGCGTGCGAGCAAGCCGACCAAATTCAAATCCTGCGTCGGAGAACTTCCCGGATTGAAGTCCGTCGCCAGAGCCACCCGAGCTCCGGCATCAATCATTTCTCGGGCCGGTGGATATTTTGTTTTCATATATAGATCGGCCGCAGGCAAAAGCACGCAGGTCGTTTCTGATTTCGCAAGATTTTGAATTTCTTTATCCGTGACCTGCAGCAAGTGATCACCGGATAAAGCGCCGATACGAACAGCCACATCACTGCCACCACTTAATGACAACTGATCGGCATGAACTAAAACTTCAAAGCCAAGTTCTTGGGCGCGACGTAAATATTTTTCGGAAGCCTCGGGTGGGAAAAATCCTTTTTCAATAAAGACATCCACGCGACGAGCGAGTTTTTTCTTTTTCACAACAGGAAGGATTTCTTGCGCCAAAAACGCCAAGTAATCTTCGTAAGACTTAAATTCAGGAGGCAAAGCATGCGCTCCTAAAAAAGTACTCACGGTTCTGAGACCCTGCACTTTTTGTGCAGCTTGCAACATCTTAAGTTCATCTTTGAGATTGAGTGCATATCCCGATTTGATTTCCAGAGTCGTTACCCCCTGAGAAATAAAATGGTTCGCACGTTCTTGGCCCGCTTGTGCGAGATTCGCCAAAGAAGCTCCGCGAGTTTTCTTCATTGTCGAAAGAATACCGCCACCACGAGCTGCGATTTCCTGGTAACTGACACCTTGATTGCGCATTTCAAATTCCGCTGCTCTGTCGCCAGCAAAAATCAAATGCGTGTGACATTCAACGAAACCGGGAAGAACCGTCTTCCCCTTCATGTTGATTTCTTGATGTTTCTTTTTGGCAAATTCTTTGGGAAGTTTTTTATCGGTCCCCACCCAAACAATACGCTCTTTTTCAAAGAGAATCGAAGCTTGCTTTAAGATACCAAGATCCTCTTCACGAATGCGACAGCCTTGTTTTTGAGCCGCGCCTTGAAGAGTTAAAAGAGTCGAAATATTTTTTAAAAGAATTCCCATGGCTTTATTCAAACATATAAGTTCCATGGATCAAGTAAAAACAAAGTCCCTACGAAATCTTGATGCTATGACTGAGTGTTTCTTGCACTTTGGGAATCGTTATTTGCAAAACACCATTCTCAAAACGGGCGTGAATCTTATCTGAGACGACTTGAGATGGCAGGGCAAAACTTCGTGAGAATTTTCCGTAATATCTTTCGCTGTATTTGCTTTCGCCTTTGGTTTCGCGAAGGCGTTCACCAGATATTGTCACCATGTCGCCGTGAAGCTCGACATTGATATCTTGTTTTTTCATTCCAGGAAGGTCCACTTTCACTAAGAACGACTTTTCCAACTCTTCGAAATCAAGGGATGGCGTAAAGTCTGTTTCGGACTCCGTCAAAGCTCCCGGCGAAAGCTGCCGATCAAACTCATTAATAAATTCTTCGAATTGAGTAGCAAGATCTCGGTTAAAGAAACGCTCCCGACTCCACGGCGTAAGCAAACGCATCGGCATGCAAGACCTCTCTTATATATAGCGCCATTATTTCCCTCTGAAAAAGTCGGTCAATATGTATCACAACACTTGATCTTGCGAAGATCGCCACTCAGCTTAAACTTTTCTTATAGGAGGTTTTTATGAAAGCCGTCCGCTTTGTCGGCGTGGGAAAACCCGCCGAAGTCGTTGATATTCCAAAGCCAGAACCAAAAGCCGGAGAAGTTCTTGTCAAAATCGGTGGCGCTGGAGTTTGCCATTCGGATCTTCACGTTCTTCACCGTGGTATCGGCATTGATCGGCCTTTCACTTTAGGTCATGAAAATGCAGGATGGGTGGAAGCTCTTGGAAGTGGCGTTAAAAACTGGAAAGAAGGAGACGCTGTCGCTGTCTATGGCCCCTGGGGCTGCGGATACTGTCACGCTTGCACGCAGTCTTTTGAAAATTACTGCGAAAATTGGAAACCGGGAAAAGCCTACGGCGGCGGCCTTGGAACTGACGGAGGAATGGCGGAGTATATGATTGTTCCCTCCGAAAGACTTTTGGTTTCTCTTGGGAAATTAAATCCAAAAGATGCAGCTCCTTTGAGCGATGCGGCTTTAACTCCTTATCATGCCATTAAAAGAGCGTTGCCTCTTTTAACTCCGGAAACAACCGTTGTTGTTTTAGGAGTTGGAGGCTTGGGTCATATGGCCGTGCAACTTTTAAAATGTCTTTCGAGTGCCCGTCTTGTTGCTGGCGATGTCGATGAAGCTAAATTAACGATGGCCAAAAAATTAGGTGCGGATCTTACAGTGAATACAAAAAATCCCGACGCTGCTGAGAAGATCAATCAGTTCACCGGCCCCCGTAAAGCGACGTTCGTCCTTGATTGTGTCGGCGTTCAGCCGACCGTGACGTTAGCTACACAAATTGTGGGTATGAACAGTCAACTTACTGTCGCAGGTCTTGGGGGTGGTAAAATCATCATGGATGGCAGCGAGGTGCCTTTTGGTTGTATGGTAAGCACACCTTATTGGGGTTCCCGTGCAGAACTGATTGAAGTTTTGGCGTTAGCAGAGTCTGGAAAAATTCATGCAGAGGTGACGCATTACAAGCTTGAAGACACACCTTCTGTCTATCACAAACTTGATGAAGGGATGATCCGCGGACGCGCGGTGATTGTACCGTAAAAATAAAAACGGCGTTTGAGTTTATCAAACGCCGTTCTTTTTTTTGATTCAAATTTTTCTTTATTTCACTCGTGGCGCAAACCACATGTCGATCACAGAACCTTTTTTCTCTTTGCCTTTTTGCACAAAGGTAAATGTACTGCGCTCGCGGACTTCCGCTCTGTCGCTAATTGGTGTTGTCGAAGAAGCATCGTATTTTAAAGAAACCGATTTGATTTTCGATTTTAACGAAACCAACTCACCGTCTTGGACGATACCGTCGCCGTTTTTATCATACCAAAGAAGAAGTTTTGCAAAGTCCTTGTCTTTGGAATCGATCACGTCATCTTTGTTGGAATCAAACTCGCGCAAAGCTTCAAATCCGTTTTTGAATTTATCGCCCTGATTTCCGAACAACTCGTCGGCTGTTGTGATTTTTTTATCACCGTTACGATCAACCGCGATGAATGCTCCCGGCGCGCCTTTTTCAGGCCACATTGTTTTTCCGGAAGGATTCAACGGGAAATCGACTTCTGAAGTGAACTGAGGACGTTTGTCATCAAAGAACACCATAAGTGGCGAGAAGTAACCGCCGCAGAAACCGTTTTCACCAGGGAAGAAGGCGGAAATGCTATATTGTTTTCCGTCATTCGAATTGCTTGTGTAGACGTTGCTTGAAAGGTCCCCTGTGTAACCCATAAATTGCTGGCCACTCTCTGTGCCCGGCGCAAAATATTGTTTAAAGCGAACGTCATGAAGTTTTACGTCAAAATCACTGCTGATGTTTCCTTCTTCATCTACTTTTGTAGTGAAGTTGATTGGAATTGTGATGCGCACGCTGTTTCCTGCATAGGAAGCAATCGCTCCACCAGTTACATCGGGTCCGGAAATTTGTACGATCTGATCACTTCCCGCCATCGAAACAACTTTAGCCGGGTAATTGATCTGATATTGCTTTAAGGCTCCCTTGTCGTTGATGGTCAGAAAAAGTTGAACCGTCGACTTCGGAGAAATTGGATTTGATACGCTTCTTAAGTTTGTACCAAAGCACGTATTTGAAACATTGATGGTGATTCCCTCTTGGGATGCGCGCGAGGCTTGTCCAGATAGAACAACCCCTTGAAATCCGGCAGTACCCCCTGCCCCTGAGTTCACTGCTGCGGGTTGTTGGTCCGCTGCAAAAGCGTGAAGAGCCACGCTACACAAAAGTGGAGCGCTCAGCCATTTCATAGAAAACATACAAGCCCCCTTTTAGTTCCCCTTTTTATCCGGTCTCTCGATCATGTAGTAAATCAAAGCGGCATGTGCATCATTCCGCTTAAACTGCACTCTCGAAATATCGGCTGCGAACAATTGTCCTTTCGGAAACGTGGCTCCCGAGTACACTGATCGCAAAAGGTTTACTTTCCCCTCTTTATCCTTCTCTAAATAATACTTTACGACTGAAACGGATTTCAAGCGAACAAGTGGTGCTGCTCCCCCCATAGGCGGTATATCCCTAAAGAAAGCATCTTCACTATTTACTGTCTCACTTGGATACATTGGATGAGTCGTATCTAAAAAGTTGGGAATACTAAATGCCAACGGTGTCAGTCGCGACTCCCCTAGAGTTGTCACGACCCCTAGAAAGATTGGCGATCGTGCGGGTCTGGAGTAATCAGGCCCTGTTGCGGTCATAGCTCGCACCGCGGCCGGAGAATCCAACATCAAGATAGATCCGATCTGCCAGAAGGCCGCCTTAGAAAGTTCAACTGCTTTGTTTTTGTTTAGAGAACGGAAACTGATATCCGATGCCACATTTGGATTTCCTGACGGGGCTCCAATATCGTAAGCGGCAGCCGGAGCATACATCATACTCTCGGAAACACGCTCTCGCGTGATAAGAAAAGTAAATTCGTTGCGACGACCATACTCCAGTGTAAGAATGCGCTCACCTGTATCAAGGCCTGATTCCGTCATATCAGTAATGAAATCGAAGAAGCGATGACCACGATCATCTACGACCACGAGATTGTTAAACGAAGGCTCTGACAGCTTAAGATCCTTAAGAAGCATACGTTCGGCAATAATATTATCGACCTTTTCTTCGATCTCGTTGGTAATTTCGTTTTTTGTTTTTGCTGTGAAAACGAAAAAGGATGCCGCGACCATGCCTAAGATTCCCATCAAGGCGATACCGACGACCATTTCTGCTAAAGTAAAACCTTTTTGATTCCTCATTGCGAATTCACCACAAATTGATAGTCCACGAAACCAAATGAGCTTTCACCTTTTCCACCTTTGGAATCGGATGAGCCCTCCCAATCTTTGTGACTTAAACGAACTGTCACTAAATAAAGACCTTTAATTCCCGGATAAGCCTGGATCACGAAACCATATCTTCCCGGACAACCAGGACAAGTTTCTTTAGGTTCAAGTTTTCCATTCCCCCACGCCATGGGAAGTTTATCCAAAGCCAGGGCATTGTTTCTTTCTTCGTCCGTTTGCACATAGTTGATCTGGTACATTCGCACGTTAGGACGAATATTCTCGATCACGTCATTGATCTGTTTGTAAACGGAGTTTTTAGTTCCGCTGTCTTTCGCGATCTTTTTCATTCCCAAGACCCCGGAAATAAAAAAGGATCCAACCAAAGTGATCATCGCAAGTCCCAAGAGACTTTCTATGATCGAAATACCTTTATTGTTCTTAAGCAAAGAAGTCTTCTTCATATGCCGGACTCCCTTGAAACTTCAAGAACATAGAATTTGACTAAACGGTTCTTACACATCGTCGATTTACTTTGTCCCACCAATCCGCAGTCTGGATCCACCGATGTCCAGCGGAATGGATCGGCTTTAGAGCGAAGGGAGATCGCGTTGCAACGATATAAATTCGCCACGTCTCTCATTGACGGATACGGATGCCAAACGGGGAATCTATTGATCGTTGTGCAGCTCTTATTTTCAAGAGCCTTCAACACTCCCGCCTGACGCAATTCGAAGGTAGCCATCGGATGATAAATAGTGCTCCAGCGGATACCTTTATCATAGGCATCTTTGGCGATTTCAATTCCATTCGCAACGATGAATGAACCGATAATTCTTAATTCCGTCGAACGAGATTCAATAATCAAACGTTCACACGTAAAGAATCCTGTTACGAAGTTGGCCGTGCTCTTAATAATGCAATCCTTGGCCATTGATTTTACCAGGAAGGTGGCTGTTCCGCCGCCATTTGGGTACCTCAAGGCATTACTGCCATCTAAGATCAAATTCGTACGATCTTCGTACTTGTTCGTAAAAGACCACGAGAATCTTGAACTCGGTGCGAATGATTGCGACCAATCCGTTCCGGCAAAAGCCGTGCTTTGCTGATTCGCGCAGGCTGTGTCGTAGTTGATAAATGGATCGTCATCCGGCAATTCCCCTTTGGAAAATCCCATGGAATTGGTCAGAGTTTGAGAGACACGGAATCCTCCGCCTCCCGTACGTTGGAAGTTCAACCAACCTTTATTCCCGTTCGACCATCCACGCAAAGACGTTCCTTGGAAGTAAGAGACATCGTAGGCTTCCAATTGGAATGATATATCCATCGGTTCACCTTTGGAGTTGACCAAAAGCTCACCATTTTCAAACTCGATTTTCACGTCACGGAACGTCGGATTCGTGTCTTTATTGCCGGCGTCCTTAGGATCCACGATTTGTGAAATTGTAATATGAATTTTGGGCTGAATTCCTTGTTGCGAATTCACAGCCGCAAGCTGTCTCTGAAGTTTATCAACTCTGTCCTGAGCATCGACAATCGCCTGCTTTTGTTTTAGACGCTGTCTTTCAGCCATGCGAAGACGGTCTTGCATATTGTCGATCTGTCTTTCTAAGTACGCGACTCTCGCTTTGTCTTTTTTTTCTTCCGCTTTTTTCAAATCTTCTTTGAGTTCATCAATATCTTGATTCGCTCTTTCGATTTCTTTTTCAATGTTTTCAAGCTGTCTTTGCTCAAAAAGAAGTTGAGATTCCGCGTCTTTCAACTGACCGTTGATGCGTTCTTTTAATTCTTTTAAATTGATTTCAGGTTCCAGAGTGACTGTTCCATTATCAGGAATTTCACCTTCCACCTTCATACGTCCAAAATTCATTGTGTACTTTGCAACGGCACCGCTGTTTTGACTGAGGTTCCAACCTTTAAGAATCTCGCCAAACCATCCCGTCTGAACTAATGACGGTGATCTCACTTGACCTGTTTGCGGATTGAAACGGTTCTTATCCGTGAGACCCAAACGGTACTCATACTTATTGTCGTTTTTATTTTCCTTAAGAAGCTGACCGCGCAAGTCTGAATTCACTGTGCGATTAAGATCGTATTTCGCAAGATTGTACGCGATACATCTTTCCATGAATTTCGGATCACTTGTCGTCGAACCGTTTTCTAGACCGGAAAGAAAGTCCAATCCCAAGTCACGTCTTGCATCGATCTCCACACCTTTTTGGAAGCCGCCAAACTGTCTGATATCATCCCAAAGTTGATCGAGATCCATTCCCGACGAACGCGGCGTAAACTCTGCCAACTTGCCGTCAGCGCGCTTACGCATGATGGGACCTTCACCCATGATCAGTTTTTCTTTGAAAGTCACTGGCGTATAAACGGTGTCACCTTTGTTTTTATCAACATTCAATGACGGAGCAGACGGAAGCGTCACGCTTCCGTTCACAAAAACGGGACTCTCAAAAATAAGTCCACCATAGTGAGATCTTTCAACTAACGAATCAAATTGACGGAAATAGGCATCACCTTTGCCAAGACCTGAGCCTGTCTTCTTATCCAAATAAAGATCTCCGGCAACAAGTAAAGCAAAGCTTCCCACTTCGCGCGGATAGACACCGACATAAGACACTGTCGTTAGGACACTTGATCCCACTTGAATCGGTTGTAAGCTTGAATCTAAAAGACTGACAGTGACTTTAAGATAAACTTCACGACCATATTCAGGAATCAAGGAGTTTTGATTTCGTTCAATGCGCACGTAAATATTTTCGACCTTATAGCCCTTTAATCCCGAAATAATTTTATAAATCGGATGCATGGCGCTGAAAGACTTAATTGAAATCATCTGATCGAATTTGGTCAGTGGGATATTCCCGGCGTTACTGACCCCCATGGCTCTTAAGAAATCCACGGTTTCTTTTTTCATCAACACACGCTCAACGGAACGAGGGTGGCTCAAAACCGCAGCCATAGAAGCCGAAGCTGTATCGCCTCCACAAGATTCCTGCATCCAGTCTTTGGAAAAACACCAACGCTGTTTAATTCCGAGAAGTGTGAAGTCCACCATCGAATGCAAAGCCAGACGAGCCGTGATAATCGCTGACGTCTTTTCAACTTGCTGACGGTGTTTAAGAACTTCGGGAGACATGTAATACAGCATCGTGCCGACAACGCCGACGGCAACGAGGGCCTGAACAAAGGCACTTCCTCTATTATTTTGCTTTGGGAGAAAACGTTCAAGCCAGAAGGATGGTTTCATGGGTAGCTCTCCTATCTGTCCGTATCGACAAATAGGATAGCAAACTTAATACAGTGGACGTCCGGATGTCTTAAAAATCACCGCAGAGTGCCTCACTCTAAGACACTCTTTGATTCAAAGAGAGATGCCTATTTGGCCTTTCCTTGGTTCGCAACAGCGTCGATTGCCGCCTTCACTTCCTCAGGATCACCAATGAATTCCTTCTTGATGACTTTGAAATTCGCGTCCAATTCATACATGAGCGGAATTCCCGTCGGCATATTCACAGCCATGATCTCATCAGGAGTCATGCCTTCAAGATGTTGAATCAACGCGCGCAAACTGTTCCCATGCGCCACGATTAACACTTTTTTTCCAGATTTGATCATCGGAGCAATCGTGCCGTTCCACAAAGGAAGGAAACGCGCGACCGTGTCTTTCAATGATTCTTGGCTAGGCAAAAGTTTGGGATCAACACCCGCATAGCGCGGATCATGTGTGGGATGGCGAGGATCGTTCACATCCATTGGAGGTGGCGGAACATCGTAACTGCGACGCCAGATTTTCACTTGGTCTTCGCCATGACGAGCCGCGGTTTCAGCTTTGTTGAGACCTTGCAGCGCTCCGTAGTGACGCTCATTCAGGCGCCATTCTTTGTGGACAGGAAGCCACACTTGATCCAACTCGTCCAAAACGAAGTTCAGAGTTTTAATCGCTCTTTTGAGGACGCTTGTGTAGGCGACGTCAAAGCTAAAGCCCTTATCTTTGAGGGCTTTCCCCCCTTTTAGAGCTTCCGCTCGACCTTTCTCAGAAAGATCTACGTCCTGCCAACCTGTAAAACGATTTTCCTGATTCCAAACACTCTCACCGTGTCTTACGAGCACCAACTTATACACAGCTTAAACTCCTTCAGTTTACATAAAAAAAGAGCTATCATGACCAGGCTTTCTTTAATATCAAAAGCTTGCGTTTTTGCCGCGCATTAAAGCGTGTCAAACTCCCAAGATTTTGAAAAATTAGCGCTCGTAACTACTGTGCTATAAACGTGAGGATCATCGTGAACAATAGTGGCATCAATCGTGCGAACCTAGAGTACATCGAACAGCTCTATGCAGATTTCAAAACCAATCCGGACTCTTTGGCTCCAGAATGGAAAAGTTTTTTTGAGGGAGTTGAATTTGCCCAAGATGGTAAATTCGGAATGTCCGACAAAGAGCTTTCTGTTTTTCAATTGATTCAAGCTTACAGAGCCGATGGTCACACGGAAGCCAACCTCAATCCTCTTTACGCTCCTCAAGCCAGTGAATTGCTTGCCTTGAAACGTTTTGGTTTGAGTGAAAAAGATTTGAGCGCCAAATTCCAAGTGGGATCTTTGATCGGCAAACAAGGTGCGACTCTTTCTGATATCATCGCGCACCTTAAAAAAACTTATTGTGGAACGATTTCTTTGCAAGCGTCTGATGCGACTCCCAAAGAGTACCAATGGTTGCAACAAGAATTTGAAGGCAATGGCTTTAAACTTTCTTTGGATGACAAGAAAAATGCTCTGCAATCTTTGACGAAGGCAGAGTCTTTGGAAAAATTCATCCACACTCGTTACGTGGGAACAAAGCGTTTCTCTGTAGAAGGTGCGGATTCTTTCTTGCCGATGATGGAAGCTCTTGTGAACAAGGGTATAGGCATGAACGTGAAAGAAGTGTTCGTCGGTATGGCCCACCGTGGTCGCGTGAACCTTCTTGTGAATTTCTTTGGCAAAGGTGAAGAGTACGTTTTTGGTGACTTCAACGGTCCTTTGCAATTGGAATCTCCAGTTGAAGATTTCGATAACGACGTAAAATACCACTTGGGCTATGTCACTGAAAAGAAAACAGCGGCAGGTTCTTGCAAAGTGACGATGGCTTACAACCCTTCTCACCTTGAAACTGTGAACGCGGTGGCTGTCGGTATGGCTCGCGCCGCTCAAGACAAAATGGGTGATGAAACTCGCAAACAAGTTGTTCCTATTTTGATTCACGGTGATGCGGCGTTTGCAGGCCAAGGCATCGTACAAGAAGTTTTGCAAATGGCGGGAGTAAAACCTCACACTGTCGGCGGAACGATTCATCTTATCTTGGACAACCAAGTTGGTTTCACGACTAATGGTTTTGACACTCGCTCGACTCGTTACTCTTCTGATACCGCAAAGATGACTTTCACACCGGTTCTTCATGTGAACGGTGATGATGTTGAAAGCTGCGTGCGTGCGATGGATATCGCTCTTCGTTACCGTCAAGAGTTTGGCAAAGATGTTGTGATCAACATGATCTGCTATCGCAAATACGGTCACAACGAAGGCGACGAGCCTGCGTTCACTCAACCGCAAATGTATGAGCTGATCAAAGCTCACGCGACAGTTCGCGAGCTTTACGCGAAGAAATTGGTTGCCGAAGGCAGCTTGGATCAAAAATTTATCGACGAACTTTACGCGAAAGCGATGGATCGTCTGCAGTCTATTTACGAAGAAACGAAAAAGAATCCTCCTAAGCTTAAAAACTTCAAGTTTGAAGGAAGCTGGAAAGGTCTTCGTAAAGCGACAGATGCTGACTTTGAAAAAACAGCGGACACAACATTCGATCTAGCGACGTTGAAAAAGATCGGCGAAAAAATCGGTTCTTTCCCTGAAGGTTTCACTCCGCATCCAAAATTGATCAAACTTCTTGAGACACGCAAAGCGATGGGTGCCGGGAAAGAGATGATCGACTGGGGTATGGGTGAACTTCTTGCTTACGGCTCTTTGCTTCATGAAGGCACCAGTGTTCGTTTGACAGGTGAAGACTGCGTTCGCGGTACGTTCACTCACCGTCACGCGGGTATGTATGATTTCAAAACGAACAAAGCTTACTTCCCTCTTGCGGATTTAAATCCAAAAGCGAAATTGCTTGTGGCGGAAAGTATTCTTTCTGAGTACGGCGTTGTTGGTTACGAATACGGTTATTCTGTTCAAGATCCTCGCAGCCTTGTGATGTGGGAAGCGCAATTCGGTGACTTCGTGAATGGCGCGCAGATCGTGATCGATCAATACATCGCTGCTGGCGAAACGAAATGGCAACAAATGAGCGGCCTTGTGATGCTTCTGCCTCACGGTTATGAAGGTCAAGGGCCTGAGCACTCTTCGGCACGTCTTGAAAGATTCTTGCAGTCAGGTGCGCAAAACAATATGCAAGTGTGCAACTTGACGACTCCGGCGCAAATCTATCACGCTCTTCGCCGTCAAATGCACAGAGACTTCCGTAAACCGTTGATCGTGATGTCGCCAAAATCTTTGTTGCGTCATCCTCGCGCGGTTTCTTCGATTGAAGATCTTGCGAAAGGTCACTTCCAAGAAGTGATCGCTGACACTGTTGATAAATCCAAAGTGGACACGGTTGTGTTCGTTTCTGGTAAACTTTATTACGAGCTTCTTGAGGAAAGAGAAAAAACGAAGAAGGACAATATCGCCCTTGTTCGCCTTGAGCAGCTTTATCCGTTCCCTGCAAAACAAGTGACTGAAGTTTTGAAGTCTTATCCTAAGGCGAAAACTTTGATCTGGGCACAGGAAGAACCTAAGAACATGGGTGCTTTCCAAAGCGTTTACTTCAAGTTTGTCGACGTGGTGTCTAAAGCAGGTTTGAAGTTGGGATTTGAATATGTGGGCCGTCCTGAGAGATCTTCTCCAGCGACAGGATCTATCCACAGACACAAAATCGAACAAGCGGAAATTGTTAAATCTATTTTTGGCGCTTAGGTGCTAGATTAAGGACGTTGCATGAAACAAGAGATTAAAGTTCCCGCGGTTGGGGAATCCATCACAGAAGCAACCATCGGCAGCTGGACAAAAAAATCCGGCGAGTTCGTAAAGCGCAATGAAGTTTTAATGCTTCTTGAAACTGACAAAGCCAGCGTTGAAGTAGTTGCTGAAAACGACGGTGTTTTGACTATTCTTCCGGGTAACGAAGCAGGTGCGGTTGTTAAGATCGGCGCTACTGTTGCTACTTTGGATACGGCGGCGTCAGCCGGCAGTGCTGAAGCCGGTAAGCCGGCGCAAGCTGAAGCAGCACCAGCTCCTTCACAACCTGCTCCTCAAGCCGCAGCGAAAACAGATGCTTCTCAACATCTATCCCCTGCAGTTCAAAGAATTGTGACTGAAAAAGGTTTGGATACATCCAACATTCAAGGCACTGGTAAAGACGGTCGCTTAACTAAAGGCGACGTATTAGAAGCTCAACCTTCTGCGAAAGCTCCAGCGGCGGCTCCTGCGAAAGCAGCACCAGCTCCACAAGTTTCTGCAGCAGAAGTGATGGCCGCTCGCGGTCCTTCAAAACAAGGCGATAAAAAAGTTGTTCCAATGACAACGATCCGCAAACGTATTGCGGAAAAATTAAAAGAAGCACAAAACACAGCCGCTCTTTTGACGACTTTCAATGAAATCGACATGAGCAAAGTGATGGAGCTTCGTTCAAAATACAAAGACAAGTTCAAAGAAAAATACGGCTTGAACTTGGGCTTTAACGGTTTCTTCGTGAAGGCTTCTGTGGAAGCTTTGAAAGCGTTCCCTGCGGTGAATGCTTTGATCACAGGAACTGATATTGAGTACCACAACTACTATAACATCGGTATCGCGGTATCGACTGAAAAAGGCTTGATGGTTCCGGTCGTTAAAGATGCAGATATGCTTTCTTTGGCAGGAATTGAAATGGCTGTTCGTGACTTGGCTTTGAAAGGCCGTGACGGAAAAATCACTCCGAATGATTTAAGTGGTGGAACATTCTCTATCACGAACGGTGGTGTGTTCGGTTCACTTCTTTCAACTCCAATCTTGAACTATCCGCAATCTGCTATCCTGGGTCTTCACAAAATCCAAGATCGTCCGGTAGCGATTGACGGCAAAGTTGAGATTCGTCCCATGATGTATGTAGCATTGACGTACGATCACAGAATCATCGACGGTAAAGAAGCCGTCAGTTTCTTAGTAAAAATTAAGGAACTTGTTGAAGATCCTGAGCGATTATTACTTGAAGTTTAATTCCCTAAAAGGCCCGTTTTGAGACGGGCCTTTTTTTATAATTAGGATAGCGCCAACTTTCCCAATACTCCCCCACACTTAAAGTCATTCAATGGATCCCACACTCCAAAAAATCTGAGTGCGTGCTCTAGTGTTCGATCTGCGATCGGAAACTTTATTTCTGTCCACGCGTTAACTCGTTTAGAAAAAATCCGATGAAGTCTTTACTACGTTCATAACCAATAGGGGGACTTTAATGAACAAAACTAAGAATTGGGAATACTATGGCTATCATTTCAAATCTTATTTCAAACCTGTAGGCCATGGTTACGAAGTGGGTTTCACTTTTGAAGGTAAGCCGCTTTTCGTAGGCAACTTCGTTCATAAAAAAGAAGCGACAGAGTGGTGGCGTTCTTTCAATCAAGAGATTCCTTATTTCTTCAATAAGTATGATTTCCCGGTAAATGGTCCTCACCAATGGATGACGAAGTTCTTCACGAACTACATGTACACTTGCTACTATGCGTGGCTTGATAAGAAATTTAATAAGTACACGAAAGAGTACACAAAGGCCTGCAAGACCGATGTGAAATTCTACAAAAAGATGCAGCCTGTTTGGAAAAAACGCGCTGAAAAAAGAGCGGCTTAAGAATAAAGCTCTCGTTCTTAGAACCCCTGAAAGACCTTCAGGGGTTTTTCTTTGCCTGACCTCCCGTCTAGACAAGCCTGCTCGCACCTTAATGCGAAGCTTCCTACGTGACCAAACATGCTAAGATAACGTATAAATTCTGGTGTATCCATTCTCTACAAAGGACGCTTCTATGGCTGATACTCAATTTGATGTGATTGTAATTGGTTCTGGTCCCGGCGGTTATGTTGGGGCAATTCGCGCAGCTCAACTCGGACTTAAAACAGCAGTGATCGAAAAAGACAAAACTTTCGGTGGCACATGCTTGAATGTGGGCTGTATTCCTTCAAAAGCGCTTTTGGAAAGTTCTGAGCACTTTGTAGCTGCTCAACACGACTTTGCAGCTCACGGTGTGAAAGTGGCAAAGGTGGAGTTGGATCTTCCAACAATGATGTCTCGCAAAGACAAGGTTGTGAAACAAAATACCGAAGGTATTGCGTTCCTTTTTAAGAAAAACAAGATCACTCCATTCACGGGAATGGGAAAAATTGTTGGTGCTGGCAAAGTTGAAGTGAAAGCCGAAGATGGCACAACGCAAGTTCTCACAACAAAGAACATCGTGATCGCGACAGGCTCTGCTCCCGTCGAACTTCCGTTCTTGAAATTCGATGAAAAGCGCATTGTTTCTAACACCGGAGCCTTGGCTCTTTCGCAACTTCCAAAATCCATGATCGTTGTGGGTGGTGGTGTGATCGGTCTTGAATTGGGTTCTGTGTGGCAACGTCTTGGAACGAAAGTCACAGTGATCGAGTACACAAATCGTCTTGGCGGTCCTATGGATCAAGACTGCATGAATGTGCTTAAGAAGAACCTTGAAAAAGAAGGCATGACGATCCTCACTTCTACGAAAGTGACAGGCTCTAAAACTTTGAATGACGGCGTTGAAGTCACTTACGAATCTTTGACGGATGGAAAAGCGACTTCTTTGAAGACAGATGTCGTTCTTGTAGCGACAGGCCGTAAGCCATTCACAAATGGCGTGGGCTGCGAAGAGATGGGCATTCAAAAAGATCCTCAAGGTCGCATCATCGTCGATGCCCACTATCAAACAAATGTTCCTGGTATTTTCGCCATCGGTGACGTTATCACAGGACCTATGCTTGCGCACAAAGCGGAAGAAGAAGGTGTTGCGGTCGCGGAAATGATCGCAGGTAAAGCGGGACACGTGAACTACAACACCGTTCCAGGGGTGATCTACACTCATCCAGAAATCGCTTCTGTGGGTATCACGGAAGAACAAGCCAAAGAAAAAGGTCTTGAGATCAACGTGGGTAAATTCCCGTTCTTAGCGAATGGTCGCGCCAGAGCAAAAGGTTTCACAGAAGGTTTTGTGAAAATCATCGCGGATAAAAAAACAGACCGCATCTTGGGTGCTCACATGGTGGGACCTGGTGTTTCTGAGTTGATCCACGAAGTGATCGTGTGCATGGAATTCGGCGGCAGCAGCGAAGACCTTGCAAGATCTTTCCACGCGCATCCCACTCTCAGTGAGGTTGTTCGCGAAGCGGCTTTGGCTGTTGAAAAACGTCAAAGACAGATGTAATTTTAAAAAACATTTTAAACGAAAAAGGCAGAGTTTTATCTCTGCCTTTTTTATTTTCTAAGGACGTCGGATGAGGTTGTACTTATCTTGCACTCTTTCGATATCTTTTAAAGTCTGTTCGTAGTTCCCGACCTTATCAGACTTACTCGCAATAAGAGGGATCATCTCTCTAAAAAACCCCTCAAAGCCACCTGGAGTGTAAATAATTAAGCATCTTGCCGTTTCAGCGCTGGGATTGGCCCAACGAAAAAAGGTCCCGCGGGGAATAAAGACTGCATCGCCGACCTTACACTCCGTGATTTGTTCATTAAACATGAAATTCAAACGACCTTCTAAAACCCGGCAATACCAATCGGTGTCTTGATGCGCATGGAATTTGGGAGGTGATTGAAAATGTCCAGCAACGTCTCTTTCAACGAGAGAAAACTGCCCACCCGTCGCCTCTTTATCTATTTTGATTGTGATACGATCTGTGCCTAGCTGAAGAGTCTCCCCTTGAGCGTCTGAAATAGTGCGCGGTTGTGGCTGAGATCCCATAAAACCTCCAATATCTTGACATCAAGATATTTCGTATTTATCTTGATATCAAGATGAAAGAACAAAAAGGCTCAAATCAAGATTATGTCGACGTTTTTTTACAAGAATGGGAAAGCCAAAGCGGGCAGGTTCGTTATTCTGACCCCGCCACAGCCTTTTTATTTCGCACTTTGCGCCTGTCGGCTCTTTTAGAGGCACGCCTTTCATCTCTTTGCGCCAAGCACGGCATCACCGCCTCACAGTTTCAAACTCTCGCAGCTTTACGCCGCCTTTCCCCACAACCACTGACGGCCGCTCAAGTGATGAAATACAGTGTTCTCACATCCGGCTCTGTGACCAGCATGATTGATCAATTACAAAAAAAGGGACTGGTTAAAAAACTCCAAGATGAAACAGACAAGAGAGCCGTGCGCATCACACTCACCCCTCGCGGAAAAGATTTAATAGAACCGATTTTAAAAGAAAGACTGAAAGAGCTGCAGAGCTTTGCAAAGAAGATTTCTAAAAAAGAACAAGAGGCCGTATCAGAAGCCTTAAAGAAAATCTTGCTCTTCGAAGAAGACTAACGCCACATCGACTGCAAAGCCATTGTTCCAAAGCGAAACACGACCTGTGTCTCATGAGACATCCGTACGCTATAGTTTCTAGTATAAACACCCGATACTGTAATTGTGAAAACTTTTTTAGAACGTCTTCTCTTCACATTGCTCGTACCGTTTTTGGTGAATTGCCAACTCGATGCCCACTTGCAAAGTTCTCTTTCAATTCCTTCATTGACAACGCCGCCTCTTCCCTTAGCAAAGTCTTCCGTGTATTCAGGAGAGTCCATTTCATTGCAGACTCTTTTTGCAACCGACGAATATACCAATTACGTCGTCTCAAGTCCTGATGGATACTATGATTCAGCCAGCAACTCTTTAGTCATTCCCAAAAACCTAAGTAGCAAAACCACCGAACTTATTTTGACCTCTGCCGATGGAGAAACAAAGAAAGTCACGGTAAACATATTAGGCCTTGATGAATCTTTTGTGATGGAAACTCCGCAAACTTATGGAGATCAAAATTATCCAACTTCAGGTACAAAACTTTCGGATGGAACGCTATTGATTGGGACCATCATTGTCGATTCCGCGGGAGGTTGGGAGTGGACCGTCGTTCAACGAAGCTCTGATAACGGAATTACTTGGAATGTAGCCGATCACTATCAGCCCTACAACGAGGGCGAGGCCCACATCTTGTCTATGTCCAGTCACTTGAACTCCGCTTATTCATGCGGATACCAATGGGATTCTGATAATTACGATGCTATTCATTGGTATGTCAGGCGATCAACCGACAGTGGGCTCACATGGACGTCTGCCGATGTAGATACAGAGTTAGATATCGAAAGTTTATGCCAATCCACTGCGACGTCACCTTCTACGGGATATGTTTACGCCGCTGGGTACGATTCCCGAGGCCCCGGCGACACCCATCGTTGGGTTCTCAAAGAAAGTAAGGATCAGGGGCAAACTTGGTCCATCATCTACACTCAAGATGTAAACACCTATAATGCCCAAATCCTGCATGTGCGAGTGGCTCCTGATAACACTATTTGGTTCATTGCTCAAAACGCTTCTAGTAAAGCCGTTTTATATAAAGGGACTTTTGCAACATCATGGTCATTTACAGACATGAACGTGGAATTAGGCAACGTGGCGACTTCCAATTATCAAGGTTACGGCGAGCTGCAAATCATCAACAATACAACGGCCTATCTTTCTTCAAATTTTGGAAGCTACAGTTGGAACATCAAACGGACTACCGATGGTGGCGTGACCTGGGCAGAAATCTACAACTACGGTTCCACATCAACTAAGGTCGGCGAAGTTGAAGTTTTAAGCGACGGCACAATAGTTTCCATAGGCACCTACTATCCTCCCGGTTGGCCTGCTCCTAATCCAGAAATAAAAATAGTCCGCAGCACAGATGGCGGGAATACATGGTCCACGTCAACACTGAAGTCAGGAAGCCACGTTAACGGCTGCCTCCTATTTCCAGGAACAAGCAATGGCGTTCATGCAATAGCCAGCTTCTATTACTATGCTCTCAACTTTTATTCGACTGACAGTGGTGCCACATGGTCAGAAAGAGACTTCATTGCTTATACCGAAAAATTTTATAATGAAATCACTAAGCTCCTTGTCCTCCCGTCGGGCCGCTATCTTAGCGTGGGATGGCTGGGTTCTTTATCAAAATCCAATAGTAATAATCCTTGGTTTACCGGAATCAGCTCTGACAAAGGAAAGACATGGAGTTCATCGGATCTCTTCGTAGACCCTACACGTGTATTTTCAACGGTCGATGCTGCCTACGACAAGCTTGGAAACATCTATGTTCTGGGCAGGTCTGGACCCTCCGCGCTCGTTCGTAAAAGTTCAGACGGAGGACAAAGTTGGGCTTACGTGGAACAATACACTCATCCAACCTATCCATCGGAGCCATTTCAATGGTCTACGCAAGGACGCCTGGTTGTCGATCAAAACAACAATTTATATTACGGTGCATTTTATGGATATTCTTCCAACGGCTTTGTGGAAATACGAAAAGGTTCACCGAGTGGCGCAATGTGGAGTACAGTAAGCACATTCCCACAAAACACCAGTAATACATATTTTGGTCTTGATGATCTTAAAGTCGACAAGAACAATGTCTTATGGCTCTCGGGACGGGAATCCAATCCTGTCTCGGAAAGAATTCTCTATAAATCCGTCGATGGCGGAGTTACTTGGAATGAAGTCCGTCGAGAACCCAACACCACTTCTAACCCTTATGAAGAAATCGCTTTTGACTCAAATGGAAATATCTATTTGAAGCAACAAACACAGATTCAAAAAAGTGAGGACGGAGGTTTAACGTGGACGACTATCATGGATTCCACCTACACACCAAAGAGTCTTCTTGTGACTACAAGTAATAAAATTTTTGTTTTAACTTCCGACAATAAGATACTGAAGCTCGGCAATGACGGAAGTTGGTTACTTATTAACGACCAAGTATCTTTAATGACTGCCCAAGGACATAATTATATATATTCTTATGAATATGATTCGCTCGCATTATATCAACTTGATTCAGAGACTGTCGGAGTCCACACCCATTACGCTGAGGCTAAAGTTGGTCACGTCGACTTTATTAAGACAATTAAAATTTCCGACTAATCCTGGGCCCTTTGTTTTCAGAAACAAACTAACGACATAACGACTGCAAGACTGTCCAAGCCGGTTTCACTGCAGGTTCTTGCGGAGCTTCTTCGGCCGTAGGTTCATATTGGCTAAGAAGGTCATTCTCGTATTTTAGACATTCTTTCTTTTTGAATTTTCCCTGCGATGGCAAGGATTCTAGAACAGACACTATAAGATCCATGTGCGATTCGTCCAAGGCTCCTTGAGGGGCGCTGTTTTCACGGAGAGATTTGATCTGCTCCAAAACACGGTTCATCGCGCTGTATTTTTCTTTGGTGTTCTTCGCCTTGACCACTTCTTTTTCTAATAGCTCTGCGTAGCTATCCACTTGTTGACGCAAGCTGCGTGAACTGCGAACGGGAACTTCGATAGCCGCGTGAGCATCCAAGACCAAGAACCATATCGAGAATAACAAAATAACGGGTTTCATGCTCACCTCCCGTCCTTTTATCTTATGTTCTGACGATTTTTTCAATCTCGACTGTGTCCTTAAGCCAAATACTGATACTTTTTTAATCAAGTATGTTTGAGGAACCACAATGAAAAGCTTAATTCTTGCCTTTATTTCGTTTTTTTCACTTGTATTGACAATGACAAACACTGCTTCAGCTTCCGCGTCTGCCGACGCTACAGCACTGCCGGCTGCCGCCGCTTCAGCTTCCGCGGCTGCCGCCGAGAAAATGGACATGACGTGTATCACGGAGTTTCCGACAACTAGCTTTGCCATTCGTGAAGTGGGTGACACTGTGATTGTCGAGGTTTTCCATCACAATGGTCCTCGTTATATGCCCGTCTTTGACGGTCTTGCGACTCCTAGTGATATCGCAAAGCTCAATGCCAAAGCTCAGACTTTGACAGCACTTCCGACAATTCAGCGCTTTGAGTGGCCTCGTTCTAAATGTCGAATTCAAGGGACTATGATTGAATCCTGCTTTGGCACAACGGAAGAACAGGATCAAAACGGATTCAAAGTGAAAGGCTGGTCTTTCTATTCGTCTTTAGTAACAGAAACGAGTTTCGCGGGAACCTACAACTCTTATAAGCTTGCTTTAGATTTAACAATTGATGGACAAAGTTATTCGATGCCGATGAAATACGCAGAGAATGAATGCAGTCCGGATTCTTTGATGGCAAGAGAGTTGAGAACTAAATCCCAACTCTCCAAATAGAAAATTAAGAACAAATACCTTCAATAATTTGATAGGAACGCTTCAGAGCCGGATGCGAAGGCATTTTTTCCGCGTAAGGCTCAAAGTCATTCATCACACGCGCTTTGTATTCGGGGCATTTCTCGACAGAGAAATGAGGATCTTGTGCCACGTGCTCTAAAGATTCTGTCGCATAATCCAAATAAACTTCTTTGTCCACTGTTTGCAAGGCGCTTTGTTTGCGCACTTCTGCAATCGTCGACAGAGTTTCTTTTAAAATTTCTACTTTTTCACTCGCCGGCATACGTGAATGAACTTTTCTATTAAGGCCATTGAGGTTCATGTCCACGGTTTGCACCACATTGCTGACAGCCATCACTTGTGCTGCAGAGTCACCACCTGGCGAGAAAGGCGCTCTCACATGAAAAGAGAAAGCGGATGTCACTAGAACTGCGGAAACCGCTCCTAGAACTGTAAGTATTGATCTGCTGTACATACTCTTGCTCCCATTTCTTTTTCCAATTGTTTGTGCTTAGCTGCCACGAAACTCAAGTACCCTGGTGCGCCACCGGCACTCGTGTCAGTGATGATCGAATACGCGTGGGCGATTCTCATATACTCTGGCAACGTCAACTCGTCAGACTTTGCAAACACCGCCTGCAAAAGAGGATGACGATACTTATCGTATTTCACTTTAAGCTCGTTGATTTTCTTCTGCTTATCTTCAGCAGAAAGTTTTTGATTGTCGTTAATAGCTTTCACTTCTTTTTGCACGTAAGGACGCAGTTCTTTATATGTTTTTTGCGCTTTATTTGCATCAAGACCTAATTCGCGAAGAACTTCCAAAGACGTCATCGCTTTATCAAACTCCGCTGCGTCGTCAGAACCCAGACCACGCCAGTATGTTGGAAGATTTGTGACAATCGCCCACTTGCCTGTGCTGACGTTTTGGAAATCGACGTCTGCATCTTTAAGATACTTCTGTTTTGCTTCTCGTTGTTTAATGAAGTTCTCTAAATAAATTTTACCACTGCGAATACCGGCATTAAATCCTAGAGAAACGATCATCTGCTTGATCACTGCGCTCGATGCATGAGTTGCACCGAGCTTACGAAGACGTTCGACGAAATTTCCTGCGCCGATATAACCGTTGTAGTCTTCACCATCTCTAAAAGCTCTGCCATTAATAGTGTCATTACCCGCAGAGAAACTAATGCCCGTCGCATTTTTAAGCATGCTGCGATAGAAAATACCTGTGAATAAAACGTTCTTTAATGGATTTGCTGGCATTGTCATCACGATACAGCGATTGCTGGAAGACCACGGAGTATAACAATCCGCATCTGAGGCTTCGCCCGAGAAACAAAGTTTTTGTCCTTTAGGAACGTCGATTTGATAAGCGCTTTTTTCTGCAATGATTCTTTTGCAAGATTCTTTATTCGATTTTGCAATCTCTTTCACATACCAATCAAGAGCCGAGGGATTTGTTGAAATACCATCATAGCGCATAAACACTTCGCGCAGAGCACTCACCGTCAACTGCCCCACCCCGGCATCAAAGCCGCCGCCCAGTGTATTCACATGCAAACCGCTTTCGTTATAAAGCTTCGGCAAAAGTTCTTTCACCGGAATATTTAAACAATCACCGACGTCCACCAATGAATTGTAAACACTGTTCACGTAAGACTCAGTCACACACGGAGGCTGAAATCCCGCCGCATCGGCCCCTTTTGTTGGAGACAATAAAGCTTGTCCTTCCTCATTACGACACTGCGACATCGCTGTGGATTTTGAATTTAAAGGAATGAAGTTTTGCATAATAAAGGAAACGCATTCCTTGGGAGGGTTACCGCGGCTCACTTGTGCTTGCGAACGGTTTCCAGCGTAAACAGCAGACATCTTTTTAAGATCTTTTAAAAAGTAGTTACGGGCAGGTCCACACTGTTCCGCATTTTCAAAAGCTCCTTTAGATGCAAGCTCCGATGTTCCTGCAACTTCTTTTGAGTCCACGGAAAATCCGTACCACCCAAACGCTGCAAAAGTAAAAAAGCAAAATGCGTAAACCCAGAAGGATGCCTTAGACTGCTTCACGTCTTCTCCTTTATAAAAAACATCAACTTCTTATCTGTTTATTTCTGTAAAAACTGAACGTCCTAAAGTCCAGTTCCAGGATACCGATAAGTTGATTAATGAGATCTCACATTTTAAAAGCCGCATTTTTGTCGCTTCTTTTGGCTGGGTGTTCTGATGTCACACCCCAGGTCAGCATTTTGCGAAAAATTCCGGGGCCCGAGCAAAGCAAGGTTCAAAGTCCCCCCGTTGAAACAGAGCTTGCCAGCATCGGTGTCTCAACTTCGACCACGGGTTATCAGCTTAAGGCCGTTGTTTCAAAAGAGAACAAAACCTCGACCTCTGTTTCAGCGAACGGTTATAAGCTCGTCCTGGATACACAGGCCGAGTAAAATTCAGTTAAATAACTAATGATTTATCCGCGTAATTCCGAATAGTTATTTGGAATGAAATCTCTCGGTGGGACTTTTCTTTTATTTTTAGTTCATCTTGCGTTCGCGCTCACTGCGCGAGCTGATGGCTATAATATTTCCGGAAAAATTTTAAAACCAGATGGCACTCCCTATTCCGGCAGTGCGGTGAGCTTTCTACTTGAAGTCACAAATCCAGCCGGAACCTGCGCGCTTTATCGAGAACAGATTGTCGGCGTCGATATGTCTAACACGAAAGGCGCCTTCCACGTTGTTTTAGGAAGTGGCTCACGCATTTTTCCAACAGCCGGTGGAACAACGATCGAAAGCCTTTTCAGTAACGACTCCGTTCTTAATTGTTCTGATGGCACCACCTACACTCCCCTTGCCAATGATGAGCGCAGTATTAAAATTTCTTTTTACGATGGATCTGCGTGGCAAGCTTTTGCGCAACAACCTCTAAAATCAGTTCCCCTTTCAACCATTGCGCGAGTTTCCGGAAGTACAAAAACAATCGACACTTATTCTTCCGCTAATTTATTGCGCTCAAAAACAACGGTTCCTGAGTTGACGTCTGCTGACGTCACAAATCTTCAAGCGTTGCTTGAAGGTACGTCGACGACTTATTTAAAAACTGAAACGGATCCGACAGTAAAAGCTTTTGCAAAAACAAATCTGCCGACTTGTGCTGTGGGAACTGTTTTAAAATCCGATGGAACAGGTTTTTCTTGTGTGACTGACAATGCGGGGATGTCTTTACCTGCGGGAACGGCGGGAAAATATTTACGACATGATGGAACAAACTGGGTGGCTGCAGCTCCTACAATCGCAGATATCGCAAACCTTTCGACTCAGTTGTCAGATAAAGTAAATAAAGCGCAGATTCCTTCTTGTACTGTCAACCAAACAATGACCTACAATTCAGTGACGGATGCTTGGCAATGCTTGGATATCAATCAAGCGTTAGCTGGAGATGTCACTGGAACGCTGGCTGCCAACGTTGTTGCTAAAATCAGAAATGTCGCGGTTTCTGCAACCACACCAAGTACAGGACAGGTTTTAAAATTTGATGGAACATCTTGGGCACCTGCCGCAGATAATGCGGGTGCTGGTGGCACGGTTACCAACGTAGCCACAGGCACTGGTTTGACAGGTGGCCCCGTTACAGGCACAGGAACAATCTCACTTGCCAATACCAGTGTGACTACCGGTACGTATGGTTCCGCAAATCAAGTCGGAAGCTTTACAGTCGATGCTCAAGGTCGTCTCACAGCCGCAACTAACGTAAATATCTCTTTTCCTATAACTTCGGTGGCATCTAAAACAGGAGCCATCACGTTGGACTACGGCGATATCGGAAGTGCCACTTCTAAATACATGACCTACAAACCCAATGGCATTGCGTGTGCTGATGGTCAGATATTAAGATGGCTTGCTTCTGGGACTCGGTGGGAATGTAGCACCGACACGACAGGCACAGTCACGAATGTCTCGAGCGCGAATTCCTATATCACCATTGCAAATGGAACTACGACTCCTACGATCACGTTGAATGTCGGCACCGCTGCTGGCACCGTGGCTGCCGGAAATGATGCGCGTCTTTCAGATGCGCGAACTCCTGCAGGAGCCGCAACTGGTGACTTGGGTGGCAACTATCCATCACCGACCGTTGCGAGAATCCAGGGAGTTCCTGTTGATACATCAGCAGGACTTCAAGACGGAGATTCACTAGTGTACAATTCTACAAGCGGCAAATGGATTCTCAAACGTGCAGGTGGCTGTGAAGCCGGCTGGACACGGGTCAACAAAGGAGCTCCAATTTGTATCAAGCAGATGGATGCGACTCTTAGAACATTTGGTGCGAGCTTAATTTTATGTAGTGATGCCGGAGCAGACTTGTGTACGACAACTCAACTTGTACATGCTTGTCGTGATGGAAATAAATTGGCTCTGAACGCTACGGCGTGGACGACTTCTCTTTCTGCGGGGAACGTGGCTTTGGCCCTTAATTGCAGCTCTTCGGGAGGAGCCTACGGAGTTTCGTCAGAGGACTTATCAACAGCGCCAGTCAAGTCGTCTTACTGCTGCAAACCTGCCAGCAACTAAAAGCTATAACTCACGGCTAGCAGCGCATTCGCGCCGCCTAAGAAATAAAACACGGAACGGACTTCAGAGCTTTGTTCTTGAGACGCACTGTAAATATTGGCAACAGCAATCAAAGCGTGCGTGACGACGCGAATCCAGCGACGATTTTCTCTTTCCTGCCGTTCTTTAGAAAGATATCTTTGTAAGACTTCGTTTTTTTCAGCGAGTGATAAGGATGATCCATCAATCGCATAAAAAAACGAATCCACTTCATTCCCCGTCCAATAGTAAGTAGCACCAAGACCGATAGCCGCAAGCCCCACGTTGGAAGTGATGGCAAAGATGGTGCGGCTAAAGACTTCTTCTGACTGATGATAGGCCATGGTGCCGCCGATGGCTGCAACAGCACCGGAGATCATGTATCCCAGCCCTGCCCGTTCATCTTCTTTTTGTTGTTCTAAAACGAAGTGACGAAATTCATTCCATTGTGCGGCTCCGTCGTAAGTCACTTCTCTTTCAAAGGCCCAGGAGGCGCACGATAAGAATAAAATAAAAGCCGCGAAAAAAATCATTCTCATAGAGTGACCCCAAACTGGATGAACACACCACGAGCTTCTTTTTCATCCCAATAAGAAAGCCCCGTTGAAAAACTTTTGTAAGAAACTAAAAATCCAGCGGCATGATCGTATTCAGAAACACTCAAGACCGCTTGCAAAATTCCGAGCTTGTACGTTAAAGCGCCACGATAGGCGTCGCGGAAATTTTTCGTTTGAGAATTTACTTCTACTTGCAATCCCACTTCCAAAAGTCCCAATGGCACTAAGGGCTTCACGGAAGCTCCTAAAAGACCTTCAGGTTGAATAGGATATTGTTCTGTCTTGCGGCTGCTCACTCCCCAATGCGCAAGGACGGCGGAAACTTGCGGCTGCCACGCGAGATTTTCCCAAGCGTAAAGAATGCCGGGCTCAAGATAAATTAAATCTTGAGTTTCAGAATCAAAAAGATCTTTATTATCTCCCGCAAAGGCTTCACTCACTGCGAAGTATTGACCGATAAAACGAACATGAGTGTAACGGGCTTGAAGACCCGCATAGAAATTATCTTGAACGTAGCTTGCAATCTGTCCCTTGATACTTTGCTCTTCTGCGACGATCAAATCCACCATGGGAAGAGATGGATTTTCAAAACGACTCACAGCCACCAGACGATAAGGCTCAATGGACACTCCCCACGTCGAAGCTTGAAAAGAAGCTTCTAAAGAAATCTCAGCATCAATAGATTCACGACGAGCAAAAAATTTTGTGACGGCTTGTTCGTTGTCATTTCCATTTAAAAGATCTTCAGCCTCTTTTAAATACTCTGCTTGAGTTCCTAAAAATAGATCCGTATCAAAACGCGGTTTGCGTTCCTTTGCAATCGAAGCCGGATTGCAAGGAAGTCCTCTTTGTACACTGTCGAGGGTGTAACAGGCACTTCCTAAGGAGCGAGATAAAAAGCGCGTGCTTCCATCTCGCAAGGCCGCTGGCAAAGTATCAGCTAAAGACGGCTCTGCCAAAATCAACAAACCTACAATAGAAATGACTGATTTTAAAAACACAGATTCTCCCGGGGCCACGGCAGAGCTGCTGCATCTTTCTTAATTTGCGAAAGACGATTTGAAATATCTTGATAATCTTTTTCTCGTTCGGGAAACGCGCCACGCAGGTCTTCTAAAAGAAATAATAAACCGTCAACAATCCGTAAGCCCCAATCGAAAAACGGACGAAGATCATCTGTGCAAACTTGCGACTTGTTTTGAATCTTCCAATTCTTAGTGCCTTCAAGAACAGAGGACTTCAGTAACACCACTCGCAAAGTTGCACTGTAAAGGCGAGCACCTGGCTCTGGCACTGCTTCTAAAACTTTCAAAGCACTCTGCAAATCGCGTCGTCCGCTCGCGCTCACATCTGGAACTCGACTCCACTGCTCTGAGTAGCGAGCCAAGGTGTTCATTAATTGTGATGTTTGTTGATCAATGGATAAACCTGTTAATCTCAAATTTTGTGGCGCGATGTTTTTTACGACCACAAAGGAATAGATCTGCTCGATCTTCACACCCGCTCTTCCTGCATAAGCGGAGGCAAGAGCCATCTTCACGTGATAGTGCGGATCCATTGCAGAAAGCTTTGTGAAATACGCAATGGCTTCATCATAGTTCCCCTGATCCATCATCGAAAAACCTGTCGACAAAGATTTCTCGCGAGTGAGCGGCTCCTCTTTTGACTGACAAGAAGAGAGTACGAAAATGAACGCACATAGAGCGAATTTCAGTTTTGTTTGCATAGTGAGGCGGGATATTAACGCCGCGCATTGGAAAATTCGACAGGCCACGCAATGCAATATAATTAATTCATTGATCCTTACTTCCTAGCAATATACCCCTGCGACCATGTAACACTTCTAAGGAGAGTGACATGTTTCGTAACTTGATTTTGCTAGTATCACTTCTCTTGGGCGTTTCTGCTCAAGCTGCTGTTTGGACCGATGTGAATCAATGGTCTCCAGCTTATGAAGCTCGTTTCAATGAGTGGGTGCGCACTGAATGGCGCGTGGATTTCTTCTCTCGCAAATCTCTTCCAAATGGACAAAGCAATCCTTATTACGGAATGCGCGTTGACTGTGCTGACACAGTTTATTCTATGCGCATCATCTTTGCGTTTGAAAACCGTTTGCCGTTTGTGATCCAAGATCCAACAGCTTCCGGAAAAACTTTGTCTAATAAGATGAGCCGTTGGGATTCACAAAGCGAGATCAATCGTCTTCGTCAATTCTTGTGGTTCATGTATGAAACTGTGAGCACGCGTTCACTTCCAAACGATACGTATCCTGTGGCGATCAGCCGCGACACTATTCGTTCGGGTGCTTTGATCATGACAACCAAGAAGAATCACCACTCTTGGACTGTGAAAGAGATCCTTCCGATTGGTGTGCCTCACTTGGTTTACAACTCTGTAGTGGGTTCTGCTTCTGGTTACGGTTTGCAAGAACGTCAATCATGGCCGAATCCTGACTGGGTTTTTGAAGGTGAGTTTTCTGTTTCCGGAAACGCGGGTTTCCGTTACTGGAGACCTGAATCTTCTTTGAACCGCCCCGTGTGGGAAGTTCCGGGATACAGCGATGAACAATATCGCATTCCTTTGAATAAATGGGTTCGTTACGTGCAAAACCGTTTGGCTCTTCGTCAAGAGACCGACAATCAAATGATCACTCGCTTGCTTAAAACAACTTGCGAAGGATTCACGGGCCGCGTGACTTCTGTGAATGAAGGTTTGGCTTACTTGAAATCAAACTCTCGTTGCATGGACTATGCGACTTACGACACTTATTCGACTCCCAACAGAGATCGCCGTATCTTTGACGACTTCATGGCTTTGCGCCGCGCTTACCGCGAGATCTTGCACATCAACGGCGGCAATCAGTTGGATACAACGGTCGTTGCTCAATTGAATAAAATCTTCCCTGCGATCAACCAGTCCGCTGCGACAGAGACTTCACAAATGGGACCTTCTGTACAAACAGGCGCATCCGTTTGTGTGACAGCGTATCTTCCAGGCAAAGCGATGGATTTGGCTGAGTTCAAGCGCAGAATTTTTGCGGGCCTCATCTCTAACAATCCACACGATGACGGTGCTTATCGTTGGGGTGAAGTGCGTGGACCTTCGCAGCGTGCAAGAAGCTGCCAATCATGGGATCCTTGGAGCCCGGATTTAACACAGGAATAATAGCTGCTTCAGCCTGCGCGCCACGGGCGCTTCGGCTCTGCCGACGTCCGTCGAAAAGGAACTATGAAACCGATTAAATTAAAAACATGGATTATGTGGGGCCTGATCCTTTTTGGGTTGGGTCTTTTCACTGATTACTTTTTCTTCCATATACTTTTTCACGCGAAAAATGGAGCCACCGCAACTCCCGAGACAGGTGCTGTGATCGCTTCTTCTCCCACAGAAAATCAGAATACAAAAACTCCTGATAATTCTTTTTTGGGAGAAGCCACCAACACAGAAGCGGATACGACGTCTTCTAGCAAAGATAACTTTTTAGAATCTTTGCAGCTGTGTGCTCCGGAAGTTGCGGCACAAGCCATTGCGACTCCTGAGGCTCTGATTGAGTACTTGCAAAAAAGTGTCGGCGTTAAAGAAGAAGAAATCTCTTTAGAGAACTATCATCTTACCATGGCAGACGGCTCCAAACGCCGTGTGCACGTGATCACTTCCGACAACACGAACAGTGCCGATAAAAAAGAAATTCGTTTCTTTAAATTGGATGAAGAAGGTTACCCGGAACGTCTTCCACTAAAAGGAAATGAGACGGTGGCTTCCTTACTGGCACAAGGAAAGATCACGAAGCACGAAGTGAAGTCTCAGTTGGTGCTTAAAGACGGCTCTTCTGTTGCTCTTGAAAAACACGACAGCAAGGTCTTTGAGTTTCAGTACAACAATCACGGCAAAACGCTTTCTTGCCGTTTTAAAGACTGTCAGTGCCCGTAAGGTAAGGCCAAGGTCTAGGACCGCATTAAGTTCCTGACATAGTATTTCAAATCACAGCCCCTCTGTTTAACATTGTCAGCAGAGGGGCTTTTTTTATGCAAAAAGACGGTTCGTTTCTACATAGCCGAAGTTTATGGATCTACTACACCCTCTTTTTTTCCGGCTCTCTGGTATTGGTTTACCAGGCGTTTGGTTGGGACATTGTCGGCGACTCCGTAAACTTTCTTTGTCTATTGTTTTTACTGAACGGATTTTTAACCCGTCGGCCTTTACATATTTTAGAAAATTCATTTCTGATGACAGTGGGCTATATTTTGCCACTGCTGATTCGCAACTCTCTCAAACTGACTTACACGGAAGCCCCGTCTATTGCGGATTTTTTAAAGCTTGCGATGAAATCGACGTCAGTCACCTTGATGCTGGGTTGTGCTTTCTCGTGCCTGGGGTATTTCCTTGTCCAGGTATCACAAAGAATCATGCAGCTAAGTCGCAGCAAAATCACGACTCGCAGTTATCACGACGAGTAGTCTAATCCCCCGTTGTTCCCTGAAGCTGTGCTTGTTCAAAGCGGTTTTGTTCCTCCATCACGAGTTGTGAAATTTCTTTTTTTAAATCGTTAAAATCCGGAGACGCTGGATTGCGCGGGCGCGGGAGCTCCACGTGAATGTCTTTTTTCACGGTGCCCGGCCGATAGCTCATCACAATAATCCGATCTGAAAGATAGATGGATTCTTCGATCGAGTGAGTAACAAACACGATGGTCTTTTTTAATTCGCTCCATAGCTTTAACAACTCATCTTGAAGACTCCGGCGAGTGAGGGCATCTAGAGCACCGAAAGGTTCATCCATCAACATGATTGGCGAATCCAAGGCAAGCACACGGGCAATCGCCACCCTCTGTCGCATTCCTCCCGAAAGATCTTTAGGAAAACGATCCCGGAAGTCTGCGAGCTTCAACATTTTCAATAATTCATTGAGTTTGTTTTCAATCTTCTGCGGATTTTCTTTTTTAATTTTTAAACCAAAGGTGATGTTTTCAGCGACCGTCATCCAGGGAAACAGAGCGTACTCTTGAAAGACCATGCCGCGATCCGGGCCGGGCAATAAAATGATTTTTCCATCCACACGGATTTCGCCCTGAGTAGGCAAAGAAAATCCCGCAATGGCATTCAGAAGCGTACTCTTTCCACATCCTGAAGGTCCCAACAAACATACAAACTGTCCTGCGGAAATATTAAAATTAATATCGCGAAGAGCGACGACATCTTTTCCTTCGCCGTAAAAAACTTTATGAACGTGTTCAATTTCAATTTGCGCGGATTCACTCATTCCAAACCTCGATGCCAACGCAAAAGATAATTATTCAGCTTGCTGACGCCCGTATCAATCGCAAGTCCCAAGAGTCCGATGGAGAACATACCGGCAATGATTTTATCTGACCAAAAATATTCGCGCGCTTCCAAAATCCGATAACCAAGTCCATTGTTCACAGCGATCATCTCTGCCACGATCATACAAATAAAGCCGGTGCCAATCCCGATGCGCACACCACTTAAGATGTAAGGCATCGCCGCTGGCAAGATCACTTTTAAAAACATCACACGCGGATTTGCACCTAAGTTTCTGGCGGCACGAATATAAATACTGTCAACGGCTCTGACTCCGACAATGGTGTTCATTAAAACCGGAAAGAAAGCGCCCAGACTGATTAAAAAAACCGCCGGAGGATCGCCGAGCCCAAACCATAAAATGGCCAAAGGAATAAAAGCAATCGGAGGAATAGGACGAAGCACTTGAATCAGTGGATTAAAATAATCATAAATGTGAGTGCTTGCTCCCATCAGAAGACCTAAAGGAAGCGCGAGTCCCGCACCAATGATGAATCCCACCGCCACCCGATAAGAGCTCGCAATGAGATCATGAATAAGTTCTCCAGAGAAAAGCCATTTGGTATAAGATCCTTGTGCAGGATCATAGGCTTCGTAAGGTTTCAGGTATTCATACCATTTCATTAGAACAGCAGAAGGCGCCGGCAACACATGAGGGTTCACTCCTCCGAAGCGCACGACAAGCTCCCACACAATCAGTATGGCGGCTGGCACCCAAAATCCTTTTATTGCCGACGTCCATGCTATTTTCAAACTCAACTCCTAGGGAACTCCCATGGATTTTTTGGCATCCGCAAGAAGATCCAACTTCACCCAGTCTGCCGCCTTGGGAGGATTTTTCATTCGACCAACGCCATATTTGTGCATAAGGTCTGTCGTGATTTGCATGTGCTCAACTGTGAGATCATACGTGTACTCTGCATTTCCCATGGCATCTTTGAAATCTTGGGGAGTGATTTGTCCTTTGAACATTTTTTCGATCACGTATTTCTGTGCGAGATCCGGTTTTTCAATAAAGGTTTTTGTCGCATCAACAAAGCACTTCATAAATTTTTCGGCCACCGCTTTTTTATTCTTGTACATGGTCTCTGTCATGACAAGTGTACGAATCGGTTCTCCCATCGGAGTGTCGTAAGGTTTTATTAACTCCACTCCATAGCCTTTATTGATCGCTTGTGATGATTGCGGCTCACTCTGTGACATGGCATCGATGTTTTTTGCCTGAAGCGCTTGATTCAAATCCGCGAAGGCCATAAAAACAATTCTCACGTCTTTTCCAGGTTGTTCAGACCAGGTGAGATTGTTTTTAGCAAGCTCGGCATACAAAAGAAGTTCTTGGGCCCCGCCGCGAGCCACGCCGACTTTTTTGCCCTTAAGTTCTTTGACCGACGTGATTTTCAAATCAGGTCGCACAACGATGCGCGCCCCGCCTTTCGCAAATCCAGCAACGGCGTAAATCGGCGCACCTCCTGCTCGTCCCGCAATGGCGGCATCTGCGGCACTGGCGGCGACGTCAATCTCTCCTGCGATGATAGCCGGGATGATGTCGAGACCTTTTGCAAAAACTCTTTCTTGAACTTTTAAACCGTATTTTCCGCAGTGCTCAGTGAGGTAACTAATTGCACCGTAGTGAGCGAATTTTAAATTTCCAACACGGACGAGATCGGGAGCTTGCGCTTTTGCATCGAAGTTAAGAATAGAAAGGATCAGGAGAAAGAAAAAACTAAGGATGAGTTTTGAGTGACGCTGATGAGCTTGCTGCATACGGGCCTCCTTAAACTTACAACAGCCCTATCCAACTCCCGAATGACCCGACTCGCAATAAGTCTTATGACATCGATTTAATATGCCTAACGACAGATGACGTTTATGAAATGATGTTATTTGTCTTTTCGCGCCTATAATAAAAATACATAAGACCAAAAAAATTTAAAGGAGTCCTTCATGAAACAAAAAGCACACGCAAGAAAAGCCACTGGCGCGAAGAAAACAAGAACTACGACTTTAAAAGCGAAGGCCAAAGCGAAGGCAAGCCCTAAAAAACAAGCCATGTCTAAACTTGCTACAAAAGCCAAATCGGCTCCTCGCAGTAGAGCGAAAGTGGAATCCACTTTGGAAACGCCTCGTGAGCCATCACGTGAAATGGAAAGCTTGACGGAACAACCTAAAATGAAAATTTCTAGAAAAAACGGCGGCACATTCCGCGAGAATCAAAGAAGCCAATCGCAACCGAATTCGGTGAACCCTGCGGGCCGTAGATAATTCATTGCTTTAGCCTGAGCGCTGCACGCGCCCAGGCTCCGTTCGGCATTCGCCGATTAAATCCAAAGACTTTTTACACCGCGCTCAATCGCCACTTCTTTTGCGAGTTCATAACCCGCATCCAAATGTCTGAAGACGCCCATTGCTGGATCGGCCGTTAAAACGCGCTCTAAACGACGAGCCGCTTTTTCAGTGCCGTCAGCAACAATCACTTGTCCTGCGTGCTGACTGTAACCCATTCCCACACCACCACCGTGATGCAAGCTCACCCACGTAGCTCCGCACGCGGTATTTACAAGGGCATTCAAAAGAGCCCAGTCGCTCACTGCATCTGAACCATCTTTCATCGCCTCTGTCTCGCGATTTGGCGAAGCCACAGAACCACAATCCAAATGGTCACGACCAATAACGATCGGAGCTTTTACTTTTCCTTCAGCCACAAGTTGATTGAACATCAAACCCGCTTTCGCGCGCTCGCCGTACTCAAGCCAGCAGATACGCGCTGGAAGACCTTGGAACGCAATACGCTCTTCAGCCATATCCAACCAACGAAGAAGATCTTTTTTATGAGGGAAAAGTTTTCTCATCGCATCGTCAGTCACTTTGATATCGTTTGGATCACCTGACAAAGCCACCCAACGGAAAGGACCGCTCCCTTTGCAGAACAAAGGACGGATGAACGCAGGAACAAATCCTGGGTAATCAAATGCATTTTCAACGCCCGCTTCATAAGCGCGTGCACGAAGGTTGTTGCCGTAATCGAAAGTCACAGCGCCACGGTCTTTCATGATAAGCATACCGCGAACGTGTTTTGCCATCGCATCGTAAGCCGCTTTCAAATAAGCTTTTTGATCGCGCTCACGGAATTCTTTAGCTGTCTCTACGGTATAGCCTTCAGGGATGTAACCCACCAAAGGATCATGCGCGGACGTTTGATCCGTCAAAAGATCCGGAGTGAATCCTTTTTCGATCAACTGATGAATCACTGTGGCCATATTGCCAAGAAGAGCGATGGACTTTGCTTCACCTGCTGCCGTGTATTTTTTGACACGTGCGATAGCATCATCAAGATCTGTCGCCACTTCATCCACGTATTTTGTTTCAAGACGTTTTTGAATACGAGTTGGATCAATTTCAACAGCAAGCACACAAGCTCCTGCAAACACACCCGCAAGAGGCTGGGCTCCGCCCATCCCGCCAAGACCTGCTGTCAAAATCACGCGGCCTTTAAGGCTTCCGCCAAAATGTTGGCGACCGGCTTCAACAAATGATTCGTAAGTTCCCTGGATGATACCTTGAGTTCCGATGTAAATCCAAGAACCCGCCGTCATCTGTCCGTACATCATCAAACCTTTTTTATCGAGTTCGTTGAAGACTTCCCATGTGGCCCATTTAGGAACAAGGTTTGAATTTGCCAAAAGAACGCGAGGAGCATCTTCATGAGTTTTCAAAATACCAATTGGTTTTCCAGATTGAACAAGAAGAGTTTCGTCGTTTTCTAGATTTTTAAGAGCTTCCAAAATTTTATCGAAAGACTCCCAGTTACGAGCGGCTTTTCCGATACCACCGTAAACCACCAAATCTTCAGGGCGCTCAGCCACTTGAGGATCTAAGTTGTTTTGAATCATTCTGTAAGCGGCCTCTTGAAGCCACCCCTTACAAACCATTTTATTTCCCGTAGGAGCTCTTACGACTCTTGGTTGTGATGTCATATTTAATTCCCTCTTTGGAGGTACGCCGTACCTTTTTGAATTGCACCGCGTAGCTATAAATTAATTATTACTTTATATTATTTTACTCTACTTCAGCCTACGCGCCCAGGCGCTCCGGCACTGCGGGCTCGCGCCCGTTTACCACTCAAGGTCTCCGACAGTTTTTTGTACAACGGCTTGAAGTTCACCAGAAACCATCATCGCTTTGATCGCTTCAACGTCTTTTGAAAAAACACGGTCTTCGCTCGCGAATGGCACTGTTTTACGGATATGATCGTAAACGGCTTTCACCGCAGCTGAAGGTTTTAATGGAGAAAGCAAGTCCAAAGCCTGGCATGCTGACAACATTTCCATAGCCACCACGTTTTCAGCGTTACGCAAAATCTGAGCAAATTTGCGAGCCGCAATCGTACCCATAGAAACGTGATCTTCTTTTTCAGCCGATGTCGGAATGGAATCCACACTCGCAGGATGAGCTAGAACTTTATTCTCACTCACCAAAGAAGCCGCCGCTACTTGCACAATCATATGACCTGAGTTCAAACCACCGTTCGGAGTTAAGAACGCTGGAAGCTCACTCATCTGTGTTGAGATCATTTTTGAAATACGGCATTCACTAATACTTGCTTGAGAAGAAATCGCAATCCCCGCAAAATCCATCGCATGAGCGACTGGCATTCCGTGAAAGTTACCGCAAGAAAGAACTTTATTCGCATCCGCAAAAACCAACGGATTGTCTGTTGAAGAGTTTGCTTCCGTTTCAAGAACTTTCGTCACGTATCTCAAAGCATCTTTCGCCGCCCCGTGAACCGCAGGCATGCAACGAAGTGAATAAGCATCTTGCACGCGCGGGTCATTCACCGCGTGGCTTTCAGAGATTTCACTTTTTTCTCCCATGAGCTTCATCAAGTTGCGCGCAGTTTTTGCTTCGCCTGGATGAGGACGAGTTGCAGAGATCAAAGGATCAAAAGCTTTGCGAGTGCCACGAAGACCTTCAAGTGACATCGCTCCTGCAAGATCCGCCATCCAAAGAAGACGTCTTGCTTCCCACACGGACAACAAACCGATGGAGGTCATCACTTGGCAGCCGTTGATCATTGAAAGACCTTCTTTTGCTTTCAGCTCAAGAGGTTTGATGTTTTTTTCTTTCAGAAGTGTTTGCACAGGAACGATTTTGCCATCAGCTCCCCATGCATCGCCCTCACCGATAATCGTTAAAGCCAGGTGTGAAAGCGGAGCCAAGTCACCACTCGCTCCCACCGAACCTTGAGAAGGAACGACCGGAATGATGTCGTTATTAAGGAACTCAAGAATTTTTTCGACAACCAACGGGCGAATACCGCTATGGCCTTTTGCCAAAGCATTGGCACGAAGAACCATCATCGCGCGTGTTTCTTTTTTCGTGAATGGAGTTCCGACACCCATGCTGTGAGAGCGGATTAAGTTTCTTTGCAGTTGTTCAATTTCAGAATCGGAAATACGAACAGAAGAAAAAGCACCAAAGCCCGTGTTCACGCCGTACATCACTTCGCCGCTAGAAATGCGGCCTTCAATGTAGTCGCGAGATTTTTGCATCTGCGCTTTTCCTGCCGCAGAAAGCTCCGCTTTCAGTTGAGGATTGTGAGCAATTTCAAAAAGGTTTTCGAGCGTGATATTTTCGCCAGTAATCTGCATAGTTCGGGCTTCTCCTGAAAAGCCCGCATCCTAGCGCATGGACTCTATTTTAGGTACTTTCAAGCCTCTTTTTGCTCCGCATTATCGCACCTTATTTGGAGGTTTCTCTCCCCTTGCTCCTTAGAAAAATGTAAATCTGACTTTATGAATGAGATTAAAATCACGGACACGTTAGAAGGCACGGGCAAGGCGGCGGAAAAAGGCGCGCTTTGCTTTTGCCATTATGAAGGATTTCTGGAAGACGGAACAAAGTTTGATTCCTCTTACGATCATGGCCGACAATTTGAATTCGTTGTGGGTTCAAAGAAAGTGATTCAAGGTTGGAGCCAGGGAATCCTCGGAATGAAAGAGGGCGGTAAACGCACGATCTTTGTTCCTTCTCACCTTGCCTATGGTGAAAGACAGATTGGGAAATTTATTAAACCGCATTCGAATCTGATTTTTCACGTCGAACTTTTTGAAGTGCGACCACGAGAGTAAATTTCCCAAAAAAAGAGGAGCTGATTCAGCTCCTCTTTTAATTTTAAATTCTGTGTTTTAATTAGAATTCAAGAGGCAATGAAACCGAAAGAACGTAAGAGTCGTTCTTAGTATCACCAGGAATCGTAACACCTTCAAGTTCAGTGAATTTTTCATTCACATACTCAAGATTCAAAGAAATAAATGGAAGACCTGTGAAGCCGACACCCACTTTATAGCTTGTACCTTTTGCTTTTCCTGAGTTCTCGAATTTCATTTCATCCATAAATCCGTAACCAACCCAAGCTCTCAACAAAATAGGAAAATCCATTCCGACAACACCGTAAAGTGTGCTTCTTTTGCCATCTTCATTTGGCAAACTGTCAGGTTTTGAAGTTCCGCTTACACCCAATGTGTAATCCAAACCACCCCAGAAAAAAATCGGGGCCGCATAAGCCAAACGAAGGCCTACCTGTGAACCGTCAAACTTACCGTCTGGATTTTTCGTTTTTCCCATCTCATAACCAAGATATGGTTCAATAAGAATTCCGGCGTGGGATACGCTCGTAAAGCCTAGTGCCAAAGCAAAAACCAACAAGAGCTTTTTCATAGAAGTCCTTCTCCTTTTGTAATCCTAAAATCAATATGGATCCTTTAAAATTTTGAAGGGACTCCTGTGCATGGTCAACGCCGAGACTCTTTCTGAAACACTATTTTCTCAAAAAGGTCCAGGTTTCCCGTACCTAAGTTTACTATTGTCTCTAGTCGCTCCACGGAGGTTTTTTATGTTGCGTACATTTAAAGACGACCGAGAGTTCTATTCCTCACTCCCACGCAAGCGCGTTGGCGCCGGAGCTTTGCTTTTTTATAAACACGAATTGTTGATTGTCCAACCGACTTACAATCCCGGATGGATTTTACCGGGAGGCACTGTCGAAGGAGAAGAATCTCCCATGGAAGGATTGTTGCGAGAGGTGAAAGAAGAACTTCAGTTGGACATCGAACCAACACTTCTTCTTGCCGTCGACTACATTCCGAATCTGGATGTCAAAGGGGAATACATTCAATTTCTTTTTGCCGCCAAAGATCTGACAGAATCCCAAGTTCAAAAAATCAAACTGCAAGATTATGAATTGCGCGATTACAAACTTCTTCCCGTCAGCAAGGCGCTCGAACTTTTGACTCCGCCAGTAAGCCGCCGTGTAGAGAACACTTTGCGTGCTCACGAAAAATATCAAGGCGCTATTTATTTAGAAAATGGCCGACCTTATTTTGAAAAAGAAAAACATATCACCATTTCTATTTAACTCCGACGCTACCCTCTTTTTTGTTTTTTCTTTCTACAGCGTCATCGGAAGCCCGGTCTTCAGGCGACATGTTGTTAAGTGCAGGCCCATTAAGAACTTCACCGTATTTATTAAAACGTGATCCATGCACAGGACAATCCCACGTGCCTTCTGCTTCGTTCCAGTGCACAACGCCTCCCATGTGCGGGCACTTGGCCGACAAACGATGAAACATTCCATCTTCACTGCGGTAGACGGCAATCTTGGACAAACCTTCCGAAATCACACATCCTTGCCCCGGAATCAGCTCTTCTAAATCTTTGTTATCACCTTTTGAAATCCAATCGCGGTACTGAATACCTGTCTGAATATTTTCTTTGATAAAACGAGAAACCCCTTTCCAGTTGAAGCGACTGGGATTATAGAGACCAGCCCACGGATGGGAACCTACGGTGATCAAATCTGAAAGAATCATCGAAGAAATAGCTCCGTGAGTGATGCCATGACCCGAGTCACCGGCGGCAATGTAAACGTTGTCGAAGTCGCCGGGGTTTCTGCCAATATAAGCGAGCCCGTCCATGGGCTCAATGATCTGCCCCGACCAGGAAGCGACAACCTCCCCTTCAACTTGAAGGCGTCGCTCGGCCCAATCTCGCAGCCTAGAAAATCTATTATCTGAAGTTCCGCCTTGACCGACACGATGGTCTTCACCACCGACAATCAAAACATCATAATCCTCTTTGGAATTCGCATGAAAACGCAGATAGTGATAAGGCAATTCCGTATCCCAAAAAAGACAAGGCGCTTTCATTCCGCGTGGCACTTTTAATGCGACCACATAAGTCCGATAGGCCGCTTCCTTGAAATGCACTTTCATCCAATCGTTGATTGGAACATTCGTCGTCACAACAATATGCTTGCAAGAAATACGATGGCCCGAAGACGTCTCAACGTAAGTGTCTTCGCCGCCTTGAAATTTTTCTGCGTGAGTCAGGGGGTAAATCTGCGCACCTCGCGCCAGAATATTTTCACAAACACCGCGCACAAACTTCAGCGGGTCTATTTGTGCCTGCCGAGGAAATTTGAGACAAGCCCCCGCATCGAAAAATTGTTCTTCCGCTTCTTCGACAAGATGAGCGTCGAAAAAACCGGCATCGTGGGCCGCCGCCATTTCCATTTCCAAAAAACGCCGGTCGTCGCCTTCACCTAAAAAAAGATATCCCGGGACTCTTTGAAAATCGCATTGAATGTCTTCTTCTTTTACCAGGTGTTCAATCAAATCGATGGCCGCCGTATGACTGTTATGAGCAAGCCTTGCCCCTTCACGTCCATGCCATTTTCGAATATTCACGTAACCGTCATCGAGGGCATTTGATAAATGGGCCGTTGAGTGGGCCGTTTCGTTAAAGCCTAAAAGATCTTTTTCAAGAATGACAACGTCGAGGCCTTTACGCATCAAACGATAGGCCGTCAGAAGTCCAGCAATACCCGCGCCCACGATGCATACATCCGTCTTTAACGATGTATCCAAACTTTTTAATGCGGGAAAAGCGGTGTGCTCTTGCCACAGGGATTGAGTATGTTGCTGGGCATGCGCCATAAACTCCTCCTAGAAATAGATCCTTTAATTAGAAGGAAACTTTCTCAAGAGGATTTCGCGAGTGTGAGTATTTACAAACTTTATGATTTGAGAGTTGTGATAGCCGTTTTATAGTCACGACCGAAAACATAACTGCCTGCCACAAAAACATCTGCTTCATGGCACAGCTTTGCTGTTTCTTCGTTGATACCGCCGTCCACTTCAATCAAATAAGAAAAATTATTTTTCTGACGTTCCTCATGAAGGCGCGAGATCTTTGCGATTTGATCGTGCATAAAAGACTGACCGCCAAAGCCCGGCTCTACAGTCATCACTAAAACAAGATCACATAAAGGCAAAAGAGGCAGGATTTCATCAATGGATGTGCGAGGTCGCAAAGTGATTCCCGCTTTTGCGCCCAATTCACGAATGCGCATCAAAGTTCCCGCGGGATCGGGAGTGGCTTCCACATGAATTGTTAAATAATCACTGCCCGCTTTAATAAAGTCCTCAACATAGCGTTCAGGATTTTCAATCATCAAATGCACATCCAAAGGAATCGGAGATACTTTTTTTAAAGACTTCACAACCGGAATACCGATTGTGATATTCGGCACAAATCGTCCGTCCATCACGTCCACGTGAATCCAGTCTGCTCCCGCTGCCGAGACGGCTTTGATTTCTTTTTCAAGATTTGCAAAATCCGCTGACAAGATAGAGGGAGCGACCATTTTAGACACCGAGTTTGTCTCCTACTTTAAGACTGTTGCCTTTTAAGAAATCTTCAACCTTCATACGATTGCGTGACTCCGGTTGAACTTCGTAGAGTTTCAAAACACCTTCACCGCAGGCGACGGAAATATGATCGTCGTAGATTGCTGTCACCGTGCCCGGAGCTGCTCCAGCCTGCGCGCCTTCCGACGCTCCGGCACTGCCCGCTGCCGCGGATCTATGCAGCTTCAACTTCTTTCCTTGAAACAAGGTATAAGTTCCAGGTCCATAAACGAAACCACGGATTTTTCCATCGATGGATTTCGCGGAAGCATTCCAATCAATCAGTGATTCCTGCTTTTCAATTTTCTTAGCAATCGTCACTTGCGCTTCATCTTGCGGAATCGGAGCTAAGTTTCCACGAACATAGTCCATCAACTCCACACGCAACAAATCAGCACCAAGGACCGCCAACTCATCATGCAGTTCGAGTGCGTTCATCTCAGGTCTAATCTTCACGCGACGGATGCCGATGATGTCACCTGCATCAAGTTTCTTCACCATCTTCTGAAGTGTCACACCACTTTCAACATCGCCTGCTTCAATCGCGCGTTGAATCGGAGCGGCCCCACGCCAACGCGGCAAAATAGAACCGTGCACATTCACACAGCCAAAACGGAAAGAATCTAAAAAGCTTTGTGTAAGAATTTGTCCAAATGCCACGACAACGCCGACTTCAGCGCCCCAGCTTTGGATTTCATCAAGAATTAATTGATTTGATTTCAATGACTCTGGAGCCAGAACTTTCAATCCATGAGCTTGCGCCACCATTTTCACAGGGCTTGGAGTCAGTTGAAGTTTACGTCCCGCAGGACGATCGGGTTGAGTCACAACACCTACGACCTCAAAATGCTCATCGGCAAGAAGAGCTTTTAATGAGGTCACGGCAAAATCAGGAGTTCCTAGAAAGCAGACGCGGACCTTGCTCACACATCACATTTTTCTCCGGCCTTCGCCGGCGTGTCTTCAGTAGCTTCCGCTTTATCCTTCACAGGATAACCGTATTTTTTAATTTGGTTTTTGATTTTGTTACTCTTCACAAAACTCAAGTGATCGACAAAAAGAGTTCCCTCTAAATGATCCAATTCATGCTGCATGCAAATCGCAAGAAGTCCGTCAGTTTTAACGATGAACTCTTTGCCGTGCACATCATAGGCTTTCATTTCGATGTAGTTAAAACGCTCGACCGTTTCGTAGTAACCAGGAATCGACAAGCAACCTTCATCAAAAGTTGTTTTGCCTTCACCTTTAATAATTTCAGGATTGATTAAAACCAGAGGTTGCTGAACGGCAGCTTCAAGTTCTGTCATTTCTTCGTATTTGTAACGACGACCTTTCTCATCTTTGGGACGAGTGTCGATGACAACCATGCGCTTTAACTCACCCACTTGCGGAGCCGCAAGGCCGATACCGTGAGCGTCGTACATTGTTTCAATCAAATCCTCAGAAAGTTTTTTGATTTCAGGTCCAAAGGTCTCCACAGGTTGCGAAACTTCACGCAACTTTGGGTCCGGGAATGTGAGGATTTTCATGATCATAGGAACCTCCGAGAGGCCCCCATTATATCAGCGTTTCAGCCTTTTGAGAAGAACCAAGGCCAACCCTGACATGACAATGTTAGGCGCCCAAGCCGCCGCAACCGGAGGAAGTGTTCCATGCTGCCCTAAGGTGATTCCCGAGGAATAAAACACATAATAGGCAAAGACCAAGGCCAAACAGATCCCGACATTGAGCATAGTGCCCCCGGAGCGAGCCCTCCCCACACTGAAAGGGATGCCTAAAAGACACATCACAAGCCCCGCAAAAGCAAAGCTGATCTTAGCGTGATAGTCGACCTCATACGCAACCGTATCAAGACCGGCGTCCTTATTCTTTTTGATGAAGTACTCAAGTTCTTTTTGCGACATCATGTCAGCCGTCTGCCCGGCACTTTGCAAGTCTTTGGAGTCTTCAGCCATCACGATACTTTTGGTTTTAAACTGACTTGTCAGAGGAAAACTGGAGTCCTTGGAGAACACCGTGACTGCCCCATTTTCAAGCAACCACTGCGAGCCTTGAATATGCACTTCACGCGCCGTGATCATCTGAACGAGATCCCAAACGTCGTTAAAGAAATACATCGTCAGCCCTTGCGCCCCATCTCCTTTGGCGTTCAAAGTCTGAATGTTGAAGATGGAATTTTTCGAACGGTACCAAATCTTATTTGTCTTGATCGTCGAAAAACGGTGTGGCTCTTTTTTGAGGTCGTAATACAAAATATAATTCTTCTCTTTGATCGCCTTGGGCATGACCTTGTCCGCGGACCAAAAGCCGATAATGGAAATCACGGCGACCCAAACTAAAATCGGCAGAGTGATGCGCAGAAGACTCATTCCGCTTGCAAATAACGCGACGAGTTCATTGGCTTTATTGAGGCTTGAAAGAGTCAAAATAGTGCCCATTAAACAGGCGACCGGAAGCAATTTCGAGATGATCTCTGGAAAAGAATACAAATAGTAATTTATAAGCGCCGTCGGAGCGACATTCTTATAAGTCACCATGGTGGACATCGCGTCTACGGCCGTAAATAGGGTCAAAAAAACCAAGAGGCCACCGATGAAGTAGCCCCAAAATAACCAAGATGTGTATCTATCGATTCTGTTCACGTCTAAATGTTACCTTGACTAGAATTGAAATTCCTATTTTACTTTCATTATGGCTTTACGCGTCTTGCTTGCAGATGAGAGTTCCACAATCAAAAAAGTAATGCAACTGGCATTGTCTGACTTCGCTGTCGAAGTTAAGGCCGTACCTGTGGGCCTCGATGTCCTGGCTGTGACCAAAACTTTCAAACCCGATATCATTTTTGCCGATGTGCTTTTAACCAAACGTTCTGGTTATGAAGTGTGCGCGGATATCAAAAATGATCCTGAGACTTCTCACATTCCTGTTGTTTTGATGTGGAGTGGTTTCATGGAAATCGACGAAGCCAAAGCCACCGACTGCAAAGCGGACCGTCGTTTGGAAAAACCTTTCGACGCCGACCACTTGCGTTCGATTGTGAACGATCTGGTTAAAAAGACAAAAGCAAATCCTGTCAGTGATTTCCTCACATTCCCGCAAATGCCGGACTTCGAGGAAACTCCGGAAGAGATTTCTCCAGCTCCTGTTCAAAACGAAAACATCTACGCAATCCCAGAAGCCAAAGAAGAGAGCTTTTTGAATATTCCGGAAGTGGAAGACGTCGATGCCAATCCTTTGGAAGTCGCTGATGAAGAATTCTCTGCTGTGCCTTTGACGGCAACTCCAAAGATGACCGAAGAGCACGACGAAGGTGGTTGGGCTCACCAAGATTTGACGAAATTTAAGATTCAACTGCCTGAAAATGAAACTGGTGATTTTGCTTCTAAATTTGTCATCCCGCAGGATGATGAATTGTCACACGCTCATATTGAAGTGGCGGGTGATTTTGAGGAAATCAGCTTCGAAAAGCCCGAGCGCGAGGTCACAAAAACCAAAGCTCCGGTGGGAACGGATTCTTTTGTTTCCAAAGTAGAAAAATCAGTCAAAGACCAAATGATGGAGACTCTGCAAAAAGGCCGTGCGGCAACGCCACCTTCTGCTGCGCCTTCGTCTAATGCTCAGCCCAATACGCAATCCAAGATGGACTTAAACAGCAATATGATGGAAAAGATTATTCGTGAGGAAGCTCGTGAAATGATTGAATCCATTTGCTGGAAAGTCATTCCTGAGATCGCGGAACGTGTGATCCGCGAAGAAATCAATAAGATCCTCAAAGATACTGAGAAATCCATTTAAGCGCGTCGTTTTCTTTTCATAAGCCGGCGTGCTTTTGAAAGAGGTCGATTGCCATGACATTGCAAGAACTCATCCGCGCAGCCATCAAAGAAGACATGCCCCATGGGGACGTCACAACAGAATCTTTAGCTTTAAAACCTCGTTTGGGTCGCGCACGCTTGAAAGCCAAGGAAGACATCGTTCTTTCTGGAGCGATGGCCTTTGAACAATCCATGCAAATGCTAGAGCCTACTTGCCGCGTGAAATGGCATTTTGAAGAAGGCGATGAGATTTTAAAAAATCAAATCATCTGCACGATCGAAGGCGACCTTGTACAAATCTTAAAAGCCGAACGCGTGGCTTTGAATTTCCTAGGTCATCTTTCAGGTATTGCGACTCACACTCGCCGCTTTGTAAAACAAATCGCCGGCACAAAAACGAAGATCCTTGATACTCGTAAAACAACGCCTGCTTTCCGGGATCTTGAAAAGCGCGCCGTCGTTCATGGTGGCGGTGTGAATCACCGTATGAACTTGAGCACGGCGATCTTAATCAAAGACAATCATATCTCTGTGATGGGCGGAATTACGAATGCCGTAAATCGCATTCGTGAGTACAGCCAACTTCCGATTGAAGTCGAAGCGCGCACTTTAGATGAAGTCAAAGAAGCCGTCGAAATGAAAGCTCAACGCATTCTTCTTGATAATATGGATAATGAAACGCTGAAAAAAGCCGTGGCGATGGTTCCTTCTGAAATTGAGACAGAAGCCAGCGGAAATATGAACTTAGAGCGCGTTCGTTCGGTCGCGGAAATTGGCGTGAATTATATTTCTGTCGGCGCACTTACTCACTCGGCTCCTTGTGCTGACGTGAGCCTTGTTTTCCAATGGGAGGACTAAGATGAACGACACTCCTTTAGCTGACATTCGCATCGGACAGGTGACTTCTCAGTGGGCTGAGAACAATCATCTTTTCGTTTCTTATAAATCTCAGCAAGCCAGCACCAATGAACTTGCTAAGGAAGAAGCGTTTGAAGAAAATCTTCAGGAAGAATCTTTGTGCCTTTATCTGACGGACCATCAAACTGCGGGCCGCGGTCGCGGCAAAAACAGTTGGATTGATGCTCAGCCAGGAAGTTCACTTTTAAGTTCTTGGTCTTTTCTTTTAAAAATCAAACCTCAGCCAACGACTTCATGCCTTGTGGGCCTAGCTGTTTATCGCGCGTGCTCAACAACATGGCCGTTTTTACCTTGGAACTTAAAAGCGCCTAATGACATCTACATTGGTCCGAATAAAGTTGCGGGCATTTTGCTTGAAAGTCTTATTCAAGGTGATGACGTTCGTTTGATTGTGGGTCTTGGTTTTAACGTCACGTCTTCTCCGAAAGATGTTGAGATCGCGACAAGTCTTTTAGAGTCTTTGCCACCGGGCGCTCCCCTTTTGGGCCAAGACTATATGGCGTTCTTGGATCGCTTGTTGTTTGAATTAACAGACGCACTTTCTCACAGCGATGAAGGGTTAAGTCCGACAGATCAATTGTCACTTCTCATGGCTTTAAATCAGCATCCACTTTTGAAAGAAAAATACACAGGCATGGAGGCTGACGGCAGTCTTCATATCGGTGATAAAAAAATCAGTTGGACAGCTCTTTAGGAGGGATTTGTGGCCTTAACATTCACGCCTTTTCCTGATCTTGGGAATGACTGCCCGGATTTTCAATTACCTGCGATTGATGGCAAGACTTACAAGCTTCAGGATTTTCCAAAAGGAAGTCCGCTTGTTGTGATGTTTATCTGCAATCACTGCCCTTATGTGCAAGCGATTGAGAGTCGGTTGATTGTATTGGGTCATGATCTTAAAAAACAAAATGTTCCTGTGATTGCGATTTGCTCAAACGATGCCACAAGCCATCCGGAAGATTCTTTTGAGAATCTAAAAAAACGCGCGGAAGAAAAACATTATCCGTTCGTTTATCTGCACGATAAATCGCAAGAGGTCGCTCACAAGTTCGGCGCGGTTTGCACGCCGGATTTTTTTGTGTACGACAAAAACCACAAACTGGCTTACCGCGGACGTCTTGATGATTCTTGGAAAGACGCCAGCAAAGTCACGAAGCGCGAGCTTTATGAAGCCGTGCAGACATTGATTAAAAACGAAAAAGTTTCTGAAGAACAAACGGCCTCTATGGGCTGCTCAATCAAATGGATATAAAATGAAGTACATCTTAGTTTTCGTTCTCGTTGCAGTAACATCTTTTGGTCTTTTCCTGGCAAACTACCTGGGTGCTTTTAAAGGCGTCGATATCAGTGAAGCTTCGCAAGGTCCGTTTCAAACGGTGTACATCGAACATGTAGGGCCTTATCACAAAGTGAATAAAGTGATCGAGAAAGTCGAAAACTTTATGAAGTCCCAAGGCGCTCCATGCGGTCGCACTTTTGGTGAATACATGGACGATCCACAAGTGGTTGAAGAAGCCCGTTTGCGCTCTAAAGTGGGTTGCATCGTTGAGACGCTTCCTGCCGGTCAATTGCCAGAGGATTTTAAAACAGGTGATATTCCACAAAGAAAATATGTTGTCGCGGTTTTCACAGGCTCTCCAGGTATCGGGCCTTTGAAAGTGTATCCTCGCGTGAATGACTACATGGTGAAGCACAGTTTAAAACAAACTGGCGCTGTGATTGAGATCTATGAGATTCACTCGATCACTGAGAAAAACGCGATGACGACGACTTATCTTTTCCCCGTACAATAGGTATCGTGATGTATAAAATCGGTTTTATTTTTTTCACTGCTTTTTTGAGTTTGAATGCTTATGCGAATGACGCTTTCTGTCCTCCTGGCAGCAACAAGGCTTTGCAAAAAATTGAGCTGAATAAAATCATCGATTCGCCTGAGTGTTTTAAACGTCAAGGTGATGAAAGCAATGAAGTCATCGTTGATAGAAACAAGCTGACTGATTTTGAAATTCTGGCGCGCCTTTCTTTTGCCGAAAGCATTTCCACAAATATGGAAAAATGCGAAAAGTACGGCGAAGCTGTTTTTGAAAGTATCGCGTGGGGCGTTCACAACCGTGTGGAGCTTGCGAAGAACAATCCGAAATGGGAAAAAAGTTTCGGTAAAGGTTATCGCGGCGTGATCTTTAAAAAAGCGCAGTTCAATCCGGCGGTTTCAAAGAAATCGGCTTACTCAAAACTTTTCCTTTGCCCGACAGAACATCCTCTTTGGAAGGAATACTGGAAGCACGCAACGGAAGCGGCGAACAAGGTTCTCACTTCTCCGAATGAAAATCCTTTTTTAAAGGGACCAAAAACCAATGGTGTGTCAGCAGTGACGCACTTTTATTATCCGCAAAGCACCCAGGCGACAAATCCTCCGGTGGATTGGGCTGATCTAACAAAGGCGAAAGCTAAGAATGCTTTCGTTAAAGACGTGAGTATCAATGGCACAAAATTCAGCAATGAATGCGTGCAGTTTTTCTCTTACGCGAAATAAAACTTCTTCCGCGTAAGAAAGAAAAATCCTGCTTAATTAATTTCGTATTCTGCTGTCACTTCAACACGGACTTTGATTTGTCCTGCAGAAACTTCTGTCGGAGCAGACTCTGCTGCATCCATCGCCTTCATCGCATAGTTGCGGAAAACGGGTTGCGGTCCCACACGTCCTGTAGAATGGCTGATGCGAGCCACACCTTTGACCTTCACTCCTGCGGCTTTCGCAATTTCTTCTGCTTTGGCTTTCGCAGAGCGAACGGCGTCACCTAGAGCGGCTGTTTCGACTTGCGCTCTCTTGTCAGAATCCCAGCTGATTGAATTCACGCTTGTTCCAGAATCCGTGGATTTTTTCTCTGAAACCAAAGAGTCTAAGAAATTTCCGGCATCTTCCACTTTACGAAGAGTGACCGTCATTGCTTGGCTGACACGGAAACCCGTCATTTTATTTTGACGTAGTTTTTGGTCGTATTCATATTCAGGATTTAAAGAGTAGTTGTCTGTTTGGATGTCTTCTTTTTTGATTTTGTATTCATCAAAAGTTTTTTTGATCTGTTTAAATTGGTTTGCGGCCAATTGTTGAGCTTGTTTTGCCGTCGAGGCTTTGCTCCACACTTCAATACCTAAGTTCACCATATTGGGATCAAGGCCCTTTTCGGCCATGCCATTGACGATAATCAAACGATCTTCGGCATGAGCTACTCCTGCCAAAAGTACGATTGAAAGAAGACTTGCTGCAAAGATTTTCATCATAATTCTCCCCTTTCCATGGGTCTGGAAAAAAGCATAAATCAAGCCTTGTGTAAGGTAAACACTAACGCATCCGACCAAAGTTGAAGTGTCGCTTCTTTGAAACAATACCTTCGGTGGACGCGCTGACTCCTTTCTTGATCTTCTTCGAGAGTTATTTCGATAATGTAACCATCAAGAAACAAGGAGACCCTGTGAAGAAACTGATTCTTATCGGAACTGCTGTTGCTGTTTTGGCAACTGGATGTGCAACTACAAAAGAAAACCCTAATGCTGCCAAAGGTGCAGGTATCGGTGCTGCAATTGGTGCTGTTGCCGGAGCTGTGATCGGTCATCAAACTGGTAAACGCAACGAAGGCGCGTTGATTGGTGCGGCGATCGGTGCTGGTTTGGGCGGTACTGTGGGACATCGTTTGGATAAACAACAAAAAGAACTTGAAAAAATCGCTGAGACAAAAAGAACTGAGCAAGGTCTTATCACAAAACTTAAAAGCGATATCTTGTTCGACACTGGCAAATCGGATTTGAAACCCGCTGCAAAATCAAACATCAGCCAACTTGCAGCGATCATGAAAAAATACCCAGAGAATGTTTTGACTGTAAAAGGTTACACAGACGATACAGGCTCTTCTATGGTGAACAACCCACTTTCTCAACAACGTGCTGACGCTGTTCGCGTTCAACTTGTTGCTGCGGGAGTTCCAGCTGCGACTGTGACTTCTATCGGTATGGGCGCTGAAAACCCAGTAGACCCTGCTAAAACAAAAGAAGCTCGCGCTAAAAATCGTCGTGTTGAAATTGAAATCACTGTCGACGAATCCAAAGTTCCTAAGGCTTAAAGGCCCCCGGCCGCAGAGCGCAGCCGCCTCGGGCGGCGGAGCTGAAGCAGCTTCTGAATAAAATAAAAAAACCCAAGTCCTCATCTGACTTGGGTTTTTTATTTTCTAAAACTCTCTCTTAAAATCTTTTTTCCAAAGTAAAAAACACAGCCTTATCACCAAACGCCGTGACCGTCATACGAGTCGACTTGCGTGTTTGCACCTTGCCGTAGATTTCATACTCTGCCATCACCAAATCTGAGGGTGAAGGATGAAGGTCATATCCGTATTCTTTCGGAATAAAAATCGACGCTGAAAGTATCGCCGACAAATGACGATTCACTCCCTTGGAGCGCAAATAACTGTCCGTGAGTTTCACGAAGTAAGCATGACACCAACGATTCGACATATCGCCTTGATTGTGTTTGTTAGAACAAGCCTGACCATGGGGATCTCCATCCGCATTAAGGACGTCTTGTTCAGTAAACCCAAACACGCGCACGGGCTGCACCTTATCCTGCTGAGGAGTGACGACCACCATACGCTTCGCAGGGTTCACGGCAGAGCGCGTGGCATTTTCATAGGCCCAAGACTCGTGAAGAATGGCTCTGCGCACTTCTGGAGAAAGCTGCTTCCATTGATAGGCCCCTTCTGAATCCAGGTCTTTTATGTACAAGCCGTCGTCTGCGTGAGACGAAACGCTGAACAACATCAGGAGTGCAAGTAACACGGCTTTCATTAGGAGCACCTTTCACATCTGCAATTTTTAAAAATAGAAAATCGCAGGATCGAAAAGCAAGAAACTCGCCGAGTGAACTTTCGACACGGGATGATTTATAGTCGTTTAGAAGGAAGTTTCGCAATTTTCTCTCTAGAAACTTCTTCGACAGAGACGACAAAGAGAGGCACAAAAACATTGCGCCTCGGCCATTTGGGCTACTGCTTTAAAAGATTGCGAGCCAGCTCCAAGAAGCGGGCTTCAGTCACTTCCGGCGGCCATGGAATAATGGGGAATTCAAAAGGCTCGTCCTGACCGATGCCCCATGATCCCAAATCTTTGGTAATCAGGTCACGGACTTCCGTTGCCAGCAAGCGACGGTCGATTTGTTTCACCACTTTTGGAAGCGGGTATTCCATATTGAACTTTTGCGAAATCGCCCAGTGAATGCGCGATTCAATAATTTCAAAATCAGGAAGAAGTGCTTTCACAGGTGACACAAGATCGCCAATGTAGGCTTCCGTCGCATCATGAAAAAGCATGTGCAGAGCGATCTCTTTTGTTGGAGAAACTTCCGCCCCCAAGCACGAGTGTTGACCCACGCTATAGAAAAAACGAGTGTGCCCGTTAAAGCGCGCCTGGCGGGCTAAAGCACAAGCGATGTCTTCAATTTTCACAGCATCAGGATTCGGATTTAAAATATTAAAGCGATTTCCCGAAAGAGTGATCACCCAAGATTTTTCGATGATTTCAGGCTTATTCAACTTGTCTGTGAGCGAAGGCATTTCTAGTTTCATGGAGTGACTGATTACATAAAAGACTTCCGAGTTTCACGACTTTTCTCGCCTAGCTCAAAGCGTTAGGTGGAATTTTCCTGAACACTTATCGGTTTCAAAAGCCCTATTTACCGGATGGTAACTTGAGCCCTTGAGTGCTTACAAACAAAGTAGGCGAAACTTTTTTTCAGGAGATACAAATGAAACGTTTTATGTCTTTAGTAATCGCTTTAGTTTCTTTATCAGCTCTATCTGCGCACGCTCTGGTCACAGCGGATTCATCATGGGATGAGATCTTGAGAGTGAAATACCTCGATGTGAAAGCACCTACGGTTTATATGGGTCGCAGTATCGACTACATGTTTGTTTGCCAAGAAGGCGACCGTCTTCGCACGATGAAACCCGTCGACGTCACAGAAACGCGCACTTATGGTGATCGCCAAGAAGTGGTCGTTGTTGGCAGAGAAATTCTTTCGACTCCCATCAACTACACTCAAACTGTGGAAGACTGCTTTTGGAACAACAATCAGCGCATCTGCAAAGACGTTGAAATCCACGGCTCTTACCCTTTGACTGTGATGGTTCCGGTGTACCGCCATATCTCAAATCGCAATGCGGACCATTGGACTTTGCTCTTTAGAAAATCTTACACAGTTCCGCCTTGCGAGAGCGTTCAGCCCCGCTAAAATCGTTTTAGTGTTCGATAATTTCAATAAGTTCTCAACAAGAGGAGGCTCGGTGTCTCCTCTTGTGCTTTTACGAAGGACATTCTAATTACAACGCCATGCAAAGACGTGATTTTTTAAAGACGACAGTTTCCTTGGCGGCACTCTCTTCGATTCCCACAAAAGGCCTGGCAAAAGGCTCGGAGTGGGTGGCTAAAAAACTCAACGACGATTGGCCGATTGCACGTTTATCTTCGAACGAATCTTCAAGTCTTGATTTTAACGGCGACAATATCGATCGCCCGCATGACATTCTTTGGAACATCGATGGCTATTTAGAAAAAAAAGGCGGAGAGCCTGCAGTCACTGAAGATTTAGATGTGATTGTTGTTGGTGGCGGTATCGCTGGTCTTAGTTCCGCTTACTATCTTCGCCATAAAAAAATCGCGCTTCTTGAGCAAGACACTCGCTTGGGTGGAAATAGCAAAGGCGAACTTTACAAAGACGCTTGTTACTCTATCGGAGCTGCTTATCTTTGCGAACCTGCGGAAGGAACTCCGCTTGCGGGTCTTTTAAAAGAACTTGGCATTCATGATAAGGCTCGTAAAGAACACGGCGATGACACCTCTGTGTTTTTCAAAGACCGTGTTGCAAAACCTTTCTGGCAAGGTGCAACTGCATCCGGTGCACAAGATGATTTTAAAAAATTCCACAAACGTCTTGTTGAAATTTACAACGAAGCTGATTTTAGTTTCGAAGGCGACTTTGCAAAAACATATGACAAGCTCACAGTGGACGAGTGGGTTGCTAAAGAGTTCGGCGATCTTCATCCGCATCTTTTGGAATACCTGCAACTTTACGGATGGAGTTCTTTCTGTGGTTCTACAGAGGAGCTTTCGGCTTTCCAATATCTTGGTTTCATCAGTGCTGAGACTGGAGCGTTGTTAGCATATCCAGGCGGGAACTCTTATGTTGCACACAAAATGGCGCAACAGATTCGCAAAGACGCCGGTGAAAATTCACTGCGTTCTGGTTGCATGGTTTTGCGAGTGCAGACAGAGCAAGATTCTGTGACTGTGGTTTATGAAGACGGCATGGGCGTTATTAAAAAAGCGCGTGCTCGCCAGGTGGTGATGGCTTGTCCTAAGTTTGTCGCTCGCCGTCTGCTTCCTGAAATGAATCGCGAACAGGCCGAAATCATTCACATGCTGCCTTATCGCGCCTATCTTGTTGGGAATCTCTTCACGAAGAAGTCTTTCCAAACTCCGAGCTATGAACTTTATTGCCTCAAAGGCAACGTGCCGCCGGCACCAACACCGATGAGACGCGGCGATCGCAATTTTTCTGACATCTGCTTTGGAACCTGGGCGCAACAAGATCAAACTGAGCACAGCGTTTTGACGTTGTACCACGGCATTCCTTACGATGGCGCTCGTCAGTTCTTGTTCTATCCGGGCTCACATGACAAATACCGCGACAAATATTTGGCAGAGGTTGAGCCGATCTTGAAATCACAAGGTCTTTCGATGAATGACGTTCACGGTCTTCGCTTGACTCGTTGGGGTCACGCCGTGCCTCTTGCGCGCAAAGGTATGATTGTCGAGGGAACAGCGAAAGCCGCTGCAACTCCCGTGAGTAAGCTCATTCATTTTGCCAATCAGGACAACTGGATGACTCCTTGCTTTGAGGCTTCTCATCAAGCGGCTTTGGAAGCAGCAGAATTAATTAAATAAGCTGTCTCAAAAATAGAAACTCGCATCTTTTTACTCAAGATCACGGGCAATAAATCGATAAAGACTTATGCGATTTATTGCCTTTCTTTTTGTATTCACAGCAAGCTTAAACACCTGGGCCAACGGCAAGGCCTTTCTGGATCTTGAAGATGACGAAATTGTTTCTGTCTTTAACAAACCAGGAATGAACTGGAAAAACTGTTCTGCAGACCCTGCGTGTCGTCCTATTGCGTGGCCTGATCGTGGTGCAGAGATCGAGGTCGTGTCTCCAGCAAGAAAAATGAAAGTAGAAGATCCTTACACGGGTCAAATGCAAGATGAAGAGTACGTGCAAATCAAGTATCGCTATAAGCGCACGGTGAAAGGCAAAGTCTACACTCAAGAAGGTCAAGGTTGGGTGGACGCCGCTTATGTAACTCAGAAAAAGAAAAATTCTTTTTACGGAAAAGTCGAAGCTCCCAAAGAATACTGCCCCCCTGGAACAAAAAATTCCGGAGGTCCCAAAGAAATTCAAAAGTCGTTAGAACCTTTGGAAAAAACCTTATCCCATCAATCTGTCACCGCGGCCGCTGATGCCTTGAAGTCTCGCATCGGAGCTTGTGTTATTAATCCTAAAAATCCACCAAAAAACTTTGCTGCTGGAAATCCTTATGATGCTTACGTGCTTCCACAGTTAAGAAAATCCGGCGTTCCGCCTCTGACAAAGGAAGACGGCTCAGCCATGACAGAAAAAGATATGGTCGATATCGACGCTCTAGCCCGCACTCTGTATGCGGAGATGGCTCGGTGTTATAAGCATGGTCTGCACTATCCAATGACCGTAGCAAAAATTGCCGTGAATCGTTCGTTAGCTACAGACCGCAAGTCTGAGTTTATCAAAGACGATCACAGCTCTTACAAAGGGCCGCTGGCTCGTGTTGTGACTTCTCCTTCGCAGTTTTCATTGTGGCTAAAAAAGATGGATGGCAAAACCAACAACAGTCTTTTACAAGCTCTCTGCCCGCCTTCTGATAAGACGAAATCTTTTTGGACAGGCTCCACACCTCCTCCTTATGAAACAAGTATTTGGGAAAACACTTTGCGTATCGCCACTGAGGCTGTGCTTTTTCCTAAACAATTCAACGCTCGCACAAGACAGGTAAAACAGTTTCATTACACTTCAGGCCTTAAAAGTTTTTACGGCATGAAACAGGTGTTTCCATGGATTGAGGATCGCAAAGTTTCTAAAGATGCCTGTGTACAAGTCTGGGACGACGGTCGTAAGTCTTAAAATATCTTGTCTGCCCTTAGAACATCGATGAAAATCAATCCATGACTCAAGAGCAATCCGGTTATGTATTTTTGATGGTTTGTGCAGACATTGGCGAAGCCCAAGTCGTTAAATCATTTCTTGAGTCTCAGGGTTTGCATCCACGAGTTCGCGATGAGCAAACCAGATCCGTGGCTCCGCACTTGGGGCAGCTCCTTGGCAGATTGACTCTTGAAATTCCTGAGCATGAATTCATGGAAGCTTCTCACGCACTTGAAAGTCGCGAGCAAGATCGTCCTTTAAAAATTGTCGAAGAGTATGATGAGAACACTCAAGATCTGGCGAAGAAAGCTCTTTGGAACGCCATTTTAGGTTGTCTTCTTATTCCCGTTATTTGCAATTTTTATTCGATGTCGTTGGGCTACCGTGTTTTACGCACAGAAGTTCCGTTGAGTGATAAAAGCCGCAAGCGTCTTATGTGGGCGGTGGTATTTAACTCTTTGGCGTTTTATTTTTGGCTGACCATGGGACCGAAGCTGCTCAAAACATTTTTGCACAGAGGCTTTTAATAATACTTGTCGAGGAAGCGGAAGTATTGGTCTTTGAAGATATCAAGTTCCATCTTATTGCCCTCTGAATCCTGCATCTCTGGAAAACTTAATACGACTTTACCGTCATCGCTTTTCTTATATTCCAAATATTTTGTGTAGAGGACCATTGCATCCTCGCCTGTTCTTTCAGAGTAATACGGCACAAAGAAACTTTCGATCTCCGCCTTGTCTGGCAAAAAACCTTCGACAAGATTCATTTGGTTGATGAACGGACGCGGACAATAGAACAAGCGCAAGCGTTGACACTGAATTCTGTGAATCCACGCGTGAAAATTGCGAATGCCCAAAGAGTTGATGCTCTTTAAATCCTTAAGATCGATATTGAGATCAAAATTAGGATTTACTTCCACCCCATCAAGCGCCGAGGCGTACTCGTTCAAACTGCCTCGAAGCAGAATGGTCGTGCATTTATCGCTAATGCTGAATGAGAGTTGAAGGGCCATGATTCACCTTTGAAATTCGAAAAACCTATCGGACATCGTCGCAGACATATTTAGAATCACAAAGCACAAAGTGCTCACCTCGCTCTTCCACTGTTTGAAAATATTCGAGATGCGCTCAGCTTGCGTCTGCGACCAGACCATAGTCGTAGTTGAAAATAAAAAAGCCCCGGGATTTCCCCCGAGGCTTTTAGTTGATGCTGCTTCAGCCTACGCGCCACAGGCGCTTCGGCTCTGCCGGCGTCCGCCGATCAGCCTACGCGCCGCTTAGAGGCCGCGGATCAAGTTCAAAGCACTTCCTGCGCGGAACCATTTCAATTGTTCTGCGTTGTAAGTGTGCTTCAATTCGATAGACTCCGTCGAACCGTCTTGGTGCTTGATGTTCATTTTCACTGGTTTACCAGGAGCTAGATCTTTCAAGTCCACAAGGCTTACAGTGTCTGCTTCTTGGATTTTGTCGTAATCTTTTGGATTCGCGAAAGTCAAAGCAAGCACACCTTGTTTTTTCAAATTCGTTTCATGGATACGAGCGAATGATTTTGTGATCACAGCTGTGCAACCCAAGAATCTTGGAGACATCGCTGCGTGCTCACGAGAAGAACCTTCACCGTAGTTTTCGTCACCGACAATCACCCAACCTTTGTGAGCTTTTTGGTATTGACGAGCGATTTGCGCGAACTCAAGACCTGTTTGACCCGTCAAAAGATTCTTACCTTTACCGATTTCACCTGTGAATGCGTTATCTGCACCCAACAACATGTTGTTAGAAATGTTGTCCAAGTGACCACGGTAGTTCAACCATTTACCACCCGGAGAGATATGATCTGTCGTGCACTTCCCTTTTGCTTTTGCAAGCACGAGGTTATCAACGAAGTCCTTACCATCCCATTTTGTGAATGGAGAAAGAAGTTGAAGACGCTCAGATGTTGGGCTCACTGCCACTTGTGCCTGAGCACCCGCTGGTTTTTGGTAACCTTCTGTATCAGGGATGAAACCTTTCGCAGGAAGTTCTGGAGCTACTGGAGCTTGCAACTTCACTTTGCCTTTAGGTCCTTCAAGTTCATCCGTCGCTGGGTTGAAATCCAAACGACCCGCAAGACCCAATGCCATGACGATTTCAGGTGAACCGATGAACGCCAAAGTTTCTGGATTCGCGTCGTTACGTGCGCGGAAGTTACGGTTGAAAGAAGTCACGATTGTATTCTTCTCGCCCGTTTTTACGTCATCACGTTTCCATTGACCGATGCAAGGACCGCAAGCGTTCGCAAGAACTGTTGCGCCCACTTCGTTGAATGTCGCCATTTGACCGTCGCGCTCGATTGTCTTTTGGATTTGTGTAGAACCCGGAGAAACCAAGAATGGCTGATTCATTTTTACGCCGATATCCATAGCTTGTTTTGCTACGAATGCCGCACGGCCGATATCTTCGTAAGAAGAGTTTGTGCAAGAACCGATCAACGCTGAAGAGATTTTCAAAGTGTAACCTTTTTCAGCCGCTTCTTTTTTCAAAGCAGAGATAGGACGAGCCAAGTCTGGAGTGTGAGGACCGACAAGGTGTGGTTCCAACGCAGACAAATCGATTTCGTAAACTTCGTCGAAGTATTTGCCTGGATTTGCAATCACATCAGCATCCGCAGACAAGATGTCTTTGTGAGCATCAGCAATTTTAGAAAGCTCATCACGGCCTGTTGATTTCAAGTAAGCGCCCATGCGCTCATCGTACGGGAATACAGAGCAAGTCGCGCCCAATTCCGCACCCATGTTTGTGATCGTTGCTTTACCTGTACAAGAGATCGAAGAAGTGCCTTCACCGAAGTACTCCACGATTTTATCTGTTCCACCTTTAACTGTTAGCATTCCGCAAAGTTTCAAGATTACGTCTTTTGCAGAAGCCCAGCCGCCCAATTTTCCTTTAAGGTGTACACCGATCAATTTTGGATTTTTAACTTCCCAAGGAAGTCCAACCATCACGTCAGAAGCGTCAGATCCACCAACACCCACTGCACACATACCCAAACCACCCGCATTCGGAGTGTGAGAGTCTGTACCGATCATCAATCCACCTGGGAATGCGTAGTTCTCAAGGATCACTTGGTGAATGATACCAGCGCCTGGTCTCCAGAAGCCGATGTTGTAACGAGAAGACGTTGTCGCCAAGAATTCGAAAACTTCTTTGTTCGACATATTCGACGCAGTCATGTCTGCATCTTTACCTTTGTAAGCTTGGATCAAGTGATCGCAGTGAACTGTTGAAGGAACGGCTGCTTCATCTTTTCCAGCAAGCATGAATTGCAACAAAGCCATTTGCGCTGTCGCATCTTGCATTGCTACACGGTCTGGTCTTAACAACAAGAAACTTTCGCCACGAACCAACTCTTGGTTTTGTGGATCATCCAAGTGACCGAACAAGATTTTTTCCGCCAAAGTCAAAGGGCGGTTCAAACGATTGCGAACGACAGCCAATCTTTCTGCTGTCTTTTTGTAAACGTTCTGTACCATTTCTGGTGACGTTTCGATTTTAGAAGCCATTGTTATTGCCTTTCTTTGAAGAACGCCCCATCCTAATGAAAATCAGTTGAAATAACAACCAGATGGCTCTGTTTCCGATGCGTTGCGCGAGGCATAATGGACTTAAGGCTTTTTAAGAACATCGTCATCCTGACCGGGGCTGGAATCTCCGCGGAGAGCGGCATTCGCACGTTTCGCGATCAGGACGGACTTTGGGAGGAGCATCGAATCGAAGATGTCGCCACTCCTGAAGCTTTTGCTCGAGATCCTGTTCTTGTTCAGCGCTTCTACAACATGAGACGTGCTCAATTGAAAGACACGAAAATCCAGCCGAATGCAGCTCATTTGGCCCTCGCGGAATTGGAACGCCAATGGGAGGGGAATTTTCTCCTCGTCACTCAAAATGTCGACAACCTCCATCGACGCGCAGGTTCTAAAAATCTTCTCCACATGCACGGGCGTTTGGACCGCGTGTTTTGCCTTTATTGTGATGAGCATTTCGAATGGACCGAAGATCTTGCGGTGGATGAGCCCTGCCTACATTGTGGGCGCAAAGGCGGAGTGAGACCCGATATCGTTTGGTTTGGCGAGATGCCCCATCACATGGAGGAAATCTACGAAGCCTTAGACAAGGCCGATTATTTTGTTTCCATCGGAACGAGCGGCAACGTCTACCCTGCCGCCGGTTTCGTAAGACTCGCGTGGAAAGCCAAGAAAATAGAAATCAATCTCAAAGATACGGAAATCTCATCCGCCTTCGAACAACATTTCGTAGGACCCGCTTCAGAAGAGGTCCCACGCTTCATTAAAGAATTTCTTTCCGATCACCAACCGGAGTAACAACGGCTGGATGTGATCACTTGGTCCGCGTCGCGAACCATGTAAAGACAGCTGTCGTATTCTCTGTGCAGCTGCACGCGCACGTGCGGGATCACATCACCTTTGGGAGTGATGACGCGTGAAGGTTGCGCTTCGATATCCCAGATTGTTGACAGAGTGCACATTTCTTCAAGACCGTATTGCGTGTGTTGTGCGACGGTTTTAATCGCTTGCATGTAACGATCATAAGCAAAATATTTTTGGCAGTTGTCTTTCGCGGCAAAAGCTGAAGACGCTAACAACAAAGTTAGACTTGCAAGAATCAAACGCATAGGTTTCTCCCTTTTTTGAAGAGAGAAACCTAAAGATAAAACTTGTGAAAGCCAAACACTTCGTAACTTCCGACGGAAAACGAAAACTCACTGAGAAAATTCAATATCCCGGAGCTCCCGCTTCAGGCTCACCTTTTTTATGTTCTTGGAAAAGAGACAAGTATTCACCGTAACCTTCTTTTTCCAAATCCTTCACAGGAATAAAACGCAGTGCTGCTGAGTTCATGCAGTAGCGCTTGTGATCAGGACCCGGGCCGTCATTAAAAAGATGTCCTAAATGAGAATCCCCCGATTTGCTGCGAACTTCTGTCCGTGGCAAAGAAAGTTGAGTGTCCACTTTGGTTGTGATGTGCTCTGCCTCTAAAGGTCTTGTGAAACTCGGCCATCCCGTTCCTGAATCGTATTTGTCTTTCGAACTAAAAAGAGGCTCACCGGAAACAATGTCCACGTAAATACCCTCTTCTTTATTATCCCAATATTTATTGTTAAAAGGTCTTTCCGTTCCTTCCATCTGAGTCACTTCGTATTGCAATGAATTGAGCTGTCTTTTTAAGACGGATGGATCCGGTTTATGATAGTGAGAGAAATCTTTGCTCATAACCACTCCTCCGAGGCCCCACAGGAGACCCGCTAATATAAATGTTTTCATAAGCACACCTCGCACTTCTCATTATATCTGTTTGATTTTGAGCAGGGTTTATATAAGCTCAGCTTTATGAAAGCTTTATTGGTTTTATTTTTATTATTTCCGTTCCAAAGCCTTGCTGACAGTGTCGTTCCACAAGGAAAATTTCTGCGTTCTTGCTGTGTTGACGACAGCGATGCCCTTCAAACTTTAGTCAATACCGAGAATGAATTGTGGACAGTCACGCACACCGCTTTTGAAGAAGAAAACTGCCAAACGCCGTACATCATTTACGAAGTTAAATATAAATCTGCTATTCAAGATAAAAATCTGGATATGACAGCCCTTGAAGCTTCTTACACGCCTCTTTCGGAAATCGTGAGTGAAGCCCTCAATCAAATCGGCTTTTGCGGTTTTGTAGATTGGAAAACGAATGAAAAGAAAATCGTCACGGGACGCACTTGTGATGATTTTTTCCAACCACGCGAAGGAGAAATCCTTTATAACATCTTTGATTTGAAAGCAGACGGCGACAAAATGAATTTATTTTTGGGAATGCCAACATCTTCTAAAAACGGCAAAACGGCGGAGCGCCGTTTTGATAAGTTGGATCCAAGATTTTATACCAAGCAATAGTGGAAGTTATTTTACTTCCACCGCTGAGATCACAGAGCTGATTACTTTTTTCGCGCGTTCAACATTGGATTTCATTGTTGCCGTGTCTTTAAGGCTTCCCAACATTTCTTCAGGCGCAAAACTCATCGTTTGGAAAATTTCGAAGTTCTTCGCGATTTCGTCGCCGTGATCGCGACGCAAACTTGGTGGCATCAATGCCAGCAATCTTTCGATTTCTTGGGACGCTCCCCCTTCACCTGCGACTTCGCCTAAAATCACATAGAAGATGTTCGTCATCTCGACACCCACTTTGCGGTAGTCGTTTTTAGAAAGCGCACTGTCGACTTGCTTATAGCGTTTTTGCACAAGTTCTTTCAATGTGCGGCGACGGCGCCCCCAACCGAACTCCCTTTGGGCTTTGGCAAGAAGTCCCAATAAAATTCCGCCGTAAACCACGGCCCACAACCAGGGGCGATAAAGAACGCTGGCTTGTGTAGCAGGTTCCCACACCATCACCGGATCTGGAAGTCTATTTTCTGCAACAGTGGGTTTTGCGGCAGGTTTACCAGCCTCGGCCATTCGCGATGATGAACCCACCGGAGCGTTGGGATTATTGACGATTTTCAAACTGATCGGCTGAGTTGATTTTGTGTAGTATTTTTTTGACTGAGGATCAAACATGCTGACACTCAACGCAGGAATCGTAAGATCGCCTTCCTGTCTTGGGATCACAAGCACTTCAAATTCTTTATAACTGCGACCATTTTTAAAAAACTTAGATTCAGACTTTGTATCGTACTGTTCAAGTCCTGCCGGCAAATTCAAAGCTGGCAAATCAATCAGTTTCGCATTTCCCGCACCTTCAAAGCGCACTTTAAGGCTCACAGGTTGATTCACAGGAACCGTGTTGTTCTCAACACTCGCATGAACTTCAAACTGCCCCACGGCTCCCGTATAATCAGAAGGACGACCTTCAACAGGCAGAGGTTTTACTTTGATATCAACGCGTGCGGAACTTTTTGTGTATTCATAAGGTCGACCGTAAAAACCACCCAAGCCTTGTGACGGCAAGCGCACGCGAGATTTGATTTTATATTCGTCAATCACCGCAGTTCCGGCTTTGATTGGGAAAAGAGCGTGAGAAGCCAGCAAAGCTTTTTTCCAAGGAATGCCGTTCACGATTTCTTCTGTGAATTGAATTGATGGAACTTCTTCGATAATTTCTTTCCAGAAGCCGCGAAGACTTGGGAACTTCAAACGATCCAAAGTTTCCATCTGGCCACGCGTGTAGATGTACCAATTCACAGTGACCTGTTCACCTTCGTAAACTTCCGTCTTATCGACTTCAACAGAGATAAAGAACGCTTCATTGGGATTCGTCGGAAGACTTCTAAAGGCCGCTTCAGGAAGTCCCGTTGCTGCTGATGGAAAGTTTTCATCCGGAGCCTGTCCCATCTGTTGTTGAAGAAGTCTTTGGCGCTGTCTTAAAAGCTGATTAAAGATTTCTTCTTCGGCTTGATCCATGGCTTCAAACGGATCTTCAGAGCCTGGCATTCCCGGCATTTGCGAAGGACGTTTTTTAAGCTGGCCACCACTTCCTTGGCTTCCAACTTTAATTACGATGGGTTGTGTGCGGAAAACTTTTCCGTTCACGACAACTTCAAATGAAGAAACACTTAGAGTGCCTTGACGTTTTGCACTTAACATATAGTGAAACTCTTTACGTCTTTGAGTTTCAAACTGCATGCCTTTAGAAGTGTTCACTAGTTTTTGCGCAACGGCTGTAGACTGCCAGTTATTAAGCAAATCAAAACCGTCCAAATCAGGAATGCGCGGATCTTGCACATCGACGTCATCTGTTGAAACAACGGAAACTGTGAGCGTAAACGTGTCCCCCACACCCATTTCGTTGCGGTCCACAGAAGACTGAACCGTCGTACCTGCGGCATGTGCGAAAAATCCACAGAATAAAAAACTAAGGAAGAATAAAAAATTACCAGTCTTTGTCACGAGGCTGCTCCTTGACTTCCTTGCGGTTGTACTCCGCACGGATTTTTTCCTCTTGCTGCTTCAGCTCCCCTAAGATTTTTTTCACATCGCCCTCGGAAAGTTCTTTTCCTTGGAATGGACGAGGTTTGTATTTGGGAGACTGCTGCTTTGGCCCCTCTTTGGGCTCGTCTTTTTTGTCTTTATCTTTTTGATCTTTACCATCTTGCGGTTTCTGCTGCTGGTTCTGTTGACCTTGCTGCTGATTTTTTTGGTCTTGATTCTGACCGTCACCGCCACCTTGTTGAGCTTGAGTTAAAAGCTCAATATTAGTTTTTGCTTCCTTTGAGGAAGGAATGATTTCCAAAGCTTTTTGATACATCGCTAACGCTTCATCCACTTTTTTAGCTTTGCCTAAAAGCTGCGCTTGATTAAAGCGCGCCATAAACATCAACGGGAAATTCTTTTCTTTCTCCGCAAGCTTTTCAGCCTCTTTATAAGACTGAACGGCTTTATCCGCTTGCTGAAGTCCTTCAAGAGACAGACCAAGATTCAAATGCAACTGCCCAACGAAAGGATCATACCGAAGAGCCTCGATGTACTTATCCATCGCTGCCGGATAAGTTTGCCCTTTGATCGCATTATTCCCCTCACGATTGAGTTCCAACGTTTTTAGATGAGGTCTTCCAGGACCACATCCAGAAAGAATAAGAATGACTGCTAAAGCTTGAAGCTTTTTAAAGGTATTTAAGTGCTTCATGCCGGAGGAACCTCGTATCTTCCTTTCCAAAAGCGGAAGCCCATGCGTCTTTCGCCAAGGAAAAGTTCCAGCAAGGCAATGATGATTCCGATTAACAAGACTGTTTGGAATCGCTCTTCGTATTGCGTTGCCACTGTGGAATCAAACTGAGTTTTTTCAAGTTTCGTGATGTCTTCAACCAAATGTTTCGTTTGATCGCCACCGAAAGTTGCAAAATAAAAACCGCCTTTACCGGCTTCGGCCAACGCTCTTAAGGCGTCACCCTTCACTGTTGTTAAAATGGTCTGGCCTTGGCGATCTTTTTTATAACCTTTAAGGAAGCCCATTCCATCACGCACAGGAATAGCGCCACCTTTTTCAGTTCCGTACGCCAAAGAGAAAATGCGAATGCCTTCACCAGCCAGCTTCTTCGCTTCTTCATAAGCACCGGGTTCGTGATCTTCCCCGTCGGAGGCAAACAAAATCACCCGCGTGACTTTCACTGTTTCATCCGTGGTCACACCACCGCGTTCAAAGGCTTCTTTAGAAACTTTTAAAGCTTCCGTAAAATTTGTACCTTGAGAAGAAACAGAACTTGGTTCTAAAGATTCCAAGTACATTTTAATTGCGCCCGGATCATTCGTCAGAGGTGATAACAGTGCTGCTGATCCTGCAAAGGCCACGACACCGACTTTGTTTCCAGGCATAAGATCAATCAAACGACTGAGTTCTGCTTTAGCTTGCGCCAAGCGAGAAGGCTTTACGTCTTCGGCCATCATACTTTCAGAAACGTCGACCGCGAAAATGATTTCAACGCCTTCGCTTTTGACTTCTTGTTGGCTTTCGCCCATTTGTGGTCTTGCCAGTGCCAAAACAAAAAAGAACACAGCCAAAACTTGCAAGGTCGTTTTAATTGCGCGCTTTTTATTTGAAACGGAACTCGAAAGAAACGGATAAAGACGCGAACCAATCGCAGTCTCCATACGTTTTTTAGATCTGCGATCAAAAAAGAAACCGACAACGATAATGATCGGAATCAGCCACAGATAATTGAATGCCGCTAAGTTTTCAAAGCGAAACATTATGGCACCCTCCTTAACCAAGATCTTCCAAGCAACAAGCCCGCAAGATACAGAATAATGCCCATCACAAGATAAGGCGGGAATTGCTCGGTGTAGTTTGTGAATTTATTCACGTCGATCTTTGTTTTTTCAAGATTATCGATGTCGTTAAAGATTCTCTGCAAGGCGCCTTCATTGGTCGCACGATAGTATTTGCCGCCCGTGTCTTTGGCCATGCGTTCAAGCAGTTCTTCATTCACGGTACTTTCAAACGGCTGATACGTTTTGACTTTTTGACCGAAGATATCACGGGAGTAAACGGGAATTCTTGTGGGACCGTCTTTACCGATACCAATGGAATAAACTTTAATGCCGTAGCCTTTTGCGATCTCAAGGCCCGTCTCTGGATCGATGGTTCCTGAATTGTTCTCCCCGTCTGTCATGAAAATCATGACGCGGCTTTTTGCCTGAGAGTCTTTTAAGCGACCAGCGGCGTTGGCCATCGAGACACCCAAGGCTGTTCCATCCTTGATTTTGGCACTCGAAGCACTCGTGATTTCACCCACACGTTGAATGATCAATTGATAATCCAAAGTCGGCGGAACCAAAGTAAAAGACTCACCGGCAAAAACCACAAGACCGATACGGTCTGAAGAACGACCTTCGATGAATTTTTTGATGGTGTCTTTTGCTGACTCAAGACGATTCAAAGGCTTCATGTCTTCGATCAACATACTGTCTGAAACGTCAAGGCAGATCACGATGTCGATCCCCTCAACGTTTTTCTTGATCTTCGTGTTCATAGTTTGCGGACGCGCAAGCGCCATGATCGCAAGAACAATACCCAAAGCCTTTAAGAAGGTCGGAAGATTCATCAAACGCGTGCGCAGGCTTGGTGTTACTGTCTTTAAAAGAGCGACAGAACCAAACTGCAACGTCGGTGTCTTCTTTTTACGATTCCACAACGTCCAAGCTAAAATCAGAACCAAAGGAAGAAGAAACCAAAAAGCCCAGAGAGAATGATAGGTCATGACACTCTCTCCATTTTTTCAACAAGCTGGCGGCAGTGAGTGGCGATGTTGAGGGCATCTTGCTCTGTGACGCTTTCTTTATCTTGAATACCGCGGCTGTACTCTTTTAAAAGTTTTTTAAGTTCGTCGCCGTATTCAACATAAACCTTGTGGTTGTATTTTTTGAGGTCTTTCAAAATCAAACGATCACTCCACTCCATGGCAGGAACTTGGTAGCGACGAGTGACGTAAAGTTTTAGCATTTGCTGAGTTTCCGTCACGCATTGAATGATGTCCGCTTTATTTGCTACGGTTCCACCAAAGAACACGGTGTTTGTTCTTTGTAAGCGACGCATGCTTTGATGAAACTGCGCTAAAGGAGTTAAAGCTGAATCGTGTTCTTTTAAACGCTCGAGCATGTTTCGTCTTTGCACGACACGATAGATTTTGCTCACGCAAAGAAGAATGAATAAACCAATCACTCCTGCCAAAATCGCCCAATAAAGTATCGGCACTGACAAAGACACGGGTCCAATCGGACCAAATGGTTCTTGTTGCACAGGAGGCTGACCTGGTTGTTGTGGCGGCAAAACACTTTGCACAACATACTGCACAGGTCCCAAGCTGACCGTTTGAGTTCCATCGGTCAGTTGCAAATCTTGATATTGAAAATTTCCTGCTTTGTAAGCCGTCGCTTTGATATCCACTTGTGTTGGAGATCTAAACTCGAAACCCAAAAGATGAATTTGATATTTTTCTTCCGGCTTTAAAACGAAATGCAACTTTTCTTGTACCAGATCTTTAGGAACCTCCCCGTCGCAGACCATAAGAAACTCTCGCCCGACGGTGAGTTCGTTGTCTTTAAGCCCTTCGACAGAGGGCATTTCCATTTTACACTGCAAAGTTGCCATTACTTTCTCTTCTTAAAAAAGGCCACGAGAGGATTCACATAATCTTCGCTTGACCTAACGTCCACACGTTCTACTTGCGATAAACGCAATAAACGATCTCGCTGCTCTTTACGTTTTTGAACAGCTTCTTCATACTGCGCACGGAATGTTGGAGAAGATGTATCGACTGTTAGAATTTCTCCGGTCTCTGCATCTTGCACTTCGATCACGCCCATTTTGGGAAGTGAGTATTCCGCCGCATCATTCACAACACAGGCCACGACGTCATGCTTACGCCCCAAAAGGCGCAAGCTTTGGTCAAAGCCTTCATCCATAAAATCGCTAAATACAAAAACAGTCGCACGTTTTTTCAAAATACCTTGGAGGTACGTGAAGCTTGATGACAACTTCGTGCGATGACTTTTGGGTTTGTAGTAGAACAAATCGCGCAAAAGACGATGCACGTGTCCTCGGCCTTTTTTGGGCGGAACAAAATGCTCCACTTGATCGCTGAATAACAACAAACCGATTTGGTCGTTATTCTTCACAGCAGAAAATGCGAGAAGTGCTGCCATGTGAGTCATCACTTCGCCTTTAAAATAAGGCCCCGTTCCGAAATCACTGGAACCACTCACGTCGATAGCAAGAATCAGCGTCAGCTCACGCTCTTCTTCAAAAGTTTTGATATAAGGTTTGCCTGTGCGCGCGGTGAGAGGCCATGAAATACTTCTGACGTCATCACCCGGCACATACTCCCTGAAATCTGCGAAAGTCATCCCTTGGCCTTTAAAGGCTGTATGGTATTCACCCGCAAAGAGATTGTTCACAAGTTTTCTTGTGTTGATCTCTAAGAGTTTAACTTTCTTTAAGACCTCAGGAGGTAAACTCACTACGGCACCTCAATTTGGCTCAGGATTTCTTTGATGATGTCATCCGTTTTGATGTTTTCCGCTTCCGCTTCGTAAGTCAGAATCAAACGATGTCTCATCACGTGGTAAGCAATGGCCTTCACGTCTTCCGCCGTCACATAACCGCGACCGCGCAAGAACGCATGCGCTTTCGCTGCACGATACAAGCTGATCGTTGCACGCGGTGAACCACCGACGTTGATCAGACTTGCGATACGGCTTAGACCGTATTCACCCGGCTTACGAGACGCCATGATGATTTCAACGATGTAGTTTTTAATTTTATTATCAACGTAGATTTGATCCGCACGTTGTGACGCGCGCAAAAGATCTTCTTTTGAAATCACCGCATTCACTTCTGGTTTGTCATTCGTTCCCATGCGGTTGAGGATCTCTAGCTCCTCACCCTTTCCTGGGTAAACGACATTGATCTTGAACATAAAGCGGTCCATCTGCGCTTCAGGAAGTGGATATGTTCCCTCTTGCTCCAGCGGATTTTGTGTCGCTAGAACCAAGAATGGATTTGAAAGTCGGTAAGATTCTTCACCGATCGTCACTTGTTTTTCCGCCATGGCCTCAAGAAGCGCGGACTGCACTTTTGCTGGCGCACGGTTGATCTCATCGGCCAAAACGATGTTTGTGAAGATCGGACCTTTGCGTGGAGCAAACTCCCCTGATTTGGGATTAAAGATCATTGTACCAATCAAGTCTGTCGGTAAAAGATCGGGAGTGAATTGGATTCTTTGGAAATCAAGAGAGATGGATTTTGAAACTGTGGCAATCGTCAGAGTTTTCGCCAAGCCCGGAACACCTTCAAGAAGGATGTGTCCGCCGGTGAGAAGCCCCATCATGATGCCCTCCACCATTTCTTTTTGACCTACGACAACTTTGTTGATTTCGGCCATCATTTTTTCGATGAATTGGCTTTCTTGCTTGATGGCGGCATTAAGGGCCATGATATCGACTTCGCTCACTGCTGATCCTCCTAGAGAAGTAACCTATCTATTTCACATTTTTCCTTTAAACTTCGCAAGTTTAGAGTTTCTAGAACAGCGCTTCCTCTACCCTTGCCAAGGACCGAAGAAAGTGGGACAAAATTATTATGATCAACAACAATACAAAAGTCTGGATATTTATTCTCACAAGCTCCCTGGCACTCTTGATAGCGGGCTATCAATTAGGCGAACGACTGGGGTTGTTGATTGGTTTCTTCTTAGCCCTGTTTTTGAACTTCTTCGTTTTCTTTTACGGAGAAAGCCGCGTTCTTGCAAAACTCAACGCCAAACGAATGAAAGGCCAAGATGCTTGGGGCCTTATCGATAAAGTTCAAAAAATGTCAGCAAAACTTCGCATGCCGGTGCCAGCGATTTACATCACTCCGCACCCTTCCGCGAATGCGTTCTGCGTTGGTCAATCTTGGAAAAGAAGTTCGTTGGGATTCACTGTCGGGCTTTTGCAAAAGTTGGACGACAAGGAGCTAGAGGCCGTTGTCGCTCATCAACTTTGTCACATCCGTCGCTTGGATACTTTTGCGTTTGGAGTAACGAGCACGATTGCAAATTCCGTCGTGGGATTAGGTCAATTCCTCGATAATTTTCTGCCTTATAAATTGCAGTTTTTTATGCCGCTTTTTTCTCCGATTGGCTGGTTCATCATTAAGAGTGTCGTCGGTGAAAAGTCGTTTTTTGAAAATGACTTGATGGCCTCTGAACTTCTCGAAAACCGCCATCAATTGGGCGAAGTCTTATGGCGCATGGAGGGTTTAGCACAAACTCAGCCTCTGGAAATTCCTCCGTGCACAAGTCACCTTTTCATGGTGAATCCAGAGGGCTTTAATCAAAAGAATTTATTTTTAAAATCCCATCCTGCCATCGAAGTGAGACTACAAAAATTAATGGGTTACTATCCCATCTAATTCCACAGCCTTGACAGAAAGGGTTTAAAACTCAAGTTGATATAGGAGTTACACTATGGGTGAAAAACTTGAAGCTTCGTTTTCTGTTTTAATCATGTCAATCGCTTCGTCTGCGGTGATGGCGATGGGCTTAGCCCCGCATCCTCAATCTGGCGAAGTGACAAAAGATAAGAATATGGCTCGTTTTAATATCGACCTTTTGCTAGTTCTGCAGGAAAAAACGAAAGGCAATCTTTCGGGTGACGAAGCTAAATTCTTGGAAAATTTAATCAGTGATCTACAAATGAAGTTTGTATCTGTCTAACAGTGCTATTATTTAGGAATGTTTGAGAGGATTCATATGAAAAAGCTCTTATTTCTTGCTCTAGCCGTTTCATTGTCAGTTCAACCTACTTACGCGCAACAAACGCAGACTCTGCCGAAAGAAGCTCCGAAGCTCAAATTAAGTGAACCGCTTCCAGCGAATCTTTTCGTCGAGCTTGCCAAGGCGATCAACCCTGCTGTCGTTAATATCTCAACAACAGCTCTGCCGAAAAATATGCCGCGCGGTCGCGATCCGATGCTCGACATGCTGGAGCAGCTTTACGGTTTCCGCATGCCACCCCAGCAGCAACAACAACGTCCTCAACAAATCGGTTTGGGAACGGGTTTTGTGATTCGTGAAGACGGTTTGATTGTGACGAACAATCACGTGATCGCGGGTGCGGATATCATCAACGTTCAGTTGAGTGAAAAATCAAAAGACGTCTATGAAGCGACTTTGATCGGAAGTGATGAAAGAACAGATATCGCTTTGATTAAAATCACTCCAAAAGAAAAACTTCCTGTCGCGGTTCTTGGCTCTTCCAAAGATTTAGAAGTTGGCGAATGGGTCGCGGCTTTTGGTAATCCGTTTGGTCACGGTCACTCGATGACAAAAGGGATTGTTTCGTCAAAAGGTCGCGACATCACAGAGATCAATAAAATTCCTTTGATTCAAACAGACGCCAGCATCAACCCTGGCAACTCTGGCGGTCCGCTTGTAAATACTAAAGGACAAGTTGTCGGTGTGAACTCCGCAATTGATGCCCGCGCCCAAGGGATTGGTTTTGCGATTCCTATCGATGAAGTGAAATCCGTGATTTCTATTCTAGAAACGAAAGGTCGCATTGCTCGCGGTTACATCGGTGCAGCTCTTGGTGATTTAGATCAAGATGCGGCAGAGTACTTAGGACTTGGCGATGTTCGTGGTGCGGTTGTGACAAACATGGATCCAAAAGGACCTGCAGCAAAAGCGGGATTTAAAATCTATGACATCGTGACAGAGTTTAATGGCAAAACAATCAATGGCTCTTTGGATTTGATTGATGCCGTTAGTGATGCTCCGATTGGCAAACCTGCGAAGGCAAAAATTCTTCGTAACGGTAAAGCTATCAACGTGAGTGTGAATGTCGCTGAACGCGCCGATGATAAACCACGTGTTGTGCGTGCGGCTCAAAAAACTTATCAAGGTCAAAAGGCTCCGTTTAATTTAGGTTTTACGATCGTTGATCCAACTCCAGAGCTTCGTGCCGAGTGGGGTCTTCCAGATGATATGAAACAACCTGTGGTGATTGAAACTGAGCGTTCATCTCAAGCCAGCAAAAGCGGTCTGCGCGTGGGAGACGTGGTTTTGGATGTGAATAAAAAGCCTGTGGACAATTCCAAAGACGTTTTGAAAAACCTTAAAAAAGGCCAAAACACATTGCGCATTGCCCGCAACACGCGCATTCAAATCATCAATATTGAAGCTAACTAAAAGCTAAACAAAAATTAAAGTTTTCAGAGCGTCAAAGCCCATCTTCCTGATGGGCTTTTTTATTTCCCTTTGCTATTTAATTAAGCAGTTGTTTCAGAGTGAAACAGAGCACGTGGCCTTTAGATGAAATTAAAAAATTCCTCGACCTAGGTCTTTAGTTTTTCTCGGTATCGCCGAGAAGAATATCGGACCATAGTTTGGCTCCAAGGTTTGCAACAAGAATGACACCACGAAAGGGACTCGCACATGAAAGTCACCGAGGTCAAAGTATTCCCAGTCAATGAGGACCGGCTTAAAGCCTACGTCTCAATCACTCTCGACAATTGTTTCGTCGTGCGCGACTTGAAGGTCATTCAAGGAACGAGCGGCTTGTTTGTGGCAATGCCCAGCAAGAAACGCAAAGACGGCCAGTTCCGCGATATTGCTCACCCTCTGAACCAAGAGACGCGAACAATGATCGAGGACTTAATTTTTGAAGCTTATGAAAAAGAATTAAAATCCATGGGCGAAACTTTAGTAAATCTAAAACGTCAGAAAGCGCCTAACAGCGACTACGGCGAAGACTACTGAGTTTGATTGGTCTGCACTCCGACTCCGTCGGAGTAGAGCTCCCTGCTCACACAACCCAGTTCATTTTCTAGTGTGGAGAATCTGAACTGCGGCGGCTTCAATCCCCCATGGTACCTTTAAAGCCCGTCGGCAACCCCGGCGGGCTGTTTTATATCTAACGCGTTGTATCTTTTCTTGCTTTTCGTCCCCAAAATCCGTACTTTAGCGGTTCGAACAGTCTACTCATTGGGGTATCGTCAAGTTGGTAAGACAACAGATTTTGATTCTGTCATTCGCAGGTTCGAGTCCTGCTACCCCATCCAATTTTCAAACCACCGCAAGGTGGTTTTTGTATTCTCAAAGATAAAAAACAATTTTAATACCTTAGCTTCTACCATAATGCTGGGTTGGACAATCGGGTTTATTTTTGTCATCACAGCGTGCAGCATAAGTGCCTGTGTCGCAATTCGTGACTGTCGTGCGTGAACAGATCACCAAAAAAAATCGCGACATCCTCTTTCTCGAAGAATATAAAAGGACATGGAAGAGCTCGGTCTTAAGATATTCAAGTATTCACCAGCGGAAACGATTTATACGATCCTTTATTACGGAACGATATTATTTTCCTCGCCTGCTAAATTCAATGACCCCTTTGATATTTCAATACAATCCGTTGCCCCCTATGATTTCATCGAAAAACGAACAGACTCATTTGATCCGCTTATTGAAATGATTCTTTCAAATAAGCTTCCGGACGGAAACGGAAGCGAAGTTTACAAAAAAATCGCATTAATGCACTCAAAGTTAAAGCACGCCAACACAAAACAACGTGAAGCCGCGAGAAATATGCCAAGGCTTGACGTTTGGGACATTGAGGCCGTTACCAATAGCTACAACGCCTTACTCAAAGACCTCAAAGAGAAGATTGAATCTTCAGGTATTTTCTGCGCTTCTCAAACAGCACATAATCATCTTTTGTGGGCGCACTACGCCGACGACCACAGGGGTGCCGTGATTGAGTTTTCTCCAAACTTAGAAAAAGACTCAATGTTTCGCAGGATGCGAAAAGTCACTTATTCAAATGAAAGACCACACCTTTATAATTCCTATAAAGATTTCGTGACGAAATCTTTAACTTGGACTTCTAATCAAATCTTAGCAGACTACTTTGATAGAATCACTCTGACGAAGAGTTTAGAGTGGGAATACGAAGAAGAAGTTCGATTGGTAATACCCAAACCTGGCGGCGTCACTGAGGATGAAAAACTTGGATATCACAACGAAGAGCTAAAGGCCCTATATATTGGATGCCGAATGGATAATGTCATAGTCGCGCCATTAATTGCAATGGCACGTGCACGGAATCCGTCGGTTGAAATCTATAAGATGGTTCCAGATATATACGAATATAAACTAAATCCAATCCTGATATAAAATTTGTTCATATAGCTTTATCTGGCTCGCTTCTTTGGAAGCGGCCCTGCACAACGAATCTTTTGTATAAGCTCACTTACTTGAGGTAATTGAGCTCCACCGTATATTGGAATAACAATTTCCCTATCCGTTATCAGACTGGAAAGGTCGTTCACTTGAGGTCCTCTACTATCTGAAATCAAAAAGACGTCATACCCACAGAAGATAATCCTCACGCAATTACGCGTACCAAAACGGGTTTTCACAGAGCTTGAATGACTTTCACCTAGAATAACATTTCGGAATAACATTAAGGCAGCATTTTCACCATCGAGCTCTCTATCTAAATACGCCTTTGCGTAAAAAGAGAACCGATTTCCCAATGGGGACTTTCTAGGAACATTCCTACCATACACCTCATATCTAATGAGCAAACTAACAATAAAACTCCGTAAATCATCCAGAGCCCTTGGATCATGAATTTCAACTCCCATATTTCCAGTTTTTGGATCTGGCTGCATTTCATGCACAATATACATTCTGTTTTTAAAGAAACGTGCTCCATTCGCATCATCATCTCGAAATCGATTTTCACAAGTTTCACACCAAAAATCACAAATTAAATCTGACTGCTCTCTGAACGCTTTCGGTTCATCTATATTCTCCAAATGTAGAGACGCATAGGATCCTTCACCGTCCTTGGTCATCCTCATAGCCCATCTCGGAATGACATGACAGCCCGACTTAAATTTCTTTACTAATTTAAGGCAAATTGGACACTCAAGTACGGAATTCACTCGACTTCTCCTATTGAACTCAAAAATACTTTATATCGTACCTCCGCCCTAACAAATATCATTAAGTTTTCACATAAAAATCCGATAAACAACAGGAAGTTTTTAATAAAAACGGAGAATATATGGCAGTTTACCTTATTTCGAACACAGACTCTATTTTTACCTTAGATCTTTTTGGAGAGTAAGTGATTCAAGATATCCTCAACTCAATAAAAGTAACGCTGCACGAACGATTTTCCAATCCACTACTGGGAACTTTCCTGATAGCGGCAGCCGCATTCAACTATCATTTCTTTCTAATTATCTTCTCAGATGAAAAGTTAATAGAGAAGTTTCACCTATTGGAAAAAACATTCGACACAGGTGACCTTCAGGTTTGGCTGCGTCTAATTATTTATCCTCTTCTCATGACAATTTTTTATATCTTCATTCTTCCATATCCTTCAAAGAAGGTTTATGAGTTTGTGAGAAACAGACAAAAAGAAATTCTAGATATCAGAAGAAAAACTGAGGATGAGTTCCCGCTCACTCAAGAAGAGGCAAGGATTCTTCGCTCAAAGCACTATGAACTTGAAGCATATTATCAAAACATGCTTAGCGAGAGAACAAATGAGGTCGAACAGCTAAAGCATAGATTGCAAAATCAGAAAGACATACCCACGAGCAATGATCCAAAAATAAACCTGTGGGACGACGAATACGATCAGTTTTCAAAAACATCCGCATTCAAGGTATTTAAAGAAAATGTCGACGATATTTTTTCCCAGCGTGTGGCATTTAGCGTCGTACCAGAAGCAGGAATTTTAACTGCATGGGGACTAATAGAACAAGGTGACGACTCCGAGGTTGTACCTACAGAAAAGGGGAAATATTTTGCTCGAAAAATAGTATCAAATGAAGTCACTTCTGAGAATGACCTACCGGAAGATGCTGCACAAGAAACCTATCGCGAGTTAATTGAGATGATAAAGACTCTGCACGAAGAAATGAATGACTCTAGACGTCTGATTTACAACACTCAATCCATTGCTAGTCATATAGAAAAATACTTAGTAGGTTGGGCCGAGCACCTCAATAAAAGCGCAGTATCTTTTGCAAATCTCGTCAAAAAGAACATTTCTATTATAAATAGAATACCGGCTTCTAGCAGGCGAGAAAAGGCAGCCCCTTACATCAATGAGCTTTTTTCTAAAATACCGAAGGACTGACCGCATATCAACATATTAGGACACCCAAAGGGACACATGGATTTTTCTGAAAGATTCAAAGGATCAAATTCATCACATATAATTGCTTTGGAAAACGAGATTTCTGCTCTAGTAACGCAAGATGCATCGTTGTCGCAAATTAGAGATAAAATTTATGAGATGATCGCTGCAAAAGCGGACCAACTCGCTCCTGAAGTCAAAAATAGTCTCTCGCTGCTTGCTGAAGTATTATGGATGATGCTCGACCTCGATGACCCGAGGAGCCCATATAAACCATTTTTTCAACTTCCTAACGGAGCACAAACACTTTCTCCCGACCACTTGGAAGAAGAACACCTTTTAATCATTGAGGCCGCTAATAGATTCAACATTGAAAATCACGAATGGACCGCAAGACTTACTGATCTTCTATGGGTTCTCCGAAAAAATGTAGCAATGGCGAAGCTAGCAGTTGATTCATATTTATCTATCGCCAAAAAACCAACGGATGAAAAAGACTTTTTAAAAACAAGACCAGAGGTGGCTGCAGAAAGAGCCATTCAACTTTATTTTTTTCTAAATTTAGGAGAAGAAGTACGAGTCACCATCTTTAAAATTATTGAATCAAAGCTTGAGACAGAAAATTCAGAGGACAAGGGCTATGCAATAATAGACTGGCTAAAACTTTATATCAACATAGCCAATACTGACGAACAGCAAAAGATCATTCCTAAAATTAAAAACCTTATCAAATCATCTGAGACCAATAAAGATTGGGAACTAGCCAGGAGATATAATCAAATACTTATCTTACTGGCACAGCGTTTGAAAGACAATTCTCTACGAGAAAACTTTCTTCAAAAGGAAGTCGACCTTTATATAAATGAAGCTGAATACACTAGAAGCATAGGTGCACCAGCAATGCGGCTTCAAAACCTTTATACCAAAGCAATTGCCGCCTGCGGAAACATCAAAGGACGAAAAAAAGAAAAAGTTCGCCTTATTGACGATCTCTTGGAGATACAGCTAGATATACCAAATGAGCTCGCTTTTATCTCCGAGTCTCAGGATATTACAGACCAAATAGTTAATTTTAAAAATCGTATCGCCCATTTGACATTTTTAGAAGCTCTTGAGTTTCTCGTGAGTGTCACAACGCCGCAAAAGAAAGAAAAATGCTTTACTAATGCGCTCGATATTTTAGGAAAAAGTCCTCTACATGGCTTATTTGGTTCTTCTCTTCTTGATGAAAAAGGAAAAATCTTATCCAGAGTTGGATCTATAGACGCAAAAAATATCGGGAAAGATGACATTTTAAAAGATGCAAATCTTCGTGGTCACGTGGCTCATCAACTTAGAATCGACTTCTCGATTCGAGGAGGCTATGTAGTCAATGGTTTGCTAGTAATGGCGCATAAATATCGATTAAGAAAGTCTGATCTCGACGAACTTATGTATGCAAATCCGTTCATCCCGAACTACAGAATGTTTCAGTTTCGAGATGGTATTTGGAATGGAATCTGTGGCCGATGGTCTGAAGCAATTCACATTCTCATTCCCCATCTCGAAAATGCTCTTCGCGAAACTATGAGAAGAACGGGTTACATCACAGTCAAAGTCGATGCAGATGGAGTCCAACAAGAAAAGTATTTAAACGATTTCATATACGAAACAGAGTTTGCGGAGTTCTTCGGTGAAGACCTCGCCTTTCAGCTACAAGTTTTACTCGTCGATTCTAATGGAATCAACTTAAGAAACAACATAGCTCATGGCCTTACTCCTGACGGTGTAGCTTATTCTCATACGGCTGCCTTTGCATGGGCTCAGGTAGTGTATCTCGTCATCAAAATGCAGAGATTGTATTACCAACAACTCGAACAATCACGAACTTCCAAAGAGTCAAAGGAGTAACTTTGTGATTCACCTGTTGGATATAAATAGCATTCAATTCTCAGATATTGAAAAATTAATTAAGGATGCCATTCCGGAAAGTACCTTTTTGGACTACAAGCAAGAACTTCCTTCTGGTAAGGATGCCGACAAAAAAGATTTTGTGGCAGACCTCGCATCTTTTGCCAATAAAGATGGCGGTATCATTATTTACGGAATTTCAGAAAAACGTGACGACAACGGTGGTAAGACAGGCCTCCCTGACAGTATAGTAGATTTGCCAACGAATACTGATGATCACATTAAACGATTTGAGGACTATGCCAGGTCCTATATCTTGCCTAGAATATCTCAGCTTCAGGTAAAGGAAATAGCCTCTCAAGACAACAAGAAGAGAGTTCTTATTGTTAAAATCCCCAAAAGCCATGACGTACCACATGTTGTTAGATTCAACTCTGACCAGCGCTTTCATCGTAGAGGAAATAGTGGCAAATATGAAATGGATCTACCGGAAATTCGTCAGGCATTTATCTCAAGCGGACTTCAAATGACTCAGATTAAAAAATTTCGAGAATATCGAGTAAATCAAATTGATCAATTAGACACCCCCGTAAAGATAGAACGTACTCATACTTTGATCGTACATTTCTTCCCAACTCATACCTTTGGAGAACAGCTTTACACTGCCAAAGATCTTCAAGAACAGCGGTTGGTTCCTCAATTCCTATCCAGAGTAGATAACCACAGAATCCATTATAATTTAGACGGAACTGTATTGTCTGAATTTCCAAATACAAATTCTGGTGAATCATCTTCGTACCTTCAACTATATAGAAGCGGTGGAATTGAGTCTGTAGACACCTTCTACTTACGTCCTTTTATGGGCAATAACATTCACATGGGATTTCTTTGTGAACGACTACTGTTCGTTATTCAAAGCTACCTTCGCTATGCACGCAACCTCAATCTCTCGGGACAATTCTACATTGGCGTGACTCTTTTAAAAGTTTCAAACTTTTCAACCATTATGAAGGAGCGTACAACATCGCCACCCCAGCGCTTTGATAGAGATCTCGTTATGATACCTGAAGTAATTATCACTGATGATTATCAAAATGTAGACATTCAGATAAAACCGCTTCTCGATATGCTTTGCAATGCTGCCGGCTTTCAACATTGTTTCTTCTATAACACAAATGGACGGTTCGACCAAAATTTACTCAAAAATTAAAGGATAACTCCGTAAATAATCGTAACCGCGCGGAGCAGTACCAATCTATATTAAAGCTGTGAGAGATAAGTGAGAGACCAAAAACTGATATCCGTATTCAATGATTTTCTTAACGCAACTTCAGCAGAAGCTACATATTCTGCGTTGGCTGAGCTTACACAGCCAGTAATTGAATTATGGTCAACTTCTTGTTATTTTGGAGTCGAGGAAGAACCAACGGTAAAATGGCTATTCAAAATGCTATTTTTGAACGTTCCAGATCCAGGATATGTCTACCAGTAGGCTATGGATATGTATGGAGGCGCAACAAAAAAAGGGAGTCTCTCGACTCCTTTTTTCTTCCTCATGCATTTTAATAAATACCACTATCCGCCGTGAATTCGTAAATTACTTCTTCTTTGCGACCTTTTTAGGTTTACCGCCAACAGCACGCGGTGGTTTTCTGTCTTCTTTCTTCACATGCAGACGCTTGCCGTCTTTGTCTTTGAAGCGTGATTTAAGTTCTTTCGCCGTTTCGCCTTTGCCTTCGATTTTTGCGATCAGTGGGAGATCTCGTTCTGTCACGAGGTTAATGACCATTCCTTCACGGCCTGCACGGGCTGTACGACCTGCGCGGTGAAGGTAGTTATCGAGTTGCTGCGGAAGATGATAGTTAATAACTCTTCCTACATGTTCCAAATCCAGGCCGCGCGCGGCCAAATCGGTTGATATTAACAAATCGACTTCGCCATTGCGAAATTTTTTAAGATTTGTGCGACGTTCATTTTTATCCATTTCTCCACGATAAAGAACGCACTTGTAACCCTTGTCGTTAATTTCTTTGGCGATCTTGTCACATTGCTCGCGGGTGTTAGCAAAAACGATCGTGCCACCTTCAACCTTCTTTTTGATCAGCTTTTCAAAAATGGGCCAACGAAGGCCATCAATGACAGTTTCATTTTTCGTAGTAAGACTTTTTACGACCTTGCCACTTCCACGGCTACGGATAACTTCTGCTTTGGCAAAAAGCGAGTTCATCATCTCTTCAACATTTTTTGAAACCGTCGCAGAAAATAGTGCCAGCGGAATATCTTGCGGGCACACATCAACAATATAATTTGAATCCGTCAGAAAACCTTTATCCAACATCTGATCAGCTTCATCAAAAACCAACGCACGCACGTCTGACAAATCAATGAGTTCTTTATCAAGCAATTGAATCAGTCTTCCAGGTGTCGCCAATAGAATTTCAAAAGATCCGCTGATATTGCGAACCGCCTGCTCCATACTCATACCACCCAGAGCAGGACGAACACGCAAGCGAGTGTCATGAGTAAAGGTCTTAAACACCTTCGCGACCTGTTCTCCCAAATCGCGAGTCGGCACCATAACAACAGCGCGAGGACTTGCCTCTGCTTTTACGGGCTCGCCATCTTCTTCTAACTTTTTCAGCATATGCAAAAGTGGCAGAGCATAAGTCAAAGTTTTACCACTCCCCGTTTCTGAAACGCCAACCACGGATTGACCTGACATCAGCAAAGGAATCGCCATCCGTTGGATTTCTGTCGGCGTGAAAATACGCTGCGCTTTGAGAGTTTTTAGGAGAGAAGGCAAAAAACCGAATTCTGTAAAATTATTCATTCCTGCAATGTATACAGGATTGCGCAAAAAGGCGTGTTTTTTAATTTCTCGCGCAATAATTTCAAACACTTACTTCGACTTCAAATACTCCTCTGCAGCCTAAGCACAGTTCACCGTCACATTGTGAGTGTGCCCCGCCGACAGAGTCGAAACTTCCATGACACCGTTATTATTTTGCAGCATCGCAAAGTCCGCTGCCGTGATTGTCACATTGTGAGCATGGCCGCTTCCATTGTCAGACAGCGTGTAAGTTTTTTCGGTTCCAGCTACGACATCCGCAGCAGGAATGGTTAGAGTGTGATTGGGGTTGTGAACGACCTGAATACTGACAATCGTTCCACTGGTTGTACAGTGACCTCCTTGGGAGGTATTGCCACCACTTCCGCCGCCGTATCCCCCGCCGCTCCCACCACAAGCTTCTAATAATGAAACTCCAAGAGGCAGCAAGGCCCACTGTGTGGTTACAAAAAGAAACTCTCGTCTTTTCATAAAAAGTCTCCTTCACCAAACCTGGAAAAACTCTAACTGATTACTCCGACAATCAGAAAGACTTATCTCCAAAGAAAATGGAAACACATTGGCGTGTAACGTGACATCAGAAACGACGCATTCTTCCCGCTCCCAGTTCTTCTTTAAGATCAAGACTTGTCAGGCGAAACATCAGCACGAAATCGGAAATACATTTTGTGTCGTGAATATCTCCGGGCAAATAAATCTTACTTTCCCCGGCTTGAACTCGGTACTTTTCGCGACGAACGATCTTGGGCTCTTCGTTTTCACCTGGCAGGCTGGCGTATATTCCCATTTCCATTTCGCCTTTTTGAACTGCGTAAATGACCCAGCCGTTGCCATGATCATGCGGCACTCGGTAAAGATCTTTTTTCTCCGTGTGGGCAAGCAAAATAAATCCATGAACAGGATCACGATAAAGCTCGCGACTTCCTTCAAATCCGTTGAGTAATTCAAGAAGCCAAGGCTCGGAAGATGAAGCTTTTGTGAGGTCTTCCAAAATTACCTGAGCTTGTTCAACCACTTCAGTGCTAAGCGGGCCCCAGACTTTTTGAATACGTTTAATAAACTTAGCGAGTGAATCTTGTTTCATATATTCTCCTTTTCTGAATTTTTAAATGAACAAAAAACATGAGTGCGATGAGAATCGCGGCCACAAGAAAAACAATTTGCAATCCGAAGACTTCAAAAATACTTCCCATGATAAGTGTTCCACCCATAAGTCCTAAGTTGCGCGAAAGACTTAAGGCGCCCGAAATCAAACCGCGTCGGTCTTCTTCAACATTTTTCATGATGCAACTTGAGTTCGCAGATAAAAACATCTGATAGCCAAAACTGAGACATACTGCCGAGAATGCAAATCCGACCGCTCCCAAAAGTGATGGAAGAAAAACAAAAGCCGAAGCTCCAATAAGAAGCTGAATGAAGGCAAATTTCAGAATAGAAGGAAGTCCAAAGCGATCTACAAGAACGCCACTGAAAACACCAAACAAAATGGATGTGATGGGTCCCGCTGACATGACAAGGCCCATTTCAACAGGCGCAACCTTTAAGACACGAGTTAAATAAAAGGGTCCGCCAATTAATGTCGACATCATGACGGCAGAAACGGCTGAGTTTGAAAGCAGATGAGTTCTTAAAGAGGCATCACCGTAAATAGACGTAAGCATATCAATAAGAGCGCTGCTTTTTTGCCTCTCCGCAGCTGATATGACATCGGATGGAACAAAGAATAGCACCAACAGTAAATTCAAAAATCCAAGTGCCGCCACCAAAAAAAATGGAATCCGCCAACCCTGCACCCCCAGAAGGAATCCTCCCAAGGACGGCCCTGTCGCCGTCCCTATCGCCGACGTCGTCGCAAGCAGACCGATGATTCGTCCTGTTTTTTCTTTTGAGATCACATTTGTCACAATCGCGATTGGAAGAACGATGAGGGATGCTCCACCGATACCTTGTACGATGCGTGCAAAAATCAACAAAGCAAATGAAGATGACGATGCACTCATCAGAGCACCGATAACAAAAAAGATTGTTCCTAGAACGAGAGTGGTCCTGCGACCTTTTAAATCTCCAATCCGACCCACAATCAAACTAAACGCCGTCGTGACAATTAAGTAACTAAGAACCACCCATTTAGCTTCAGAAAATGAAACTCCGAAATCCAGTGAAATAGCAGGAAGAACAATGTTCGCCATGCTCGTCCCGAGAGAAGCCAGCAAAACTGAGGCGCTCAATGATCCAATGACTATATGCTGATTAAACTGCTTCTTCATAATCGCAGTGTGCAACCTCAAGTTAACTTGAGTTCAAGCAAAATCTGTGAATCCGACCACTCGAGCGTTGATTTTTATAAAAATTGGCGCAAACTGAGACCTCAAGCTTAGTTGAGGTTAGACATGAAATCGGTTTCTACAAAACAAACCTTGGATATTGGCGAAGTCGTTCAGCTCACAGGTGTTCCTCCCGCGACGCTTCGTTTCTATGAAGAAAAAGGGCTGATTCGTTCTACAGGACGCCACGGCTTAAGAAGACTTTTTCAAGCCCATGTGCTTCAACAATTGCAATTTATTACGCTCGGAAAACACGCGGGACTGACTTTAGAGGAAATTGCTTCGATGTTCACCTCAGAGGGAAAACTTCTCGTTGATCGAAATTTCTTGTTTCAGAAAGCTGATGAAATAGAAAAAAGCATTCACAAGCTAAGTGCTATTCAAAACACTCTGCTTCACGTCGCAAAATGTTCAGCGCCCAATCACATGGAATGTCCTAAGTTTCAACGGCTGCTGGAGGTCGCAGGGAAAAAGAAACCGCGCCGCCGGACGACAGCGCGGAAATAAAATCTAGGCCTTAAGCATCTCTTGCAACTTGCCTTCATCGGCAAGGGCTTTAAGATCCGTGTAACCACCAATCAACTTATCGTTGATCAAAATGATAGGCACCGTTCTCCAGCCCGTTTCAGCTTTAATTCTATCAATCTCTTCAGGCTTATCTGTCAGATCAATAGACTCGTAGGCGATGCCGTTGTTTTCAAAAAAATTGGCAGCTCTGTCGCAATAAGGGCACGGGTTCTTTTTATACATCACTACTTTAGCCATAATTCACTCCTCAGGCTTTGCGGACTTACTAGCAAGTAAGCCCATTTCCGTGGTCACCGCAGCTCTCGCCGTCTTTAAAATGATTCGGCAGAACTGGATGAGGCGTTTCAATTTTTTCTTTATGCATGCATGACGAACGCGGAATCATGTCGATGCCTTGTCTTAACTTTGCTTCACTTTGATAACCCACTGAATGGGCCAGCTCTTTTCCATCCGGAGAAATCAAACTGATTGTGGGCACGGCTCGCACATTGAACACATCCGCAATCTTTTGATTCTCGGCTTTACTAACATTCACCCGCACCACTTGGAATGTGGATGAATTGCAGTCTTTTTCCACTGACGGCAAATAAGCCTCCATGGCATGGCAAACAGGACAAGTGTCCGTGTGAAAGAATAAGAGCTTATGTGGAGCAAGCTTTGAATCATTCAAAGTCACTTTCTCCCCTGCTGTCGTGACGAACTCTATTTCCGTAACACCTTGCTCTTTGTCGAAAACCGCAGGCAAATTACTTTGCGTTAAAATAAAGACGCCAAGGATCATCAATCCATACCCCGTCGCCTCTTCGATCTTCGGAAGATATTTTCTTAGAAGTTTTAGCTTCTCAGAAACAAACTCACCACCGAAAGCTAAACCAATGAAAGGTGCAACGACCCCCGCACCAAAAGTCAGCATCATCAGCGCACTTTCTTGAAGCGATCTGTCTTTCGTTGCGATATAAGCGAGAACCCCTCCAAGAATCGGCCCCACACAAGGTGTCCACGCCAAACCAAAAGTGGCGCCAAAAATAAACCCATGAAGTGACTTCGGAAAATATTTTTTAAAATCAGGCAAGTACGCCGAGCGAGTCATCCATGCGAATACTTTCGAGTCTCCACTTTTCTTTGGCATCATTCCTGACATCTTAAAGCCGTAAAGCAGAACGATGATTCCAGAAATCATCAAAAGATAAACTTTTGACTCTCCCAAAAAATCCGTCACGAATGGCAGACTCATTCCCATAAGTGTGAAAGTGAATAAAAATCCCAACGAGAACAACAACGTCGCACGCACGCGAGAAAAGCGTGAGGGACCGTCTGCCAAAATGTAGTTTGCCGCGACGATGGGAACCATCGGAAGAACACATGGAGAAATAAATGTCCCAAGACCTGCCGCAAACAGACCTAACCAAGTAAATGTCATTGCTTGTCTCCCTGAATAAGTTGCAATTGAAATGGACTTTCTCTTAGACGATAAGCCTCATATCCCAGCTTACGCAGATGCTTTACAGCATTTGAAGCTTTCCCACAGTAACGACCTCGACAATACACATACACAGTTTTTGATTTTACCAAACCCAGAGATTTATAGTTTGCAAAACCAGCAAGATCTTCCATCGGAACTGCAATAGCTCCTGGAACTTTCGTCATCGCCGTCTCTTTCGATGTTCGTACATCCAACAGGGTCGCTTTTCCTTTTTCAACCAACTCAAGAACTTCTTCCGGAGTTTCCTCTGCCACCAAAGAAGCATCGATGAGAATATCTTCTTTATGGTTGAGGTCTTCATCCACCTCGTGAGCAAGATTCTGAAACCCTTCCCACAATTGCAACACCATTGGATTTTGAATTTTATAAATACGGCTCAATCCGCGTCGCTCACAGCTAACGATTCTCATGCGCGCCAGACGCTGAAGATGTTGCGAGACATTGGCAACGGATTCTCCCGTTTCTTGCGCCAACTCCTCAACACTGCATTCCGCTTGCGCCAAAATTTGGATGATTTTTAAACGCGCTGGTGAAGCAAATGCTGAAACAATCTGACTGATCGTTTCGTAAACTCCACTGCGAACTTCTTGCGTTCTGGTTTCTTTCATGAATTCAAGTATTCAATAGATTACTTGAATAGTCAAGGCATCAGCAAAAACCAAGAAAATACCGGTATTTTCAGATGCTTATTGTGAAACTCAATCTTGTGAGTGGACCGTAAAACGCCATCAATGACTAGGAACTTTACACTAAACAGGCTCCAGATCATTTAAAGCGTTGTTCGCTCAGGAACATGCTTTGCACCGCAAAACGTACTCGAAAAAATAACTAAAATGAAAAGGAGACCCATGAAAAAATTTGTACTTCTTATTGCAGGACTTTTGACAACTCTTGCATCTACACAAAGTCTCGCAGCGCAATCGTGTGCTGCTCACTACACGGCAGGCATTGGACATTTATTTAAAGGTGAATCCGTTGTCCTCGGCAATGTTGAAAAAATCAAGCTAGGCCAATCTTCTCACGACGAACTTTACACTGTGTCTGTTTCTAAAAGCGGCCAGGTGTCATTGACTGAAACTCAAACTGGAAAAAAAGTGGAGCTTAAAAGAGCCGATGTCTCTCCAGAGCTTCAAATTCACGTAACAAATGGTGACTTGAAACCTTATCCAGAAGGAGTTCCAGGTACCTTTGTTGATGGTCGTCGCTTCATCGCGATCATGTGCGCTGACCAAAGCAATTTCTAATACGTGTCTTAATTTGCAGGGAGCGCTCCGCTCCCTACGCGTTCAAATCAAGAAATAATCATCTCACTTTGAGAATTCTCGAACGCGGAACAGATAAAAATCGAATTAGCTTCTGATCTCTAAAAGAAAAAGGTCGAGGATCCGATAAGTTATCTCATATATATGAGGAACGTACACCGGACTGTCCTTTGGGCTTTCTTATTAATTATCTCACCTCTCCTGAGCGGTTGCTCTTTGGAAGTCGCTATTGATCCAACGAACCTGACAGATCTTCTTGAATCTCCGAGCCTCGAAGATAACACTCTGAACTCTTCAAAACTTATTCGAGCGCAATATCCGCAAACAGTACGTGTTTTAAACACAGCCACTACTTTGCAAAACGGAAAAATTCTTTTAGCTGGTGGTGCTACGGACGCGAACAACTCCTTCACCACAGTCGCTTTATCTTCTGCTGAAATTTATGATCCTGAACTAGGAACCTGGTCGCAAGCGGCTTCACTTCCCCAAGGAAGACTCAATCATACGGCCACAGCACTTCAGGACGGAAAAGTCTTGATCGTCGGAGGCGCCATTAATAACGGCGCCTCAACGACTTGCTTGAACACCTCAGCTCTTTACGATCCCACTTCGAACACTTGGAGTGCCGCCGCTTCTTTAGCGACGGGTCGTTGTTATCATAGCGCAACCCTTCTTTCCGATGGACGTGTTATGGTCATCGGCGGAAGAACTGAAAACTCTGTGGCCCTTGGAATTTCAAACTATCTTAGCAGCGCTGAAATTTATAATCCGGCAACCAACACATGGACCGCGGCTGCAAGCATGACTGCAAGCCGTGGATACCATAGCGCCGTTTTACTTAAGAGCAACAAAATCTTTGTCGTCGGCGGACGAAACACTTCGGGCCTTTTAACCACTGCTCTCTACAACCCTTCAGCAAACTCTTGGGCGGCAGGTCCGTCGTTAACAAAATCTAGAAAAGATCACACGGCAACTCTTTTACCAGAAGGAAAAGTCGTTATCATTGGCGGCGTTGATGATACAGGAGTCATCTTAAGCGACACGACCCTGTACGATCCATCCTCCGGTGCTTCAGGAGCATTTTCAAACGGCGCATCCCTCGCTATCGCACGTAAATCTCATACAGCAACTCTAATCGGTGACAGAGTTTTTGTCATTGGCGGTAGCACCACATCGACGGCCTTTAAAGACACTGTGATTTACGACCCATCCATAAATCAATGGCAGACATTTGCAGATTTAAAAAGTGGCCCGCGTTATCTTCACACGGCCAATATCGCAGGACAATATTTGGTAGTTCTTGGCGGACTTTCAGAAACCACCTACCTTTTCCCAGTAAACACACCCGAGAAATTAAATATCTCCACATTCATTTGGAAATCTGAAGGCAATATGTCGGCAAGCCGATTTATTCCTGCTGCAGCTTTATTAAACAATGGCAAAGTCTTCGTTAGCGGCGGCGTTTCAACAGAGCCCACTCTGAATTATCCTACTTCATCCGATATCTTCGACCCTGCAACTGGCAACTGGAGTGCTGCTGCACCCATTCCAGCCCCCCGCGCTCGAAGCACGTCGACCACTTTACCCAATGGCAAAGTGCTTGTTGTCGGAGGTCAAGATGACGCAAACATCTTAGGATCCACGGTTCTCTATGATCCAAACTCTAATAGCTGGAGTGCAGGTCCCTCATTAAGCCATCCTCGATCAGGACATGTAGCCGTCCTCTTGCCGAATGGAAAAGTTCTTGTGATCGGAGGAACAGGAGATTTCGGCGGTTCACTTTTAATTGGTGAAGCCGAAGTCTACGATCCAAGCACAAACACTTGGAGTTCAGGTGGCACTATGCCAGTTCCTTGTTACTATCCGTCAGCGACAATTATCTCAGGAAAAGTTGTCGTTATCGGGGGATTAGCGACTCCGAATTACTCACAAGCGGTCCAAATCTATGATATCGCCTCCAACACATGGACCTCCGGAACCTCGGCAACAGTAGGTCGACTGGGACATATTGCTGCGCCTATCGGCGGAAAGATTCTCGTCGCCGGTGGTTCCAACACAGGCGGTTTTTTAAATTCCACTGAAATCTATGATGTTGCAGCAAACACGTGGCAACCAGGTCCCGCTATGTCCATAGCTCGCAGCTCTGCGGGGGTCGCGACTTTGCCCGACGGAAAAATTTTGGTGATAGGCGGACAAGTCACAAGCATCCTTGCGACTTCAAGTTCTGAAATTTATGATCCGGTTGCAAATAGCTGGAGTAAAGCGAGTCGCTTCTTAAACACGGCACGTGGCGGATTTACCACCTTCACACTGTCAGACAGAATTCTTGTTCTTGGCGGCGCAGATCCAGTGAAATCTGTGATGACGGTCGAATCCTATGGACAAGAGACCTCCCCTTCTTCTCAATGGCAGGCTCCTGATATCCTCAAAGGTAGAACGAATCATACTTCGACATTGCTTAAAGATGGCCGAGTTCTTGTCGCCGGCGGAGGTGACGGTGCTAGACCTCTATCAAGCACGGCGATTTATAATCCGTCCACAAATCAATGGACAGCCGGACCGAACCTCTCGGTTGCTCGCTACAATCACACCGCAACTCTTCTTGCTTCGGGCAAAGTCTTTATCGCAGGTGGTGCCGGAGGAGGAGCAGGTTCTGACATTAATCAAACCGCCGACATCTTTGACCCTAACACAAACACGGTTTCTACGATGCCGCTCTTAACCGCGCGCGCCGCTCACGCCGCTATTGAAGTACCGGGCGGGAAAGTTTTGCTTTCCGGTGGAGTTGGAAATACGGATATCACAACAAAGAATGAGATCTGTGATCCTGAGGCAGGCACTTGTCAGGCTTCTGCGGATCGACCCAATGGACTTTACGATGTCGTTGTGCCGTTAAAAAACGGGAACTACTTGTTTGTCGGCGCTTTTGGAAATAACACTTATCAACCGACGACAGACACATGGACGGCGGCTGCTTCCATGAGTGTCCAACGCGCTTTCCACGCCGCGACTCTGCTCCCGAATGGAAAAGTTTTGGTGACAGGAGGAATTTCTGTTCTGGATGGTCAGTCCGTTGCCAGCACTGAGATTTACGACCCCGCAACCAACACTTGGTCTGCAGGTGCTCCTTTAGATACTCCTCTTTCTTATGCCACCATCAATCTTCTTCCTTCAGGAGAAGTCGTTCTTACAGGCGGCACCCCAGCAAGTATTTTTGACGGAGAGAGTGGTGTTCGGATCTATAACTACCTCACCGGTCAGTGGACTCTCGGACAATCATTAAAGGACGCTCGCATCGGTCACACCGCGACTCTTTTAAAGAATGGACACTTGATGGTGTACGGAGGCCAAAGCACCACTCTTGGAGCAATTCCTTTCTGGGAACAAGTTTTCGATCCTTAGTTTATAAACGACGGCTACAGACGAGGGCTGTACTGTTTTAGGTCAAAAATTCCTAAGTCTTTTTCAACCTCTTCAATCCGACCGACGATATTTTCAAATCCATTTTTGCCAAAAAGCTGACGCTCACGCTCTTCAAAATTTTCGCCGAGTTGATGGTATTCTTTCTCTCCGACCACGTTTTTAAACGCCGGAAAAAGGACTGTGTCCTCTCGCGCTTCGTGGGCACGATACATTTTGACAAAGGCTTGGAGCGCCGTTTTTAATTTATCCCTTTCGTCATTATTCTTTAAAGACTTCGTGTTTGAATAAGAAAGAATCGACGAAGTCAAAGTTCTTCCAGCTTCATGTTGTGATTTTAGGATCGGAACAAGATCCGTGAGTTGATTGGCCCTCATAAGTCTTGGAAAGACAAAATCCTCTTCCAACTTTTCGTGATAGCCTTGAATAAAATTCTGAATGATCGACGCTGATTTTTTTAATTGCTCAGGATCAAATTCTTTCTTTTTATCAAGGCGCAGACTGACCTCATCATAAATTAACAGGATTCTGTTCAAAGCCCCGTGCTCGCGCATAAGGTCTTCAACAGCCGTGACATTTTTCTCTTTTTCTTCTTTCGCCCACGCCGAGACACCGGGAGTAAAAGCAAGAAGTCCCACTCCCAAAGAGGCCGTTGACTTAAAGAAGTCGCGTCGTTCTTTTTGCATAGAAGACCACTGTACTGTAAGGCAGAAAGCTCTTTTAACTTTCAATCTTGAAAATACCAAAATACAAAAGCCCGAAGGGACAGACGACATTGTGTTCGTTTATTTTTATCGAATATTTTTAAATAAAATATCACCCGAAACTATGAGTGTTTTTTTACAAATCAAAGAGAAGCCCTTTAAAACTTCCAAACCTTTCTGTATAGACATCAAAATAAACAGGAAAGAAATTATGAAGTTAAAAGCCCTTTTGTCTGCGTTGATCATCTCAGGAGTCACATTATCTGAATCCAGCCACGCCTTTTTAGTGGCCACAGAGCCGGCCTCATTGCGTGCAGGTGTTCCGACAGATGTTTTTGTAGCAGGCGACGGCAACGAGCAAGGAGACCTGTTTTTGAAATCCGCAGCCTTAGCCGCTCAAGTTTCCAAAGACCGTTTTCCACAAAGACAAAGAGTTGTCATTAGTGCTGTTACTGATTCTGTTTATGATGAAGGCGCTCTTCTTACTAAAGCGGGATTTTCTCTCAGAAAATTGGACGGCGAAAAATTGAGCAAAGAAAATCTTTTGGCATTATTGGGTCGTCTTCAAGCGCCCATCTCTTCTTTGCAGTTTTTTGCCCACTCAAATCCTCGAGTCGGCATGGAGTTAAAAGGATCTGCCCGACTTTCTTCTGATGACCCTGAGTTTGCGGAAATCAAAAAATTCTTAGCACCCAATGCTATTGCTGTTTTTCACTCTTGCAGTTCGGGATGGGTCATGGCACCAGCGGCAGCAAAAATTTGGAACCGTCCTACTTTTGGCGCCTTCACATCAGATGATTTTCAAGAGCTTATGTCGGATGGAAAATGGTATTTCCATGATGCGGGTCTTTATCCAGAAAATCTTTCCCGCATTGGTTCTACCAGCAGCATTGTTCGCGAAAACATCAAATGTGGCAGCCGCGAATGCCTTCGTCTAAAGCCTGCAAATGTTCCTTATGACGGAGCCGTAGGACGCTTTGGAAAAGGACTGGGCTTTTACAAAGTTTTCTCTACGAATACAGACAAAATCCCGGCGGCGTTGATTCACTACACTTTATTAGTTCCTTCCGTCACGCCATTGACGGCACAATCCTCACGCAAAGACATTCTCGCCGTGGTCAAGGATTGGATGTGTCCCTCAGATAAGAGCAGCAAACTTCGCGACGCCTGTTCTCAGGCTATCGATAGCGGAGCCTTTCAAAAAAATCCTACGCTCAGTTTCTATTCCGGTCCCGCCGTTGCGTGCAATAATATCGACTGCCAGACTGTCGTGAAATGCAGCAAATTAAAATCAGCCATGGGTCTTCCTTCTTGCAAAGCCCAGAACTTAAGCGACGCGCCTTCAACGGTCTTTAGCGATCAAATGAAGATGATCATGAAGGGTCTCCAAATGTTAGAACAACGCCAGATCGTGTTCTAAAAATCAGTCAAAGTGCCGACTTTAGTTTTCCTTTTAAAAACTTGATAAACACATCCGCACGCAGTGAGAGCTGCGTGTTTTTATAATAAATTGCATGGATTTGTTCGCGTTGATCCACTGTTGCACCGGCCAGAACTTGCACCAATTGGCCGTTTTGACGATCCGGATTTGTCATGAAATCACCGAGACACACAATCCCCGCCCCGCTTCTTGCAAGCTGCAAAAGCGTTTCACCACTGGAAGCACAAAACTTGGGCTTTGCGATATATTTATTTCCTCCGCCATATTTGAGTGGCCAGTGATTCAACTCGCGAGGATCCGTAAATCCGATAAGCTGATGCTTTTGCAAATCTTCAACCGTTTTAGGAGTTCCATACTCCTTCAAGTACTCGGGACTCGCTAAAATGCGACGTTTGCTTGATCCCAAATTCACCGCATGCAAAGAAGAATCTGCAAGAGCACCGATACGAATCGCGACGTCGATACGATTCTCTAGAAGATCAATATTTCTTTCGCTACTATAAAGTTCAATTTGAATCTCTGGATATAAACGGCTGAACTCTGTCATATACGGAACAACAGAATGTAATATGAATGGAGAGGCCGAATCCACGCGCAAAACACCTGAAGGCATGTTCTTCGAACCCACAGCTTCTTCCGCCGATTCCAAGGCCTGAATGACATCTCTTGCACTTGTTAAAAATCTTTCGCCTTCTGCCGTTAAGTCGAGCCTGCGCGTTGTCCTGCGAAGCAAAGTCACTTTGAGTTTTTGTTCCAGCCGTGCAAGTGTTCTGCTAATTCCCGAGGGTGTTTGATTTAGCTCCTCAGCCGCTCCACTGATGGTTCCGTTGTCAACGATCGCGATAAAGGCTTGCAGCTCTTCTAAGGTTGTTTTCATTATTGACTCCAATTCAAATATATTTTGCTGATTCATGACTAAATATTCAATAGCAAAAGTGCTACTTTAAGATCATGTAAGGAGGTGCAAATGCCTTTAGCAATATACGCTCTGATGATCGGAGCATTTGGAATTGGAACGACTGAATTTGTTATTATGGGACTTTTACCACAAATGGCCAAAGACCTCGGCGTAAGCCTTTCGTCGGCGGGACTTCTTGTGAGCGGATACGCGTTGGGTGTTGCAATTGGCGCACCGATTTTATCTCTGCTTTCCTCCCGCTGGCCTAAGAAAAGATCACTTGTGATCCTTATGGGTTTTTTCACTTTAGGGAATCTTCTGTGTGCGCTTGCGCCTAACTACACCATCTTAATGGTGGCTCGTGTATTGACTTCATTTGCCCACGGAACGTTTTTTGGTATCGGATCAGTCCTTGCCACAAGCTTGGTTAAACCCAATCAAAAAGCCAGTGCCATTGCGATGATGTTCACGGGGCTCACTCTAGCAAATGTGCTCGGTGTTCCTTTTGGAACTTGGCTTGGACAAGTTTATGGATGGCATTCCACATTTTGGGCTGTCACAGCCGTAGGGCCTCTTGCCATGGCCGCTTTGATTTTCTTCGTACCTCAGAAAAAAGACGAAGCAGCACAGTCCTCCATGGCCCATGAAATTCAAGTCGTCTTAAAACCGCAAGTTCTTGTAAGTCTTCTTTTGACTGTCCTTGGATTTGCCGGAGTATTTGCAGTATTTACTTACATTGCTCCGATTCTCACTGAGATCACGGGCTTTTCAGAAAAAGCCGTTTCTCCGATTTTACTTTTGTTCGGAGCAGGTCTTATTGCAGGCAATATTGTCGGAGGAAAATGGGCCGATAAAAGTTTGAACGTGGCCCTGATCGGAAGTCTTCTCGCACTGTCTATGGTTCTTGTCGGCTTCGGGACTTTGATGGAATACAAATACATCGCTTTACTTTTAGTCGCACTTCTTGGATTCACGGGATTCGCAACAGTCCCGCCTCTTCAAATGCGCGCTCTTGAACACGCGGCAGAGGCCCCGACCCTTGCTTCCGCATTGAATATCGCGGCTTTCAATTTGGGAAATGCTCTGGGAGCTTGGGCCGGAGGGGTGGCCATAGATCACGGTGGCCTTTCAACAACAAGTTGGACTGCGCTGAGTATCGCCATCGCCGGAATCGTCGTTGCTTTTGTCAGTAGTAAGTTTTCTTCAGCCAATACCACCGCCAAAATCGATCGCAGTTTGATCGCTCATTAATTTCCAATCCCCCCTTTCAACGAGGGCTCTTTATTCAAGAGTCCTCAAATCCTCTTTCCTAGACTGCCTTATCAAAATCAGGAAAAAATTCCGCCAAATCGATTTTAAACGCAGTTGACGTTCAAAAATCGGCGGCACCGCCATTGCTCTTTCGGACAGGCACAACAAACCGCCCTCGGGCAGAAGGAGCAGAAAATGCTTATCAAAGTAAAAGCAACAGCTACTAAAAAGACGACAAAACGTAATGCGATCAAAGTGCGTAATGCTATTAAAGTTCGCAATGCCATCAAAGTTCGTAACGCCATTCGCGTACGCAACTAATTTTAAGGGGCGCACACCGCGCCCCTTTTTTTTTAAGGATCTTTTATGAAATACGTTTCACGCTTTAATCAAATGCTTACGATTGATGCTCTCTTTGAAGGCGGCCGAATGTTTGTTGGTGCGACCTCTGTCACTTATCTTCTTCATTCTGGTTTGAGTCTTTCACAAATCGCGTTTCTTAAATCCGTTCAAGCAATGACGGTGCTTTTAGGTGAAGTTCCTACGGGAGTTTTGGCCGACAGCATGGGACATAAAAAAAGCCTTCTTGCCTCAAGTCTTTTTGCGGTTCTGGGCTTTGCTCTTTACTACTGGGGCGAAGGATTTAATTTCTTTGTTATCGCCGAGATTCTCACGGCACTTTCACTTTGTTTTTGGTCTGGTGCCTTCGAAGCTTTCGCCATTGATGAGGCAAAGCTTGAAGAGACTCCAGGAGAAATCGACAGATTTTTTCACTCTAATCAGTCTTTAAATAGCGTCACTGTTTTGGTTTTTGGTCTTCTCGGAGGATTCCTCGGCCACTTAGGCTTAGCTCTTCCCTATTTAGCTGCCATTGGCTCTTATATTTTTATGGGTGCTCTCTTATGGTCCATTCCTGAGACAGCGAAAACTCAAACGGGTTCTTCCGAATATGTTCCGTGGTTTAAAAATATTAAGAAGCACCTTAAAGCCACTTTCACTCAAGGACTCTTGCATCCGGCTTTAATGCCCTTTTTTATCGCCAATATTTTAATTCAGTTCACAGTGCAGCCTTTGCTTCACTACTGGCAACCTTACTTTCAAAGTTTAAATGCGCAGCTTGGAACTGAAAAGCAGGGTTTGATCTTTGCTGCCTATTGCGCAACGTCCGCTTTGTTTGGAGCTATTTATGCAAAGTATTCGGCAAAACCGTTCCTCCGTTCACCAAAAATCACGATTGTTTTATTTGCTGTATTTTCGGCTCTCTACTGTCTGCTGGGTTTAGAAAGCCCATGGCTTTTTGCCGTGGTTGTTTTCTGCCTTCTTCAAGGAACGTTGTCCATTGCACGAACGTCCCTGGGTGTGCGTATGAATGAAAATATTGATTCAAGTTCCCGCGCCTCCATCTTGAGCAGTTTGAGTTTGATTTCAAGACTGGGAATGGTGGGAGCTCTTTATGTCATCGGGCAGCTCGTGCCCGCTCAGCAAAGTGCGCCCTCCCTGGTTCCCCTTTTTAAATACTTCGGATTTATTTCCGTTGGGCTGGTTGTTCTTATCGTTGTTGGATCTTTCATCAATCAAAGAAAAAAGAGAGTTATTTTATGAAATATCAAGTTCCCCGCTATTTAGGCATTCAAGATGTTCAACGTACAAAGAAAAATTCTTACGTTCTGAACGTTGGCTTTTCAGACCACCTTTCAAAAAAAGTTCAGCTGGATTCAGAGGCCATGGAGGTTCTTAAGTTTTTCCTTCAAGCAAAAACGGCAAATGCCGCAAAAAAGAATTTCTCCTGGAGTGAAGCTAAAACCCAAGAAGTTCTTGAAGGACTTAAAACAGCAAAGCTCCTGGTGGAAGTTCCTAAGCGTTCCAAAAAATTTGAACGCTATGACCGCCATTCTTTATTCTATCAACTCGGTGATTTAAATGGACTTGAGGCGCAGAAAATTTTATCGCAAAAGAAAGTGGCTTTGATCGGCGCCGGTGGTATTGGCAACTGGGTGGGACTCAATTTGATTGGTGCAGGATTTAAAGAAATCCGTATTATTGACTTTGACCGAGTTGAGTTAACAAATCTGACTCGCCAGGTTTTATTTGACGAAAAAGATCTGGGAAAACTTAAAACAGAAGTCGCTGCAAAGGCTCTACAAAAGAAAAATACACAAACAAAAGTTCGTCCTGTCGAAATGAAAGTAACCTCTGTCAAAGAACTAAAAAAAGTTCTAAAGGGCATGGACTTCGTTATTCTTTCGGCAGATCGCCCTGAAAAAATTCATGATTGGGTGGACGAGGCCTGCCAGGCATTGCAAATTCCTTATCTTAATATCGGATATCGTGATGGAGAAGGCGTCGTAGGACCGATGACTGTGCCAGGAAGGACTTCGTGCTATCAGTGCTTTAAAAGTCAAACTTCGGAGGAGAAGACAACAGATCACTCGAGCGCAGAAATTCAAAATCTTTTTGATGATCGCTATCAGGCACCGTCCTTTGGACCTTTGAATGCCTTGGTTTCTACTGTAGGAAGCTTGGAAGTGATTAAATACTTCACGGGTCTTGGTGAATTGCGCAGTCTTGACACTGAAATCTCCGTCAATGCGTTGACGTTGGAATGGCGTCATCACTCCTATCACCGTGACCCGCACTGCTGGCACTGCCAAAGTGATTCTTTATGAAAATAAAACGCGAACACCAAAGATTTGAAATCGACGTCCGCTTCTCCGCTGGAAAAAAACTTTATCAAAGAGTTTATTCTACGGCGGGATTCTGGCACAAAGAGGGACCCAATGTCAGCCATGGGTCCTTGACACTTCAGTTAAATGAAACAAGACAGCTTCACTTGCATGCTGTTTTGAAAGAGGCTTTGCGTTTATTAAAACGGCAAGGTCTTTCTAACTATCGTGTCACCTTACGCGCGGATCTGCGCACGGTGAAGACTGCCAAAAAGTTTCAACAATACAAAGAAAGTATTTATATCGAAATTCCCGGAAACCAAGGTTTTTACTTTGTTGCGCCTCTTGCCCAGTTTAACGAAGGGAATTTTGTTAAGCTTTTGAAGGAACACTTTTCTTATTTTAAAAAACCTCTTTTGCAAACCACTTTGGATGTCGACACTTTGACTTTAACCCCTTCGGCGTTTGGCTTTCTTCTGCATGAAGGACTCGGTCACCGTCACGAGTCTGACGATCACACGGCCAGATTGAAATTAAAAAAATCCTCTTTGACGAACTTCTCGGTGGTTGACTCCCCAGGCCAGGAGACAATGCTTGGACACACGCCGTTTGATGATTGGGGCGTTGCCGGTAAAGACGTGGTTCTTTATAATGGTCTGACTGGAAAGACAAATTTACTGACTGCTAAAAGCGGAAATTCCCGAGCTGTCAGTCATGAATATCATCCGTTAATTCGTCAACGCTGTTTGATCGTCAAAATGCATGCAAAGGTTGAAGCCCCTGTTGCTGAAGGCTCCCTTCATATCGAAGACGTTCGCATGGGTTCCTGGAACGGAGATCTTTTAGAGCTCGAAGTTGGAAAAGCTCTTTATCACGATAAGAAAGGCCAAGAGTGGCGCCTTTCCCCGTTTACAATTAAAATGAAACCGGAATTAGTCAGTCAGATGAAAGCCTTTGGCGACCTTGAAATCTCAAGTCCCGCTGGCGGCTGTCACAAAGGTTTGCAGCGGGGCCTTGATATCAGTTTTTTGACACCTTCCGCTTTTATAAATTTAAACAAAAGCGCCGTGTCCGACCAGCTTGAATTTATTTTTTAGTTTTTTACGCACTTCACTTTTTGGGGATCGCAGGAAGAAATCAAGGTGTTGCTTTTACATTTATAAAGAACTTCCTTGCGAGCCTCCTCTTCGCTTTTTGCCATGGCAGAGTAACGATTTCCCATCGACTCCACTTTGCATGTGTATGTCGCAACCAGTTTTACGCCGTTGGATGTGTCCAGAGCCAAGGTGCCTTCATTGGGATTTTTGTCGTTAGGGTTAATGACCTTAAGACCACATCCTACAAATGACAGAGCCGCAAAAATTATCACCACAACACTGCTTTTTGAAAACATAAGAGCTTCCCGCCTTCAAAGACCTTCGACCATAAAAGATACATGAACAATTATGGCCTATTCCCCTAGCGGATGCAATTTCGCACTGGCCCTGTTTTAATCTGCCTCACTTATTATAATAAAAAACGATTCAAAGGAGGATTTATGTATAGCAAGGCTTCCATTAAAGGACATCCGATCCATCCTATGCTGGTCGCATTTCCCATCACACTTTATCTCGTCACTTTTATTGCTTTTGCCGTTTATTATTATACGAGTGCCGATATTTTTTGGTTTAAGCTCGGATATTTTTCGAATATGGCTGCAGTAGGATTGGCTGTTTTAGCAGCGATCCCTGGATTCATTGACTGGGCTCTGGGTATTCCTAATAAAACCGAGGCAAAAACAGATGGCTTAATTCACATGTCACTGAATCTTATTACACTCGCTTTGTTTGCCGTGAATGCTTCGATAATCAGCGGAACTTGGAATGAGCCTCCGGTGAATTTAGGAGTGTCATTGATCTTAACAGGAATTGGCTCTTTGACTCTTTTAGGAGCAGGATTTTATGGATGGAAGATGATTGGTGTTCATAAAGTCGGTGTCTTAATGAGTACGGAGCAAGAGGAAATTCAAGAACGCTATGAACGTAAACGTCCTCATGAAGAACCTCCCGTTATCTTTCATTGATTTAGAAAGAGCGGGTTGAACACCCGCTCTTTTTTTTCTTATTCCGCTTCAAAACCAGTGACTGAGAACCATTTGTTTTCGGATCCGGCCAAGACAAAGATGATCGGTGCGACACACGCCTTAGGAAGTTTGATCTTTGCTCGGATGCGGGAATTTCCGCTTGTCGTCGCTGGAAATCCCTTTGTTACCACATTGACAGTTGTCACTTTACCGTCGTGAGTTTCTGATAAACAGCTCACCAAGCCGCGAAACTCTTTCTCATCATTAATGCCGCGCTTGTCCGGCGGAACTATTTCATCATTACTAAAAACCAAACCTCTCACTTTGATGTCAAGCATACCGTCGGTAGACAATGAACCTTTGGCACTTTTAATCACCCAAGGCAGTTCATCACCCAGCACATTACGGATTTGTGTTCCTCCCACAAAAGGACCGTCAACACCGTACATAGTTTCAAATTTGATAATACTTGCAGCATTGGCGAAAACCGGAGCACTTAGAGCTACCACTGCAGCTAAAAATAGAGACTTCATAAATTTCCTTTCAAAAAATATTTCAGCCATTCTGGTCCGAAAAGTTTCCGAGTCAATCCGTGGCGATAAATTGCAAGTGCTGTGTTTTTACATCTTCAAAGTCGTCGTGAGTTTTGGAATCTTTAAGCCCAAGGAGATTTTTATGAAAACGATGATTTTGTTAGCTGCTTTATTTTCCATGGTTGGTTTTACTTCAGGCGCTTATGCGTGTAACGGGCCGATTAAGTGTGCGATAAAAACTTACACCGGAAACTATGTCACCGCCGTGGGCGGCGGAGGACGTATTACTGATGTGATTCATACAGATGCCACAAGGCTTCGCAATTGGGAAAAATTTATTTTGGAAGATTCTTGCGAAGGCACACCGATCCACTATGGTATTAAAACTTACAACGGCCACTATCTCACAGCCGTCGGAGGTGGCGGGCGTATTACAGATGTCATTCACTCTGATGCCACTCAGCTACAAGCGTGGGAAAAATTTACTTTTATTCCTCTTGGCGGTGATGTCTATGCCATTCAAACGGCTACAGGAAATTATGTGACGGCCGTCGGTGGCGGTGGGCGCATTACTGATGTGATTCATACCGACGCTACTAAGATTGGAAATTGGGAAAAGTTCACTCTTGTCTGCGGTATCCGTTAACAGAAGAGCGGCAAGACTCTATGAGATCTTGCCGCTTTTAATTTTAAATTTAGATCGATCCAGGATTGCCAGGTTTGTCTTTTTTATCGCTCCAGTGTTCAATTTTGTCTCCGGCGTCGTGGATAACTCTTCCGGTCTTTGGAGCTTTATTGGAAACCTTGTCCCCGACTTTCTCGATTTTATCGCCCAATTTGCGCGACCAACTTTCTTTATCACCTTTTTGAGTAGCCATAAAATCCTCCTTACTGCTTCGATTTTAAGTCCGAAACCCTCAGGAACCCACTTCTTTTAAAAATTTTGTGCGTCTACACCAGACCGTCGGCGGACTGGTGTTAAAATAAAACTGTCCTCTTTCATATACTCGGCTCAGCATGAAAGAAGGAAAAACGGGAGGCTTCTATGGAACGAACATCATCCTTTAGATCAGATAGCCAAACATCCGAATTCTTTAAAAGCCATGCAGGAATGGAAGAGTGTATTGCCAATTGTGCCGAATGTTTTCAGGTGTGCACTCGCTTGATTCCTCATTGCCTGCATCTGGGGGGTGAACATGCGGGGGCAGAACATATTAATCTTCTTTCTATCTGTGCCGCGATTTGCGAAACCTCAGTAAGATTTATGCTTGCAGAGTCGGAATTTCACGAAGACACCTGTGCAGTGTGTGCTAAAGTCTGTGACGCCTGCGCCGATGACTGCGAAAGAATTGATGGTGGCGATTATATGATGAAAGAGTGCATTGAAATCTGCCGTGAATGTGCGGAGAGCTGCAGAAAAATGGCATCACATTCACATTAAAGCGGGATAAAAAATGGATCTTATTCGCGCCACCGAGGAAGGTCTTTATTGCGAACCTGGTGACTTTTTTATCGACCCTTGGCGCCCCGTGCGCCAAGCCGTGATCACACATGCTCATTCAGATCACGCTCATTGGGGATGTAAGGTCTATTATTCCACAGAAAAATGCGCCCCTCTTTTACGCCTTCGTTTAGGAGACGCCTTACCGATCGTCGAAAAGAAATGGAATGAAAAATTTAAAATGGGAAACACATGGGTGAGCTTTCACCCGGCAGGACATATTCTCGGCTCAGCGCAGATTCGTATTGAGTATAAAAATAAAATCTGGGTGGCTTCCGGCGATTACAAAAGAACACCGGATCCCACCTGCGATGCTTTTGAAGTTGTTCCCTGCGACAGTTTTATTTCCGAAGCCACCTTTGCACTTCCAGTTTACAAGTGGGACGCCGGAGAAGTGACTGCACAGAAAATATTTGATTGGTGGCAAGAAGATCCAACTCGGCCTTCTCTTTTATTCTGTTACGCTCTTGGCAAAGCTCAACGTGTTTTAGCCGAGCTTAAAAATCTGACAGATCGGCCGATTTATATTCACGGTGCCATGGAGGCAATTACGAAAGTCTATAAAGATGCCGGAGTGGTCATGGCCGAAACACGTTCTATTTTTGATCATGAAAAGAATTTTCCCTTCAAAGGAGAGTTGATCCTTGCGCCTCCTTCGGCCCACCGTTCTCCGTGGATGAAGCGGTTTAAGGAACCGCAAACGGCTTTTGCCTCTGGCTGGATGCAGGTTCGCGGAACTCGCCGCCGCAAAGGATATGAAAAAGGCTTCGCTTTGTCAGATCACGCGGATTGGAACGAACTCAATCAAACCATCCAAGCAACAGGAGCCACAACGGTCTTTCTCACCCACGGAAGGACGGATGTCTTGCAACGATATTTAACGGACCAGGGAAAAACCGTTCGTCTTTTCACGACCGAATATGAAGCTCAAGAGGAAGCTTCGTGAAAACGTTTGCAAAACTTTTTGATGAACTGGATTCAACCACCTCCACCAACGAAAAAGTGGACGCTCTCAAAAAGTATTTCGCAGTAACCGATCCGGAAGACTCCATGTGGACGATATTATTGTTAACGGGACGTTTGAGTAAACGTGTTCTGACTTCACGCACGTTAAGTCACTTGTTTTTGACTTCGACAAATTATCCTCCCTGGCTTTTTGCTGAGAGTTATGATCACGTTGGCGACACTGCTGAAACTTTAAGTCTGTTGGCACATTCGTTAAACTTATGCCGAGAAATCTCTGGGACTAAGGATAAAAGTTTGGCTTTGTGGATGGAGGAAGAAATTCCTGCGCTCGCACAAATAGAAAATGAAACCGAACAAGCTGAGCGCCTTTTAGAATGGTGGCGAGATCTCACTTATCAGGAAGTTTTTATTCTCAATAAACTTATTACCGGAGCCTTTCGGGTTGGTGTCAGTGAAAAACTTGTGATTCGCGCCGTGGCGGAGATCTACGAACTTCCTACTGATCAGATCGCCCACCGCTTGACCGGAAACATTCGAACAGGCAAAGAAGCATTTCAAAATTTAGTTTCTAAGGAAGTCACCGAGATTGGTTTTAGTCAGCCCTATCCATTTTGTCTAGCCCATCCCTGGAATGAGCGCAGCGAACGAGATTTTACCCCCGAAAGATGGTGCATCGAGTGGAAGTATGACGGCATTCGAGCGCAGGTTATCCGCCGCGAAAAACAACTTTGGATCTGGTCCCGTGGTGAGGAGCAAATCACAGAAAGTTTTCCTGATCTAGCGCCTGTATTCATGCGTCTGCCAGATGGAACGGTGGTTGACGGTGAAATCTTAGTTTATAAAGAAGGTTCCATTTTACCTTTTCAGGAATTGCAAAAAAGATTGGGACGAAAGAAGGTCTCAGCGGCTGTTATGAGTGAACGCCCTGCAGGTTTTTTTGCTTATGATTGTTTGGAATATCGAGGCCAAGATATTCGTCAAAAACCTCTGCGTGAGCGCAAAGAAATTTTAAAGTCTTTAATAGAAAAATTGGAGCATCCTCAAGTGCGTTTTTCTTCTCTTCTCTCCGTTGAGTCTTTGCAGGACCTTGAAGAACTCCGTCATACGGCTCGTGAAAATGAGGCTGAAGGTTTGATGTTAAAACTTTGGGAGGGTGTTTATTCAGTAGGTCGCAAGACCGGAAATTGGTGGAAACATAAAGTAGATCCACTGACACTGGATGCTGTTTTATTGTATGCCCAATCCGGTACGGGCAGACGATCGAATCTTTATACCGATTACACTTTTGCTCTGTGGAATGAAAATAGAGAGCTGATTCCTTTTGCCAAAGCGTATTCTGGTTTAAACCAAACCGAAATTGACGAGCTGGATGCGTGGATTCGCCGTCACACGAAAGAAAAATTTGGTCCGGTGCGAGCCGTAGAACCTTTGCACGTTTTTGAAATTGGTTTTGAAGGAATCAGTCCCTCAACACGTCATAAATCGGGAATTGCCGTTCGCTTTCCGCGAATTTTACGCTGGCGTAAAGACAAAAAGCCTGAAGATGCCGATACTCTTGAAACCGCAAGTGAACTTTTAAACGGAGTCAGAAAAGATGAATGAACTTAAACCCATTCATGCTTTTTTTCATCGTCGCGGCTGGAAGGCTTTTCCCTTCCAAGAAGAGTCTTGGAAAGCCTATCTCGAGGGTGAATCAGGACTCTTACGCATCCCTACAGGAGCGGGAAAAACGTATGCGGCTGTGATGGGTCCATTTGCAAAGCTTTTAGCCCGCCCCTCAAAAGGTTTAAAGATATTATACCTGACTCCCTTAAGAGCGTTAACCCGTGACTTAGCCACTGCCATTTACGAACCTATTTTACAAGAGAAATGGCCTCTTAAAATTGATACTCGAACCGGGGACACTTCTTTCTCGCAAAAAAAACGCCAGCTGTTTTCACCGGCGGATCTTTTACTCACGACACCCGAATCTCTCGCCGTTTTAATTTCTCAACATGAAGCCGATGAGATTTTTAAAAATCTTCAAGTCGTCATCTTAGATGAGTGGCATGAGTTGATGGCCAGCAAAAGAGGAAGTCTTTGTGAACTTTCACTTTCCTATTTACGTTCTTTAAATCCGGATTTACAGACGTGGGCGTTATCGGCCTCCGTTGGAAATATTGAAGAAGCAGCGAAGGTCGCCGTCGGCCGCTCGCAAGAACCGCGAATAATATCAGGAAGCTCTGATCGAAATTTGGTACTAGATTGTCTTTTACCTCAAAAAATTGATCGTTTTCCCTGGGCAGGACATCTTGGATTCGCCTTAAAAGAAAAACTCATTGAAGAACTTGATCCGGAAATCTCTACCCTTATTTTTACAAACACACGCTCCCAAGCGGAAAGATGGTTTGAAGTGATGTTAGAAATGGCGCCACATATGGCTCCGGTCATGGCACTTCATCACAGCTCATTAGACCGCGAAGAACGCGAGGCCGTTGAAGAAGGTGTAAAAAATGGATCTTTAAAATGGGTCGTCGCTACTTCTTCCTTGGATCTAGGAGTTGATTTTCAGCCCGTTGAGCGCGTCGTTCAAATCGGCAGTCCTAAAATGGTGGCGCGAATGATTCAAAGAGCCGGGCGCTCAGCACATCGTCCTGGAGGAAAAAGCAGGCTCTTGTTTGTTCCGACAAACTCCTGGGAAATCTTGGAACTTGAAGCCGTCAAAAAAGCTCTCAAAGAAAAACATATTGAGCCTCGCCGACCGTTAAAAAAACCAATGGATGTGCTGTTACAGCATATGATGACACTGGCCTGTGGGCCCGGGCTGCGTCTGGATGAGCTCTGGCTTTCTTTAAAGGAAACATATTCTTTTTCTGATATTAGCCAAGAAGAATTGAACTGGTGTCGTCAATTTCTCACTCGTGGCGGCGAAACTCTGCAGGCCTATCCTCAGTTTCACAAACTTATTTACGATGAAGAAGAAGGAAAATATCGACCGGCCTCACCTAAGATCGCGCATATGCATCGCATGAGTATTGGAACGATTGTGTCACGGGAATCCGTGCAGGTTTCTTATACCAATCGAAATCGTATCGGCTCTGTGGAAGAGAGTTTCATTTCCAAACTTAAAAAAGGCGATGTGTTTCAATTTGCGGGAAAAAAATTGGAGTTTGTTCTTTTAAAAGACATGACTGCCTATGTGCGTTCCAGCAAGGCCGTCACAAACGTAGTTCCCTCTTGGGACGGCGGACGGTTTCCGATTTCTGAAACGTTGGGGCAAGCGTTTCGTGAAGTTTTAACCGAAAAACACCCTGGCTTGGACCGGCTTCTGTCTCCCCTTTTAGAGACGCAAAAAGAAGTTTCGGTTTTACCTGGAGCGGACATTCTTCTTATTGAAAAATGGAATTCCAAAGAAGGAGATCATATTTTTGTGTATCCATTTGAGGGACGCTCGGTGCATGAAGGACTTGCCCAGCTCTGGGGTTATCGATTTGCGCGAAGAGCACCGACAACGTTTTCCTTTGCTGTTAACGACTATGGTTTTGAAATCACCGGACCTGTGGATTATGACTTTGAAAAACTTTTTGATGACGACTTTTTTTCAGATGACAATTTGGTTGAAGAGATTGGTCAGTCCTTACAGATCGGTCAGCTAAGCCAGCGTCAGTTTCGCGAGATTGCAAAAATCGCAGGTCTTGTTTTTACGGGATATCCGGGGTCTCCGAAAACAGGCCGCCAGATGCAGATCAGTTCCTCGCTTCTTTATGAAGTTTTTAAGAAACACGAGCCGAATAATTTATTGATTCGCCAAAGTTTTGACGAAGTCCTTGCCAATTCTTTGGAAAGCGGACGTATGCGCAAGACTTTACAACGTCTGCGTAAAATGAAAGTGCGCTGGGTGGAATTGGAAACGCCCTCACCGCTTTCATTTCCTTTAGTGGTGGAAAATATCGCTGTGGGAAATCTTTCCAACGAGAGTTTGGAAGCTAAAATCGCCAGACTTAAGAAAACTTGGGAAAAGAAAAATGAAGATCACGGTCGCGAACGAAGACATTGAACTTTTGCCTGAAAAAGCCTTTTTTTGGCAGGCAGAACATCTTTTAGGAATTTCCGACGTGCATTTAGGAAAGGCCGAAAGCTATCAAGCCGCCGGAGTTCCCCTTCCTTCAGGAAATCACCGTGTGGATTTAGAACGCATCAGTTATTTGATACAGAAATATCACATCGAAAAAGTCGTCGTTCTTGGAGATTGGATCCACAACAAATTCAGTCTTAGCGAAGTCGTTGTCCGGGATTTTCGCGAGTTTTTCGCTGTCCACGAGCACGTGCACTGGACTCTGCTTTTGGGGAACCACGAATATGGAGCTCACGAAATTTTAAAAGGCCTGCCCTTTCATTTGGTCGAAGAGGAAATTGAAATGGGACCGTTTCTAATGACTCATGGTCATAAGAATCCCCGCTCACATCTTTTTCAGATTCAAGGGCACACACATCCCTTAGTCCTTCTTCACGAAGGTCCCCTGCGATTAAAATTGCCTTGCTTTGTTTTAGAGAGAAAGTGTCTGACCGTACCGGCCTTTGGTAGTCTGACAGGCGGTTACACCGTAAGACCCCGCGCCGGAAGTCGCATTTTTGCGGTGTCCGATTCTGAGGTCTTTGAGGTCCAAAAATAATCTTCAAATTACCAAGTCGTGTTGGAAAAACAGTTCCAATGCTTTTCCCGCGAAGTATTTCTTCCGAAAGGTTTCTTAGGGGGAAATTTGAAACGGGTCATCGTGTTTTTAATGGCATTGTTTTGTATTTCTCATACACAGGCTCTAACCGCGACAGCTGCGGAACCTTTTACTCCTGATGAGGTCGTTCCCAAGGGATTGGAAGGAGTTCCTCAGAATATTTCGGCGGCTTTGAAAGGAATTTCTGGCTTGGTAGCCTCCGGGTCTTTGGCGATTCCTGAACTGTCGATCTTGGAAAGTGGCTTTCAAGAATATCAAGCCAGTCGAGAATCTTGCATTCAAGATCAAGTTCGAGCAGCTACGTTTTGCCGTGAAGAAACAAGTCCGGATCTACAGAAAACTTTGGCCGGCTTAAATATCATTCTTGCTGGTGTGAACAGTCTTGCGATCAATGATACTTGTAAAACATTTTCTAAAGCGATGAGCTTAGCGCAACTAGGGATTACCGCTTACACAGGAGCTTGTGGGCTTTTGCGCAAGAAGTGCAATATGTCCTGTGCGGCAGCGGCAAATGGTCTTAAAAAAATTCTTAAAGGTCTAGTTTCCAACGGAGCGACCTGCACATCTCCCATTCCGGCAACGTGCCCTGCCGCTTACGCCTCATTAAACACCTATAAAAAACAAATCTATTCTCAAGTGAAACTCGAAGCCAGCATGGCTGATAAAAGAACCATCCATTCCAAAGAAAAACTTTGTCAGCATACTTATGGGCTTTTGCTAGCGTCATCCGGAGTTGCCATTCTATCGCTCGCAAATTCGCTGAAGCAAGGACAACAATGTGACGAAGAATCTGACGCTAAAACTTCCGGTGGAAACTCTAATTCAACAGCTCCAATAGCTCCCACAACTCCAGCACCAACTACTGTCTCCTCTCCGCCTAAAGTTCCACTGCCGCCGCCATCGTCTCTGCCGCAGGATTCGCAACTTGAAGTCGCGCACGCATCGACAAAACCGGAAGAAAGCATTGAACAACGCAAAGAGCTCATAGCCTCGCCTGCTGTTAATTCGGAACTACGAGATTATTTGCCAGGTGGGAAAAAGGCCGTGGTCTCTGGTCGTTCCGAAACGACTTACCCAGAAATCACCGGCCCCGGAGGAAAATCCAACTTTGAAAAAATGCGCATTCGCTTCAGAGAGCTGCGCTTAGATGCGGATTAACCTTATTTTTTGCCAGCCCCGCGGAATTTTTCAAGTTCAACAGCGCTGTCTGTTTCTTCTCTTTTTGGACTTGGATGATCCATTTGTTTGTTGCGACTTTGTTGGTGCTGAGCTTTGATTTCACCGTCATATTTTTTACTTGTCTGACTAAAACCTTTGTTCTTGTGATGACCGGACATAATCGCCTCCTGTTTTTGGAAGCATATCAAGAATTCATTCAGGTTTGAAGATTGGCACAGACCGAAGACGCGGTCACTTTGCCAAGTTACTTATTCAAATATCTTTTCGCGAATGCTCCAGTAATGCTTTTGTTTTCTTGCAATGACAAACATTGGCATTCGAAACTTTTTTTGAATATGCAGGACATCGTCGACAGTGCGCACGTGGATTTTTTGTTCAGGCAGGCGATTGTGCATACGAATAAAATTAAAATAAAAAGCGCGACCATCTTCAACGGTGTTTAAATAAAAATACTCTTTTAGCACTTGAGCGTCGGCATCATAGTAATGCACCTCTAAACGCGCATTGCCTTTTTTATCAAAAGTTTTTTGAAAGCTCATGGTTTCAACCCGCATTACGTGAGCATCTTTAAGCAGCATGGCCTCTTTAAGCTTTTTATCATTATCGACTAAAACATTGCCGCAATCCCCGCACGCACGGGCTGCGATATCGTTTTCACATCCGCATTTCTCACATCTTTTAAAACGGAAACGGAATCCGCAAGAAGAAATTTCTTTGGTGACAGGATCTTCGAAGGCTCCTTTGCATTGTCGTCCAAAGTGTTCAAGCAAAGTTCCGTCACTTTCCATGAGTCCCCAGAAATGGTTTGTAACTCCACACTGCGGGCAAAGCACTTCCACCTTCTGCGCTTTGCTGGAGGGTTTGTCTTCATCAATCTCAGGAGAGTAAAGATCGTGTCCCTGGCCCGTGTAATCGAGAATCAAACAATCCGTCTTACCCGGACTTAAACGCAATCCTCTTCCGACGATCTGTTGATAAAGACTGACGGACTCTGTCGGTCTTAATACCGCAATGACATCCACATGAGGTGCATCAAAGCCTGTCGTCAGAACCGAGACATTCACAAGAAATTTCAACTCCTGCCGTTTAAAAGCCTCAATGATCTCATCTCGCTCAGGGCCCGGAGTATCTCCCACGACCAAGGCAGCAATATAGGGCGGAAGATTTTGCATGATTTCAATGGCGTGATTGATAGAGCTTGTGAAAATCATCACGCCCTTTCTTTCTTTTGCCATATCGATGATGTTTTTAATAATCAGCGGCGTGATGCGTTTTTGATCTTTCAAAAGCGCTTCGACCTGCGCCATAACGAATCGTCCCTGCTGAAGTTTCAAACTTGAAAAATCATAACAGGCCACCGGCGAATCAATTTTTACAGGCGGAGTCAGATAGTTGTTTTTAATAAGATGTCTGATCGAAAGCTCATAAATACATTTTTTAAAAAAGCGGTCTTCTGTCGTTTGCTGAATATTTTTTTGCGCATGGTATTGATAAATCCATCCCAATCCCAAACGATAAGGTGTCGCTGTCAAACCGAGGACACAGAGTTCCGGATTGAGTTGCTGCAACTTAGACATGACTTGCAAATATTGAGTGTCACCGTCAACAGAAACACGGTGACACTCATCGATCACGACCAGAGAAAAATTCTCAAAAAAATCTTCCTGCGCTCGCGCGATAGACTGAATGCTTCCGAAAATAACTTTCTGGGTGATTTCTTTTCTCTGAAGCCCTGCGGAGTAAATACCCGCTTCTAAGCCGAAAGAAATATATTTTGCGTGATTCTGTTCAACAAGCTCTTTAACGTGGGCCATAACCAAAACACGTCCTCGGGCCAAACGTGCCAATTCAGCAATAACCAGACTTTTTCCGGCACCTGTTGGAAGAACGACCACAGCGGGAGTTCTTTCCTTTCGGAAATGTTTTAATGTCGCCTGAACGGCTTCCACCTGGTAGGTACGGAGTTGATACATTTTTACACATTACAAAAAATAGCAGCGACTGCCCAGGGTAAAATTTTGGTTGAATAAATTTATTCCGACGGTAAATATAAACTCGATGAAATTTCTGGTACTTTTCTTTCTCTTTTTCATTACTTGCGTTTCCTTTGCAAGCACTCCTCTGTCAATTGGATTTCCCTTTGGATTTTCTCGAAATGAAGCCATCAATCAATATTTTTTATTTCTGACGGACGTTTTAAAAGATGCAGGTTTTGAGGCCGTGTATAAAAAAATGCCTGGTGTTCTTCCCTATGAAGCTCTGCTTAAAGGCGAAGTTGACGGCATAGCCTATGATGACTTTGCCTTAACGAAAGGACGCGAGCAAACGGTGACAGTGTCATTTCCGATTGTCTATATCAAGGTGCACGTTTTTTATAGGGTAGAGAACAAATACTTTGATGAGAAAAATTTAAAAAAACACCTTGGCGCTTTGGGTCTTAATAATTCAATGATTGAAAAAGAAGCAAAACGCCGAAAATTAAAATATGTCACGTCTGCAAATCCAACACAGAATGTACAACTTCTTTTAGATAAAAAAGTAGATTACTTTCTTGCCGTAGAGGAGGTTGGCCAAAGCGCTCTTGCCGCTTCTAATCCTGAACTCGCAAAGAAAATCAGAATGAGCGAACGCGTGTTCATGAGTTTTCCTCTTTATTTCACCTTGAATAAAAAGTTTAAAAAAGATCTTCCCGCAATTGAAGGCTCTTTTAAAAAGCATCTTACGGGTGATCTTAGCAAATATCCGCTGTTACGCTCGTTGAACAAAGAGCTTCTGCTGCCTCCACCGCGCAAGTAAATCTAAGAAGCGGTTGAATTAACTAAGGCATCGATTTTAGCCGCACAGATAAAGTCGTTTTCTGAAATCCCTCCCCGTCCTTCATTGACGGAGTGAGTATTAAACTTCACAACGCATTGATTGTAACTCACCATCATTTCTGGATGGTGATCTTCACGGTGAACAATAAATGCCACGGCATTCACAAATGCCAAAGTTTCATAGTAGTTCTTAAAAGAATAAGTTTTCATGATCTTACCTTCTTTTAAAAACCAGCCATCAAACAGTTTCAAATATTCGCGAACATCCTTTTCAGGCAGACCCGTGTCCATCGGATGACTTCTTTTCTTTAATAATTCGTTAGCCGTGAGCACGGATCCTCCTTTTTAGTGCACTGAAATTTGTTTCGCTTTGGAAGCTTCGCCCTTGGGAATATTCACGAGCAAGACACCATCTTCAAACTTTGCATCCACCTTCTTTTCGTCGATGGGTTGAGGCAAGGTGAAACTGCGCACGTAAGAACCATAAGAGATTTCCGACAGATGTCTTTTCTTCGCCTCTTTGGATTCATCCAACTTTTCTTCTTTTCTCTCGGCGCGAATGGTCAATCGGTCGCCGTCGACTTCCACTTTGACGTTTTCTTTTTTGACGCCGGGAAGATCTACTTTCAATAAATAATTTTTCTCTTCTTCTGAAAATTCGCAAGAAGGAGAAAAATCAAATTCTGTTGGTGAACCTTCTTCTCGGAATCCCATAAGTTCATTCATCAGTCGATCCATGCGATCCTGATAGCGAGAAAATTCACGGAAAGGACTTGCAAAGCGTCCCGATCTCCAGCGGTCTGGTAAGTTAGCCATAGGCCCTCCTGTTCATTGTTATTTGGGTGAATAGTAGCCCACTCCGAAGGAGAAACTGGCGTTAATTTTTTTTAAATTGCAGAGCCACATAAAAAAAAATTTTCCTCTGTTTGAGGTCATCTTGCAAGACTGTCAGACCGGATTATCATCAAAGCCAAAACAAACGATGGAGATTTTATGGAGCGCTTCGCAAGCCGGGAAGAAGCCGGACGCCTTTTGGGTGAAAAACTTATTTCTTTGAAAGATCAAAATCCCGTAGTTCTGGCGATTCCGCGAGGCGGCGTTCCCTTAGCTTTTGAAATCGCAAAAATGTTAAAAAGTCCCTTGGATCTTTTAATGGTCAAAAAAATCGGCGCTCCCCGGCAGCCGGAATTAGCCGTCGGGGCCGTGAGTGAAGATGGCGAACCTCTGTTTAACGATTCGATTGTTAAATTTTTAAGCTTAAAGAAAACTTATCTCAATCAAGCCGCTAAACAAAAAACTTCAGAGATCCAAGAGCAATTAAAAAAATTTCGGGGCTCCAAGAAAACAGAGAACGTCAAAGACAAAACGGTGATTATCGTGGATGACGGGATCGCCACCGGGGCGACTCTTCTGGCGGCGATTCAGTTTCTAAGAAAGAAAGAACCAAAAAAAATTATTGTCGCAGCTCCTGTGGCGGCGAAAGAGACCGTGGAAAAAATCAAAAAAGTCGCGGACGACGTTGTCTGTTTAATGACACCCGACAATTTTGTCGCCGTCGGTCTTTGGTACGAGGATTTCACTCAAGTTTCCGACGAAGAAGTGATCCAACTTATCGCCGAATCACGATTTATGAATGCCGATAATGAGCGCGAAATAACGATTGAGGATGGAAAAGAAAAGCTTTTTGGTGACTTAACAACTGTGGATAAAGCCAAGGGCTTAATCATCTTTGCTCACGGAAGTGGAAGCAGCCGCAAAAGTCCCCGTAATCAATTTGTCGCCAGAGAACTTAATAAAGCCGGATTCAGCACCCTCCTCTTTGATCTTTTAACCGAACATGAGTCTAAAGACCGCAGCAATGTCTTTGATATCAATCTTTTGGCGCAACGTTTGTTGTTAGCAACTCAAGCCGGTCTTGAACAAACCCATCATATTCCTATTGGCTATTTCGGAGCAAGCACCGGGGCCGGCGCGGCCCTTGTCGCCGCTGCGAAATCTAAAAATAAAATTTCAGCCGTCGTCAGCCGTGGAGGACGTCCCGATTTAGCCAAAGAACATCTTAAAAAAGTAGAAGCGCCCACTTTGCTTCTGGTCGGTGGCAATGACCTCGCCGTCATTCCATTAAACAAAAGTGCCGGTTTACAACTTAAGACATCTCGTTTAGTGATCGTGCCAGGCGCCACACATTTATTTGAAGAACCGGGAACTCTTGATGAAATCGTTGAATATGCAATCGAATGGTTTAACGAGCACCTTCCGGAAAAAAAAGAAACCTCCTTCCCCAAAGAGCAAGTCGTCGACGAGCTTGAAGGTCGTGCTCATTCCATTAAAGATTCTCACAGCTGGGATGACTTGATTGCGAGTGTGGCGTCCGCTCGAGTTGTCATGCTCGGTGAAGCCACTCACGGGACGGAAGAATTTTATAGTATTCGTCGGCACATCACAGAACGCTTGATTCAAGATCACGGGTTTAGTTTTGTCGCCGTCGAAGGTGATTGGCCTGATTGCCAAAAATTGAATGACTATATTCACTTTGACAAAGGCGAAAGCGCCAAGCAAATTATGAGAGAGTTTCATCGTTGGCCGACATGGATGTGGGCTAATGATGAGACCGCTCTTCTGATTGAGTGGATGAAAAACTATCACGCCAGCTTCTATGGCCTTGATGTCTACTCGCTTTTTGATTCAATGGATTACGTCATTGAGTTTGCTAAAAATGTGGATCCTGATTTGGCAAAATCTGTGCAAGAGCAATACGCGTGTTTTGAACCTTTCGCCCGCGACGAAAAATCTTACGCTCGCTATCTTGTAAAATTCGAAGAAGGTTGCCGCGACGATGTTATTGCGAACCTAAGAAAACTTCTGCGTCTGCGCATAGGTGAAATCGCGACGAAATCTCCGGATCTTTTCAGCGCCCAGCAAAATGCGCGTATTGTTGCGCATGCAGAAAATTATTATCGCTCTATGCTTTTTGGCGGCCCCGACTCCTGGAACGTGCGTGATCATCATATGATTGACACTCTGGATATGCTCTTAAAGCACAATGGCCCGGACAGCAAAGCCATCGTGTGGGCGCACAACAGTCATATCGGCGATTATCATGCGACAGACATGCTTCAAGAAGGATATGTGAACCTCGGCGGCCTTGCCCGAGAACGTTTTGGTATTGATCAAGTCGCCCTGGTCGGTTTCGGAACTTTCCAAGGACAAGTGCTTGCCGGTCCTGCATGGGAAGGCAAAGCCACCGTGATGACACTTCCTCCTGCCCGCGAATCTTCATTTGAATATTTTTGTCACAAGGTTGCGGAAGATCTTAATACCAAAAGATTTTATGTTGTCTTTGATTCCGAAGCGCGATCCGGAAACCTGGGGACGCGCAGTTACGGACACCGCGCCGTCGGCGTTGTCTATAGTCCGCATTATGAGCTCAAAGGCGTGAACTATGTTGAAACAGTTCCGGCCAAACGCTACGACGCTTTTGTATTCGTCGATAAGACCACAGCTTTAAAATCCATCCCGACCGGAACAAGCCACCTGGATCTTCCAGAAACATGGCCGGGAGGAGTTTAAATATTAATTGCAACTTTTGCCCCACGTGTTGGCGACTTTGTCACCGACACCGATATGCAAAGAGGCACTTCCATAATGACCGATAGCGCGAATGCGTTTTTGACTGCGCATTTTGCAAAGTTCGCGAAAGGCGCGATCTGCCTCGCTGTTACTTGCAAAACGCACATCAATGGAGGTGCCGTAAGGATGTCGGCCTGCGGCTCCACCCACATTTTTATTGTAAGGCTCGGGACGCCACCAGTTGTAGATTTGACTGACTTTGATTCCTTTGGCTGTCAGGTCGTGAAGAATTTTGACGGCTTCGATAGGATATTTCCAGGTGTTCTCATCAGGATGAACGAGATTGTGTGCCTGACTGGAGCCATACGTGCATCGAAATGTTGAGACACTGCGAGGATTCGGACGAACCACTTGGTCACACCAAAATGAATTGTTCGTTTCTGCTGCACATTTTTGTAAAAACCGATCTTTCTTACTCAACCCTAAGTTCACCTGAGTTTTTTGACTTCCGCTCGCTTTCATACATCCTAGACTTTGGATTTCTTCGTCCACAGAAGCGTCGTTGTGAATATGGTCCGCAAGATCTGCGCTGTCTTCAGTGTATTCATTAGTACCTGCTCCGCCGCCCTGACAAGCAACAGTTCCCAAGCCTAAAAGAGCAATCAAGGCCAATGCATTGAGTTTTAAATTCATCCGATCTCCTTCGTTACTGTTGAGCAATGAAGCGTCAGAATAAATGCATTGCGAAATAGCATTCTATAGGACTTTCAGTTTTCTAGAGGAAGGGACAGTGAAAAGCGAATGAAGTTTTAAAGTGAAGTTTGCCAATTAACAAAAAGTTGATAGCATTTCCACGCGATGGAATTTGGAAAAATATCTAACATTGAAAATGTCTCGTGGACCTTGCCTCCTGATGTCGATTCATCGGTGGAGTTTTTAAGAAGTCTGAATTCCTCTGTCGGCCCTGCGAAATACTATATCGGTACGCCTGCTTGGGGTCACAAAGAATGGATCGGAAAAATCTATCCGGAAAAAACCAAAGCTGTTGATTATCTTTCGTTTTATTCCCAGAACTTCAACACGATTGAACTTAATACTTCTCACTATCGCATTCCTTCAAAAGAACAGACGGACAAGTGGAAATCACAGCTTCATTCAGAATTTTTATTTTGTCCGAAAGTATTCCAAGGAATTTCACATGCACCAGCGGGCCTTCTTGATAGAACTCTTTTGAAAGAATGGTTTTCGTTTTTAGAGAATTTAGGCACGCACTTAGGCCCTTGCTTTATTCAGTTTTCTCCGGGATTCGATTACGGAAAAAAGGCGGCCCTTTTTCATTTTCTCCAACAGTGGCCGAAAGATTTTGAATTGGCTTTGGAGTTTCGCCATCCAAGCTGGTTTCAACAAGGGCGTATTTTGCCCGCTCTGGAAAAGTATTTGCAAGCTCAGCGCATTGGCTTGGTGATTACGGACGTCGCCGGCCGCCGTGATGTCCTGCACTCTTCCATCAGCAGCTCTTTTACGATGCTTCGTTTTATCGGAAACGATTTACATGCGAGTGATTTTTCCAGAGCGCAAGAGTGGGCCGCGCGCTTGAACTCTTGGAGCCAACAAGGCTTGCAAAGAGTTTTTTATTTCGTCCACGAACCAGATGATATAAAATCTCCTGAGATGGCGCAGGCTGTGATTCGTGATCTCAATGATGAAGCCGGAGCCTCTTTAGAACCTTTAAAATGGCTTTCATAAAACGTATCAATTTTCGTTTGTTCACGGAGCTTGGTAGAGGATTATCCGAATAACCTCAGATCCTATTCAGCTAAAGGTCTTATTTTTAATGTTACCGTAATGAATTTTTCCTTTCTGTAATTCTTTTCCTCTTAGTCTTTGTTCACGCACAAAGATTCATGGAGGAATAATGGCGATTAACACTAAGGCAAATTCATTATTCTCACGTTTTAGCACTGCGCTTCTCTTAACATCCGTCCTGAGCCTCGCAGCCTGCGGAGGAAATCCTGGCGGTGAAGTCACTCTCCCCGACGACACAACTCAAGAACAGATTGTCGACACGCCTGATGTCGCAAATGACAAGCTTCTTCCGGATCCTTCGGATGCAATGGTGGCAAGCTCTCAACGCGAATCCATTTTAAAAAATTACGATCATGTCGATCCTAAGCATGTCGTTCCTTACAAAGCATTGGGAGATGCTTTGGTGTATTTCGATCAACACAAATCGAGCTTTAAAAACACAGACTATATGGCGGTCTTGAATTTTGGACAAAGCTCAAAGCAAAAACGTTTTTATATCATCAATATGAAAACAGGTAGCGTGTGGGCCATTCACGTAGCTCACGGAAAAGGTTCTGATTCTAACCATGACGGTTACGCTGAAAAGTTCAGTAACGTGTCTGGTTCCAATGCGAGTTCACTCGGAATCTATAGAACCGCAGAAACTTACAGCGGAAGCCACGGTCTTTCTTTAAGACTTGATGGTCTTTCTTCTACGAACTCACGTGCGCGCGCTCGTGCGGTTGTGGTTCACGGTGCTTCATATGTTCAAGAGTCCAACGTGATTCAAGGTCGTAGTTGGGGTTGCCCTGCTGTGGCGATGGAAAATCGTGATGCTGTGATTAAGTACCTTAAAGGCGGAGCGATGATTTACGCCACCGTCGACAAAGGTGGCACCGAGCGTTCCGGCTCAGGTTCTACAACGACTCCGGATACCGGCGCTTACAAAATGACTCCGCTTTCTTGGGAGACTTCCAGCAAACCCGAACGCAAAGCCTGGTCCCAATATCTAATGAAACTAGTTTCAGAAGATTGGAGCAGCTTGCTAAAAGGTGCTGATGATATGAGAGACTTTTGCCCTCGCTACAACTCTTTGAGCAATAACGAGCGTGCAAACGTGTGGGCGCAATTGTTTGTTGCGATGACAAAATACGAAAGCGGTTACAGCCCGACTTCACGCATGCAAGAAACAACGATGGGAACAGATCCTGTCACAGGAAGACCTGTTTACTCTGAAGGACTTTTGCAATTGTCGTATCAAGATATCACGGGTTGGAATTTCTGTAAGTTCGACTGGAGTAAAGATAGAAACTTAAGCTCTACAGATCCGCGCAAAACCATTCTTGATCCGTACATCAATCTTCATTGCGGTGTCGGAATCATGGCAAAACAAATCGCGCGCACAGGAAAAATTAAACTTGCTTCCGGCGCCTATTGGGCCGTGATCAAAACAAATAGTAGATACAGTCAAATTAGCGCAATCACTTCCATGGTGAAATCGCTTCCCATGTGTCAGTAACCCCTCTTACTGGCCCTTTTGCCGAGTCATTTCCCCAATGGCTCGGCATTTTTTACTCCCGCTTCTGCATATTTATATAACGGTATAGTGAAAAGCGCCGTGGTTCCTTTTCCAAGCCCTTCGCTGAAGACCGCAATTTTGCCCTTATGCGCTTCAATCAAATGCCGTGAGATCGAAAGCCCCAGTCCGAGACCGCCGTATTTTCGCGTGCTGGAACTATCGGCTTGCCTGAATGCTTCAAAAATAGAGGGAAGAAATTCGGGATCGATTCCTTCACCTTCATCACACACACGCACTTGCACCGCAGGGCCTTGAGAAGAAATATCCACCAGAATTTTTCCGCCCTTATTAGAAAACTTAATCGCGTTATTTAGAAGATGAAAGGTCACCTGTTTAAGACGCTCTTCATCTCCAAGAATAAAAGCCTTCTCGATACTTGAGCGAACTTCTATTTTTAAATTCTTTGCCTCTGCTTCCGGCTGAAGTAGAGCTATCTCGTTACGAACAAGCTGAACCAACTCGAGCTCTTTGGCTTTGATTTGCAGTTTTCCCGACATAATTCGGGAAGAATCTAAAAGAACAGCGACGATCTGCGATTGATGTCGTGCATTTCGCTCTATCGTCTCCAGTCCCATACGCGCTTCTTCATCTAAAGGGCCATCTAATAAAATTTCAGTCCACCCCAAGATAGCATTTAACGGTGTCCGCAATTCATGTGACACCGTCATTAAAAATTCATCTTTGGCTTTATTCGCCATTTTAAGCTCTTCAATACGTCCTTCGAGTGTTTGATAAAGATTCAAGTTCTCTAAAGCGATAGATGTGGAATTTGCTAAAGCCTGCAAAAGTTCGAGTTGCTCGTCGGTTGGAATATGCTTTTCTTTCCAATAAGCCCCGATGGCGCCAATCGGAGATTCTTTTCGAATGGGTGTCATGGCTAAACTTTTAACGAAAGTCGGTGCGTAGGCATCAATAGGAATGCGGGAGTCTTGGTAAATATCTTCGATAACGACCGCTTGCTTGTTTAGCATGGCCCAGCCGCTAATGCAGGTGTGAATCGGGAATCTTTGTCCCTTCCACAAGGGACCAATGGCGTCTTCATCCGCATAAAAACAAAATTCACCGTCTCTGAGAACAAAAGTAGCTCCGTCAGAATTAGCAATCGCCCGAGCGGCTTTTCTGACTAAAAACATGACCTGTTCCAAAGAGTGAGCGGAAGAAAGATCCTGAATGACCTCGACAAGCTTTTTAACGCCACCTGCATATTGCATAGAAACCTCCGAGTCGGAAACATTTCTAATTATACACTTGTGTATTTAGGTGGCGGAAAAAACTGGTCGATTTTGTGAAAAAGCAAAAGCTCTTGTCCTAAAAACTTTTTTTAGAGCGAATCCACAGCCGGATGGGAGAAAGCTCTTTTTCTGTGACGCCCACAAAATGGGTTTGAATTCGATAAGTGGTCTCAATTCCTGAAATCTCTTCGCAAGAGTCAATGCGCAGAGGAATTTTTGGTATTCCAATGTCTTCAAAAATCGGACTGTTGAGACGCAAGATTTTCCCAACAGGCAGAGGAATTGCGGAAATCACCGTGAGTCCTAATTCAGAAATGGACGTGACTTCGGTTTTTATTTCCCACTCGCCTTTAAACTGCACGACGGCCGAAGCGAACTGAACAGAGTCCGTGGGTTTTGACGTTAAGATATTACGAATTTTCGCAATCAATAATTCGGGATCAATAGGTTTTACGATGTAGTCATTCGCGCCAGAATCAATTCCCTTTTCGACATCACTGCGCTCTCTTTTGCCCGTGAGCAGAATGACCGGAATCTTTGCCAAAAGCGGTTGACGACGGATGGTTCGAGTCAACGAGTAACCATCACTGCCGCCAGGCATGATCGCATCCGTAATCACCAGATCATAAGTTTCCGCGGCCAGGGCCCGCATCGCATCCACTGCATTGGTAGCTGCAGTGACTTTATATCCATGTTGGGTCAGCAGTGCTTCTAAAGTCAGAAGGACACTTTTCTGATCGTCTACAATAAGTATTTTTGTCATGTGTCCTCCTTTCTTTAAAGTTTATAGCAACTAAACGGCTTCTTTTTTGACGGCGTAACGTCTTAAATCATTCATGCTTTTTTCAAACTGATCTTCAATCTGTGCAATAAAAGAAGAAGCCCCCGTTAATTCTGTGAGATCTTCTAAAGCCGCACAAAGTTCCGACAACTTTTTAGCCCCTAAAGTCGCACTGCTGGATTTCAGGGCGTGAGCGGCTTCTGAAATACCTTGCAGGTCTAAATTATTCAAAGACTTGCGCATAGACTCAATCAAATCCGGCGCCGATTGTTCTAAGTCTTCGATCAATGCTTCGACAAGATTCTGATCGTTGACGACATAGTTCTGCAATTGAGTCAAAGCATTGACGTCTAAAGCGTCGGAAGATGTCTTTAACCATTTATGCAAAATATCCATAAGATGGTTCAGCTCTAAAGGTTTTGCCAAGAAGTCATCCATGCCCGCTTCATGATAAACGGTTTTGTCGCCATGGCCTGCCTCCGCCGTCAAAGCAATGATTGGCGTGTGTCGACCTGCGCGCACTTCCTCTTTGCGAATGCGGCGTGTGGCTTCAAAACCATTGAGCACTGGCATCTGACAATCCATAAAAATCAGATCGTAGTGACGAACCAAACATTTCTCAAAAGCCACAAGTCCATTATTCGCAATCTCAACATGCAGGCCTAATTTTTTAAGATAACTTTGTGCCACCCTTTGATTCACCACCTGATCTTCAACAAGAAGCACGGAGCCTGTGAACATCGGAGAGAACCGGGATTCATTTAAACGAGGAACATCTTGCACAGAGGCCACCGGAATTTTGACGGTGAACCAGAAATTGGAGCCTAGGCCCACGACACTTTCAACACCGATTTCACCATTCATCAGGTCGACAAGCTGTTTTGAGATCGAAAGTCCAAGACCTGTACCACCGAACTTCATTCCGGTTTTCGTTTGGAAATATTTTTGGAATAAAGACCGACGCTCGTCTTCTTTTAAGCCGGGACCTGTGTCTTTGACCTCAAAACGCAACTCGCAGAAGGTTTCGTTTTCGCGCACTTTGGAAACTTCAAGACTCACAAAACCTTTTTCTGTGAACTTAACGGCATTGCCCAAAAGATTTACCAAGACTTGGCGCAAACGTCCCTGATCTGCCACAAAAAACCACGATGTGGTTTCATCAAAATGCAGTTTCAATCCTACATTTTTTTCCGCCACCGCCGGACGAAAGATTTCTGTCACGTCATGAAGTAAAAACTGCAAATCAAACGGCTGCGGATCCAAACTGATTTTACCCGCTTCGATTTTTGAATAATCTAAAATATCGTTGATCAACATGAGCAAAGACTCTGCGGATCTTTTCACCGTACCCACATATTCCGCCTGCTCGGCATTCAAAGGCGTATCTGCCAGCAAGGTCGTCATCCCAATAACACCATTCATCGGCGTGCGAATTTCGTGGCTCATTGCCGCCAGGAAATCGGATTTCTTTAAGGATGCTTCTAAAGCCGCCTCGCGGGCACGATGCCATTCTTGTTCAACCATTTTTCGGCGGCTAATATCTTTAAAGACCACCAGTGCACCTGAAATACTACCGTCAATGTCATTCAAAGAGCGACTGCTCACGCTGATATAGACGCCCTCCGGATGCGTTTCGTTTTGCACGAAGATTTCTAAGTCATCGACCTCTTCACCGAGCAAGGCTCGATGAAATGGCAATTGGTTTTTGCTATAATGCTCGTGGTTTGCAACGTTGATAAATCCTAACGCTTCAGCGCTGGATTCCGTCGCAACTTCTTTAATTTTTGTTCCAATGATTCGTTGAGCGGCGGCATTGTAATGAGTGAAATAGCCGTCTTTATCAATCACAATCAAAGCTTCACTCATGCTGTTCAAAATCGTATCAAGCAAGATAGAGCGGTTTTGCAAAGACTTGGATGTTTGTTTTTGCTCTTTTAGGTCTTTCTTTTGCCACTGACGGCTAAGAAAAACTAAAAGCACAAGCCCGCATAAAAGACCCATTAAAAATTCGGCGCGTACGTAAAAAGGCGAAGCATTCTGTGTTAAACGCAGAGTTGCATCAAGAATCTCCGTCACGGAAACGCTTGCTGGAATTCGCGACGGAACTGCCAGACCCTGTTGCCTTTTTACCAGAGCTTCGTTCACTTCTTCGAAATGGTCGCGCAATGCTTTGTTTAAGTGCGCTACTTGTTTTTGCAATTCAGAATTCGCCACCACGTTTTTGGTGAGGTGGCCCATTTGATAGTTTAAAAGTAAGACTTGCCGGTTGTACTCTTGCAGATCTTGTTCGCGGCGAGTTTTGATAAAAGCTTTTTCAGCCGATTCTGCTTTTTCTACGATCTCTTTGATTTTTGCTACAGAGGTGCGCGCTTCTTCAGAAACCTCTGGCTGCGTTTGCATTCGAGTCAACAGGGCCGGATGTTGGTAAAAATAAAATCCCAACGCCAGCGCTGCAAGCAAACTGAACTCCACACCAAAACGAGCGACAATGGATCTAAAAAAAGATGCTGATTTCATAGGCATCTTTTCGGCGTTTTCCCTCTGTAAATTGAAAGATTTCTGAGAGACCTAGACCATGGTCTTTGCCATGGTGGCCAACTGTTCGGCAATTTGCGACTAATACCCGCAGGAGTGACTGGGAAATCTCTTAAAGTACACTACTGCGTCAGCTTTAGATATTCTTGCTGTTCCGCTTTTGGATAATAACGGGAATAGATATTTTCAAATGCCGCATCAAGCTTGTATTTGCTGCGGAGTTCTTCCGTCTTACGAACGATCCCTTTACCAAAAGCCGTCTTCTCACAAGAAATTCGCGGCTCTAAAAGTTCTAAACCGTCTTTGACAAAATAGAAAACGAGATTCGGATTGTGCTCGACTTCGAAAGGATAACCGATATACACATCCAAACGTCCCAGCGTTAATAAAGTCCTTAACTCATGATCAACATTAAGACCTTTGCGCTCGGTGATTCCCGCTCCGTGGTGCTTCCCTATGCTTTTATTAATTTTATCACCATAAAAACGCTGCGAAACAATTCCCACGTTCATGGTTTTATCTTTGAGCAAAGCATCCAGATCTAAAAGTCTTGGCTTCACCATAAACTTTTTTAGTTTCTCATTGTTTTTAAGAGCGAGAAGTCCCGCCGGATAGCCTTTGATGATCGGTGTTCCAAACTCAATGAATTTTTCTCGTTCAGAATTTTTAAGAAGCATCGTGGAGCACACGCCTTGATGCTTTTTCATTTGTTCCATAATTCTTAAGAAAGGAACTTCAACCACCTGATGAGTGTACTCGGGCATTTTCTCTATAATCAGACGATGCATTTCGATCAGATAACCCGGAGGTTTTTCTTTCAAACGCACGGCCAGCGGAAAATCAAAAAACAACCAGTACACCGTTTTAGGATCAGCCTCTTTTCCCATGGCCTGTGAAAAAGAAACCCATACAAGAAATGAAAGAAAGATACGCGACATGATCTTCAAGCTTTAATCCCCACTTGAACCAGGTGGGGTTTTAAAACTTTCACCACGTCATGCGGATCCAACGAAATCAAATAACCTCGTTTACCGCCGTTGATATAAATTCTCTCCAAATCCAAAATGGTTTTTTCCATGTAGATGGGCATTTTCTTTTTAGTACCAAAAGGAGAAGTGCCGCCGACCTGATATCCCGAATGCCGATCCGCTACCTCGGGCTTGCAAGGAGAAATCGTTTTAACTCCAAGTTCGCGGGCAAGCTGTTTGGTTGAAACTTGCATATCTCCATGCATAAGAACAATCAATGGCGATTTGTCGTCGCTTTCCATGATAAGCGTTTTGATCACAATGTTTTCAGGAACGCCAAGAGCTTTGGATGAAACGGCCGTTCCACCTTTTTCTTCGTAAGGATACAAATGACTGGTAAAGCTGATGCCTTCTTTTTGCAGCTCTCGAATCGCTAACGTCATGGGAAGTTTATCTTTATCAGTCATGTTGAGTCAGCGTAGCATTGACTTTGTCGGTACGCAATCGAGGTTTTATTGACCTATCTTCTGCGAACACAAGAACGGCATCAAGTCACTCTTGGGTTCAATGCGACCTTTGCTGCCGAAAAGAGGTGTCACATAATTTAAAATCTCTACAGGATCCGTGCTGCTCACAGGATAAAGTTCTGCGCTTCGACGATAGGTCGGGTTGTAAGCGACACCAAAAATTTTAGCCTTCTTTGAACCTTCTTGCGAAAGTCCCAGGTACACGACAACGCCTGTTTTACGTGGAATTCCCGCCTGGCCTGCTACAAAATTTCCTAATGAATAAGCGATCAAGGTCTCTCGTCCGTCTTTTGTGACATACTTTTGCCAAGGTTGCAGAACATGGGGATGAGATCCAATAACCGCCAGAGCGCCAGCCTCGAGATATTTCTGTGCAAAATTTCTTTGCTGCTCTTCTGGCACGGGAGCATACTCCACTCCCCAGTGTGGCATCACAATCAGCGCATCAACATCAGAACGCGAAGTGACTTCTTCAATGATTTTTAAAATCTGACCGCTGTAACAATAAAGAATTTGATCTTTAGTGTCGGCTTTTCCATTGGTCATTTCTGTGCATCCCAAAAAAGCCACCTTAAGATTTTTTATATCGACTATTTTATAAAAGGCGCCATTTCGTTCCGACGAAGAACGTGTTCCCACAGTGATCAATCCGGCCTGCTTGGCAGCATCCAGTGTTTTATCAATACCAATAGAGCGGCGATCCAAAGCGTGATTGTTCGCCGTGGTTAAAAGGTCGTAGCCGGATTTCTTTAGATCCGACAAAATGCGTGGATGATAGTTGAAAGAAAAATCTGTTCCCGAGTAAACGGTGCGATCGTACACAAAGCCGACATCACCATGATCTTTACCATCACGGTCAATGCCCATCGCGGAGGGACCTTCCAGATTCCCGACAGAGTAATCTGCCTTTTGAATCAAACTGTCCGTGCGCCGCCAGATCTGAGAGAAATGCTGGCTTTCAGCCAACACGGTTCGATAAAGCATGTCATGAACAAGAATATCACCGACAAATGAAATCGTGACCTGTTCATTATTGCTATCGCAGTTTACTGAGTAGACCAAATCACGAGACACGTTTTCAGCGAAGGCGGGTCCCGAGAACATCAAAAGAAGAGAGAGTAATTTTATTTTCATGAGGTTTATTTTTGAATGCTCTGAAAATCCGCTCAAGATACGAAATGGAAAGCTGCTAATGAACAGGAAAGTTGCTGACATTGCGGGCAGATTTATTTAAATTGCCGTCATGCTGATTGATATATCGCCTCTTAAAAAGTACCGCGACTTCCGCCTTCTTTACTTCGGACAACTGATTTCATTCTTAGGGAGCATGGTGAGCTATGTCGCCATTCCTTATCAGGTCTATGAACTTACAAAAGACAATTGGCTTGTCGGTATGTTGGGAATTGTCCAACTGTTCCCCGTTTTGATTTTTGGAATTTTGGGCGGCACTTATGCAGATCGCCTCAACCGCCGCAAGCTGCTTTTGATTTCTGAATTTCTAATGAGCGTTTTGATATTAGGACTTACACTCAACGCTTGGAGTGACAAACCTTCTGTTCCGTTGATTTTTATTTTGGTGGCTTTGTTTCAATCCGTTCTTGGCTTTCACCGTCCCGCTATGGATGCGTTGACGCAAAAACTTGTTGATAAAAAAGATTATGCTGCCATTGGAGCTCTCGGAAGTTTTCGCTATTCTGTCGGTGCTATTGTTGGGCCCGCATTGGGTGGTATTTTGATTGCGAGTTTTGGAATCAAAGGCGCTTATCTTTTTGATTTTATCAGTTTCGTCGCAGCCTTTATCGCTTTGTATTTGATGTCGAGAGTTCCGAATCCTGAAAAGAAAGAACACTCGCCGTGGCAAGATGCTAAGGACGGACTTCGTTATGCGATTTCAAAACCCGAACTGATCGGCACTTATTTGATTGATATCGTTGCAATGGCATTTGCTTTCCCAGTCGCCCTGTTTCCGTCCATGTCAGAGCAATGGGGTGGCGCTTCGGCGGCAGGAATTTTATTTTCCGCGATGGCCATTGGTTCTCTTGTTATGACTCTTTTTAGTGGCTGGACTCAAAAAGTTTCCCGTCACGGAAAAGCTGTTATTATTGCCGCCACATTGTGGGCCGTCTTTATTATCGGTGTGGGATATGCCCAACATCTTTGGGTGGCTGTCGTATTTTTAGCTCTTGCGGGAGCCGCTGATATGATGAGCGGTCTTTTCCGTGGTATTATTTGGAATGAAACCGTTCCGAATGAATTGCGTGGGCGTCTTTCGGGGATTGAGATGATCTCTTATATGTCAGGACCGCTTTTAGGCAACGCTCGTGCGGGCTGGATGGCTGCGAAAGTTTCTGTGCCTTTTAGCATCAGTGTTGGCGGAGCGATTTGCGCGGTCGCGGTTATTGTGACAGCGTTTTGTCTGCCAAAGTTTTGGCGTTATCACGGACACGCTTCGCATACTTCATAAAAGGATTTTCTTCACCTAATATCTTGATCAATTTCTCTTCAGCTTTGGTTGAATCTATCCGTTGAGATTTCAACCAAAGCTCTTCAAAAAGATTTTGTGTCGCGGCCATATTTAGCGACGGAAAACTGGAATCATCCACTTCACCAAACCCTACGATATAAAGATAATCCCACAAAGGCTTCATCGCACGGTTGTAATGGCTTTCCATCATTTTTCCCTGCCAGCCTAAGTTTTCTTTGATAATCTTCGTCGACTGTGGAGAGTCCAATAAAAAACTATCCAATGCTTCCTGCGACGGACGCGGCAAGTGAATGCGATCTTGTGAAGATCCTAAATAAGACAACAAATAAATGAAAACTTCCTTAGAGAAAAAAGTCGCGCGATTGCGAAACCACTTTGCATAGACGACTTCTTTACTGCGTGAAAGCTCTTCACGCATCACCCACATCTCGGCCACACGGTTGTCTCCCGCAGAGTCCCACTCCCAGCGCATTTTTGTGCGTGGATAAAGCTCTGACCAGAGACTTGCTGGTTCTTTGCGGTTTTCCAGAGGATAAACCAAGAGACAACCTCGCTTATTGATCGCCTGAATCATCTTTTGCTTTTTTTGTTTTGAGCTCATGGTTGGATTCTAACTCTGTTTACATCAGAGCGCCAGCTTGGCCTGGACGAGGGACTATTCGTCGTCTTCAGAGTCAAACTTAAGATCTAAGAAATCTAAAAGAGACGCATCTGCAGATTTAGGAATTTCCGGTGCGACACGATTGAGAATGCGACGCTGACGAGCCATCACATAAATCGATGGTCGATCAATGCGAAACTTACGCGGATTTGGCAGAACCGCGGCCATTAAAGAAGCTTGATAAGGATTTAAACTTTTTGCGGTCTTTTTAAAATACTTTTGCGAAGCCGCTTCAACGCCGTAAACGCCAGGTCCCAGCTCGATAACATTGAGATAAACTTCCATGATGCGCTCTTTAGGCCATACAAATTCTATCAGAACTGTGAAGTACGCCTCAAAACCTTTGCGAACCCAATCACGATACGGCCACAAGAAAACGTTCTTGGCTGTCTGTTGACTGATAGTGCTCGCCCCTTTTTTTCTTTTGTGGGTTTGATTGAACTTCATCGCTTTTTGAATGGCATCGTAATCAAAACCATTGTGATCAAAAAAACGATAGTCCTCAGCTTTAAGAACGGCTCTTTGTACAGAAGGAGAGATATCTTCGAGCGGCACCCAATCTTTGTCGATGCCGACAAATTTCTCAGCACCTAACGATTCAACAGAGCGAATAAGCATGAGTGGTGTTAACGGAACTGGGACGAAACGATAAAGCAAAACAAGGCCTATGCTGCTCACAAAAAAGAACAGCACTGCTTGCAATATCCATTTTCTTAAACGCGCCCAGTTTATTTTCATTGTTTTATTCCACAAGAGTCCTAGGAGTACCATATTTTTGGCAACACTTCCAGAAAGAAGCGGGGCCATCCTGCGCCCAAACCTCCTGGCCCACCCCTTGCTATAGGGGATACCAGGTGACGATTGTCACCGGCTCTTCGGGGGAAGAGTGATTATAAGGGGGAATTATGTGGCGAGGCTTCGCACCATTCGTTGGTTTACTTTTATTTGTACTCTCTCAACATTCACAAGCACAAACACCTCCAGGTGTTCGAATTCAAAGCCTGCAAGCTGTGGGTAGCGGTTGTCCGGTGGGATCGTACAATGCGATGATTTCTCCTGATGGCCAGACTTTTTCCCTTCTTCTTGATAATTTTTCTGCGGCCTCGACAATGCAAAATCCGATTGTTCGTTTAAATTGTGAACTGAAAGTGAATTTCTTTGTTCCGCGCGGCTGGACGTTCGCGGTTTTATCTGCGGATTACCGCGGTTACGCCTACTCTGAAGTCGGCACAACTGTGATGCATCAAGCTCTCTACTCGTTTGATGGCAGCAAGCCCCGCAACGAAAGACCAGGCTATGAAAACGGTGGCACTTACAACTTCCGTTTGCAAGAGTTCCGCGGTCCTTACAATGATAACTACTACATTCATCACGACATTGATCCGCGTGTCGCACCTTGGGCTCCTTGCAGCAACCAAGAAAATCAATCGCTCTTTATCACGACATACTTAATGGCAAGAAATCTGAATTTGTCGTCACTGGTTCAAGCGCAAATCACTTTGGACAGTATCGATGGCCAAGTGCAATCGCAAAAATACAAACTCGCATGGAGACAATGTGCCCCTTCATCAGGTGGTTCACGTCCTCCCGTGCAAGAGCCTGGCAATCCGCGCCCAGGTCCGAATCCAAACCCAGGAAGACCTCCACGTTTTCCAGGTGGCCGATAAAAACTAAAATTCAAATTTTAAAAAACAATTTAAGGAAAAAACAAAACCAAAAGGGGGAACCATGAAATCGAAACTATTACTAATGCTCGTTGGTGTGATGTCGGCTCTGAGCCTTGAAGCACAAGCTCAAGTAAGCTTAGGAGATCCAGCTTACGGTGGTACAGGCTGTCCTGCAGGATCGGCGAGTGTCACTTTGAGTCCGGATCAAACGGCACTCAGCATCCTTTTTGACAACTACGTTGCGGAAGCTGGCGGCGGACGTCGTGTGGATCGCAAATCTTGCAACATCTCTATTCCAGTGAGAGTGCCACAAGGTTACAGTGTGTCCGTTTTCCAAGTGGACTATCGCGGATTCAACTCTGTTCCTCGTGGTGGACAAGCGCGCTTTGACGCTGAATACTTCTGGGCTGGTGCTCGTGGTCCTCGCGTTTCAAGAACTTTCGTTGGACCTTACAACGATGTTTACACTTTGACTGACAATCTTATCGCAAGTGCCGTTGTTTGGACTCCTTGCGGAGAGAGCGTGAACCTTCGCGTAAACACTTCGATGATGGCGCAAACAAATCCACGCGGCGAGCAAACTTTGGCGACAGTGGATAGCGCGGATATTACTTCCGGCGTGATCTACCATCTTCAATGGAGACGTTGCAGATAGTTTGACTTAAAGCACCGGGCTTCTCAGGCAAAAGTAGATGTTTTCCATTCAAAAATGCGTTAACATCTACTTTTGCATATTAACAGGAGTCCGCTGATGTCCCAACAGTCCGCCCACCACTCAAAAGCCCTTCAAGTTCGTCAAGCCCTTTGGGCCCTGCAAAAAGAAGTTCTTAATTCTCTTAAAGAAGAGTTCGATCGCGAAGTGGGTTATCAAGCAGCTCCGACTGAGTGGTTCCAAGTTTTGATGACGGCAGAAAGATATATTTGGCTTCGTGAATTGACTTCTTTGATGGCCGACATTGATATCATGACGGAACTTGAATTTATCACAGACCAACATGCGAGCACGGCACGTTCTGAAATCGAAAGACTTTTGTTTGACCAAAATGCCACTGACGCGAACAGCTTTGCAAAACAATATAATGCCCTTTTGATGTCGGGGGCTTCGCTGTTGCCTTTGCACTCGCAATTGCGTGCAACTTTGCAACATCTGCCTCAAGCTGAAATCGCCAAAGATCAAGCGGCGGCAGAAAGAAAAAGCTGGCAAGAAGAACATCGCCATCAAGCCCGTAAGAAACGAAACTAAAGTTTTATTCTAAAAAACAGCTCCCCGGTGATTCCTTCAAGGATTATTATTGCAATGAAGACTTGGAGGATCACCATGTTCAGAAATCAATTCCTGACTTCCCTCTTGGTCGGTGGAAGCCTCATTATCCTTATTGTTCTCGGAAATATCGCAGGACTTTGAACAGAAGTACTTTGTGTAAAGACAAAGCTGTCACCGTCGTAACATTCCAGATCCTTTCTCTATGCTAAGATGATGTTATGGCCCGAACTCTGTTATTTATCTTTCTTCTGCTACTTGCTCAGATTTCTTCGGCGCAAAATTCCCGGTTAAGAATTTTGACGGAGAACTGGCCTCCTGTTACTTACGAAAAATCCGGCGCTCCTCAAGGGATGGCGGTCGAACTCACTCAGCTTTTGCAAAAACGCATGAACTCGAATGACGCGATTGAAGTCGTGCCTTGGCCTCGTGGTTATCAAATGGTTAAAACAAAACCGAATGTTCTTCTGTTCACCATGACACGCACTCCGGAAAGAGAAAAACTTTTTACTTTATTAGGTCCGATCGCCAATGGCGAAATCGCCCTTTACACACGCCGCTCTTTTCCGATGGAAATCCATAGTCTGGATGAGATCAGAGAAAAATTCACGGTCGGTGTTCACCGAGGAACCGTCTTTCAAAAAACTTTGGAAGAGTATGATTTCAAAAAAATAGTTCCTGTGAACTCTCCTATTAACAATTTAAAAATGTTGATGGCGGGACGCCTGGATTTTATATGCGAAGATGCTCTAGTGATAAAAGAACTCTTGAAAGAAGCTGGATATCCTGCAGATGCTTCGTATAAGGCATTTTCTCTCCTAAAGAAGAGCTCCCTTTATTTCGCCTTCTCTCGTGGCACTTCAAAAGAAACGGTAGAGAAATGGCAAAAAGCGTTTACTGAAGTTAAAAAAAATGGAGAGTTTAAAACTCTCCATCAAAAGTGGTTCGGAAACCATCCTGTTCCTATGGATGTTGTAGTGATCAATCCTCCAGATGAGTTTCTGTTTCCTGAAATGCCTGCAAGAAAATCTCTTTCGGCTGGGCTCCTGAAATTCCTATTTCCCGATTCAGAATAAAAAACGGTACACCGCTGACGCCCAGGTTGTAAGTCTCTTCAATAAGATTTTGCACTTCTTGAGTACCTTGAGAACTCTTTAAAAATTCTTCGACCTTTTGCGGTTCGTAACCAGCACGACTCATCACGATTTTTAGATTTTCTATTTTTGAAAGGTCTTCGCCCTTCACAAAGTAAGCATCGTAAATGGCTGTTGTAACTTCGACTTGTTTTCCATCTTGGGTCGCCCACCAGATAAGACGATGACAATCAAACGTGTTGATATGCACGTGCATCTTTTCAAAATGGATTTCTGTGCCGGCGGCTTTCGCGGCTTTTTGTACCATCTCTTCTGCGGCTTGAAAGCGGCTGTCACTGCCAAATTTCTTTTTTAAGTATTCAGAACGTGAGACACCTTCGCGTGGAGTGGAAGCATCCAATTGAAACGGTAAAAATCGCACCTCAATGTCAAATTCACTGCGACTTTGAGCGACGGCATCCAAGAGGCTTTTCTTCCCGACAAAACACCATGGGCACACAATGTCGACAACGGCTTCCACGACAATTTTCTTTTTCATATTCACCTCTCCCTTATTATACTCAAACATATGAGTTTACGCCATCATCTCCAAGAGGCACTTAAAATTAATCCCGTTCCTTCTCCATGGCCGCGCATGGTGGTGTGTGCATTTGCGACAGGTTTTCCCTTAGTCATTGGCGCTCTTTTAGGGCAATTGCCTTTGTCTATTTTCGGAGCTTTAGTCGGGTTTTTATTGGTGCTCAACGATCATTTGGGGACCTTGGGACATCGTCTTTGGGTGATCACGCTGACGTTTTTATTTTTATTAGGCGGACTTCTTATCGGCGTTCTTACCGGAGATCACAGATCCTTGATGATTCCCATTTTACTAGCGATCACTTACTGGATGGGTCTTATGGGCGGCGAAGGAGCCGAGCTTGAGCGAGCCGTTCTCTTTGGCACATTTCAAATTTTAGCAGGAGCTTATTCCATCGCGATCAAAAAATATTTTGCGGCGGCTTTGGCTTACGCGTTTTTGGGATATCTTTGTGTTGTACTTTTTTTATCACTCTTAGTTTTTCTTCGTCGTCACAATCCCAATCCCTTTGCACGACTGCGCACCAAGCTTAAAGAGTCCTTTATGCAAGAAAAACGTCGGCATCTGTATGCGTTTAGTTATAGCCTGAGTGTTTTAATAACTTTGATTATCGTCGACTATTTCAAAATCGATCATGGCTATTGGGCGGTCGGTACTGTGCTGATCATCATGAGACCTGATGCAAAACAAAGTATTTACAGAAACGTGCAAAGATTTTTTGGAACTTTGATTGGTGTTCTTGTCGCCGAAGGACTTATTCTTACCATCCACTCACCGTGGCTTGCGATTCTTGTTTTAACAGTGATTAGCTTTTGGGGTCCTTGGGCTTTAAGTCGCAGTTATTGGCTCGGCTCTGCCGTGGTCGTTATCATGCTGCTGCTGATTCTAGACCTTCCCAGCATTGAGCACGGTGACACTCACACACCGCTTTTGCGTTTACAAGCCACTGGTCTTGGCTGTCTGTTAAGTCTTTTGGGAGTCATTTTTGCGAACCCCCAATTTCTTTGGAGAGACAGCCCGCCTCCCCGCGAATAATTATTTATTTAATTTTCCCATGTATTTTGGATTGAGCAGGTTCTCGATGGAGAAAATCTCATCGAGCTGCGCCTGAGTGACAACGCCCCTTTCAAGAGCCACGTCAGCGACACTTCTTCCTGTCTCTGCACAAATTTTACCAATCTTGTCACCTTCCTCATGTCCGATCAAAGGATCAAGGAATGTGACGATACCGATGCTATTCATCACGTAATCGCGACAGCGCTCAACGTTGGCCGTAATACCTTTAACGCATTTGTTTTGCAAAGTCGTGCACGCGTGCGTGAGAAGATCCAAAGATTCAAACATGCTTGAAGCAATCACGGGCTCCATCACATTGAGTTGCAACTGCCCGGCCTCCGCCGCTAAGGTGATGGCTAAATCGTTTCCGATAATTTTAAAAGAGACTTGATTCACAACTTCAGGAATCACCGGATTTACTTTGGCAGGCATGATGGAAGAGCCTGCTTGCATCTCTGGCAGATTGATTTCTTTAAGACCCGCGCGAGGACCTGAGCTTAGTAAACGCAAGTCATTGCAAATTTTAGAAAGCTTCACAGCCGTACGTTTCAACGCACCAGAAATAATAATATAAGCGCCACAGTCACTTGTTGCCTCAATCAAATCTTCGGATTGCTCAAACGGATAGCCTGTGACTTCGGCAAGTTTTTGCACCGCTAAAGGCGCGTATCCCGGAGGAGCATTGATGCCCGTTCCGATAGCCGTGGCACCCAAGTTTACTTCAAGAATTAATTTTTGCACGTTTTTAATAAGGCGACTGTCTTCTTTTAGAAGTGTTGCAAAAGCATTGAACTCTTGGCCGAGTGACATCGGAACCGCGTCTTGCAATTGCGTGCGACCCATCTTAAGAACGTTCTTAAATTCTTTACCTTTGTTTTCAAAAGTCACTGCCAGTTCATCAATAGCTTTAACTGCGACATTGATGTGCTCATAAAGGCTCACACGAAATGCTGTCGGATAAGCGTCGTTCGTGGATTGGCATTTGTTCACGTGATCGTTGGGATTGATAACAGAATAACTGCCCTTTGGAATTCCACGTTTTTCCAAAGCGATATTGGCAATCACTTCGTTCGCATTCATATTGACCGAAGTTCCTGCTCCCCCTTGATAGACGTCGGAAGGAAATTGCGAAGCCCATTTTTTTGGATCTTGTAAGATCACGTCGCAAGCTTCGACGATGGATTGTGCAATATCTTTCGGGATCGTACCAAGTTCGCCATTGGCAAGAGCTGTTGCTTTTTTTACTAACGCCAATCCCCGGACGAAGAACGCACTGTCGCCAATGGTTTTTCCAGAAATCTGAAAGTTTTCAATCGCGCGCACGGTGTGCACACCGTAGTAGGCGTCAGCGGGAACATTTTTTTCACCTAAAAGATCTTTTTCAACGCGGAATTTTTGCATAAGTCCTCTTTAATTATTTAACTTCAAAATTTCACCGTGCTTTAAAACACGGAAAGCTTCGGCACTGAGATTTTCTTTTTCTAAAGCTTTTTTCAAATCTTCTGGCGGTGCTGCCATCGCTTCATCGGATAAACGGAATGTGCCCCAATGAACGCCGATGGAAAGTTTGGATTCTAAATCTTTATGAATTTTTACGGCTTCTTCGGGATCGACGTGTTGCTTTTTCATAAACCAACGAGGCTCGTAAGCTCCGATGGGAATGAGTGCTAGGTCCACGGCTCCTAATTTTTTGCGAATATCAGCAAAGTCTTGCGAGTATCCCGTATCACCCGTGTAAAGAGCTTTGAGATTTTTTCCTTGTATGTGCCAACCGCCCCAAAGAGTTTTGTTCGTGTCAAAAAGATTGCGCTGACTCCAGTGCTGGGCAGGCGTGAGTGTCAGTGTCAGATTTTTGAAGGCAACCTGATCCCACCAGTCCACTTCTTTGACGTTTTTAATTCCTTCCGAATTCAAAAGCGCTTCATCACCTAAAGGCACAAGAAATAAAGTATTCCCGTCTCGCTTTGCAAGTTCGCGCAATGTTGGAAGATCCAAGTGATCGTAATGCGCGTGAGAAATCACGACGACATCAATTGCGGGAAGATCGGCAATTTCAAAAGGCAGTGACGTGAGACGTTTGGGACCCAGAAAACTTACCGGAGACACGCGCTCAGAGAACACCGGATCCATCAAAATATTGACGCCTTCAATTTGCAAAAGCGACGTCGCATGTCCCACCCATGTTAAAGTGTTTTCATGGCGATTGTTGCGTAAATAATTTGTATCCGTTTTTAAAACGACGGGTTGAAACGGCGGCTCTGGAGGCTTTGAGTCTGTCAGGCGCGCCCACTGCCACTTCCAAAAGTTCGCTTTGGGAGAATTATCGTAGTTATTATAAAAACGATTTTCTCCACGATGAGGCTTTTTCGGATCGTAATAACGATAGCTTTGACAGCCCGAAAAAAGCAGCAATCCTGTGGTCGCAATGAGGGTCCATTTCATCTGAGCAGATTCGCATTGAGCCTCTGCTCTAGGCAAGAAAGATGTTGCCTTGCGCGCCATGAAATAATAGGACTGATCTCTGACATCTCTCACAAGGAAAACACCCGTGATTCGTGAATTTTGGAAGCAGCAAAGTACAGCGCAGAAAGTCACAATTCTCTTCATTCTTACACTGCTATTTCGAGCTTTTTTCTCGTTAAACATTGGTTTGATCGACGATGAAGCGTATCACTGGTCTTGGTCAAAATGGTTACAGCTTTCTTACTTCGATCACCCCGGCATGATTGCGTGGCTTGAAGCCATCACAACAAGTCTTTTGGGTGATACGTATTTAGGAGTTCGCCTTCCCGGCTTTCTGTGTTTTGTCGGAACAGTTGTTTTACTTTATAAGCTCACCAAAGATTTGTTCGACGAATGGGCCGCGATTTTTGTCGGCGTGATTTTGTTGTGGTCTCCGTTTTGGGGTTTCGGTGGTTATGTCGCCTCACCAGAGCCACCGTTTATGTTTTGCTGGGTGGCGGCTTCCTGGGTCTTCTGGCAAGGCGTGCGCGAAGATGACAAACGTTGGAGCGTGAAAAAAACATGGCTATGGCTCGGCGTTTTGATGGGCCTGGGACTTAATTCCAAATTCATCATCGCTTTGTTAGCACCGGGGTTTGGACTTTATCTTTTAGCCACTCCGAATCGTCGCAAGGATTTACTAACACCGTGGCCGTGGGTGGGTTTCTTAATCGCAACTGTCTTGTGCACACCGATCTTCTGGTGGAATCAAGTTCACGAGTGGCCCGGATTTAAGTATCAATTCCACGATCGTCATACGGGCGAGCATTTCAATTTATCACGTTGGTTCGTGTTCTTTGGCGCTCAATTGCTGTTCACAACACCGTTCTTGTACGTGATGATTGTCTTGGCATTCATTACGTCAATTGTAAAAATCAAAGAAGCGCGCTGGAGATTTTTATTCTGCCTGACAGTGCCCTCGATTGCCGTCTTCTATCCGCAACCGTTGTTTGCTGACTACAAACCGCACTGGAGTGGGGCTGCTTACACACTGCTGTTGATCGGTGCTGGGGCCATCTGGTCTCAAGGTCTTTACTGGGGCCGTCGCAAAATCGTCAAACCAAGAAACAAAATCTATACGTGGGGTATTGCCGGATTCTTCATCGTGTTGGGACTTATCAGTTACACTCCGTTCGTGTATCCATGGATTCCAAAAGCCTACAAACTTTTTAACCCGAACGGCGAATGGAAAACCACTTACGATTTCAGCAACGAATTCACAGGCTGGGAAGATCTAGGCCGCTACGTGAATCGCCGCCAAAGAGAAATTCACGCTGAGAGCGGAAGAAAGCCGTTTATTGCAGCTCACCGTTATGAAAACACGGCACAAACCACATGGGGTACAAAACAAAAAGTGTACATGTTAAGTTCAACCGTCAGTAACTACACTGTGATGCAATCACAAGAAGAGATGAATAATCTTAAAGGCCAAGACGCTATCTTTGTGAGCACAGAAAAATATCCAGCCGATCCGATGGAATGGGCTAAGTGGGATTCTTGCCAAAAAGAAGAAATGAAAACATTCCGCCACGGAATTCACGCCCGAACTTTTTACGTTTATTACTGTACTAACTTTCAGGGCATCACGAAGTAATTGCCGATAGCTTCGAGCGAGGATTTGAAGCTAGGAGGAGTGGACTTAGGGAAGATAGACACTACGGTCGGCACGCCATCCGGGCTCGGTCGTCGCCACTGCTGCGCAGTGGTTCGCGCCATCGTGGCGCCGACGAAGGCCGTCCTTCGGTCCACCTTCCCTAAGTCCACTCCTCCTAGCTTCAAATTTTGCTGATGTTCGGAAATACTTGGCGGTGACCTGCGTAGTATGGACCGCAATAAATGTTGGAAATTGCGCCCATTAGTTTCCATGACTATCTTTTAGCGCGTTTTGCAAGACGAGGCCTCGTGCATTTTTCTGGCGCGAGCTTCGTTTGAAAATTTAGTTCAGAGAATATTCAATGGGAACTGTGATGACCCAAGATGTTTTTTGGATTTCTTGGGGGAATGGTTTCATTTTGTCGATGCCTTTTACCAGTTCGTGGGCGGCTTTGTTCAAGGAATCATAAGGAGTTTTTTCTACGACTTCGCTTTCCTGCAGTGAACCGTCAGCAGCTAAAGTAAATCGCATTGTTACTTTTCCTGTGTGGCCCATTTTTTTGGCCATCACTGGATAGCGTTTGCGGCGCTCTAGTAGCTTTTTGATTTCGTAGAGGTATCTTTCCTCCGGAGAAACTTCAGTGCCGTTGGCAACACCTTCGCGGCCTTCTAAGGCGCCTTTTTCTGAAGTGCCTGCTACTGAGCCCATTGTTTTTCCTGTGGAAGCTTGTTGGGGCTCTTGTGTGGTTTCTACTTTTTCGTTTTTCAATGCTGGTGCATCGGAGTCGTCAGCAACCACCGCTGTTTTTATTTTTACCGGCTTGGCTGCTTCGATTTTTGGTGCTTGCTCTTGGCCTCCGTCGCCGTACATGAGTTCCACACCTACTGGTAATGGAACTATTTCTGGAGCAGCCAGCGAAAGACCCAATACGAATGCTCCTCCGTGCAGTAAGGCAGAGAGAAGAATTGTTTTATTTATGTTTAAAGAATTTCTCGGTAATTTCATAGGCTTCGCTTCAGACGCAGTTATAGGGTTGGATCTTTAAAAACTCAATATTTGTGGCCTAAAATGTATTAAATGCATTTAAAGGCGGCTTGATTCCCTGCAAATGAAAATCTACTGAAAAACGGTTCTTCGTTTAAGAACTATGCAGAACTCGCAAATTTGCGCTTTCTGTTGCCACTGTAATTTTCATTCCCCGTTTCTTTCGTTTTAGGGTGTTCGAAACTCAGCACAGAGCTTGCTTCTTGAGCCTCGTCTACTTTTTCAAAAAGGAATTCGCGATGAAGAAAATGGCCTTCACTTTGGCGATGCTCATGGGATTTAGTGCGGTGGCTAACGACGGCAATGTCTATGGCATGGGTGGTGTCGGTCGCGCCTCTGATGGCAACTCAACAGGCTATCAAGGCGGTCAGTATGGCTATGAATACAAAACCGGCCAAAACTCCCGCGTCGGCGTGATGTACTACAATGAAGGCACTCCTCAAAACAATCATCGCGACGGTTTTGCGGTGATGGGTTGGTACAATCAGCCGATCACAAAAGATCTTTCCATTCAGGCTGGTGTCGGTCCTTACTACTCGATGAACACGACAACCGTGAATGGTGAACAGCTTAACGACAAAAAATTCGGGGCCATGGCGGCCATTGCGGTTCTTTATCGCGTTTACGGATCTAACTTTGATTTGCGTGCACAGTACACCCATGCACAAGTTCCCGGCTCTGTGAACACCGACACTCTTTTTGTCGGTGTTGGTTATAATTTCAGGGATGCCCGTGAAGACATCATTCGCAAAAATATCGAAGCCAGTATGTGGGGCGGAAACTCTCACACCACTCGCGGTGGTGCCGATATGGTTCGCGGATTTCAAGTCGAAGTACAAAAGTTAGCGACTCCAAATATCGCCTACTCTGTCAGTATCATCTATGAAGGCAACACCGGTGTCGTTGATCGCAAAGGTGTCGCAGGACAAATCTGGTATGTGACGAAGAGTGAAAACAATTGGACCTTCAGTGTCGGTGCCGGACCTTACATCGCTCACGATGCTTTGGAAGATCGCACGAAACTTTTAGGTCTTATGAGTTTAGGACTTTCTAAAAACGTCACGAAAACTGTGAAAGTCGGCGTGCGCTTTAACCGCGTTGTCACCGGCAATCACAAAGATCAAGACATGTTCTTAATCGGCGTCGAGAAAAAATTCTAAGAAGACAAAGTCTCAACATTCTTCGCGGGCTTCTTAACAAAATAAGTCGTTCCCGCGATTGCTACGAAAGCCAATGCCACAAGGCAAACACCTGTCCACTGTGCTTGTGACCAGGCAATACTTGCGAGCAACGATCCCGCGGCTCCTCCGATAAAATAGAAAAACATGTAAGCCGTGTTCAAACGGCTGCGAGCTTCGGGGATCAAGGAAAAGACCCGACTTTGATTCGACACGTGCGCCACTTGCAAGCCCACGTCCATGATCACAACACCAATGCTGAGTGCGATCAAAGACGTTCCTCCAAAGAAAAGATAAATCAAAAATGAAATGCCCATCATCGCAATTCCGTAGCCCACCGTCTGACGAGGGCTGCGACGGTCAGCGAGTCTTCCAACCAAAGGAGCCGCCAACGCACCTGAGGCTCCTAAAATTCCAAAAAGCCCCACCGTCTTTGCACCTAAATTGAATGCTGGAGACTCCATCAAATAAATCAGCGTGGCCCAGAAGGCACTGAAGGCGCCAAACATCATTGAGCCAAACACCATCGACTCACGAAGAACCGGAAGCTCTTTCACTAACTGAATAACGGATTTAAGAAGTCCTGCATAACTTCCTGAAAAGCTCGGTTCACTTTGTGGAAGGGCGGCCCTTAGAACAAATGCCAAGATCACAAGCACCACGGAAGCGGAGCCAAACATCACGCGCCAACCAAAAAGATCTCCGATAAAACCAGAAACTGTGCGCGCCAATAAAATTCCTAAAAGCATTCCGCTCATCACCATTCCGACTGTCTGTCCTCTTTTCTGAGGAGACGAAAGATGCGCAGCAAACGGAATGATATATTGCGGAGTCATTGTCGCAAGTCCCAAGAGCAGGCTTAAAACAATCACGAAATAAATATTCGGTGAAAGCGCAACGCCAATCAAACACGCCGCCGACACCAGTGTTGAAATAAAAATCAAACGACGTCTTTCAAAACGATCCCCTAAAGGACTTAAGAAAAACATCCCCAGCGCGTATCCCAGTTGCGTGCCCGTCGGAATCCATCCCATCACAGCAGCACTGGCCCCGAAAGTGTTTTGAATTTGGTGAAGCAAAGGTTGGCAGTAATAAAGATTTGCAACACACAATCCCGTTGCAATCGTCATCACCCAAAGAACGAAAGAAGTGAGAGTTTGTTTCATGAATTACCTATTAAAAAAGGGGCTTGGTGAGCCCCTTTTTGTTTTAAACGTAAGATCCTCTTTTGATTTTTTCCAGGATCAGTTTCTCTGTTTTAATTGGATCTTTTGGATCCACAGAGAAGTAAGATTGTTGCTCGCAACGAATCTTTTCTTTGATCAACCAGCGAAGGATGTCCGCCAAGTTTTTGTTCTTTTTATCCAAGAAGAACGGATCGTTTTCCAAAGCATCTTTGGCTTTTTTCAAAGCGCGTGCTTCGGCCGGATCGGATTCTCTGACTTTGTAGTGAGGAAGATCATATTTTTTTACGTCTTCCGGCAATACGCCCAAGAATTTCACATTCGGCGCAGAGAAGTCAGCATTACGGATCAAAGACGCCGCAGAACCGGCTTTCAAAGTACGGTAGATATTTTGCAATGTGTACGCATCCAGATCTCCGAAGAAGTACATTGGGACGTCCAACTCTTCTTGGATCAGTTTTGCCCAACCACGCACACCGTTGGATGGAACCCCTTGAGCACCCATCACGATACAGTTGTTACGTTTCGTGAATCCCATTGTGACAAGCGTATTCGCTGTACCTTCGGACTCAACGATCAAGCAGAAATCGATTTTCTTTTTTGCTTTTAGTTTCAAAGCTTGTGGTTTGTTCTTCGGCTGGAACGGCGAAGTTCCCAAAGTCGAAAGATCAATCACCGCACGGTCGCCGTCTGGCAAAGTCTCTGTCACAACAAGTTGTTGAGAGTAAGTCTGCCCACCACGATCATTGGCGAAAACGTTTAATTCTTCACGATACACTTCAAGCATATCACCGATAAAATCGATGATCGCATCTGATTCCGGCTGGTCTTCGAAATCCAAAGGCTTCAAACGCGGGTTGCCTTTGATCTCACCTTTACAGATGTAGTAAAGCTCACGCTTCGTATTGACGTTTCCAACATCAAGGTTACGAAGCAGGATTTCAAGAATGAAAACCACACGTGCAAGTTTTTGCACGGAAGACACGTTCAATTCCGTACGAACAACTTTATCACCCGGAGTGAGGTAACCCACTTTCGAGTTGTACAAAGAGTTGTCCAAAGATGTTTTGACCGCCTCTAAAACAGGGCGTTTCGACATCTCAAGGTCTTTCAACATTTTGTCAGCCAAAATGCGGGCTTCTTTAGGAATATCAATTTTTAATTCGCGAATGCTTAATAGTTTTGCCATTACGCTTTTTTCCCAGTTGTTTTCTTAGTAGTAGTTACGGCTTTTTTGGTCGTTGTTTTCTTCGTTCCTTGCGGTTCAGAAGCTTCTTCAACCAATTCTTCAGAAGAAATCACGTCGATATCTTCGTCGTCTCCGTGAGAAATACCTTTTTTCTTCTCGCGTTGTTTTTGCGCAAGAAGTTTAGATTCCGCCGCTTCCAAGTCAGCCATCGCCTCTTCAGAGTCACGGCCCAAAAGTTTTTTCAAACCTTCTTCGGCCTTTTTCTTACGAGATTCTGGAGCTTTGATGATGCTTGCCAAACCTTCAACAAGGATTGGACCAAACTGCTCGATGTGCGCCAATTTTCTTTCAAGGTCGGCTTCTTTCACTTCTTTTTTGATGTGACGAGAAAGCTTTTGACCTGCTTGGATGAGCGCCAAACGAATCTCTGCCACCAACTCTTCGGAAGCATCGATTGTTTCTTTCGAAGCATTTTTAAATTTAATAAACGGAGACACGATAGAAACCGCGAAAATATACGGTCCTAGTGGCAAGCTGTCTTTGGGCTGACCCAAACCGTAAGTTTTCCAATTCACGGACTCAATCGCCCATGTGATCGCGCAACCGGATTTATCGAATTGCAACGGAACGCGGTTCGCAAAACGAAGCAAAGTCACTGGAGAATCTGGAGACTGATTGCGGTCTTTGAAACGCGCCAAAGCAACTTCCACCACGACAGGTTTAAAGTCACAAATAGTCGGTTTACGAGTCACAACCGCGAAGAAGTCGATTTCACCTAGACGAATAATAGACTTAGAAAGAGCTTCCTCTCCCACAGTCAAAACGGATCTTGTCGATGGCGCCATCAACTCGGTGTTTTGCACAGCTTGGAAAACTTTTTTGAAGTCTTCTTCAGTCAACGACGTCAAAGGCTTTTCAAGAAGGCTTTTTGGAAGACCTTTTTTCACGAACTCTGAAATAGATTGATCAGAAATACGAGAGAAACCTGTCTTCAAAAATTTAGACAAAGTCGTTTTACCGAACAAAGTGGAATGAGTGATAAACTCACCTAGTTTGAACGTATGAGGATGCGGCAAAGACGCCTCTGGAATTTGCGGAACTTCTTGGCTCACGCGAGTCACAGTGACGAAATCATTTTCCATCAATTTATAAGTGACAGTCATGTGAGGGTTCACAAGGATTGTGCCCTCAATATAAGTCACGATACCGCCGTCACCGTTAAGTTGAATACGTCCATCAAGAACGAACTCAACGCGAGTTCCGTGGTCACGATCCCAATCCAAAGTTTCTTTATTTTTTAGAACACCCGTATTGGATTTGATATCCACGTCGACTTGTGCCGACACGGCTTTACGCATTTTTTTAGTCTTAGAAACAACATTCACACCACGGGCATTGGTCATTTGCGCCCATGTTGTTGCTGCAGAAATACCGATACCTTGTTGTCCGCGTGAACATTGTCCACGTCCGAATTTAGAAGACGCAAGATACTCACCATATACTTTTGCGAGATCTTCAGCTTCGATTCCCGGCCCGTTATCTTCGACAACGATGCGAATTAAATCAGTATTTTTAGTTGAACCAGTTCCTACTTTTGAAACTTCAATCAAAAGATCTGGAAGAATACCCGCCTGCTCACACGCATCCAAAGAGTTGTCTACGGCCTCTTTCAAAGTCGTCAAAACGGCTTTCAATGGAGACGAGAATCCCACTTGTTGGAGGTTCTTCGCAAAATATTCAGCGGTACTACTTTTAGTAATCTTACTCACGGTCGCTTGATCCTTCACGAGATGTTAACGAATTTTAATGAATGACTTTGATAGGTTAACTCCAACGCAGGGGGTTAAAGCAAGACTAAAGCCTCAACGCTGCGTGGTGTAATTTTGAATATGAGGAATCACAACTCACAACTAAACAAATTTGATGTTACAAAATTTCCTATGAATTCATCATCCGGATTGAGCTTATCACAGAGATTCAAAGTTCATAGCGAGAATATTTGTGCCTTGATTGGCGAGACAGGTTTGGTGATTCGACCTTACTCCAACTCTTCTCTTTCTTTTTTTGCATTGCTTCCAAACGAAGAGCAGCTTCAGGTGATCCGCGATTTGCAAATTTATTATCAAATCTGTCTTGATGTGAAGATGGAAGGCGGATCTTTACGAGACCCTCGCCGCTTCACAGAAAAGGCTCTTCTTCGTCAGGGACTTGAAGCTGACTCATTTATTCTGGATCAGATTCGACCAAATCATCTCGTTGAAGCCTATAGTTTTTCGCAAACACAGATTTTTCGAACTCTGCTCTTTTTTGAAGTTTGCAGCTACACCCTCGAGGACCTTTACTGCCGCAAATGGTACAACCTCTACGAACGAATGGTTGAAGATCAGAGAAGTCTTGAACAAACGTTGAAAACTTTTATGACAGATATTTCAAAACCTTTGGAAGTTCACAATAAAGAACATGTGATCAAAGAAAGAGACTCCTTAGAACGTCTAGCCATCCGCAATCAAATGTTATGGATGGCGCCGCTTAAAAAAGATGGAAAAACAGAGGCGATCTTGACCATCGCCACGGCTTCGCTCGCCTAGAGGCCCCGCCCATCGTCTCAAATTGAAAACTTCGTTTCAATAATTTATAAAATTCTCGTAAAGAGCCGATAAGTTAACCATGAACTTTTTCGGTACGTGCCTGGTTTTCTTTTTACTGTTCATTTTGCCATCCTTTTCGGTGGCAGCTCCTAATGCTTTGACTTATCAAGGCCGTATTCTGAAAGCGGACGGTTCGCCTCTTACCTACAACAATACAAGCTTTCTTTTTGAAATTACCAACCCCGCCGGCACTTGCGTTATTTATCGCGAACAGCGCGACGGTATCAACATGCTTAATTCGGGTGGTGTCTTTGACATCCCCATTGGATCCGGCACAAAACTTTTTCCAACAGATCCTTTAGTCACACTTTTAGACTCTTTTAACAATTCCAAAATCCATGATTGTTACGGTGGTTCAACTTATGCTGCCTCTGCCGGAGACATTCGTCTTTTAAAAGTTCAGTTCCACGATGGCAGTGGTTGGAAGGTGATTTCTCCCTCCAGTGAGATTCGCTCGGTCCCCTATTCTGCTTACGCTCTTTCGGCCCAAAAACTGGGAACGAAAACAGAGAATGACTTCTTCGTTAAAACGGGAGTGCCAAGCTGTGCTGGAAATGAGTTTTTGACTTGGAATGGAGCCGCTCTTTCTTGTGCTCCGGTGACGGGTGCTAGTGGCGGGACTGTCACCAATGTTACGTCTTCGAACTCTTATGTAACGATCGTGAATAACACTTCCACTCCTGTTGTGACTTTGAATGTTGGTACAGTTGCGGGAACTGTCGCTGCGGGTGATGACTCTCGTTTTACGAACGCTCGTGTTCCTACGGGTGCTGCAGGTGGAGATTTGTCTGGGACTTATCCGAATCCTTCCGTGGCAAAAATTCAAAGTGTCGCGGTTTCTAGTGCCGCACCAACTAATGGGAATTTTTTAAAGTTTGATGGCACTCAGTGGATTGGCGCTGCTATTGGTATGAGCGATGTTACGAATTTGAATTCTTCTTTGAGTAATTATCATACAGTGGCTGCGTTTAATTCTGCTGTTGGAAGTGCTAACTGTGCTGCTCATCAAACTCCTTATTGGAATTCGGTTTCTGGTTCTTTTCAATGTCAGTCGATCAATGTTTCTGTTGCTGGAGATGTGAGCGGAACCATTGGTGCTGTTTCCGTAAATAAAATCAAAGGTGTTGATGTTGATACAACCGGATTAACTTCTGGCCAGGTTTTAAAATATGACGGAACGAAGTGGGCTCCTGCCAACGATTCAAATGCGGGTGGGACTGTTACTAATATCGCGACAGGTACCGGATTGAGTGGTGGTCCTATTACTACGACTGGAACTATTTCACTTGCTAATACCGCAGTGACAGCAGGAGCGTACGGCTCAACAACACAAGTTGGCACTTTCACAGTCGATACTCAAGGACGTTTAACTGCGGCTTCGAATTCTGCAATTGCATTTCCTGTGACTTCTGTTGCAACTAAAACTGGTGCAGTGACACTTGATTATGGTGATATCAACAGTGCCGCTTCAAAATATCTCACTTACAAACCTAACAATGTAGCTTGTGCTGATGGACAAGTTTTAAAATGGATTGCTGCAAATTCTCGTTGGGAGTGCGCGAGCGATACAGATACCAACGCTGGCGGTACCGTCACGAATATCGCAACGGGTACTGGATTAAGTGGTGGACCAATTACTTCTACCGGAACTATTTCTTTAGCAAACACGGCTGTAACTGCGGGATCTTATACTCGCGCAAATATCACTGTGGATGCGCAAGGTCGTTTAACATCTGCGAGTAATGGTGCCGCTGTGAATTTAGCAACTGAAGTGACTGGCACTTTACCAATTGCAAATGGTGGCACAGGACAAACTACTGTCACAGCTGCTTTCAATGGTCTTTCACCAAGCACAACAAAAGGTGACTTAATTGTTCACGACGGTACGAATGATATTCGTTTGCCTGTCGGTACAAACGGACAGGTATTGTCTGCTAACTCAGCACAAGCTTCCGGTCTTCAGTGGATCACTCCAACGAACGGAACGGTAACGAATGTTACGGGAACAGCTCCCATTGTTGTGGCAACGGGATCAACAACTCCGGCGATTTCAATTAACGATGCAACAACTTCAGAAAAAGGCGCTGTGCAAGTCGGAGCTGGTATCGCAGTCACCTCCGGAACTATCAGTGCTGATCCAGCAAACTTCCCTTCTGCTGTGCCGGTTTCAAAGGGCGGTACGGGAGCAACTTCGCTTACCGCCAATAGACTTCTCGCTTCGAATGGCACCGGCTCTGCTGTGACAACATTTAACTGCGCCGTCGGTCAGATGGTTTCCTTCGATGCCACGGGGCTGATGATTTGCTCAACCTTCACAACAGGTTCCGTGTTTTTAAACGGTGGAAATTCTTTTGGTGCAGATGCGACGTTAGGAACCAACGATAACTACGCTTTAAATTTCGAAACTAACAATGCGATACGAATGACCGTCACTTCTAGCGGTTATGTCGGAATTGGAACCTCAAGCCCGGCGGCTCAGCTTCACGTATACAACGCAGCTTCAAATCCTCCCGGCACGACTGCAAAATTTCAACTGGCGCCCGCTCTTACTGCGGATATGCCTTCAAACCTTCATGGATCGTGGTCCACGATCATGCCGAGCACTTCGTATAATTTTACCGGCGCTTTATACGGAGCTGTGAACCGTATCGAAACCGCTGCCGGTCAAACGGGAACAATCAACGGTGCGCTGGGCTCCGTGAGTGATGTTTATCATAAATCCGCCAGCCCTATTTCTGCCGCTACAGGAGCTTCGGGAGCGATCTACAATCAATCCACAGGCACGATCTCTTCAGCTAAAGCCGGATCTTTCGGAGTTTCAAATACAGGCGGAGGAACAGTCACAACAGGATATGGCGTTTATATTGGCGCTGTTGAGGCGACAAATAAATATGGCCTCTATCAATCAGATGCAACCAATACGAATTATTTCGCAGGAAACGTAGGCATTGGAGCCGCAAGTCCCGTTCAGACTCTTCACATAGCTGGCGGTGGTGGCGAAGAAGGCTCCCCTGGAATTTTCATCCAAGATCCAACGACGAACAATGCTTATGGTGGCAGCCTTTATTATGACGACCGCGGCGGTTTGAATGTTTTCAAAATGGGCGCTGTCAGTAATAATACTGAAACGGGATTCATCGCGATCGGTCGAGACAATGGTTATGTCGGTATTGGCACAGCGAATCCTTCCGCCGCCCTTCATGTCAATGGTACGGTGAGAGTCGTCGACGGCAATCAAGCTCAAGGCCGCGTGCTCGCATCGGATGCCAACGGAAATGCCGCTTGGAAACAAACTATCATACGCGGAAATATATCTGTCGTTGGAAACTCCTCGAATGGAACCAGTCGCGCTTCTTCGGGGGTCACAATCACTTTGCCACCAGGGCGCTGGCAAATCACGGGAATGGGAATTACAACGCCCACCTCATGTCGCGCTGACTTCGGCATTCGTAATGTGGCTGCGGATACCATCGTGAAATACACTCTTATGCCGGCGGCAACTGGGGACTATACAACAGCAACAGTGATCGGCTATGTCGATATCGCTTCCACGACGACTTATGATTTGTACATTATATCTAGAGGCGCGTGCACTTCTCAGATTCATAATGATAGCAACCTTTGGGAACTCACAGCCGTTGGTGTGGCTTACTAGTTCTTTGTCTTTTTTTGAGACAATCCAACAGTTCTATTTCTCACAATAGAGAAATATTTTTCACTGAACCTTAACGGCGCCCCAGGGAACATCCGATAAGTTCACTATATGAGCTTCTTGAAGTTTGGAACGTGTCTGGTTTTAGCATTATTAGTTTCTTGGTGCGCACATGCGGCACCTAATGCTTTAACATATCAAGGTCGCATTCTCAAAGCCGACGGTTCCCCTCTTGAATTCAACAACACAAGTTTCTTATTTGAAATCACAAGCCCCAATGGCAATTGCGTGATCTACCGCGAACAGCGCGACGGTGTGAATATGGTCAACTCCAAAGGGGTCTTTGATGTGCCCATTGGATCAGGCACAAAGTTGTTTCCGACAGATCCTTTGTTCACTCTGTTAGATTCATTTAACAATTCAAAAACTCACGACTGTTATGGCGGAGCGACTTACGCGGCTGCTACTGGCGATATTCGTCTTTTAAAAGTTCAGTTCCACGATGGCAGTGGTTGGAAAGTGATTTCACCTTCGAATGAAATCCGCACAGTGCCCTACTCTGCTTACGCTTTGTCGGCAGAAAAACTAGGAACGAAAACAGAGAATGACTTCGTTCTAAAAACCGGAGTTCCAACTTGCTCAACAAATGAGTTTTTAAGATGGAATGGTTCCGCGATGGTTTGTGCTCCGGTTACCGGTGCAAGCGGCGGTACAGTGACGAGCGTGACTTCGACAAATGGCTATGTCACGGTCACCAATAACACCTCGACTCCGGCCCTGACTTTGAATGTGGGCACGGCGGCGGGAACTGTTGCTGCGGGTGATGATTCCCGTTTTACAAATTCGCGCACACCGACGGGACCTGCCGGTGGAGATTTGTCTGGAACTTATCCAAATCCTTCCGTAGCGAAACTTCAAGGAGTGGCGGTTTCTAATGCAGCTCCAACTTCAGGTCACTTCTTAAAATTTGACGGCTCTCAATGGGGAAGCTCTGCAATCACAACAAGTGATATTACAAATCTAAATGCGACGTTGAGTAATTATCATACGGTAGCCGCCTTTAATACGGCTGTTGTAAATGCGAACTGTGCGGCCCACCAAACTCCGTACTGGAATTCTGTCTCTAGTTCTTTTCAATGTCAGTCGATCAATGTTTCTGTTGCGGGTGACGTGAGCGGAACGATTGGTGCTGTTACCGTTAATAAGATTAAAGGTGTAGACGTTGATACAACCGGATTAGCTACTGGCCAAGTTTTAAAATACGATGGAACGAAGTGGGCTCCGGCTAACGATTCAAATGCGGGTGGGACTGTCACAAACATTGCGACTGGTACTGGTCTAAGTGGCGGACCTATCACATCTACAGGAACTATTTCTTTAGCTAACACGGCAGTGACTCCTGGTTCTTATGGTTCAACTACACAAGTAGGTACTTTTACCGTTGATGCTCAAGGACGTTTAACTGCGGCTTCAAATTCAGCCATCGCATTTCCTGTGACTTCGGTTGCAACTAAGACTGGTGCAGTGACTTTGGATTATGGCGATATTAACAATGCGGCCTCTAAATATTTAACTTATAAACCCAACAACGTGGCATGTGCTGATGGCCAAGTCATTAAATGGATCGCCGCCAACTCCCGTTGGGAATGTGCAAACGATGTCGATACAAATGCTGGTGGAACTGTTACAAACGTAACAAGTGCTAATAGTTATTTGTCTGTAGCAACAGGAAACACAACTCCCGTTCTAACTTTGAATGTAGGCACAGTTGCCAACACTGTCGCTGCTGGTAATGACCCGCGTTTTACAGATGCTCGCACACCAACAGGCGCTGCGGGTGGAGACCTTACTGGAACTTATCCAAATCCAACATTAGTAGCAACGGCTGTCACTGCAGGTTCCTATGGTTCAACTACGCAAGTTGGAACATTCACTGTAGATAGCAAAGGTCGCTTAACAGCAGCCTCAAATGCAGCCATCGCGTTCCCCGTAACTTCAGTCGCAACAAAAACTGGTGCTGTGACTCTTGATTATGGTGATATCAACAGCGCTGCTTCAAAATATCTCACTTACAAACCTAACAATGTAGCTTGTACTGATGGACAGGTTTTAAAATGGATTGCTGCCAACTCTCGTTGGGAGTGTGCGAGCGATACAGACACCAACGCTGGTGGCACTGTCACGAATATCGCGACAGGTACAGGGCTTAGTGGTGGACCGATTACTTCTACTGGAACTATTTCTTTAGCAAACACAGCTGTGACTGCAGGTTCTTACACAAGAGCTAATATCACAGTGGATGCTCAAGGTCGTTTAACCGCTGCGAGTAATGGTGCTGCCGTAAACTTAGCAACCGAAGTCACGGGCACTTTACCGATTGCAAATGGCGGTACGGGACAGACGACAGCGACGGCGGCTTTCAATGGTCTTTCTCCAAGTACAACTAAAGGTGATTTGATTGTTCATGATGGTACGAATGATATTCGTTTGCCGGTCGGAACCAACGGACAAGTTCTATCAGCCAACTCGGCACAAGCTTCGGGCCTTCAATGGATCACTCCAACAAATGGAACTGTGACTAATGTTACGGGGACTGCGCCGATTGTGGTTGCGACAGGTTCAACGACTCCCGCAATTTCAATTAATGACGCTACTACATCAGCAAAAGGGGCTGTGCAAGTTGGCGCTGGTATCGCGGTGTCTTCCGGAACTATCAGCGCAGATCCTGCGAACTTTCCTTCTGCTGTTCCTGTGAGTAAAGGTGGCACAGGAGCGACCTCCTTCACAGCGAATAGATTGATCGTTTCAAACGGCAGCGGAAACACGCTTTCGACTTTCAACTGCAGCATAGGTCAAATCGTCACCTTTGATGCTTCTGGAGTCATGGGTTGTACCAACTATTCATCTTCAGGAGTTTTCGCTAACGGTGGAAATAGCTTTGCTGCTGATGCCACTCTAGGTACCAACGACACCTATGCTTTGAACTTTGAAACAAACAACGCCACAAGAATGACAATCACATCCGGCGGTAACGTCGGGATTGCAACAACATCTCCAAGCACAACTTTAGAAGTGGTCGATACAACCGGCAACACAAGTCGCGGGATCACGTCGACAACATACGCCACATCAAATCCCGGTGGACTTGTACAAACTCGCGGAGCCCGAGGCACCGCAAGTGCTCCGACGGCATTGAACAATCTGGATACTTTCTCTTGGTTTGCGATGACCGGTTATGACGGAACTGCATTTTCTGTTCAGGCTCAACCCACTGGAGTCAGTGGTGCCGCCACAGAAAACTGGTCGTCAACAGGTCATGGTTCTGCCTTGCGTTTTACAACGACAACCAATGGAGCAGTGAACGGCGCAGAAAGAATGCGCATTGATCACAACGGAAACGTTGGTATAAATACCGTGGCTCCGACAGCAAAGTTGGAAGTTGCTGGCGATGCCAAAGTCACGGGTAATTTATTTGGTGCTGTTAAAGACACTTCAGGTAATGCGCTCAAAGCCTGTGCCGGAAGATCTGGTACAACCTGGACTTACTATTCCATCAATGCCGCAAGCACAGGATCTTGTGGTGCTTACATCGACATCAACACAGCAGCATGTGGATTCACAACTGTGTTTAAATATTTCCCAAGTCTCGGGGGAAGTGGCGGTCATTGGGTCACGACAGGAGGAAACTCCGTTTACAATCCGACGGCAACGGGCTTTCGTATTTACATCAATTTGAATGGCTCTTACGACGCAACGACTTGCAACGCTTCAACCCTTCCCCACAACTCTTTGGTATTTTATGTCGACTGGCTCGCCGTCGGAATGTAGTCAGTCCTCAGAGGATTCAGAGTCTGATTGGGAATTCTGCGACAGCTCTTCTAAAGCCATCTCCGCACGGGTTTTATAACCCTTTTTCGTATTGCAGTCTTTGCAAGAGGGAACGCAGTTGTTCTTGTTGGATTTCCCGCCACGAGCTATCGGAATTAAGTGATCCATTGTGAGATCGGCAGGCTTGAAGCGATTCCCGCAATGATAACAAAGGCCCTTCCCTAGCTCCTGCTTCCACCATTGGCTCATACGCAATTCACGGGCTTTCGCCTTTTCGCGTTTTTGGTGTTCTGGGGATGCGGGAGAAAAGAAATAGTCCATGGAGAGGGTTATAAACCAAGTCCAGTGCAACCGCAAGGCGGTTGAACATCCTCCGCATCCGCGGGAACTAGACTAAAGATAAGGGGTTTGGGGGTAAATATTCGGAACTCTTTTACCGATAAAAGCTTGGAGATGACTGTAAGGAGTTAGAGCCTATGTCTGTAAAAACGTTCAAAAAAGGCGAAGTGATCTATAAAGATGGCGACAAAATCACGTCGGTTTATCTGATCCAATCTGGTGGTGCGAATCAGTGTTTGATTCGCGGTAAAAAAACCATCGACCTTTTTCAATTGGGTTCTTCTCATATTTTGGGTGACCAAATTATTTTAGGCCAAGGCACACACCCCACAGCCGCTATCGCAACAACGGAAACCAAAGTTTTGGAAATTCCTGTTGAAGCTTTGAAGCAGCAGTATGAAGGTGCCCCGCAAATGCTCAAAGTCATCATCAAATCTTTGGCAGATCGTTTGCGTTTGGCGGTGAATGATGTTCGTTCCAGCAAACTAGAAAAAGACTCCTCCCCTTGCCCTGAAGATCAAGTGGCAAAAGCTTTTGGATCTGTTTTCCATACAGCGAATCATAAAGGCGATCGCTCTCAACCGGGCCGCGTGATTGTCGATTGGAATATGATGAAGCAGTACTCCCAACGTGTGATGGGGGAATCTCCAAAGCGTGTGGAGCAAGTGATCAATGTTCTTGTGAAGTTGAAGCTCGCTCTTTATGAAATGGGTAAGGCTCCTGACAATCCAGAGGGACCCGACGAAATTCAAAAAGTTCATTTCTTGGATTTGGGTTTGCTAGAAAGCTTCTTTGAATTCTATCAGTATTACTACTTTAAAGGTGGTCGTTCAGAACTTCTGAAAGTCGATGAGCTTTGCCAACAAATGCTCGACGGTCTTTTAAAACTTTGCGAGAACGAACAGCCAGACCGCTTTGGTATCGTCAGTGTAGACTTTGCGAAATTCGGCGAATACTGCAAAAACGAAATCGGTATTAACTTAAATAACGATCACTTCAACCGTCTTGAAGGCAAAGGCGTCTTCATGAAAAGAAAAAATGGCGGTTCTGGAGTGCTTTTACAATTTGAAGTGAAAGAGTTCCGCTCTATTTTCCAAAGCTGGAAGATGCTGCGTGAAATTGAAAAGTGGAACGAAAAAGGTTTCGTCGACATGGACGAAAAAGAAGTCGTTAAAAAGAAAGTCACGTCGGGTGGACCTGCCTGCCCTGCTTGCAGCGTTGAGTTGCAGGCCGGAGCTAAATTCTGCCACGAATGTGGTCATAAGATTGTAGCGGCGGCGTAAAACTATGAGCGAAGCTTTGGTCATCTTTAAAGCGATAAATAAAGAGTCTGACAAGCAGACGATTCTCCAAAAGGTTTTGGCGAATCAGGAGACTATTTATTTGCGCGATAAATTCGACCGCAGTGTTGCTTTAAAGCCTTTAAGCATTAATTCCAATATGCAGCTCAAATGCCGTCCTCCAGAAGAGAGCATGAACACTCAAGAGGGCGACACATTTACCGCCACCTTTAACGTTGGATCAGAGCGCTACCTTTTTGAAACTCATCCTGTTGTGGGTGAAAATCATGTGACTTTAACTGTACTCAATTTGTTTCATCTGCAAAGACGTCGCAATTACCGTTACGTTCTTCCGACAGATTATTCCGCAGAACTCGTTATCAATTATTTAAACCAAGTGGTGTGCGCTTACACTTGTCGCCTGCTGGATCTGAGCACTGAAGGGTGCGCTGTGGAAATTTCCATGGCCGAAGCTAATTTCAAGCTGGATGACCTTGTGCAAGCCGAAGTTTTTTTAGGAGATCGCGAACCGATCTTGGTTCAAGGCATGATTAAGAACATCCGCGAAAAAGATGATCTGCATCTGGTTTTAGGCGTGGAGTTTAACCACATGGCCAATGCCAGCGAAGGAAAAATCGTCGCTTCACTGACGGATCTGCAAAGAGAAATCTATTTCCGTAAAAAAGCGGCTTAAGACACGCACTTACTTTTTAAATCGAAAGATAAGCCCAAACCGAAATGCTGGCGCCTAAGATTCCCAAAAAACACATTCCCGAAAAAAACAAGTTTTGAAGCTTTTGTTTTTTTAGCACCAAGCTTAAAGCGCCCAACACCAAGCACACCTGAAAAAAGAGGCTTGCCATATCAAAGCGGTCCCCGGCTTTAGCTAAAGAAGTTAGATGCGCTTCAATCTCTTGCGCGCCGATGATTTTACCCAGCTCGCCATTGAGATCCTGAACCCAACCCTCTTTGCCGACGGATTCAGAGCCTTTGAGAATTTCATTCTTCTCTTTTTTATAGCGCTGAATTTTTCGATTTAAATTCGCGATATGAGCATCAATACCGGGACCGGCTTTGGCTTGAATCGCGCCGGATTCCTTAAGACTTTCAAGAAGAGACTTTTCCCCTTCGACCAAAGTTTCTTTGATGCTTTTGGATTGGTACCACATATAGGCAGCGGCTTTATCATTGGTGCCGATGATTTCATCGTCCCCATATTTGCCCGCGACCAAGTCACTCACCGCCATGATTGCGGCAAATATCGCAATCACGACCCCACAACGGATCTCAAAACTATTTTCTTCTGCCATAAATACAAATTACTAAGATGCTTATCTTGAAGGATAATATAATTTATTATCCCACATTCCTTCGTTGAAATACTGTATAGAGGCTTTTAGTTTTTCCGTCAATTCTTGCTTGCGAATCGCTTTTTCCGAGGTCAACGTCATGCCGATCAATTCATGATCACCATCGCGATCTTCGATAGCATACATTTGCGGCTCGGTGTGTCCCGGAGACCAACGAATAAAATAATCTTTCGCAAAAAGCATATAACGACCGTCGATAAAATTCACGACGACCTTATCACCATCCGTAAAAAGAGAACTTCCCAAGTAATTTTTGTCTTTCTCGGGAACATTTAAGAAATCCAAAATCGTTGGCAGTACATCGACTTGTTGTGCGATTTTCTTCGTGTCCGTTTTAGGGAATTCGTAAGACGGATGGAATAAAATCAATGGAATGCGATAGCTTCCGACGTCGTTGGTGTATTCAGGACGGTAGTGCATGGAAGCGTGGTCCGCCGTGATGACAAACAATGTATTTTTAAACCAAGGTTTTTTCTCGGCCTCTTCAAAGAATTTTTTTAAAGCATAGTCCGAATAGGAAACTGTTTTAAGAATTTCAATCGGTCCTTCAGGAAACATCTCTTTGTATTTTTCTGGAACTTTGTAAGGTTGATGCGAACTCAAAGTAAAAACCGCATTTAAAAATGGCTGCGGCAAAGAGTCCATTTGTCCCAACATCCATTGAAGGAACGGTTCGTCCCAAATTCCCCACACGCCATCATCGTCCGCAGAATTTCCGTATTCGCGAGAACCGTAGTATCTTTCAACACCCGCACTTTTCATGAAGGAGTCAAAGTACATCGTCCCGTTGTGGCCCCCATGAAAGAAACTTGTTGCATAACCTTTAGGCGCGACCAATGTTCCAAGGCCCAAGAAATAATTCGAAGTGAAATGCGAAGAGATGAAAGGCTCATTCATCATCGCAGGAATCCCCGCCATCACCGCGCCTACGCCCTCAATGGAACGGCGCCCGTTGGCGTAAGAATTTTCAAAGACCAAAGATTTTTTCATCAAAGAATCTAAGAATGGAGTATACGATTTTTTACCGTCGACCGGGCCAAAATATTCTTCGCCGAAACTTTCTAAAATGATGATCATCACGTTTTGCGGCGTTGTTGGGCGATGCCCCTCTAACGCCGTTCCTGTGAATGAACCATTGAGGCGTTTCAGCATGTCTTCTTTATTCGCAAAGTATTTTTCTTGCTTAAGGCCTTCGGCTCCGTAGCTTTTGATAAAGGTGAAGGTCGTGTTTAGAACAAGATTGTTCAAAAGAGGTGCCGAAAAGACGTTGGCATTCACAAAACTAATAGGCTTGCTTTGCAAACCTCCGCGGATTCCGATGACAGAAATCACCAGAGCCACGAAACACAGAAAAGCATGAGAAAGCCAGAGTTTGACTCCCCCTTTTTCTTCTCCCGGCCATACGAGTTTATCTGGAGTCCCCTTCATCACGCGACGAACGGACCACACAAAGAAAGCGACGATCAAGGTGTTGATCGTGAATAGCCCCCAATAGCTGATGATGAAGTTCCAGACTTTGCCTTTGGTTTCTCCGACGACGAAGAAACTGTCATATGTGAATCGGCGACCGACGAAGTTGATGAACTCCACATCGACAAGATTGAGAATCAAAAATGGAATTTGCAGCAGACAGAAAAGAATCCAAGTCAGAGTCGACCAATGCACGTTCCAACTTTTCGGCCATGGGATGAAGGCAATCAGTAATAACGGCGCGGTGACGGATAAAGCCGCCGCTGTGTCGAATCTGAGGCCCACAATGAAGGACCACAGAATATCGAGCATGGGTTTATTTTTGAATAAACTCCAATTCCACAGCAAAAACTCCAGCCTTGCGAAGAAATAAAAAAGCAGAGCGAGTAAAACGAGAGAAAAGATCTTAAATAGGCGGTGGGTCGGTCCAAACATAGAGCCCCATACTACAACGACATCCAGCGTCATACAAGACGAGCCGTGGCTGACTTCACGGGCTCCCTCTGCTACTTTCCCCTCCTATGACACCAGAACAAATGAAAGAACGTTTAGAGAAGCATTACACTGGGGCCAAAATCGAAGTTTACGATTTAACTGGCACTCAAGATCACTACGAAGTGTTTGTTGAAAGCGACGTGTTTGCGGGAATGACTCGCATTCAACAGCATCAACATGTCATGGCCTGCTTTGGTCCAGAATTAAAGACGGGCGAGGTTCATGCGCTCTCAATCAAGACTAAGATTAAGTAATTAAAAAGGGATCACTATGTCTACTACACACGAAAGAATTGATAATATTTTGAGCCAAAACAAAATCGTACTTTTCATGAAAGGAACGCAACAGTTCCCCATGTGCGGTTTCTCTGCGCGTGCTTGTGCTATTTTGCAAGACATCGGCGTGCAATTCCACGACGTGAACGTTTTGGACGATGAAGAAATCCGCTCTGGTATCAAAGAATACGGCAACTGGCCGACAATTCCGCAACTTTACATCAACAAGCAGTTGGTGGGCGGAAGCGATATCATGATGGAAATGTACCAGTCTGGCGAACTTCAAGAGCTATTGAAGTAATATGAGATGTAACGTCGCCGTTTGGGACCGCATTTTAAGATTTATCTTTGGCGTGATTCTGACGACTTACGCCATCGCAGGCGGTCCTTTTTGGGCGTACGTTGGCATCTATGGTCTTATCACAGCGGCTTGGGGCTTGTGTCCCTTGTACGCTTTCTTTAGAATTAGAACTCTGAAAGATTTCCACCGAGCCATTCCTGACGAAGAATAGGATGTTGTATGTCGACGGCCCTCATCGAGCTTGAAAGTTTTTTGCAAAAAGACCAAATCAAAACCGACGAGGAGAGCCTCAAGTATTGGGGTAAAGACTGGACGACGTACTTCGACATCAAAGCTTCGGCGATTGTTTTTCCTCGTAAAACCGAAGACGTTGTCGCCCTTGTCAAATGGGCGCGCAAAAACAAAATCGCTCTTGTACCTTCCGGAGGCCGCACGGGTCTTTCAGGTTCTGCGGTGGCCACTCAAGGTGAAGTCGTTGTGTCTTTTGATCAAATGAACAAGATCAAAGATTTCAGCCCCGTTGATCAAAGTGTCGTGATCGAGCCTGGTGTTGTGACCGAAGCTCTTCAAGAATTTGCGCATTCAAAACATCTTTTTTATCCCGTGGATTTTGCGGCGACGGGTTCTTCGCAAATGGGCGGAAATATCGCCACCAATGCGGGCGGTATCAAAGTCGTTCGTTATGGCCTCACTCGTGAGTGGATCGCGGGTCTTAAAGTTGTCACAGGAACGGGTGACGTTCTAGAACTCAATAACGGTCTTGTGAAAAATGCGACTGGTTATGATCTTCGTCATTTGTTTGTCGGCTCTGAAGGAACTTTGGGTTTTATCGTTGAAGCGACAATCAAGTTAGCTCCGGCTCCCCCACCGATGAAAGTTTTGGTGATGGCCGTCAGTGGCCTTGATGCTGTGATGAAAATCTTTGCGGAGTTTAAAACTAAAACGTCTTTGGTGGCGTTTGAAATGTTCTCTGATAAAGCGCTTAAAAAAGTTTTGGAAAACACGGGCCTGCCTGCGCCTCTTGAGACTCAATCTCCGTTTTATGTTTTAGCGGAAGTTGAAACTCGCAACGAACAAGATGAAGAACATGCTTTGGGTGTGTTTGAAAAATGCCTGGAAGAGGGTTGGGTTCTTGACGGCGTGATCAGTCAGTCGGATGTGCAAGCAGCGACTTTCTGGCGCTACCGTGAAGACATCTCAGAATCTTTGGCAAAATATTCTCCGTACAAAAACGACATCGCTGTGACGATTTCGAAAGTTCCTCCGTTTATGGAAGACCTTGATAAAGTTTTGGCGCAAGCTTACCCGACTTGGGAAGTGGTGTGGTTCGGTCACATTGGTGACGGCAATTTGCATATTAACATCCTAAGACCCGCTGGAATGACGAAGGAAGAGTTCGTCCAAGAATGCCGCAAAGTCGATGTCATGGTTTTCGATACTGTGAAAAAATATAAAGGTTCGATCTCTGCAGAACACGGCGTGGGTTTAACAAAAAAATCTTTCCTCAACTACACACGCTCAAACGCCGAAATCGAAATCATGCGCGGGATCAAGAAAGTTTTCGATCCAGACAACATCATGAACCCCGGGAAAGTTATTTAGGTGCCTGCTTCTTTTTTCTGGCTACAACGCGTTTCAAAAAGGTACGGCGTACCTTTTTGCAAGGAAAGCCTTAGCAAAATTTATTAAGTAAGTGCCCTCGCCAGTCCTCCATGACTCAATACCAATCCGGGATTTTCAGTCCCGACCTTGGAACAAACCTTGAATGAAAGGGCGTCTGTTTAACTTTAAAGCGACTTAAGTTTGATAATTATTAAAAGGATCATCCAAATAATAACTAAAAGGCCTTTAGTAACTTTTAAAATTCGCCGAAAACGTAAATACTCACTTTTACGCATATCGGACCTCCTCGGTAGTTTCGGACCGGGAAGGCCACTTAAGGGGATCTGGCGAGAGCAAGATCCCCTTAGTGCATTTAGTAGACCACGCGTGTGCGGATCGAACGACCTAGTTTTCCAATTTCTACTGCCAAAGCATCTGCGTGAGTGGAGTGAACGTCCATCACGAGATAACCGATTTTTTCGTCGGTCGAAAGATATTGTCCCTCGATATTCGCGCCGGCTTTCGAGATCAAACCGTTGATTTCTCCAAGAACGCCGGGTTCATTTTTGTGCACGTTCAAAATACGTGATGTTCCCTGCTTCACTGGCAAATCCACATTCGGGAAATTCACTGCTCCTGATGATGAACCGATTTTCAAATAACGGCGGAAACTTTCTGCGACTTCCATGCCGATGGCGTACTGCGCTTCTTCGGTACTTCCCCCGATGTGCGGAGTGAGGATCACGTTAGATACACCCTGCAACGGAGACTTAAATTTTTCTTTGTTGCTTGCAGGCTCTTCTGGGAAAACGTCGATCGCACAACCGGCGATGTGTCTTGATTTCAACGCATCAACCAGCGCTTCAATCACAACAACCGTTCCACGGCTCGCGTTGATTAAGTAACTTCCTTTTTTCATCATAGAAAGTTCTTTGGCGCCGATCATGTCTTTGGTTTCTGGAGTTTCAGGAACGTGTAAAGTTACAAAATCGGAAACAGAAAGAAGTTCTTCTAACGAACTTTTTGCAACTGCATTTCCAAGAGGTAATTTCTTAAGCACATCGTAGAACACCACGCGAAGTCCCATCGCTTCAGCCAAAATACTCACTTGGCTTCCGATGTGACCGTAGCCTACGATGCCGACAGTTTTGCCGCGCACTTCGCGCGAACCTTCTGCCGATTTCACCCACTCACCGACGTGAGCTTTCGTGTTCCGATCGCCTAATTGACGAGACAAAGAAATCATTTCTGCAATGACAAGTTCAGCCACTGAACGTGTGTTCGAGTGAGGCGCATTGAATACCGGAACTCCGCACTCTCGCGCAGTCATTAAGTCGACCTGATTTGTACCGATGCAGAAGCAACCGATTGTTGTCAGTTGTGGATTTTTTCTGAGAACCTCGGCAGTGATTTCTGTTTTTGAACGAATGCCCAGCACGTCGTAATTCGGAAGAATCTTTAAAAGCTCTTCTTCAGAGGGCGCGTGAGAGATCAAATCGACTTTAAATCCCTCAGCAATAAGTGTGTCTCTAGCAACCGGATGAATGTTTTCAACAAGAAGAATTCTGAGAGCGCTCACGGGCACCTCCAACTTCCTTAAGTTTAATCACAAAGTAGGCCTTCGTCACTACTGACTATGCGCGAAATGAGTAGTCAAAGGACTCCTCACAAGCCAGACTGGAGGATATGGCATCAACTCGAGTTTTTTCTCTACTTATCGTCGACGATGATCCGTTGGTTCATCAGTCTTTAAAGATGTGTTTGCCGACTCATTGGAAGGTTTTTTCAGCTCCCAAGCTTGAAGCCATTCAATACGAGCGTTTCTATCACGCCGCTTTCGTGGACATGCATTTGGAACCAGGCTCGACCAAAGCAGCGGGACCTCAGGTCATCGAAAAGCTGATCAAGCATAACAACCAACTTGAAGTGGTCGCGATGTCAGGGGACTTAAGTCGCCCCTTGATGGAGAGCTGCCTTAAAGCCGGCGCGCAAAGATTCCTCGCAAAACCTTTGATGCCGGAAGAGATTCTTTTGATCTTAGAAAAAATCGAAGCTCTTTGGGATTTGCGCAGCATGGACCCAAGCGCAAGTCGTCACAGCGCACGCTGGGTCGGTAGTTCTCAAGCTTCGCAAAAAATTAAAAAACGCATTGCCGATCTTCGCGGTGAAACAAGTCCGGTGTTGATCGAAGGTGAAACAGGTTGCGGTAAAGAAGTGGTCGCGCGTCTTTTGCACGAACAAGAAGGCGATCGTCCTTTCATTGCCGTGAACCTTGCGAGCATTCCTGAAAATCTTTTTGAATCCGAAATGTTTGGTCACGTAAAGGGTGCCTTCACCGGCGCTGAACAAAACAAAGTGGGTCTTACGGAAGCGGCCAATGGTGGAGATTTATTCTTAGACGAAATCGAAGCCTTGCCACTGAGCCAGCAAGCAAAACTTTTACGCTTCCTCGAAACCGGCGAAGTCCGCAGAGTGGGAGCAAAAGAAAGCTCCCAAGTAAAAACACGCGTGATTGCTGCAAGCAATAGATCCTTGGAAAAAATGGTTGCCGCTGGAGAATTCCGCGAAGACTTGCTTTACCGTTTGGCTTCTCAGCGTATTGACCTTCCACCATTGCGTGAACGCCTTGAAGATATCGATGAGCTTGCAAAACATTTTCTAGAAGCAGAACGTCCTCGTCGCAATAAAACAATTGCTGAAGATGGACTTGCGTCTTTAAAGAAATACAACTGGCCCGGAAACGTGCGTGAACTGAAACGCGTTTGTGAACAACTGAGCCTGATTTCTCCCCTGCCATTTATTCGTGAAGAAGATGTCACCAGTTGGTTGAGGCCGACAGCGACGCCTGTAGGGGCTCCTTCTTACACGACGATTGATTTTAACAAAGGACTTAACACTTTGGTGGAAGAGTTTGAAGCGCATGCAATTCGCACGGTTTTAAAACAAACTAGTGACATTGAAGCGGCGGCGAAAATTCTGCAGGTCTCGCGTTCAAATCTTTATAAGAAAATCAAAGACTACAAAATTGAAGAGGAACCTTCGTAATGAATTTTTTCGACATCAGCTTTCCAATCCGCCTCAATATGCCAACAGCTTGGGAAAGCCATATTTATCGCCAAACTGTTTTGATTGTTCTTTCGATCATCTTTGTCTCTGGTGCGATCATTTTCTTTTTTAGAAACAAGAACTATTACTTCGTTCAATCATGGGCGAGCATTAAGAGTTGGCTGATTGCAGCTCCTTTGATGTTCTTGGTGATGGGCCTACCTGAACCATGGCCTTTGGTGTTTTTGACTATCCTGGCAATTGCGGGAGCTAAAATTTTTTTCCAAATTATGGGAATGTTCCATCGCAGTAATTTCGTTTTGATCTGTTATGCGGGAATTATTGGTCTGGGTGTCTGCGCATGGTATGACCGCTTGGACATTTACAACTCTATGCCGATGGTGGTCTTGGGCGCCAGTTGCCTTGTGCCGCTGATACGCAACTCTTATAAACGCATGATTCAATACATGTCGTTGACTCTTCTCGCATTTATTTTCCTGGGCTGGTCTTTCATGCATTTGGGACTTATCTTAAAGTTTCCGAATGGCGTCTACCAAGTCATGTACTTGATTATCCTCACAGAGTTCTGCGACAACACGAACTTGGCGGTTGGACGCTATATCGGTGGTTGGAGAATGTTCCCCGGAATCAACCCTCGTCGTACGGTGGGAAGTACGGCGACATCCATTGCCCTCACGATCTTTCTTGCAGGTTGCATGAGATTCCTTTTACCAGACGGTTCTGACAAATACTGGTTGGCATCAGGTCTTGTCGCCTCTTTAGGTGGATTCGTCGGTGACCTTGTGATGACAGCAGTTCGTCGCGATGCCGGAATGAAAACCGTGGGACCTTTTATTATCGGGCGTGGAGATTTCCTTCACCGTGTGGATAGATTGATCTTTGTTGCTCCGATTTATTATTATGTGATGACGGTTCTACTATGAAAGATTGGAACTACGATAACGAGCAGTGGACCAAACTGCCGACTTACTTAAAACACTTACCGCTGTTCACACGTCATATCGACATGTTCAGCGTGTTCATGCGTTTTTTGTGGTCGATCTTTCTTAAAAACCTCGCTTTTAAATTTTATATTCGCCTACAGGTCAAAGGAACTCCGTTTAAGGAGATCTACGCGACTCAGCCGAAGTTAATTATTATCAGCAATCATGCAAGTCACTTGGATGCGGTTTCTATCGCAGCTTCCATTCCTCGCCGTTATTGGTTGAATCTTTATATCGCTGCCGCAAAAGATTACTTCTTTACGAATGCGCTTTTCACATTTTTTTCAAAGCACTGTTTGGGCGCCATTCCAATCGACCGCAAAGACCGTAAGGGTGAAGCGATCAATTTGATTTTAAAATTACTCACGGAACTTCCTCGTATGTGGTTGATTATTTTCCCTGAGGGCACACGCTCCAAAGATGGGAAAATTCAGGAATTCAAACGTGGGGTTTCTATTTTCTCTGAAAGAACGCAAACACCTCTTTTATTCACATATCTTGAAGGCAATATGGAACTTTGGCCAAAAGGTCAGCCGATTCCATTGCCGGGAAAATTGGTTTTGCACGTTGGTCCGGTTCATCCGCCAGGACCGATTCAACAGGTGTATGCTGCTTATAAAGAGTGGGTGTTGACGATCAACCCTGAAGCCTTCGCGAAAAAAGAGGAGGAGGATACTAAAAATGACTCCGAACAACTTTGATATCGAAAAAACAAAATTAACAGTTGGAACTTATGAAGTCTGTCCGATCCCTACGGGCCTTTTTGGCTTGGATGGTGGCGCGATGTTTGGAACGGTTCCAAAAGTTTTATGGGAAAGATCCAATCCTCCAGACAATAAAAACCGCATTCCTATGGAAGCGCGCGCTTTGCTTTTAAAATCTCCGGGATGCAACGTTTTGATTGATACCGGAAACGGCAAAGACTTCGTCGCAAAATACGGCGAAAAATTGGGAAATAAATTTGCTGAGATGTATGCGATGGAGGAAAGCGGTCCCTCACTTCTGAAATCTTTGGCGACTCACGGATTAAAACCTGAAGACGTCCATCACGTGATTCTCACTCACCTGCACTTTGATCATGCCGGTGGTGCGACAACAGAGCGCGATGGCAAATTGGTTCCGACTTTTCCCAAAGCTCAATACTACGTGCAAAAAGGAAATCTCGAGACGGCCAGCCATCCCAATTTGCGCGAAAAAGCCAGCTACTATGCCGCGAACTTTCAGCCATTAATAGACGCTGGAGTTTTAAAAGTGATCGACGGTCCTCAGGAAATCCTTCCGGGAATTTCGGTTCTTATCTCCAATGGTCATACGCAAGCCCAGCAAGTCGTGAAAATCACCGACGGCAAGACGACGGTGCTTTATTGCGGCGATATGGTTCCAACAAGCTCTCATGTCAAAATTCCATGGCTCATGGGATATGATCTTCATCCTTTGACGTTGATGGAAGAAAAGCAAAAGCACTTAAGTGCGGCCGCTGACCAGCATTGGTATCTGTTCTTTGAACACGATCCATACTGCGATGCTGCTCTTATTGAGCGCAGTGGGCACGACTTCGCTGTTCAAAAAAGATTCCAGCTCTAGAAAGATTTATGTTACTCTTGCGCCGGGCGCAGGATGTGAAACTGAACTGCGCTGGGGTAAGAATGAGTCCGTTGGTTGTTAAAGCAAACATCACTATGAAAACCTTGTGGAGCGTTTTGAAAGACACGCTTCAACAGATGCGCGATGGGGAGCTGGCTCTTGTCGCCGCTTCTTTGTCTTTTTCAACGGCCATTGCTTTGGTTCCTTTTATTGCTGTGGTGCTAGCGACTTTTCAATCCATTGGCGGCCTTGAGGCTTTTTACCCTAAGGTCGAAGCCCTTCTTCTTGCGAATATGAGAGAAGCAGCGGGAAGTGACGTCACGAAATTCATTCGTATTTTCTTAAAAAATATCAATGCCGGAAAATTAGGAACGACGGGAGCGGTATTTTTATTTATCACCTCGATTCGCCTGCTTCACGATATGGAAGTGGGAATTCACCGCGTTTGGAATCAACGTAACACGAGACCTTTTTACAAACGTCTGATCTATCAATGGGCTTTGATTCTTGTGATTCCCGTTTTTTTAGCGATCTATGTGGGCTTTACTTCCCTTGAACAATTTCAGTTCGTCCACCGAGTGGTGCCGGCTGCGGTTTCAAACTCCGTGGTTTTGGTCGGCACCTTGTTTTTGATTTATAAGCTAGTGCCCGATTTGCAAGTGCGCACGAAAGCGGCGTTTGTAAGTTCCTTATTAGCGGCTTTGACCTTGTACGGAGTTCATAAAACTTACTCGATGCTGGCTATTAAGTTTTTTGCTTACAATAGAATCTATGGATCGTTTGCGGCTCTTCCGATTCTTTTGTTATGGATTCTCACGATTTGGTATGTGATCTTAGGAGGAGTGGCTCTGTGTGCTTCCCTACAGAAACGACACGTTGCGTAAAGATGGTGATTCCGGTACGACTCGAACGTACGACCCTCTCCTTAGAAGGGAGATGCTCTATCCAGCTGAGCTACGGAACCCCCGTATCACTTTGTCAGTGAACCTTCTTTATAGGGGTTTAAGCCCCTGATTTCAAGCACTTCTTTTGTATCTTTCCAAAGTCTCTATATAGTTCTACCTCCATTTCAACTTCGGCGCCAACGTAGGAACTATATACGAAAGGAGAAATCCCGATGAAAATTTCAAGACTTCTAACGACTGTTTTGGTTTCGACATTGCCCTTTGCCACCGTTCAAGCAAAAGACTTCACAGGCTCTATTAAAGTGGATCGCTTTAAAACTTCAGACTATGCTTCACAAGCGAAAGTCAGCATGCAAGATGCGATTAATGCCGCTGAAAAAAAGGTTCCTGGGAAGGCCATCGAAGCCGAACTTGAAAGTGAACACGGCTACTTGATATATGAAATCAAAGTGATGAAAGAAGATAAGAAGAAAGCGAAACTTAAAGTGGATGCCGGAAATCTTGCCATTCTCTCTATCGACGACCACGTTCTTACAGAATAAAAGCCAACCGGCGCATTCACGCGCCGGTCTTCTTTGACCACTTGATAAAAATCACATTCGCTATCAACACGGCGGCGAGAGAACCGTACACTAAGTATTTAAAATCTTCCGTATTAGGCAGCAGACTCCCCAAAGCGAATAATACAAGCGTTGCCAAAGTCGTCATAAGGTAGCTCAAAGAGTTCAGCTCTCCCCGCTTTGCTTCGGGAATAAGACGCTGGCGAAGTTCAAATTCGCCATTGGAAAATCCATAAAGTCCCACGCGAGATAAAAGAATAAATACCAGGAAAATGTAAACGGCCAAGTTTCCTTGAAAACTAAAAGCGATAATCGCGCCGATCAACATCACACCTTGAAACGCAAGATGCGCCTTTGAGCTTTTAATAATTCCTATTTTTTCAACCAGCATTGGAAAACTCAGTGTCGACAGCAAACCAAACATGGCTCCAAGTCCCCGAAACAAACCGATTTCTGATTCCGGCAAGGCCATTTGGTCTTTCAAATATCCGGCCAACAAAACGCCGTGAGGACTAAGAACGGATAACCACAACAACGCATAACTAAAGATCAAAGGAAAAATGGGATTCGTTAAAGCCTTTTTCAAATCAATCTGAAAAAGGTCTTTCCAACTTTCAGTCCCGCTGTTTATTTGCTTCTTCACATTTGAACTATTCACGACGTTCTTTAGCAAAAGATATTCGGGAACAAAAGAAACCAAATTCCATGCGGCAATTATCAAGAGCCCAAAAAGATGAATAGAGGAAAGATCAATGGCATAAATAATTCCCGCCACTATAGGAGCTCCCACTTCCGTGCCAAGATCAATTCTTCTTAGCCAACTGTTAAACCAAGTAAGACGCTCACTTGAAACCAGCAATGGAGCCAAATCATTTCCCACGGCTATATCCGTGATGACAGAGCCTAGCGACGCGAAAATTCCAAAAAAGCAAAGAACCGCAAAAAGCAGCAGTATCGATGGATCCGATAAAGACAAACCTGCGTGGCTCGTTTTATCCAGATACCAAAAGCAAATGATTCCTCCGAGGACCGCGAAAAACTGAATCCAGACTCCCGCCGTGACCACACGACTTCGCTGATTTGAATCAATCCACTTTCCAGCCGAAGTCGTTAGAAGAAAAGTTCCGATCTTAACCATCAGGTAATAAAGGGCGGCGATTTGCAACCGACCCGGAAACACATGCAGTAATGCGAAAGGAATTACAAAATCCCAAGCCTGATCGCCAGAGCGAGTTAAGAATCTGCCTAAGAGCAATTTTCGTTCAATATTAAAAAACTTTATCACGGTGTTTGACATCCTATCCCCGGGGAGGGGATACTCATATCCGTATGAGCCACAAAAAGCAACATCTCAGTCATAAAGAAGTCTCGAAAAGACTAAAAAGAGCAAAGGGACATCTCGAAAAAGTCATTCAAATGCTCGAAGACGAACTGCCTTGTGTCGACGTTGCACGACAGCTTCACGCCGTCTCTAACGCTATCATTGCGGCTAAAGGCACATACATTCACGATCACATTGAACATTGCCTGGACGGCAAGCATGTCGACTTGGAAGAACTTAAAGAAATTACGAAATATATTTCATAAAGAGCACGTCATCTAACAGGTCACGTCTTTTGGCAATCTCCACATGCCTGTCTTTAACGACCCTCCGAACTATGCGACACTACCGCAGAGGGTTTTATGAAAATATATATTTATTCACTCGCTGCGATCCTTTTCCTCATTTTGCAAAATAAAAAAATCCAAGCAGAGACGCCGAAATTAGATATCAATACCATAGAAAAAGCCGTCGGCATGAAAGGTGAATTCAACGACAAAGAGCAAGTGTATAAAGTTAGCTATCCGCGAAAAGACCTTGAAGTCGTTGCCAGCGGAGTGAAAGTCACTCCCGCCCTGGGGCTCACCGCCTGGGCTGCATTTACCGGGGCCGGTGAGCACACAGCTGTCATGGGAGATATCGTTCTGACCGAAGACCAAGTTCACCACGTGATGTCTGCTGCTTTAGATGCGGGCCTTGAAGTGACAGCTCTTCACAACCATTTTTTTACCGACAATCCCAAGATCATGTTCATGCATATTAGCGGCATGGGATCGGCAGAAAACTTAGGCTCCTCCGTAGGTAAAGTGTTTTCAGCCCTCAAAGAATCGACAGCGATGAAATTTCCTACGGCTTCTATAGATCCTTCGAAAACTTCTCTGAATCCGAAGATCATTGAAACTGCGATGGGACGCACGGGGGTTTTTAAGGACGGCGTTTATAAAATCACTGTAGGACGAAAAACGAAAATGAATGGTCACGAAATGGGAAATGCCATGGGCGTTAATACCTGGGTTGCGTTCGCTGGCTCTGATAAAATGGCCGTTGTTGATGGCGATATCGCGATGACAGAGAATGAACTGCAACCCGTTTTGAAAGCTCTTCGACGTGCTAAGATCCGCGTGGTTGCGATCCACAATCACATGACTCAAGAAAATCCTCGAATCCTTTTTCTTCACTTTTGGGGCCTTGGTCCCACTCTTGAATTATCTAACGGGATTAAGTTGGCGCTAGATACTCAAAAGTATTGACTCTACCTGATATAGTTCACGGCATTTGCTGGCATTACAACCGGAGCGTCCTGACATTTTTCAGGACGACTTCCAAGAGTCATCGTCGAGGCAACGCCAGCCCCTGTGAATTTCATAATGATCGTCAGAGGACTTCCTATCAAACCGTTCAGATCCACCGTTGATGTTCCCTTGATGTCATAACAGTAAAGAACATCGGGCTTGGTCTTTTCAAAAGGGACATTGATATTCGCATCGGCAATTTCGCTGTTGATATAAAATCCCCAGTTTCCATTCGCACCTTCCGGACCTTTCGTTCCGATACTGAAAACTTGCAGCTTCGGATCTAAAACATTCCACGTTAATACCGTGTGAAGACCGAAGTTCTCAAATTCCTTTCCCGTTGATTCTGCCCAGAACCAGTAACCGCGCGCAGTTCCTTCCATATCCATCGAGACAGTTCCGCATCTTCCTTTGCCTTGTGTTTTATCGGCATCGTTAGCAATAGATTTTTGTTTTCCAGTGTAATCACTGAAACGAAGATTGAAGAGATTGCCTAAGCCCGGAACAGCGTAATCCGCTGGACACACAGCGTGTGTATCCCAAGAATTATGACGATTTGGATTGATAAAAGATGTTGGAGCTTTCATATCCAGCGTCGTCATGTCCAAAGCAATCGCACCGTTGGGATTTTGAAAACTTCCCAGAACATCCATCGTTGTCACCGGGATATTGACCTTAAGATGGCAGTTCACAAAGAAAGCACTTCCCTCTAAATAAGGCTCATCACATTGACCCTTGTCGAAGTTTTGATCTTGCAGACTTTGCAATTTCGGATTTTCCAAATACAGATTATGAACGTGAGCAAAATGCACAATGATATCCGAACAGCTTTGCAGCATAAGCTGATAATCATGGAAATCAAATGCCGTTGTGCCATCAGGATTTTTCTTAGGCTGTCCCGTCGCTTCGTCCTTAGGCGCTCTTCGCGTAAGAATCGCCTCCGTGATTCTCCCATTCAGCGGAGAAATCAAAAGCGCATAGTGACTTTGATTGTGATAAAAATAAACATGAGAAGTTGGGAAAAGATGTCCTCCCTGTCTTGAGCCTCCTAAAGGAATAAGACCTTCAAAATATTCCGTTTCAATCGGAGAGCGTTGAATCACCTGAGAAGATGTGCAGGAGGGCAAACTCTGCATTTCCGTACTTACTCTTTTCCAACTCATCGGAGTGATGAAAACAATTTTAGAAACTGTCGTTAACTCAGCCACCGTGATCCATTGTTTATCCAATAACAATTGCAAAGGTCCGATTTTCTGCCCAGCGTTTGCCAGCTTTTGCTGGTCTTGCAAATAAGTCTGACAATTCGCCCCTGTGCCGGAATCCTTTAACTCGATTGTTTTCGTGAAAATAAAGACACCTGTGTCACTGCTTGAGAAATCCGCCTTGAGCTGAGATGTCATTTGCAAAAGACATCCGTATTTGGAATCAATGGAATCCGAGCTCACTTCTGCAAGCGATGTACCTTGAAAATTTTGAGACACAGGTTGCAAAACGACTTCAACGGGATTGTTTTTAAAACCCAGATCGATCAGACCAAAACGTGCCGTGGCTTTATCCTGCAAGTATTCAATATCGATATTCCCAATGGGCTTTTTAAACGGAACTTCATTCGGCAACTGATCCAGAGGCGAATTGAAATTTTTTGCACCAATTACAACTTCAACGTTGGGATTCGCCCCATCCAAACTCCAAGTGCCTTGAGGATTAAAAACACCAAGAGGTCCGGGGGGAAGCGGGACTGGTGAAGGAGTGGACGGATTCTTCACAGAAGATCCTCCACAACCGGTCAGAGTGAAAACAAGTGCTGCTACGACGATGTTATGAAAATGTCTCATAACAAAAAGTGTAGCGAAGAAACTTACTGCAAATCAAAACAAACAGCAACGCACGCGACCTGCCCACACCCCATGGGAGCATAACCACGCCATGAAGTCGCATCTGCCTGGACTCGACATTTGTAGTCTCCTGCGGCCACAGCCGTTGACCCCACATCATCATCTGTCGCCGTCAATGTGCAGATTCGATTGGCCTGCAACGGCTTTAAAAGAAGACCACCCGACGGTGTCGCGCAAAAAGGATGATAAGAGACGTTTGCAAACTGTGGAACGTGTTCACCAAGACAATTCATAATTCGCGCGGCGGAGGGATTGCTGGTATCCACCGTCAGCACTGTCGAAACCGTGACGGGTTTCAGCGCGCGCACCAAACGGTCTGAATCAAAATGCACTTCCCAACGACCAATGTAGGTGCCACCACTTCCGCTTTCAATTTTGAGACGAATCAAATTAGGAACTAACGACGGATTGCCCGAAAGAGGTTGATTTAATTGTGCGACCACGGGACCTGGGGTCGCTCCATTTACTTGTGCATAAAGAGGACGCGAAGGAGTTACATATTGCGGAGTTGTTGGTGACAATGCCGTTGAATTGAACGTCAAAGCCGTTGGATTATTCAAAATAAACTTACAGGTGGTTCCATCCATCATCGCCGACTGCAGGAGCTTTTCAAAATCCATCGAAGCCAGTTTTTCAGTGATCGCCCGACTTTCCCGTTGTTGTTGTACCTGCATAGAGGCGAATCCGGCCATGATGATCGCCATGATTCCTACGCTCACTAAAAGTTCAACTAAAGACATTCCATTTTGAGTCAATAAGATACAGGCTCGACGACCAGACACGTTCATAAATGGACTCCTGCTCTGGTATCGGCATTATTCGCGCATAATTAAAAAAGAATCTCTCTAATTATCAAACTGAGATGATTTTTCCGGCGGCTTTCAATCATCACTGCTCACGGGGACTCTTTTGCAAATGCCTGCCGCTGCTACAAAGCACTTCTACAACATCACCATCGTAAGCAAGATAACTGTGACCATAGGTATTAAAAGACAAGATGGCTCCTCTTGAAGAAGAACCATTGATATCGGAATCATTCACCGATACAACTTTGGAATCATCCCGGTAAAGGATAAGATAGGTTTCGGCCGCTCGTTTTGCCATACGGACCGTGAGCGTTTCTTCACCCCCATCTTGAATGATGGAAACTTCCAAAGATTTAGCTGCATTCGTACATAAAAGCTCAGTGGCTTGGCCTACTGAACTCACACTTAAAATTCCCATGAAGATATAAAACAGTTTCATTCGTTCCTCCGCCGCCACCTCATACAACAAACCTGTTATTTTTGAGAAGCCTTCGCCGCTTCGCTTGTTTTCTTACAAAGAGCTGCCACTTTCGCTTTCGCTCTATTCCGTCGAACAGTTTCAAATCCACGACGGAGGTTAGTTTTTGACAAAACCAGAGAAGCGTATCAATTTGAGCCCGTATTTCCGCATCCTTTCGCTCCGCTTGTCTTCCCTAATTTCTAGATGAGTGGGGCTTTTTTTATTCTCGTTGTTCGATTGAAAACAAGAAACACAAATCTATTTTTTCTCTCTTTGTTGGCATCAAATACGCATCTCTTTTCTTTTGTAAACAACAGGTGAAATACGGCGGACATGAGCCGTAAAGCGCGCAAAAACGCTCCCACCTGTAAAGTTTGTGTACTGAGAAGGAGAGAGAAATGAAATCGAAAATTGCCGTTATTGCCCTTGCGTGGACGTTACTACCCCTTCCTGCTTTAAGTTCCGGTTCGCGATCCGCGACCGAAGCGTCTCACTGTGAGACATGCACCATTCAAACATCTGCAGGTCCGCGCATGAAAAATAATTTGCCGTTCGTCGCAGCAACGCTGACTGATATCAACGACAAATTGGATTGGGGCGCGAAGTGCGAAAACTTCGTTGACGACGAAAAGATGGGTGCCTGGGCAAAGGACATTCGCGGGATCTATCTTTCAAGCGATTTTAAGAATCTCGACGAAGGCGCTCGCGACATTCACCGTTTGTGTCCGACATATAGTGAAATGAAACCCACGGATAAAGCCAACTTCTGGGTGCTTGTCATCAATGCCATGGCTCACTATGAAAGTACTTGCGATAAAACGGAAACTGCTAAAGGACCTAACGGAAGCTTAATCGGTCTTTTGCAACTGCATCACGGTAAAGAAGGCGTCTATTCAAAAGGATGCTCAAATGGCGACGGCAATACGGCGCAAGGAACTTTCCGCTGCGCACTTTCCATGCTCAACGATCAGCTTCGCCGTGACGACAATCTTTTTAGCAACAAGTCTTACTGGGATGTTCTAAGACCTAAAGCGGCCAGCAAGCGTGTACCTAGAATCACCAAAGCGATTCAAACTTACACACCTTGTTTTGATGAATCAAAACTCAACGTCAGACAAGCTTCGCACAGCGATCAGGAAATCTTCGAAGCACTTAAGGCGATGGAAATCAGAAAAACAGATTCTTACGATATGTAAGAAATGAAAAAACGGGATAAGAAATTATCCCGTTTTCTTTCCCGGCAAAAGCTGAATGCCCAGCGTGTAAACTTCTGAACATTCCCCTTCAGAAAATTTTTGATAAACTTTCCGCCAACATTTTTCGAGTTCTTTTTTGGCCATGGGTAGCTTTTCAGGATTCACAGCCATGGTGATGTAGACGATCTCGCGGTCCTGCGGCGAAACTTCCGCGCAGATTCTTTTGATTCTTTCTAAACCGTCTAAATAAAATTTCTGAATATTGTGAGACGTCTCACCGTTGCCGGTGCCATTCCGTCTTTTCACCCAGCGTCCGTCACGCTCTTCAAGCAAGCCCAGCTTCTGTAAAGAAGCCAAGGCCTGCTCTGTTTCTTCAAGACTCATTCCTGTCTTTTGTGCGAGGCTTTCCTTGTCCGTTCCCGCTCCCGGCAAATCCAAAGCGGCAAGAACCAAGTAGAAGTCGATATTCCCGACGGGAGGCGTTTCAATCTCCGTCGCCGAACGAGTTAAAGAGTATTTTATCTGATCGGAATAAAGTGCCAGCACATGGGCATTTTCGTTTTCCGAAAGATGCAGTCCCTTGACGAGCTTTTCCAAAACTTTTTTGGAGAGCGGCCGTTTCGCATTAAAAATTTCTGAAAGATGACCTGGAGACATGTCCAACCGTTGAGCCAGTCCTCGTAAGGAAAAGCGCGGGTTGGTATTTTTTAATTCTTCAAATTTCGACTTCAAAAAACTATTCAGTTCATCACTCATCAAATGTCCCCTCAAAAAAATTATGCCTTAAACCTGAAGTTCTACAATTTCTTCCGGCACAAATTGAAAAACCATGTCTAAGTATTAATGCTTCTAAATAAAAAATCTTTATCTAATATGAGAGTGATTTTTATAAACGTTCGATGGTTTTGATCAAACGGAACTCTTCTCGAAACAAGTACTAAATTTGCACTCTCCACTTCTGACTCTATGGTTGTCGTGTGTATTAGCTAAAGCGGCCCTTCGAAGCCCTCGCGACATCCTGAAAAGGCACTTTGCCAAAACGTTAAACAGTGGAGCTCTTTGTGAAGCGTGCGGTTTTATCAGTGACTGTCCTTACATTTTTGGGTGGAACTTCCTCGTGGGCAGCAAACACTCAAACCAAATTGTCTTCGGCTCAAGTGCCAGAAGCTTATAGCTGTCCTCTGTTTGAAAACCGTCCCCATGCTGAGCTTATTTCAGCTATTGACACTCTGAGCGCTCAAGTCAACGCCTCCCCCGAGTGCACAGGCAACCCTTCTGCCAAATCTTTTGGTGAGAATGGGGAAACCATTAAAAAAAGTATCGTTGATATTCAATCTGCGATTAAAGAATCCAAATCTACTCAGGTGAACTCGGCCGCTCTTGAAAAATCTATGACCGATGCCCTTGCCGCCGTTGGCAACATTGGTGACGTTATTAACAACAATGAATTCCTGAACTCCCGCTGCGGTCGTCAAGTGATGTCGACAGGGAAAGTGCTTTTAGCCGTCAATGACGTCGTCAACGGTTTGGCACCTTACGCACTTTTCGCCGTTTCCATGAATGCCGCTCTAAAGCCAGCTTTGCCGTTCGTGATCGGCGGAGCTGTTGCCACCAGTGGGATCTCAGCGATTTCCAAAATGATTGATCAAAACACTTTGGACATGTCGAAACCAAATCACCGCAAAGCTCTTTTGGAAAACGTCTGCCAATTCACGAAGATTGCAAAAAAAGTTCGCTTCGTACAACTGGCTCAAAGCGGAAAGATCGACACCATCACCAAAGAACTCGAACAAAACGTGGCGTTGTACAATGCCCGCTTTGGCCAACCCAGCAAGGGACTTGCTTCGACATTGGCTTTTAAAGATTCCACTGAGAAATATCTGAATGGCTTCCGTACGGAGGTCAGCTCTGACAAAGATTACTTGGCTGTCCTGGAAAACCAAGTGGCAAACAATGCCGACGATCTTTTGATGTGCAGCCTTTCGATTGAACTTGTCAAAACCGCGACCTCTTCGACTGTTTTCCCGATGTCGAGCTTTTTAAATCTACAACAACTGACTCAAGATTCTTCAAAGACTGAAAAAATCCAAGCAGCGGCTTTGATGGCTATGAACAATCGCGCGATCAAATCTTTGACGGACTATGCAACAGGTCCTATGGAAGATCCGGCTTCTTGCGCGAAGATGGGAAAATCATGGTTGCAAAGCATTCACCAGGCTTTAAGTCTTTCAGAGCGCTCAATCGAGAAGAAGCAAAGCGATCTTGATACGGAGCTTGGTAAAAATGCGGAATACCGCCAATGGAAAGCACGCTATTCTTTGCTTCAAACAGATATCGTCACTGTGAAACGCGTTGAAAAAGCGATGGAAGAACTTTCCAAGGACACTTCAATCATTGATCGCTCTGAATTTGCACAGCGGATGGTTTCTTTGAAAGCAGGACTTTTTGGTTCTCGCTTTCGTTGGAACTTTGGCAAATCTCCGGTCTTTGCGTGGATCGAGCACACAAAAAGCATGCACGATCAAACGATCGGTGCCTTCACCGCCGGTATGAAGGCCTTGCGTGAAGAATCTTTAAGCCTCACAGAGTTTGGAAGACGCCTTTCAAAAAAATTCCGCATCGCTGGAGTTCGCGTGGAAGGTTTTAACACGTTAGATATGATTTACCTGGCCCGCGACGTAAAAGTCACAAAGGCACTTTCAAATCTGACTTTGAAAACTCTTCCTGTCGGTTCGCGTGACAACGAAGTCGTTTGCCAACAGTTAGAATCAGCGTGGTTGGACTGGTCAGCCGCTTTGGATCACTTGGGTGCTATTCAGTTTTTCTGTGACATGATTGATCCTGTCTTAGATGTGAAGGTCGATACAAAAATCATCTCTGCGTGCCGAGGACAAGGTTTGCCTGAAACACAGAATGGTTGGAATGGCTCCCCTTCGCTTTACGAAAAAGCGAAGCTGAGACTAAAAAGCAATGGGTACCAAGCGGATGCCCAATTGGTGAGTCAAAAACTCAAAGAGCTTCAGTGTCCGATGCCAGAGATTTCTGTGATGAAATAAAAAGCGACAGCTCGGAACTTGAAATTTTATTTCACTCGGAAACGCCACAGATCTCCCAGATCGCCGACACCTGTGGCGCCATAACCGTAGCCGCCATAAACCCAGAAGTTCCCGTTAAGATCTTTCCAACCGATACCACCTTGGCGACAACCTGGCGTGTTCACAATACTAGGAACTCCCAAGGTTCCAAAAGTTCCCGCCGATGTCGAAGTGGGTGTTCCCGTCATCCACGTCCATTGATTTGTTGTGATGTTGTATCGCCACAAATCGTTGGTGTAAGTCAAAGAAGAGTTTCCTGAAAACAGCCATAGATTATTATTCGAATCCGCCCAGCCCACGGTAGAGTATCGCGACCTTGGTTGATTCGTGGATGTCGCAATTCCCAGAGTGCCCGTGCTGCCAACCCCACCTGTCGTGTTAGGGCCTGACATCCACGTCCATTGATTGGCAGCGACATCATATTTCCATAAATCACTCAGATAACTTCCTGCCACGCCACCGAAGAGCCACAAATTCCCAGAGGCATCCACCCATCCTTGCGCCCCATAGCGCGCGCCCGGAGTATTTGCTGGATCTGCCACACCCTGAGTTCCATAAACACCGGCAGCACCCGTCGTGTTAGAGCCCGTCATCCACGTCCATTGATTCGTTGAAGGATCGTATTTCCAAAGATCGTTGAACTGCGATCCGTTCGTTCCTCCAAAGAGCCACAGATTGCCGTTGTTATCTCTCCACGATGTTGATTTATAACGGGCTCCTGGAACATTGGCGGCGTTCGGAGTTCCCTTCGTTCCGTAAGTCGCAGTACCTCCACCCGTGCTGGCTCCCGAAATCCACGTCCACTGACTTGTTGACGTGTCGTATTTCCATAAATCATTCCAATAGGCGGAAAAACCATTGCCGCCGAACATCCACAGATTTCCGCTGCTGTCACTCCAACTCACGGCGCTGTTACGCGCTCCCGGAACGTTGGAAGCCGACGGAGTTCCTTTCGTGCCGTAAGTTCCCGAGGCATTGGCGAGGTTCGAACCCGACACCCACGTCCAATCTCCCGTGGCGGTATTGTACTTCCAAAGATCATTCAAATTTCCATAGTCGTTGTTGCCGCCGAACATCCATAGAGTGCCATTTGAAGCCACCCATGAAACAGCATAAGCTCTGCCGATGGGCGATGGTGGAACTGGAGCCGGAGATCCTCTTGTGCCGTAGGTTCCGATTTCGTTCACAACGTTAGAGCCCGACACCCACGTCCACTCATTGGTGCCCACATTGTATTTCCAAAAATCATTATTGCTCCCGCCGTTGTAACCGCCAAAAAGCCAGAAGGTATTTGTGGCGTTGGACCACGAGGCCGTACCGTAGCGAGCATCGGGAATATTCGAGGTGGATGGCACTCCTTTCGTGCCCCACGTGCCGGCAGCATTTGTTCCGCTGGGACCTGAAACCCACGTCCACTCTGTCGTCGTCGGATTGTATTTCCAAAGATCATTCAGACGGCCTCCGCTCGTGCCTCCGAACAACCACAGATTATCGCTCGTATCAACCCAAGAGGCGCCGTCTCGGCGACCTCCCGGAATGTTGGCTGTCGACGCCACGCCTTTGGTGCCGTACACGGCACTTGCACTGAGAATCGATGTTCCTGAAAACCAACCCCACTGATTCGTCGCGGGATCATACATCCACAAGTCACCCAAATAACCGGAGTTGTAAATGTCACTGTCGCTCACCCCGAAACCACCATACATCCAAAACCTGCCCGAAGAATCTCGCCAACCGAAAGCACCGTAGCGGCAGCCGGGTACCAACGGCACCGAAGCGGGCGACCCTTTGGTTCCATAGACACCGCTTACGACTCCCGAAGTAGCACCAAAGATCCACGTCCATTCATTTGTGCTCGGATTGTATTTCCAGACATCGTTCAAATGTGTGAGACCACCGCTGGCACCGTAGCCGTATCCGCCGAAAAACCAAAAATTTCCCGAAGCATCGATACTCGGAGCATACCCTCGACGCGCGCCCGGAGCATTGGCCGTCGAAGGAACGCCTCTCGTGCCATAGACACCATTCGCATTGGCGGTATTGTTTCCAGAAATCCATGTCCACTGATTGCTGACGGGATCATACTTCCAGAGATCGTTAAAAAATGAAGCACTGCTGTCATTACCGCCAAGCAACCACAACTTGTCGCTGCTGTCCTTCCACCACGCCATTAAGTAGCGCGCTCCAGGAATGTTGGATGAAGCCGCCACACCCTTGCTCCCATAAACACCTGTCGCACTGACAAACGGAGATCCCGACATCCACATCCATTCTCCTGTTGTCGGGTTGTATTTCCAAAGATCGTTCAACACGTTTCTTGTCAGAGACGTGCTTCCGTTTCCGTATCCACCAAACATCCACAAGTTGCCGCTAGAGTCGATCCATCCCGCTCCCCCATGGCGTGATCCGGGAAAAGGAGGAACCGCCGTCGAAGTACCAAGAGTGCCGTACACTCCATAAAATTTTGCGAGATTTGAACCTGAAACCCACGTCCACTCATCCGTACTAGGATTGTATTTCCATAAATCGCCATAGAAGACGGAACTGCTGTTCACAATTCCGCCAAACATCCAAAGATTATCACTGCTATCGACGAAAGCACCGGCGTTGCTGCGAGCGCCGGGAGTGTTTGCTGTGGATGCAACACCTTTGATGCCGTACACAGGTATCGCTCCTGTCGTGTTGGCACCCGACATCCACGTCCATTGATTTGTGCCAGGGTTGTACTTCCATAAATCACTTCGGTAGGAGGAATCAGAACCACCGTACACCCAAAAATTTCCGCCGGAGTCTTTAAAGCCCGTAGACAAAGCCCTTCCGCCCGGCGTGTTGGCGGCCGCAGGAGTTCCCTTGGTTCCATAAACACCCGATGGGTTTACTGAACTCGAACCCGTCATCCACGTCCACTCTCCTGTGCCCGGGTTGAATCTCCACAAGTCATTGAGATAAGTGGCTGTTCCATTTCGTCCACCGAAAATCCAAATATTGTTGCTGCCGTCGATCCATCCAAGGTGCTCTGTTCTTCCTCCAGGATAGTTCGATGTCGACGGAGTTCCTTTTGTACCGTAAACTCCCGCAGCATTTGTGGTGTTCGCACCCGAGATCCAAGTCCACTCGCCTGTTCCCGGATTGTACTTCCAAAGATCATTCAAATAACCGGTACCGGCACTGGCGTAACCAGATCCCCCGTACAACCAAAAATTTCCGCTGGAATCTAGGACCGTGCTGTGATTGACCCTCGCGCCAGGAATATTCGCCGTCGAGGGAGTTCCTTTCGTCCCGTACGTTCCCACCGAATTTGCAGAACTCGCGCCCGACATCCACGTCCATTGCCCTGTGCTCGGATCAAACTTCCACAAGTCGTTCAGATAACCGCCACTGTAAAATCCGCCGAAAACCCAGAGGTTGTTACTCGAATCAATCCATCCTGCACCCCAAGCACGCGCTCTCGGAGAGTTGGATGCCGCAGCGACACCCTTCGTTCCGTAATTTCCAGGATCACCGTTCGTCGTCGTGCCAGAAATCCATGTCCAGGTGTTGGTGCTGGGATTGTATTTCCAAAGATCGTTTGTTGTACCCCAAGCTCCCTGGCCTCCGAAAGTCCACTGATTGCCACTAGAGTCTATCCAAGTGACAGCACCTGAGCGCGAACCCGCGACAGGAGGTTCCGCCGCTGAAGACCCTTGTGTGCCGTAGACACCGTAACCGTCTTGCGCCGTTGTTCCCGACATCCACGTCCACTGCCCAGCGCTGATGTCATACATCCATAAATCACCGTAAGGAATATTGATGGAGCCACCATACATCCACAATTTATTTCCGTCAGACCATCCAATGCCGCCGTACCGGGCTCCCGGCGTGTTGGCCGCTGCCGCAACTCCTTTGGTTCCGTAGACTCCCGCGGGATTAAAACTTCCGTCGATACTTCCCGCTACCCACGTCCATTCCAGAGTGCCAGGATCAAATTTCCAAAGACTGTTGTGATAAGAAGGTCCATTGAACATTCCGCCAAAGAGCCAAAATTTTCCGCTGCCATCCACCCACGTCGTTGCATACGCGCGGCGAGTGGGAATGTTGGCCGTCGAGGGCACTCCCTTTGTTCCCGGAACTCCCACCTGATTTGTCAGATAAGATCCTGAGATCCAAGTCCATTGATCCGTTGTCGGATTGTATTTCCAGAGATCACCAAAATAATTATTCGAGGAAGGACTGACGCCTCCGAAAATCCAAAGATTTCCGCTGCTATCTGTCCAACTGGCGGCTCCAAGGCGAGAACCGGGAACAGGAGGCGTTGGAGCCGAACTGCCTTTTGTTCCGTAAACGCCATATTGATCCGTCTGATTCGAGCCGTGAACCCACGTCCATTGATTTGTCGTCGGATTGAATTTCCAAAGATCATTGAAATAGCCTGGAGACTTTGAACCCCCGGACAACCAAAGATTTCCGCTGGTATCAATCCACGTCACTCCTGAAAAACGCGCGCCCGGTGTATTTCCCGGAGCCGCAACTCCTTGAGTCCCGTAAGTGCCGGTTGCATTGGATGTGTTCGAACCCGTCATCCACGTCCACTGATTGCTTGTCGGATTGTATTTCCAAAGATCGTTGAAGATAGTTCCACTTCCGGCATCACCGCCGAACAACCACAGGTTGCCGCTGGTATCGACCCACGACATACAGTACTCGCGAGCACCAGGAACATTCGTGTCAGCACTGACTCCTTGCACTCCATAATTGGAAGTTCCGTTCGGAGCGCTGGAACCTGAGATCCAACTCCACTCATTGGTGCTGACATTGTATTTCCAGAGATCATTGAAATAATTGGCTCCACTGAACGAATAACCGCCGAAGAACCATTTGTTACCGCTGGAGTCTGTCCACGTGCAGGCCCCTTGGCGTGCTCCGGGAGCCGGTGGTGTTGCGGCACTTGAACCTTGATTTCCGTAAGCGCCTGTTTCATACGGCGTGCTTGGTCCGCCCATCCACGTCCACATCGACATAAATCTTTTTCCGATGACAGACATGCTGCGACCGTTGAAGGCGTAACTGGAAGAGAAAATTAAAAACACTGTCGCTATCAGCGCTTTACGCATAAAAAATTCCTTTTTCTTAATATTGAGCGGCGACTCCGCAATAAACGGCGACAGCTCCGGTATTAAGAACAACACAGCTGATCACGCTTGTGCTGCCGGAATTAACTAGGAAACCCGGGTAGCTCGAACCTCCGCTGCCCCCCGTGGAATTTTTATCCCAAAACACTGCTGTCGTCCCACCGTTGTAACTCACATTGAAAACACTGTTCGTCTGACCCGTCACAAAGAACGTGACCGTCCAAGACATATTTCCTGACGGCCATCCTGTGATCGCCGGAATATTCAAAGTCGTTGTTCCTGAAGCACACGCCGTGAGCGTGTAGAGATTTGTCGTAAAGCCTGTGATGTTCGTCGACGAACAGGAAAGAGTTCCCAGCGCTCCTACTTTTTCAAAATACGCTTGTCGGAAGGTCGCTGCACCATCGACATCCAAAGCCGTTGCCGGTGCATTGGTACCGACACCGACTTTGCCAGAGTTGTAGTAAATATCCGAGCCCGTTGTATTCCACTGGGAAGGCGTTGGAATCGTCGTGTTGCAGATTAAATTTCCTGAACCATCTGACGTGCACATTTTATTGTTCGTGATGCCAGATGTTCCAATCAAAGGAATATTTCCTGAAGCAGTCCCTGTGTCTTTTGTTGCCGCCGTTCCCAAACCAAGATTGGTTCTTGCGCCCGCTGCTGTCGTGGCTCCCGTCCCGCCATTGGCAAGAGCCAGAGAGCCTGTGATAGCCGCGGCTTGGCTGATGTCGATGGCACCAAAATCAGGATTCCCGCCACCAGCAGGAATTCTTAAAACCTGATTTGCAGTTCCGGCTGCTGTTGAAGCCATCGTTGTTGCTGTTGCAAAATAAGGAATTCCTCCCGCAGTGCCGGAAGTGAGTCCCGTACCACCTTTGGTGACGGGCACCGTGTTCAGTGTCGGATTGGGATAAGTTCCTGAAAGATCTCCACCAGCACTTCCCGTCGGAGGAGCCCCCGTCGTCGCAATCGTGATACTACCCGCCGCGTTTGTGATGTTGATACCTGTTCCAGCAGAAAGTGTCGCTGCGACAGGAGCCGCGCCCGTAGAACCCACAAGCAGCTGACCATTGGTGAGGGCTGCGGATTCCACAATGGCTCCCGCATTGGAAACCATGATGCGACCATTGTTTAAAGCCGTCGCGGAGTTTGTTCCGCCATTGGCAATGGGTAAAACTCCTGAGTAAGAAGTCGCTGTTGTTGAAGGAGTTGTCCAAGTTAAATTTCCTGAAGTATCTGACGTCAGCACTTGGCCGTTCACAGTCGCTGCATCTGTGGGAAGTTTTAAAACGTAACTTGTGCCGATGGCTCCTGTGGGTCCTGAGAGAGTCACGGTATTCGAGCCGCTTCCCGCTGTGATCACGACATTTCCTTTTAAGGTCGCCGTCACCGTTCCGGCAGAGAAATTTCCCGAAGCATCACGCTTTACAATCGTGCTCGCCGTGTTTGCATTTGTTGCGGCGTTAGTGGCTAATTCAGCAGCGTGCACATTCGCTGCTGTAGAACCGCCGACAGAGTTGACTGTTGCAGCAACAGAACCCGAGCCACTGGCAGAAACATCGCCCGTTAACGCTGTCAGCGTTCCAGGATTTCCGGCAGGCAAAGTTGCAGGCATCCACTTTGCTCCGTCCCACTGCAAAACTTGATTTGCCGTGGGAGCCGTCGCATCGACAGGTTGATTTTGCAAAGCCACAACTTTGCTGGCACCAATGGAACCTGTGACGTCTCCGGCGAGTCCTACGTTGATGGCTTGGCACTGAAAATTTCCAGTCGCGGAACTCCAGTACATGGTCTCGCTGGCCGTACAATTTGCAGAAGCGACATAACCGTTAAACGCAGTTTGCGTGAGGTAAGTTGCAAGAGCCGCATTCAATCCGGAAACGTCGCTGATCGCAAGCGTGATGGCCGTTTGGCCGGCAGAGGTCAATCGTCCCTGGGCATCCACCGTGAACGTCGCCACCTGGTTTGCAGATCCATAAGAGCCCGCTGTCACAGCAGTATCGGCAAGCTGAATCGTCCCCGTCGTGGTGATAGGACCGCCTGTGAGGCCCGTGCCTGTCGCTATGTTCGTGACGGTTCCACCACTGGCTCCGCTCACACCCGCACAAGTCATTGTGCCTGTGGCGCTGTTCCAGCTTAAAAAAGTATTCGCTCCGCAATTCGGCAAACCCACTTTCGTCAAGAAATCACTGGGAACATTGTCTCCCAATTTTTGCGCTGACTGAGCAAATGCCGAGAAAGGAACTGAACGAATGGAATTATCCGTCGAGATCGTCTTCCAACTTGCACCATCATAAAAAGACACGCGCAGTTTACGTTCATCGCCCATCACAGATGTATAAGTCGTCGCCCCATCTGTGCATGTGTAACTGCCTCCTGCCACCGAACAAGTGCCACAGGTAAATATTTTTGAATTATTAAACGCATCGAGAATTGTAAAACCACCGCCTGTCGGAAACTGCATTGAGCCTTTTCCGATAGCCACGTCGAAAACTCCTTTGGATTTTGCCATATTTACATTGTTCACTTGCTCTTGGTAAATCAAACAGTCGCCAGAGGGATCTAGGATTTGAAATAAAAAAGACACATTCGCATATTCAAGCGGAGTGCCGTCTGTCTTTAGAATACGACCTTGATACGTGAGAGACGCCGGAGATGCTTGAGCCATCCCGCTCATCGCAAAAATCAAAATGATTAGTGGTTTCCATCTTTGAAACACAGTGCCTCCGCTAAAAAACATTCACGTTTCCTATCGGAGCCCTAGGGTTTCTGAACAAGAGTTTGACAGAAAAGACTGTTCAATGTTCTAAAATCGAACAACAAGATGTTCGAAAAAAACGGCGGAATACCTGGAAATTTTTTCACTCTGGTTTTTGTTCTTTAAAAACCATCGAACACTTTGCCGCGTAGAAGCATTGCGCTAATAGCCGCACCTAAATTTTAACATTGTAAAAACCTGAAAGGTGCTAATAAATACGCCCCTTGTATGAAAACGTTGAATCAATTTTTATCGACCAAATTTGAAGCCATCAAAGTTTCCAATCCCCGCTTTTCCTTGCGTGCTCTGGCGCAGAAGTCGACGATCTCTCCAGGACATCTTTCGGAAATTTTGACTGGCAAACGTTCTCTTTCAAAAAAGAATTTGGAAAAATTAATCGTCGCTCTTCGTCTGACTCCTGGAGATGTGGAAGTCGCTTACAAGTTTTACGACTCTGAAAAAGACCGTAAAAAAGCCACGCAATCCATCGAAAGAGTTCTCAGCCGCAACGAATTTTCCGAGATCTCAAGTGCCGAATACTTTCATACATTGGCCGCCACAGATCTTTCCGTGGACGGTTTGGATGTTATGACCATCGCTGAAAAGACCGGCCTTTCTTTTGAACAAACGGAAATGATCGTGAGCAAGTTCCTGAAGCTTGGTATTTTGCAATCCAATAGCGACGGACTGTTAAGCAAAACACTTCGCAGTCTTTCTACGGAAAGCGATATTCCCAACTTCGATATCCAGCGCTTTCACCAGGAGTCTTTAGACAAAACCAAAGACATCTTCCCGAAAGTGCCCCTCAATAAGCGCGAGATGGTTTATATGAGCATGGCCATCAACCCTAGAAATCTTCCAATGGCTAAAAAGGAAATCGAAAAGTGCTGGAAGAAGGTCTATACAAAACTCACTCAAGGCGAGCGCACTGAGATCTATACATTAGGCATCCAATTGGTTCCCGTTCATGCAGGCAAGGAGCAATGATGAAATATCTGGTATTAGTTTGTACTCTTTTTATCGGCCTTCCGTCTTTTGCACAGTATGTGGTTCGTAACGGTGGTTATTCCGTTCAGTGCTTAAACTCTCCGATCAAAGCTTTGGAAATCGCTGAAGGTGAGGCCCAAGGTGCGCAGATCCACTACTCCACGAAACGTTTCTATTTAACTAAGGCTTCTGATTTGATTGGTCGTATTGCGGCCGTCGACATGGAGAAAGCTCGCAAATATCTTAAATGGTTGGGCGAGTGGAAAAGCCAAATCAAGTGGATGGCTCAGTTGGACCAATACAGCCCTCACGATCAAGGTAAAATCAAATTGCCATATACGGACTGCCGTTTGCGCGTCGGCATCGTACAAATCAATGAAACTCGTTTCGGAGTTCAGCAGTACTGGATCAATCCCGCAGTTTGGAACACGATGGATGAAGACCAGAAAGCGGCGCTCGTTCTGCATGAGCTGATCTATCGCGATCTTCTTGAAGAAAATCCGAATTCAAACTCCAGCTTTGTTCGTCAGGTGAATTTAAAAGTTCACACTCTGGATCTGAATAACGATCGCAAAGCCTTTATCGACCTTCTTAGAGCTCTTTAAAAAAAAGCCCATCTTCAGATGGGCTTTTTAATTTCTAATTTTAATTATTTCAATTTTGGACAGGCAGACTTCAGATATGCAAAGAAGTCTTTGTCGTTTTGATAGCGAAACACGATGTCGCCGTCACTCATATAGCGGAACAGATTTTTATTTTGCACCGAGCATGAAGACGCACTCTTTTTAAGAGACGACGTCGCCTTGCTATTTTGCGCAGGATCTTGATTCAGTGTGAAACCTGTATCTAACAGAAGACCTTTATAGTCTTGAACTTCAACACCGCCGCGATTGCTGCGAGAAACCGTAGCACTCACCTTCACCGTCGCTCCCGAAATGCTTTTCAACTGAGCCGTATCGGCATTGAAAGTAAAAACATCTCCAGTCACATGGGTCACCAGAAGTTCGCGGGTGTCTTCTTTCCACTGGTAGCTGAGCGCACTTGAAGTTCTTGGGAACATAAAAAAGTCCCTCACTCCGAAATCACCTTCGTTACCGTAAAGATTAAAAACCATGAACATCCCGTCTGTAGCCAATGAATAATCGCGATAGACAAGATTCTTGTAAGCATCCGCCGGTGAGACTGAAAGCATGCACACGCCCGAGGTTTCAAACCATGTGCGTTTGAGATTCACACCCATTTTGTATTCTTGAAAAGAAGTGCACGAACTGGGTTCGGCCGCCTGCGAATGAGAAAAAAGCATAAGCAAAGAGACAAGAGCTGAAAACATTTTACCTCCGTTTCTAAATCCAGATTCAGCGAAGGTCTTTGCAGGGTCAACGGTGCAGGCTATGTAACTAGGCATGAGACGTGTTCGCAAAATTATCCAAAACACTTGTGTCCTTAGAATGTCTCGCGATGTTTGACTTTCTTTTAAGCTGCGAGCGCAATGAAAAAGAAAAGAGGATTCCTGCATGAAAAAGTTAACGGTGCTTTTCGTTTTATTCAGTTCGTTCATGGCGTCGACTGTTTTTGCTGCCGAGTTCAACATGCGCATGGATTTCGGACTTTTACCTGTCTCAGCAAATAAAACACAGAAGTTTCTTTTGGGTAATAATGGCTCGAGCACGCTCACACAAATCAGTTGGAAAATTTCCGGAGATTCTTTCACCGCTTCGACAAACTGCCCGCCAGAGTTGGCTCCCGGTAAAAGCTGCGAATTTGTGGTGACGTACTGGTGTCTTCGCGAGGGATTCGCGGAAGGCCTTTTAAAAATTCACACAAGTCATGATTCTTACGCGCTGATGCTTTCAGGCGTTGGCAACAGAGTTTCTTATCCAGAACCTCGTCCGCCGACACCACGACCTTAGTTTCCGCTATTGCAAAGATTTTGGTAGTACTTCATCAGGGCGTCTTCAATCAAACCGCGCTCTTCTTCACTGACGACGTAAGCCCCCAGATACTCTCCCTGATAAAAAATTTCTGGAGCGTAAAATCTTTTTTGAACGGTATCAAAGTAAAGATACTGATCTTTTTCCGGACTATTGGAGTCATACACTTCAATGACGATCGTGCCTTTAAAAACCTTATAAGATTTCGCCATCACGATGTGTTGGGTTGTGCGGTTTAAGCGCAAATTCACCAACGTGAGTTTTCGTTGATCTAAATTACTTTTCAAAAGTTCGATGGTGGCTTCATTCTCCTCGCGAGATCTTTCCGCGCTCTTAACGACCATCGCCAGATTTGCCGCTTGGAAGAAATGATTTCCTTGATTGGCTTCAATCTCGTTTTTAAAACTGCGCTTATGCTTAAAGTCGCCAATTTTTTGCGTGTAGCCTTCTTCCAATAAATTCCACAGAGACCCCTGGCCACGTTTTTCACTCTCTGCAAGACTGTCTGATTCGACGGCGAAAACAGAAAGCTTTTGAATCGGTTGATCGGCCAAATAAGTGCTGAAATGTTTTTCGTCCTGATTCACCACTTGATGAATGGTGGCGCCACGGAGGATATCAAAAAGTGAGGTCATGCTCGTCGGGCTGTCCTTTAAAGGCGTGTTATATCTTGCCAGATAAGAAATTACGCGTTGAGTGCTTGAAAGCCCCCAACATACAGCTAAGGGGGCTGCTCCCATGCGGAACTCCCAATTGCTCATAGGAATATTGCGCTTTTCATGGAAGGCGTCGTCGCGAATGGATTTGTAGATATTCTCAACGCTGAGGCTTTGGCAGCTCAGGTTTTTAACCAGGCTGTCAGACACCTCAAGGGCTTTGGCAGAGGCCGTTAACGTCAATAAAACCAATAGAAGGGAACCCGCTTTTTTCATGTCATAAGACGTAGCAAGTCTCATTCCGAGAAAGCCCCACAATAGAGTGGCTTTCGACTGTCTATAAATCTGTCGGTCACCAAAAACGTCATCGTTCGATAATTTTAAAATAACAGTCGCTGGGATATCTAATTTTTCGCTCTGGCAAGGTTCGATAAAATTACGGAGAAAGAGGTTGCCATGCGCTACGGAAACTTAAGTGAAAATTCCGGCGTGATCGCTTACGAAATGACCGATGATTCCATCACCATTCAATTTGTTGATGGCAGTGTTTATATTTACAATTATCAACGTCCAGGCCGTAAGCATGTCGAAGAAATGAAGCGCCTGGCTCGCTCTGGAAAAGGGCTTAGCACCTATATCAGTCAGCACGTCAGAGAAAATTATGTCCGCAAATTTCAGCGGCCTTCCCTTCAAAAATGAAATGGGATTCTTTCTGCATTTTTGTGTAATTGCAGATGAAATCCCACTATTTCAATGTCAGTTCGCAATTACATTTTTGTATTTAGACCGTTCCGGGTGTTTCTTTGTAGCTTCGCTCGTGTGTTGACGAGCACTTGCTCATCACGCGAACAAACAATAACCGCCACAGCGATGGTAAGGAGTCTATAATGAAAAAGGTTTTATTTTCTTTGGCAGCACTTTTGATTTCAACAAGCGCTCACGCCGTTCACTCAGGGAGCTCTTGGTCGCAGATCTTCGCGGATCGCGATGCTGTTGTAACACATGGCTATGCCATCAACGGCATCAAACTTGAAAATGCCTGTATGACCGATACAGAAATCAGATCCATCGAGCCGACCACTCAATGTGCCGAACTTGCGCCAAGAACTGTGTATGCTCCGGGTGGCGAAGGTGGCGGTCCTTACACTGAATGGGATTGCGTGCGCTATGAAACTAAAATCGTTTCTGTTCCTCGCACCTATGAGCGTCCAGAGTGCTTGCGCCTTGAAGGCGGTGGTGAGCGTTCTCCTGAGTGCGTAGAGTTTGGCACAGTGACAGTGACTGTTCCTCGCACGATCGACACACAAGTGTTTGTGACTCGCGGTGAAGCTGGTCAAAGCTTCTGGAAACGTTTCACATTCCCATCTTGCCCTGAAGTTCAACCTCGTTAAGAGATCATAAAGCCCTGACCCGTTCGTCAGGGCTTTGCTTTAATTGGTAAACCATTTGTTCACGACAATCGGACGTTTCCAATTAAGGTAAACTCCGCCAGCAGCAAATCCATCGGCACAACGATATTTTCCGGCCGTGGTGATTCCGCACGAAGACGTGATAATTTTTGAATAAGTCGTCCCAGGATCGGCGTCGGCGTAAGCACCGTTACGAGTCCCGCACTTCAACACGCCCGTTGTCGTGATACCGCAGACTTTATTATCCCAATACCCGCCCTGAGGGGCCAAGACTTTTACAAACTGAACTCCGGGATCTTGCACTGTGAAGACGACAGGGTCCGCCGTATAATTCCAGCTATTGTCCCAGCACTTCATCGCTCCCGTTGTTGCAACAATCCCGCAACCGCGTTGATAGTGACCGGAAATTTGCGAGTACGTGTCGGTGTTATCAACAACGGTGGGAGTTGGAAGTGAATTATAATAGTTGTCCCAGCATAAAAGCTGTCCTGAACTATTAAGATAACAACCCTGATCAGGGCTTCCCGCATAATCTTTGATTGTCGCTCCAGAATAAAGCTCCTCAAATGAACCGTCGTTTTTTTGACAGCGGATCTTTTGATCTTCCGTGAATCCGCAGAATTTGTACATCCAGCCTCCGGCATTGTTAAAGCGCGTGTACTTCACGGTATCCACCTGGGTCAGGGTTCCGAAGTTATTATAAATAACGTAGCCATCGGAACTGAGGAAATGCCATGAATTAAAAATTTCCTTAACGCTGTAAGAGCCATAGGCTTTCACATCAACTGGTGTGGATCTATAAATGCCTTCGACATTCCCGTTAAAGCATTGCACTTTTCCGTTGGTCAAAACGGCACAGGTGCTGCTCGAAATATTCGAAAACACATTGGCGACATTATCAAGACCTTGAAGCGTTGTCGGTGTTCCGGCTGCGATGGCATCAATACCCTTCCAGCCACCATAATTCCAGTCACTGGTATTCCAGCAAAGCATTTCACCTGTCGTCGTCACTCCGCAGGCGCGTTGATAGTTTCCGCCAGAACCTGTCGCATAGATGTGTTTAAAATTATAATTCAGAGTCAAAGATGAGTTCTCGCAACTGGCCTGGCCCGTCGAACTCACCGCACACTGGCGGAAAAGTTTTGTGTACGTTGTTCCCGCATGTAAAACCGTCGGCGTACAACCGCTATAACCGCAAACGGCTTTCCATTCGCCCGTTGTCGAGAGAGCATAGACTTCAGATTGACCACTTGTCACGACATCCGAATACAGGTTGCCCACGTCCCAATCTTCGAACGTGTTCGGCAATGACCAATAATTCGCGGAAGAACAACGAATTGTATTGGCCATCGTCAGACCGCAAACGCGATCATAGGATTTGGCCAGTTTTTTATAAAGGGTTCCGGAATCCACGACTTGCAAAGTTCCCGAATTAAGTCCGGTTTCACACTTCATCTCATTTCCATCGGTGATACCACACAGACTGTACTCAGAATCGAAATCAATATAATTTGTCGCTGCATCAACGACCGTCATCGCCGTCGAGGTGCCGTCGTTACATTTGATTTTATTTGTCGTCGTCAAACCGCAGAAGGACTGGTTGTCACCATTTCCTTGCTGACTGTCTTCGATCTTGACGTACTTCACTCCCGCATCCACTTCGACGGGTGTTCCTAAAAACTGCGCGCCACCACAGTACAAAGTTCCGTCCGTCGTAATCATGCAGGTAATTTGTGAGCCCACTACAAAAGCTTTATCGATGGATGGACTTGAGCCACCGTCGTTGTCCATAATAAATAACCGACCTTGATAGTGTTCTCCCAGGCTCACCATCGGCTTGTCAGTTCCGATAAGATTGATTTGTAAAAGACGTTCTGGCTGCGCCACGCCGTTATTCAGAACCTGATAGCTGATCGTCTTGCTGGTTTCTCCCGGGTTCAACGTCACAGTTCCCGCGGGATTTAAATCCGCGTCAAGCATATAGACGTAATCGCCAGAAACAAAATACTTCACGACCACCGGATATGTTTTCGCTTCGGACATTCTGAAGGTAAATGATTTTGCACCCGCCGTTTCGCTGACACGTTCTTCGAATTCTTCAACAGTAACAACGGCCGCATTTTCAGCTCCCGCGGTGCAGCTTGAAAAAGCGGCTGAGCCTGACAAAACACCATTCGTACACAAACGCGTTTCGGCAATGCTAGAGCAGGAGTCGCCAGGAGCAACAGTGTTGCTGGTGTAAGCTACAATGCTCTGACCATCTTGAATGGTTTGATTATCAAAACCGCAGGGAAGTTTTTTTGTTAATTTTACTGACGTGCTTGGATCTTTTGTTCCGGTTTTACTGACCCCGACAAGCTTCACATTGATCACTTGGCCTGACAAAGCGGATAGATCCAAGTTGATGCTCCATTTGTTGTCGATACAGGGCGTGTTCACACTAAAGGAGTCCGTCGACACAACGACTTCCGAAATGTCTTTACATATTCCTTCCATTAAAAAGGAGTTCTGATTTGTGTCGGTGACAACACCCGAATTATCGAGTTTCTCAACGGCGACAGAGGACTTGCTGGATATGAAGCTGGCTTCTATTCCGCACCCAAGAAGAGTGAAACTGAAATATATCAGAATGATTTTATGAAGTTGAAATCCCACTACGTCCCCCTCCAACTCTCCCTATACCTTTCGGCACTTTTAGGGAAGCGAAGAGGGTTTTGCTTTCAAATCTGATTCAAGTTTTTACGAAAATGCTCTAGAATAGAGCTCATTAAATGTTCTTTGTCTCACGCTGGGATTGTCGTCTCACCTGTCAAGGCGGCTATTTTCTTTTCTGTAAAGTCGACTCTGCAAGATTGTTCTGTTGTTGGGCTTTGACGTTGCTCCAGAGTTGCTGGCTCACCGGACCTGGCAACAAGCGTTCTAGCTCTTGTGCTGTTTGCGGATGCATGGAAGACATTTGAAATAAAATTTCGGCCTTCACTCCGGCCAAAGATTTTCGCGTTTCTAAATTAACGGACTTATCTTCCACCGTAGGATTACTGACGACTGCTTTTAAAACGCGGGCGGCTTCACCGTCGGCAGACGTTTGCAAAGCTTCAAATAATAAATCCAAAGCGGCATTTTGCATCTGAGTGGAATTGTCATCCGTGGCCGGTGTTTGCAAAAGTTCCTGTAAAGATCTTAAGACCTGCTCGTTTTTCACGAGGTCTTTGCGAAAGACTTTTTCTTCATCTGTTAAAAAGATTTTTGCATGAAGCTGGCGGTATTCATTCAATTCGGATTTATAAATGAAATTCTGCCAAACAGGAGAGACGGCCGCCGAATCGTGTTCAGCCACGAACCCGACGCGAGAGTCCATGGTCGGCAAAACAGGAACCCTCTTGTCAGGGGTTCCTGTTATCACCGTTGGATTTTTATTTTCTTTGATTTCAGTTTTGTTTTCAGAAGAAGCCATGAACATCATGGCTCCTCCGATTCCTACAACCCCAACCGCGAGAGCTATCTTAAGAGATTTCATCTTAGAAGGCTCCTCGAGTCAGTGTTTGTCTGAACAACGAGCGGTTCATTTCTTTCGCGCCGTCATTCTGGAAGTACGCAGATCCATTCAGGTATCCGTTGAGAACAAGGATATTATGGTGAATCGCTGTCGAGTTCACAAAGACGTTATAGACTTTACCGAAGTACTTCACAGGTGTGATCGATACAATCGGATCAAGGACGCCGCCGACAAGCACAAGGTCTTCACCTACTTTGAATTCAGCAGCCGCTTTCATGAAACCATTCGATGCAACAACCGGATGGTTCGGAGTCACTTTCAACTCACGACCCGATTTCATTTTGAAGATCAAGATGTCATGTTCGCTATCGACGACCTCACTCACCCATTGATCGACTTTTGTTTTTTGCACAGCTTTACTTCCCATCGATTGGGCGCTTTGCAATGACGCCACGAAGGCATAGTTCTTAGTAAAGGCCTCAATGAATGGGACGTATTTCATTTTCTCATTCGCCGCCTCTTGAGCCAGGATCAACTGTTCTGGAGTCGAGCATGATGACACACACACGATTGCTACGTAAGCCGTTGAAGGCATCGTGCAAGGTGCGTTTTTATTCTTAGGCGCAATCCAAGGTTTCTCTGGTTTGAACGAACGGTCCATGAAGCTTGGATACAAATGCTGACCGCTGGAGTTCAAGGCCACAGAAGTTCTGCCCATTTTTACTTTAAGATCTTCAAATTGATCTAGGAACTCTTTAACCACTGGCAATTGATTTTGACACTTCACCATCCAGTCATAACGGCCTTGAGCATCGGTATTGCTTAAGCTGTCATGTGAACATCTGTGTGCCACGTAGTCTTTACAGTAGCTTTGTGATACCCAAGCACCGTAAACCACGTTTTGACTTTCAAGCTGCACAGAGTGATCGATACAAGCGTAGTTTTTCACTGTTGTCACATCACGAGTATTCACGATCACGCCGATCTGGTTGGCAGGACATGTTTGAGAGCTGTTCGCTTCTTCTGTTGCCGTTGTTGATTCGGATCTGCGAACCGCATCTGGATTTCCGTCACAAAGACGTTCTTCCACTGGGTACACGCTGTCTTTACAACGGTCGTTGCTCACTTGTGTGCCTTTATCATCGACACAGATGAAGATTCTGCTTTGTTTTCCTCCACAATCTGCAGAGCAAGCCGTGAAGTTTTCTGTCGGAACGTATTTATATGTAGGACATACGCCTGGAGTTTTGATTGAACCCTGACGTGTATTTGAAGTCACGATTTGACCATCTGTACAAGCCTGGTCTGAGATTTCATTGAAGATATCAAAGAAACCCGTTTCACCGTAAGCACATGTCAACGAAACTTTCACTTCACCTGTGACAACACCTGTTTTCACAGTGCCGTGAGAACCGAAATCACCGCAACCGTTATGGCAAGTGAATTGGTTGTAAACATCGGAACCTGAAAGCACGCCGTTGTTACAAACTCTTTCTTGGCTGACACTCGAGCAAGAACCCGCTGGAGTTTGTGATGAGTAAAGAACTTTCGATCCACCATTCGCCAAAACACTTCCGTCAGGCAATGTACAAGACTGACCTTGGCATGGACCTTCATTAGTCACTTCTTTTGTTCTAGAAACTTCAACCCATTTCAAAGTTTCACCAACCATTTGGCATTGTTCTTTGATACGGTCACGGTAGGAAACTTCTTTTGTTCCGTTCAATCCGCAAGCTTGAGTTTCAGAATACAACTCGCCTTGAGATTCACGTGTTGAATCTTTCACGGAACAAGCCAAAGGTTCTGGTGTCGGAGTCGGAGTGGGTTCTGGCTCTGGATCCACAGTTGTTTCTGTTACGTTGATATTGTGTTTTAAAGTAAATAGAACTTGGCTTGAATCACCTTTATACAAGACGGCTGTAACTTGGTAAGCACCCTTTGCTGCATAAGCATGTTGCACTGTTTGGCCTGAAGCCGTGCTGCTGTCACCAAAATCCCAACGGATCGCACCCACTTGATCCGCTAAGCACTGAGGCATATACAAAGACAATGTCGCTGCTGCACCGACTTTAACTTCTGAAGGACCAGAAATCGCCGCTGCGGCACTGCACACCACTTCTTCATCAGAAATCACGATAGACTGAGTGAGCATTTTCTCACCGCCTGGATTTCCGACAACCACGACTTTCACTAGATAAGTTCCAGCCGCCGCAAACGTGTGCGCAATAGGATCTTTACTATATTGAGATGGAGTTCCGTCTCCAAATGTCCAATAAGCTTCAAGAAGATTGATGGTACTAGGCACACCCAAATCAAAAGTGACAGGCTGTCCTGTCACACCGACTTGTGGAGCAATCATCACGATTTCGCTGCCAACAACCACTGTTTTAAACGAAACCTCTTGAGTCGTTGTCGTATCAGCTGTGGCTTTTGCCGCAACCCTGCTAGAGCTTGCTATAGAAGAATCTTCCACATGGGCTGTCACAATATATGTGCCGGCTTTTTTAAACACAGAAGTTACGCTTGGAGCGACAGTCGTGCTTCCACCAACGGTTTTCCAAACAACCTGTTGGGAACCATCGCAAGAAAGCTGCTCATTAAGTTTATAACTGATGGCCTCGCCTTTTTGGCCAACAGTCTCACCTTGGATTTGCAAAGCGTCTGGACTGATTTTTTGTGAACCAGGTTTGCAGCTCACTGAAGATGTCGAACTAGATAATTCTACGTCCCCACTGGTCTCCGGAGCTTTCTGACATCCGGCTGACAGTGCACATAGTCCTAATGCGACTAACAGAATCCTTGTGTTCATGGGCGACTCCTGTGTGGTTATTAATAACAGGATTACAAAGTTCGCCGAACGCTCTCAACTTTTTTGGCCACACTGGATCATCATGAACTAGTGGTCTCACCAATTGTTTGACGCTTTCAATGACTCTCAAAATATGTTTCTTTTTTTGTCTAAAGTTTTTGCATCTTCGATGGGAAATTCAACCTCTGGCACGAACCGTGCGTAATATATATAAATTTGTTGTCACAAAGTGCCTCGTCGCCTCTTAATAGAGACAGTTACGGCAGAGGAGTTTGCATGCTAGACCGGATCATTCGTTTTTCACTCACCCACCGCCTTTTTGTCATTGCCCTGGGTGTGCTGATCATGGCTTACGGCCTTTTTACTGTGAGTCAAATGCCCGTGGATGTCTTTCCGGACCTCAACCGTCCCACTGTGAATATCATGACCGAAGCTCCGGGCATGGCTCCCGAAGAGGTTGAAACTTTAGTCACTTTACCGCTAGAGACCGTTTTAAACGGACTTCCCGGAGTTGAAAGGGTTCGTTCCACGACAGGCATTGGGCTTTCCGTCATCTATGTGGAATTTGGCTGGGAAACGGATATTTACCGCAACCGTCAGTTGGTGGCCGAAAAACTTCAGCTTGCCAAAGAAAAGCTTCCTCAAGGAGTCACTCCTGTCATGGGACCGATTGCTTCCATTATGGGAGAAATTCAGCTCATTGGTCTTTCTTCTGCGGACGGCAAAGTCAGCCCTTTGGATTTGCGCACCTTAGCAGACTGGACGATTCGCCCCCGCTTGTTAGCAATTCCTGGAGTTGCGCAAGTGATCTCCATCGGAGGTGGGGTAAAACAATATCAAATACTTTTATCGGCCGAGAAAATTCAAAAAGCACAGCTACCTTTAGAAGATATTGAAAAAGCCCTTTCAAAAATCAGCTTAAACACGACTGGCGGATACATCGATATCGATAAAAAAGAATTCCTGATCCGCAATATCGGAACGATACGCTCTGAAGAAGACATTGCCAATACTGTGGTCGGACTTCACTTGGGAAAACCTGTTTTCGTAAAAGACATTGCCGAAGTAAAAATCGGAGCGCAAATCAAACGCGGTGACGGAAGTGTGAATGGCCAGCCAGCTGTTATCTTGAGCATTCAAAAACAACCCGGCGCAAATACCATTGAGCTTACAAAAGCTGTAGATACAGCCCTTCAAGATTTAGAAAAAGCTCTTCCTCCGGGCGCGACTCTGACAAAAGATCTTTTTAAACAATCACACTTTATTGAAGCCGCTACAGATAACGTCAAAGAAGCCCTTCGCGACGGAACGATTTTAGTGTTTATCGTTCTTTTCTTATTCCTTTTAAATATTCGTACGACCGCCATCACCTTGACGGCTATTCCTTTGTCTTTACTTGTTACCGCCATCGTCTTTCATTATTTCGGACTTTCCGTCAATACCATGACACTGGGAGGTTTGGCTGTTGCGATTGGTGAGCTTGTCGACGATGCTATCGTCGACGTAGAGAATGTCTTTCGTCGTCTTAAAGAAAATAAAAAATTGGCCCATCCCCTGCCCGCATTGCAGGTCGTTTACAATGCCTCGTCGGAGGTCCGCAATTCCATCGTCTTTGCAACGATTATTGTTGTTCTCGTCTTTTTGCCACTCTTTTATATGAGCGGCATTGAAGGACGTCTCTTTATTCCGCTCGGTGTGGCCTATATCATTTCATTGATTGCTTCCCTATTTGTTTCTTTAACAATCACGCCTGTTTTATGCTCTGTCCTTTTAAGCAAAGACAAATTTGCTGAGCACGAAGATGGAAAACTCGTAAAAATACTCAAAGCCTGGGACCGCAAAGTTCTTGTGAAAGCCCTGGATCATTATCGCCTTGTGATGGGCGGAGCCGTGGCCTTGTTCGCAGCCTCTCTGCTTTTAATTCCTTTTATGGGTCGTGATTTCTTGCCTAAATTCAACGAAGGTACAGCCACGATCAGTGCCCTGGCTCAGCCTGGAATCTCGCTAGAGGAATCCAATAAACTGGGCCTGCAGATCGAAAACCTTCTTCTGTCTATTCCTGAAATCAAATCCGTTGCCCGTCGCACAGGGCGTGCGGAACTTGATGAACATGCGGAAGGAGTGCATTCTTCCGAAATCGACGTCGATTTTAAAGAAGGCGGTCGTCCTCGTGAAATCGTCCTGCAAGAGATGCGCGAAAAACTAAAACAAGTTTCTGGAGTATTCATTAATATTGGTCAGCCCATTTCTCATAGACTCGATCACCTTCTTTCCGGTGTCCGCGCGCAAATTGCCGTGAAAGTTTTCGGAAGTGATTTAAATGTTCTTCGTGCTAAGGCGGCGGAAATTTATAAAGCGCTTGAAGGCACTCCGGGTCTTGTCGACTTGCAAGTAGAACAACAAGTTCTTATTCCGCAAGTAAAAATCCAGCTCTTGCGAGAAGATGCCGGCAAATACGGTATTGTGCTGGGAGATCTTTCAGAGACTTTAGAAAAAGCTTTGAATGGTGAAGTGATCAGTCAAGTGCTTGAGCAACAAAGAACTTTCAACGTGTACATGCGTTTTGACGATCATTCCCGCGCTAATTTAGAATTGATCAAAAAGACGCCTTTAAAAATTATGCCCGATGGAACGAAGATCACGTTGGAAAAAATTGCGGACGTTTATGAGTCCCAAGGTCCCAATCAAATCAGCCGTGAGAATGCGCAAAGAAGAATTGTGGTTTCCGCGAACTCTTCAGGACGTGATCTCGACAGTCTGGTGATGGATATTCAAAAACGCATCCAAAACGACGTGAAAGTCCCTGAAGGCTACTTCCTTCAGTATGGCGGGCAATTTGAAAGTCAGCGTTCGGCCAGCCGTTTGATTCTGCTTTTAGGTGTTTTGTCATTGATCGGCATCTTTATTGTTCTTTACGCTCACTTTAAGTCTTCTTTTATCGCTGTTCAGATTATGCTTAACATTCCGATGGCGTTGATTGGAAGCTTGGTCGCTATTTTCCTGACAGACAGATCTTTTTCAATCGCAACTATGGTGGCTTTTATCACCTTGTGCGGAATCGCAAGCCGTAATGGAATTATGATGATTTCACACTATCTGCACCTGATGAAATACGAAGGAGAACAGTTCACGAAAGAAATGGTCATTCGTGGTTCACTAGAAAGGCTCGTCCCTGTTCTGATGACAGCTCTGACGGCGATTTTAGGACTTCTTCCGTTGGTCTTAGCCAAAGGCGACCCAGGAAAAGAAATTCTTCATCCTGTAGCGGTCGTTATTGTCGGTGGCTTGATCAGCTCCACACTCTTAGATATGTTCGTAACGCCGACCGTCTTCTTTCATTTTGGAAGAAAATCCGCGGAACAAAATATAAAATCAAAAGAAATAGAACTACAACCAACACACCATTAGGAGAATCTATGAAAAATATTTTAATCACGCTCAGCACGATCTTGTTTCTACAACCGGTTCTAGCCCATGAAGGCCACGAAACTCCGGGAGTGATTAAAGCCGTTCACGGAGGCACCGCTCTGCCTGGAAAAGAAATCAATCTTGAGTACATGGTTTCCGGAACAGAACTAAAAATCTATCCTGTTTCTCACGAAGGAAAAGACCTAAATGCATCTCAAGTGAAAGTCTCAGCCACAGCAAAAGCACCTAAAGGCAAAGCAGAAAATTTGAAACTTGAAAATAAAGACGGCGCGTTTGTAACCCAAGTGGATTTTAAAAATGCTTATCGTCTTGAAGTGAACGTGACGACAGAAACTTCCGGTAAAAAAGACAGTTTTAAGTTTCAAGTTGAAAAATAAGGTATAGGAAAAGACATGAGAACAAGCTCTCTTTTGATCGTTTTTTTATTAAGCGCGAACGCTTACGCACTTAAAGGATTAAGCTCCCTTGAACAGCAATTGGTTGAAAAAAATCAAGGCCTTCAATCTTTAGAAAATGAAATCACGTCAAAAGAGAGACTGCGCAAATCCTCTTATTCTTCTTACTATCCGACACTCGAAGCCGTTGGCGGTTGGGGAGAAGTTCACCTCGACGATCCAAATGAAAGAGACCGCGGCTATTTTGGATATCTCGATGGCCGCCTTAATATTTTTAAAGGCTTCCGCGATGTTTCGGTCTCCGACAAAAAGGCTCTTGAAGTTCAAATCGCCAAAATCGACTATGAAAAGAAAAAACGCGAACTGCGTCAGCAACTGACCGAAGTCGTTGGCGAGATGATCTATCTACACCGTCTGCAAGAAATTCTTGTTAAAGAAGAGAACATCACCAAAGAACAAAAGAAAATGGCCGCAAAAAAAGTTTCTTCGGGTCTGACGAGCTCTGTCGACAATCTCGAATTCGATTTAAGAGAAGAAGAACTGCGCATTCAAAAACGCCAGATTGATCAGTTCCATCAAGAAGCCCATCACAAACTTGTGCAGCTTTTTGGAGGCGATATTGATGATGCCGAGCTTGAGAAAATTTCTTATGAAGACTTTACGGCACTTGCAAATTTTCCTGCCCATGCGCCAGAGGAAAACCTTGATGTGCAGCGATCCCACCTTTTAAGTCGTTTTAGTGAAAGTGAGAAAAATGAAATCAAATCAGAGTTTCTGCCGTCTCTTGATTTCGTCTATAGCTTTGGCAGAATCACTCCTACAGAAGACACTCCTTGGGAGTTTAATGAGTCCCAGTACGCTTTAAAACTTAGTATTCCGCTTTTTTCAGGATTTGATACTTATCAAAAGAACAAGGCGGCAGGCGCTGACGTTTTAGCGAAGAAAGCTCAAGTGCAACAGGCTGTATTTGATTCGATCAGCACTTCGAAAACTCTGAAAGAGAAAATGACGGAGCTGATGGACCTCTATAAAATCAATGAACGCAAACTTGAAACTTCCAGAAAATATTTTGATATGACCGTGAGCGAGTACAAACGCGGTATTAAGAACTCGCCTGACTTGGTGGGAGCCACGGAAAGATGGTTTTCCTCTCAAAAAAGAAAGTACGAGCTTTTAAAAGAATTAGAACTGACGAAAGTAAAACTAGAAAATCTTTATTAGGTCCCGCGAGACCAATTTCGTGTAAGAAGAACTCCCGACACAATCAATGCTCCGCTGGCACCATACAAAAAAGTCGCCACGGGGCCGTAGTGGTCCCACAAAAATCCCGCCGCAGCACTGGCAAACAAGGTCGCAATGCCAGTGAAGGTGCCAAGATAACCTACCGCCGTGGCCTTCTTATCTTTGTCCATTAAATCAATAGCGAAAGCTTTTCCGACACCTTCCGTTGCCGCCATAAAGAGACCGTAAACACCAAACAAACTCCAGAAGTGCAAAGGGACTGAGGCAAAAGCAAATCCCACGTAAACCAAAGCAAAAACCACAAGACCAAATACTAAGACGCTTTTACGGCCGATTTTGTCAGAGAGTTTTCCCAATGAAGGACTCGCCAAGGCATACACAATATTATAAAAGCAATACATCAAAATAGTGTCTGTCAGAGAGATTCCAGAAAGTTTCGTTTTTAGTAGTAAAAAAACGTCGCTGGAATTCGTCAAAGAAAATATCGTCCAGGAAAAAAGATAATATTTAAAACGTGACGGTAACGTAGAAAATCCGGCCCACTTTTCATGCTTTGGTGGTGGGGGCAACTCCTGCCTTTTTTCTTTGATCGTCAAAGCAACAAAGACCGCAAGAAGTCCCGGAATAAACGCCAAATAATAAATCAGTCTTAAATTGCTGGAATACTGTAAATAAAGAATCGCCAGCAAGGGGCCGATCGCAGCGCCTAAGGTATCCATCATACGATGCCAACCAAAGGCGGCTCCGCGCAGATTCTCTGGAACAGATTCCGCGAGCAAAGCATCGCGAGGCGCCGTTCTTAAACCTTTACCCACGCGATCAAAAGAGCGTGCACCTAAAACATGAGTCCAACTTTGTGCAAGTCCCGTGAGGGGTTTTGCCAAGGCCGCTAAAAGATATCCCACCCACACGAAGACTTTTCTTTTGCGAATGCGATCAGACCAAAAGCCCGAATATGTTTTTAATAAACTTGCGGTTGCTTCAGCCGTACCTTCGATAATTCCCAGCGATGTAACGGAAGCTCCGAGCACCGTGGTTAAAAAAATAGGCGTGATAGGATAAAGCATTTCGCTTGAGACATCCGCAAGAAATGAAATGAACCCCAAACGTTTGACTGTCGGATTGAGAGCCGTTTCTTTTTTGTTTATTTCCTGCGACATAAAGGCATTGTTGTTGAGACTCGCGTTTTTTTCAATGATTATTGGAAGAACCTTCAGCAGGGAGATCATTTGCAAAAAATCTCAATTGTCAGACTGATTGTCGCTTGGGCCTCGGTTCTTTGTTTTTTCACCTTTGGTGCAAGTTGGCTGAATGAATTGGGCTCCCCTTTTATTCTAACAGGTTTCTTTGTATGGCTTTTCGCTGTCATCCTCTGGTCCGCATTCGGCGTCGTTCATGAGGCCGAAGAATTAGCCGCTCTTTTAGGGGAACCGTTTGGCACCTTGATCTTAACGCTTTCCATCGTGATTATTGAAGTCGCTCTTGTCGCCGCTGTCATGTTAGGAGCCAAAGAAGCTCCGACTCTGGGTCGTGACACGATGTTTGCGGTTCTTATGATCGTTCTCAACGGCGTTGTCGGCTTGGGGCTACTCATTGGTGGATTTAAATACCGCGAGCAGTCTTACAACCTTCAAGGTTCGGCTTCTTATCTCGCGATTTTGATTCCGCTGACAGTCGTAGCATTGATTTTGCCGAACTTCACAACTTCTACATCCGGCGGCACCCTCACACCTTTACAAGCCATCGCATTTTCCATATTCACGGTCGTGCTGTACGGAATCTTTCTCATCACTCAAACAGGACGTCACAAGGCTTTTTTTGTTCATCCCGACGCTCTTGAAGCGACGAAGGCTGATCATTCTTCAGAAGATCCACAAACCATCAGCAAACACACGGTGTTCATGCACACCGTTTTGCTGCTATTAAATATTCTTCCCATCGTTTTTCTTTCAAAAAGTTTAGCTAAAATTTTGGATCACGGTATCGGTTACTTGGGATTGCCTCCGGCACTCGGCGGGGTTGTTGTCGCTGCAATGGTCTTCACATCCGAAGGCATCAGTGCTTTAAAGGCTGTGGCTCGTAATGATTTACAACGCGCGATCAACTTATGCTTAGGAGCGGCTGCTTCCACAGTGGGCCTCACAGTTCCGGCTGTCTTGATCATCGGTCTTGTAACAGGCCAGACCGTGGTGCTTGGACTTAAACCGACAGAGATGACCTTGCTTGCACTGACGTTACTTTTAAGCACGCTGACATTTTCAAACAAACGCACAACCTTGCTTGAAGGAGCCGTGCATCTGACTGTGTTCTTTGTCTATATCACTTTAGTTTTCAATCCTTAAGAATCCAAAAAAAAGTAAACCATCCCACCGCCAAAGAACAGATGAGTTGAAGCGAATAAAGCCTCACTCTTCGTCGAAGCGGTGGGCTTCCCCACATTTCGACCAGCATCATCTTGGCCAAATAAGATGCGAAAATGCCGATCGCCAAAAGATTGCCAAGGTCGCGCACGGACAACTGTCCCAATTCATGAAGCTGCACGTTCCCAATAACAGAGCCGTGCAATTCAAATAGACAAACCAGGAAGGTTAAAAAAGTAATGCCGGATTTCCCAAAAAATCTTTGCAAAAATTTGGAGAGAATCAAAAAAATACCGACAAAAACTGCCAGCTTGATCAAAGAAGCAATATCTAAAGAAGGAACGGGATCTTTCTTAAATACGACGTGCCGCAAACGATAAGTTCGCCAATAAATCAAACCCACTGTCCAAAGAGTCGGCACCAAAACGATCGCTAAAAACTCCCAGTGCATTTGCGTCGTGCCAATGAAAACCAGTATTATAGCCTCAACAACCATTCCCAAAAGAGAACTTAAGTAAGACAAGCTCAACAACCGCACCTCATCTTCACTGGCCTGATGACTTTGCTTAGAGAGTGATGCCGTAAAAGCCGTACTGGAAATAAAACCACTCACGACTCCCAAAGCGATACCCCCAATTTTCTCATTGAAAATCCGCATGATCACAACACCCAGAATTTGAATCAAAGCTAAGAACAAAATCAGCTGAAGAATTTTAAATGGATTTATCAACTCCAATGGATCTATCGGCTGCCGCGGAACCCACAATAGTGCAAGCCCAATCAAGAGACTTAAAATAACAAAAGAACGAACTTTATTCATGTCCTTCCTATCTTATTCTTCGGCTGGAACTTTGGTTCCCTTTTTCTCACTGCGTTTAAACAAATCCACCCGCCGGTGTATTGAGTTTAGAAGACCAATGCAGAATAGTAAAAAGATGGAAATCTCTTTTCTTGGCGGTGTAGGCACCGTGACTGGTTCGAAGTTTTTGGTCTCTAATCATGCCGAACAAATTCTTGTCGATTGTGGTTTATATCAAGGTGTAAAACAATTGCGCCTTTTAAATTGGGATAAATTTCCTGTCGATGTGCAAAAAATTTCTGCCGTCCTGCTGACACACGCCCATTTGGATCATTGTGGCTATCTTCCTCTGTTAGTAAAGAGAGGATTTAAAGGCCCGATCTACTGCACGCCTCCCACTGCGGAACTCACGCAAATTATCTTGCTTGATGCCGCCAAAATTCAGATGGAAGATGCGGCGTATGCCAATAAAAAAGGATTTTCCAAACATCATCCGGCAGAGCCTCTTTATGATCTTGACGACGCAAAAAGAGTATTGCCCTTGCTACAGCCTGTTCCTTTCAATGAAACGAAAACAATGAGTTCGTTTTCTTTTCAATTTAAATCCAGTGGCCATATTCTTGGCGCGTCTTCCGTTTACATTTGGGATAAAGAGGCTAAGTTCTTATTTTCGGGAGATCTTGGACGTTATGACGATCCATTGATGTTTCCTCCCGAAGCGCCGGAGAAATGCGACTACATCATCATGGAATCTACCTATGGAGATCGCATTCATAGTAAAGTCTCAACACAAGATCTCTTACAAAAATTAATTCTTCGCGCTTGGCATAACAAAGGTGTTCTTTTAATTCCCGCGTTTGCGGTGGGCAGGTCCCAAAATCTTATCTTCGAAATTATCGAACTCAAACGCAAAGGTCGTATTCCAATTGAAATGCCGATCTACTTCAACTCACCGATGGGAGTGGAAGTGTCCGAACTCTACAAGAAGTATCATGATTTCCAAAAGCTGCACGACGGGGAATTTGATACTTATCTTGCCCAAATTCACTTTGTCCGTACTTCTGAAGAATCCAAAACCCTTAATGAAAAACGCGGCCCCATGGTGATCATCGCGGCCAGTGGCATGCTTACCGGTGGACGAGTCTTACATCATCTCAAAGCATTTGGTCCCCATCCTCAAAATATTATTTTGCTCGCCGGTTTTCAGACTCTTGGGACCAGAGGCTGGAGTTTGGCCAATAATCAAACGGCTATTAAGGTCCATGGCAGTTATGTAAACATAGCGGCACAAGTCGAAACATCGGATGCCTTTTCCGCCCATGCAGATCAAACAGAACTTTTACAGTGGTTGGCAAGTGCTCCTCAAAAACCGCAACGGATTTTCTTAGTGCATGGGGAACCTATCGCTGCCGATGAACTTCGAAAAAAAATCGAAGAAGAACTCAAAATTCCGGTCACTATCCCCAGTCTCGGCTCAAATACGAAGTATTTTTGATGGAGTTATGTGTTTGCTCACCGTGGCAGTGATTGCCTTTTTCCCTCAAACGCTGCGTAAATAGAACATGTCATCGATCAATCCTCACTTCACTCTGAATTATTCTCAGCCCGAGGATTATCGTTTTTCCCATGATTCGGTTTTTTTAGCTCGTCGGGTTTATGAATTGATTCGCGATGAAGATATTTCCACTTGGCGAGGACTTGATCTTTGTTCCGGCTGTGGCGTGATCGGTTTGGATCTTCTTTTTCATTGCTACAAAGAAGCAAATAAAACTTTTGCAGCTTTTGATTTCTTGGAGGTGCAAGACATCTACGCTTCCCACTTTACTACCAATGTCGAAAGACTGGGAGACATCGGAGCGGAGTTAAACTTCATCAATCAAAACTATAACGTGCTTGCTTCTGCAGCGTGGGAGAATAAGTTTGATGTGATCGTTTGCAATCCCCCTTATTTTCACTTAGGCCAGGGAAAGCTCTCTCCGTCTGAGTTTAAAAACCGCTGTCGCTTTTTTATGGATTCCGATTTTAAAAGTCTGTTTAAAGGTCTGATAAATGCTCTGAAACCCGGCTCTCACGCTTATGTGCTTTTACGCGATCAAGTCGAACACGGCTGGAGCGCCACGGAAGAAGCACGGAAATGTATTGCTGCTTTAGGTTCTTTAGAAAGTCTGGAAGACATTCGCGGAACGGGTGTCGTTAGAATCACCAAATTTCCGCAAAAGATTTAAGACGTTATTTCTTTTTCTTCTTTTCTTTTTCTTTAGCGGCCTCTCGGTCGGCCAAACGATTTTCCTGCTTTTGGTTGGCAAACATATTTAAAGCGTCAATGCGAACATCGGCAATTTCTTCGCAGGTTGCATGTATCGAAGAATCCTGACAGGCCTCATAAAGCTTTCTGCGCACACTGTTCCAAGTTTGAAACCACTCTGTCGCATCTTTCATTTTTTCTTTGGAAAGTTTCTCCAGGCCTGGCACCTTCGCCGCTAAAGGCATGAATTTTTCCAAATAAAAATCTTTTTGCGCAGGTTGCAGGTCATTGAATTCTTCGTAAGACGGCATCCAAAACGGAGGCTCTGACATATCAATCTCGGCCTTCGCTTTGGATGTAAATCCCATAGTCAAAAGTCCGATCATCACGAGGAGTGTCACTAAAGAAGCCTTCATTATTTCGCCCCTCCGAAGACAGAAGCCACCATAACTTTGGGAGAAGAGGAAGAGCCTCTTAAAGCATCTTCAATCGCCAAGAGTTTCTGTTGATAGCTAAATGAACTTCTGCGCACCACCGTGAAACGTTTTGTGTTCGTGCAGGCATCTTTATCCAAAAATGGAAGCTCCGGATCACCCTTCGCACCGAACGTATTCTTTGGATCTTTCATACTCAAAGAACCTGTAAAGAAGTCAAAGCGGCCTTTACCTTTGATCGCGCCCCCCGTGTCTTGCACGATAAAATATCCAGGATGAACGAAAGTTTTTCCATTCGGCAACGTCATCACTTTGCCTTTTAAAGCGGGCATATCAATGATATCACCCATACTATAAAATCTAGGATCCGCTGCGACCGAGATATAAGGAATCAGGCAGTTACCGCTCGCTCCAAACGCCGTTTCGCAAGATCCCAGATCCACTGTCTTGCCTGTATAAGTTAAAAGCTTATTTCCAGGAAGAGTTCCTGAACCTTGCATTCTCACTTGTCTTTTAAATTTTGCACAAGGTGTTGCGGAAGAGCAGTAGTCCTTAATGTGCGGCACAAAATACACCGTAGATTGCGCCATACCTTCAGGACAACTGTATCTCGCACTTCCCACCTCTGCCATCGCAATCAGTGAGCAGACAACCATTGGAACAATTTTAAAACTTTTATTGAGACAGTTTTGTTTTGTCATACAAATACACAAAGCAAAAAGAGGGCCTCTCGCAAAGTGCCCTAAATTGTCTATCACCGTCAGAGGTTTATACACTCACCGTCATAATCAACACTTTCTCAAAATGAAATGCCTCGCCGACGGAAACTCCGGCAAGGCATCTCTGTCTCATATCACGACATTAGTGAGCTACGCGCACTTTAAATTTGTTTTCAAATATCGCGTAAAGAGTTGGTAACACGATCAACGTCAAAAGCGTTGAAGACACAATCCCACCGATCACCACAGAAGCCAGAGGCCTTTGCACCTCAGCTCCAATCCCCGTTGAGAGCATCATTGGTAAAAAACCAAAAATAGCCACAAGGGCCGTCATCAAAACGGGACGAAGACGGATGAGTGTTCCTTCGATCACAAGCTCTTTACCAGTTTTTCCTTCAAGCTTAAGCTGATTAAAATAGTTCACCAAAACAACGCCATTTAAAACCGCAATTCCAGAAAGAGCAATAAACCCGACACCTGCGGAGATACTAAATGGCAATCCATTGGCAATCAGCCCGACCACGCCCCCGACTAATGCAAACGGAATGCAGGAGAAAATCAACATCGTCTGACCCAGACTTTTAAACGCAGCATAGATCATTAAAAGAACCAGAATCAAAGCCACAGGGGTCAGAAGCAATAAACGGTTGCGCGCCTCTTGAAGGTTTTTAAAATTCCCTCCCCATTGCAGATAATATCCTTGAGGCAGTTCAATGGCTTTTTCAACCGCTTCTTGCGCTTCGTTTACAAAACTTTCTGTATCGCGACCGCGCAGATTGATCAACACCGCCGAACGACGGTTGGAATCTTCACGATTGATGGAACCAAACGTTTCTGCAAATTTGGAAGTCGCAAGGTTCGACAAAGCCGTTGTCGAATTAGAACCCAATCCCACCGGCAAAGCACGAATCGTCGCCAGATCCGAGCGCTCTTCATCACTGAGTCGAACAACAATCGGATACTTTCTTTCATTCTCATAAAGGTACCCAGCTTCTTGTCCTCCAAGAGCAATTGAAATTGTACTTAGAACTTCAGAGATATCAGCGCCATATTTTTGAATGGCTTCTTCTTTGGGTTCAACCCGCAAGACAGGACTGGTTCCCGCTAAGTCCACTTCAACGTCTCCAGCTCCTGGAACTTGCGCTACCACTTCTTGAACTTTCTTTGCCAGATCCATATTGGCCTGCAAATCAGGGCCAAAAACTTTCACAGAAACATCGGCCCTTGTTCCTTCAAGCAATTCATTGAAACGCATTTGAATTGGCTGTGACGCCAAATAATTTTGGCCTGGCAATTCTTTTTCTAAACGGGCGATCAAAGTTTTTACCAAAGACTCATAAGTGTGCTTTTTTCCTTCATAGGATTTCGGCCACTCAGAACGATCTTTCAACATGATGTAAGTATCAGAGATATTCACACCCATAGGATCTGTTGCGACCTCGCTGGTTCCGATGCGCGAAAAGACATTTTCGACTTCAGGAAATTCTTTGATAATTTTATCGGCCTTCAATTGGAAGGCCATGGATTGATCCAAGCTGATATTCACAGGACGAATCATATGAAAGGCGTAAGAACCTTCACTGAGTTGCGGTAAAAACTCCGCCCCGCGTTTGGCGAAAAGCACAGCGCCAATTAAAACTGAAATCACCGCCACTGACAGTGTCGCCGTCTTGTGTTTAAAAGTGATTTCAAGCAGAGGTTGGTAAGCCTTTCTGATCCACTCCATAAAGCGCGGTTCTTTGTCCTTCACGTTTCCGGACAAGATTAATGAAGCCAGCGCTGGCGCTGTTGTAAAAGACAGAACCAAGGCCGACGCCACAGCAATCGCAAATGTCGCTGCCATAGGTGTAAACATTTTTCCTTCAACACCTACAAGCGCAAAGATCGGCAGGAACACCACAATAACAATCAGTTCGCCAAAGCCCGCAGCGACACGCACTTCAACGGCTGCTTCATAAACGGCATTCTGAACCTCTTCTTTGGTTAATGCCCGTCCAAACTCTTTGCTCTTTTTGTGAACGAAGCGCACGCAGTTATCAATCAAGATCACGGTACCGTCGACGATGATACCAAAATCAAGAGCTCCTAAGCTCATCAGGTTTCCGGAAAGACCCAAAGGTTTCATCACTAAAAAGGTTGCCAGCAAGGACAGAGGAATCGTAATCGCAGTGATGACTGCGGCACGAATATTTCCAATAAGCAGGAACAACACGACAATAACCAGTGTCGCCCCCATCAAAAGATTGTGCTCAACCGTACCCAGTGTCGCATTAACCAAATCCGATCTGTTATAGACCGTTGTCATCTCGATATCTTCAGGCAAAGTCTTTTTTATTTCTTCGATCTTGCCTTGAACACGTGTTGAAACCGTCCGGCTGTTTTCTCCCAAGAGCATCATCACAGTTCCCAGAACAGTCTCTTGACCGTTTAAGGTCGCAGCTCCCGTGCGCAGTTCTTTACCCAATCGCACTTTGGCAATATCGCCCACTTTCACAATACGAAAAGAATCCAGTTGTTTGACTGAAACCTTTTCAATATCTGCTGCCGATTTAAAAAGTCCAATTCCTTGCACAAGAAATTGTTCTGCCGTCTGCGCGATATATCCGCCACCGACGTTTTTATTGACCTTCTCTAAAGCCTCTACGATTTCTTCGAAATGAATTCCGTAAGAAGCCATTTTTTTGACATCGGGTTGAACGTGGAATTGCTTTTCAAATCCCCCTGTGGTGTTGATTTCTGCGACACCTTCGACTGTCAAAAGGCGCGGCTTCACAAACCAATCTTGAAGAGCCTTAATCTCCATCATTTGTTTTAAGCGGGCTTCGGGATTTTGCGCAGGTTTCTTAAAATCCAAAGTGTATTGATAAATTTCACCCAGTCCCGTTGAAACAGGTCCAAGCTTTGCCTCCGCCCCTTTCGGAAGCTCCGGCAACACTCCTTGCAGACGTTCCGTCACCATTTGTCTTGCGCGATAAATATCAACGGTATCTTTAAAAACCACCGTGACCTGCGAAAGACCAAAACGAGTGATGGAGCGTACTTCGGTCACACCAGCAATTCCGCGCATGGAGGATTCCACGGGAAAGGTGATCGTGCGTTCAATCTCTTCTGGCGCCAGGCCTTCGATTGTCGTGTTCACTTGCACTTGGTTGTTTGTGATATCAGGAACAGCATCAATGGGCAGGTGTTGAAAAGAATAAACTCCGGCCAATGCCAATATTCCCGTGAAAAGCAAAACCAAGGCGCGATTATAAACTGAAAAATGAATTATTTTGTTAATCATAAATATCCTTAGTGGCTGTGCCCCTCAGGAGCACCGCCTGATGCTACGATTTCGGCGGTTCTTAAAAAGCCAACTCCTTGCACAACGACCTCATCGCCAGCTTGCAAGTCCTTTGATTTGATTTTTACTTGAGAACCGTTTTTCGAAATTGTGTCAAAATCAATGCGCTTGTAAAAGCCTTCGCGCACTCGATAGAGATTCACTTCTTCGCCGGAATATAAAACGGCACTGGCAGGAATTTCCCAAGAGACCGCCCCTTTTAAAGCCACCGTTTTAAGTTCAAAGTTCTTAAGAGCTTCCGGAGAAAGTTTAAATCCGTCATGCTCGTCAAAAGACGTAATTCCTTTATCAGGTCCTACGCTGCCATTTTCTTCGGACTCGTCACCACCATGCTCATGACTCTCTTCGTGATCGTGACCTTCACTAGCAACGGCGGTCCATCCATAAATAGCTACGCAAAATACAATAATTAAGATTTTTTTCATAAATTTAACTCCACCGATTCGCCCTGAAGAATGCGCAAATCTAAATAAGCTTCCGCGGCTTTTGTTTCCCTTTCACTGCGGGTCTTTTCAAAATCCACCAAGGAACGATGCGCCTCAATCACCAGGGAGCTTGGCACCACTCCACGAGCAAAAAGACTTTCCATACGCTGGTGATTTTTATCGAGCACTTTTCCCGTCGGTGTTTCTTCTAAAGCTTTCACGGAGCGCCGATAGATTTTTAGAAGTCGATCTTTTTCTGCCTGCAGTTCCTGAAGAGCTAAGTTCTTGCGAGTCTCTGCTGACTGTAAAAGAGCATTGGCCGTCGCCTTGTTCCCACCATTCAGGCTTAAAACCGGCAAAGGCATGCTTAAATTCACACCATAATGTTCCGTATTTTTCCCATCTTCTTTTGTAAACTTCGCTGACGGACCGATGCTCATTGTGGGCCAAGCATCTCCGCGCGCTTTCGTCAATTCACCCTGAGCAATACGAATTTCCGAATCATAAAGAGCTAAAAGCGGCGACGATTTCAGATCAGCATTGTGATTCTCAAGAACCGGCCATTTTGCGCTTGTCGTTGGAAGAGTTTTTTTAATCACCTCAAGGCTTAATCCGGTGTTGATTTGGAAATACGATTCTAAGCTCGCCAGCTCTTCATCGTATTCCATTTTCTTAAATCCATAATCTCCTTTAGCGACTCTAAAAACCGTCAAAGTCACCTCTTGCTCTGGAGATCGCAGCGGTCGGGACTCATACTGCTTCACTAGTTTCGTGAATGTTTCTAGCGATTCTTCCATTAAACCTTGTTCGGAATAAAACTGACGAAGACGCAAAAGCTTTAAAAGAGTCTGTTTACGCACTTGAGCTTTGGCTAAGAACAACTCTTGCTCCGCCCGGCCAGCTTCACCCTCTGCCACTTCCTTACGCCCTTTGCGTTTCCCGCCAAGCTCAATCGGAAATGCCAAAGAGACATCCGTTTCATCTTTTACACTATCGACACTAAGTTCAGGATTCAAAAGCTGAGTTGCGGCGCCAGTAGCAGCTCTTTTCGCATTCACCATGGATTCTGCACGTAAAACTTCAGGAGAACGCGATTCGGCGCACGCGATAATTTGTTGATAAGTCGTTACATTGCCACAGGCCTCTGTTTTCGCCCATGCCATGGACGAAACAAAAAGAGCCAGTGGAACTAATCTTAAATAAGACATAGGTCACACCTTTTAAATTTTTATTTAAATTAAATTCGCGGAAAACTAAGCGGTGTGCTTGGGAGGCTGAAATGGACCGTCGATCGAGCGGTCTAAAAGATTCTTATTTTTTTGAGTATAAAGGGAACCTAAAATCAAAGGCGACGCTAAACCCGTGTCTTCAGATGACAATAAAATTGCACAATGTCCTAAGTGACAATGCCCCGTTGCGCAAGGGTCCACATCTTGGTGTTCGCAATTTGTCGCCGAATCATGCCATTCAGTTTGTAATGAAACTTCGACCGAAGTTTTTTCTTGATGAAGATGAAAGGAGAGTGCATTTCCGACCAGAACCGAAGCCAGGGATACAACAAGCGTTAGAAAAATAAAGGATCGAAACACTCTGTTCACACCAGAAATATATGCTAAATAAGCTTCCCATTACAAGTTCTTTACCGAGAAATAACAATATCTCTCAGTCTGAGATTTATTGTCACAAAAGTTCCTCGTCTTTCCTAATGCAATTGCAAGGAACTTGCTCCCTCAATGCAAGTGAACTGCGACTATGTAAAACCCCACAGTTTTGGGTTTTATTTTGTCTGGTCTTTATTCCTGTATAAAACTTCCTCCACTAATACGGAGGAAAAATGAAATATCTATTATCAACAGCCCTAATACTATTCACCTGCACTCAAGCTTTTGCTGCGGAGATCACGCCAGGCAATCTGGTAGGACGCTACAAAGTGGAAGCGAAAGCGGGATTCCAACGCGTTTATTTAAACTTTCGCGTTGTAAATACCAAAGAATTTGAACTGCAAAGAACTTATCCTGACGGCCACGGCGATGAAGTCTGCAACGGCACCTACTCGCTCAGCCCAAGCCTTTTCTGGGAGGATATCATTCTTGCTAGCGGCAAAACCTTCCAAGGTGTCTTTAGCTGCCCAAGTAATCGCTCTCGCAGCATCAACTTCAATATCGATTTTGAAAATAAAACGACGGATGATCTTTCTCAAGGTACGAGCGTGACCGTGACGAGCTCTTTAGCTCCAGGCCGACGTATCAACGCTTACGTGAAGAAACAATAGAAAATAAAAAAGCCCTTCAAATGCTGAAGGGCTTTCCTCTCAACTTAGCAGGCTCCACTAATCTACGGCTTCAATTCTTAATTTATCAATGCCCACTTGAACACCAACACCTTTAAGCAGTTGTAGCGAAATGTTAAACGCCAACTGCGGCAATCCAACTTTCACCGCCGTGAAAGCTCCGACACCGCCAATAATAGCCGCTTCACCTTGAGCTACTTTGTACTTACCAAGAATCACGCTAGGTGATGAATTAAATAAACTGATTTCTGAAGACACACCGGCAAGTTTGAAGTAACCAGCTCCCACTGTGGGACCCAACCAGTGATGGCCAATGGTGATCTTAACGTTTTGACTGTAATGCTTATTCACAAGGCCTTTGCACGTCAAAGTTCCGTAAGCCACGGTTGAAAAATGGCCCACGATAACTTTAAGTCCTTTGGAAGTACCCTTAAAAGCAAGCCCGCACGCCCAGGCGCGGCCATTGATGGATGCATCTCCTTGAGTTTGAGAATCTGCGGACTCTGCATGGGCAAAGACGCCCGCTAGACTTAACGCCAAAATCACAGCTAACTTTTTCATCGCTTTCTCCTTGTTGCGAGTTGTTCTTGCCCTCTATGAAGAGCCAACCCACTAAGAGAAGCAAGCCAACGGATGAAAGACATATCAAAGACGTTCCGGCTGCGTTCCTTTTCCGACGAGAGTTGGTAAGAACCCACCGCGCTTTTGCCGCCTCACACTGAATAAATCTTGTATTGACTGTCATTTTGTGAGAGCAATTTTAAATGGCGCAATCAACAATTCGTAATCAAATCCATCTTCTTATCAACGGTGTCGAACACACCATTGGCGGCGACGAAGCTTTTCTGCCTTTGGCGCAATATCTTCGCTATCATGCTCTTCTTCCGGGGACAAAAGTCGTCTGCGCTGAAGGTGACTGCGGAGCCTGCACGTCTCTTGTGGCGCGTTGGAATGAGGGATCTTGGTCCGCCTTTCAAACTTTGAACTCCTGCATCGCCCCCGTTTATCTTTTCGACCTGGCTTCAGTTGTCACGGTGGAAGGCCTCGCCATGGAGGAAGAGCTCAGTGAAGTGCAAAGCAAGATGCGCGAATTTCATGGAGGCCAATGCGGTTACTGCACGCCGGGAATGGTTTGCGCCCTTTCAGGACTTGCAGAAAATTGCGTCCAGAAAAAAACTCCGATCACAGAGAAAAAAGCGCGCAATCATCTGACTGGAAATCTTTGCCGCTGCACGGGTTATGAGCCGATTCTTAATTCTGCATTGCACATGGATTTAAAAAAATGGCAGCCGCTAAGCGACAGATACAACACAAGCGCCTCTAAAAGTTCATTTCAAAAAATCGCAGACGATGCGATCGAAATTCAAGGAACTCAAAAGAAAGTCTCCGCTCCAAAAAATTTAAATGAGGCTTTGCGTATTAAGGAGCAAACTCCGCAAGTGCGTTTGGTTTCAGGTGCCACAGACTTAGGAGTCCTTCACAACAAAGGAAAATCCTTTTTAGATCAGGTCTTAGTCGTCAATCGCATTCCCGAACTGGCAAAGCTTGAAACAACGGACAAAGGCCTTTGGGTTGGCGCAAAAATTTCTTTGACGGAATTTGAAAACTTCGCCGAAGAATCTCATCCTGAACTCAGTCGCTTGATGCGTGTCTTTGCTTCCCCGCAAATCAAAAACCAGGGGACGTTGATCGGCAATGTGCTTAACGGTTCTCCCATTGGTGACAGCATTCCGGGCCTTTTGGCTTTGAATGCAGAAGTTCACCTCCAATCAGCCAAGGGTCACAGAGTTGTTCCTCTGACAGCGTTCTATAAAGGATATAAGTCTTTTGATCTTTTGCCGGAAGAAATGGCCATTGGAATTTTGATTCCTCATCTGCCAAAAACTTGGCGCACGAAGTTTTATAAAGTTTCCCTTCGTAAAGACCTCGATATTTCGGCAGTGACTTTTGCGGCAGCTTTAAAAATTGAAAACAACAGCATTCAAGAAGCGCGCATTGCTTTAGGTGGCGTGGGCCCCACGGTAGTGCGTTTACCGCAGATTGAAAAAACTTTGCAAGGGGCTCAGTTCACCGAACGAGTTTTCAAAAACGCGGGAATGGAAGCTCGTCAACATATCAAACCGATTTCTGATCTGCGTGCGACAGAAGACTATCGTCTGCAAGTCGCCGAAAATCTTTTCCATAAATGTTTTGTTGAACTTCGTGAAGAGGCCGCTGCATGTCCATAGGTCAAAATATCCCCCATGATTCATCTCGTGGCCACGTTACTGGCGGCAGCGTTTTTATTGACGATCGCACTTTGACACAAAAAGAAGTTTTCGTTTTACCCATCGGTGTTCCCGCCGCAGCCGGAACTTTAAAGAAAGTCGATACGGAAGCCGCTATCAAAGCTCCCGGAGTTTTAGCGGCTTTCACAGCCAAAGACTTGCATCACAACATGTGGGGAACCATTGTTCCGGAGCAGCCCATCCTGGTAGATCAAAAAATCGGTTACTATGATGAGCCCGCTGTGATTTTAGTCGGAACATCCATGGATGCTTTGCTGCGCGCAAAACCTTTAGTGAAATTTGAAATCGAAAAATCGCCTGCGATTTTGACTATTGATGAGGCCATCGAAAAGCAGCAGTTTATTTACAAGGCCAATGCTTTCGCATGCGGTAATGTTGAAGATGCTCTTAGAAAATCTCCGCATCGCCTTCAAGGATTTTTCGAGTGTGGCGGCCAAGAGCACTTCTACATGGAGTCACAAGCCTGTATCGCCTACCCGCTTGAAGATGGCCAAGTGGAAATTCACTCAAGCTCTCAACATCCCAGTGAAACTCAACACGTGGTTGCAGAAGCTTTGGGTCTTCAACTGCATGAAGTCGTTTGCATCGTCAAACGCATGGGTGGAGGTTTCGGCGGCAAAGAAAGTCAGGCGGCTCCGTTTGCAGCAATGGCAGCTTTAGTTGCACAAAAAATGCAACGCCCTGCTCGCCTTTGCCTTTCAAAAGACGACGACATGGTGATGACCGGAAAACGCCATCCGTTTAAGAATTTCTATGAAATCGGTTTCGATAATGAAGGTCGCATCTTGGGTCTCAAAGCCCAGCTCTATGCTGATGGTGGTGCTTATGCCGATCTTTCAAGTTCTATTCTAGATCGAGCGATGTTTCATATTGATGGCGCCTATTATCTTCCCAATGCTCACATTGAAGGCTTTGTCGTTCGCACAAATATGCACTCGAACACCGCATTCCGCGGCTTCGGCGGCCCTCAAGGCACAATGACCATTGAAAGTCTTATTGAGGACATCGCAAAACATTTAAAAATAGATGCACTGACAGTGCGTGAGCGCAACTGCTATGGCCAAGAGAAAAACAATGTCACTCACTACGGCCAAAAATTGGATCACAATCCCTTGCCAGAGCTTTTCACTCGTTTGAAAAACGACAGCGACTATCTTAAACGCCGTGAAGAGATCGAAAAATTCAATTCGCTTAATAATGGCAAGGTCCGCGGTCTTTCAATGACGGCGACAAAGTTTGGTATCGCCTTCACAGCTCGCTTCCTAAATCAGGGAAATTCTTTGGTGAATGTGCATAAAGATGGAACTGTGCAAGTTTCAACGGGTGCAACGGAGATGGGTCAGGGGGTAAACACCAAGATTCAACAAATCGTGGCTCACGCTTTCGGGATTCCAGCTCCCGATGTCAAAGTGATGGCGACCTCCACGGAGAAAAATCACAACACTTCGCCCACAGCGGCGTCGAGCGGTTCTGATATCAACGGTTCAGCGGCTTTGAAAGCCAGCCTAGAAATTAAAAAACGCCTGGCGTGGCTGTTTCAAAATATTATCGCGGGCACACCGATGAACGATATTGCCGAGTGTCCACCTGTTGACGAAAAACTTCTTCGCCTTGAAGATTTTGATTTCAATCACGGGCAGGTCAAACACTTGCCATCAGGCCAAACACTGCCGTGGGCAGATCTTGTAAAGAAGGCTTATTTAAATCGCATGTCCTTAGGAGAATACGCTCACTTTAAAACGGAAGGTCTTGGTTTCGACAAAGCGCGCAGCATGGGAACGCCTTTTAGCTATTTCACAAACGGTGTGGCCTTAAGCGAAGTGCAACTTGATACATGGACCGGAGAATACAAAGTTTTAAGAACAGATATTCTCATGGATCTGGGACGTCCATTAAATCCTGGCATTGATCGCGGCCAGGTCACCGGTGCCTTCGTACAAGGCATGGGTTGGGTGACATCCGAAAAACTTTTCTATAACAAAGACGGAAGACTTTTAAGTCACTCTCCAACGACTTACAAAATCCCCAACATTCAAGACACCCCTCGCGTTTTCAATATCGAATTTATTGAGAATCACGAAAACCGTCAGAATGTCCACCGCTCGAAAGCCGTCGGTGAACCACCGTTCTTATTGGGAATCAGCGTATGGACGGCCTTGAAAGATGCTTTGAAATACAAGACGTCAAAAATTCCAAATATTAAATCTCCGGCAACACCCGAAGAACTTTTAATGGAGCTAGCTCGCTATGAGTAAAGGAAATTTCGAAGATTTTCTAGGCGCAATGTCGGCCCTTCAGAAAAAGGGAAAAACTTTTGTTGTTGTCACTTTGGTAAAACAAATCGGCTCTTCCCCGCAAGAGGTTGGAGCCCGCGCGATCATCAGCGCTGACGGCCTTGAATACGGAACCGTCGGCGGCGGCAAGGTTGAAAACCGCGCCATTCAAGAAGCCAAAAAAATGATCACAGAAAAAACGCGTTACTTATTTACCGATTGGAACTTACAAAAAGACATCGGTATGACTTGCGGTGGAGTGGTGAGTTTCTTTTTTGAACTCTTTGAACAAGAGCACCCCTTTCACGTCGCCGTGTTTGGCGCAGGCCACATTGCCCAAGAATTCGTTCGCCTACTTTTAAAGCTCGACTGCAAGGTCTCTTGTTTTGATCCGCGCCGTGAATGGCTGGACAAACTTCCAACGTCTTCCAAGCTCACGACTCTTTGCACAGAGGATATGGCAGGCGAAGTAACAAAACTTCCCGAGAGATCTTTTGTCACACTGATGACGATGGGACACGGCACGGATTTACCAGTTCTAATTGAAACGATGAAACACCGTGATCGTTTCAGCTATGTTGGGAACGTCGGAAGTCATCAAAAGTATTTACGTCTGCGCAACGATCTGAAACAAGCCGGCATCCCTGAAGACGTGATTGAAAAGTTTTATTGCCCGATGGGTGAAGACTTTGGTGGCAACTCTCCGGTTGAAATCGCCTTTAGCATCATTGCGCAAATTTTAAGAACAAAAGATCAGATCTTTGGTAGAAGCAACGAAGCTTCAACATAAAGGAATATCCATGGCCACTTCTTTGGCAAAAAAGAAAACTCAAAAAATTTCTTCTCGAGAATTGCCAGAGCGCCTGGCTCAAGCCCGTGGTGACGCAGAACTTGATATGCTTATCACCAATGTCCAAATGCTGGATGTGATCACCGGAGAAACCTATCCCACGGCCATTGCTATTGGTGGAGAATTCATCGTTGGCGTTGGTCTTGAATATCTTGGAAGTCCTGCAAAACGCGTTTACGACGGCCAAGGTCTTTTCGTGACACCGGGTTTTATTGACGGACACTTGCACATTGAATCTTCAATGATGTCGCCGTTTGAATTTGAAAAAGCGACTTTGCCTTTAGGCACAACCACAGCCATCTGTGATCCGCACGAAATCACAAATGTTCTGGGGGGAAAAGGTTTTGAGTGGTTTTTAAGAAGTTCTGAACTCATGCACCAAAATCTTTTTGTACAAATGTCATCTTGCGTACCCGCTCTTCCCGGTTTTGAAACAACAGGAAGTGATTTTCCTTTAGAAGAAATGAAAACGCACAGGGACCATCCTTCCGTTTTGGGTCTAGCTGAAATGATGAATTTCCCAGGCGTGATCCATGCGAATAAAGAAGTGCTCGCGAAAATTGAAGCCTTTGACGACCTGAACCTCGACGGCCATGCGCCCCTGTTAAGAGGTAAAGCTTTGAATGCCTACCTTCTGGCTGGAATTCAAAACTGTCACGAAACCGTGACGATCGAAGAAGGGCGAGAAAAACTGCAAAAAGGAATGGGCCTTATCATTCGTGAAGGCAGTGTCGCAAAAAATTTAAAAACGCTCGCGCCTTTAGTAAACGATTTTTCGTCTGCGCAATGTCTTCTTTGCACGGATGATCGTAATCCTTTTGAAATCGCGCATGAAGGTCACATTAATTTTTTAATCCGCGAACTCATTAATAAGCACAATGTTCCGGTGCATGTGGCTTATCGCCTCGCGACTTATTCCGCAGCCAAGCACTTTGGTTTAAAGCGTTTAGGCCTGGTCGCTCCGGGTAAAAAAGCGGATTTAGTTTTAATCTCAGACCTAAAACAAGTCCACATTCAAGAAGTGATGATCGGTGGAAAACTTGTTTCAGAACTTTCTTTGGAAAATCACGTTCAAGAAAAATTAAAAAAATCTCTTCCGCCCTTAGAAAACACGATGAAGCGTGCCCTTTTAACTGCCGCAGATCTTCAGTACAAACTCACTGCGGGTGGCTACAATGTGATTGAAATCGTGCCTCATGAAATCATCACAAAGCACTTAACTGTTCGCTATGATGGTCAAAAGTTCTTAGAAAATGATGTTCTTTATATGGCGAATATCGAGCGTTACGGCAAAGGTTTACCACCGGGCTTAGGATTGGTGAAAGGCCTTGGTTTAAAGAGCGGCGCTTTGGCAAGTTCTGTAGCTCATGATTCACACAATCTTATGGTGATTGGCACAAACGCCGAAGATATGGCTCTTGCGGCGAACACGCTTATCGACTGTGGCGGCGGTTTCGTTGTTGTCGATCAAGGGAAAGTGCAAGCTCTTGTGAAACTGCCTATCGCAGGACTTTTGAGTTTGCAAAGTGCTGAAGAAATAAAAACCGGCATTGAAGATCTGAAGCAGGCATTCCGCAAGCTTGGAGTCGTACTGGATGAACCTTTTATTCAGATGGCTTTCTTAGCTCTTCCGGTGATTCCGACATTGAAGCTGACAGACCGAGGTCTTGTCGACGTGACAAAGTTTGAATTCATTCCACTTTATCAAGAGGCTTAACAAGCCTCTTGCTGTTTTCTGTCACATCTTTTGTCGTCTGCATGATTTTGCCGTTCCAAAGGCTCATAATTCTAATGAAAGAAGGAGCTTTTTATGGAACTCGAAAAACAGAGAAAACCCACAACACCTCCCTCTAATGTAACTCCACTTCCTACTGAGGCGACAAAAACCTATCAGGCCCAACCCACAAAAACGTTTGTACCAATTCAGAAAAATTACTCCCAGGAAGTCTGCGTGATCATGGGTGTACTTTTGCTGATCACGGGACTTGTTGGTTTTGTTGTCGACAATCTTCTTGGCGCACACCTCAGTTATACACATAACGCCATCCACGTGGCCTCAGGTGCCCTGGCTTTATGGTTTGGTTTTGACAGTCTTGCGAATGCTAAAAGGTTTAGTTACGTCTTCGGAACGATCTATGGGCTCTTAGGAATTGTGGGCTTTGCCCTAGGCCGCGAAGGCCTGCCCGATGTCGGCAATATTGTAGAGGACCGCTATCTTTGGAAAGCCATTCCAAAAGTTTTGGAGTTCGGCACCGTTGATCACGTTTTGCATATCATCTTTGCTGCCGTATTTATTTTAGGAGCCGTGATGACATTCAAACGCTTTCAAAGAATTTAACCTTCACGGCGAAGGATTTCCTCCACCACACTTTCAACGGTGGCGTCACGGGACATTGTCAGTTTGTTGGAAACAATCAAAGTGATTTTTTGCGGAGGACAAAACCGTTGGCAGGACGTTGTTTGGACCTGCCATTGAACTTCCGGTTTTCTTTCGGAGAGTTCCCGCTGAACAGCTTCGACGAAGTCTTTCAACGAAAACCCAGGGTCTGTCGCCGAGCCTTTTGCGCAGCTCGCACAGATCTCAATATGTTTTATCATTTCATTTTCTGCATTACTTCCGCAATCCACGTCTTATAGTAGACTGCATTCGTGTAAACGCCAACACCATCGCAAAGCTGGCTGCCACGACTTGTAACACCGAAAAGATAATATTGTCCATTTTGCTCGATATAAGCTGGACCGCCAGAATCACCGGCACATGTGCCATGACCTTTAGATTCATCCAAACGAACTTCGCTCATTTGAATAGATGAAATCGGAGCTTTTGTTTCACGAAGAACGCCGTCACCTGACATATCAACTTTAAGGCAATTCTTAAGATTGTCGTCACACATGACTTCGCCGTACTCCAAAGCTTCGTCTAAGTTTTTAACTTTTTTCGGATCGATAGGTTCAACATCGACTTGAGACACGCCGTAACCTGCAACTGTGACAACAGTTCCACGGCGAAGAACATTTGAGTCTGCAAGCATTTGCACAGGTTTGTAACCTGCTGGCAGAGTTCCCGCGAACTTGATGATAGCGATATCGCCCCAGTCAGATTGCTTTTCTTCATGCTCTTCCGGTTTGTAAGAGTCATGGTATTTCACATCAACGACTTTACGAACAACTTCTTGAAGAACGTCAGGTTCACGAGTCGCCATGGCGGCATCCACGTCCACACCGAAAACGACTTTCAATTTTGAAGGCTTTGTTTGCACGCAGTGAGCGGCTGTTAAAACAAAATTTTCAGCAATAAGAGAACCTGTGCAGATCGCGTTGTCTTGGAGATCATAAATTCCTACGATTCCGGAAGCCAAAGGAGCTTTTTCCGAAACTAAAGTCCCGCCCATAATTCCCGTTCCAGTTGTCGTCTCGACCTCAGGTTGAGATTTAAGTCCACAGGACACCAAAGCAATCAAGCTGATAGCTAATAAAATACGGGCCACGGCCCCTCCCTCTAAAATGAGGGGCTCTTATAGGCACTCCCTTACAAAACGGCAAGAATTTTCTTAAAAAAGGCGAGGCAGTTGACATATTCTTGTCCCCCTTCCTCTGAAAGCCTAAACTATCGGGTATGAAAAACTTTTATCAAGACGGCCCAAGCCTATCGAACACGTATCGTGCAGATGAAACTCTGCAAAAGTTTTTAAAAAAAGTCCTCCCTCCTGACGCACAAAAGGAAGCTCTGCCCCACCTCGATCACCTCGGGGAAAGAGCCGTCACAGACATGCTTCAATGGGCCCAAGAAGCCGAGGCTCAACCACCTCAACATATTCCTTTCGATCCTTGGGGTCGTCGTATTGACGACATCAAAACTTCGAACGGCTGGAAGCAACTCGAAAAAGTCGCCGCCGAAGAAGGTATCGTTGCCACGGCTTACGAAAGAAAGTTCGGAGCCTTCTCTCGTGTCTATCAAATGGCTTTGCTTTATTTGTATTCGCCAAGCTCGGCGATTTTTTCTTGTCCTTTGGCAATGACGGACGGCGCGGCCCGCGCTCTGGAAATTTATGCTGGCAATGACCTGAAAGAAAGAGCTCTGCCTCACCTTTTATCCAAAGATCCAAAAAACTTTTGGACGGCCGGACAATGGATGACGGAAAGAACTGGCGGCTCTGATGTGAGCGGCACTTCTACAGACGCTCATCCCTTTAAAGAAACCAGCTTGTTTTCAGCGACACACTCGCTGCATGGAACGAAGTGGTTCACTTCAGCAACAACGTCACAAATGGCCTTAACGCTGGCTCGTCCTGATGGAGCCCCCGCCGGCTCCAAGGGGCTCAGCCTTTTTTATCTTGAACTCCGCGACAAGCAAGGACAGCTCAATAATATTCAAATTCATCGTCTGAAAGACAAGCTTGGAACCAAAGCCCTGCCGACGGCGGAGTTGAGTCTTCAGGGGACTCCGGCTCGTATGATCGGCGGTGAAGGTGAAGGAATTAAAAAAATCGCAAGTGTTCTAAATATCACGCGCATCTACAATTCCATCTGCGCAACCGGACACATGCGTCGTGCTTTGGATTTGGCAACCGACTATTCCAAAAAACGCAAAGCCTTCGGTAAGATTCTTATGGATCATCCTCTGCACCGAGAAACGTTGAAAGCTCTTGAAGAAGACTATCGTCGCTGTTTTGCGTTTTGCATGTTTGTTTCTCACCTTCTGGGACAAGAGGAAGTCGGCGAGATTTCGGCCTCACAAAGAGTTTTATTAAGAGCACTGACTCCGATTCTAAAACTTTACACCGCAAAAAAAGCGATTCAAATTTCCAGCGAAGCGGTTGAAATGTTTGGCGGCGCAGGCTACATCGAAGACACGGGACTTCCCCGTCTGCTTCGTGATGCTCAAGTGTTTTCAATTTGGGAAGGCACGACCAATGTGCTTTCTTTAGATATGCTTCGTGCATTTGAAAAAGAACAAGCGCTGCCTGTCCTTCTTGAATATTTCAAGAATTGCCCGGCAATGAAATCGTCCGTCTCTTCATTTGTCGATAAATGGACGGCAATGCAAAAAATCTTAGGGCAGTTGGCGAAAGGTTCCCCTGAGGAGTGGGAAGCCAACGCGAGACGCCTGGCATTTATGGTCGGTGATCTTATGACCGACAACCTCATTTACGAATACGGACTCTAGCCGCTCTGTTACGTCGTTAAAATAGAATAAAAAAAGGCCACTGAAATAATCAGTGGCCTTTGCTTTATGAGCTTTCCAATCAGATTAGAAAGTCACTGGCGTCATATGCGGAACTTTTCCCGCATCGGAGTTACCGATGATCATACCGCGCACTCGTGAGTGACGAGTTGCTGGCTTGAATGGAAGTCCTTTATACAACGGACTTTGCATAACTGGCGCCCAACGACCTTTAGAGTCGATTGTCCACTCGCGGAAGTACATTGAAATCGTTGTACCTTCAATCAAGTAGTCAATAGTCGCACCAGAACCTGCAAGTTTCATGGCTGCTCTGAATGTGAAGAGGTTTTCCGCCATACCTTCACCGAACTGACCATAAGCTGTAGCGAACGCTCTTGGATCCGAGTTCATTGTTTTGTACATCGTTCTTAGAGCGTAGTACATTTTGCTTGCAGCATTTGCTGTGTCACGGTTGACAGAGTTCACGCAAGGACCACCGCGATCCAAGATGCAAAGATCGTATGGATCGTTGCTTGAACGGAAGTAGTCATAAATTTGATCTGTCGAAACGTTGATAAACTCATCTTGGCCCATACGCTGAGCTGCCATCATCAATCTCATCGTGTTCTCATCACTGAAGTTCACGTTGAACTCGATGCCTGTGTAACCCAAGTCTCTGTCAGGCACGCTCACCATCAAAGTATCCAAACCTGTTTTCTTAACAAGTTCACGAATACCTTTTCTGAGGCGATCGCCGTTACTAGACTCGTGTTTGAATGAGTAGCTGTATGTACCGAACATGCTGTCCATACGCGCTTTAGTATCCCAGTTTTCAACTGAGTATTTCGCTCCGTAGAACATAAAGTCTTTTTCTTTATGTTTGAACCAGAAACGAGTGTCCTCTGAATCTGAGAAGATACCGTAGTGCACGCGAGCCGTGTTGCGGTCGATATGCATATCAGATGTCGTGAAGGAAGCGACACGACCTTTGCTATACGTTTTGTCCCAGATGATAGGAATTGCAAGTGACTTGCTGACAACTTTACCCGTAGATACGTTGCGGAAAGTTTCCACTTTCAACACCGGTGCTTTTTCTACGAAGTTTCTAGGTTTGTTGCTTGCGAAAGTTTCAGACGCAAGAACGTTACCACGAATAAGATCTTCGTAAGCTTTTCTACCTGTCTCTGTCGTCAAGTCGAACAAGAATGAGAATCCGTCATCGGCATATTTGAATTCATTCAATGAAAGATTCAAGATCGCCACTTTCGTGAACATAGAGAAACTGTCGAGTTTACCGCGAGTCATCTTCACGTAAGCTCTATCAGATCCTACTTTTTCTACGTAAGTTTCCCATGTACCTGTCGCCAATTTTGCAACACCAACGCCTACCGGACCAATACCTGCTCCAGCAGAGAAGATGATACCGCCGTGACCCATGTATGTGATGCTGTCGCCAGTATCCCAACGATCTAGGTCAGAAGCTTCTTTAGGTACCTGCCAACGTCCGCCCATAGCGTAAGCTTTGTCGAGTGTGCTTACGTAACGAGTCGACTCTGTGTCTTTTCCGATGATCGGCAAGACGCCTACGTAAGCCCAGAAATGATCTAGAACTCCCGTTGCGTTGTCGAACCAGAAGCGCACCTGAGCACCCAGACCTACTTCAAGACTTCCGTAAACAGTTTTTTGGAAACCATCGCGGTAGTCGCCATAGATCAGAGCATCTGAAGACGCCATTGGTTTATAATCGTATTTTACGAATGAAGATTTCGGTTCAACGTCTCTGAATTGAGGCGTCAAGTTCACGATGTAAGAACCGTAGTCAAAGCTCAAGTGGAACAATGGTTTCAACTTAGCTTTAAGTTCGTTCTTTTCTTTTTCTTCAAACTTACCAGTTGTGCTGGTTTCAGCTGTAGAACCAGTTGAGCTTGTAGTGGTTGTTTCACCAGCCGTTGTTGTTTCACCAGCCGTTGTTGTTTCACCAGCTGTTGTGGTTTCGCCGGCAGTAGTCGTTTCACCGGCTGTAGTAGTTTCGAATCCAGTCGTAAAACCAGTTGTTCCGTGGTTCCCGTTGTTTCCGTTATTACCATTGTTGCCGTTATTACCATTGTTGCCGTTATTACCGTTGTTTCCGTTATTTCCGTTATTGCCGTTATTTCCGTTATTGCCGTTGTTACCGTTGTTTCCGTTATTTCCGTTATTTCCGTTGTTTCCGTTGTTTCCGTTATTTCCGTTATTTCCGTTGTTTCCGTTATTTCCGTTGTTTCCGTTGTTTCCGTTATTTCCGTTATTTCCGTTATTGCCGTTATTGCCGTTATTTCCGTTATTTCCGTTGTTTCCGTTATTAACGTTGTTTCCGTTATTACCGTTATTGCCGTTATTAACGTTGTTTCCGTTATTACCGTTATTACCGTTATTAACGTTGTTTCCGTTATTACCGTTATTACCGTTATTTCCGTTATTACCGTTATTGCCGTTATTAACGTTGTTTCCGTTGTTTCCGTTATTGCCGTTATTAACGTTGTTTCCGTTATTACCGTTGTTACCTACAATACCGTTATTTCCAACAATACCACTGGAAGCTGCAACACCGTTGTTACCGTTATTGCCATTGTTAGCATTGTTTGTGTTGTTACCATTATTTCCGTTATTACCGTTGTTGCCATTATTTCCAACAATACCGTTATTTCCAACAATACCACTGGACGCCGCAACACCGTTGTTACCGTTATTGCCATTGTTAGCATTGTTTGTGTTGTTACCATTATTTCCGTTATTACCGTTGTTGCCATTATTTCCAACAATACCGTTATTTCCAACAATACCACTGGACGCCGCAACACCGTTGTTACCATTATTGGCATTATTTCCATTGTTACCATTATTGCCGTTGTTGCCCACGTTTCCTAAAACGCCGGCACTTCCAAGAATGCCAGAGTTTCCGACAACTCCGTTATTTCCGTTATCGCCATTGTTACCGTTGTTTCCGTTATTCCCTGTGACACCGAGAAGTCCAGAACTTCCAACGATCCCAGCGCTTCCAGCAACACCGTTGTTCCCGTTGTCGCCATTGTTGCCGTTATTTCCTACGACACCGTTGTTACCGACGATGCCGGCATTTCCAACAACTCCACTATTGCCATTGTTACCAGCAAAGAATTTCAACTTCGCTTCTGAGCACTGAACCCAGACATTATTCATCAAGCAGCGACCTTCAGCTGTGTTTTGAGCTGAGGGTTTGTGATTAATAAATCCCCCTTGTCCACGAACATCGACGACGGTTCTCGTATTCGAATTTACCGCCTGATTATTTTGGTTGATATTTTTCCAAGCCGGGTTCGCTGAAGGATTATTCGCGAGCGCGAAATTTGCCATCAACGTGACTCCGGCCAAGAAAACAACCTTTCTTGACTTCCCAGTCATGTGCATTCTCCTTTGTGTTTGTTGCTTGTTTTGTGTTCCTTGATGGAAATCTTTAAATCTCACAAAACAAGTTTGGCACTTTAAATAATTGATGGTTTCATTCATTTAATTGACAGCCTCACAACTGTTGGAACACACAATCTATTCTCTTTGCCGCCAAATTATTTTTCTTTTCACACGATTTCTCGAATGAAAAATGCCAATTGAGATCATCACAAACAATTACGGAACACAGCTAGGTTGCCGCTTTAATCATCACCCCGTGTTGCTGCTAAGAAATAAATAATTCGGGAAATGTCATCTTAGTTTCACAACAGTAAAGAACGTTCCGAAAAAATTTATGTTAAGAACCACAGACCAAATGAATCACAAACAATAAGTTTCGAGGGGGTTCTAGTGTTTAAATTTCTTAGAACAGACAAATGCCGTCGAATTTTTGGAATCTTCCAAAAGACTATCATTATAATGTTCTTCTTAGTGAATGTCGGAATCATGATCACCGACGGTTTACCGGATCGAAGTGCTCTTGGAGCAAGATTCATCAAACTCATTTCACGATATCAGGCCTTCGGAATGCTTTATCAACCATGGTCGATGTTTGCTCCAAATCCGATGAACACGAACGCTTTCATTCAGGCAGAACTGCACTTCGAAGATGGCACCGTTGAACAGTGGCCACTCCCACGCCAAACGCTGATGACAGGAATGCGTCGTGTGCTTGTCGGAGACCGCTATCGACTTTTTGGCCAGGAAACTCTTCTGCCAAATCAAAATGAACTCGCATGGTTTGATATTTCAAAATATATCACTCGCCAGATCGCACTGCGAGAACTCGATGGCCATCACCGCGCTCTAAAACAAATTATTTTTAACCGTTACTCCAGTGTTGTGCGCCCGCCTCCTGAAGCGCCCCTCATTCCGCACGGCACGCTCAGTACTTACTATAAAATGGATCCCGTTTTTTATTACGTCCCTACGGTCGAGAAGGTGAGATATGAAGCTAAAAACAGCCTTTAAAGCATTCCATGATTTTTTATTCGCACCACAACCCGTTTACAGTGTCGCTCTGTTGCGTATTGGAATGGGCTTTCTGATGATCTTCAATTGGATGATGATCTATTGTGATCTCGACACTCTTTATGGACCTGAAGGAATTGTCTCACTCGCAACAGCACAGCAGTACGGAAACCAACTGCGCTTTTCTTTGTTCGACTATTTACCGAATACATCAAAAACTGTGATGGTCTTGGCGACGATGAATCTCATCGCCGTCTTAGCGATGACAGTGGGAGCATGGACACGCACCGCGATCTTCGTGGCTTTTGTCACCATGGTTTCCTTTCATCATCGCAATGGATTTATTCTCAACAGCGCGGACTCTGTCTTGCGCGTCTTTTTATTCTTCTTAATGTTCACCCACTGCGGAGATTATTTCTCCGTCGACTATTGGAGAAAACGCGCTAAAGGTCTCGTAGGAGACATTCCTGCAGAGAAAAGCCCTTGGGCCTTACGGCTAATCCAAATTCAGTTCTGCGTGATTTATATCGCAACGGTGATGTTTAAAATTAAAGGCGACCGCTGGGTTGATGGCACAGCTGTCTATATAGCCACGCGCCTCGATGAATTTGTCCGCTTTGAATTGCCTTTGTTAAACAATCTCCTTTTCATCAAACTTCTAACTTGGTCCACACTGATAGTTGAATTCGCGCTTGGAACTTTGGTTTGGTTTAAAGAATTACGATACTGGGTTCTTCTGGCTGGAATTGGACTTCACCTCGGCATCGAATACACGATGAGCATTCCCGTCTTCGAATGGGCGATGATCGTGATGATGATCGCAATGATAGATTCCAGGGACATCCAACACTGGATGCAACTCCTTCGCGAAAAAAGACTGCGCGCCACAATTCCAAACTTAATCGCCGGGAAATAATGCTTTCCCAATTAAAAAGCCCCGCGATCTGCGGGGCTTTTCACTATCAACTTATACCGTGGCTTCTTTAAGTCTTTCTTGGCGGAATATTTTTACTTTATTTATCAGAACTTCGATATCCCTTGAATCAATTATACAAATCATTGCGACAATCATAATCCACTCAAACAGCGGTATGCTCATCGTATATTCGATTCCCAGATGCAACGCCACTCCGGCTAACAGCACCCAATAACGAAGCTCCCTGATCCATACGAGCGTCCCTAAAGAAAACTCAATCACCAACGTCGACCAGGTTAAAAATTTGATCACCATAAGACTATTTAAAAGATCCAACGGCACACGTACAAACTCATCCAAGCGAGTGGCTATATAGACAGCCGTCCCATCCGCCCATGAAGGGCCCTTCATCTTAAACATCACCGTCGCGATGTAAATTATTGAAAACTGGATCTGCATCAAGCGCAAAGCCCAAGGACTTCTCTCTGCGGGCTTATCTTGCACAAGACCTCGCACCTTCGCCATCCACCGATCCAACGAAAACGCTTCTCCCGAAGGAGCAAAGAACAGCAGAAACAAAAAGTTTCGCACCACCATATCCGAGCTGTTCAATATAAAGGCGTTGCGATTATGAAACGACAGCAAAGTAAAGAAAGCCAAAACCAACGATGCGCGAGTAAAAAATCCCAAAGTCATACCGATAACACCGATAAGATGCAAGACCGCCATCAGTGCCGGCACACGCGGATCATTCGGCAGAAACTCAAAAAGATTAAAGCGCATGGCTCCTGAATATTTCACTGCCGTATCCAGACTCAAGATACCATCCACGCCCCAAAATAAATCCAGGTTTTTCCAAATGCTCAACCAGTTCAGAAGCAAAATAAGACCCAAGGCAATGCGAAGCAAAGCCACGCTGTAAACCGGTTGCGGTAGAAAGAAAAAATCATCAAGAGATTTAGTGATCGTTTTTAGCTTCATGTCTTACCTGCTCTGTGGGTTTGTATTGAAAAACAGATTCCGTTTGAAAGTTTGTGCTTAGTTTTCCATGCTCAATGAACTGCTCCGTCGGAGGTTTCACTGTATTGAAGTGACGATAAAACTGCGCCTGCTCAAACACGCGACCGCGGCCGGAGCGTTCAATTCTGTTCACTTCTTTTTCAAGAAAATGCCCAAGATCAAGCCAGATTTCATTTCGCTCCATCGCTTTTAAATTTTCCTGCTGATATTTTCGAAACCGTTCTCCCCCGGTGAAACGATCCCAGTCACTCAGTTGAGACGAACGCGGAAAAGTCCACTTCTCTGTTGAACCATCTTTAAACGTGATTGTCGCATCCAAATACGAATTCACAGACGAAGGATTCGGAGCAAACATACTCCACGTCTGATCCAAGCCAAAAAACACCTGATAATCGCGCAGGTGATTTAAAATTCTTTGTCCTATCACGCTTCGATCTGGCAGCCCGCTTGTCACCATCATCGTGATGTGAGCAGCAATGAAAATCGATACAAGAGTCTTCACTAGAATTCTCATACGCACTCGCTTTCCTGTTATTAAACAGCTTGAGAATCTACTGACTGCCCCGAAATCGGGCAATGCCATTCCCTCTAAAACGGATTAAATAAAACGAAGATAGATTTCGGATTTTTAAGAAGCCAATCCAGTAGCATGAGATCTAAAGCGGATAAAAAAAAAGAGGAAGTTCCAAAAAAACTTCCTCTTTAAAATTACAAAGACGTTACGAAACTTTTACTTTTTCTTTTTAGATTCTTTCACTTCGATTTTGTCGGCAGCCATCGTGTACTCAATCGTCACTTTCTCTCCGACTTTAAGATCGCCAGTCACTTTCGTAGCCGCCGTTTTTTCGATCTCCCATTTATCTTTGCCTTTTTCTACGATGATCTTGCTGTCAGTCACTTCAACGACAGGACCCGTCACTTGATATGTTTTTGCAGCAAATGCCATAGAAGAAGTAAGTAAAACCAATGCGCCTAAAATAGACTTCATAAAAACTCCTTTTTATTTTTTTACTCCTCGTCATAAATTATCGACAACATTGTTTTTTAAAAAGCTGCTATTTCACAGCACCCGCAGCATTGGTGGAATCTCAGAGGACGCCCGTCAAACCTTTGGGCAAAAGGCCCATTAACGTCACCTGCGCTTTCGCCAGCTCGAAGCTAGAAATACTATGGGTCCAAATTGAATGGCATGTCCCTTGTATACGTTCCCTTCGTGTTGAACGTGAACAGATAAGGACCTGCCATGATCAAAATTCTAAGCATCTTGACGATCACTCTTCTAAGCCTCAATAGTTTCGCCGAAAGCCTCTATGATATTAAAGTCAATGGCACGCGCATTTACGACATGTTTAAAAAACAGGGAGTGCCTGAACCGGCAATGCAAAGAGCTTTTGAGTTTCTTGATGTGAACGCAGGTAAAACCATTCGCGTGAAGGCTAAAATTCGCGAAAAAACCAAGACCTATATGGACGACCGCGAAGTTACGATTAAAGAAGAATCACTTGCGATCATCGACTTCTCAAAACCATCTAGCGAGCGTCGTCTTTATGTTTTGAATCTTAAAACCGGAGCCGTGTCCAAACATTTCGTGGCCCATGGCAAAGGTTCTGGCGTCAATGTGGCCGCAAAGTTTTCAAATGTAGACGGATCTAAGATGTCTTCTTTAGGTCTTTACGTCGGTGGCAACACTTACTACGGTGGTCACGGAGAATCTTTAAATCTTTATGGCCTCGAAGGCTCGAACAGCAACGCGGCAGAACGCGACATTGTCGTTCATGCTGCCAACTATGTTTCTGAAGATTACGTGAAAGCTCGCGGTCGTTTGGGAAGAAGCTGGGGTTGTCCTGCAGTAGCGCCTGGAATCATCAACAAAATGATCACGACCTTCAAAGAAGGCGGCATCATCTACGCCTACCATAAAGACCTTACTGGCAGTGCTGCGAAGAACCCTACATTGCAAGAGGTAACACCGGATCACGACGAAGAAGATGTTGATTTGCCAGAGGAAGAAGAATCCGTTCGTAAAGCTTTGGCCGAAGTTCAGGCCGAGAAGAAAAAATAAAATATACAGACTTACTTTTGGTTGAGACTCGCATCAAATGCCGTCTCAACCAAAATTTCAAAAATTACTTTCTTTGATAATCATCCTGGTAACGGATGATATCATCCTCACCAAAATAAGATCCCAATTGAACTTCCACGAATTCAAGAACCGCATCCGTATTGTTGCGAATGCGATGTTTCGCACCAAGTGGAATATGGATATGGCTTCCGGCTTTCACAGGAATCACCTCATCATTTAAAACGACTTCACCAGAGCCCCGCGTGATCGTCCAATGCTCTTCACGTTTAGCATGCGATTGATACGAGATCTGAGAGTGCGGATTCACACGAATCACTTTGGATTTAAAAAACTCCGTGTCTTTCAGAATCTCAAAATAACCCCAAGGACGATATTCATAAACATGCTCTTTCACCAAAGAAGATTTTTGTTGAGTCAAAGCCTCAACAACATGGCGCACGTCTTGTGACTGCCCTTTTTTCACCAGCATCAAGGCATCTTTGGTATCAACAAGAATCACATCTTCCATGCCGATCATGGAATAGTTTTTCCCGGCATCTCCAAAAACAAAATTGTCCTGACCTTTGACGTTCAAAATCTCGTGGCCTTTTTGTAAAGACGCAACTGCATCCCAAGAGCCCACATCACTCCACCCGAACTCCGCAGGAATACAAGCCAGCTCGTCACCGCCCAGTTTTTCCATGATGGCATAATCGATAGAAATGCTTTGAACTTTCGAATACACGTCTTCCAAGTTGGAAGAATCGTCTTTAAGACTTGAAATATGTTTCCACAACTCCGGCTGATGTTTTTCAAAAAGGCTCACCATGTGAGAAACTTTGAAAACAAAGATGCCCGCATTCCAGCTAAAACTTCCTTGCGCAATAAATTCTTTGGCCTTTTGCAGATCCGGTTTTTCATGAAACTTCACCACCGAATACGCTTTCAAAGGCCCTTTTTCTTTAAGGCTCACCGCGCGGGTTTGAATATAGCCGTAACCTGTTTCTGGATAAGACGGAGTAATTCCCAAAGTCACAACACGGTTCTCTTCGGCCACCGTTTTTGCAAAAGAAACCACGTTCAAAAACGCTTCTTCTTTGCTAATCAAATGATCGGAAGGAAAGATACCGACAATCTCGCCGCCTTTTCGTTGCGATACTAAAAGTTTGCAAAGAGCCGCAATAGCTGGCGCCGTATTTTTACCCATCGGCTCATAGACCACGCGCACACTGTCTGCTTGGTTCTGTTTTAGATTCAGCTCCGTCAAAGTTTGCAAAGCCTTGGACGTCACAATCCACGGAGACCCCATCCTCAAACATCTTTGCAACGTCAAAGTCTGAAGTGGTTGGCCAAAAATATCACAAAATTGTTTAGGCATATGCTGGCGAGAAACGGGCCAAAGACGTGTTCCACTTCCCCCTGACAGTATTACCGGGATCAAAATTACCTCCGAGCTGAGTTCATAATCTATATCACCAAACACCGAGAGTGCGTAATTATAGTCACACCTTGGCTCGATTCGTCAAAAAACTGAGGACTTTTGTAAACAAAGGGCCGTGGCACTTTCACAACACTGGCCAAAAAGCTCTCGACCCAAAGCCGTAAAGCCTTGTCCTGATAGACATTTCCCTCGAAGAGGAGGATACTTTTTCATGTTTCAATTTACTATTTTTGGAGGCTATTAATGTCTATTCCTTTTATCGATCTTAAATCTCAATACAAAGCTTTGAAGACGTCTATCGACTCTCGCATCCACAAAGTTCTTGAGCACGGTGCGTACGTAAACGGACCTGAAGTTGTTGAGCTTGAGCAAACTCTTGCAAAATACGTTGGAACAAAACACTGTCTTACAATCGCAAACGGTACGGATGCGTTGTGGGTTCCATTGATGGCTTTGGGAATCGGCCAAGGTGACGAAGTTATAACGACAGCCTTCTCTTTCATCGCAACGGCGGAGACAATCGTTCTTGCTGGCGCAAAACCAATCTACGTTGATATCGATCCAAAAACTTTCAACATTGATCCAAACAAAATCGAAGCTGCGATCACTCCTCGCACAAAAGCGATCATGCCTGTGTCTCTTTACGGTCAAATGCCTGACATGGATAAAATCAATGCGATCGCGAAAAAGCATAACTTGCACGTGATCGAAGACGCTGCACAAAGCTTCGGCGCTCGTTACAAAGATCACCGCAGCGGCAGCATGACCACAGCAACAGGCACAAGCTTCTTCCCGGCAAAGCCTTTGGGTTGCTACGGTGACGGTGGCGCAATCTTCACAAACGACGACAATCTTGCAAAGATCATCAAAGAAATCCGCGAGCACGGTTCTGAGTCTCGTTACTACCACACTCGTTTAGGTATCAACGGTCGTTTGGATACAATCCAATGCGCGGTCCTTCTTGCGAAAATGGAAAGATACGACTGGGAATTGGAACAACGTCAACGCGTAGCTGATCGCTACAACGACGCGTTCTCTTCAATTAAAGCTGAAGGCTTCACAACTCCGTTCGTAGATGCCACTTGCAAATCAGCTTGGGCGCAATACACATTGACTGTGAAAGACCGCGCGGGCTTCCAAAAGAAAATGTCTGATGCTGGCGTTCCAACATCCATCCACTATCCACGTATTATGCCAGACCAACCCTGGTACAAAGAACACACAGCAGATCCAAAACAAGAACTTCCAATCGCACGCTGGGCTGCAGAGCACGTAATCAGCTTGCCGATGTACCCTGATATGGACAACGCGACTCAAGATAAAATCATCGCGGCTGTTAAAGGAGCCTTTTAATGGGAACAGGATTCGGCCCTCTTAAAAAGCCTGTCGTTATGAAGACAGGCAATGAAACAATCACTTGGGGCGACGGAAAGAACTTTGTTCTTTTCGCAGGCCCTGACATTATTGAAGATGAAGGAATGGTTTTAGAGACAGGAAAAGAAATCCAAAGAATCACAAAGTCTTTGGGCATTCCTTGGATCTTGAAATGTTCTTTCGATAAAGCCAACCGTCAAAGCGCTTCCAGCTTCCGCGGTCCTGGTGTGAACTCAGCACTTAAGAGCTTGGAAAAAATCAAAAGCGAATTGGGTTGCGCTCTTTTGACAGACGTGCACGAAACTATTCAAGTGAAAGAAACAGCGGAAGTGGCAGACGTTCTGCAAATCCCTGCGTTCTTGTCTCGTCAAACGGACCTTTTGGTTGAAACGGCAAAAACAGGAAAAATCATTCACATCAAAAAGGGTCAGTTCTTGGCTCCCTGGGATATGAAAGCGATTGCTCAGAAAGCTGTGAACGCAGGGAATGATAAAATCCTTCTTTGCGAGCGCGGAACGACTTTCGGCTACAACCGTCTTATCAACGATATGACAGGCCTTGTAGAGATGCGCAACCTTGGCTTCCCTGTGATCATGGATTGCACACACTCAACGCAATTGCCGGGTGCAACTGGTGAAAGCAGCGGCGGTCGTGGCGAAATGGTATGGCCTTTGGCTCGCGCTGCAATGGCTGTGGGTGTAGATGGTATCTTCTTGGAAACTCATCCAAACCCAGAGAAAGCTCTTTGCGACGGCCCAACGTCTTTGCCATTGAGAAATCTCGAAACGGTCCTTACGAACCTTAAAAAAATCTGGACGACTCATTTCTAAGTAGAGTTCCCCGGTATTTTCAAGTAAGACTGAACCATGGTTAAGCAATCTAAAAAGCTCCTGGTTCAGTCTTTAAAAATCCTGTTTTCTGCGGGTATTATTTTCTGGCTCATCCAATCAGGAAAACTTAATTTCTCAGCGCTCAAAAATCTGCTCACTCCTGGTGCTGCGGCTTTGGCGTTGTTTTTAGTTCTGCTGAACCTTTTCTTTGCGAGCGAACGTTGGCGCATTCTCATTCGCTCCCAGGGCATGATCGCGCATCCATGGTCGGTTTTTAAATTAAGCCTTATCGGCACCTTCTTTAATTTCGCCATGCCCGGTGGAGTCGGTGGTGACGTTATTAAAGCTTATTATTTCACACGTGAGAATCCCGGCAGCAAAGTGGTCGCGGTGACCAGTGTCTTGATGGATCGCGTGCTAGGACTTTTTGCGATGGTTCTTTTAGCTCTTGTGGTGATGGTGTACGACATCAATCACATCATGAAGACCCCCGCCCTTCTAACGCTTCTATGGTTTATTGCGGGACTCTTTGTTGCGTTTGTGATCGCACTCTCTTTGATTTTTTCTCAGAAGGTTTATCAAAACGGCGGGCTTAAAAAACTAATCAACAAACTTCCTCTTTCAGAAAAGTTTATGAAACTTTATGAGAGCATGCATCTTTACGGGAAAGATGGAAAACGCTTTCTTCTTGTGATTTTCTTAAGCCTCGTTTCCCAAGCTTGCGCCATCACATTTCTTTATCTTGCAGGCACCATGGCTGGATTTAATGAAGTGCCAGCAAAAACTTACTTCCTAGTTGCACCACTGGGCTTTATGGCAACAGCCATTCCCATCTCCCCTGCTGGAGTGGGGGTAGGACAAGCTGCATTTTATTTCTTATTCAATCTCTACACAGGACACCCTTCAGAGATTGGTCCGACAAGCATCACAGCTTTCCAAGTGGGAACCTTCCTGATGAGTCTGTGGGGTGCTTTCTTTTATCTTCGCCGTAAAGACCGTGTCGAAGCCACAGAGATCGCTGCTAATTAAACTTTTACCTGAGAAAAATCCTTCGCCACCGTAAATTGAAAAGAAGGATTTTTTAATTGGAACTGCAAAAGATCTTTTTGTTCTTTTTCTAGCTTCTCGGAAGACAGCAAATAAAGGTGTCCAACACCAGCACCGAAAGCCGCAAGAAGATCTGAAGCGCTATCACCGACCATCACGGATTTTGCCATATTCACTTTGAGTTTTGCATTCACAAGCTGAAACATTCCCGTGCGCGGTTTACGAAGTCCCGCAAACTGACGACCTTGTGGCACCGGCTCTTTTTCGTAAAAACCCGCCCACACACAATCATCAATCCAACAACCCTTTTCAGCTAACAAAGACAACATCTTTTGATGCACCTTCTGATAATCCGTCCAAGGAATCCAACCACGGCCAAGGCCTGATTGATTTGTGACTAAAGCCACCCAGAAACCTTGCGCATGTGCTTTCTTTATAAGGTCATCAATGCCAGGCATCAGCTCTACAAGAGCGGGATCACGATTGTAAGGGACATTTTTTACAACGACATCATCACGATCTAAAAACAGGCAAGGCCCTTGATGACTGCCTTGATAATCTTCAATCGCGGAGACCTGATTCCAAACGGCGTGAAGCCTCTGCAAAGCCTCCGCCCAAGTTTTGAGATCACAGCCTGACCAAATAAAATCAACCAAAGGATTTTTTTCAGTCACTGCATTTGATGAAAGTAAAAGTCTTTGCCCCTGAAGAACAGGATTAAGTTTCGTTAGAATTTCATCTTGTTCAGAAAAAAGAATCACAAGATCCTGAAACGATGTTTGCAAACGGCCCGAAAGAAGATCTTGAGCACGACGTTTAACAAAGGGAATCTCACCTAAAAACAGCGATTGAAAAGGCATCATCCAAGCGGAAAGATCCTTCGGAGCCTTGTCCTCAACAAAGACAATACTGCCACCTAACTGAACTGTTTCTAAGATTAAAGTTTCCCACTGCATCATTGGCATCCTACGACAAGTTGCTCCCTCTGTCGTCGGCTTTCTACTTGCCGCCTTGCATTTATGCTTATTAGAATCTTATCCAAAAGACGGAGGAATTTGTGACTCTTTTATTGAAGCAGATTTTTAACTTCCTGAAACTCCTGAATTCAGACACGGGAACTAATCAACTGGCGATCGGGCTTTCTTTAGGATTGATCTTGGGCTTTGCTCCTGTTTTATCAATTCAAACTCTCGCCGTGTTTTTTATTATTTTTATTTTCCGTGTGCAAATCGGCGCCGCTTTCCTTGCCGCTTTCTTTTTTAAGTTCATCGCATACCTCTTTGACCAACCGGCACACTACCTTGGCAAAGCGGTTCTTGAGATGGACAGCCTTCGTCCCCTTTTTACAACGATGTACAACATGCCGTTTGTACCGATGACTCGTTTTAATAACAGCATCGTGATGGGTTCGATGATTGTTTCCATCATCCTTCTGCCTTTTGCTTATTTCGGATTTAAAGTGGCCATCATCAAGTATCGCGCCACTGTTGTCGCACGCTTTAAAGGAACGAAAGTCTGGAAAGCATTTGCCGCTACGAAATTCTATAACTGGTACCTAAAGTACGACGAACTTTACGGATAGGACAAGAGGCACAACATGACAGAGACAACAACTACGAAACCAAAAAAAGCCAAGGGTCCTATTCGCTGGGAAGCCATCATTCCTTTTGTCATCATCTGCTTGGTGATCGGACTTTATTTCCACTTCTTCTTTGATGGTCATTTGCGTCGCGCACTTGAGTGGGCCGGATACAACGCTGTCGGCGCCGAAGTGAACATCGCAAAACTTGAAACAAGTTTCTTCAACGCCAGCCTTCGCGTGCAAGGCATTGAGGTTACCGACGCTGAAAAACCAACTCATGACTCAATCAAGATCGGCGACATCCGTTTCTCAATGCTTTGGGATGCGCTTCTTCGCGCCAAAGTGGTCGTGAACGAAGCCGCTGTCGAACAAATCGAATTCGGCGTTAAAAGAAAACATCCAGGAAAAGTAAAACCACCAGAGCCCGTTTCTAACGAACCCGGCATGGCCGAAAAGCTCAAGGAACAGGCTTTAAAAGAAGCGCAAGAGCAGTATGGCGACAATGTTCTTGGCGATGTGATTGCAATGCTCGGCGGAGCTGATGCCAACGTGCAATTGCAAAAGCTGCAAGAGTCTTTGCCCTCCAAAGCCATGATCGAGAAATTCCAAGTGGATCTCAAAGCCAAGCAACAAAATTGGGATGCTCGCCTTAAGACGTTGCCGCAAAGTAAAGACATTCAGGCCTTGAGTGATCGTTTGAATAAAATCAAATACAAGGATTTTAAATCACCGCAAGAATTGCAGGCGTCTTTGCAAGAACTCGATAAAGTGTATAAAGACGGCGATGCTATGTACAAACAAGTGCAAAGCACTGGCGACGATCTCAGCAAAGATTTAAAAGCTCTTGAAGCGCAATACAAAGAGATCGATAAACAAGTGAAGACCGATATCAAGTCTTTGGAACAACACTTCCGCATTCCAAAGCTTGATGCGAAAGCCATGACGATGGCCGTCTTCAATCGCTACTTAGCTCCGTACAAAGCGAAGTTCTATCGCTATAAAGCGATGGCCGATAAATACTTGCCACCAAATCTTCTTAAGAAAGATAAGAAGGACGAAGAAGTCGTTATCCAGCCTCACCCTCGTGAAAAAGGCATTAGCTACGAATTCGGCCGTCTGAATTCCTATCCGCTTTTCTGGATCAAACGCACGGCCGTGAGTTCTCAAGCGGGCCTTACTCCTGAAGCGGGGAACATCAAAGGTGAGATTTTAGATATCACTTCGAATCAACGTTTGATTGGTAAACCAACCGTAGCGACTTTGGCAGGCGATTTCCCGGGTATGCAAATTTTCGGTTTCTTAGTTCGTCTTTCTTTAGACAACACGAAATCTGAAAGCATTATCGACTACAAATTGAAAGTCGACTCGTACTCCATCGTTGGGAAAGAACTCGTTCAATCTCCGGACGTGCAAATTGCTTTCAACAAAGCTAACGGCACCATTGGCGTTGAGGGTAAAGTCGTAGGACTTAAAAAAATCACTGTGGGCATGGATAACAAGTTCACAAAAATTGATTACGCCGTTTCATCCAAAAACGAAATCGCCGATCAGATTTTGAAAGCCGTCTTTGCCGGCATTCCTGTTGTGACTTTGACTGTTGACGGCCAAGGCGAGTTCCCGAATGTTCCGCTGAATGTGAACTCCAACCTGGGACCGGAATTGCAAAAAGGATTTGAAAAACAAATCCAGGCGAAGATCGACGAAGCTCGCAAAAAAATTCAAGCGATGGTTGACGAAGAGATCGGCAAACAAAAAGCGCAAGTCGAAGCTCAGCTTAGTCAACTTCGCAGTCAGTTCGACAAGGAAGTAAAAAAGGCGCAAGCTCAATTGGATGATCAGAAAAAACAAGCTGAATCCAAAGTTGAGCAAGCCAAAAAAGATGCAGAGAACCAAGGCAAAAAAGCTCTTGAAAAAGAAGGACAGAAAGCTGTCGATGAGCTGAAGAAAAAACTCGGTTTCTAAATTCAAAAAATTCCGTCGATAAAATGTTCGCTCGAAGAATGATCGAGTGAGATCCCATCAAAATAGTTTCTCAAGAATGTCGAAGCTCTCTACAGGACCTGTAAAGAGCTTCGACGGAATCCCTAACTTACTGTTATCACTTAATATTTTCGCTCACTTTTTGGGTCATGCCTCTTTTTTTAGCATAAGTTTTCATGATAGCCTGACGAAGAGAAACTTGAGGTGTTTATGAAAGCTTCGATTCTAAATTTAGCATTGGGCTGTGTGGTTGCCACTTTAGGTACGGCGTGCGCGAAAATGAATTTTGCCCCCGTGTCCGTGGAAGATAAGGCCTCTATTGTAGAGCCACCTCCCAGCAAAACAATTTCCTCCACGGAAGTGGTTGCTTATGGAAACAAGCAAGTGGATTTCTTGTTGGTGCTCGACGACTCAAACTCAATGCTTCCCGAACTTAAAAAACTCGCAGCAAGAATGTCGACTTTCGTGAACTCTTTGGATGCCAGCAACATCGATTGGCAAATGTGTATCACCACAACTCGCGGGGTTTCTTCCGGCGGCACTCTGGTCTTTGGAAATCCTTTAGCATGGGCTAACTATGTCCCCGCGCCCGGCACTCCCGCCTACCTTTTGAAAAAAGGCACGGCCAACTTAAATACAATTTTCACATCAACGATCGATACTCTGACAATAGGTGGAGCGAACTCCGGCGACGAGCGCGCGATTAAAGCGACTCACGACAATTTCAAAAATTCATCTTCTCATGCATGTTACCGCCCGGGAGCTGCGATCTCCGTTATCGCGATCTCCGATGAAGACGAACGCTCTGTCGGCGGAGATCCTAAAAACGTGAAAGCAAAGGATGCCGACGGCGCTTATCAGCCTTTTGAGGCCGAAGACCATCCGCAAACAATGGTGGATCGCGCGAAATCAACATTCGGCGAGGACGTTCGTTTTACGTTCAGTTCGATCATCGTAAAACCTGACGACAAGGTTTGCGAAGCCGAACAAGACGTGGATTTATCGCCAAGTCACTTTGGTCATACTTATGCAGAAGCTTCCCGCCTCACGGACGGAGGTGTTGGAAGTATTTGTGACGCTGACTACAGCGCGAACTTAAATACTTTCAAAGACAAGATCGTGAATTCACTTTCATCACTGACTTTGCAATGTGAAGCAAAACCAAAAAGTCTTAAAGTCAAAGTCGGAGGCCTTGATGTCTCAGGCCTCAAACTTGACGGCAAAGTTTTGAAATTCACTTATCCGTTGATCGAAGGAACGCAAATCGATTTGCAGTACGACTGCGAAGATTGATTATTTTCCCAAGAGAGATTTTATGTAAGCGACGGAATCTTTATTGTACCAATCAATGGAGCCCACAAGTTTCTTCACGAGCTTGTGGTCTTTGCCTAGCACCATGGATTCAGGCAAACGCGAAATTTGGAATTGCTTCATGAATGCGCGGTCTTGATCCCAGACGATCTTGATATTGGCATCTTTAAGCTCTGGGAAGGACTTCATAAAGACTTGAATATCCTCAAGCTTACTGTCGCCAGAGATCGCGATCAATTGCACATCCCCTTTAAACTCTTTCACAAGCTTGATCAGCGACGGCACCTCTTCGATACAAGGCCCACACCAAGAAGCCCAGAAGTTCAGAATTACAACTTTCCCGTCCATGGATTTAAGTTCAAAAGACTGACCGTCGAGATCTTTAGCTTCAAAATTAGGAACGCCTTCCTTCTCATACGTCTCTAAAGTCGCATAAGAAGAGTTCTCAACCGGTTTTGAACCAAAGAGCTGATTAAATCCCCAAACACCCAGGGCACCGACAATAACAACAATGATGATAGCTTTAAGATGTTGATTCATAGCAAGTCCTCTATGGACTCAACTTAGTTGATTACCCACGATGGAGCAACCGTTGACTCGGAGTCAGCAAAAGGTACGGACTTACTTTTGGTAGCGCATTTGCGTCTAACAAAACATTCTCAACCAAAAGTGACTCGTACTTTTTGCAAGCTAGAAAAACCTTAAATACGATTGTACGAAAAAACATTCCGTATATTTCAGGAAGAGTTTTGGTAAAAAAAAAGACCTTGGTTTCCCAAGGCCTTTCCCGAAAATCTTAATTTTGAAGATTCAAATTAAGCGCGAGCTGCTGCTCTTGCTTTCTTTTGAGTCTTTTTAACAGACTTTTTCTTAGCCGCTACAAGTTTAGTAGATGCTTTTTTCGCAGTAGCCGCTTTTTTAGCAGCTGCTTTTGGTTCAGCTTTAGTCGCTTTCGCTTCTTCTTTAGCTGCGCCTTTAGCTTCGAAATCGTAGTCTACGAACTCAAGGAATGCCATCTCAGCAGTGTCACCAGGGCGACGACCGATTTTGATGATACGAGTGTAACCACCTGGGCGTGTTTTAAAACGTGGAGCAAGATCTTTTACGATCGCTGCAACAGCGTCTTTATTTGGGTAGCGAGACATCAACAAACGAGTTGTTGCCAAGTCACCTTTTTTACCAAGAGTGATCGCTTTTTCAACGTGACGACGTACTTCTTTAGCACGATCAACAGTTGTAGTGATGCGGCCGTGCTCGATAAGAGAAGTTACAAGACCTCTCAACAAAGCTTTTCTTGGGCCAGATTTACGATCGAAATGTTTTACTCTTCTTCTGTGTGAGCTCATTTTATTCTCCGTTAAACGTACTGACCGGACTAGGTATCAGCACGATAGTACCCCGAGGGGTCACTTTTAAGGGCTCCTTGCCCCGCAACTCCCGCAGGAATCGCTGTTTAGAACACCATCATTGGAAATTCTTAATTGGAAAGGCATCCTGATTTCTCAGAATGCCTTTTAAAATATTACTGTTGAGATTCTCTTTTTTGAGGTGGTTGGCTTGGATCCCAACCTGCTGGTGGCCAGCCTTCGATTTTCATACCAAGGCTAAGTCCCATCTCACCCAAGATCTCTTTAATCTCATTAAGAGACTTACGACCGAAGTTTTTAGTCTTAAGCATTTCCGCCTCTGAACGAACAACCAACTCACCGATGTAACGGATGTTAGCGTTTTTCAAGCAGTTTGCAGAACGCACAGACAACTCAAGATCGTCTACAGAGCGGAACAAGTTCTCATTCAATGAAGGAGAACCCATTTCACGAGCTTCTTCAGCTGGCTCCATAGTTTCATCGAAAGTAAGGAAGATCTGAAGTTGTTCTTTCATGATTTTAGATGAAAGAGCTACAGCTTCTTCAGGTTTCAATGAACCATCAGTCCAAACTTCCAAAGTCAATGCATCGTAATCAGTTCTTTGACCAACACGCGCATTTGAAACGTTGTAGTTCACCTTTCTGATAGGGCTGTAAAGAGCGTCAACGCCGATAAAGCCTACAGGAAGATCAGTCTCTCTGTTTTCTACTGGTACATATCCACGACCGAAGCTCACGATGATTTCGGCGTTGAAGTTTGCATTAGCACCCAAAGTTGCAAGATGGTGATCTGGGTTTAGAACCTCGATCTTATCTGAAGTTTGGATATCTGCTGCAGTTACTTTACCTGGACCTTTTTTAGAGATTTTCAAAGTAACAGAGTCAGAAGTGTACTGTTTAAAGCGAACTTCTTTAAGGTTCAAGATGATGTCAGTTACATCCTCAAGAACGTCTGGGATCGTAGTGAACTCGTGCAATACGCCTTCAAACTTAACAGCTGTAATTGCAGAACCCATCATTGAACTAAGAAGAATTCTTCTTAGGGAGTTACCAAGAGTAACCCCAAAGCCTCTTTCGAGGGGACGGATAATGAATTTAGCGTAATCTTCACGAAGAGTATCACGATCAACCTCAAATCCCTTTGGTTTGATCATCTCTCTCCAGAACTTATAATAGTGCTCTTGCATGCTTCCCCCGAGAGGTAAAATTATCTTGAGTAGTATTCAACGATCATGTTCTCTTCAACTGCTACTGTTACATCTTCACGATTTGGAAGATCTTTAACAGTTCCAGTGAATTTCGCATGATCAGCTTCAAGCCAAGCTGGTACAGATCTGCGTGCTACTGATTGAATAGCAGCTTGGATCTTAACAACTGCGCGGCTTGATTCCGCAACTGTAATAACGTCACCCTTATTTACAATGATGCTTGGAATGTTAGCTCTCTTACCATTCAACAAGAAATGGTTGTGTTTAACAAGCTGCCTTGCTTCACGACGAGAGTTAGCATATCCCAAAGAGTAGACAACGTTATCAAGTCTTGTCTCGAGGAACTTAAGAAGCGCAGTACCAGTCAATTCTTTTGAGCGGTTGGCTTCAGATACATATTTTACAAATTGTTTTTCAGAAACACCGTAGTATCTCTTAGTTTTTTGTTTTTCACGCAATTGAAGTGCAAATTCAGAGAACTTCAAACGAGATTGACCATGTTGTCCTGGAGGATAAGGTCTTCTTTCGAAAGAACACTTATCTGTGTAACAACGATCACCCTTCAAGAAAAGTTTCACGTTTTCGCGACGGCAAAGCTTACAAACGCTTTCGTTAATGCAGCTCACGATATACTCCTATTAAATTCTTCTACGCTTAGGTGGACGGCAACCGTTATGTGGAACAGGTGTGATATCTTTTAGAGTCAAGATTCTCATGCCTGTTGCTGCCAATGCACGAATTGCAGGTTCACGACCAGCGCCTGGTCCTTTAAGATAAACGTCCACAGATTTCATGCCTGCTTCCATAGCTTTTTTTGCAGCGTCTTCTGCCGCGGACTGTGCTGCATAAGGAGTACCTTTACGGCTTCCTTTGAAACCAAGGTGTCCAGCAGAGGACCAAGACACCGTAGCTCCGTTTGGATCAGTCATCGTAACGATAACGTTTCCGAAACCAGCTTGGATATAGCAGTTCCCTTGAGGAACGTTTCTTTTAACTTTTTTCTTAGCAACTGTTTTTGCTTTATTTTCAGTATTCATCTGTCAGTTACCTTTATACGGCTTTTTTCTTGTTAGCTACCGTCTTCTTAGGACCTTTACGAGTACGGGCGTTAGAACGAGTGTTCTGACCACGTACAGGCAAGCCTTTACGATGACGGATACCACGGTAGCAGTTGAGGTCCATAAGACGCTTGATAGACAAACCGATTTCACGACGCAAATCACCTTCAACTTTGAAGTTTTGCTCGATGATGCCACGGATTTTAGCAATGTGCTCATCCGTAAGGCCTTCAGTTCTCAATTCGTGAGGAATGCCTACTTGCTTGCAAATCATAGCCGCGCGAGGACGACCAATGCCGTAAATATAAGTCAACGCGATTTCAACGCGTTTATTTCTAGGTAAGTCGACACCAAGGATACGTGCCATGATTAGCCCTGCCTTTGCTTATGTTTAGGGTTTTCACAGATAACGCGAATAACGCCTTTTCTTTTAATAACTTTACATTTGTTACAGATCTTCTTAACTGATGGTCTTACTTTCATAATGTCTTCCCATACGCTTAGTTTCATCCCAAAAAAGGACGAAAATACCAGCAAAAACACGAACGCGGTTCGGCACGCTAACACCGATAAACATTAAAGTCTAGAGATAAAAATAATACAGCCGTCTTATTTTATTATTTTTTCGATCTCTGAATAGACTTCCTCGGTGCCTCTATTGCCGTCCAGTTCAATGTACTTTCCTGCTTTTTTATAAAACTCTTTTAAAGGGCTTGTGAATTCTTCGTAGGTTTTAAGACGAGTCTCGATCACATCGGCTTTGTCGTCATTACGTTGAATGACTTCTCCCCCACAAACATCACATTTGCCTTCCGTCTTGGTAGGCTTGCTAACGATATGGTATACGGTTCCGCAATTTTTACAGACACGTCTACCCGTCAGTCGATCCATCAAAATCTTCATCGGAACTTCGAGAAAAATAGCTTTTCCGATAGAAAGATTCATTTTAACTAACAATTCATCTAAAGCCTGGGCTTGCGCCACAGTTCTAGGGAAACCATCTAAAATGATGTTTTTCACACCTTTTTGAAGGACTTCCTCAACCATGCCGATAACAATGCTATCTGGCACAAGTTGACCCTTATCCATATACTCTTGGGCTTTTTTTCCGAGGTCCGTCTGGCCTTTGATTGCCGCTCTGAACAAATCGCCTGTGCTGATCTGAGTCATTCCCAAGCGCTTAATGAGCAATTCAGACTGAGTACCTTTACCGGCCCCGGGGGCTCCAAAGAGGATCAAGTTCATTAGAACTGAACCCTTCTGCTACGGATCTTAGCTCCTTTTAAGAAGCCCTCATATTTTTGAGTGATCATATGAGATTGGATCTGTTGAGCCGTATCCAAAGCAACCCCTACTAGGATCAACAAGCTTGTTCCACCGAAATGGAAAGGCACGTTGAACTGAGTAGTCATGATTCCTGGCAAAATACAGATCGTGCAAAGATAAATACAACCAAGAACGTTGACGCGCTCAAGAACCTTTTGGATGTAGTCAGACGTACTCTTACCAGCGCGAACGCCAGGAATGAAACCGCCATACTTTTTGAGGTTGTCAGCTACGTCGTTTGGATTGAACACGATCTCCGTATAGAAGAACGAGAAGAACACGATCAAAGCCACGAACATGATATTGAAGATAGTTCCAGAAGGATTCAAAGACTCCTGCAACGCCTTCAACCAAGGTGTTTGTACGAACTGAGCCATTGTCGCCGGGAACATCAACAAAGAGCTCGCGAAGATTGGTGGGATAACCCCAGAGAAATTGATTTTAATAGGCAAGTGGCTTGTTGGAGTTTGCATTGACTGCATTCCGCCACCTTGTCTTTGTGAATACTGGACAGTGATACGACGTTGCGCCACTTCCATATAGATAACAGCCGCAATGATCGCGATCATGAAAAGGATCAATAGAAGCGCCAATGCGAAACGCATTTCACCTGTGCGAACAAGCTCCCAAATTTGTTGAGCGCCGCCAGGAATTGCTGCTGCGATACCAGTGAAGATGATAAGTGAAGAACCGTTACCGATTCCTCTTTCAGTGATTTGCTCGCCCAACCACATGATGAAGCAAGTACCTGCTGTCAATGTGATGATAGTCATGATTTGGAACGGCAAGAAAGCCACCGTCGGAGCCGTCACTAGAGCGTGCCCCTCAGGACTTGTAGAGTTCATCAACCAGCTGCTGATGCCGTAACCTTGAACAACTGCCAAGGCTACTGTTGCATAACGAGTGTACTGATTGATTTTACGGCGCCCTTGCTCCCCTTCTTTCTTCAATGCTTCCAAGTATGGAATCGCTGAAGTCAAAAGTTGGAAGATGATGGACGCCGAAATGTACGGCATGATTCCCAATGCAAAAACGCTGAATTGGGAGAGAGCACCACCCGTGAAGGTGTTAAATAAACCAAAGATCCCGCGGCTCTGAGCTTGGAAGAATGACAATACAGCAGTTCCATCAACTCCAGGAGTCGGAACGTGTACACCAATTCTGTAAATAGCCAACATAGCCAAAGTGAACAAGATGCGTTTACGAAGATCAGAATTCTTTGCGATGCTCTCAATTGCAGACACTATTTAATTACCTCGACTTTGCCGCCAGCAGCTTCAATAGCTTTCTTAGCGCTTTCTGAAAATTTGTGAGCTTTTACAGTCAAAGCTGTTTTAAGCTCGCCATTTCCCAAAATCTTAACAGCGCCTTTAGATACAAGTCCAGCAGCGTGTAGAGTTTCAGGAGTTACTTCTCCAGAAAATTTAGCAAGTTGTGATAAATTAACAATCTCAAATTTGTTAGCAAACGCGACGTTGCTAAAACCAAATTTAGGAAGACGACGATGCAAAGGTGTTTGACCACCCTCGAAGCCACGGCGAACAGTACCGCCCGTACGAGCTAACTGACCCTTGTGACCTTTTGTCGATGTGCCGCCCATACCAGAACCGATACCACGACCGATTCTTTTTGGAGCGTGCTTAGATCCTGCTTTGGGTGCCAATGTTTTAAGCAAGCTCATGATTACCCCTTAACTTCAACATCAACTAGATGCTGAACTTTCATGATATTTCCACGTGCTGCTGGAGAGTCTTTCACTTCTACAGTGTGATGACGTCTCTTCAAGCCAAGAACGCGAACCGCGTCCTTTTGTGCTTGAGTGCAAGCAATCGTTGATCTTTTCAATGTTACTACGAATGTTTTAGCCATTTTTGCCACCAGTCCGACTATTTAAGCTGTTTCAACTGCTTTAAGCCGTCGATTGTTGCTCTTACGGCATTGTGAGGGTTACGAGTCCCAACACATTTAGTAAGAATGTCTTTTACACCTACAGACTCAAGAACTGCACGCACCGCGCCACCCGCGATCACGCCAGTACCAGGAGCTGCTGGTCTCATGATGACTTTCGCGGCACCGAATTTACCGATAACTTCGTGAGGGATTGTACGTCCTTCTTTCAAAGTTACAGAGCGAGCAGATTTTTTTGCAGATCTGCTTGCTTTACCGATAGCCTCAGGAACCTCTCCAGCTTTACCAGAACCAAAACCAACATCGCCGGCTTTGTTTCCAACTACTACTAGAGCTGCGAAAGAGAAGCGACGACCACCCTTAACAACTTTCGTTACGCGGTTGATCGCTACTACACGCTCTTCTAATTCAGCTGCTTGAGCTTGAACTTTCTCCACACATCACTCCTTAGAAATTAAGGCCGCCCTCACGAGCGCCTTCAGCTAGAGATTTAACACGTCCGTGGTACAGGTATCCGTTACGGTCGAAAACCACATCTTTGATGTTTTTAGAAGAAGCGGCTTTTGCTACTTCCATACCAACAAGTTTCGCCATGTCGATACCAGATTTGTCCTCTTTACCAAGAGAAGAGACAGCTACCAAAGTAGTGCCCGCAACGTCATTGATGATCTGAGCGTACATGTGCTTACCGCTACGGAATACGCAAAGACGAGGTCTTTCCGCAGTACCGTTTACAGTCTTGCGGATTCTGATTTTCTTCTTGAGGCGGTTCGCTTTTCTATCACTAGTATGTTTGCTTACTTTAATTTTCATACATTACCTCAATTATTTACCAGCCGACTTACCAGCTTTACGTCTGATATGCTCACCAGCGTAACGAACACCTTTTGCAAGATAAGGCTCAGGTGGACGGAAAGAGCGAATTTTCGCCGCTACTTGTCCAACAAGCTCTTTGCTTGGGCCAGTGATCGAAAGTGCAGTTTGCTTGTCAACTTTGATCTCGATTCCTTCAGGGATGTCGAAGATCACTGGGTGAGAGAAACCTAAAGAAAGTTCCAATTTCTTGCCAGCTACGTTTGCACGGTAACCGACCCCATGAAGTTCAAGGCCCTTAGTGAAACCTTTTGTTACGCCAGTTACGGCATTTTGAATAAGCGCTCTGTAAAGACCGTGCAATGCACGAGTTTCTTTAGAGTCATCTTTGCGAGTCAATACAACTTTTCCACCTTCTACTTTTGCAGTGATGTTTGGTTGCATGCCAATTTTCAAAGAAGACTTCGCACCTTTAACGAGAACTTCGTTAGCAGGTGAAACGCTTACTTGTACTGTGTTATCAAAAACAACGGGTGCTTTTCCAATACGTGACATTTTTCACCTACCAAAGTGTCGCAAGCAATTCGCCACCGAGTTTAGCCTCAGTAGCTTGCTTACCGCTCATGATTCCTTTGCTTGTGCTGATAATGGACATACCCATTCCAGAACGAACTACAGGAATTTTGTCAGATTTAATATAAACTCTACGACCTGGGCGTGATACGCGGTCGATAGAATTGATCACATGGTTTCCAGCTTCGTCGTATTTCAAGTAAACACGCATGATGCCTTGTTTGCTATCTTTAGCGACTTTGAAGCTTCTGATCAAACCTTCGTTAACGAGGATTTGAGCAATACCCGCTCTTACTTTTGAAGCAGGAAGATCCACTTTTTCGTGTTTCGCTGCTCCAGCATTTCTAATCATTGTAAGGAACTGAGAAATTGTATCCATAGTGATCCTCTTACCAGCTAGCTTTCGTTACGCCAGGCAATTTACCGTCAAGGGCCAATTGTCTGAAAGCGATACGAGACAAACCGAATTTTCTGTAGTTACCACGAGGGCGACCAGAAATTTCACAGCGAGTGATAACGCGGTTTGGATTCGTATTCTTAGGAAGAGCTTGAAGCTTCTTACGAGCTGTAGCTCTTTCTTCGTCAGAAAGTTTCATATCGACAGCTTTCTCTCTAAGTTCAGCTCTGTATTGAGCGTAACGCTTAGAAAGCTCTTTTCTTTTATTGTTTTTTACGATGCTTGATTTACGAGCCAAGTGACACCCCTCTTACTTTCTGAAGGGCATGCCAAGTGCTTCAAGAAGCGCTCTGCCCTCAGCGTCGTTTTTAGCAGTTGTACAAATAGTGATGTTCATACCGCGAGTTTTATCAACCTTATCGTAGTTGATCTCAGGGAACACGATTTGTTCTTTCAAGCCCATGTTGTAGTTACCACGGCCGTCGAAACCTTTGTTTGGCAAACCGCGGAAGTCTCTTACGCGAGGAAGTGCCAAAGTGTTCAAACGATCTAGGAAAGACCACATTTTCTCTCTTCTCAAAGTCACGCGAACACCCAATGGGATGCCAGCACGCAATTTGAAGTTAGAGATAGCTTTTTTAGCTTTCGTGATAACAGCTTTTTGACCAGTGATCGCAGTGATCTCGTCAACAACTGTGTTCAAAATTTTTGGATTTTGAACTGCTTCGCTCAAGCAAACGCTAAGAGTGATTTTCTCCAAGCGAGGAACTTGCATCACGTTTTTAGCTCCCAATTGTTTCATCAGAGCGGGAGCGATCTCTTTTTTGTATTGTGTATGTAAGCGATTCATCTCATCACCCCTTATAGAACTTCCGGAGCCAAAGATACGATCTTAACGAACGACTTTGCTCTCAATTCTCTGGCTACTGGGCCAAAGATACGTGTTCCAATTGGTTCTTTAGAAGCGTTAATAAGAACAGCAGAGTTGTCATCGAAACGGATGTAAGATCCGTCTGGACGACGAAGTTTTGCTACAGTTCTAACAACAACAGCTTTAGCTACGTCACCTTTTTTAACTTTAGCGTTTGGCAAAGCTTCTTTGATAGATACAACGATAATGTCACCGATAGAGGCAACACGACGCTTAGATCCACCAAGAACCTTTACGCACATAACTTCTTTAGCGCCAGAGTTGTCAGCTACATTCAGTCTAGTTTGCATTTGAATCATGACAGCTCTCCTTATGCCTTCGCCGTTTCAACGACTTCAGCCAAAGTCCAACGCTTAGTTTTGCTAAGTGGGCGAGTTTCACGGATTTTCACGATGTCACCAACTTTAGCTTGGTTCTTTTCATCGTGCGCTTTGAAAACAGAAGTTTTCTTAACGTACTTACCGTATTTAGCATGCTTTACCATGCGGTAGATGAGGACAGAGATAGTTTTATCCATCTTGTCACTGATAACTTCACCTACGACTTCAATTTTACGTCCTCTAGTATTAGTTTCAGTTGCCATTCTCTACCTCTATCTCGCCACTTTTTTTACGATCGCTGTGTTGATTTTAGCGATGTTGCGACGAAGATCACGAATTACAAGTGGATTTGAAAGTTGACCAATTGAATTCTTGATACGTGCTTGGAACAACTCTTCAGAAAGAGCTGCTCTTTTTTTCTTCAATTCAGTTACAGAAAGATCTTTAACTTCATTAAACTTCATACAACTACTCCCTTACCAAGAAACGAGTTTTGAAAGGAAGTTTGTGAGCTGCACGTTCGAAAGCTTCTTTAGCTTGTTCACGTGTCACACCGTTCATTTCGAAAAGAACTTTTCCAGGAAGAACGCGTGCTACCCACAACTCAGGATTACCTTTACCGCTACCCATACGAGTTTCAGCAGGTTTCTTAGTAACAGGAATATTTGGGAACACACGGCACCAGATTTTACCACCACGTTTTACTGAACGTGAGATAGCAATACGACCCGCTTCCAATTGACGAGCAGTCAGACGACCTTCCTCGATTGCTTGAAGACCGTAGTCTCCGAAATCAAGGTTAGCACCTCTCACTGCAAAGCCAGTTGCGCGGCCTACAAATTGTTTACGCCATTTTACTCTTTTAGGACTTAACACGACCTGCCTCCTCAACTTCGCGAGCAGATAAGATATCGCCTTTATAGATCCATACTTTCAAACCGATGATACCGTATGCTGTTAGAGCTTCTGCAGTACCGTAGTCGATATCTGCACGCAATGTATGAAGAGGAACACTCTTCTCATTGTACCACTCTGAACGAGCAATCTCTGCACCATCAAGACGTCCTGAAACACGGATCTTGATACCTCTCACGCCGCCTTTGATCGCAGCTGCAATAGATTTTTTAAGAGCTCTTCTCCAAGAGATACGTTTCTCAAGTTGTTGAGCAATGCTCTCAGCAACGAGCTGAGCATCGAGGTCTGGCTTGCGCACTTCTTGGATGCTCAAGAAAACTTCGTTGGGTGTAAGTTTTTGAACTTCCGCTTTAAGCGAATCAATACCAGTACCTTTTTTACCAATAACAACGCCCGGACGAGCAGTAGAGATGATGATTTTGATCTTCTTCGCTGCACGTTCCATTTCAATTTTCGCAACACCCGCGTGTTTGAGCTTAGTTTTCAAATACTTTCTCAAACGGATGTCTTCGTGGAGATTGTCAAAATATTGTTGACCCTTCGCATACCAGCGAGAATCCCAAGTTCTGATAACACCGACTCTAAGACCAATTGGATTAACCTTTTGTCCCACGACTATTTCTCCTCGAGTACTACGTTAATGTGGCTGGTCTTCTTACGAACGCCGAACGCGCGACCTTGAGCGCGTGGACGGAATCTCTTAAGAACTGGGCCTTGATCAACCCAGATAGCTTTAACATAAAGGTTGTCTACATCCATAACCTTTTTGTATTCCGCGTTAGCTACAGCAGATTCGATTAACTTTTTTACCATTCCAGCAGTTTTTTTGTTCAAGAATGTAAGAGTTTTTACTGCTTCGTTCACGTCTTTACCGCGAACTAAGTCAGCAACCAATCTAGCCTTCTGAGCACCAACTCTTGCATATTTCAAGCTTGCTTTAACTTCCATAATCAACCTCTATTACTTCTTCGCAGCTGCAGCAGGAGCAGCGGCTTTCTTCTCGGCGTGACCTTGGAAAGTTCTTGTTGGAGCAAACTCACCGAGTTTGTGACCAATCATGTTCTCAGTGATGTATACTGGAACGAACTTTCTTCCGTTATGAACCGCGAACGTCAGTCCGATAGCCTCTGGAAGAATTGTTGAGCGGCGAGACCAAGTTTTAATAACTTTTTTATCATTTTTTTCGATCGCATGGTCGATCTTCTTTTGAAGATGCAAATCGACGAATGGACCTTTTTTAATTGAGCGTGCCACCTTTTACTCCTACTTACGTCTCTTGATGATTGAAGAGTTGGTTCTCTTGTTATTTCTAGTTTTGTAACCCTTACAAGGTTGGCCCCAAGGAGTTACAGGGTGATGCCCTTTACCGACACCCTCACCACCACCCAATGGATGGTCGACCGGGTTCATATGCATACCACGAACTGAAGGACGGATACCTCTCCAACGAGAACGACCTGCTTTACCTAGGTTGATGTTTTCGTTGTCAGTGTTACCAACTTGACCAATAGAAGCCTTGCACACAGACAAGATTTGCTTCAATTCACCAGAAGGCATACGTACTTGGCAATATTGTTCACCTTTACCAGCCAAAGTTGCGGAAGCACCAGCTCCACGGCAAACTTGACCACCTTTACCAGGACGCATTTCGATGTTGTGGATCACAGTACCAACTGGGATCGCAGCCAAAGAAAGAGTGTTACCTGGTTTAATATCCGCTTTGTCAGAAGAGATGACAGTGTCACCTACATTCAAACCAACCGGAGCGATGATGTAAGCTTTCGCTCCATCAACATAAGAAATAAGAGCGATACGGCAAGTTCTGTTTGGATCGTATTCGATCGCAACAACTTTTGCTGGAACGTCCAGTTTAGTGCGTTTGAAATCAACCAAACGGTATTTTCTCTTGTGACCACCACCTTGGTGACGGATCGTGATTTGACCGTGGTTGTTACGTGCCGCTTGTTTTTTCAGAGGAGCAAGCAAAGACTTCTCTGGAGATGTCTTTGTGATTTCTTTGAAATCGAAACCAGTCATTCCTCTGCGACCATGAGAGCGTGGGGCAAATGTTTTAATACCCATCTTTATACTCCCTCAAAAAGAGCGATCTTCTCACCTTCAACAAGCTTAACGTAAGCTTTTTTCCAGTAAGGGACCTTTGTTAATCCGAATTTAGAATACTTAGAGTGACCGCGGCAGATGCTAGTTCTAACATTGTCCACTTTCACTTTGAAGTTTTTCTCTACAGCAGCTTTGATGTCAGTTTTTGTAGACTTCAAATCTACTTCAAACACATACACGCCAGCAGCGTTATGATAAGTATTTTTCTCTGTAATAAGAGGAGCTTTAATTACTTGTTTCATTACGCTTTCTCCAATGAGCAACGATCTACGATTTTTGCTACAGAATCTTTAGTGATTACAGCAGCGTCGTATTTCAATAGATCGAATACGTTCAAACCTTCTACTGGGAAGTATTTGAAAGATTCCAAGTTTTTAGAAGCACGGTTGAACTTTTCGTTCACAGTTGCATCTACCAATACAGCTTTTTTCAAACCGAAAGCTTTCAAACGTTTGTTAAGCTCAGCAGTTTTACCTTCAGATTGCATGCTGTCTACGATGAACAACTTGCCTTCTTTTTGAAGGTGAGAAAGAGCCATGCTCAAACCTAAACGACGAACTTTTTTAGGTAGAACGAAAGCGTAGCTACGAGGTTGAGGACCGAAAGCAGTACCACCACCAGGCATTAGGATAGAACGGCTAGAACCTTGACGAGCTCCACCAGTACCTTTTTGTTTGAATGGCTTTTTACCACCACCAGACACAAGACCTTTAGTCTTTGTCATGTGTGTGCCTTGACGACGAGCCGCCAATTGCCATTGAACTACAGTGTGAAGAACTTCCTTTTTAACAGGAGCTTCGAACACGTCAGCAGCCAATTCAACTGATCCAACTTTTTCTTTTTTCCAGTTTAATACGTTTACTGTTGCCATACTATTCTCTCACCAACTTAACCAAAGTGTTTCTTGCACCTGGAACTGGTCCTTTAACCATGAGAACGTTTTCAGCAGCAATAACTTGAACGATCTCAACGTTGCGAACTGTAACAGTCTCAGCACCCAAGTGACCTGGGAATTTCTTACCCGGCATTACACGACCCGGCCATGTTCTGTTACCAGAAGAACCAGGACGACGGTGGAATTTAGATCCGTGAGAAGCAGGGCCTCCCGCGAAGTTCCAACGTTTCATAGAACCCGCAAAACCTTTACCTTTAGACTTAGAAGTGATTTTTACGAAATCACCTTGAGCCAAAGAGTCGATAGAGATTTGCGCGCCAACAGTTGCACCTTCTGGAAGAGCTTGACGAAGTTCTTTTACGAACTGAGCGCCATTCTCGAAACCAGCTTTAGTAAGGTGACCTTTTTCAGCTTTGTTTGAATTTTTAGCTTTTTTTGGAGTGCAAGCTAATTGGATAGCTTCATAACCATCGTTCTCGTTAGTTTTGATTTGAGAAACAAACCAAGGTTCATAACGAAGAACAGTTACAGGTACGGCTTCACCTTGCTCATTATAGATAGTAGCCATACCTTCTTTAAACGCGAACAGGCCATTCAGCTTAAGGCCTTGCTCTGAAGTATTTGTAGTTTGTGTAGTTTCGCTCACTTGTTACTCCTAGATCGCTGAAAGTTTAATTTCAACATCAACACCAGCAGAGAGGTCGAGTTTCATGAGCTGATCGACAGTCTGTTGAGTGGGTTCTAAAATATCGAGCATACGCTTGTGAGTTCTCACTTCGAATTGTTCACGAGATTTTTTATCTACGTGTGGAGAACGCAATACAGTGTAACGGTTAATGCGAGTTGGCAAAGGGATAGGACCCGCAACTTTTGCACCTGTACGACGAGCAGTCTCAACGATTTCTTTCGTCGACTGGTCAAGCAATTTATGATCGAATGCCTTCAATCTGATTCTAATCTTCTGACTTTGCATAAGGACACTTCTCTTCTTTTTTGTAAAGTAGCGTAGTTACTAGCAAATTTGTTAACAATTAACGCCATTATCCCATCAAAAACTTGCCCCGAATTAGCCCTTGCGGCCGTGAAATCACCCAATGCGGGGGGTTTTCTGTAGATTTTAGACGTCACGAGTGCGCGAGTATGCGCAACAAAAAAAACATTGTCAAAGGGAAATATTGATTTTTTTAGAATCTTCCCATTTTGTGGAGAATCTCGGTTTTTACCTTCGGAGGCACCACCGCATACTCCAAAAATTCCATACTAAAGCTGGCTCTGCCTTGGCTCAAACTGCGCACATTCGTCGCATAACCAAAGAGGTTCGCCAGAGGGGCTTCAGCAGAGATAACCTGGCCGCCGCCCACTTTAGCATTCATCGTAAGGATTTTACCGCGGCGAGAATTTAAGTCCCCTACCACGTTACCTACGAACTCATCAGGACAAGTCACTTCAAGCTTAAAGATAGGCTCTAGAAGCTCAACAGCGGCACCTTTTACCGCTTCTCTGAATGCCAAAGAAGCAGCCGCTTTAAAGGCCATTTCATTGGAAGCATCAGGACGCGTTTCCACCGAGTTCAAAGTCCCACGAATACCCAACATCGAGTAGCTCGCCAGAGGTCCGACCTCGGCCGCTTCTTTGAATCCGCTCTCAACCGCTTTTAAGAAAGGGGCTGTAAATTCTTTAGACACAGCCACTTTGGATTGGAATTGGATACCGTCATGTTGAGAAATTGGATCAATAGTCAAAGATACTTTCGCGAATTGAGCTTCACCCGCAATCTCACGCTCGTACACATAATCCACTGTTGAAGAAGCCGAAATAGTTTCGCGATATGAAACTTGCGGCTTACCCACGTTCGCTTGAACTTTGTGTTCACGCAAAAGACGGTCAACGAGGATATCAAGGTGAAGCTCACCCATACCCGAAAGAAGAATCTGTCCTGTCTCAGGGTCTGTCTTCAAACGGCAAGAAGGATCTTCTTTACCGAGTTTTTCAAGACCTTGAAGCATTTTCTCTTGGTCCGCGGAAGACTTCGCTTCAATCGCAACCGAGATCACAGGTTCTGGGAAGGTAATAGATTCTAAAACAACAGGATGAGATGTCTCACAAAGAGTGTCGCCCGTTCCCGTGAATTTAAGACCGACAACGGCGCCGATATCACCCGCTTTTAAGTTGGTGATTTCTTCACGAGAGTTGGCGTGCATTTTCACAAGTTTTTGAATGCGTTCTTTTTTCTCTGTGCGAGGATTAAGAAGCTGATCGCCCACTTTCACTTCGCCAGAGTAGACACGAATATAAGTCAAAGTTCCCGCAAATGGATCGTTCGCAATTTTAAAAGCCAAAGCAGCCGTGTGCGCTTCGAAATCTGTTTTGCAAACAATTTCTTTTTCAGGTTTTTCCGGATCGTGACCTACGATCGCTGGAACTTCGATTGGAGACGGAAGATAGTCGATCACTCCATCAAGCAAAGGTTGCACACCTTTGTTTTTGAAAGCCGCCCCACAGAAAACAGGGAAGGCTTTTAACTCAAGAGTGCCTTTACGAAGAGCCGCTTTCAGCTCTGCCACAGACACTTCTTCTCCGTTGAGATATTTCTCAAGAAGAGAGTCTTCAAATTCAACGATCTTCTCAACGATCTCTGTGCGGAAGCGATTCACTTCTTCCTTCATATCGTTGGGAACATCGGTAACTTCGAAATGGTCACCCATTCCGGACTGATCCCACATATAAGCTCTGTTCTCAAGAAGATCGACAACACCACGGAATGTGTCTTCCATGCCGATCGGAACTTGCACTGGGATTGGGTTCGCATTGAGTTTGTCTTTGATTGTCCCGTAAGACATCACAAAGTCAGCACCCACGCGGTCCATTTTGTTCACGAAACAAATTCTCGGAACCTTGTATTTGTCAGCTTGTTTCCAAACAGTTTCAGACTGCGGCTCGACACCGTTCACGCCGTCAAACACAGCAATCGCGCCGTCAAGAACGCGCAAAGAACGTTCGACTTCAATTGTGAAGTCAACGTGCCCCGGAGTATCGATGATGTTGATTCTGTGATCTTTCCAGAACGCCATGGTCGCAGCAGACGTGATAGTGATACCACGCTCTTGCTCTTGAACCATCCAGTCCATGGTGGCATCGCCATCATGAACTTCGCCGATTTTATGACTTTTACCTGTGTAGTAAAGAATACGTTCGGTGGTGGTCGTCTTACCGGCATCAATGTGTGCCATGATGCCGATATTACGAGTGAACTTAAGATCAGCTACTGTTTTAGGATCTTTAGCTGACATGAATACAGATTACCAATTGTAGTGAGAGAAAGCCTTGTTCGATTCAGCCATTCTGTGAACATCGTCTTTCTTCTTGATCGCGTTTCCACGATTGTTGTAAGCATCAACGAATTCACCAGCCAAACGCTTAGCCATATCTTTCTCACCGCGCTCGCGAGAGTATTCGATCAACCAACGCATAGCCAAAGCCATACGACGAGATGGACGAACATCTACTGGAACTTGGTAAGTCGCTCCACCAACGCGGCGAGAACGAACTTCGATAGAAGGCTTCACATTTTCAAGAGCTTTTCTGAAAACTGCCAAAGGCTCTTCACCTTGGATTTTACCTTCAAGCTCTTTCAAAGCTCCGTAGAACAACTTTTGAGAAGTTGCTTTACGACCTTGGATCATCATTTTATTGACGAACTTAGCGATAACTAGATCCTTGAAAACCGGATCTGGAATAATTTCTCTTTTAAAGGTCTTTTTACGACGTGACATCTCTCAATCCTTATTTCTTAGGTCTCTTAGTACCGTATTTAGAACGTGCACGAAGACGGCCGTTCACACCTTGAAGATCCAATACACCGCGTACGATATGGTAACGAACGCCCGGCAAGTCCTTCACACGACCACCACGGATCAAGACAACGCTGTGCTCTTGAAGGTTGTGACCGATACCTGGGATGTAAGAGATCACTTCGAAACCGTTAGAAAGACGAACTTTTGCTACTTTACGAAGAGCTGAGTTCGGCTTCTTTGGAGTCGTCGTATAAACACGAGTACAAACGCCACGGCGCTGAGGGCAAGAGTCCAAAGCTGGTGACTTTGTTTGGTTCTTTTGAACTTTACGCTCACTTTTGATGAGCTGGTTAATTGTAGGCACTTTAAAACCCCTTAAACAATTTTTTACCTAACTCCGAACCTGTCGGAGTGCAGATTTTTCCCAAGACGCTGGAACTTACATTGCCAAAAGCGCCCTGGTCAAGACTTTGTTGTTAATTTTGTAGCTCAAAAAGGGGTGTGAGATCCCCTTTTTGAGCTTTTTACATCTATTTTGATCAACTCCCCGGAAAAACCCGGAGGGCCGACGACTGACTAACCCTGGTGAGGTTGAGCAGTAGTTGCCATTCCTGGCAATGCAACGAATTGAGTATCGTCGTCTTCTGCTACAGACACTTTCCAACGTTTGTAAGAAGTCAAACCAGTACCTGCAGGGATCAAGCGACCCATGATGATATTCTCTTTCAAACCACGCAAATGGTCTGTGCGAGAATTGATCGCTGCCTCTGTAAGGACTTTCGTTGTCTCTTGGAATGACGCCGCTGAAATCCAGCTGTCAGTGCTCAAAGAAACTTTCGTAATACCTAGAAGAAGCGGGCTGTTTGTAGCAGGTTGTCCGCCTTCACGGTTGATACGATCATTTTCTTCTTCGTAAGCATATCTTTCAACTTGCTCACCCGCCAAGAAACGGCTGTCACCAGCGTCTCTGATTTCTACTTTACGTAGCATTTGGCGAACGATCACTTCGATGTGCTTATCGTTGATACCAACACCTTGAAGTCTGTAAACTTCTTGGATTTCATTCACAAGGTACGCAGAAAGAGCTTTCGCACCTAGAACCGCCAGAATGTCATGAGGATTTGTTGGACCGTCCATCAACGCCTCACCGGCTCTTACGTACTCACCTTCTCTTACTGCCACGTGCTTACCTTTAGGGATGAGGTATTCTTTTTGCTCACCCACTTCAGGAGTTACGATCACACGTTGTTTACCTTTAACGTCTTTACCGAATGTCACGTAACCATCGATCTCAGAGATGATAGCTGCTTCTTTCGGTTTACGAGCTTCAAACAATTCAGCGACGCGAGGAAGACCCCCTGTGATATCCTTCGTTTTCGAAGCTTCACGGTGCATCTTCGCAATAACGTCCCCGGCATGAACTTCCTGTTGGTCAGAAACCAGAAGCTGTGCACCCACTGGGATTAAGTATCGCGCAGGGATTTCACGGCCTGGAAGATTCAATGTCTTACCATTGTTGTCTACAAGGAACACTGTCGGCTTAATGTCAGAAGACTTAGACTCCATGATAACTTTAGTCGCGAAACCAGTTACCGCGTCGACTTGTTCCTGCATTGTCGAACCTTCTTCGATATCGCTGTATTGGATCTTCGCAGAAACTTCGGCGATGATCGGATTCGAATATGGATCCCACTCAGCTACAGTTTGACCTTTAGTGACTTTGTCACCTTCTTTAAAGTTCAAAACAGCACCGTAAACGAGCTTGAAGTTTTCACGCTCACGACCTGCCTCGTCGATAACAAGAGCAGATCCGTTACGATTCATCACAGTCAACTTACCGTTACGGTTTGTCACTGCATGAACGTTCACAAGTTTAATAGTACCGTCATGGCGAGTTGTATGAACAGATTGTTCAACCGCACGAGAAGCCGCACCACCCAAGTGGAACGTTCTCATCGTCAACTGAGTACCTGGTTCACCGATTGATTGTGCTGCAATGATACCCACTGTTTCACCAAGGTTCACAGTGTTACCGCGAGACAAGTCACGGCCGTAACATTTCACGCACACGCCACGTTTAGATTTACAAGTAAGAGCTGAACGGATGTCGACTTTGTCGATACCCAAGCTCTCGATAGTTTTTACGTCAGTTTCAGTGATCTCTTGGTTTGCTTTAACAACAACAGTGTTGCTCATTGGATCAACAACGTCTTTCAAAGCAGTTCTACCAAGAATACGGTCACCGATGTTTTGGATGATCTCACCAGCTTCGTAAACTGGAGTGATTTCCAAACCGTCTTCAACTCCGCAATCAATTTCAGACACAACAACGTCTTGAGCCACGTCAACCAAACGACGAGTCAAGTAACCAGAGTTCGCTGTCTTCAATGCTGTATCGGCCAAACCTTTACGCGCACCGTGCGTAGAGATGAAGTACTGGATAACTGTCAAACCTTCACGGAAGTTCGCAGTGATCGGAGTTTCGATGATCTCACCAGAAGGTTTCGCCATCAAACCACGCATACCACCCAACTGACGGATCTGAGCTGCGGAACCACGGGCTCCGGAGTCAGCCATAATGTAGATCGGGTTGAAAGAAGGTCCTGTAACCTCTTTACCATCAACTACGAAAGTTTGTTTTTCGATCGCGTTCATACCTTCTTTTGCGATCTTGTCACCCGTTTGAGCCCAGATATCCACCACTTTATTGTAGCGCTCACCATCTGTGATCAAACCTTCATCGTACTGCTGTTGGATTTCAGTCACTTGTTTCTCAGCGTCTGCGATCATTGTCGCTTTGGCTGCTGGGATCACCATGTCGTCGATACCGATCGACATACCTGCCGCAGTTGAATATTTGAAACCAAGTTCCATGATCTTATCAGCCAAGATACAAGTCGCTTTTGCACCGGCAAGACGGAATGTCTTATCGATCAAAGCTGCGATTTGTTTCTTGTTCATTGTTACGTTCACTTCGTTGAACGGAACTTCTTTAGGAACGATGTCAGACAAAATAGAACGACCTACGGAAGTCTCTTGAACTTTGCCGTTGATACGAACTTTACATGCCGCCTGCAAGTCAACCAAACCAGTTTCGTAAGCGTACTGTGCTTCTTGAACAGTAGAGAACGCTTTACCAGTTCCTTTGGCTCCCGGACGAATACGAGTCAACCAGTACAAGCCCAACACGATATCTTGTGATGGATTGATGATTGGCTTACCGTTCGCCGGAGAAAGGATGTTGTTCGTAGACATCATCAATACACGAGCTTCAACTTGTGATTCCACAGAAAGTGGAACGTGAACCGCCATTTGGTCACCGTCGAAGTCGGCATTGAACGCCGTACACACCAGAGGATGCAATTGGATTGCTTTACCTTCGTGAAGTACTGGCTCGAAAGCTTGGATACCAAGTCTGTGAAGAGTTGGTGCACGGTTGAGAAGAACTGGATGTTCTTTAACCACGTCAGCCAAGATATCCCAAACTTCTACTGTCTCTTGATCAACAAGGCGTTTCGCTTGCTTAATCGTTGTCGCCAAACCTTTTTCTTCAAGTTTGTTGTAAACGAATGGTTTGAAAAGTTCCAAAGCCATCTTCTTAGGAAGACCGCATTGGTGAAGTTTCAATGTCGGACCAACTACGATAACCGAACGGCCAGAGTAGTCGACACGTTTACCCAAAAGGTTTTGACGGAAACGACCTTGCTTACCTTTCAACATATCAGAAAGAGAGCGAAGAGGACGTTTGTTAGGACCTGTGAACGTTTTACCGCGACGGCCGTTATCCAACAACGCATCAACCGCTTCTTGCAACATACGTTTTTCGTTGCGGATGATGATATCTGGAGCATTTAGCTCCTGAAGACGTTTCAAACGGTTGTTACGGTTGATAACACGACGGTAAAGATCATTCAGATCTGAAGTCGCGAAACGACCACCATCAAGTGGTACCAACGGACGAAGATCAGGAGGAAGAACTGGAAGGGCTTCCAACATCATCCACTCTGGCTTGTTGATAGAGCCTTTGAAGGCTTCAACAACGCGAAGACGTTTCGTCAATTTTTTGATTTGCGCTTCTGATTTCGTGTCTTTCACTTCCATACGAAGTTTACGAGACAAGTACTCAGGGTCAATTTTGCGTAGCAATTCACGAACAGCTTCACCGCCCATGCCTGCTTTGAAGCTTGGACCGAACTCATTAAGAGCGGCTTGGTAAGCTTCTTCAGTCAAAATTTGACCTTCTTCCAATGTAGTTTCCATTGGATCGATAACAACGTGTGCTTCACAGTAAAGAACTTTTTCAACGTCTTTCAAAGAAAGGTTGAGCAAGTTACCAATACGGGAAGGCAATGAGCGCAAGAACCAAATGTGCGCAACCGGAGTCGCAAGCTCAATATGGCCAAGACGTTCACGACGTACTTTAGTTTGTGTCACTTCAACGCCGCACTTTTCACAGACGACGCCACGGTACTTCATACGTTTATACTTACCGCACAAGCACTCGTAATCCTTAATAGGACCGAAGATTTTCGCACAGAACAAACCATCACGTTCTGGTTTGAATGTACGATAGTTGATAGTTTCAGGTTTCTTAACTTCACCAAATGACCAATCACGAATCATTTCAGGTGACGCCAACGATACTCGTACGGCGTCAAACGAAAGTGGATCTTTTGGTTTATCGAAAAAATTCAACAAGTCTCTCAAAGAACACCCCTGTTGTTAAAGTATTAATTAGTGTTGTCCTGGCTCGTCTGAAGACGGCGCCTGAACAATTGCTTCTTCACCCCCGATACCGTCGTCACCAAGATCTTCATCTTGATCACGAAGGATGTCGGACTCCATCAACTCAACATTCAATGCAAGAGACTGAAGCTCTTTCACGAGAACGTTAAACGACTCTGGAAGTCCTGGCTCAAGGATGTTTTCACCTTTCACGATGCTTTCATACATACGAGTTCTTCCTGCCACGTCATCTGACTTAACAGTGAGGAATTCTTGTAGTGAGTAAGCAGCACCGTAAGCTTCGATCGCCCAAACCTCCATCTCCCCGAGACGTTGGCCCCCGAACTGTGCTTTACCGCCCAGTGGTTGCTGAGAAACGAGTGAGTAAGGTCCGATAGAACGAGCGTGGATCTTTTCTTCCACAAGATGGTGAAGCTTAAGCATGTACATGATACCCACAGTAACTGGGTTCGTGAACGGCTCACCTGTACGACCATCAAACAAGATGGACTTACCAGATGTTGGAACTTGCGCTTTAGTGAGCAAGCCTTTGACGTCTGATTCACGAGCACCGTCGAAGACCGGCGTTCCTACGTGGATACCGTTCTTCATACGAGTTACCATTTGTTTCAATGAAGCATCGTCCGCTTTATCAAGTTTTGCGGAGATATCAGCGTCACTGAAGATATCTTTCATTTCAGTACGAGCGTTTTCAGCATTCCACTTAGCCAAGTGTTCGCCGAGTTGTTTACCCAAGTTGTGCGCAGCCCAACCCAAGTGAACCTCAAGGATCTGACCGATGTTCATACGAGAAGGAACGCCCAGTGGGTTTAGAACCATGTCAACCGGAGAACCGTCAGCTAGATAAGGCATGTCTTCCGCAGGCAATACTTTGGAAACAACACCTTTATTTCCGTGACGACCGGCAAACTTGTCACCGACTTGCATTTTACGTTTGATAGCAACGTAAACTTTAACCATTTTGATAACGCCTGGAGGAAGCTCGTCACCTTTACGAAGGCGATCGATCTTCTCGTTGAATACCAATTTAACGGCATCAAGCTGGTTACGTGCATTGTCGATAATTTTGTTCACTTGGAATTCAAGGTCTTGCTCAAGTGGGATGTAGTTCAACAATTCAAATGGAACTGTCTCTAGATCCGCCTCTGTGATGTCTTGACCTTTATTCAAAAGTTTTTGGCTTCCGTCTTCGTTCAAAAGAACGCCCGTTGTTGTTTTACCAACAAGGATGTCACGAAGTTTAGAGATCGCGTTATTTTTGATAACGTTTTGCTCTACAGCCAAGTCTTTTTCTAGTTTGCGTTTTTTCTCTTCGATGATTGAAGACAAACGCTCATCGCGGTCCGCACCTTCACGAGAGTAAACTTGTGCGTCGATCACTGTTCCGTAAACGCCAGATGGCGCACGAAGTGATGTATCACGAACGTCGCCGGCTTTTTCACCGAAGATCGCTCTCAAAAGTTTTTCCTCTGGAGAAAGCTGAGTTTCACCTTTTGGAGTTACTTTACCAACAAGGATGAAGCCTGGACGAACTTCCGCACCGATGCGGATGATACCAGAGCTGTCGAGGTCTTTAAGAGCCTCTTCACCAACGTTAGCGATATCGCGAGTGATCTCTTCCTTACCAAGTTTTGTATCACGCGCTACGCACTCGAACTCTTCGATGTGGATAGACGTGTAAACGTCGTCTTTCAACAAACGTTCAGAAATAAGGATGGAGTCCTCGAAGTTGTAACCTTGCCAAGGAGTGAACGCTACTAGGATGTTTTGACCTAGAGCCAACTCACCAAGCTCTGTAGAAGGACCGTCAGCGATGATGTCGCCTTTAGAAACCTTGTCACCTACAGTAACGATTGGTTTTTGGTTGAAGCATGTATTTTGATTTGTACGTTGGTACTTAGTGAGGTTGTAGATGTCTACGTTCGCACCAAGCTCCCCGCCTTTTGCAAAACGGCGAACAACGATACGAGATGCATCGACTTCTTCAACGATACCGTCGTTTTGAGCAACGACTGAAGTACCAGAGTCACGAGCAACAAGTCTCTCAACGCCTGTTCCAACAAGTGGAGCGCGAGAACGGAGCAATGGCACCGCTTGACGTTGCATGTTCGATCCCATCAAGGCACGGTTGGCGTCATCGTGCTCAAGGAATGGAATCAAAGAAGCTGCGATAGAAACGAGTTGTGACGGAGAAACGTCCATCAAAGCAACTTTGTCTTTATCTACGATCTCATACTCACCATCACGACGAGTGATCGTCGTTGGAGTTTGGATCGCTTTGTTACCAGCTTCATCGCGTGCTGCTGGAGCAATGTGATGACCCGCTTCTTCCAAAGCAGATAGATAGTTAATGTCCTTAGAAACATTACCGTGATCAACTTTGCGGTACGGAGTCTCAATGAAACCGTAGTTGTTGATACGAGCGTAAGTCGCCAAAGAGGCGATCAAACCGATGTTTGGACCCTCTGGAGTTTCAATTGGGCAGATACGACCGTAGTGCGTAGGATGTACGTCACGCACTTCGAAACCTGCACGGTCACGAGTCAAACCACCAGGGCCGAGAGCTGACAAACGACGTTTGTGAGTGATCTCTGACAATGGATTTGTTTGGTCCATGAACTGTGACAATTGAGAAGAACCGAAGAATTCTTTAACAACCGCGTTCACTGGTTTCGCGTTGACTAGATCGTGAGGCATCATTGTCTCAACATCTTGAAGAGACATACGTTCACGGATCGCGCGCTCCATACGAACGAGACCGATACGGTATTGGTTCTCAAGCAACTCACCTACGGAACGAACACGACGGTTACCCAGGTGATCGATATCATCGATAACGCCGCGACCGTTTTTAAGGTCGATCAAAGTTTTAATAGTGCTCAAGATATCTTTGTGAGTGAGTGTTCTGTGTGAAGGAGGGCACTCATCCATAGAAATACCGAATCTGTGGTTGATCTTAATACGACCAACTTCAGACAAATCGTAAGTTTCTGGATCGAAGAACAAACGACCGAAGAATGTCGTAGCTGCTTCCAAAGTTGGAGGCTCACCAGGACGAAGGCGTTTGTAAATCTCAACAAGTGATTCTTCTTTGTTAGATACTTTATCAACCAACAATGTGTTGCGAAGGTAAGGACCTACAGTCAAACCGTCGAAGAAGATCATGAAGAAACGATCGATACCGGCTTCGATAGAACGCTTGATGATTGCAGAGTTCAACTCAGCATTCGCATCAGCGATGATCTCACCAGTAGATTCGTCGATAAGAGGTTTCGCCAAAACTTTTCCGTCAAGGTCGTTTGGCTCAACTTCAAGCTCAGTGATGTTAAGATCTTTGATCTTCTTAACGATCGCACGAGTGATACGACGACCCGCTTTTACAAGCGCTTCGCCGGATTTTGGATCAACGATATCAGTCAAAGCTCTTTGGCCTGACATTCTTTCGATGTCCAACTTACGGAACAACTTGCCGCCTTTAACGTAAACTTCGTCAAGGTCGTAGAAGTATTCAAGAAGTTGTTCAGCGTTGTAACCCAATGCTTTCAAAAGAATTGTCACAGGGAATTTACGACGACGATCGATACGAACGTGGATCAAATCTTTTTGGTCAAACTCAGCATCCAACCATGAACCACGGTAAGGAATCACGCGCGCAGAGTAGATCAATTTACCAGAAGCATTGTTCTTACCACCATCGTGATCGAAGAACACACCTGGAGAACGGTGCAACTGAGAAACAACAACGCGCTCAGTACCGTTGATGATGAAAGAACCGTTAGCAGTCATCAATGGGATTTCGCCCAAGTAAACTTCTTGTTCTTTTACGTCACGGATAGAACGTGCTTCAGTTTCTTCGTCAACGTCGAATACGATCAGACGAAGAGTCACCTTGATTGGCGCAGCGAAAGTCATACCACGTTGACGGCACTCGTCCACGTCGTACTTAGCTGGCTCTAGAGTGTAAGATACAAACTCAAGGCTTGCAGTGTTGTTGAAGTCTGTGATTGGGAACACAGATTTGAAAACGCCATTGAGACCAGCTTCGCCACGGCGATCTGGATCCATATCTTTTTGAATGAAAGCTTCGTAAGAAGACTTCTGCAACTCAATCAGATTTGGGATATCAATGACTTGCTTATTTTTCGCGAATGACTTTCTAACTCGAATGTTAGAAGCCGTAACTGGAGTTTTTTCCAATGTACTCTCCGTGATAAGAAAATCGGATATTCGCTTCGGGGGGAATATTCCAAGGCCCACATTAAATAAAAGACAAGCAATTCAAACTACCGGAAGTTTTGAAGAAATCAAGTGTTTCTAGTGGTTTTTGGCACTATTCCAGGCAGAGTGAAAACAGCCAATTATACATGGCGTCAAACTCCTCGCAACCCTAAGCGGGAATTTCTCCATCACTTAGTCCGGAACTTGTCAAAGAACATGTCCACGCCTACCCTAAAAGCACCTTTAGGAGACCTATGAAAGCATTATTCGGGTTTACACTGCTTGTTTTGTTATCAGGATGCTCACATACGATCAATTTTAGAGCTTCTCACTTCGCCGTCCCGGTCACAGGTGAAAACCAGTGGAGCGGCCACATTGCCGGAGTTGGCTCGGCCGTCACAAAAATCACGGTTGTGAATGACATCACGTCAAATCCACCAACAAGAAGCTCCCTTAAAGTGAACGAAGATGTGGATGTCGGTGATCTAATGATGATTAATAATATCGGAGTCGACGCAAGCCTCACAGTCTTTAAGGCAACAGATATCACGTTAGATAATTCTCTGTTCGGCCTACGCTACCAATTCTTGAACCACGGAGCGGGCCCACAAAACTGGGTAGCCAGCATCCAGGGAGCTTACGGAGAAAGAACGACTTCGAAATCGCAAGATTCAGGCAGCAGCGAATCTAAAGCCGAATCCAAAGTAAAAACCGCGCAAGCCGGCATTAGCTTAGGCTATAAACTAGAAAAAATAGTCCCTTATATTTCATACATTTACGAATCAAACGAAGTAAAAACAGACGTCACAAACCCACACGGAAGCTTCGGCCCCTACAACGATAAAGGGATTCACCAATACTATTCCATCGGCATAACTTCTTACGGAAAAGGTTTAGTTTACGGCATCGAATACAGCCGCCTAAGCATTGACTGGGACAGAGCCAACAACATCGAAGGCCAAGACGCAATGGCAGTAAAACTGGGATTTGCTTGGTAAAACAACGGCGCGCCAAGCGCCCAGATACCTAAGACACCAAGCAGACTTACTTTAAGTAATTTCCCTCAAAGAAAACTAAGCCCTGAGAACAAGTTTTGTTTAATGAAGACTTGAAAGCAAGGAGCCTTGAAATAGTAAATGGCTAACTTCATTTTTCAGACCTCCGGCCCCGCAGGATGCGGTATCCAAGGCCGGCGAGCGCCGGAAGCGCGCGTCTGAAAAATGAAGTTAGCCATTTACTATTTTAAGGCGGCCCCGTTATCAACGAAGACCCGTAAAAAAGCAAAAAGCCCCTGGAATAACCAGAGGCTTTCGGCATGTTCTCGAATGAGAGCAAAAACTACTTAACAGTAACTTTCGCGCCTGCAGCTTCAAGAGCTTTTTTGATTTTCTCAGCGTCTTCTTTAGTAGCGCCTTCTTTAACTGCTTTTCCGCCAGCTTCAACAAGAGCTTTAGCTTCAGCAAGACCCAAACCAGTCAAACCACGTACTTCTTTGATTACGTTGATTTTGTTCGCGCCTGCATCAACCAAGATAACGTCGAAAGCAGTTTTTTCTTCAACAGCAGCAGCAGGACCAGCGCCAGCAGCAGCTACAGGAGCAGCAGCAGAAACGCCCCATTTTTCTTCAAGCATTTTTACAAGTTCAGCGATCTCAAGAACTGTTTTTTGAGACAACGCATCAACCAATTGATCGTTAGTTAGAGACATTTTTAAATCCTCCAGAGGATAAAATTATTTATTAATTCAATTTATAGCGCCGCAAGCTTATGCCTGAGGAGCTTCTTCAGTAGTAGCACCGCCACCAAGTTTCTCAGCGTAAGCATTCAAGCATCTAGCAAGTGCAGAACCTGCACCCAATAGTGTACCGAGGAACATAGCGCGAAGTTGGTCTTTGCCAGGAAGAGTCGCCAAGAATTTAATTTTAGCGTCATCCAAAGCTTCGCCATCCATAACACCAGACTTGATTTGAAGAACTTCTACGTCCTTAGCAAACTCAGCAAGTGTTTTAGCTGTAGCGTTCACTTCACCGTATGAGAATACGATGGCGTTAGTACCTTTCATTGAATTAGCAAATGCTTTTTCAATAGCTGGGTGATCTTTGAACGCTCTCTTCGCAAGAGTGTTACGAACAACCTTCATCTCTGATTCAGCAGCATTCAATTTTTTGCGCAAAGTAGTAACTTGCTCAACCTTGATGCCCTTGAAGTCGACGATGAAGGCTCCTTTAGCTTTACCGAACTTTTCAGTGATAAGCTTAATCTCTTGCTCTTTATCTGCGCGAGTGATCATGTGTGAGCCTCCTTTCGTTAGATTTAAGTTCCCCGTTTGACCGGAGAACCTTTGTGCGAATCAGGTCGGCTTTGCCTTATCTCGGTAGGCCCCGCACAGTCGCGGGATTAGATCCACTAAAAGAAACCTACTGTCTCTGATCGCAATTAAAAATTATATTTACTCAGCAGAACCAGTTGCAGCTGCAGCCGCATTTGGTTCAATTTTCACACCAGGACCCATAGTTGAAGCTACGGAGATAGTGCGAAGGTAGATACCTTTAGAAGATGCTGGTTTCGCTTTAACGATCGCGCCCAAAAGAGCCATGAAGTTATCACGAAGTTTAGCATCGCCCATAGATTTCTTACCGATACCAGCGTGTACGATACCTGCTTTATCAACGCGGAAATCAAGCTTACCTTTTTTCTCGGCAGCAACTGCTTCACCAACGTTCATAGTTACAGTACCTACTTTTGGATTCGGCATCAAACCACGAGGTCCAAGGATTTTAGCAACTTTAGAAACAGTCGCCATCATGTCTGGAGTCGCGATACATTTATCGAAATCCAACCAACCTTCTTGGATTTTCGCTACTAGGTCGTCTGCGCCAACAAAGTCAGCACCTGCGTTTTTCGCTTCAGCCTCTTTAGGACCTTTTGCGAAAACAACAACCTTAACGTTTTTACCAAGACCGTGAGGCAAAGAGATCGCGCCACGTACTTGTTGATCAGATTGCTTAGGGTCAATACCCAAGCGCAAAGCTACGTCGATAGATTCATCAAATTTAGCTGGAGCTGTCGCTACCACAAGTTTGAATGCTTCTTCAACAGAGTATTTTTTTTGAGAATCAACCTTCTTAGAGGCTGCTTCGAATTTCTTACCTGCCATACATCACCCCTATGCGATATCGATGCCCATGCTCTTAGCTGTACCGGCAACTTGTGACATTGCTGATTCAACTTTCAAGCAGTTCAAATCAGGCAATTTCGTTGTAGCGATTTGCTTGATTTGATCGTTATTGATTTTGCCTACTTTGTCTTTTTGAGGCTGTTTTGAGCCTGATTCAAGCTTCAACGCCTTTTTGATCAAAGAAGACACCGGTGGTGTTTTTGTGATGAAAGTAAACGATCTGTCTTGGTAAACAGTGATGATGATAGGGATGATGCTATCACCCAACGCTTGTGTACGAGCGTTGAACTGCTTACAGAATTCCATGATGTTTACCCCGTGCTGTCCAAGTGCCGGTCCAACGGGAGGAGCTGGATTAGCTTTCCCTGCCGGTATTTGCAGCTTGATCATTCCTGTAACTTTTTTTGCCATGACCCACTCCTGCAAGAGGTTTGTTAATAAGAAACGGAACCCTTAGAGGTCCCGTTTTGTTCTAAGTGCCACCCTATGTAGCGCTTAAATTAATTTTTTTCAACCTGAATGTAGTCCAATTCCACTGGAGTTGGTCTACCGAAGATGCTGACAAGGACTTTCAACTTACCTTTGTCCTCGTTCACTTCTTCTACGGAACCCTGGAAGTTCGAGAATGGACCGTCAATAACAGTCACATTTTCACCTACAGCGAACTTCACTTTTGGTTTTGGCTTCTCTGCAACACCAGCCATTTGCTGAGTTACACGAAGAACCTCGGCTTCCGGAACTTCCGGAGGACGAGTTTTAGTACCGCCTACGAAGCCCGTCACCTTAGACGAATTACGTACTAAATGCCAAGTCTCATCATTCAAAAACATTTGAACGAAGATATATCCTGGGAAAAATTTACGCGATTTAGTTTGTTTTTGGCCTTTTACAAGCTCAACAACACTTTCAGCAGGGATCAAGATCTCGCCGAAAAACTCTTCCATTTTATTGGACTTAATTTTTTCTTCGATAGCTTTTTTAGCCGTGTTTTCACAGCTAGTTTGAACGTTAACGATGTACCACTTTTTTTCCATCTGCCCGTCCTTACTTCATTAGATAGTTAATAAAAAAGCCCGAAATCAAATCAAAAGAACTGATGATCACGCTAGAGATAAGAACCATCACTACGCAAGCGATAGTCATAGCTGTTGTATCTTTGCGAGTCGGCCATACGACTTTACGAATTTCAGTTACAACCTCTTCGCCCCAAGTTTTAACACGTGGGTTGAATTGAAGAACCGCAAATACCACAAGACCCAAAGCTACTGGCAATCCGTGTCTTACCACATCTGAGTCAGCAGCACGGGCAACAACACCGAATGCTCCTGCAAATGCCTTGATAAGAAGAGATGCTGTCAAAGCGACCAAGATAGCTGCAACTGCAAAGCTGGATGTCAAAATCTTAGAGTTAGCTTTTTCCATAGTTCCCCATTCCTAGGATGCATTAACATTTTAATTTGGCAGGGGCGGAGGGATTCGAACCCACGACCTAACGATTTGGAGTCGTTCGCTCTACCACTGGAGCTACACCCCTGCACTTTTTCACTAATGATAATCGGCCAATCACGTCGTCGCCGCGTCGGCGGCCTACTTTATAGTAGGCCTTTCTCCTTGCTCCTAGCGCTTGACCAATTCTCATTAGTGAAAACAATTGCATGTCAAGAAACACCGAGGGGGACTCTCTTGTCAAGAAGTCCCCCGGGTGATTTTAATTCAGCCTATGCTGCGTTAATCCTACTCAAGGATTTCAACAACTACGCCGGCGCCTACAGTACGGCCACCTTCGCGGATCGCGAAACGCAATTCTTTTTCCATTGCGATTGGAGCGATCAACTCAACAGCCAACTCTACGCGGTCACCAGGCATAACCATCTCAGTTCCAGCTTTCAAAGTACAAACGCCTGTTACGTCAGTTGTACGGAAGTAGAATTGAGGACGGTAACCGTTGAAGAATGGAGTATGACGTCCACCTTCTTCTTTAGTAAGGATGTACGCTTCTGCTTTGAATTTTTTGTGAGGTTTAACAGAACCTGGCTTAGCCAAAACTTGACCACGCTCAACTTCTTCTTTTTTAGTACCACGCAAAAGAACGCCGCAGTTGTCGCCCGCTTGACCTTCGTCAAGAAGCTTACGGAACATCTCGATACCAGTTACAGTCGTTTTTTGAGTTGGACGGATACCGATGATTTCGATCTCGTCACCAACTTTAACGATACCACGCTCAACACGGCCAGTAACAACTGTACCACGACCAGAGATAGAGAATACGTCCTCTACTGGCATCAAGAAAGTTTTGTCAGTAGCACGAACTGGTTCAGGGATGTAAGCATCACAAGCGTCCATCAATTTCATGATAGCTGGACGACCGATTTCAGAAGTGTCACCTTCCAAAGCTTTCAAAGCAGAACCTTTTACTACTGGGATTTCGTCGCCAGGGAATTCGTACTTAGAAAGAAGTTCGCGAACTTCAAGTTCAACAAGGTCCAACAATTCTTTATCGTCAACCATGTCAACTTTGTTCATGAATACAACTAGAGCAGGAACACCTACTTGACGTGCAAGAAGGATGTGCTCACGTGTTTGTGGCATTGGACCGTCAGCAGAAGAAACTACTAGGATAGCTCCGTCCATTTGTGCGGCACCAGTGATCATGTTTTTTACGTAGTCGGCGTGTCCTGGGCAGTCAACGTGAGCGTAGTGACGTTTGTCAGTTTCGTACTCAACGTGAGTTGTAGAGATAGTGATACCACGCTCTCTCTCTTCAGGAGACTTATCGATTTGATCGTAAGACATCGCCTGAGCTTTACCAGCTGCTGCAAGAGTAGTAGTGATAGCAGCAGTCAAAGTTGTTTTACCATGGTCAACGTGACCGATTGTGCCGATATTTACGTGCGGCTTCGAACGGTTAAATTTCTCTTTAGACATTATTCCTCCTGCAGAGATTTATTTTTAAGTCTTAAACCATTAACTAATATCAAATCAATAAGTAACAAGTGGAGCCCATGATCGGAGCCGAACCGACGACCTCACCCTTACCAAGGGTGTGCTCTACCACTGAGCTACATGGGCGTATAGTTCTGAAAGTTGGAGCGGGAAACGGGTCTCGAACCCGCAACCCTCTGCTTGGAAGGCAGATACTCTAGCCAATTGAGCTATTCCCGCCCAGTCAGAACGCCCTGAAGAGAAGTAAACTTCTCTTCCCATTCCCTTCCGAGTCAGCATTCAAAATGGTGGGCAGGGAAGGATTCGAACCTTCGTAGACGCAAGTCAACGGATTTACAGTCCGTCCCCTTTAGCCACTCGGGCACCTACCCAGTTGTGAATGTTGACTCAGAAAAAAATGGAGCTGGTTATGGGACTCGAACCCGCAACCTGCTGATTACAAATCAGCTGCTCTACCAATTGAGCTAAACCAGCCTTACTGAGATAACCGAAATGTTTTACGGATAAAATCTATGTCCGTCAAAGATAATTATTTAACAGATTACGATTTTTTTCGGTTTCCGCGCGGCGCGTGCTGCCTCAACGTCTCAGTTAACGCCATAGCTGTCGCTACGGATGCGTTGTAACTCGCTGAAGAGCTAGCCTGCGGAATGAAAACCAATTCATCACAAAGTCTTTCCGTTGTCACTCTTAAACCTTTGTCTTCCGAACCAACTGCCCAAACAACTTTGTCGGGAAGATCTAATTCGAAAATAGATCGTTTTCCACGGGGACTTAGTCCAAAAATCCAATAACCTTGTTTTTTTAATTCTTCCGCATACTTAGCGAAATTCGTCGTCTCTTCAACAGGGACGTGTTCAACTCCGCCGCAAGCGACTTTATGAACTGTTGGAGTTAGACCCACCGCGCGATCTTCCGGAATCAAGACACCTTGAGCACCTGCAAGCCAAGAAGTTCTCACAATTGCACCCAGGTTGTGCGGATCTTCGATACCGTCCAACATCAAGACGATGGACTTCTCAAAATTTTCTAGACCTTGCATATCCAAAGTCGGCGCTCCATCGACGAAAATCGCAGCACCTTGTTGAGACGAACCGAACTTTTCGATCACAGTCTCAGGCTTGATGTCGACCTTCACGCGGCTCTCAAGAGCAAGCTCATGCATTTCGCGCAAGTCATTGGAACTCTCCCATCCCTGACGAATCCACATGCCCTTCACTTCCTGAGGACGCACTTTTAAAACCTCATTAATCGCGTGCGTACCGATGACGATGCGCCACTCGCGAGGAATTTGATTTTCAGAGCGTTGAGAAGGAGCACCTCTCCCCTGCTGAGGGCGACCGCCTCCAGAGGGACGACCACCTTGCGGAGGACGTTGTGAATGAGAATGAGAGTTGCGAGATCCAGGACGAGAATTATTTTTCTTCATATACAGCCATTACGAAATCAGTTGCAGTTTCCTTGATGTTTTTTGCTTCAAGGATCGGACGACCTACCACCAAAGCCGATGCTCCTTTGCGGAGAGCTTCTTTAGGGCCCATGATACGTTTTTGATCGCCAGAATCCTGCATACTAAAGCGAATTCCCGGCGTGACAAGGTAAAGATCGCGGTTTTGTAAAAGGTCTAATTCGTGAGGAGAGCAGACAATACCTGAAAGACCCGAATCTTTCACCAGTGTCGCGAGATCCGTCACGTGTTGAGCAATCGGTTGCTCTTTCATATTCACCGGCAAAGAGTTCTGATCCCACGATGTCAGAATCGTGACTGCGAGAATTTTAAAAGGACGCTTTTGATTTAATTCCTTTTCCACTTCCGCCATTTTTTTCAGAGCTTCCGATCCGCTGAGGGCATGCACAGTCACAAGCGATGCTCCTGCTTCAAAACTAGCTCTGACGGCCGCTTCCATTGTGGAGGGGATATCGAAGTGTTTGTTATCGAGGAAAATCGGAGCTCTTGCCGCCATTTCTTTGACGAACTCCATGCCGTAGCGAAGACATAAGCGCGGACCTAACTTAATTCCACCGACGATATCAGCAACGTCATCGGCAATTCGCATCGCTTGATCGCGAGTGTCCACGTCCAATGCCAATATGATCGGATTTCTCATCGGATGAGCACGAAGATTTTTATTCATGGGAAGCTCCTAAAGGAAGTGAGCCTAGCTTCTCATTCTGGGAGGCGCAACGCAACCTTCGGTGCGAGGGGGCGAACGGAGCAACGTCTCAGTTGGGGACGGAATGGCGCTGCGTCCGACATTTCATGGAGGTTTTTTAGGGGTGCGCTACAATCTTATTAGGAGCAAAAAACACATGTCTATATTTAAGCCCCGCCGCAAGATGGTAGTGAACCGCGAGGTTCAATACGACGTACTGATGTACGTCGGTGTCTTCATTGTTGCCCTCTTTATAGTTCAAGTTTTTACTGCTTATCTTTTCTTAGATCAGGTGCAACGTGTGGTGGGCACAATGTCGGCCTTGGAATTTATTGCTCGCTATAAAATAAGCTTCCTCGTTTATCAAATCATTCCGGTTTCTTTTAGTTTGATTGTCGGTGTTTATATTTTCAATCGACTTACAAGTCGCATCGCCGGACCTCTCTTCAATATGAGAAGAATTTTGCAGAAAGCGCGCAACGGAGAACTTGAAACCGCAGAAATCAAATTGCGAGAAAATGATTATTTTCAAGAAGAGATAAACGACATTAATGTCATTCTAAAAAGAAAATCCGACTAACGAGGCCTTCGGGCCTCCGTCATCAAGCTAGTTTTTAAATTTTGACATTTCCTAGCTCCGACTTTGTATGACAACTCATGCATTCTTGGATTTTATTTTGCGCGCCTCGCTCCTTACAGAAAAAATAGAGGAGACAGGAGGTGCCTATGAAATTATTATTTCTCTTACTTCTCAGCATTTTCTTTGCCGTGCCGAGCAACGCCGATGAGACTACAGCGCCGTCCTTTTCTGAAGAGGTTTACGGCATCGACATCGGCAATGAAGATATGCAAATTCAGACACAGTATCTCTCCTACAATTTCGGCCGGACACTCGTAAACACAACTAAATCCGTGCGCTTCTATCTCCGTAACAATGGCCGCTTTCCGTTCTATATCAACAGTATCAATACGAACGGCGACCGCTTCAGAGACGAAGAAAATTGTCCCGGCGTCTTATGGCCTGGACAAAGATGCACCATTCGGGTCCTCTTCCGACCCAATCAAGTGGGGTTTTTTACAGGAAGTTTGGAAGTCGATCTTATTGGCCGCGAGGATACTATTGTGAATTTACGTGGAAGAGGAGTTTGGGGATTTTAACTTCTTAGCCACTTTAGCTTTAAAGGGGGGCCACGGTAAACGGCTCCCCTTTTCTCATTCTGAGATTCATTACAAATGAAAAAGTGAGTTCACCTCGTCGAGATTAAACGCAAATCCACGCCGATAAGAACAGTGGAGGCGCAGACACGATGAAAAAGATCCTTTTGGTCGAAGACGACAATTTATTTCGCTCGGCCGTCAAAAGTATTTTGGGAAAAAAATATGAAATCATAGAAGCCAATAATGGAAAAATGGCCCGCGAGCTTATAATAATGAGCCCTCCGGATCTGGTGATTTCAGATATTCAAATGCCTCACTTCAGCGGCGTTGAACTGCTGACCTGGATTAAAAAGAACCAGCCCCTTCCTGTGATTCTAATGACTGGATTTTCGCAAATCTTGGAAACACAACAAGCCCACAACTTAGGCGCCGATGACTTTTTGGCCAAGCCGTTTAAGGAAGACGAGCTGACTGAGAAGATCAAACGAATCTTTAAAGAAGAAGAAGCCCCCGCAGGACCTGCCGTTCCGGTGGATTTAGACAAAGAGTTCTGCAAACTTCCCATTGAAGACTTCGTCTCTGACAAAGAATCCGATTTTGCGATCTACATTCGCATGACATCGAGTAAATACATTAAAATTGCCCATCAGGGCGGACGTCTTTCTCCTGAAAAAATCAACACTCTTCGTGAAAAGGGAGTGACTCATCTTTATATTCGTCAGGAAGACTTTGGGAAGCTTGTTGGCTTCACAGTTCTTGTTTCCAAGGCTGTCTCCGCCAGCGGGCAAGTGGAGCGCGCAAAAAAACTTCGCTTCATGCAATACACGGGAGAAATGCTTGTCCAGCAGGCGTTCGTGCAAGGAACCGATGAAGCCCTTTTCCGCAACGCTAAAGATTTTCTTACCACGAGTATGAATATCATGACTGAAGATCAAGAGACCTTCACGATGCTGGAAATTTTAAGCACTCACACGGATCACCTCTATACACACAGTTTAGGTGTCAGTATTTTTTCTGTGATGATCGCAAAACAACTGGGCTGGCAGTCTCCGCAAACGCTTTTTAAAATCTCTTTGGCGGGTCTTTTCCACGATATCGGAAAAAAAGAAATTCCTAAACATATCTTGGAAAAATCGCGCGCTCTTCTTACCCAGGAAGAACGCTCTCTTATTGAAACTCATCCCACTCGCGGAAAAGAAATTCTGGAGTCTTTAAAAAATGTGCCTTCAGAGGTGATTCAAGTGGCGTACGAGCATCACGAAGATGTGTTGGGTCAGGGTTATCCTCGCGGCATTGATCATAAAAGAATTCATCCAATGACTCATATTGTGGCGGTGGCGAATGCTTTTTGTAACTACACCCTTCCCAGCCCCAGCAATCCGCGTCCTTTGAATGCCCAAGAGGGATTTATGGCCATGAAAAAGTACAAGGAAAACTCTCTGGATTCACAATGTCTTTCGGCTTTATCTAAAGTGCTTAAACAACAAAAGGCCGCTTCATGAATTTAAAAAGCCTCTCCGTTAGAACTCTTTGGAAAATGGCTTTGCGAATTACAGTCGTGGTCTTAATTGTCACGGTTTGCGGTTATTTGCACTTAAAACACACGATTGAAGAGCAAAGTAAAAACACTCTCTCCAGTTATAATGCCGAGAGGGAAGCCCGTGAACGCATTGTTTTCGATGAGGCCCAACAAAATCACGAGATTCTGAAAAAAGAATTTCTTTTGCAGTATAAAAAGAATCTGAAGGACCCACTCACTCCAGGAAGATACTCTAAACTTGTAAAACGATATGACGACGGTGCTACTCGCAATAGAGATGAAAAATTCGACGGTAAAAATCTTTCAGGCATTTTTATTGGACCACAGGCCGATCAAAGTCTTTCCTTCATGGCGCGCACACTAGCGGCGTATGATCTATGCAATCGCATGGGCCCCGCTTATCACTCTCGGTTTCAGGACACTTATTTTACATTTCCGGAAAATGCCATTGTTCTTTATTGGCCCGAACAACCTCTTTGGGCTCTGGATGCAAAAAACACTCTGAATATGCCTGAGGAGGAATACGCCTCTGTTTCGATGCCGGCTCAAGATCCGCAAAAAAAGACGGCTTGGACGGGACTTTTCTATGACAAGGTTTCTAAGATCTGGATGGTGACAGGTTCAACACCGATTTATGACGGAGCAGAGTTTTTGGGTTCGGTTCATCATGATGTGATGGTAACGGAACTTATCAACCGCACGCTGAATGATCATCTCAAAGGCGGTCGCAATTATGTTGTGCGTGCAGACGGTCGTTTGATCGCGCATCCCACGCATTTAGAAGAGTTGCAAAAGCATGACGGTAAATATGACATCAAATCCAGCAAAGATGAAGTTTTGCTTTCTCAATTTCAATTATTGGGGAATCACAGCTCTGCCGAAGTGATTTCCGATGAACATGACAACTATTTAGCGATTGCAAAAATCGCTGGTCCTGATTGGTATCTCGTTTCCGAATATCCCAAATCTATCGTGCGTAAGACCGCTTTGGAAAACGTCGGTTTTCTTTTAGGCGCGGGAGTTTTTTCTTTAGTGGTTGAGTTGATTGTATTATTCTTCGTTTTGCGTCGGGAAATTTCACGTCCTTTAATGGACTTGATCTCCAGCGCGAAAGAAGTCGCTCAAGGGAATTACAGCATTCACCTCTACACCTTCGCCCAACGTGAGGATGAATTAGGCCAGCTCGCCCAGTCTTTCACAGAGATGACTCATGCCTTAAATGAGCGCGATAAAATGTTGGCCCGTCACAATGAAGATCTTGAATCGTTGGTTACCGAAAGAACGCGGGAACTGGACTACCAAAAAACTCTGAACATTCAGGCTTCTCGCCTTTCCGCCCTTGGGGAAATGGCTGGAGGCATGGCTCACGAAATCAATACGCCTCTTGCCACTATCAAGCTTCTCTCTGCACAAGCCACAGGTGAAGTGCGAGGAGATATTCCGGACATGCTGGTTTTAGAACATGCCCTGATGCAAATTGATAAAACCGTCGATCACGTTGCAAAAATCATTCGCGGCTTAAAATCTTTTGCCCGAAACGGCAACCAAGATCCGTTTGAGCTTACGGATCTTCACTCTGTAATTGAAGACACCGTTTCCTTGTGCACGGAACGTTGCAAGCTTCACGGCGTTCAACTTCGTGTTGTTACTTTAGATCATCCTGTCATGGTTCAAGGTCGATCCGTACAACTTTGTCAGGTCTTGCTAAATCTGATAAACAACGCGCACGACGCTATCGAAGGACTTCCCGACAAGTGGATTGAAGTCCGTCTTGTGGAAACCCCAGAGGGAGCGGAACTGCGAGTGACAGACAGCGGTCCGGGCATTCCTCCTGAATTGCGGGAAAAGATATTTAATCCTTTTTTCACGACAAAAGGAGTCGGTAAAGGAACCGGCATGGGCCTAAGTATTTCCCACGGGATCGTTCAATCACACAATGGCGATATCGTCATTGACGAAGATTCACCTCACACTTGTTTTAAAATCCGCTTGCCGCAGGTGACTCAAGCTAAGGTGGCGTAAACGAATTACGACCAGGCTGCTGTCATCTCAATTTGGCCGTGGCCTTTGCGTATTTCTCCTAGGCGCCAGGCTTTGACTTTGTTTTCGTGCAGGTGACTTAAAACGGAAACTGCTTGGTCTTTTTTTATCAGAAGAGTAAAGCCCACCCCCATGTTGAATGTGCGGAAAAGTTCCTCTTTGGAAATATCGACTCTTTGAAGAATTGTTTTAAAGACCGGAGCCATTTCGGCTGTCGTCGGCCAGTAATTGATTTCGTAATCGAAGTTTTCGCTCATGCGCGGAATGTTGTCGAGGCCCCCGCCCGTCATGTGAGCTGTTGCGAGCAAGGCTGTTGGGAATTTTTTGCGCAGATCTTCGAAAATTTGTACGTAGATTTTTGTGGGCTCAAGAAGTTCTTTCATGAGTTCCGTTTCTTCGTCTTTTACAAGTTTGCGTAAAAGAGAATAGCCGTTAGAGTGAAATCCGCTCGAAGCAAGACCAATGAGAACATCGCCTTCACTCATGCGTTCTTCTGAGAACATTTCTTCGGGAGCCAGATCCCCGACACTAAAACCTGCGAGATCATATTCTCCGTCTTGATAGACTCCGGGCATTTCGGCTGTTTCGCCACCGATTAAAGCCATGCCGGATTGTTTGCAGCCGTCGACCATTCCTGCGATGAGTTCCTCACTGACGCGCGTGTCGAGTTTTCCGAAGGCCATGTAATCTAAGAAAAACATCGGACGCGCGCCTACACAGAGAAGATCATTCACGCACATGGCGACTAAGTCGATACCGATGCCGTGATGTTTATCCACTTTTTGCGCGAGTTTGAGTTTAGTACCCACACCGTCCGTGCAAGATGCGAGATATTTTTTGTCGTTCAATTTGTAAACCGCGGCGAATCCACCGATTCCTTGAAGGACTTGATCGTTAAAGGTCGTTGGGACCAGTGATTTGATACGATCTACAAAGGCATCGGCTTTGTGGACGTCGACTCCGGAAGTTTTATAATCAATCGACTTAGACATTTTTTATCTCCTCAGTTTTTTAAATACAAATTCGTGGCAAGCTGCGTTTCAAAAAGGTACGGCGTACCTCAATGAAGAAAGTGGCGCCGGCCTGTGAACATCATGGCTATTCCGAGCTTGTCGGCTTCGGCGATGACCTCGTTGTCTTTGACTGAGCCTCCTGGTTGAACGATGTATTTCACTCCGAGTTTTGCTGCGACTTGCACCGAATCAGCAAAGGGAAAAAATGCATCGGAAGCTAAAACCACGTCGGATACGTCTTTGATGTTTTTATCCTGCAGTCTTGAAGTGATCAGTTTTTCGATGCAATCAATGCGGTTGGTTTGACCTGAACCCATTGTGAGAAGCTCAAACTCAGGACCTTCTTGGCGGCACAAAGCAATGGCGTTGCTCTTGAGGTTTTTCACGGCAAGCATTGCAAATCCTGCCAGATGTTTTTTATCTTCGGCAAAATTATTTTTTGTGGCGACTTTGCTTTGTGAAAGATCGAAGGTGTCTTGTTCTTGAACTAAGAGGCCACCTTCAATAGAACGCACATTCCATGACGGTTTCGTTTGCAGATTTACTTCCATCACCCGGCAGTTTTTCTTTAGTTTTTCGCGGGCGCCTTCTGCGAAAGACGGAGCCAAAATCACTTCGACAAACTTTTCTGAAAAGAAAGCGGCGACTTCTTCTGTGACTGCGAAATTCAGAGCGATGATTCCGCCGAAAGAACTTTTCTCGTCACCTTTCCAGGCTTTTTCTAAAGCGCGAAGTGGTGTTTCTGCGATCGCCAATCCGCAAGGCGTATTATGTTTCACGACGACGGCTGTGGGTAAAGATTTGTTCCCCTGCCAATTGTGCACGTCTTGCAAAGTCTTAAGAGCGAAATCAGAATCCAGATAGTTGTTGTAAGACATCTCTTTACCTTGAAGAGAACGCGCGTGTGCGAGACCTTCTTGAAAAGGATCCTTCATGACAAAGGCTTTTTGATGAGGATTTTCACCGTAGCGTAAAGCGTCCCCTGTGCTTTGAGTTAAAAAGCCCGCGATAGCCAAATCATAGAACGAAGTCATGGTATAAACGCGAGCCGCGCATTTTTGACGGAACTCAAAACTTGTTGTTCCATTTTTCTCTGTGAATTCTTTTTGGAATTCTTCGTATTGAGAAGGTTCGCAAAGAACTGTCACCGAACGAAAGTTTTTTGCTCCAGCACGTAGAAGTGTGGGGCCTCCGATATCGATGTTCTCAATGCATTCCTCAAAGCCCGCCTGTTTTTTTAGAGTTTCATGAAATGGATATAAATTCACAACGACCAAATCTATCGGACTGATACCAAGCTTAGCGGCTTGTTCAATATCTTGCGGGTCCTCTCGACGAAACAAAAGTGACGAAGCGATTTCAAAGCTGATGGTTTTCATGCGGCCTTGAAAGGCTTCACCTTTGCCACTTAAAGTTTCTACCGGTGTGACTTTAAGTCCTGCTTCCATCAAGGTTTTTGCTGTGCCACCACTGGCGATGAGTTCTACGTTTTTTGCAGCCAGAGCTTTTGCTAAAGGAAGCAAACCCGTTTTATCAGAGACGCTCAAAAGAGCTCTGCGAATGGATGTCATCTTTCACTCCTTAAATAATTCACGGCACTTTTAAAAAACTCCAAACCCCATGCTTTGCCTTCAAAAGGCAGATGCCAATCATGAAGAGCAGCTTCGGGGTGCGGCATGAGTGCAAATACCAAACCGGAAGCATCGCAAACACCGGCGATCTGCGCTGCTGCACCATTCACGTTTTCTTTGTATTTTAAAACGGTCTGATGATTTGCCTGAAGACGGTTCAAGGTTTTTTCATCCTGGCAGACGAAACGGCCTTCACCGTGACGAATGGGAAGCACAAAATCTTGAGGGAGTGTTTTCGTCCACACACAAGGGGATTTTTCATCTCTTTCCAGCTCCACCCAACGGTCGATAAAATGTCCTTGTTCGTTTTTTACTAGAGCACAGCTTCTTTGAAAATCAGCATCCGGAAGAAGGCCCAAGCGCACCAAAGTTTGAAAGCCGTTACAAATTCCTAAAACCGGCTTCGTTTTTACGAAATTTTGTAATTCCGCTTTCAAAGTATTTTCTAATTTCAGAGCCAGGATTTGCCCGCTCCCCAAATGATCGCCAAAAGAAAATCCTCCCGGAAAAACCATTGCTTGGTAGTTTTGCAAACTCTGCGGATTTTTTAAAAGTTCATTTACATGAACTTTGCACGCTTCACCACCAGCAAGCTCAATCGCGCGCGAAGTTTCGTTTTCACAGTTAATTCCGTCGCCCCAGAGGACTAAGAACTTAGGCTTCATAGACATTTTGCACTCCTTGAGCCCAAATAGTTTGGATGTCTTTTAACGGTGTTCGCATTTCTTCCCCGGCAAATTTGTACTTAAGCTGAGAGGAGTCTGTGACTTTTCCTAAATGCAAAACATGTCCTTTAAAATGATTTTCAAAAGACGTTTTTTGATTTGGTGGAACACTGACGATAAACATGGACCCTGTTTCAGACCATAATTGATTCCACGTCAGAGCGGTGAGATCTACATCCGCACCGAGATCATTCCCGAAGCAAGACTCTGCCAATGCTCCCATCAAACCGCCTTCTGAGATGTCATGACAGGATGAAAGATATCCTTTTTGAATGCCCTGATAGATTTTTTCATAAAGAGCCGCATTCGCATTCAAATCCGGATATTCAGGGTTGAGCGTTTGTTCTTCGGTAAATTCTTGTGCGAGAGCGGATCCGCACAAACTCTGTGTCAAAGTTCCGAGAACATAAATTTCATCGTCTGCTTTTTGAAAAAATCCCGGAGTTGTTTTTTGCGCGTCAGGAATTTGACCGATGGCTGTCACTAACAATGTCGGCGGCACCGAAATTTTGACGGTGTCTCCTGATTTTGTTTTACCGATAAAGTCATTTTTCATGCTGTCTTTACCACTAACAAACGGAGCCTTGAAAGACTGAGCCGCATTGTAGAGTCCTTCACACGCACGTACTAATTGCGCCATTTTGTGAGAAGCATCGGGGTTGCTTTGCTTTGCAATAGGATCAGGCCAGCAGAAATTATCCACCAAAGCCATACGTGATGGATTTACTCCCGTTGCGACCAGGTTTCTGACAGCTTCATCCACTGCTTTTTGCGCCATCAAATAAGTGTCATAGTATGAGTATTGTGGGCAAAGGCCGTTTGAAACCGCAACGGCATTGTTTTCTTCGCCACCATGAACGGCAAGATCTATGACTCCTGCGTCGTTGGCACCTTGTTGAGTTATTCCGCCGTAAGGTTTAAGGCGAGTGGCACCTTGAACTTCGTGATCGTAGTAACGAACAATAGGTTCACGTGAAGCTACATTCGGCGACGCCATCACTTGCTTCAGGGCCGTCAAAAGACCTTCTGCCGTCGCTTCAGGCATTTTTTTCTTGGGCGTTTCACGATGATATTCCTGATAGATTTTCGGACCGTCAAAATGAGCTTTTAACTTCATTCGACTTAAACCTTCGTGAAGAAAATGAAGCTCCAAAGACGCAAGAGGTGTTTCGGCATAGTGAACTTCGAAAATCCCGCTATTCGTGAATTCACCAAGAACGCTCGCTTCAACTCCCATATCGTGCGCTAAAGCGAGAAATTGCTTAAGATGCGCTGGTTTCACGGCGTAAGACATGCGTTCTTGCGATTCACTGATAAGCATTTCCCAATATTCAAGATTTCCGTATTTTAGCGGATGCTTGCTTAAATCCATGCGAGCGCCGCCGGAAAATTGTGCCATCTCCCCGATAGAAGAACTGACCCCACCTGCCCCATTATCAGTAATAGCTTGAATCCAGCCTTGGTCACGAGCTTGCAGAGTGAAATCCAAAAGACGTTTTTGCGTGATGCTATCCCCGATTTGCACAACGTTTGAAGAGACTTGGTCGTGCAATGCCAAAGAACTAAATGTCGCACCGTGAACTCCGTCTTTTCCTAAACGTCCTCCGGCAACAACGATCAAATCTCCGGGCGCAATTTCTTTTTTCTCTGAGGGACGTCCTTGCACCGTTTTTGGCATGACGCCCAAAGAACCAACGAAGATTAATGGCTTTGCTGCAAATTCACTCGCGAAATAAAAACTTCCGTTGATGGTTGGAATGCCACTTTGATTTCCGCCCTCTTCGACACCTTGATGAACCCCGCGGAAGATAACGCCAGGATCTTTCAAAAGCTCGGGTCTTTTTGGTGAATCAGCGCTTGGGAAAAGATCTTTTTTAGAAAGGCAGAAAACATCGGTGTTCGCAATGGGCTTAGCACCTAAACCACACCCAAGAATGTCGCGATTCACACCTAAGATTCCTGTTAAGGCACCGCCAAAGGGATCTAGAGCCGAGGGACTGTTGTGTGTTTCTACTTTCACACAGATATTTACGTTTTTATCGAAGTCAACGATACCACCGTTGTCCTTAAAAACTGAAACCAGGTAACCGCAGTTCTCAAGGTCTTTGGTCGCTTTTTGAATATAGCTTTTATACAGACTTGTGATCTTTTTTTCACCAAGAGCAGGAAAGCTGCCTGACTCTTCAGAGTATTCCACTTCGGCAGCAAAAATCTTGTGCTTGCAGTGTTCGCTCCAGGTTTGCGCAAGACACTCTAGTTCCACCTCGGTGATCTTGCCATTCCAACCTAGATGAGCTCTTTCCTTTTGAATTTCCGCAGAAGAAAAATGCGCGATGATTGTTTGAATTTCTTCATCACTCAAAGCCAGTCCACGCTCTTGATTGATTTTATTTAAGACATCCACTTTTAAATCAAACAGAAGAAGCTCGCGCTTTTCCATTTGTGGCGCTTGCCAGAATTTCTGAAAATTCTGCCAGGGATTGTTTTTCTTTAGCTCTGTTCCACGAAGGCTTTCGACTTTGTTGAGCAATGGATTTGCAAGTGATTGAAATAAAACCTTCTCAATCTGTTTTTGTGAAAAATCGCCATGAATTTCGATTTCCCAACCACTGTGGGCTTCAATCCCAAACTCTTGCCACGACTGTTGAAACCCCGGTGCAAAGAGCATTAAGGCTTCAGTCGCAGAGCGCGCGAGATTGTCCGTCACTCCCGCTAAGAAACGAACTTCAACATAAGTCGCCGTTTCATTAAAGGGACCAAAACCGTGTTGGATTTCTTCAGCAATCGGATCAAAGAAGATTTTATCCATCAATGAATCCAAACGCAGTTCTTTTCCAAAACCGGGCTTTTTTTCCAGGAGCCAGTACACACGTCTTAATCGTAAATCCGCAATGGGAGCTTCTTTTTCAAACGCTTTTTTAAGAGCTTTTTCGGCACTGTGGTCATAGAGACTTCGCACAGATATTCTTTGCATTACGGATTCTCCTGAAAATAAACGGTCTTTCTTTGCAGAGTCGCAAGGCTTTCAAGAAAGCCTGTGTACATACGATGTTCTAATTCATGAATACGCGCTTCCCAGGTCTCTAAAGAATCTTGGGAATTTCGCACCAAAGATTCTTGCGCTAAAATCAATCCTGTATCCATCCCTTCATCCACCAGATGAATACTAACTCCACTCAGAGGTACTTCATCCTGAAAAGCGCGCACGATAGAGTCCACTCCGGGATAAGCGGGAAGCAAAGACGGATGGATATTGACGACTTGAGAAGCACCATTGTGCCAGTCAGAAAATGTCTTTAAAAAATCGGCCGACAAAAGGCGCATATATCCCGCAAGAAAAATCCAGTCTATGCGATGCTCACGCAAAAGACCGAGGATCTCTTTTTCATGAGATTCTTTGTCAGCTTTCTTAGGAACTAAGTACGTGCGTAGGCCTTCGTTTTTTGCTTTCTCTAAAACAGGAGCGTCTTTCTTGTCCGAAAGAACAAAACTAATATCGACTTTCCCTTCAGAGAAAATCTTGGCTTTTTGAATCAAAGCCATAGCATTAGAACCCTTACCTGAAGCAAAAATGGCAATACGCGGAGGTCTCATAGTCCGATGTCCTCTCTCATATACATGCCTTCAAAAGAAATCTTACGCATATCCTGATAGGCCTGAGCGCGAGCCGCTTGTATGGAGTCTGCAAGGGCGGTAACACCTAAAACACGACCGCCAGAATTGACGAGATGATTTTGTTTTTCACTCACGCCGGCAAAGTAAAGGTCCGACACCAAATTTGCTTTTTCTGGATATGAAATAGGATTTCCTAAAAGCATTTGTGTTTGCGGATAACCTTGGCTCACAGCCACGACATGAACTGACGCCTTTTTAGAAAGTTCACACGCTTGATTTTTAAGTTCGTGAGTCACGGCAGATACAATCAATTTTAAAAGATCCGTTTTGATTCTTGGAAGCAATGCCTGCGTTTCAGGATCTCCCATACGCACATTGTATTCGAGAACATAAATTCCCTTATCCGTTTTCATAAGACCTGCAAAAAGAAACCCTTGATAAGGCATTTTTTTTGCCTCTAAACATGTCAAAGTCTTGGCGAAAATATCACGGATAGTTTGTTCGTCTTCTTGAGAAATAAAATCACAAGGACTGTAGGCTCCCATTCCGCCAGTGTTAGCACTGAATGGATCTGGAGTGATGCGCTTGTAATCACAAGCCGTTCCTAACAACACAAAGTCTTTGCCATCACACAGGGCAAAGGCAGAGAGTTCTTTTCCGATCAGACATTCCTCTAACAAAAGAGGATATCCAAACTGAGTTCCCAATGTTTCGACAGCTTCCACAGCCTTTGCGCGGCTTTCACAAACCCACACACCCTTGCCTTGCGCAAGACCGTCGGCTTTTACAACTAAAGGCGATGAGAAGTCATGCTTTTCAACGGCGAGAACTGCATCTGCCGTTGTGTAACTCACCACACATTTAGCTGTTGGCACCTGTGCATCGTGAAGAATCCCCTTACAGAAAAGTTTCGAAGACTCCAGTTCCGCAACAGCTCTAGAAGGTGCAAAACAAGGAATGCCTTGCGCCTCCAGATTCTTTTTTAAATCCGAAAGAATCGCCGCCTCGGGCCCCACTACAACCAAAGAGACTTTATTTTCAAGACAAAATCTCTCGATCATTTCAGGACTTTCAAAAGGCGCACAAGAAATGCCCGCTTGAGCCATACCAGGATTTCCCGGACACACCCAAAGCTCTGTCACTAAGGAAGATTCTTTGAGTTTTTTTGCCAGAGCGTGTTCTCTTCCGCCTTTTCCGACGACGACGATTTTCATAAAGACTTCTCCAAAACCTTCTGCGCTTTTTGATGCCAAAGTTTTAAAGTGAATTCTTCCGAGAACGGTTTTTTTCTTCCAACAAGCGATGCGATTTCATTTGCCAAGGCTTGATACAACAAGGAACTGACTTCAATCTGCTCTTTAGATAAGGACTTCGGCGTTTCTCCTAATTCCTTCGCGCAGATGGATTTCCAGTCTTGAGTTTTTCTTTCTTGCGCCAGGTCTTTGGCTTTTTTGACAGCATCACTCCAAGAAGTGTTGCGATAAAGCTGACGCAGGAACTCCTTAGATAGAGGCAAGCCTTCATAAGTTAAACGCAATTCATCAGGACCAATGGAATCAACAAGAAGGAGCGTCCGTGCTCCAGAGGGTCCTTTGTTTCCAAATGCATATTCTAATTTTCCATCCCACAGCTTCACGCCAAAAGAAGCAAAGAGCTTATCAAGCTCCATCGCCACCGTTTGTGTCTCTGTACGCAGGTTTCGTAATTCTTCGTGAGACAGAATTTCCATTTCCGCGATTTCTTGACGAGTTAAATAGCGATCCGAGCTTTCAAGCTTTGTTGAAAACTCAATCAGTGGCGGGGTGAAGCTGGCTTCTCCACTGGGGATTGTCTCTAAACCCAAATCTTCAAGATAATCAGGATTTTTCTTAAGACGTCCTTCTAAAGAATTTCCTTGTCCTAGGTGTTTTCTGAAGATCACTTCCAATGGAACAAGACAGTTTGTGGGAACGTCTTCATAAATGGAATAATCGTATCTGCCCTCAATCCACTTGGGACGAAGGACGTTGACCGATTGCACTTCAATCGCGTTGGCAGCGACGGAAGAAATAAAATGCGACGGAATTCCTTTTTTTGCCAAGTATTCGAAAAAGGAGGCTGCCATGGAGGCCAAGGCTTCTCCTTTATAGGGAACTTCATCCGGCATCTCTCCCCAATCGAAAATGGAATAACGATTGCTGTATTGAAAAACCAGATGGGCTTCGTTTTTATAAAGATCTTTGACTGAACCTTTGTAGATTAGTTCCATGCGCTTTTTCCTGTCTCGACAAGTTTTTTCCATTGCAGAACAAAGTTTCCGATATTGTTGGCTCCGACCCATGCTCCGGCGTGACGGGCTTTAGCAAAGAAATCCAAAGCGAGGTTGGAGCTTGTCAGCTGTTCTTTTTCACAGAGGAATAAGTTGAGTCCATTGACTTTAGGAAGCTCCCAAGGGCTCACGATTTCTCCGACACAGCGATCTTCTTGAGCTGCCGTCCAAATAATTTCAACACCGCTTTGAGTTTGAATTTCATCAAGAGCTTTTTGAATCGGCGAATAAGATTCCAGATTGCGATTCCAATGCAGATAAATTTTGTCTGACGGAAGATTTTTCCAACGGAGAAGCAGATCCGCTATGCTGCCAGCGTTTTCTTCCGTCACCGCCATCACAGGAACACCTTTGGGCATCTGTACGATAGATAGGAATGAATCAAGTCCCGCAAAAGCTCCGTTCACCGCGATTCCGAAAACGGGTTTATCCGTCAACGAAGCCACCACTCCCGGCAAGTGAGCCGCAAGACCCGCCCCTGCAACAAAAACATCGGCTCCGCAGCCCTTTACGATTTCATGAACTCGATCAGGATTTCTGTGAGCAGATGCCACTTCCATTTTTACTTCGCCACATTTTTCCAAAGAGCGACATAAAGGACCATACACGCGTTCATCATTGGCACTGCCAAAAAGAACTTGAATCTTCATAGAGGCACCTCATTTTTTCCATCACCGCCGATATTTGTCTTGCGGGTTTTCATAAACTTTTCTGTTGAAACTGGAACGGGATAATCACCGTCTAAACAAGCACTGCAAAGATCCTTAAGACCAATGCCTTCTTTCAGACGATTTAATGGCAAAAACACAAGACCATCGACCTCAAGAATTTTCGCCACTTCTTCTTCGCTTTTTTTATGAGCGACCAGAGCTTCGCCTTCAGGGAAATCAATGCCATAAAAACAAGGATGACGAATCGGAGGACATGTCGAAGCGAGATAAACTTTTTCAGCGCCTGCTTCGCGAAGAAGACGAATGATGCGAGCTGAAGTCGTGCCTCGCACGATGCTGTCGTCGACTAAAAGAACTTTTTTACCGCGAATTTCACTTTCCACCGGAGAAAGTTTTAAGTTCACCATCATCTTGCGCAATTCCGGTTGATTGACGATGAAACTGCGTTGCACATAACGGTTTTTAATAAGAACTTCGCGGTAAGGTTTTTCTAAAACTTCAGCCAAACGACAAGCCGCCGCTCGTGATGTGTCTGGCACGGGAGCCACCACATCGACATCAAGACCCTTGGCGATACATTCTTCCGCCAAAATTTTTCCTAGATTCAATCGAACTTCATAGACAGGACGGCCATGCCATTCGGTTTCTGATCCTGCGAAATAGATCCATTCAAACATGCAAGGACGGGCTTTTTTCTCACTTAATAAGAACGAGTGAAGATTGAGATCACGATCGACGAGAACTAACTCTCCAGGACGCAGATCGCGCCAGTATTCAAATCCCAACCCAAAGAAAACCTGTTTTTCAGAGGCAAAACAGTAACTGTACTTATCCCCTTTTTTCTTTCGTCCAATTAGCAATGGCCTGATTCCATTGGCATCACAGAAAGCAAACATGCCCTGTTCTGCCAACATACCGATGGCACTGTAAGCACCTTGCACTTGCTCTAAGAGTTCTTTTATTGATGCTGCCAAGTTTTCCGGGATGTTTTGCAATTCTTTACGTGAAGCGAGTCCCACGGCGGTCATGTGCAAAAGAATTTCAAGATCGTTGCGGCTGAAGGTCCAACGCAGTTTGCGGTTGCGAAGGTAATCCACAACTTCGTCGTAATTAGTGACGTTTCCGTTGTGAATCATGCCGATACCATAAGGATAACTTAAGAAAAGGGGCTGCAAATCTTCTTTATCAACGGTGCCAATTGTCGAGTAGCGCGTATGTCCCAATGCCATGGAACCTTTAAGGCGCTGCATACGCTCGGAGCTGAAAACATCTTCGACCAATCCCAAGTCTTTTTCGAGATGAAACTGCGAGCGTTCAAAATCATAGCTAAGAATCCCCGCGGCGTCCTGCCCCCGATGCTGAAGAGCAAATAATGCGGGATAGAGTTTTTCGCCTGCTTTTTCTTCACCGATCAGACCAACAACTCCACACATCGGCTACACTCCCTTGAAAAAACAAAACGGCGTCACATGGACGCCGTTTGATTTATTAATATCGATATTCAAATTTTGCAGACACTTCGGGTATTCGGATACACGGAGGGTATTGAGTCGGGATTTGTCCCCCGGACTTCCTCCCGACGGAGGCCAGTAGAGCGATTTTTTCCTTAAGAATGATTCTAAGAACACTCGCTGAGCCATTACTCTCTCTCAAAAGTTATGATTGGATGGCCAAGGCTATCGATCGTGACAGAGTTTGGTCAAGAGCCCTAACACAATCCTAACAATTCAACTCTTCGCGTCTTTGAACTGCTTTAACAAGTAATCCAGAAATACCTTTTTACGCTTATCTATTAATATTTGTTCGTGGCAAATCAAATAAAGAGTCTGCGGCTTCTTATCCTGTTCAACAATTTCCACATATCCTTTTTCCACCGCCCGAACTGCGCTAGTTCTTGGAATCACTGACATTCCATGCTGCTTGCGAACCAAGTCGATGATCGCCCCGTGAGAGTTCACGCTGGAAAGATAGCGCACCTTGGACATCTCTGTTTTATTTAAATGTCTCTCTAGAAATCCTTTTAAATAGAGATCATTCTCGCGGTAACCGATAAAATTATATCGCTCCTGTTTACGCCAATTTGCCGCGACTTTCTTGTCTGCAATCATGACAGGAATATCCTGAGTCACCGCAAAGGCCTTCACGGATTTGCGCTCACTCAACTCATAGACAAATCCAAAATCCAGAATTCCCTTGGCAACTTGGTCGTTCACCAAGGATGTCGACATCAATGAGACGTGAATCGTGGACTCTGGGTGAACTTCCAAGAACTGGGCGACCTTGGGAAGAAGCAAAAGCTGCCCGGCCTCGTACATGCTTCCCATACGGATATTGATTTTCAAGAGAGTACTATTTTCACTTCTGTCTAAAATTAGAACTCTTTTGATTTCTTCGACAAGAGGCCCGAGTTTGCGCTTCAACTCCAGGCCTTCTGGAGACAACGCCACACTTTTCTTGGAACGCAGGAAGAGAGCATATCCTAAATTCTCCTCCAGCATTTTAATTTGCCGTGAGACCACGGGTTGCGCCGTATTGAGGATTTTAGCCGTCTCGCTAAAGTTTAAGTTCTCGGAAAGCACCACAAAAGTTTCCAGGAAATTCCAGTTGAGCATCACCAACCTCGTCTAAAAAGCCTGTCTTTAATATATATCAAATTTGTATATATTAAATGTTTTTATTCTATTATTATATTTAGTTCCTATGGTGTATAAGACTCCCGAAACCCAACATCCCCCCTCTAAGGAGTTTTTTATGAAAAAGGAACTTTTAGCGAGCGTATTGACTTTGACTGCAGGTATGGCAAGCACAGTGAGCTTTCCGCAACAGGCCCTTGCAAGATCCACAATCGTTGAGCAGCAATTTGCAAAAACGTTCAAATTAAAATTGGACCTTCAAGCCCGTCACACAAATGACAAAGGCGAAGTGATTCTGGGGCACATCTACTTGTACCTTCAACAAGAACCTATGACTCCGACCTACAGCAACTTGCTTCATGGTGAAATGACAGGCTCTTTGTACTTTGAAAGCGATGAATACACGCACAGCTATCAAGATCATCAGTACAAAACAATCGTGCCTTTGACAGGTGACGACGGCGAAGTGCTTTTGGATATGACCAACAAAGACAAAAAGAACGGCAACAAATATCAAGTCTATGGTTGCAACTCGACGCAAACATTGTGTTCTGCAGACAGCTACGAAGTGGAAATCCTGGCAAACAAAACTGCGAACATGACTTTGAAAATCGCAGCTGATTTAAAAGTTGAAATCAACCACGTCTACAATGATGGTAAGTCAGAATGGCTTGCATTTGGATACAACGTACCAATGATTGAAGCACCTGTAGAAAAATAATGTCTGATTTTGTCGAGCGCCTTTCAAGAAAACCCACGGATTCTGAATCGACTGAGATTCAAAAGCAGTTGAATATTCTTGAAGAGCTCCGTCAAAAAACTGAAGACCTTCCCGCTGACAAATGGCAGGAAGGTCTTTTGCGTTTAGCACCTTTTCGCCTGAAATCATCGGGCACTCTCAAAAAAGGCGACGTCGAGAGTTGGCAGCAAGCCAACATCTATGTTGCGCAAAAAATCCAAACAGATCAGCTTCCAACTTGGGAAGACATCACGCAAATCAATGCTCTTCTTCTAGGAAGTTCCCACGGCACTCTACGTGATAAAAGAATTTTTCTAGGACCGATTGAAGCCTGCCCTCTAGAAGATATGGAAAGGGCTCTTGGTTGCTTCAAGGAACAGATTCTGCACTTTAAACAAGATTCCAATCCGTTGATCCAAGCCGCTCTTTGCCAATATTGGCTTGTCAGCATTCATCCTTTTATTGACGCCAATGGAAGAACCTCTGTTTTACTGACGGACTGGATCTTAGGAGCACATGGATATCTGCCAATGAGCTTTGCGACAAAACTCGACGCGATTGTCGCAAGTCTTACGGATGGCCGCGCTTCAGCAACTCCAGGAAACGCGATTCTCAAACTTATCAACAATGTTCAGCGCAGTTATCGATTGATTCTAAATGAGGCGCCTTAGTTTTTCGAACTAATGGAACTGCCATCAAAGAAGTAATAATCCCAACTAATACCAATCCTGCGAAAGAAGCTCCGTCAATCAACCCTGCACGATAGGCAAAGTGTGCTGCTAAAACCTCCATCGCTCCACGGGCATTCAGAAGAATGGATAGATCCATGGCTCCTTGATGACTCTCCCCTGCCCAGCGCGAAAAGATATAAGTTCCCAAACTTTTCGTCACGATGGCCACAGCCAACAAACTTAAGAACACAGGCAAAGAGAACAAATTAACAATGTCGACCTTCCATCCCAGGCCCACAAAAAAGACAGGTGCTAACACCCACATTTGGAAATGAAGTAGGCCCGAAGTGGTTTGCAAAGTCTTAAAGCGTCCGATCACAAGCCCTACGAAAAATGCCAGCACAACCCAATGACTGATGATCCATGCTTTAACATCCTGCTGGGGCAAAAGAAAAATCAAAATAAGCCAGGGACAGATGTCGCAAAGGCTTGCAAGCGTGATGGTCCGCTTCGCAAGAAGAGTTCCATAAAGGCCTTTTTCCTTCAGAAGCTGGATGGCTACAGGCAATGCAGAAATTCCCATAGCCAAAGCCAGAAACATTTTCTGGCCCAACAAAAAATAACCTAAGACACATGGAATAATAAAAGAACCGATAAAAACAAGAGCATAAAAACGCGCATCTTTTTTGAGATTTAAAAAACGCATTTCCCAGCCCGCAAAAAATAAAAACACCCCGCCCGCCGCCTGAGAAACTAAAGAGAACCAAGAAGGCATATTCAGGTTGAAAAGTGAAGGCCCCAGGAAAATGCCTAAAACAATCCACGCTACAAACTTCATTCGCATCAGTCCTTTTTTGAATTTTTGGATTTACGGTAGGCAAACCATCCAAGAGAAACAAAAGAAAATAAAATCGCGAGGGCCACAGAAATCTTTCCGTCGGTGGTGCCCTCTTGAGCAGATTTAAGTCCCAGATAAAAAATCAAAGTTTTAACTATGAATAAGGCCTGTAAAAGAATCCAGATATAAGAAAACAGTTCCCAAAAAATGATCTGCTCTTCGGTGCGAGGCTTTTTTTCTTTTTTGGCAAGACGGTGTTCACCCCAAAAGCTATCGTGAAAGTCACGGACAACCTCTGTCCACGCACTCTTATAAGAATCCACGGAATTTCCGCGCAGTTCCGCCGCCAACTTTTCCATCGCGACACGACGAAATTTCGCGATCGAAATTTCTGCCCAATGACCACCAGCACTCAACCAAAGATCTTTACCAATAGACGTCTCTAACTCCGTTAAAAACGCCGTCCCGTCAGGCGAGATATCATGGTGTTTTTTAAATTCCTCAATCAGTGTCGTGCTCATAAGTTTTTTTATCTTAGTTTGTTAAATCTGCCAACGTCCAGTATGATGGCACTGCAATGACGATAACAAAGAACAACCAAAATAGAATTGACAGTTTTAAAGCCTCTAGCGAAAAAACCGCGGCGTTGATCTTTGAAGAAGGGATTCTCTTTCGTCCTTATGCCCAACCATCTCTGCCGTATTTCGGCATGCTTTCAGACAATGAACAAGAGGACGTCATTCGTGACCTCCAAACTTATTACCAAATCTGCACCAATGTGAAGAAATCCGGCGGCACTCTCAAGGACACCCGCCTGATGACGGAAATGGCATTAAAAGAATTTGGTTATTCAGTAAAACAAGAAGATCTTGAATTAATTGAATCCCATCATTTAGTTGAGATCTACAATCTGTCACAGTTACAAATTTTTAGAAGTTTCCGTTTTTTTGAACTTTCCAGCTATACTTTGGAAGATCTCTATTGCCGTAAGTGGTATCATCTCTACGAAAGACACGAAGAAGATCACATAGCAACGGCGGAAAAAGTGACGGAGTTCTTGAAAAATCCGGCCTCAATGAAGCTTGATCTCAAAGAACATTCAATTCGTGAAAAAGAAACGTTGGAACGTCTCCATGTATTTAGCCAGCTTCATTGGTTCATTCCCACCTATCACCAAGACACGCTAAGTGGCATCTTGGTGATCGAGACAGCTCGTTCGGCGCTTTAATTAAATGTCTTCGACAACAATCAAAGTTCTCCACTTTACGGCACGCAAAGGACGCCCGTAACGATCGCGAGAGACTATGCCACTTTGATTAATGATCGGCACCAGACCGCGGCCCTCCTGCAGAATTCTTTCGTAAATATAAGAGGCATTGTTACGATGCAAACGAACACATCCTCCCGAAGCGCGATAGCCGAGCTCACTGTAATGATTGGAAGTCGTGGCGTGCACTGCGACTCCACCGTTAAAGAAAACACTGAAATCCATTGGTGCATCCCAAGTTTCAGACCAACCATTGCGGATCAACTCATAGGGATAATAGTAACCGGTCGGTGTGCCGGTAAAATAAGTTCTCCCACTTTTCGCTGTTTCCCAACGCTCTCGTCCTGTGGAAGTTTTCCATTCTGCGACGAGCTTTCCGTATTCATATACCTTCATTCGTTGCGCTCCCGGTCCGGAAGCTTTTTTATTGATGACTAAAACAATCGGAAACTCTGAAAAAATATTCATCGCTTCGACTTGTTGAAACTCCGCAAGACTTCGCACCTGAGCAGTATATCGGGTCTGTGGTAAACCTAAAGCTTCCGAAATCTCCTCTGGAGCCTGTAAATCCACTGCGGCGGCCTGCAAAGAAAGAACAAATAAAAAGAACGAGAGTAATAAGAACTTCATTCAGTCTCTCCTTTGGTTATTGAGTTCTTTTACTGTAGGAACTTCGCCGAAAAAGACAACATGTTAGAAGTTAATATCGATACTGACGTTGACTCCTGGGTTCATGGCAAAATTGCGTTTTTGCGCGAAATCCAGGTTGGGGATCACTCTGTACTCAAGAATTTTCTTATAAACGACATGGTGCCATGTCACGGAGAAGTTGTAAGCATCCAACTGATAGTTCGGTCTATTGATGGAAGTCACAAATGTATTGTAGGCCAGCGACATCCTTTTGTTAAACTGCTGTCCCAAGGATATACCATTCGTCACGGTGTAAATATGGGGGCGACTTTGATAGTCGCCCTCGTTGATAAGCGTGACGGAATACATTTTTGTTAATTCCCAATTAAAGTTCAGAGACTGAAACAGTCCCGCGCCTTTACTTGGAGTCGCATAAAATTCAAGTTCTGGATTGATCCTGTAATTTCGACGTTCCGCCACACTTTCAAATTTAAGCGAGTGAGAAATCGCAGGAGTTCCTTCAAAAGCGATGCGCGGGCGGAAAGAGGTCCTGACTTCACCGAGTTTTTTAAAAAGCCCCACGGAGGCACCGATATTTCTTTCTCTCGGTGTTTGCCGCAAGTATCTGGTTTTCGCGCTTCGATCTTCCATTTCATCGTAACTCGTGAACGTCAGCTGCCAGTACTCTTCAACATTGGGAAGACGTAAATCAACATTAAAGTTGATTGCGCCTGAAGCTCCGTCGGCCTCGTTGTAGAAACCCGAAGACTCCAATGTCACCGAAGTTTCATTGGGCTTTTTGGTATAACGTTCACCGGCTAAAAACAAATCAAGACCATCGGCCACACCATTGAACCATTGGGCAACGGAAATATTTCCGCGAATCATGGATTGTTCAAAGCTTTCAGGAGCCTCCGGGTCGGCATGATCAAGGAGATATTCCTTTGCCTCCACGGGAGCGGAAATACCTGCCACAAAGAAGCACAAAAGGACTGTGAGCCTCCGCATGACTTGGAGCTTTTTTGATTGTATTTTCCCGCTCAAAATTTAATCTCCTTACATGGACTACTGTAAACTGATTCTTGCTATTTTGTCCTTTATTTTATTTTTTCCTTTTGCGAAATCAGCCCAAGCTTATTCACCGCAAAGGGGCAATGTCCATACCATCTTAGCTCCCTACATTTTTAAAACAAACTATGATGGCGAAGGGGCAAGAACGAGCTACGATTCCGGCGGCCTTTATTGGGTGATTTTGGGTGATGTCAATGATCGTGGAAGTTTTGAGATCACGACGATCTTCATGAATAAAATATTCTATCGTCGCGACAGTGGATACACGGTGGCAGAAAAATCACAAGTCGTTCACGTCTCCGCAGGTTATCGCCGTTGGTTCAAACCCTGGTTAAGTGGCTCCATGTCCCTTTACACTTCCTATCCTTTGGGAGATGCCGAAAAAATCTTCAATACTTTTCCTCAAGGAAATGCCGTTGCCACTTATGCCGAAGAAAATGCAGAAACCGGATTGGATTTTGGTTTGCAAACGGAACTTTGGAACCGCGGCCGTTATGCCTTGGTGGCCGAGGGCCGTTACTCGTGGGCTTTGACAAAAAAGCATGATGAGTTTTCTGATCAATATGGAATCGCCATCGGAATTCGCTATTTCTTCCAGGGACAAGACACTCCCCGCGAATAGTCCTCTAACACTGGCCCCGCCTAAAATATCAGGAATGAAAGTACCCTTTTCGGCAAATCAGACGCAGTCTTGTTAGCAAGGGGGTTTTTATGAAAACAATTTCGCTGGTGACTTCCTGCACGTTTTTCTGCGCACTTCTTTTTGCCATTCCTACACACGCCTCTGCAAACGGTCTCGCTCTTTCCGGCTCCGAAATGGTGTCGTCGGAAAGCTCCAATAAAATGAAACTTGTCGATGCCGCAAATTATTGCCGGACAATGAACTCTGTCTCTGAGCTGCGAGCTGACGGCCCTTGGGGCTGGGCTGGATACGCTGCTGACGTAAATGTCCGCTGTGTGAAATAAAAAAAGCCTGCGGTTTCGCGCAGGCTTTCCATTTTTGAATTTATATCTCTTCTTAGTAAGATTTCGCGAACAAAACCCACTTCGTTGCTGGTTTTCCAGAGAAGATACAAGTTCCTTGCACAGGCTCTTGTTTTAATGGGATACAGCGTGGAGTGACCTTAAGTTTCGCAAGAAGCTCATGACCAATACCCTCTTCACACCATGGAACCATCGCGAAACCTGGTGCAGAAGCTTCATCGCCTGCAAAGTGTTTTTCAAAATCTTGCAAGTTTGTGATGCGCTTGATGTTGTCATCGCGGAATTTTTTAGCTCTTTCGAAAAGACCGTCTTGGATCTCTTGCAAAAGATTTCCGATATTTTCAACAAACGTATTTCTAGCTTGTGACGCTTTTTCTTTCGGACCACGGTCGCGACGGCCTACGAAAACTTCGCCTTTAGCCATATCGCGAGGACCGACTTCGACTCTCACAGGCACACCTTGCTTGATGTACTGCCATGCTTTTTCACCACCGCGCATATCGCGATCGTCGATTTTCACACGGATTGAAGAGCCTACATAATTTTGTTGTTTCAAATCTTTCGCCAATGTTTGCACGTATTCAAGCACCTGAGCTTTTTCTTCGTCATTGCGATAAATTGGAATAATCACAACATGCAAAGGCGCAATTCTTGGTGGAGCAATGAAACCATTGTCATCAGAGTGAGTCATGATCAAACCGCCGATCAAGCGAGTTGAAACACCCCAAGACGTCGTCCATGCAAACTCTTCTTTACCTTCAGCGCTGAGATATTTGATCTCTGAAGCTTTCGCAAAGTTTTGGCCCAAGAAGTGAGACGTTCCCGCTTGCAACGCTTTACGATCTTGCATCAATGCTTCAATCGTATAAGTGTCCACCGCGCCTGGGAATCTTTCATCTGGCGTTTTCATCCCTTTGATCACAGGCATCGCCATGTAGTTCTCTGCAAAGTCAGAATAAACATCCAACATTTGCAAAGTCTCTTCTTGCGCTTCTTTCGCTGTCGCGTGAACGGTGTGACCTTCTTGCCAGAGGAATTCTGCCGTACGAAGGAACATGCGTGTGCGCATTTCCCATCTCATCACGTTACACCATTGGTTTACCAAGATTGGAAGATCACGGTATGACTTCACCCATTTTGCGAATTGGTGACCGATGATAGTTTCACTCGTTGGACGAATGATAAGTGGTTCTTCAAGTTCGCCATCTGGAACAAGTTTGCCGTTGCCGTCACCTTTCAAACGGTGATGAGTCACAACTGCGCACTCTTTCGCGAAACCTTCAACGTGAGCCGCTTCTTTTTCCAGGAAACTTAATGGGATCAACAAGGGGAAGTAAGCATTCACGTGGCCTGTGTCTTTGAACATGCGATCAAGAACGGCTTGCATGTTTTCCCAAACAGCGTAACCCCAAGGCTTGATCACCATGCAACCGCGAACGGGAGAATTTTCCGCCATGTCGGCAGCGACGATGACTTGTTGGTACCACTCAGGATAATTTTGCGCACGCGTTGGCGTAATAGCTGTATCTGACATTTCTAGTCTCTTTCTGGGAAAAAGGTACCTGGTACCTTTTTCATCTTAGTTGTCTTTTGTATCAATACCGTAGGCTTTGATCTTTCTGTGAAGGTAACTTCTTTCAAGACCAATGACTTCCGCTGTTTTACTGATGTTTCCGTTGTTTTCAGAAATCTTGCGCAAAAGATATTCTTTTTCAAATTGCGCGCGGGCTTCTCTGAAAGTGGAAAGATCCTGCATCTCGACGGCTTTCTCATCGTCTTTATCGATAAGACCCGCAAAACGCAGATCGTGCACATCCACGAACTCACTTGGAGTTAAAATATACACGCGTTCAATAAAGTTTTTTAGCTCTCTCACGTTCCCTGGCCATTGGTAGGAAATCATTTTCTCAATGGCTTTTTCCGAAAACGCTTTCTTCGGATATCCGCTTTCTCTGGAAACATTGTCAGAGAAGAAGGACACAAGCACCGGAATATCTTCCATGTGCTCACGCAAAGCCGGCACGCGGAATGGAATCACGTTTAAGCGGTAATAAAGATCTTCACGGAAGCGGCCGTCTTTCACTTCTTTTTCAAGGTCTTTGGAAGACGCTGCAATCACGCGCACGTCGTTTTCAATCAGCTCATGACCACCGACGCGAGAGTATTTCTTTTCATCAAGGTAGCTCAAAAGTTTTGCTTGTGCGGCCATATTCATTTCGCAGATTTCAGCGATATAAAGAGTTCCGCCTTGAGCCAAATCAAGCTTTCCTTTTTTCACGCGATCCACACCCGGCATCGCACCTTTTTCAATTCCGAAGATTTCTGATTCTAAAAGATCTTCAGGAATTCCGCCGCAGTTGATTTCCACAAACGGACGGCTGGCACGCGCACTCATGTAGTGAATATTTTGTGCGACAAGTTCTTTACCTGTGCCCGCTTCACCTTGGATTAAAACCCAAGAGTTCGTTGGCGCCACACGTGCGATGATTTGTTTTGTTTGCACAATCGACGGAGCTTCACCGATCAATGCGATCGATTTACGAAGTTTGTTCAACAAAAGAACTTTCTCTTCTTTTTGTTGTTGGAAGCTTAAAATGTTCGTGATCGTGATGAGAATTTTATCCATCGACAACGGCTTCTCGATAAAATCCCAGGCGCCGAGTTTTGTCGACTTCACGGCCGTTTCAATCGTTCCGTGTCCAGAGATCATGATGAACTCTAAATGCGGAAACTCTTTACGAGCCATCGTCAAAACTTCAATACCATCGTACTTCCCCGGCATCCAAATATCTTGGAATACAATGTCGGGTTGAAAATCACGAATGGCTTGCAAGCCTGTTTCCCCATCGTGAGCAAAAGCGACTTGATAGCCTTCGTCTTTCAAAGACGCTGACAACACATCACGAATGGGAGCTTCGTCGTCGATAATAAGAATTTTAGTATTTAGAGCCGTCACCGGAACCTTCTTTCTATTCGCCAGCAGGTTTCCACGCACCTACTTCATTGACAGGCATTTCGATCACCATCTTCACCCCTTTGGGTTCATTGGCTGTCGCTCGAATGAATCCATTATGGTCTTCAATGATCCTTTTCACAATGGCTAAGCCTAGCCCAGTTCCGCCTTCTTTTGTAGAGTAGTATGGCTCAAAAATGCGACTTCGATCTGCCGCAGGAATACCTTCCCCGTTATCGGACACCGTTAAACGCACTGTTTTGATATCCTTGTCGTATCGAGTCACGATTTCCACTGTGGCCTGTGGCTCTTTTGCAACAGCCGAAACCGAATTATCGACCAAATTCACAAGAACGCGCTTGATCTGATCCGGATCAAATTTGAAATCCGGTAGTTCTTCGTCTTTCTTAAAATCAAAACGAACTTGCGGATGCGCCTGGCGATAAAGCCCGATGGATTCTTCGACAACGCTGTTGAGGTTCGCAACAACAGGACGCGCTTGTGGCAAACGAGCAAAGTTACTGAACTCGTTCACAAGATTTTTCAGACCGTCCACTTGTTTCACAATCATCGTCGTACATTCACTGAAAGCCGGATCGGTGATCGAAGCACCAAACTTTCTTTGCAAACGTTCCGCTGACAACTTAATCGGCGTCAGAGGATTTTTAATTTCATGCGCGATACGACGAGCCACTTCCGTCCAAGCCGCCGCTCTTTGCGCATTTGCAATCGGAGTCAAATCATCAAACACCAAGATCTTACCCATCTCATGTCCCTTTTCATCCTTCAGAATGGAAAGAGTCATCAGAAGTGGCAACGCCTCACCTTGAATATTGAGACGCAATTCTTTTTGAATACTTTCAATCTTGTGATCGATCATGGTCTTCTGTAATTCAGCAAAAGTTCTGAAGTACTCTAACGTCAAAAGATCACGGACCGATTTTCCTATGTATTTTTCAGCATCAATCTTTAATAACTGAGCCGCATGACGATTGATCGTCGTGACCTGTCCCATTTCATCCACAGAGATCACACCAGCACTGACGTTCTTAAGAACTGTGTCTGTATAGCGCGCATGCTGATCCAGTTCTTCCAATGTTTTTTCAAGAGTCACAGTCATGGAGTTAAAACTTGAAATCAGATCGTTGATCTCTTCAGAGCCGGCTTGAATTTGCAAAGGCGTATAGTCCCCACCCGCAACTCGTCTTGTCGCGCGTCCCAATTGCACAATCGGAATGGAAAGTTGTTTCGCTAGATAGAATCCAAACCAAGTCGCCGCAAGCAAGATCACAAAGGTCATCAAGACCAGGATGTATAAGTAAATGGACTTTAGCGGATACTCGAGCGGATTGATATCGCGAAACTCATCATAGGCCGTCGAGATGTCATTCATTTTAGAAATAAGTGACAACGGCAAGAAGCTTGATACAACGACAGCGCCTTTTTCAGCGCCCTCTTGCACGGGCACAATGACGCGGACTAAGTTTCCATCCCCGAATTGATGGATGATGCTGGCTTCCGCTTGAAGCTTGATTCCTTTTTGCAAGAATTCAAGCGACACCGCAGGAACCGTCGGAACCGTATCGTCTTCGGCTGACACCACCGCACGCTTTCCAAAAAGCGATGGGTAGTATTCAACTGCGTCTAAGCTAAATTCTTTTCTTAGATGATCAATTTTATTTTTAATCTCGTTTTGGTTTTTCAAAGGACGAATCGCATCAGCAATCTGATGGGCGAAGTGATAGTTCTTTTTCTTCGCATTAAAATAATAAGCATTCGTGACTTCGATGGAGCTTTTTAAAACGCCGGCCATCTTCGCACTAAACCACTTATCAAAACTCGAGTTGATATAAAACACCGAGATAATAAACATCAGCACCGTCGGAACGAAGCTGAAGGTCACAAAGGCTGCAATCAGTTTTGCTTTCAGACTGCTTCCGAAAACTCGGCCTTGTCTTTCCACGAAAACTTTCACGACATTGCGGAAGATCATGAAAAGCAAAAGCAAAAGTAGGATGATATTAAAGTTTACGAGTCCAAAGAAGAAGATACTGTGAACAAACGGAAGCTGCTGGCTTGTTGCAAAAAGACGGATCTCAAACCATGTGAGAAGACCAAAAAGAAACGACACCACAAGAACCAATAAAATCTCGCGGCGTCGTTTTTTAAACTCCTGAGGACCAGGAGGAAGAAATTCGTCGTTTTGCGGTGTATTTTCCATCACACCCATATGCTAGTCCCAGAGAGGGACTCTCGACTATTACTTTCTAGTTTTTTTCTTATTTTTTTGAGCTTTCGGTGCCGCCTTAGAAGCCTTTTTCGCGGACTTCGCAGGTTTTGCCTTGGCCATCATAGAAGCTGTTTTCAAAGCAGCCGGAATCTCGTTCGTCAAACCGATCATTTCCATCACGACTTGTGCGGCTTCCTCACCTTTATTGCCGTGTTTACCACCAGCTCTATCAAGGGCCTGCTCGTCGTTTTCCGTCGTCAAAACGCCAAAACCGATCGGCTTTTTATAGTCCAGCATCAAACGAGTGATACCGTCAGTCACAGAGTTGCAGACATAGTCATAGTGAGAAGTTTCACCACGAATCACCGCGCCCAAAGCCACAACACCATCGCAACCCGCATCCAAGAAAGCTTGGCAAGCCAGAGGCAATTCCACAGCGCCAGGAACAAGAGCTGCGAAGATCTCTACCCCGTCACAAGACTCTAGGTAATTGATCGCACCCTCTTCTAGTTTTTCAGTGATCTCGTTGTTAAAGCGTGCTGTGACAACACCCACTTTGATAGTTCCCATTACTTGTGCCCCTTTACATTTTCAATAGCGACAATTTCAACAATCTCAATATCAAAAGCTTTTAAGCCGACTTTCTTTTCCGGTTTGTTCGTCAAAAGACGAACCTTGCGCGCGCCAATTTCTCGCAAAATTTGCGCACCGATACCGTAATCTCTTTCATCCATTAGCGGCGTTGAAGGACGAACATCATCCATGCCCGCAAGAACTTGCAACTCTTGCGCAAGACCTTGTGTGCGGTTGTTTCCACGAAGCAATACGAAAGCACCGCTCGGTTGTTCATTGATAAGTTTAATGCTTTCAAGAACTGTGGAAGCTCCTCTTTGTAGAACCGCCATAAAATCACGAGTGAAGTTATCCACGTGAACGCGCACCAAAGTTTCTTTCTCCGGAGTGATCTCGCCTTTTTGAATCACCAGGTGTTCAAGACCGTCTACGGTGCTTCTGAAAACACGCGCTTTCATGTCTTTGCCAAATGACGGAGGCAAATCCATGGAAGCAATTTCTTCGACCAAAGTTTCATTCGCCAAACGATAGGCGATCAAATCCACAATCGTGCCGATTTTGATACTGTGTTTTTTTGCGAAGTCTTTAAGGTCATTCACACGTGCCATCGTGCCATCTGGATTCATCACTTCGCAGATCACCGCTGCAGGATTAAGACCTGCCAAGCGAGCCAAATCCACGCTGGCCTCCGTGTGACCGGCACGCTTCAACACGCCACCTTGTTGCGCACGAATCGGAAAGATATGACCAGGCATGTGAATGTCTGTAGGTTTTGCGTGAGGATTCGCCGCCACTTTCAAAGTGTGTGCACGATCCGCAGCAGAGATCCCTGTTGAGATTCCTTCCGCCGCTTCAATACTCACCGTGAAGGCTGTCTTGTTCGGCGCAAAGTTCATGTCATCACGAACCATCAGTGGCAATTGCAAGCGCTCGATTTGTTGAGCTGTCACAGTTAAACACACCAGACCGCGCGCTTCTGTGATCATAAAATTCACAGCCTGGGTTGTTACGTGATCTGTCGCAAGAATCAAATCACCTTCGTTCTCACGATCTTCGTCATCAACCAGGATGACCATTTTTCCATTACGAATATCTTCGATGATTTCAGGGATGGTATTAAAAGACATTTTTAATCTTTCCTAACTTCCAAAGAACGTTGAATCGCGCGAGCCATGTAGTCGGGCTCCACATTCACAACCGAACCGACTTTAAGATCGCCCAAGTTTGTGCGTTTCAATGTTTCAGGAATCAAACACACAGACACCGTGTCGTTGTTAAGTTCGTTCACAGTGAGACTTACACCATTCAAAGTCACACTCCCCTTTTTCCAAACAAAAGGCAGAATGGTATTTTTCACTTTAACGTCGAGGAAAAATGATTCGCCCTCAAGAGAAGCGCGAGTCACAGTGCCCAGGCTGTCGACATGACCCGTGACAAGGTGACCGTGAATGCGATCACCAAAACGCAAGGATCTTTCAAGATTCATCTTCTTGCCAATCCAGCTCTGCGGATTCCATTCAAGAACCTTGATCGTCTCTGCCGCCAGAGCAAACGTCATTTGCTCATCATCAAAGGCTTCCACGGTCAAACAAACGCCGTCACAAGCGATGCTGTCGCCAAGTTTTATATCATTGAATTCACTAGGTTTTTTGACTTTAATACGATACACATTCGGAAGCTCTTGGGAGCTCACAATCGGCATCACAGATTCTACGATTCCAGAAAACATAAAGGCCTCAAGCTTGAATGCCTGAAACCTACACTTTTGCCTCTATATTGGCAAGGAAAGGGCGCCATGTTTGCACATTGTTCTAGCCATGACGCCAGATCTAATAAAAACCAGGTAGAGACCTTAGCCGCGGCCTGGTTTTGAAGGTGTTTGCGGAGTGCCGCTGTTACCGTTGTTTGGATTTGAAGGGTTCACAGGTTGCACACCTGGATCTTGCGGTTTGTAGTTCGCATCGTGGAACTTAAAGAGTTTCACTTTCGCACCGATCACCGCGTTTTCATCGTTTTGTTCAATCACGCGACCGCGAGAGATCTCATCACCGACCCAGTCGATTTCAATTTTCGCAACCGCCGAACCCGCTTGCGCGCCACCTCCAAGGTAACGAGAATCACAAGGCTCGCCCTCCCAGTAGTAGTCTTCATTGTAAACGAGCAACTGGTCACCCGGCTCCAACTTCACATCCAAACCACCGACGATCACCAAGTGTGTATCGTGGTTGGCAAGAACGCGCGTGTACCATTCTTCTGATTTAAGCTGTCCATTCAAATCGCCCACAGCTTTCGTAAGTGCATTCTTTGTGACTTGCGCCAAAGGAGTTTGATAGTAAGCACTTGGGCCAATCGAGAACGCACCAAAGTTCAAGCCGAAGCTCACTTTAGTTTTTGTTTGTTTTGATGTGACGTTTGCAGCCGCCATCGCTTTGGATGTCAGAGGACGCATGGCCACCATGGATAAATCCAATTGTGCGAACTCAACATTGAATCCGGCAGAACTTAAACCATTCACAGGCAAAGCTCCTGCGGGAGTGAAACCCAAAGTGATTCCGCCGCCGCCGATCAATTCAAATGAATTCACCGAGCCCGCGATTTTTGCTTGCGGGATATTCACCATACACCACGCTGTTTTTGCGTATTGCACGTTGTAGTTGTCTTTACCTGCGGCTTGCGCGAAGGCCTTCATCATCTGACCGTCCGCTTTAGTCAGATTGAAGAAGCCCACATCCCCCGGTCTTGCTTCCTGCGGAGGGACCGCGATCGGCGGATTATACTTCAATGTAAATTCCTTGCTATCCAATAGCACGCCGTAGATTTGTTGATTTGCGACAAATTGAAAGTCGAAAGCACTTCCGCCAGGAAAGATGATGGGACTTGATCTGATAGCACCAAGCTCCACGATTTTCTTCAGAGCGCGTGCGGGAACCTCTGGTGGTTTTTGTTCACACTTTTGGTTACCCATGGTCATTGCAGCTCCAGCTACCATGATGGATGCTTTAAAAATTTTCTTCGACCAATTCGTGCTCTGCGATTTCATGTCTTTCCCTTTCCACAAATACGTGCGGAGGTTTCATGCACAGTATACGGAGTAGATGGGCTGGACCTTAAACCAGAGCTAAGTTATTGACGACACTTGCAAAACTAAAACCGGTCTTACCTTGAGACACGCTAAGTGTATGAATTTACTGTGAAGGTAAAAAATTTCGATTTACAAAAAAATTTTCGCTTGTCGAAACATTAGACTCTTTTGTTCAACCTTTTTTATGGGAACACTCGGGTCTGCGTCTTTGCTGTCCACATGTTTTTCACTCTGTGAAAAATGAAAATCCTACTCGATCGCCATACGAACAGAATCTTGACTTGAGGAATTTCCAGGCGATGTGGTTTAACCCTCAAAACCTAGGAGTCTGCTATGAAAAAATTTGTGCTAGTTCTTCTCTCTCTTGTCGCATTTTCTGCGCATGCAAACGAAGCGTGCCTCTCTCAAGAGGAAGCCCGTGAAGTTTTGCTCAACCAAGACAGAACAATTCTTAGTGAATTGAAACAGCAATACAATGTGGGCTTGTGCAAAGGCCGTCCGAATCAAGGCTGCATCACAAAGACTCATCTTTCCCAAGTTCTTTTGCAAACACACTGGGATGCTAGAAACAATCGCTACCAAAGTGGTTCATTGTATTACTGGCTTTGCGGACCGGGTGCGGATTGCTGGGTTCACGCCACATTGACTTGTGACGGTGAAATGAAATTGATCGTTGTTGGTGACTAGTGTGATGAGGGTGGCAGCTTAGAAACTGCCACCGCCAGAGACCGTAATAAAATATTGTGTTTCGTCTTTGTTGAGGATGCGGTCTTGTTTATCATGACGATCTTCGAAATAGTGAAACGCTTGAATGCCGCCACCAAGACGAAGTCCTCCCAAACCAAAAGTGATTCCCGCTTTTCCGAAAACCGCGTTGGAGTCTTCGGTCGCAAAACGCAAACCGGGACCCGCGAAGAGTTCGATTCCTAAGCCTCGGCCTTGCGTGTAGGCTTCCCAATTAAACAAAGCCGCCGTATCCAAACCGTAGACTGTATTAATATCAGTTCCAAATTGCGTGAAGATGGAATTGCGCCAATTCAACCAATCATGAATATACCAATTGAGTCCCAAATGAATTTCACTAAAGGATTCATCGTCTCGCGTTCCTGAAGCTCCGCTCAAATCATAAGTGACACGAGACTGCGCCCAAGAACTCACTGTTAATCCACAAATCATCATGAAAACTAAAATTGATTTTTTCATATATCTATTGTGAAAAGTCTCACGGAGAAAGGTCAAACTGTTTTTAGAAATGAAAAGTGAGACCGGAAATAAAAAAGCTCCCACGGTAAATCCGCGGGAGCCTTTGATTAGAATGTTAATTGTGAATCCGAACCTTTAACGTGCACAGTATCCCCAGCTTTGATTTTGCCTGAAATGATTTCTTTTGAAAGTGGATTCAAAAGTTCTGTTTGAATCACACGTTTTAAAGGTCTTGCTCCATAGACTGGATCGTAACCTTTCTTCGCTAAGAAATTCACCGCCGATGTATCAAAGTCGATATTGATCTTCTTCGCTTTCAATCGTTGCGCCACAAGATCGAGCTGCACTTTCACAATACCGCCGATTTGCGATTCTCCCAAAGAGTTAAACATCACGACTTCATCAATACGGTTGAGGAACTCAGGGCGGAAGCGTTCTCTTAAAGCTTCCATCACGGCTTCCCGTTTATCCGCCTCACTCATGTGACTGTCCAAAATAGACTGCGAGCCCACATTGGAAGTCATGATCAAGACCGTATTTTTAAAGTCTACTGTACGACCTTGACCATCCGTTAAACGACCGTCGTCAAGAACTTGCAACAAGATGTTAAACACATCCGAATGCGCTTTCTCAACCTCATCAAGCAGAACAACACTATAAGGTCTGCGACGAACGGCTTCCGTTAACTGACCGCCCTCTTCGTAACCCACGTATCCCGGAGGTGCACCGATCAAACGAGCGACCGCATGTTTTTCCATGTACTCACTCATATCAATACGCACAACCGCTTGTTCATCGTCGAACAAAAATTCCGCCAAGGCTTTTACGGTCTCAGTTTTACCGACACCCGTTGGTCCTAAGAACATAAATGTTCCAATCGGACGATTCGGGTCCGAGATCTCAGCACGCGCTCTGCGAATTGCGTCTGCAACAATCGTCAAAGCGTGGTCTTGACCGACAACGCGTTTCTTAAGCTCCTCTTCCATGTTCAAAAGTTTTTGTGATTCGCTTTCAAGCATCTTGCTAACAGGAATGCCTGTCCACTTTGCCACAACTTCGGCCACGTCTTCCGGGCCGACTTCTTCTTTGAGCATGCGGTTTTCAGAGGCTTTTTGTTCTTTACTGCGCTCTTCAAAAGTTTTGAGTTTCTTTTCCGTCTCTGGAAGTTTGCCGTATTTCAACTCGGCTGCTTTTCCTAAATCCCCTTCGCGTTCCGCTTTGGAGATCGCCACTTTCAAGTCCTCAATATCCGCCTTGAGTTTTTTAATCTGATCAATGCCGCCTTTTTCAAACTCCCACTGTTCCCGCAAGAGTTGGTTTTTGGCATTAAGGTCTGTGATCTCTTTATCAATCACCGACAAACGCTCTTTGGCACTTTCGTCTTTTTCTTTTTTCAGAGCTTCTTTTTCAATACGAAGCTGCATCAACTCGCGCTCAATCTTATCCACTTCTTCAGGAACAGAGCGTGTTTCAATGCCAAGCTTACTTGCCGCCTCGTCGATCAAATCGATCGCTTTATCCGGCAAGAAACGGTTCGTGATGTAACGGTGAGATAATTTCACCGCTGACACTAATGCTGCATCGGTAATACGAATACCATGATGGACTTCGTATTTTTCTTTGAGACCACGTAAGATCGTGATCGCATCATCAACGCTCGGTTCTTCCACCATCACGGTTTGGAAACGACGTTCAAGAGCCGCATCTTTTTCGATGTACTTGCGATACTCATCCAAAGTCGTTGCACCAATACAGCGCAACTCACCGCGCGCCAAGGCTGGTTTTAACAACTGCCCTGCATCCATGGCGCCTTCCGTTTTTCCGGCACCGACAAGCGTGTGTAATTCGTCGATGAACAAAATGATTTGGCCATCACTGGATGTGACTTCTTTAATGACCGCTTTCAAACGATCTTCAAATTCACCGCGGTATTTGGCTCCTGCGATCAAAGCTCCCATATCCAAAGACATGAGTTTTTTGCCAATCAAATTATCCGGCACGTCGTGCTTGATAATTCTTAAGGCCAAACCTTCGGCGATGGCTGTTTTACCAACACCGGGTTCCCCGATAAGAACCGGGTTGTTTTTAGTTCTGCGCGAAAGAACCTGCACGACACGACGAATTTCTTCGTCACGTCCTACGACAGGATCTAACTTTCCTTCCGCTGCCAAAGCCGTTAAATCGCGAGCGTACTTTTTAAGAATCTCGTATTTGTTTTCAGGCTCATCGTCCGTGACCTTTTGATTGCCGCGCATTTCTTCCAACGCTGTTTTTACGGCATCCGCGTTGATCTTTGATTTTTTAAAAAGTGCATTCAGCTCAGCATCGCCAGACTTCAACATTCCTAAAAAGAAATGCTCTGTAGAAATATAGGCATCACCCCAAGCTTCGGCCTCGGCTTCCGCCGCTTTAAAGACCTTTTCTAAACGAGGGCTCGCAAAAAGTTTTTGCCCGCCTCCAGTGACTTGAGGAAACTTATCCATGCGCGTGCGAAGTTCCGTTAAGAACTGTGCTTGCGCCACGTTTAATTTATCCAATAAACGCGGAACAATGCCTTCGGATTGCTGTACTAGCTCCGTTAACAAATGTTCCGGCTCCACAGAGGGGCTGTTTTTACGCTCGGCCAGTCGGGCAGCCGCTTGCATGGCCTCCTGACTTTTTCGCGTCATTTTTTCAATATCGTTGCTCATATTCCCTCCATCTGAAATAAAGGATGAGTCCTATTTTAACTTTGTCAATATAGGATTATTTATTAAGGAACCGAGATGCCAGGAATCGTAAATCCCAAGGGAAAAAAGTCACAGCCCCGTCTTACGCCCTCTATCAAAAAAGACACTGTGAACCCGCGCGACTTTATGAAATATGACACACGCTTTTCTTGTGAAGATTGCTCTCACTATGATGGAGACAAGACCGTTTGCACCATTGGCTACAATCCTTTGCACCACTTAAAAGCGGAGCAATCTCATCAGTACGAACTGGCTGGCAACATGGCCTTTTGTCGCTTTCTAGAAATTGACTGAGCTTCCGTCTAGCAAATCGCGATTTTTCCCTCTGAAAGTATTGTATCTAAGTGACTCAGGACAATCTTACGTCTTGAAATCTCGATCTATCCTTAGACTAGTATTGTAGAAATAAAACAAAACCCGCCTGATGTCCTGTCAAGAGAACGTCTCAAATCCCGATCATATACACATCAACGATTCACTCAGAAGGAGTCAGAGAGAGAAGGTCACTCTCTCTGTAGAACCGAAAGGAGGGCCTTCAAGGATGACGTAAGTAGAACAATAGATTGTTCGCGCGCTGGGCGCAGGAGCATGAAAGAGCGAGGCTCTAGAATGCGGACTTAACCAGCGACTCTCTCCAAGCCAGAGAGAAAACAATAAAGGCCATTCAATTAGCACAGACTCGGATGTCAGTGCTCGGCAAAGCAGAGTAGGTTCTGCCCAGCCAAAAAACAAATCAGGGAGGGTATTGAAAATGAAAAATAAATATTAACGGAGGAATTTAAAATGGGAATGAGAGTAACAACAAACATGGCAGCGATCAACGCACAAAGAAACCTCGTTGGTTCGCAAAGACAAATCAACGACTCTATGGCGAAACTTGCTTCTGGTAGCCGTATCAATAAAGCGGCTGACGATGCAGCAGGTCTTGCGATTTCTGAAGGCTTGAAAGCTCAGATTCGTTCTGCAGCACAAGCTCAACGAAATGCGAACGATGGTATCTCAATGGTTCAAACTGCTGAGGGTGGCTTGAACGAAATCGGTAACATCGTGGTTCGTCTTCGTGAGTTGGGAATCCAAGCGGCTTCTGACACTGTTGGTGAAACAGAGCGTGGCATGTTGAATAAAGAGGTTCAGCAATTGAAATCTGAAGTTCAACGTATCGCTTCTGTAACTACTTGGGGTACTACTAAACTTCTTGATGGTTCATCTCCGAAGTTTGATTTCCAAGTTGGTTTGTTCAACAACCAAGAAGAAGACCGTATCTCTTTCAACGCTGGTGAAAACGTAGCTACGTTGGATGCTCTTGGAATCGGTGGTATTGACTTCTCTTCTAAAGAGGGAGCTCAAGAAGCTTTGGGTATGTTGGATAACGCTCAGACTTCAATCTCTGGAACTCGCGCTAACCTTGGTGCGCTCCAAAACAGATTGACTTCAACAGTAGACAACTTGGGCGTTGCTCAAGAGAACTTGTCAGCTGCTAACAGCCGTATCCGCGACACAGACGTTGCTCAAGCATCTTCTGAGATGACTCGTAACAACATCTTGTTGCAAGCTGGTACTTCAACTTTGGCGCAAGCTAACCAATCTAACCAATTGGCTCTTAAGTTGATCGGCTAAGGCGCTTCTGCGCAGGATGTGGAGTCGCTTCCGGCGACGGAACTGGACTCCACTCTTCTTAGTTAACAAAGTTCTAAATATAAAACCCGATGAGCAATCATCGGGTTTTTCTTTTGCTCTGATTTTAAAAAAATTCGCTCACTCTTTTTACAGGACCCTGTTCGAATATTTCCATCATCAAAAAAGTGTATAACTTTTTTACCAATAATTTCAAATATTTAGCTAAAGTCCAGGCGAAATTCCTCCGAAATATTATGTACGAAGCATGGAGGAATATTATGAACATTTCTAAAACAACAAGCCTGATGGTTGCACTGATCGCTACCACCACCCTTCTTGCAGCTTGCAGTAAAGACGGTTTTCAAACTCTTCCAGCAGCAGGCGGAAATACAAGCCAAGGTTCAAGCGATAATTCAGGACAAGGCACAACACCGACTCCAAAACCTCCGAGCGCTTATGACAAATTGGAAATGTCTGGCATCGTTGGCGGGACTTCGTATGAAAACGAACAGGTTCTTGCTCTCGACAAAAACAATAACGCGCTACTTCTTTACCTTCCCCTTCCTCCAGGACCTTTCAGCAATGTCTATATAGATGTCCCAAATGTTAAAGGGGTCAAAATTCAAACCGTTCTGGACTCTCAGCAGAAAGCCCGCGTGGCCGTGAGTATTCCGTTGAAACTCATCGTCAAAGACAAGGTGACATTGCCTCCTGCGAACAGTCTTCCAGGCGGACGCGCTCTTCCAATGATGCCAAGCGGAGAGTTCCCATCACTAGCCCTGGGGCTTAATCAGAACTCAGACAACAAGATCTACCTTTATTTCGGCGTGAATGCGGTCGGAATGTTCATGGAAAGCTCTTTCTTTCCAGAATATTTAGGAATTACAGCGCCGATTAAAAACAAGGCTGGGACAAGAACTTTGGGTTATTTCACCATCGTTCCGAAGGCCGGGGTCAATAACGGAGGTCTCTTCCTTTCGTTTATCCTTCCCAATGACCTCGCGAAAATTATCGACGACCACTTGAGTGGAATTATCAACTAAACAAGACCGATAAAAACTCGCTCTATTTTGATTTGCCTGCCCCCTTAATTCTCGCTAGTCTAAGGGGGCAATCATTTTGAACCAGCATTTTAGGAGCGAATCAATGGCAAAGAAAAAAGCAAAACCAGCGAAGAAAAAAGTAGCTAAAAAAGCAGCGAAACCTGCTAAAAAAGCTGCTGCAAAGAAAGCAACTAAGAAAACAGCTAAGCCTGCTAAAAAAGCGGCTACAAAAAAAGCTGCCAAACCAGCGAAAAAAGCTGCAACAAAAAAGGCCGCTAAGCCCGCTAAAAAAGCAGCCACTAAAAAAGCTGCTAAACCTGCGAAAAAGCCTGCTGCTAAAAAAGCGGCTCCTAAAAAAGAAAAAGCAGCTAAAGCCGCTGTTGTTGGCGCAGCCGCAGTTGAGGTTTTGAAACCCACTACTCCAGCTATCGACGAAATGTCTTCTGAATTCGAAGACGAAGCAGACATGGACAACATGATCGATATCGAAGACGAAACTTCAGCTTCTGAAGACGACGAATGGGAAGATGAAGGCGAAGACGAAGAGTCTGACGAAGTCGGTTCATTCGAAGAAGAAGATGAAGAAGAAGGTGACGATGACCTTCTTAAGAAAAAAGAAACTAGTGATGACGACGACGAAGACGATGAAGATGACGACTTCGGCGATGACGAAGGCTACTTCTAATCTAAAGAAAATTTAGATCTTAAAAAAGCGCTCCGTAGAAAGAGCGCTTTTTTTATTTCTGCGAGGACTTATGTATAAACACCTTTATCGCCGTTTCTTAGACGCTCATCCGCAAGAACTTCATTTTGCCTGCCACAGCCATCACTACTGGCCGGATGTTTCCAGAGACGCTCACCTTCAGTACTGGGATGACTCTTGCCAGTTTGTCGACGATAAATGGAGTTATATCTTTTCTAAAAAAATTCCTCAGGCGCAGAAATTAATTTCCGAAGTTTTACGCCTTTCAAAACCGGAACAGATTGTCTTTGCTCCGAATACACATGAATTTGTCTTTCGCCTTTTGAGCTCTTTAGACTGGAGCAAAAAAGTGCGCGTGCTTACGACGGATTCCGAATTTTACAGCTTCGATCGCCAGATCAATCGTTTGGCGGAGTTCCCTAATTTTGAAGTCGTGAAAGTACCGAGTCTTCCCACTGAAAATTTCAATGAGCGCTTTGAAAAGGAAATGGCTTCAGGGTCTTGGGATCTTATTTTTGTGAGTCACGTCTTTTTTAATTCCGGCCTCTCTTGTGACGTCGAAAGATTGGCAAAGCAAGCCCCTGCGAATGCCATCTTTGCGATTGATGGTTATCACAGCTTCATGGCGGTGCCTTTAAATCTTTCGTCTATAGAAAATCGTGCGTTTTATATTGCTGGCTCTTACAAGTATGCTCAAGGAGGAGAAGGCGCTTGCTTTATGTATGTGCCTCCTGAAACTCACCACCGCCCTTTCCATACGGGTTGGTTTGCGGAGCTTTCACACCTATCCGCTGTTGGCAATCAGGTGGGTTACCCTACTGATGCTCTTCAATATGCGGGAAGTACGATGGACTTTTCGGCTCTTTACCGTTTGATCGCAGTTCTTGAAAAGTTTAAATCGGAGGGACTGACTGTTGAAAAAATTCACGGCTTTGTTCAAAAGAATCAGGAATTGTTTTTAGCAGAGCTTCAGAAAAAGCAACATCCTTTGGTGAATGCGCAAAGCCTGCTTCGCGGACCTGCTTTGAGTTCTCATGGGCACTTCCTCACCTTTGAACTACCCTCGACGGAAAAGACTCAGGAAATGGTCAAATCTCTGGCGAAAAATCATTTAAAGACGGATTCTCGCGGTACACGCCTGCGCTTTGGCTTTGGGCTTTACCACGATGAAAACGATATTCGTAAGGCCGTTCAAACGTTATTCATATAACGAATATTTACTTTATAACGATTTATTGGATAAATGATGAGGAGAACGGTACTTCTACGTGCGAAACAAACCACGGAGACCTACCATGAACAAAATCATTCTTTTTCTTTCTGTCTTAATGCTATCTAAATTTGCTTTGGCGACAACAACACCGGCTCACGTAGAGTTGTGTGCTCTTGAAATCGCAGAAGAAGCAGAAGCACAGTTCACGGAAGAAACTATTTTCGACGTTAGAAAAACTAAAACGATTTCAGCGTTCCACCTTTCTTTGATCAATAACTACATCGCCGGTTACAATCAGGAACCTAACAAACATCTTACTCTTGCTGATCTTCAAAAAATGTTCAGCAAAGATGGCGAAGAAAGCTTCAACGATCTTTACATCGTAAAATACACTTCTAAAACAACAGGCCAAGTTTATCTTGAAGTGCGCACTTACCCAGGCGACAACCCTGTCGGCACTGTTTACAATTCTAAAACCGGTGAAATCCTTGCGCAAAATAGCGACGACAGCTATGAACTTACATTGCCTAACGGCGGAACGTTCTCTTGCTATGATCTTAATAAAGATAAGTACTAATTTTTTTAACAAGTCTTTGATAAAAAGTCCGAATGAAAATTCGGACTTTTTATTTTGTCTCACCTAAGTCCAAATAAAACACACAAGAGTTTACTTATCTGAACGAATAATGCTTTCATAGAAAACTATGGAGGAGTCGTGAAAGGTATTATTTCGTTCTTGTTTTTGTTTGTCGGAACTTCTAGTGCCGCTTTCGCTGATTGGCAATTCGGTCTTAGTGTCGGCTACAGTCCCAACTATCAAGTTAAGATGACCGGACACGGAACTAGCTCTGGCACTCCTTATTTCAATGACTACAATCTTGAGTACGACAGCTCCGGCGAGTTTGGTGTCGATGCTTGGAATACACCTCAAAATGCATGGGGTTTTATAAGCGGTGTCCAAATCGGATCTGAACGTAAATTTAAATCGGGAACCATTAACGGTCTCTCTATTCCAACGTCAGTCGCTACTCCAAAGTATCAAACGAACTTTTTTTATATTGGAACGGCTTATCGTTGGGAAAATTTTTATATTCCTCTTGCAATAGTCTATGGAATAACAAAGTACACGTCAGCGTCGCCAATGGATTCAATCGACATAAAGAATGGCATCGGCGCTCATTTAGGTGTGGGTTGGATTATTCATGATCATTTCGTTATTGAATACATCGGCCGCGCTGTAACAACAGAACTGGATCTAAAATCTGGAAGCACGTCGGAAAAGACTACCGGCACCATCGGTTCCGCCGTTCTAAATTTCAAATACTTATTTTAGTACTGTTCCATCACAGGGAATTTAACATTCCCTGTGATTAAACATTGTTCGTCTTTGAGAAGCTCAGCTAAACTATGTCATGAGCAAAAATTCCAAGAAAATTAAAGAAGAGCTTTTTTTCCCCAAGAATAAAGATCTTAAAGATTGTTCAACGAATGCTTCAAAATATTTTTCCGGCAACAGAGACGACCTGGAAAAAGAAATCGATAAGCTCACAGATAAACTCTCGGATCTGCAAGAACTGATTTTTGCAGAATCCAATCACAAAATTCTTATTATTCTACAAGGTCTTGATACTTCTGGAAAAGACGGAACAGTAAAACATGTTTTCAGCAGTACGAATCCTCAAGGGGTCAGAGTCGTCTCATTTAAGCCACCCACTGAAATTGAAAAAGCCCACGACTATCTTTGGCGCATCCACAAAGAGTCTCCTAAAAGAGGCGAAATCGTGATCTTCAACCGCAGTCACTATGAAGATTTCATCGTTCCTTACGTACATCACTTCCTGCCGCCTCATAAGCTCAAACAACGTCTTAAAGATATTGTGAACTTTGAAAAAATGCTCAGCACAGAGGGTGTTATCATTTTCAAATTCTTTCTGCACATCAGTCCCACCGAGCAGGCCAAAAGGATTTTGGAAAGAATCGATAACCCTGCCAAGCATTGGAAGTTTTCAATGAGCGATCTGCGTGAAAGAGAACATTGGAAACGATATATTAAGGCCTACAATATCGCTCTAAAGAAAAGTCATCATCCGGATGCGCCTTGGAATATTATACCTGCTGATGACAAACGCCTTCGTGATTTTTTAATTTCGTCCATTTTGGTTGAAAGACTGTCGAATCTAAACCCACGTCCCGCAAGAATGGATCCTGCCGTCATTCGCAAGGTTCAACGCGAGGCAAAGCTTCTTCTTAAGAAATAAATCGCTCTTTCACAGAGATCAAAAACTAAACCCGTAACTGGAGTGTTTTTCATCTTGAACCGATGAACTTGTGAGGGGGCGCTGCTCATGAGACCACTTGGAAATAAGGGATTTATGATTGTTCAAGCCTTAATGGGAGCCATGCTCTTAGGCATCCTGGGGCTTGCTTTTGCTGGTTTAGTCAAAGACATGTGGATGGAGAACCAGACATTGCAAAGCAAAAATGATGAGCTGACACTGGCACAAGTGATCCGCCAACAAATCTCTACTCCCAGTCTTTGCAATGCTTCATTTGAAGTGGGTCGTAGAAGCTTTAATCCTACTGCAACTTCTCGCAATATCAGCGTAAGACTGAATCCTACAAATCCTGCCAGCGTTGTCGCTCAAGGGGTCACCTTGCAAAATTGGAATCTCACGGTTCAGTCTTTTAGTTTAAACAATATCACCAAGGCTGTGGCTTCCTTCGCGGGAGAAACTCTTTATGCTGGAGATTTATCTCTTCAGGCGCAAGCAACCAACGGACGCAAAAACATTTACAAATCAAAAACGCTGGGCAAAATATTCTTGCGTGTTGATGATGCTACACAAACGATCACGAGTTGCTTTATCAGCGAAGATGGAACCGGTATTGCCAGCTCGGCATGCGCAAGCCTTGGGGGAACTTTCAATGAAACAACCTCGGTCTGTGATATTTCAAATCTAAAACAACGCCTGCTTGCTTCCGTCGGTCAGTGTCCGAATGGAGAAACCATGACGGGATTTGATGCTCAAGGAAAAATGCTGTGTGCAGTGCCGGCTGCCCCGGCAGTGGCCTCAAACTATCAGTGTCGAGGTAGTGTCACGGTTGGTTGCTCAGACTCTGGCGGAGGAGGCAACGTTGCTTCAATAAGAGGGGCTAACTGTTGCCCCGCTCAAACAGTAAGTTGTGAGCCCGTTGGAAAAACTCATACGGGAGGAAGCTGCGGACCTCACGGTGACAGAATGAATGTTTATCAAGATTATATATGCACCTGCAAAGGTGTTCTTTAAAGCTCATCTCATCGCTGAGCGACCGTATTGTTTTGCCGTACTCTTGACCGTCGAAAATCGCCGATAGAGCATAACCACTTATGGCACATTGGCAGGACGAATTTTTAAATCTATTGCGAGAGTATTACCAAAAACAGAAAAGAAAAAATCCCCGGTACTCAATGAGGGCTCTTGCTAGAAATCTTAATATTGCGCCCGGCCCTGCTTCCGCGCTTATCAAAGGTTCTAAGGTTTGGAATATATCCGAGGACTGGGCTCTTCGCGTTCTGGCAAAAATGAATCTTAAACCGACAGAGCGTAAAAGAATTCTGGCTTTGATGAAATTTCATTCAAGCACCACACAAACCAAACCTATTGAAGACCTTTCAGGATTGGCTGTTGAACATTGGGCCTACTGGCCTATCCTTTGCTGCTTTGATGTTCCGGACCTCGCTGACTCACCTCAGAAGATCTCTAAAAAACTGGGAATAAAAAAAGCTGACGTGGACACCATTGTTCAAGATCTGCTTCGCCGACGTTTCCTTATTAAGTCTACTGACGGATCCATTAAGCGTCCCTCGGAATACCTTGCAACCACGGATGATATTTCAAGTGAAACCATCCGTCTGCTTCATAAGTCGAATTTGGATTTGGCTAAAAAAGCTTTAGAGAAATTTCCAGTCCTACAACGCGAGTTTCAAACAATTACGGTCGCAGGAAGCTCTGAAGCCGTGCAAGAGATTAAAAAAGAAATTCGCGAGTTCACGGACCGCTTGGCTCATATCCTCAATCGCGATCAAGGCAATGACCAAGTTTTTCGCCTGTCAGTGCAGTTATTCCCCATGGAGTTAGGAGATTTCGATGTTCGTTAAAATCATCTTTATTTTAGCTTTGCTTGCTCCACTTTCATCAAATGCTTATGTACGTATTGGAAATGGTGGCGAAGGCGTTTTAGTCGATGATCAAGTTTATGTGCGCGATTTATATGAACAAGGGTCGCACCTGCATCCCCGATTTGGTTCACAAATTTCGACCTCCCTACTTGGCGCTTGGAATAACACCACGCTTGCAAAACAATTTTCTTCTGAAAAAAGTTTGGTGCTGCAAAAACTGACTGATATTGAAATGACGTTTCCAGGATTGGGGTTTGCCACGATGCAAGCCCTTGAAAAATACAATTATCTTTTCGTCGATATGCTGGAGCTTCTCGCAAACGACAGCCCCACGGTTCCAGAATCACAGCGAATTCAAATAGCCGTACGCTATTACAAGACAATTTATCTTTCAAAAACGGCTTGGGGTAAGATGTCTCTCGAATCCAAGGCCGCCCTCCTGATTCATGAAGGGCTTTATGGTCTTGCAAAAATCACGTGCGATGAAAACGACTGCCAGCAAAAATCCAAACAAGTCCGTCCTCTTATTGGCCGGTTTTTTTCATCAGCGTCTCACGACGAACTTAAGGCACTTATTCGTGAAAATCTCGATGTTCAATCTCTTGAGAACCTATGCTCTGACCCCGCGGCGAAATTTCAGTTTTCAATAGTTTCAGAAAAAAATATGACAAAGGTTTTTGAGAGTTTTAATTCTGCCTATCTCGCTATTTCTGAAGACCTCTGGCAAGACGTTCATAAAATCTGTCAGCTCGCTTTACCTTATAAGGATCAAAAAGTCCTTGTAAAATACGAAGGCCTTTTCCTTTTTCAAAGTATCGGGGTGACGATATATAAAATGAACACTCAGGGCGAATGGCAGACACAGCAGGGATTTTCTACCAAACACATTGACGGTCGCCAAAAAAAATTCGTCTCTTTTGAATCTTCGGAAAACTGTGAACTGCACCTCAGACATCTGTTCACACAATCCCTGGAAACCCTAAAAAAAATGCCGAATTTAGATCCATCGTTAATATGTGAACAAGGGCGCAGTTCTCAAAAGTAATACCTCACCCCAAAACCGCCGGCCCAATATGACCTTGCTTTATTGGCAAAGCGGTCGTTGTTATAGACAGCGATCGCTATTTGATCTAACAACGTCCAATCCCAGTAAGCTTCCCAATTTTTCCACTGCACCGTTGTCGCAAATACCAATCCCAAACGATAGGCCGTTTCATCGTAATAGTTATCTTCGGGATAAACACCGGAGTTCTTGATAAACATCTCATCACACAAACAGCGACTGACCAAAAAACCCATACCTAACCAATTCGTTTTGATTTCCTGGTAAGAAGAATGAAAAGGCGAATAAACATATTTCAGATTGAGCTGTTGAACGTCGCTGCCCAAAATACCCGGAGTCGTTCCATAGGTAAAAACCGTATTGTGATTTCCCGATTCTGATGTGTAGGCTACTCCGAAATGCCGGTCACCCATGTACGAACCCGTTCCATAAGCGACACCCCATTGAGCAACAGCCAACTCACTCCATAAGCTCAGAACCAGAATGATAATCTTTCTGAGTTTCATACTTACACTCTTTTCTTAAACATTGTTCTACAACAACCTTGTCCTCCTTGAGGGTGATTCGCGACCAGCGTCCGCGCTCTAAACGCTCAACCTGATGGCGCAATATTCCTGATTTTACTTCCGTGTGATAAACGTGCTTATGTCCATTCATAATCAAACGAACAGATGAATCCCGTACAATATCCCAAAAGATTTCTTTATCTTGAGAGGTAAAATACTCGTCGTTGTCGGGATCAACATGCATAAGCAAAACTTGGGGCAATGGGCTTGAACGGACCTCTTGGGCCAACCAATCCCATTCAACTTTTTCGTCAATAAAATCCAAACGATTGTTATTAAAAAAAATGAAGCGATATCCTTTATGATCGAAATGGAAGTTATACGGACCGAAAAGACGCTTATACAATAACTTGCCTCTACCGACGGAGTCGTGATTGCCAAGCACCGTAATCAAAGGCACGTGCAAAGGCGAAATCAACGACAGATAGGCATCGTACTCAAAATTAAGTCCCTGATTTGTGAAATCACCCAGGCTCACCACAAAGTCGAAATCCATCGTATTGGCGTCTTTCACCCAATCTTCGAGAGCCGCATAGTTTTGATGGCTGTCAGAAAAAACGCCGAAGGTGATTTCATCGGCGGGTTCATAAAACAAAGGACTGTTCTTTAAAGATCCAAGATATTGCCCGTTTAAGTTTGAAACCGAACTCTCGGTTTCTTCTGAAAACGGAGAGTTCTTAAGAGGGGCACAGCTTAACAAAAATCCTGCTACAACAACTGTCAAAAAGCGTTTCATACCTATCTCCAATCTTTCGACTTGGGAGATGGAGAATATAAGGATGCTAACTCAGCATAGATGTATTCTTCACCATTCTATCTAAAATACCGTTTAGATCTGATCTTTCTTCCAACGACACTTGATTCCAGAAGGCTGCTACTTTCGGAGCCCACTGCGGAAAGATTTCCTTAATCAAAGCTTCGCCTTTATCTGCGAGCTTAATGACAAAAGAGCGGCCGTCTTTTTGGTGAAGTTCGCGCTTGATTAACTCGGCTTTTTCAAGACTGTTAATTAATCCGGAAATCGTTGCTTGGGTCACCCCTACTCTTTGCGACAGCTCCGAGGGCATAAGTCCCTCGGGAGCATCACTCAAAAGATATAAAAGTGTAAAACGTCCACTGGAAAGATTGTAAGGAGCTAGCAAGCCGTCCAGATAGTTCTCTAACTCAGTTGCAACCTTCATGAATAACAAGTTCGTGTACAGGGCGCTGGAATCCACCTCTTCGTGCAATCGCGTCGCCGCTGCTTTAAATTCCTCTTTCGAAGGTAGGTTCTGAATAAATAACTTAGCCATAATAACCTCCAATTAGCTTTCTGAAAGACCCAGGTCTGTAGATTCTGAAACAGATCCTTCAGGCCCTGCGACTTTCACTTCAACGTGTCTGTCTTGTTTTTCTTTTTTATTCGATGTCAAACGGCCACCGATGTTATTCGCCCATACTCTGAAACGATCGACATAAGTGAACACCGCAGGAACCACGATCAATGTCAGAATTGTCGATGAAATCATACCACCGATAATCGCAACACCCATTGCCGTACGGGATTTCGAAGCTTCATTCAAACCGATCGCGACTGGCAATGTACCTGCGATCAATGCGAACGATGTCATCAAGATCGGACGAAGACGTGTTTTACCGGCGTCGACCAAGGCTTCGCCGCGTTCCTTGCCTGTTGCCATCATTTGTCTTGTGTAGTCGACAAGCAAGATACCGTTCTTACCAGCAACCCCGATCAACATAAAGAAACCGAAGATCGCAAAGATCGTCATCGTCTCTTTCATCAAGAACAAACCAAGGAAGGCACCACACAGAGCGAGCGGCAACGCCACCATGATTGTGATTGGCGTGATGAATGATTCATACAAGCTTGAAAGGATCAAGTAGATGAACATGATCGCAAATCCCAAAGCAAGAACTGTTGAAGTCGCTAGCTCTTGCATGTTCTCAGCGTCACCACCCCAAGAGAAACGAACGCTTGAAGGGAAAGCTGTATCACCTGTTGTCATTGCTTTCACAGCATCATTCACGACTTCACTTAGGCCCACACCTGGAGCAAGACCCGCTGTGATTTGGATGTAACGACCACGGTCTTGACGTTCAATCGAAGCCGGACCGGAAGCCAAATCACCCGTCGCTACGTCAGACAAGCGAACAAGCTTTCTGTTGACGTTGGGAACGTAAACTTGATTGAAGCTTTCTTTCAAGTCACGTTGCTCAGGCATCAAGCGCACGCGCACTTCATACTCACGGCCCTTTTCACGGAATTTCGCAGGAGTGAAACCTTCGACTTGCGCACGAAGCTCCTCACCCATTGTTTTCGTGTTGATACCGTATTGTTTTGCAGCTCCTGGTTTTAAGTGAACTTGCATCTCGGGTTTACCAGGACGGAAGTTCGTATCCACGTCTTTCAAACGAGGATCGGCTTTGAGTTTTGCAAGAATTTTTGTTCCTGCTTCTTCAAGAGCTTTTGGATCTGCAGAGATGATATTCAACATGAACGGCTGTCCACCCATACCACCTGTTGCATCGTATTTTTTAACGACAGGATTTGCATTTTCAACAAAGCCTGCCAATTGTTTACGAACTTTGTCGCGGAAAGCTTCCGTTGTGTGCCCGTTACGAGCTTTACCGTCTTTCATACGAACGTAGAAGGTCGATTTGTTAGACTCACCGTAAAGGCTTCCGATAATCATAGCCGTGTAATCCACTTCTGAATTGGCACGAATGATTTTATCCACTTCGTCACCGACTTTATTCATACCATCCAAGCTTGTGCCTGGTTGCATTTCAAGAGTCACTGTGAACTCACCACTATCATCGTCCGTGATGAATGCGCCTGGAACTTTTGTCACGGTGTAAATACTGAGAACAAACACCATGAACGTCGCACCAATCGTCATCAACGGATGGCGAAGAGTCACACGAAGTAGTTTTTCGTAAATAACTTCCAACCAGCCTTGGAAACGGTCGAAACCTTTTACAAGACGGCCCAAAGTTTTATCGTAAAGACCATTTGAAGCAGGCTTATGACCGCCACCATGTCCATCACCACCGAAGTACGCAGTCAGCATCGGGATGATAGTCATCGCCACAAACCAACTGATCATCATCGAGAACACGACAGTCATACCGAATTGTTTTAAGAACTGACCGATCGTTCCCGACATTGTACCCACTGGCACGAACACCGCGATCACCACAAGAGTGATGGCCATAACCGCCATTTGGATTTCTGTCGTTCCTTTTTCAGCAGCTGTGAGTGAATCTTCACCGAGCTCCATACGACGGTAGATATTTTCAATAACCACGATGGCGTCGTCGATCAGAAGACCTACGGCCAATGTTAAGGCCAGCATCGAAACGATGTTAATCGAGAACCCTGCGACCTTCATAATCATGAAGGCACCAATCAACGAGATCGGCAATGACAGCGCCGTGATTAACGTTGAACGTGCACTTCCTAAGAAGAAGAACACTGTAATGACTGTGAGGATGATACCGATAATGATCGTCTCATTCACGTCATAGATATTGTTTTTAATTTTAGTAGAGGCATTCGTCACAAGCTGAACTTGTGGAGCGCCTTCCATTTTAGAGAGTTCAGGTTTCAACTTTTCAAGTTGCTTGATAACGTCGTCAGCCACTTTAACCGTGTTAGAACCTGATTGGCGATACACTTGTAGGAAAAGAGCTTTGTTACCGTTAACGAAAGCACGGGATTTTTCGTCCTCTAATGTATCGACAACTTTTCCAAGATCCGCCACACGCGTTGGAACTTCATTTCCGTAAAGGTTCACAAGAGTATCAGCCACCTCTGGAACGGATTTAAATTCACCAAGACCACGGAACACAAGTTCTTTGCCACCTTGCTCCACTTTACCGCTTGGAATGTTTTCACCGGAAGCACCGACTTGTCCCGCCACTTGGCTCACGGAAACTTCGCGGGCTTTTAGTTTATTGCGATCTAAAAGAACGTGGATTTCTCTTTCACGCCCCCCAAAGATCTCAATCGCACCGACGTTGTTCACTTGTTCCAAACGAGGTTTGATGAACTGATCGGCGATATCAAAAAGTTGTGCATCCCCTAAACCATTGGCGGTCAAAGACACCATGATGATAGGCGTATCGGATGGGTCGAATTTTTTGATCACTGGATCGTCGACTTCATCTGGAAGTTTTGGTTTCGCGATATTTACCTTATCACGCACTTGTTGTTCGGCGTATTTCACGTCAACGGTGCTGTTAAACTCAACGATAACTTGTGAAACACCTTCCAAACTTTTTGAAGTCAGACGTTTGATACCGGAAATGGTACTTACTTCTTCTTCAATAGGACGGCTCACTAAAGTTTCGATCTCAGAAGGACCGGCACCACGGTAAGTCGTTTGTACTGTGACGACAGGGATACTGACGTCCGGGAACAAATCCACGCTCATGGATTTGAAGGAGGCCCAACCCACCACCACAAGGGCGATTGTCACACACGTAATAAAAATAGGTCTGCTAATGGATATCTTAGGTAAGCTCATTGTTAGATACCTCCTTCAGAAGAAGAAGCTTGATAAAGTTTAATTTGTGCCTGCAATCCAAGGATCTGAGAAGCCGCTTGCACGCGGTTCACTTCAGATTGAGAAAAGTCCTGTTCAAAGAGAAGAACTTGATAAGTCGTAGTTCTTCCTTGGCGAAGACGTGTTCTCTCATTCTCCAGTTTGGCTTTTTGCGCATTCACGATATTCGTTGCCAAACGAAGATTTTCTTTTGCTTCACCCAATTGCTGAACCAGGTTTGTCCAGTCTTGCTCTTGAGTGAACTGTTTATATTGATAAGAAAGTTCAGCAGCTCTTTGCGCTTTCAAAGCACCCGCTTTAGCGTCGGATGTTGCAGAGAAATTCAAAGGCATGCTCATGCGGACACCAACAAACGCTGTATCGTGCTGTGTGTATCCCGCATTTTTCATCGCCTCGTTCATTTCTTCATCGCGACCGTTCAAGGCGTAACTTCCATAAAGATCAACGCTGGGTTTGTTTCTTTCCGCAACGAGCGTCGCAGATGATTTGGCCAAACGAGCTTGCGCTTCGGCAGCCTTCACATCGTAGCGATCACCTGGTTTTGCAGTGGGAACTGCCACCTTTTCAAGGCTTCCGTAATTGATGGACTCTAAAGAAGGAACTGATTCTTCCGCTCCTTTATTTATGTAAGTATTGAAAGCGCGGCGTGCTGACTTTTCTTGATTCTGTGCAAGTTGCAACTGATATGTCGTTGCTTCAACCAATGCTTTGGCTTGAAGAACATCCGCATTTTCGCCCAAGTTCATACGAGCTTTGCGGCTCACATAATCCAAAATACTTTGTGCATTTTTAAGAGCGCGTGTTTGCACCTGAACGACTTCTTGTGCTGAAGACAATCTCCAGTAAGCCGCTTCAGCCTCTACCATATATCCTTGGTTTTGTGCTTGAGCTCCGTACTGCTCTGCTTTGTTTTGTTGGCGCGTGAGGTCTTCATTCGCACGAGCGGAACGGCCAAAACCATTCGCCCACAAAGGCATTGTTAATTCCAATGTTGGAGTTGCTGTCCAAAAAGTATCACCCATTCCTGCTGGAAGAGTTGCTCCCTCTACCTGGATCTTATCTAAGGCGTAAGACAATTTGGTCTGCAGACCAAAGCTAAAATCTTGAGAAACACCCAAAGAATAGTTTTGCATTCTGAGACGGTCATAAGTGATCGCAGAAGCAAACTGCTCCTTACCATCGTGTCCAATTCGCGCATTGGCAAACAGACGCGGAGTAAAAATCAAATCGGCTTCTCGCGATTTCAGCGCAGACGCTTCGGCCTGCTCACTGCTTGCTTTATACCCAGAACTTTGTTGCTGAACTTGGCCCAGATACTCATTAAGAGAAAGGGCAGAAGCTGAATTTGCGGAGAGAAGGGCCGCAAAAATCAGCGTGAGACTAGAGAATTTCAATATATCGGATTTCTTCATAAGTGCTCTCCGTTAAGTAATCGCTTACATACTTAACCTACAATATGAGTCTTAAGTATGCAATCAATTACTTTCTTGATCTGGACAGAGGGTTATGATACATTATATAAAGTTAAGTATTTTTAGGTACTTAGTTAAATGTCAGGAGGTTTTCAATGACGGAAACATCTCAAACAAAAACGCATAAAGACGAAAGTCCAGCTCACGTTAAGGGTAAAAAAAGGGACCGTTCGGCTTCCGAGGACCGCCTTATTCATGCAGGCCTGGAGATGTTCTCAAAGCTTGGCTTTGATGGCGCGACCACTCGTATGATTGCAAAGAAAGCTGACGTGAATGAATCCCTGATTGCGCGTTACTTCGAAGGAAAAGAAGGTCTTCTCGTTGCGATTATCGAAAAGTTTCTTGAAGAGATGAACACTCGCGAACTTCCCTACTCTCTTCATGACAATTTGGCCGATGAGCTTGAGGCGTATGTAAAAGACCGTATTCAAGAGGGTTGTACGCACGAAGATTTTGCGAAGATCATTTTCTCTCAAGCCTTGGTGAATAAGAAATTTAAAAAGCGTGTGACCGAAACTATTCCGATGCAGCTTGATCCTCGCTTGGTCGGACGTATGCAAATGCTTGCGGCCCAGGGAAAGATCAAAGCTGGAGCTGATGTTGAAGAGCTTTGCCATGATATTGATACATATATGGATGGTATGTTCTTCTTTGAGTGTATTCTGCATGAGGCGACGAAGGAAGAGCTTGTGAAACGCACGGTGAAGTTTGTGCGTTTGTATGCGAAGCTTTATGAACCTTCAGAGAAGTAATCGCTCGAGAGTTTGCTTGAAGATGAGATTTAGCTTTTATCTTCGTATTTAATCTGACTTTCACCTTTGATTTTTATTTTTTAAAATTATCTTTTAAACCCACGGCTTAACAGTTGTGGGTTTTTATTCTTCGATTTAATTTAATCGGTATTTTCAATTCTTTTTTCATTTTATTCTTCATTCATTGATTCATTATTACTCTTGGGTTTCTACCCATTTGAAACTTGGATTCCGGACCATTTTTTAAACTTGGAATTTACTCCAGATACATCTGCCGCAAAGATATTGTGAGTGCGACAAAGCACACGTAAATTACCGATCTCGTCACTACCACCTAGTGACCAAGGGTGAATATGATCTATCTGAAGTTGATATTTTGAAGAGCATTTAGCTCCTGTTTCCGGATTCACGTATTCACAACAGTATCGTGCATTTTTTAGAAGTTTTCGTTTTATTTGAACGGACATGTATTTACGTCGATTGGGACGTTTGCACCGTTGATCCTTCGCTATGGAAAAACTGTGCGTTGATGTCGGAGTTAATACAGAAGTAATCTTAGTAGGATTAGAAATTTTGTTACCCAATTTAGAATTATTAAACTTCTTTGCTAAAGTAGAAATGACATCGCTCCAGGAACCATCAATACAAATATGAGACAGAAGTTCTTTGGCTTTTTTAAGTTCTTCAAATTCTTCTTTACTCAGAGTGATTTCCAAACGAACGGTTTCATCTGCCTGTGGCTTCACAGTTTCAATGGTCTGAATTGGTTGATTAAATTCCGCAGCTAATACTTTTTGAGTCTCAAAAGTGTTTTTGTTCTCGATCTCTTGAAGGATTTTCTGAGTTTGGCTTTGAGAAATTATAGTTCCGGAAGTACGCATTTCTCCTTTAATACATTTTTGCACTTGCGTAAGTTGGGTTAAATTTAATGCACCCGACTCAAGTTTTTCTGCAATACCTAGCTCTGCATAAATCTTGCGGTCCTCAATTTCTAAAATGTGCAATAAAATCACGTGAGTGATTTTGCGCTCCGTACGCACAAGCTTTTCCAAGCGAGCTACTAACTCTGAATTTCCGATATTTTGTAGAGACATTGTTACCCCCAACTTCTTAAGCTTCATTCTTTATGAACTATAAGACGTGAAGAAGATAACACAGGTTCTTCTGAGTGATTTTTTGATGTTTTTCTCTCGAGAGCCACATTTCATTAACACTTTAGAAGTGTCTTAAATCAGCCTATTACTCTCATTATGAGGTCGGTGCATACCTCAAGTCGAAACCCCTCGAACAAGAAAATATCATTGTACATCCGCTCGGTTAACGAATCGCTTATGTCCCTTAAGAACTTTTTTCTGATAAATAGTGAAATCAACGCGGAGTTTCTCCGCTACGGAGGAGAGCTCAAAAGCATTCTGCGAGTTAAATAAAAAACCCACAGCTCATAAGAACAACTGTGGGTTTTCAAAACGGTTCTACTTTATTTATTCGAAGGCTGGAAGATCGACAATCACACCGCCACCGTTATTTGCTGGCGGATTCGACGGTTGTTTTTGCTGCTCTTGTTGTTTCTTCTTTTCTTCTTCCTCTTTTTTCTTACGAGCTTCTTCGTCTTTCTTACGTTGTTCTTCCTGCTGGCGACGCAATTCCTCTTGGCGTTTTTGCTCTTGAGTGCGTTGCTGCTGTTGTTGTTGCTCCGTCGACTGACGGCGCTGCTCTTCTTGGCGACGTTGTTCATCCAAACGACGTTGCTCCGCTGCGCGCTGGTCCGCGGCTCTTTGTTCTGCAGCTCTCTGCTCGGCCGCTCTTTGAGCTGCCGCACGTTGTTCAGCTGCACGACGAGCTTCTTCAGCCTGTCTGCGTTTGTCTTCTTCAATACGGCGAAGCTCTGCTTCACGGCGGGCTCTTGCTACAGGATCATATTTTTCTATACAAGTTCTTGCAGCAACTTCTCCAGACTGACGGTTATTTTGATATTGATCGATAATACAGTTTTTAATTTGATAACGTTCAGAGTTCGCACAAACTCGCGCGCCATCAGAAGACGCTCCCCGGTTTACGATATACAAGCCACCTCTGAAATATAAATCAGCCGCACATTGAGCGATTTCAGCACTTCCAGTCGCTGCGCAAGCTTGACCTGCAACTTGCACATTGCGATCGCCAATTTCACGAACAACCGTTATTACACAGCGTTGGAATTCGTATTCTGTTCTACCGAAAGAACATGCTGCGTCCGTTTCAGATTCGTAAGTGCTCATATTCTGAAAGAGACTCGCAGAACATTCCTCGACACTCACGTAGCGTTGGCGCTCGGGTTGAGAATTGTTACCCTTAATAATCCAAGCATTCGAAACGCTCGAAAACGTAAGTGCAGAAAGTGTAAGTGCAATGATCTTTTTCATAAAAACCTCTTAACTCGATCAGACTAGTGCAACGAGCAAGCCAGATTCTTTTCTCATAACAACGATTTAAGCCTCTTTTTATTGCCTAAGCGCTCGACAGAGTGACCAAATGGGCGCCCCTTTTTGGGCATAAAAAAACCCGGAGTGGGAAGAGAGAGAAACCACTCCGGGCTATGCTAGGAACTTTTGGAATTACTTCATCGGTTTTGTGTGAACCGCGAATTTTTCAAACTCACCGTATTCGTGAAGTTTGTTGTAAAGAGTCTTGATCGTGATACCCAAGTTGTTAGCAGCTTGAGTTTTGTTTCCACCAAAGTGAGCAAGAGCTTTCAGGATGTAGCGCTTTTCTAGCTCGTGCAAAGTCATTTGCGGATCGTAATCAATAATGTCTTTTTCCATCTCACCGTTACGGATGTTTTCTGGAATGTCGTTGAGCATGATCATGTGGCCTTCAGACAAGATCTGAAGTCTTTCGCACACGTTTTGAAGCTCACGGATATTTCCTGGCCAGTCGTAACGTACAAGGGCTTTCATCGCCTCTTCATTCACAGAACGACCGCGATTCAAATAAGCGTGCTGAGAGTTATTCAAGAAATGGTTCACCAACGCCGGGATGTCTTCTTTACGACGGCGGAGTGGTGGAGCACTTACTACGATTGTGTTGATACGATAGAACAAGTCTTCACGGAAGTTGCCTTTGATAACTTCTTGATCCAACTCTCTGTTCGTTGCACAGATCAAACGAATATCAACTTTGATAGGGTCTTTACCACCAACGCGGTAAACTTCACCTTCTTGAATGAAACGAAGAAGTTTTGCTTGGATCGCTGGATCCAACTCACCGATTTCATCAAGGAACAATGTTCCGCCGCTAGCTGCTTCAGCCAAACCGATTTTACGATTGTAAGCGCCAGTGAAAGAACCTTTTTCGTGACCGAAAAGTTCTGACTCAAGAAGAGTCTCACGAAGAGCACCGCAGTTGATCGCAACGAAAGGTTTGTTCTTACGACCTGAACGATCGTGGATAGAACGAGCGATAAGCTCTTTACCCGTACCAGACTCACCCAACACCAAGATGTTCGCGTTAGAAGGAGCCACGCGATCGATCATCTTCATGAGGCTTCCCATCACTTCAGATTGATAGACGATGGTCTTGTTTTCCAAAACTTTTGAAGTTTGGTTTGTGTTCCACATGACTTGGTTTGCATTCTGAGAAGAGGGCAAAACGGTCGTTGAGTTGTTATCGTTCATTGGCTCCACCTTTCGGTAAACGTACTTTAAAAAGAAAGCTTGGGTGGGCGTCTCAAATTGAATATCTCAACTTGATACACCGCAGCAACGCATTGAGTTATAACCTTGGTCGTGTAAGATTTGCAAGTAAAATTTTGCATGGCGTTATATAAATTTTAGGGTTTTAACTAAAACCAATAGGATTTCAGGTCATGGTGAAGGCTTTTAAACTGGCCGAAAATATCGATAAGTATCTGAAATACATGACTTTTATTAAGTCAGCCTCGCCCCTTACCATTAAAAGCTATAAATTGGATTTGAATCAGGCTTTCGATTATGAAAATCCTTCGCTTTCATCAAAAAGCTGGAACGAGGCCGACCTTCTGGCCACCGCTCGCGCCGCCTTCAATGGATGGGCTCACTTATCCTTGGCCTCCCGTAATCGCAAAGCTGCGACGCTGAAAAGCTTCTTTTCCTGGGCCTTTGACCAGGGCCTCACTGAGAGAGATTTATCTCTACAAATCGCAAGTCCCAAGGTTCCCAAGAAGCTTCCGCATTTTTTAAGTGTGGATGAAGCTCTTTCCGTTCTTAAAAGTTTTGATACGCACAAAGAAATTCCTCTGAAAGAAAAAGTTCTCTTTTTACTTCTCTACGGAGGAGGGCTGCGCGTGAGCGAAGCGTGCAATCTCAAATGGTCTGATATTCAACTGGGACAAAAAATTCTACGCGTAAAAGGAAAAGGCTCCAAAGAAAGAGTCGTCGCACTTCCTTCACTGACTGTGGATGTTTTGCAGAGATGGAAAAAAGAAAGTTCTTTCGATGAGTTTGTTTTCGGAGAACAAGCTTTAAATACACGCACGGCTTACGAAATGGTTCGCCAGAGTGGCATTCGTGCAGGACTTTTGAAACCACTTCATCCCCATGCTTTAAGGCACAGTTTTGCGACTCATCTTTTAAGTAGCGGAGCGAACTTAAGAACTCTGCAAGAGTTGTTGGGTCACGAAAGTCTGCAAGCGACGGAAAAATACACGCACTTGGGAATTGATCAGCTCGCTCGCACAATGGAAAAGATGCATCCACTGGGAAAAAAGAGCGGCTAAAGAGTCGCGTGCTCAAGATAGTGTTTCACCATCTGCTCGACATTGTAGAGTTCATCATCCACCGTCTGACGATAATTCACCAATTGATTTGTATCTGCAAGATTGGCTTTTAAAAACGGAGCCATCCAAGGTTCTGCATTCACGACACCTTGTTGAAGCAAGAATTTTAAATAGAAGTGCATTTTTAAAACCAAAGGATCTTGCGCGGTTTCAATTGCTTTTAAAGTATTGCCAAGAAGATTGAATAAGAATTCTGAATTCTTATCTCCTTCCTGACTCACTTTGCTCACACACTCTAGTGCATGCAAAGCCAATTCAAGATGATCGTAGTCTTTACGAATTCCAGGAAAATCATTAATCAAGGTCGCTTCTTGAAGAACGTTGAGCTGTCCTTCATCGGCCGCTTGCTTGTAGGTGAATGTCACAAAGTGCGAAGGCTCAAGAACCCCGCCGCCAAAACGCTTTTTACTTTTCAAAGCTCCGCGCGCAATAAAAGACAGCTTCTCACCTTTTGGGGAAAGCGCATGAATAATCAAATCCGCCTCGGAATATTTGATTTTTCTTAAAATGATAAAGCGATCTTGTCCTTGCGTCACAAATTCCTTCGTGGTCCTACTTTAGACTTATCTTATAAGAACTCCTGAAAAAAGTATTCTTTCATTATCGAGACCGGACGTGTCGAATCCTCCTCTATACAAAACGTGACAATAATAGTAACATTTAAAAGTATTTTTCATTAACAGAGGATCAAAAATGAAAGACCACTCATTATTTAAGCCCTTCCAATATAAAAATTTGCAATTAAAAAACCGCATCGTAATGGCGCCGATGACGCGATCGAAATCTCCGAATGGCATTCCGACAGAAGAGGTTGCGAAATATTATCAACGTCGCGCACTTGGTGAAGTGGGATTGATTCTTTCCGAAGGGACCGTCATCAATCGACCTGCCTCTTCGAATGATAACAACATTCCTCGTTTTCATGGTGAAAATGCTCTGCAAAAATGGAAAGTCGTGATTGATGCTGTTCATGAAGCTGGCGGAAAAATGGCTCCGCAGATTTGGCATATGGGAAAAATGCGCCCTCATCAATCAGGGTGGCTTCCACCGACTCCGTTTGAAGGCCCTGCTGATATGAGCCTCGAAGATATTCACACAACGATTGAAGCTTACGCACAGGCCGCTCTTGATGCGAAAAATCTGGGATTTGATACTGTCGAAGTTCACGGCGCTCACGGCTATTTGATCGATCAATTTTTCTGGGACGGAATGAATACACGCAAGGACGAATTCGGTGGTTCTTCTATTAAAGAAAGAAGCCGTTTTGGAATTGAGGTGATTAAAGCCATCAGAGCAAAAGTAGGACCTGACTTCCCGATTCTTTTGCGCTTGTCTCAGTGGAAACAACAAAACTATGAAGCAAAGCTTGCACAAACTCCAAAAGAAATGGAAGAGTGGCTGCTTCCCCTGATGGACGCCGGTGTCGATATTTTCCATTGCTCACAAAGAAGATTCTGGGAGCCAGAGTTTGAAGGTTCTGATTTGAACTTCGCAGGTTGGGCAAAGAAAATTACAGGCAAACCAACAATCACTGTCGGTTCGGTAGGTCTTACTAACGCCGATTTTATTCAAAGCTTTAAAGGTCAAAGTGCTGAAGCGGGATCACTTGAGGAATTAACGCGCCGATTGGATCGTGGAGATTTTGATTTGGTTGCTGTCGGCAGAGCGCTTTTATCTGATCCGATGTGGGCTAAAAAGGTGAAGGAAGAAAAATTCACGGACCTGACTGGTTTTAATCCTGCAGACTTAGCCGTATTAACGTAATTTAAACACTCCAACTTTGCTGAGCTTTAACTTCTTGATAAGAAGTTTCCAAAAGCTTGGCAAAGTCTTTTGTATTCAAAAGCTCAGCCCCCACGATCAACATTCCACGCAGCTGTTCTTGCGACGGAGCGGGTTCCCACCAATGACGGAACATTTTAATCACCGACCAATGACACATATTTGTGCTGGAAAGTTTCTGCCAGCCCTGTTCAGAAGAAAGACCTAATTTTTTAAACAAAACTTCTGCGACAGCTTCAGCACTCGCATCTGCAAACACACACACGGCGCGATCAAACAAACGCGCGCTCCCCGTCTTAAAAAAGGGCGTGGCCACAGATGCAATATCTTTTTCGAATTTTTCTACAAGCGGAGGATTCACCGAACGCACTGAGCGTGCATCCACAATAGCTTTTAAAAACTCTTCTTTATCCCAAGACATATTTTGCGCGAGCAAGGAAGGAGATCTAAATCTTTCTCCTAACACAGCAACAGCGGCCTGAGGCGCATAAGAACAAAGACGAACGGTGTACGGACGAACTTCTGTCGCCTGATAAAAATGCTGAGCGTGAGAAACGCGGAAAGAAGAAATACGTTTTTCATTTAAAAGTTTATCGAGCTCATCCGCAAAAGGATAAAGCTCCCCCGTCACCGGATGATCTTCACTGAATAAAACAAAGTTCGTATCTTTCTTAAGACTCTCCACCCACTCTTTAACGTTTGTGAGTTTTAAATGCGACAAGGCATTCACTTCATAAGTTTCTTTGTAATAGTATGGAAGAAGACTTTCAAAAACGGAAGTTTGTCCTAAGATCACGCCGATGGATTTTTTGTGCGACATAAATTGCGCGGTGCCTTGCGCGATTTCAAAAACGGCCTGACCGATTCCTTGAAAACTTCGAACACGCAGACGCGCATCCAATCCGAAGGAAGACTTCACTTGATCATTTAATTCTTCCCAGGATTCCGGGCGCACAACATCGATGAACATACTTCTTAAAAATTTATCAGATTCCCTCACAAAAGAGAGTGCGACAAAGGTCTTATTTTAAGACCTGATTTGTGTATCTCGAACGAGGACATTACACTAGGAAGACGTTTCAGGAGTTTCAGAATGAAAAAGATCCTTTCTCTTTTGTCCGTCACAATTGTCAGCATTTTGTTAAGCTCACAAGCCCATGCTCTTTTTGAGGCGCGTGTTTCTTATGGTTTACTTGCGACAAACGCTGATTTAGGACCTCTGTGTCCAACCTGTTCTGCACCTGCACCCAGCATTGTTCCCACTTATGGACTGGGTGCTGACGCCATTTTGACATTGCCGATCCCGTTAATTCCCGGAGTGGGAATTCGCTATGAAAACATGGGTCTGACAGCAGGCTCAGGTGGAGTTGATTTTAAAGCAGACTACACACGCACAGCATTGATTCTCAATTGGCGTCCCATTGATAATTTTATTTATTTGGGTCCGATTCTCACATATGGAATTTCTCACACGACAAAATTAAAAGCGGAGGATGGCGGCGTTAAGAAAGCTGATTTTTCAGCAGATTCCGTGAAATCTTACAGCGTGGGTCTAGAAGGTGGATTAAAGCTCATTGGCTTTTCTGTTGGAGCTGAGATCGGTTACCTCGATTTTCGATGGAACGATGCAAAGGACTCGACTGGTAACGCGCCTACTCAAGATATCAATATGAGCGGCACTTACGCTAAATTTATCCTTGGCTTTTCTATTTAAGTGTCGAAATCTAAGCACCTCTGCTAGACTTTATTGTGAGAGGTGCTAATGACAAAAAAACGTATCGAATGGCCTGTGGCTTTATTCCTGATCCTCAATCCACTGGTCACATTGATTCTGACTCCGATTTATTTTTACTACTATGGTTTTCAGTGGGGCATTCTTCTTTTCGCACTTGTTTTTGCAGCTGCCACAAACCTTAGTATCACAGCGGGATATCACCGCCTCTTTTCACACAAAAGTTATGATGCGCATCCCATGGCCAAAGCTCTGTTCCTGCTTGTTGGTGCGTCTGGTTTTCAAGGCTCCGCTTTGAAATGGTCTTCAGATCATCGTCGTCACCACACTCACATTGATGGAGAAAAAGATCCTTACAATATCAATGAAGGTTTCTGGTACGCGCACATGGGTTGGTTGTTTTTTAAAGATTCCGTGGATCAAAAAATCCATGCTCCTGATCTTGAAAAAGACTGGATGGTGAAATTTCAGCACAAATATTATGTGCCACTGGCGATCATCACAGGCTTTGCTATTCCAACTTTGATCGGTTGGATGATGGGCTCATGGTTGGGCGGTCTTGTGATTGGCGGAGGCCTTCGCATCGCTTTGACTCAACAAAGCACTTTCTTCGTAAACTCTTTGTGCCACACTTTGGGAAAACAAACTTACTCTAAAGAGATTTCGGCTCGTGACTCTTGGTTCGTAGCAGTTTTGACTCATGGAGAAGGCTACCACAACTTCCATCACAAATTCCAAATCGACTACCGCAATGGAATCAAGTGGTATCACTGGGACCCAACGAAATGGGTGATCCGTTCTTTGAATCTGATGGGTCTTGCAACAAAACTTCGTCAGATTTCGAATGCTGAAATTTTGAAAGCTCGTCTTCAAGCGGAAGCTGCTGAAATGACGAAGCACGGATTTGCGGAAGAAAAATTGTTGGCGATGAAAGAAAAAATCTTGGAAGCGCAAAACAAGATGAAGAAAATCCGCGAAGACTACGAACAGTTTAAACTTGATGCCGCTCGTAAGCGTGAAGAACTCAAAGAAGCTTACGATCACAAGTTGGCGGAACTTAGACGCGAACTTGAAATTGCTAAGCTGGAATTCCAAATGGGAATGAAGCAATGGCAAGTGTGCTTGAGATCTGTTTAAGATTTTAAATGTGATATAAAAAGAAAACCCCACAAGAAATTGTGGGGTTTTTTATTTCTAGATTTGCAATCGAACTAGTTACAAGTGCTAGCCTTGTTATAGAAGAAATAATGGAATTTCGAAAGGTCCGCGACGTTGCGATCATCGTATGGATCGCCTAGTTTATTTCTCGCCGCCAAATGCTTCTCACAATCCTGACGACGATATTGTTCATTGATCACCATCATATCTTGGAAGGATGGCAAGTAGCCTTTTTGCTTATAAAACTCCGCTTCCTTCTCATAGATATTTTTCTCTAGAGTTTTTGCCACAGCTTCAAACTGCACATTCGTTTTAATAGAATCAATCGGCATGTACTTTGGAAGCGTGTCTGCGACCATCCCGAATTGACGAACGAACTTTGCTAGATACGCTTTCACGGAGTGCTGAGGCGCCCAGTGGAAGGAATAATCCTTCTCAATCATCCAAGAGTAAACGCTTTGCAAAACGGCGTCTTGCATACGCACTTGACGAAGAAGCGGATAGAAACGATGTTCCGCGATCAAATCAAAACGTGGATCGACTTCAATATCATAAGGAGCAAACAGAGACGTTTTCGTCACACCCAAAGATTTTGGGTATTCTGAATTTTTAAACTTCGTTACCGTACTGCGATACTTTGGAATAAGGAATCTTTTGTCCGAAGCCATGTCATAAGCATAGCGAATGACTTCTGAACAGAAGAGCGTTGAGTAATCATCGTCATCCATCGCAAAGTCATAGCGAATGCCTTTTTTTTGATCCAAAGCTCCTTGAGCTTTGTCATAGATTTTTCGTGCTGCTTTTTTTGCCAATGCTTCATCCGGTTGACGGTACAAAGCCACACGAGCATCTTCTGATTGTCTCCACTTTTCCAGAGGAGTCACAATCGTTCCGTACTGAATCAAGGCTTCAACGACATATTGCTTCCCGGCTTTATCTTCGCCCACGATAGCTAAGTGAGAAAAGTTCCCCTCTTCATCACCGATACGCGCGATCATTGCAGATACGTGGGATTTTCCACGCACAAGCATTACGTCACCGCTCTTAAGTTTAAAGCCAGCGTATCTTGGATTTGTCCAAGTGTTCGGTTTTGAATTCTCCATAATTGGCGTTGCTTTAAAGTTGTATACTTTGTTCCTAAAGAGCCACTCTAAAAGATATTCTTCAGAGAAACGCGCATATTGGAAACCTTCGCGGATCTTTTGAATACAGTCTTTAGAAAGTTCATTGCGAGAATCAAACTCGCGGAGTTTGTCATGCAAAACCACGCGGATCTGGAAGATGGTATCCATCACCTCAGAACCATGAGTTTTAAGAGCTTCCACCTCTTGCGGTGTTTTAGGAATAAAATGATCTGCCGGCAGATAATAAAGATAATCTGTTACTTGCCCAACGAACTTCGCGCACGTTGCGGGATTAAAGATCTGCGGATTTGAAATATCATTTAAAACTTTTTGGCTTCCGGTAATAAGTTCCTGAGTGTTTGCAGGATTACGGTACGTTCCGACTTCAGGGTGCGTTGGCTGGCTTTTACAACCTGACATCGTCAAAGCAGCCAAACTATATAGAAGGACAATTTTCTTCATGCAAATCTCCTTAAATTATTCAGTCACTATTCGGATATTCCTCGGAATTCTGTAACCAGACCAAAGTGGTGTGTTCCGTATAAAAATGTTTACAGAAAGAGCGACCTCACTCTACCTAGGTCCATCAACTTCGTCCGCCAAGAGGACGATAAGGGAAGTGCTTATTTTTCTAACAAGAGTTCGACAACGTTGAGGAGACAGCATGAGTGATGCAGCAATGAAGCAAGAATTTTTCCATATTGATGAACACAATCGAAAGAAAGTGATTCGTCAAGATCGCACCGCTTTAGAGCCCGGCTCTTGCTTTCTTGACTTCAATGGCCGCCAACTTGAAATGCTCAACATCAGTTCTTTTGGTTGCGCCGTTCTTGTTTCCGCAACGGAGTTTCAAGATTTAAAAAACTGGTTTGAAAAGAATCCCCACATTGAAGCCAATGTTCTTTATAAAAATATTCAAACTCAAAATGTAGGCCTTCGCTGGGCACGAGCAGAAGACCATGCGAAATCTGCCACGGGCGAAATGATTGTCGGCTTTGAGGTTTTGGGTGAACCACTAAAAGTCGATCGCATCAAAGCTTTGGAAGCCTCTTCAGAAGTGATTGCCGAACAAACGCAATACGCTCGTGACCTTGCGCAACTTCCAGCCGAATTTAAAACCTTCGTTTATGAAATGAAGGACTGGCTCGAAAAACTTAAAACTAAAATTGATAAACTAGAAGCAGAAACTCCGGTTGATAACTGGAAAGAAGCGCAAGATTATCGTCTGACGATTGCTGATACTGTTGCAGAATATCTGGGCCAATGCATTCCTGCAAAATACTCTCAAGTGCCACAGCTTATTAAAACCTTCACTCCAGATCAGTTGAAATGGGCGACTCAATTTGCCCGCGAACAAATTGGTCACTTGGTTTATGGTGCTCCGTTTGCTAGCCGCGCTTATTACAAGCCTCGTGGTTATGCAGGTGACTATGAAATGATGAATCACCTTTACCGTGATGAGCTTGTGGGTAAAACACTGTTTGACCAATGCATGCACAAATACTTTATCGACGAGCCCGCAGGTGCTGCCGTAAAAAATCGTGGTCAATACTTGTTTGAAAAGATCACACAGCTTTTCAACGACACTCCCGCAAAACAACCTTTGAAAATTCTTTCGGTAGCCAGTGGTCCCGCGATGGAGCAACAGATCTTCCTACAAAACGGAAATCAGTTCTATGGCCGCCCTGCTGAATTCACTTGCTTGGATCAAGATGAAGAATCCTTGAAACACGCGCAAAGACAGCTTCATTCAGCGGAACGTTTTGCGCGCTCTGGATTTAAATTCAAATTCAACAATATGGCAATCCGTAACGTGATTGCAGCGGGTTGCCCAGAACAAGATTATGACCTTATCTACTCCGCAGGTCTTTTCGATTATTTCACAGAGCCCGTCGCACAAATGGCAGCACAAAAAATGTTGGCCTCTGTGAAACCAGGCGGTCGTGTTGTGATTGGAAACTTCAGTAAAGACAATCCATGCGTGCCATTTATGGAGCTAGTTCTTGATTGGCATTTGATTTACCGCTCTGAAGAAGATCTTTTCAGAATCTTTAAAGGCATGGGCTCTAAAGTGTGGGTTGAAAAAGAACCTCTCGGAGTGAACCTTTTTGTCGTAATTCAAAAGTAAGGACGTTGCCGTTTGTTAATAGGAAATGAGATCACAACGGCTCAGCTTCGTGAGTCGGAAGTGCTAGATGAAATTAGATCGGTCTTGCGGGTCATCGCAAATTGGATGGCCATACCGCTCTTTTTAGCTTTCTGGATTGCGGACCTCATTTACGTTCCTCAATACAAATGGCCTTTTCTGGCGTTGCGCTTAACGATCATTCCACTTTGTTTTCTTGCGAAATACGAATCTAAAAGAGAACAAAGTGCTCGCCGCGCGCAAATATTTTCGGCTCTCTATGTGGGCCTTGTTGCGTTACCTATCAATGTGATGATCGCGATGATTCCCGATGTAGGAACTGGTTATTATGCTGGTTTAAATCTGGTAGCTATCGGCGGACTGTCTTTCATTCCGTTTTCTATGGGATTCTTTCTTTGCACAGCTTTAGCGATCTATCTCCCCTATTACGCCATTGTTTTATCTAGAGCACAAAACCTTCAAGATATCTGGTCGATTGTTCTTAATTCCTTCTTTATCGTTGGCGCGATCATTATTTGTTTTTTGATTCGCTTCTTTCACGAGCAATTGCGCATCCGAGAAATCAACAGTCGATTGGCATTGAAAGCCGAGATCGCCAATCGCGATAATGTCATCCGCACAAAAACAGAAGAAGCCGTTCGTTTAAATACTTTAAGTACACAATTCAGCCCGCAAGTTGTTCAAGCCATTCGTGATGGACGAGTCGATATTGAAAAAGGTGTCCGTCGTTCGCAGATTTGCGCGATATTCGTCGACATTGTAGGCTCTACAGAGCGAGTTGTCCGATTAGATCAAGCCAAAGTGGACTTGGTTCTGGCGCGCTTTATGGACACTGTTGTTACGATCTTTTTAAAATACGATATCACGATTGATAAATTTCAAGGTGACGGAATTTTGGCGTTCGCCAATGATCCAATTCGTTATGGGGATTTTATTCAGCGCACGTGTTTAGCTGCTCTTGAAGTTCGCGAAGCTTTGAACCAAGACCGCGAATTCTATTTGATGAACTGGAAAAAAGAGATGCAAATCCGTATCGGCATTTCCTCGGGTTATGCGAATGTCGGCTTTTACGGAAATAAAAAATTCTTCCGTTCTTACACGGCGATCGGTGCTCCTCTTCCTTTTGCTTCTCGTTTAACCAACTTAGCCGAACCCAATCAAATTCTTATTGATTCCGACATTGCTCAATGTCTGATGGCTGAAAACTATCAGGTTAAAAATATTGGCGAGCGCGTGATCAAAGGTTTTGAAGGCGATCAGCATTTCGTTTTTGAACTGATTCGTCCACCTGAAACAAAAAAAGAAACCAATACAAGCCACTGCCCTCACTGTGCAGATTCTGTTTTGTACTTGGATACCAATGCTCAAGGAATTTTTGTTATGAAATGCCGCCAGTGCGGATTCGAACTGGCGGACTTACAAACGACTACGGCTTAGTTTCGACTTTCATCGCAACATTCTTATTGATCATATACATCATCGACAATGTGACACAGATCACACCGACAATAATGTATCCTAAAGTATCGAAATGCTCGATGGAACCATTAGCTCCCTCAACAACAATCAGACCGGCAATCACAGAGGCGATACCACCGGACACAGATTGGATGGAAGAACTCACCGACATGAAAGCGCCGCGATTGGCCGGAGACGGAATCGCCGACATCAAAGTTTGCGCCGGAATCATGCGCGAGAAAACACCTAAGAACATAATGGCATTGATCAGAATTACTAACGGCAAAGGCGTGATTCCTAAGTTCGTGTAAATCACAACCATCACCATCATCAGTAATGAACCGACAATAAAGACTCTATACTTTCCAAAGTTATCACTCGCCTTACCAATCATCGGACCAATCACGATCGCGCAGATTCCCGAAATCAAATAAATGATAGGAAGCTGAGCCATTGAGATCCCCAGATTGTTCACCGTATACGCACTTGAAAACGGCATCAGCATAAAGCCTCCCGTCGTCAAAAGAGCCATGGTCACATAGGCCAATAGATACTGTGGCGTCTTCACTGTTTCCGTAAGATGACGTAAAGGACTGCGCTCTGCCTGTAAGTGCAAATGACCGTCCACAGGTTTAAGATACATCCAAATTAAAACACCTGCGACAGAGCCGAAGACAACAATCATTAGAAACGGCGCATGCCATCCCCACAGGTTAGACAAATAAAGTCCGGCAGGAATTCCTAAGATTTGGCTTGCAGCAAACGCTGTTTGCATAAGTCCCATCACGCGCCCACGCAATTCATATTCAAATAAATCCGTGGCGATGGCTCCGCAGATGGCGCCCAGTACTCCGCCAAAAAGTCCTGTGACCATACGAGCTGCAAGCAGCATATGGAAATTCGGAGCCAATCCGCAGAACAAAGTTCCTAAGATAAATCCGACATAGAAAAACAAAAGTAATTTCTTTCGATCATAACGGTCAGCGAAACCCGCCGCCAAAAATCCAGAGATCCCCGCACTCACTGCATACACCGAAACCACCAGCCCAAACTGTGTAGGACTGATTTTCAATGCCGGCATCAATGCCGCCCCCAACGGAGACAAAATCATAAAATCTAAAATAACCGTGAACTGAAGAAACGTAAGAATGGCAATCACTGCTTTTTGATAACTTGTGAACTTCACAAAAACCTCGTTTTACTAAAGATGACTTTTGAATAAATCGAAGTGAGAAGCTCTTTGGGATCAAGGCGCCTTCGCAACACCTCAGCTAAGACTAGCGAAGTGCTATGATGAATGCAAATACTTTAGACAGCCCAGTGACACTCTTCCGAAATCGTTCTCCGTTTGAGAATCTCATCTTGAGACACTGCGTGGTTAAATTTTGATAATTACTGATCTTTTGTGATCTTTTCGAACTTGAACGCTCCTTGCAATACCTCGTTGGTATGAAGATTTTGAAGATATACAAACCATTCATAGCGGGTCTTTTGGGCACGATGCTCCTTGCCGGATTTACCGGAAAGGAAAAATACGTTGAGCTTGAAAGCTATCTTAACGGGCGCACCTCAGCGTCGTTTACGGCAAGCTCCAATAATATTGCGGAGACTTTGCAAGCCGGAACTCGCGGCGAGATCCTTGAATATAAAAAACTTCCTTCGGGTAACTATGGTTTGCGTATCAAGGTGCTTAACGGCAACCACGCCAACAGCATCTTTTGGGTCTATCATAAACTCAGTGATTCCGATTTAGCTCTTTATGAAACAGTTCCTCAAGGTTGGGGTAAATCTCGCGCTGTGGCCTCTGTTGAAAAAGCCCGCGGAGTTCAAACAACTCGCGACACTCAAGCTCGCACGGATTCGGGTCGCACAGCGGTTGAATTGATTGGTCAATCCAATAAGTCCTTAAAAACTGCGGGTGAACCAGCCTGCGTAAATTGCTCGATCTCTCCGGTGGCGGGACAACGCTCTTTGCTTCGCCCTCCAACGTCTCGCGGGATGTCGAAAGCGTGTTCTAATTTGATGAATGCCGAAGGTGAACTCGGTTCTCAAGGACAAAGTGTTTTCTCGATTATGGCTGAACCTAAATACGCAGGTTACTTCACGGCGAATAATGCACTCGGAAGTTTCTGCCCGAAGTTCAATACTCTTTCTAAGTCACAAAAACTTCATGCTTGGACTTGGTTCTGGACAGCCTTGGCAAAAGAAGAATCCAGTTGCAACCTAACACAGAAACATGGCACGACTTACAGAGACAAAGCCGGTAACTTGCGCGTTTTGAATCCTCGCGAAGGTTACGGCATGTGGGCTCTTGAAAGAGACCGCAACGTGCGCGCATGGCGCGGAGCTGCTTGCAACAACATCGCAACAGCCGAAGGCCAAGCACGATGCTCTATCGACATTATGATGCAAACACAGTTATCTAAAGGAAGAACGGCGGGAGTCAATTCGATGAGTTACTGGGGACCAGTACGTCGCGGTAACACTCAATTGATGCCACACATGAGGAGACTAAGCTTATGTTTCTAAATATCAGAACTACTTTAGCAGTCGCTTTAACGTTCCTTAGTTTTTCAGCTCACGCCCAAAAAGCCGCTTTCCTGGAAGCGGGAAAATACCAGCTGACTTCGGGCGAGAAAGCTTTGTGCAGAAGCCTTTCGATTTCTGAAAGTGATTTGCAAGCAAAACGCCTGTCTATCGGTGGGCTTTATGATTTCGAAGTAGGTAATTCAAACCACAATATCGAATCAGACATCGATCCTGATTGTGAATTCAGAGAACAAAACCGCGTGCAAAACCGCAGCAACGACACTTTGTTGGTTCGTATCAACGAAGAATACTGCAAAGGAACACTGCGCTCTAAAACAGTTTCAGCGGCTGTTATCACTCCGAACGAAATTCAAATCCGTCATCAAGTGGACGGTGCTGAAGTAAACTGCGTTTGGCAAAAATAAGAATTTAAAAGCATGAAGGGCTTATAGAGAAAAGCCCTTCATTAATTTTGCAGCAATGGGATTATCGATTTTTCTGTCCGCCGCCATCAACCAAATTTCTTCGTATACACCTTTCAAAGTTCCCAAAACTATGAGCTTTTTTTCTTTGAGTAAATCCGAAGCCGCCACTTCCGCAATTGGAATAAGGCCGACTCCCTCAGCACCCAAAAGTTTTTGCAAGCTTGTATCCTGAGTTTCAGCAATACGATCCACGCGGATATCATTCACCAAAAAATAATGATCTAAATCCCGGCGCAATTTACTATGCACTGTGGGGAAAACGAAGGGCTGACCTTCAAGCGAGCGAGGAAAATCTTTGCGCAGGTGTTTGAATTTTGGTGACGCACATACCACCACATCTAATTTGGCGATGGACTTCGCATATACGGTTTTAAAATCGACATTCGGCGGATAGTTGGAAAGCAAAAGATCAATTTGATGTGCACCCAACTCGCGCAGCAGGTCTCCCCCTGCTCCTTCCAGAACTGAGACATTGCAGTTTCCCTGTTGGTACGCCTGAAGAATAACTTCTAAAATAATGTGCTTAGGAACACTGTCTAAGGCTCCGATTTGCACGTGCACACGATTGTTTTGCAAACGATCTTGCAACACCTCCACCATTTCAGATCCAAGTTGAAAAACTTGATCGGCATATTGATAAGCGACTTTTCCCGCTTCACTGAGATGCAGCCTTTGTTTGCGCCTTTCAAAAAGATTTTTGCCCAAAGCCTCTTCCAATTGTTTCAACTGCGTGCTCAATGTGGGTTGACCGATTTTTAGTTTCTCTGCCGCTTTGGCGATACTGCCTTCTTTAGCTATGGTATAAAAATAGTGCAGATGATGGTAATTAAGCCACTGCATTTGGTTTTCCACTTTAACAGGCATTTGGACCTCTTCGTTAAAAACAAATAACTTGTTAAAGATTATCGATTTTTTAAAAATAGAGGAAGCGCTTATACTCTGGGTCTGGAGGTTTCTTCGTGACACAGACTCTTTTGTTTCCGTTTGTCGATTATTGGTGGTTTTACCTAGGCTTCATCGCATTTGTTATCGCCATGCTGGCCCTGGATCTGGGCGTATTTCATAAACACTCACATACCGTAGGATTTAAAGAAGCCACTTTGTGGTCTATCGTGTGGGTTTCACTTGCCCTGCTGTTTAACGCTGGCCTTTATTATTATTCCCTTCACAAGTTTGGTGACTCCGAAGTCGCTAAAAATGTTTCGCTGCAATTCCTCACCGGATATGTCATTGAAAAGTCTCTCTCGATTGACAACATCTTTGTCTTCGTCGTCGTCTTTGGATTCTTCGGTGTTCCTGCAAAATACCAACACCGTGTTTTGTTCTATGGAATTATCGGAGCCTTGATCTTCCGCGCGATCTTTATCGCTCTGGGGTCTTTGCTGATGCAATACCAAGCTGTCGTTATTATCTTCGGCGCGTTCTTGATTATCACGGGCGTTAAGATGATGTTCCAACCTGACAAAGAAGTGGACCCTTCGCAAAATTGGATCATCCGGTTCATGAAACGGCATATTCGTGTTGCCGATCGCATGCACGAAGATCATTTCTTTATTAAAGAAAATGGTCTGAAATATGCGACTCCCCTTTTTGTTGCGTTGGTCTTTCTAGAATTTACGGATGTGATTTTTGCGGTGGATTCAGTACCTGCGATCTTTGCGATCACGAATGAACCACTGCTCGTGTTCACTTCAAACATCTTTGCGATTCTGGGTTTAAGATCTTTGTACTTCCTGCTTGCAGGTGTGGTCGATAAATTCCATCTCTTGAAGTATGGTCTAGCTGCAGTTCTAGTTTTCGTAGGTCTTAAGATGGTTTGGCTTAATAAACTTTTTGACGGCCATTTCCCGATTGGTGTGTCGCTCGCCGTGATTGCTTTCTTCATTGGCGGCTCTATTGTGGCCTCATTGCTTATTAAACCAAAAAAAGCGTAAATTAAGTCATGACAAAGGCCCCCTATAAAGAGACAATATCTTTATAGGGGGCTTTTTTATGAATAAAAGACTCTTCTTCGCTCTCAATGCCACAGATCCTTTGGCCGAGACCTTTCCTCCCACCTTCAAAAAATTGAAGATCAATGCCGATCGCAGAGAAATCTCTGTGAAGTGGGTGCCGATTGATAATTTCCATATCACGGTGAGCTTTTTAGGAGATCGGCCTGAAGAAGAACTCCCCTTGATTGCAGAGACACTGCAGACGGTGTGCACTCAATTCACTCCGTTTGATTTAAAGATCGAAGATATGGGCGCTTTCTCGAATGAGCACGATGCTCGGGTGATCTGGCTCGGAGTTCAGAAGAAAAGATACCTTGCTGAGTTTAAAGAAATCTTAGATCAAGCTCTTTTAGAAAAACAAATTCTTACAAAACCGGATGAACGAATTTTTTCTCCGCATCTTACGATCGGCCGCTTGCGCAATCCGCGCAGTGTGAAGGATATGATTTCACCGTTTAAGCGTAAAAGCTTCGGCAAGATTCATGTGAATGAAATAGTTTTGTATGAATCAAATCTGCAAGGAGCGTTTCCGGTTTATACTCCGGTGCTTCGCTGTCCGCTGACGGGAGAAGAAGAGACCGTCGAAGAGGTCTCTCCTTCCTTGTTTTACTAACGAGGAAATGTGTTTCCGAAAAGACGGATGTAGATGTTGCTGTCATTCAAAGCGAAAGACAATTCACCCCAATGAGGGCCTTGAGTTGTTGGCCAGTAGAACACACGTGTTGTGCATGTTTGACCCGGCATTAAAACTTCAGGGCAATTTGAAGTCGCATCGTAAGCAAATCCGCGAATCAAAATACGACGAATCACCGTCGCATCAGGACCATTTGCCGTTAATGTGAAATCAGCAAAAGCACGCGAGTTTTGGAAAATAGATCCAAAGCTGTAGTTGTAATATTGATCTTGCGCTTGAGTATGCAACGCAAATGTTTGCACTTCACCCGCCGCCAAAGACACGATGGGAGCTAAAAGCAAAGACATCATAACGATGAGCTTCTTCATAAAAGTCCTCCTATATTTAAAGTCTGGAAGAGGACTTTGGTGCTAGCAACTAAAATATCTTTAATGCTGTGTAGCCAGAAAAAAGAAGCAGGCACCTTTTAATGTTCGAAGCGCTTGTCAGGGACCAGCCACATGATGGCGACGGCGATGTAGAGAGCGTACGACAGCCAATGCACCCAGAACGACAGAGCAATGGCGATAGCGTAAATGACGACAGAGATTTTTCCTTTGAAGTCTGCCCCCAAGGCTTTGGCAAAAGCAGTATTTTTTCCTGTGCTAAGTAAAGCTCGAGTCAAAATATAATAGGCAACTCCGGCAAAACACAAAACAGCTCCGTACATAGCCGCTGGCCAATTTTGTTGAGGATGTTCACCCATCCAGGCCGTGACCACTGGAATCAGCGACAACCAGAAGAGCAAATGCAAATTAGCCCACAAAACTTTTCCATTCACGTGTTGAATGGAATGAAACATGTTGTGATGATTGTTCCAATAAATACCGACGTAAATAAAACTTAGAATATAACTGCAAAAGACTGGAACCAGCGGGCGAAGAGCTTCCAGAGATCCCTCATGCGGGACCTTTAACTCTAACACCATGATGGTGATGATGATCGCCAAAACTCCGTCGCTAAATGCTTCTAGTCTTCCCTTAGTCATCAAGTCTCCTGTTATTTTCCCTTACATTGAACGACAGCTAACTGGTCGATAAATTCTTTAAACCGCGGGATTGGAACATAGTCGTAATGATTCAATATGAAGCCAACCACGAGTAACACCATCACAATGACCGCAAACACCTTAACAAGTAAAGTGGCTTTCTGTTTTTGAGTGTCAGAAACGTCCAACATCTTTTTTCGTGTGTCCCATGCCAACATCAAAAGACCGGGAAAAAAGAAATAATAAAAACTGATATGAGTGAGTTCCGCGCAAAAAAGCAATTTAGTCGCAAGCGCGGCCGCGTACGTTAAAAAGAAGGAAGCCGCAGAAAAAATAGCTCCCCACGTTTTCTTCGTTAATCCCAGATATCTTTTGTTGTTACCAGCCACGATGTTCCTCTCTTTAAAGTCTGAAAGAGGACACTAAGGTGAGCAAACTAAAAGATATTTGTTGCGGCGTAGTGCAAAAAAGAAGCAGGCACTTTTAAAAAGAAAACCCCGGCCGAGGCCAGGGTTTAATGCACTGTAGACGTAAAAAATCCACTGGCACCTTTTTAGATGCCGGCTTTGTTTCTTTCTTCGTCGTCGACGTGAGTTTGGATGCCGCCTTTTAGGTTTGGACGGTATGCCAAGTAGTTGATGTCGTAGATGAAGTTTCCGCCGTTCACAGCAGGAGTTTGCCATTCAGGTCCCAAGCGGATTGCGTCCACTGGGCAGGCTTCTTCGCAGAAACCGCAGAATACGCAGCGAAGAATATCGATCTCGTAGCTGATCGGATATTTTTCAACGCTTGGGTCGTTATGTTCTGCCGCTGTGATTTTGATACATTCTGCCGGGCAGTTTGTCGCGCACAACATACAAGCTGTGCAACGAAGAGAACCGTCTTTTTTAACAGTCAGAACGTGATTACCTTTGAAGCGAGGAGAGTATTCATACTTCTCCTCTGGGTAATTCAAAGTCATCATCTTCTTTTGGTTAAAGAGGTTCTTCAGCAAGTGCTTCATTGTGATCGAAAGACCACCAAGCACCCCTGGCAAATACCACTTCGACTTTTCGGAGTTGTTTTGCATTACGCTCATAGGCTACCTCTTCTAAATACAAATTCATTCTTCTTACGAGCTTCCAACTCAACTTGGTCCGCACGCTGATTTGTCGGCATGAACGGTTGTGCTGTTGTTGGAATCGCCAAGTTTTTACCAGCAAGCAACAACGCCGCTTCTGTCAACGTCAACGCTTCAGAAACAACTGTCGTTACCTTCTTGAATTTTTGTTCAAGACCCGCTTGGTTAACAAAAGTTCCGTCTTTTTCAACGAAAGTTTTTGTTGGGATCAACCATACGTTGCCAGTCAAAGCCATCAACGCATCGTTTTTACCCGCTTGCAACCAGATCAAGTTGTGAGCTTTAGAAAGCTCTTTCACGCGCTCTGCGAAGTCAGGGAAAACCACTTGGTTTTCTGGACCTGCAACAACAACAGTTTTAATAGAACCACTTGCAAGACCTTGAGACAAATCCGCCCAAGTCGCTGTGATTCCGTGCTTCTCAAGAACCTTCAACAAGCCTTTCGTGTTCGGGTTTTTATCTCCACGAAGAAGAAGACCGTCGAAGCTGTCGAAAGTTTCTTTGTTGTTGATCCAGAAGAATACTTTTTTAGTTTTAAATTCATTTACGAATGTAGAAACAATCGCATCGAATTCTTCCACTGTGTATTGCGCTGTCAAAACCAAAGCCAAAGAATCACCAGAAGTGTTTTTCAAAACTTCAGAAGCATTCTTTGCCGCCGCCCCTGCTGTCATTTCTGTCCAGCCGGAAGCATTGCGAACTTGCGCTTTCAGCAAACGATGTTCACGGTTGACGAATTTATAGATGTCACGACCTTCATCGCACATCCAGTAACCGTTTACTTTTTCGTTGTACACAGGCTTCACACGGAAGAAACCTTCCTTGTTGTAGTATACTTTCACGTTGCAACCCGTAGAGCAGCCGTTACAAATAGTTTCAGCATCTTTGAGATACCAAACGCGCTGACGGAAACGGAAGTCTTTGGAAGTCAACGCACCCACTGGGCAGATATCCACTGTGTTCAATGAATATTTGTTATCCAAAGGCATGCCGTCGTGAGTACCGATTTCAGTGCGATCACCACGGTTGAAAAGACCCAATTCATTTGTTTTAGAAACTTCCTCTGTGAAACGAACACAGCGAGAGCACAAAATACATCTTTCAGAATCCAAAACAACTGTGGGACCCAGATCGACAACTTTGTGTTTCTTTTGTTTGTGTTCAGCCATTTCAGGATCGTACTTACCGTACTCCATGTACTGGTCTTGAAGACCGCACTCGCCGGCTTGGTCACAGATAGGGCAATCCAAAGGATGGTTGATCAAGTGGAAATCAAGTCCCCACTTCACAGCATCGCGAACTTTCTCGGATGTGTTGTTGATCTTCATACCTTCAGTAACCATTGTGTTACATGCGATTTGAACGCGTGGATTTCCTTCGATCTCCACCATGCAAAGACGGCATACGCCGGCCACTGACAATCCTGGATGCCAGCAATAGTGAGCGATACGATCGCCAGACTGTTGCATGGCTTCGATGATCGACGTGCCTTCTTTTACTTCGACTTCTTTGCCATTAATGGTGCATTTCGGCATATGTCGTTCCTTTTACTTTCGAGCGTCCTTCACGAACGTAGAATTCAAATTCATCTCTAAATTTAGTTACAAAGCTCAATACAGGCAAAGCCGCAGCGTCTGAAAGAGCGCAGATTGTTTTACCTTTCATGTTGTCAGCGACTTTGATCAACAAATCGATATCTTGAAGACGGCCACGGCCTTCCAAGATCGAATGAAGAATCTTATCAAGCCATCCTGTACCTTCACGGCAAGGAGTGCACTGACCGCAAGATTCGTGAGCATAGAAGTGAGTCAAAACTCCCAACATATCAACCATACATTGAGAATCATCCATCACGATCACGGCACCTGAACCCAACATAGTGCCAAGCCCCGCCAATGATTCGTAATCAAGATTGGCTTTCGCCACTTCTTCTGCCGTCAAGACAGGAGCTGAAGATCCACCAGGGATGATCGCTTTCAAACGACGACCTGGTTTCATGCCTCCGCACTCTTTCATGATCAAATCCATCAAAGGATAGCCGAGTGGAACTTCGTAGTTACCTGGCTTCATCACGTTACCAGAAACAGAGAACAATTTTGTTCCCGCCGATTTCTCAGTGCCGTGTTTGCGGTAAGTCTGTGCGCCATCTTTAATGATGTAAGTCACAGCCGCCAAAGTTTCCACGTTGTTTACGATTGTCGGTTTACGCAAGTAACCTTGAACCGCAGGGAATGGTGGTTTCAATTTTGGTTGGCCTTTCAAACCTTCCAAAGAAGAAATCATTCCCGTTTCTTCGCCGCAGATATAAGCGCCAGCACCACGGTAAACATCAAGGTCAAAGTCAAAACCTGAACCCAAAATGTTTTTACCAAGAAGGCCCGCTGCATACGCTTCCTTGATCGCTTTATTCAAGCATTCGATCGGGTAAACGTATTCACCACGAACGTAGATATAACCTTTATTAGAACCGATCGCGAAAGCAGAAATAATCATACCTTCGATCAATTGATGAGGAGCACGCTCCATCATCATACGGTCTTTGAATGTTCCAGGTTCGCCTTCATCGGCGTTGCAAAGAAGGTAACGAGGCTCACCGTTTTTCGGTAAGAATCCCCATTTCATTCCTGTTGGGAAACCCGCGCCACCACGACCGCGAAGACCCGAAGCTTTCACTTCGTCGATGATCGCTTGAGGTTGCATTTTCAAAGCCTTCGGCAAAGTTTCGTAACCGCCTTTAGCTTTGTAACCAGCCAAAGTTTGATACTCAGGCAGGTGATAGAATTCTGTAAGTATTTTTACTTCAGCCATTATTTCATACCTCTTAGCAGATTCATCGCTGTATCTGGAGTGAGTTTCTCATGATAAGTGTCGTTCACTTGCATCATTGGAGCGGTTCCGCAAGAACCCAAGCACTCCACTTTCGAAACTGTGAAACGACCATCTGAAGTCACTTCATCAAATTTCACGCCCAACTCGTGGCAGATGTGTTTTGCCATCTCACGACCGCCTTCAAGAGCGCAGGAAATATTCGTGCACACTTGAACGTGGTATTTACCCACAGGCTTTTGGTTGAACATTGTATAGAACTTGAAAACTTCGTTGATACGAGCTTCAGGAATATCCATCACTTGAGACAAGTGGCGGATGATATCCGGAGTGATGAACCCGTTGTTTTCTTTTTGCGCAATATACAGGCTTGGGATGATCGCAGAATCTTTCGCTTCGTAGCGATTGAGTTCTTTTTTTACTTCGGCCAAGCCTTGATCAGAAAGTTTAAACATTGTTGCTACTCCAAAAAATTAACGATCCAGCTCGCCAGCGATAAGGTTCATAGATGCTACCGTCGCAATCGCATCCGCAAGCATCGCGCCTTTAACCACAGTCGGGAAAGACTGGTAAATCGCGAAACATGGTGGACGAACTTTCAAACGGTATGGATTCGCAGAGCCGTCAGACACAAGATAGAAGCCCAACTCACCGTTAGCCACTTCCGTTGCGTCGTAAACTTCGCCTACTGGAGGACGAAGACCTTTGATGATCAACATAAAGTGATTCATCAAACCTTCGATATTTCCGTAAACGTCTTTTTTCTCTGGAAGAACGATGCCTTTGTCGCGGATTGTGTAATCGCCACCAGGAACGTTTTTCGCAACTTGCTCGATGATACGAACAGATTGGCGCATTTCTTCGAAACGAACCAAGTAACGATCATAGATGTCACCAGAAGTTCCTACTGGAATGTCGAAATCCAAAGAGTCGTATCCATAGTAAGGTTGCGCTTTACGCAAATCCAAGTTCACGCCCGTTGCACGAAGCATTGGACCTGTATAGCCCCATTGAATCGCATCTTGAGCAGAAACCGGGCAGATACCACGAGTACGTTGGATGAAGATTTTGTTGTCGACAACCATGCTTGCCATTTCGTCTGTACCTTTGCGAATTTCTTTGCAAAGAGCCAGAACTTCGTCGAACCAACCTTCAGGCGCGTCTTGAGCCATACCACCGACACGAGTCATAGATACAGTCAAACGAGCTCCGCAAAGTTTTTCGAACAAACCGTAAACTTGTTCACGAAGACCGAACATGTAGAAGAAAGAAGTCAAAGCTCCCAAGTCCATCGCGCCAGTACCGATGGCAATCGTGTGGTCGATGATACGAGAAAGTTCTGCCAAAATTACACGCATCGCTTGCGCTTTTGGTGGGATTTCAACGCCCAACAAACGCTCCACCGCTTTACAGTAACCAATGTTGTTCATTGGAGCTGAGCAGTAGTTCAAACGGTCTGTGTAAGGGATCACCTGATTGTACGGATGAGTCTCCGCCATTTTTTCAAAGCAGCGGTGAAGATAACCGATCTCGTTGTTGCAACGAACGATCGTCTCGCCGTCCATTTCAGCCATTACACGAAGAGTTCCGTGCATCGCTGTATGCGCAGGACCGATGTTCAATGGAACATACTTATCATTCAATACGTCACCAGGAGAACCCGGTTCGTTGTTGAAGTGAATCGGCAAAGAGTTTGTGCAAGGTTGTTGAAGATTCGCATCGTAGTCTTTACGAAGCGGATGACCCACAAATTGGTGATGAGTCAAGATACGGCGAAGATTCATGTGACCGTCGAATTTCATTCCGAACATGTCGTAAGCTTCACGCTCGAACCAGTCAGCACCACGGTAAGCCGGGATCGCCGTCCCGATGGACTCGTTCTCACCCACTTGAGCTTTCACGCGCAAACGTGAAGCGTCTTTTGAAGAGAAAAGGTGATAAACAACGTCAAAACGTTTTTCACGGTTTGGATAATCCACTCCGCACACGTCCATCAAGAAATCAAACTGTCCGCTTTCACGGAAGTGCTTTAGCAAAGCAGGCACGTCTTCTTTTGGAACTTCAAGAACGTCATCACCCACAGCGTGAGTGAATTTGTAGTTCCCGATATTGAATTTACCTGCGAGGTTTTGTTTTAAATTCTCAAGCTTGTTCATAAGGGCTCTTCCAGTTGTCTTTCCAAGGACGAGGTTGATGAGTTGCAATCATACGTTGCAAAGCCATGATTCCATCCATCACCGCTTCAGGTGTCGGAGGGCAACCAGGAATATAAACGTCAACAGGGATCACCTTATCAACGCCTTGAAGAACGTGATAAGCGCGATAGAAACCACCAGAGCTTGCACATGCACCCATAGAGATTACATATTTTGGCTCGAGCATTTGTTGATAAATACGAGTGATAACAGGAGCCATCTTTTCAGTGATTGTTCCTGCAACAACCAACAAGTCCGCTTGACGAGGAGAGAAGCGCGCCACCTCTGCACCGAAACGTGCAAGGTCGTACTTCGGTCCCATCACCGACATGAATTCAATACCGCAACAAGCAGTACCGTAAGGCATTGGCCACAAAGAATTTTTTCGTCCCCACGCAACCAAAGCATCGAGCCTTGATGTGAAGGCAACATCTCGTGACATGTCATCTATGGCTTGAGTTCCACTGGCCCCTTGATGAGACACAGAACCCTGCACTTGATCTTTGTGCATAAAAACACCTCTGTAATTTCATTTAGCTATCATTAAGTAATTACTGATTTTCCGTAGTCCTGACAACTAGATATGTATTATAGGACGCTCCCCCATTTTCTACAACGCACCATTCCGTAACAGGGCAAATGAAATTGATTCTCTAGTCGACTCACTTCTAAACTTTAATTTCCACTCAAATTTTAAATCGAGGAGAAGTCTAGTGTTATGCAACACGGGATTTCAGAGGGGCCTCGAGAAGGGAATCATAATGAAAAAGATGGCTCTGTACGTGAGTTCTGCCATTGTGGCGTTGGGTATTTCCGCCCAAGCGAATTCAAAAAAGCAAGATTTGCTTATAAAATTAGCACCTGGCTTCGTTGAATTCCAAATGGAAGGCGCCAAAGTCGAGAAATTGACGGAATCATGGGTTCGAGTTCAAGCTCCACGCCACATGAATTTGCAAACTCTTGAGAAAAATCCTGCGGTTGAGTACGTGCAACCGAACTACAAAATCACGATTCCTGAAGATTATAAAATCGAAGATCCTCTTCGTCGTGCGGCTTTAGCCAAGATGCTTTCAAGAAATCCTCAGCTTCGCGAGATGGCTCGCCAGGACAATCCAGCAATTCCTGACGCTCCGCAAATTACAACGGGAGCCGATCCTTTGTTCAATCAACAATGGGGCATGCGCGACATTGGTGTAGTTGATGCTTGGAAAATCACAAAAGGCAGTCCCGACATGATCGTCGCTGTGATCGACACAGGTGTTGATTATACTCACGAAGATCTTTTGCCAAACTTGTGGAGAAATCCTCGCGAAATTCCAGACAACGGTATTGATGACGACGGCAATGGATATGTTGACGACGTGATCGGTTGGGACTTCGTTGGTAACGACAACAAACCTTATGACTTGGCCGTAGATACTTTGGACGGATTGTTCAAAGGTGGAAATCCAGGTCACGGCACTCACTGTGCGGGTAACGTCGCAGCTCGCGGTGACAACGGCAAAGGTATTGCCGGAGTTGCTCCGAATGTAAAAATCATGTCTTTGCGTTTCATCGGCATGACTGGTGGCGGAACGACAGCAGATGCAATCAAAGCCATTCGTTACGCTGTTGATAATGGCGCGAAAGTTTTGAGCAACTCTTGGGGTTCTGAAGGTGAAGAGCCAGGCGCTCCTGAAAACCAAGCTTTGCGTGATGCTATTCAATACAGCCAAGATAAAGGTGTTCTATTTATCGCGGCGGCTGGTAACGGACACAAAGGTGTTGGTTATGATAACGACACTGACAAACTTCCTGCTTACCCAGCGTCTTACGATCATGAAAATATCATTTCTGTCGCAGCTCTTGATGTGAACAACAAATTGGGTTCTTTCTCTAACTGGGGTGCTAAAACCGTTGATATCGGTGCGCCTGGAGTGAAGGTCTTCTCGACTGTTGTCGGCCAAGGTTACTCTGACACTGTGATTGATAAATTTGGATTCAAAGCAACTTGGGATGGAACGTCTATGGCGACTCCTCACGTTGCTGGTGCGGCGGCTCTTTACTGGTCGGCTCATCCAAATAAATCATGGCATGAAGTGAAAGCTGCGATCTTGGGTTCTGCAAAAGCGATCCCCGCTTTGCAAGGCAAAACTGTGTCAGGCGGCAAGCTTGATGTAAAAGCTTTGATGAATTACTAAAACTTTCAGCAACTTAATTTGTAAAAGTTAGGTTCCTCTAAAAAAGTAGAACGAGCACTAAACCGAAAGGATTTAAAATGCGCGTTCTACTTTTTTCTTTTTTAGCGACCGCCAGTTTTTCTTCTTCCGCGTTTGCCGCAAAGTACGAGCTTGATAAAGCTCACACGAGTATCGCCTTTCAGGCTCCCCATCTTGTTGTTTCCAAAGTCAACGGCCGCTTCGATGAGTTCGATGGCAGTTTTGATTTTGACGAGACTTCTCAAAAACTTGATAACGTCGTCGTCACTATCAAAACCGCGTCACTCAATACGAATCAAAAAGATCGCGACAAAGATCTGCGCAGTAAAAACTTTTTCGACGTTGAAAAGTATCCCAACATGACTTTCAAAAGTACGAAGGTCGAATACGACAAAGACAAACCTAAAAAAGTTCATGGAGATCTCACCATTCACGGCGTCACCAAGCCCATCGTTTTGGACGTCAATTACAACGGCGCTGTGACAGACCCCTGGGGCAATCGCATGGTGAGCTTTGATGCAGAAACCAAGATTGATCGTAAAGATTTCGGGATGACTTGGAATAAGCAACTCGACAAAGGCGGATGGATGGTCGGTGACGATATTAAAATCAAAATCGACGGCGAAGCCAAAGTTGCAAAACCTCAAGCCCCTGCAAAAAAATAACTAAAGGAAGAAAAATGCACCCGTCATCATTCACTCACAAAGTGGGGTTGGGCCTCAGGCCTCCTCATTATTCTTTTTTAGAACAACGACCTTCTACGGAAGTCGCGTGGTTTGAAGCAATCTCGGAAAACTACATGGATTCGCGGGGACGTCCGATGGAGATGCTCCAGCTCATTCGTCAGGATTATCCCATCGCCCTGCACGGCGTTTCGATGAATATCGGTTCTCCCGAAGGCATTCGCTTGGACTATCTACAGAAACTTCGTGATCTGATTGACCGCGTGGAACCGTTTATTGTTTCCGACCATCTTTGTTGGACGGGAACGTCGGATATGAACATGCACGATCTTCTTCCTCTCCCCTTCACCGAAGACAGTGTCGCAACTTTGGTGAACAATATCGATTTCGTACAAACCTTTTTGCGTCGTCCTTTGATTTTAGAAAACGTATCGACTTACATCAGCTATCGTCGCAATGAGATGAGCGAGTGGGATTTTGTCAGCGAAGTCAGTCGCCGATCCGGTTGCGGGTTGCTTCTGGATATCAATAATGTCTACGTGAATTCTTACAATCACGGTTTCGATCCGCATTACTTTTTAAATCACATTCCGATGGATCGCGTGGCGCAAGTTCATATGGCAGGGCCTTCGGACTATGGCGATTTTCTTTTTGATACCCATTCGACAGATATTCCCGAACCTGTTTGGAATTTGTTTAAAATTTTGGCGCCACAAATTCGCCACCTGCCGATTCTTATTGAACGCGATGAAGACATTCCTGACTTCCATGAGCTTGAAGTTGAAGTGATGAAGGCCGTTTACATTTTGGAGAGTTCCCATGAATCTGAACGAAGCATTGAACCTGTTTAAAAGAAATATTGCCTCTCGACAAACCGCCGATAGCAACGCCGAAGCGGAACTAAAACCCGTCGGCTCGCTTTCTTTAGAGCAAGCCTTTCAAGTCTATCATCAAGGCTACGTTGCCCGTCTGACCGAGGCTTTACGTGAAATTTATGAGGCCTCTTCGTGGGTTTTAGGTGAGGATGAATTTCACAACGCCAGTCGCAAGTATATCGACGCTCAACCCTCACGCTCGTACAATCTTTCTGATTACGGTCATGAATTCCCGGAGCACTTGCAGATGTCTTCTTTGGGAACGGCTCATCCATTTCTCTATGATCTGGCACGCTTTGAGTGGACTTTTAAAAATATGTATCATACGCCAACATCAGATCCATTTCCCGCCGAGGAAATCCAGGCGTTGCTGAATTCAGAGGATTTCAAAGTGCATTTCATTGAAGGCATGGACATCTTTCAAAGTCCTTACGCGATCTATGAAATTTGGCGACGACGCAATGATCCGGCTGGAGCCATCGACGATATTCACTGGCAAACACCTGAAAGTCTTTTAGTATATAAGAAGCAAAAAAAAATTTACGTGCATAGAATTGATCACGTGGAGGCCCAGGTTTTAACCGAACTCAAAGAAGGCAAATCCGTTTCTCAGGCCCTGGTGGGTTTTTCCCATGTCCTGACGTCAGAAAAAATCACGCAGCTTTTTCAAATGATCATGAGAGCGGGAATTATTGAAGACGTCTTGGTTTTAGAAACCTAAGCCGCCTTCTTCGCCGATCTTCCGATGACTTCAGAAGCCATATGGTGAACCATGTGCTGAAGAGTGTTGGCTTGCGCTGACATCTCTTCAGACGTTGCCGCTGTTTCTTCTGCCGCCGCCGAGAAAGCTTGCGTCTGCTGCCCTAGAGATCCCATCGCATCGTGAATGGAACGAATGCCTTCGGATTGCTGTGCAGAAGTCTCAGCAATTTCTTGATTGAGCACGTTGACCTTTTGCACGGATGTCACAATTCCATCTAAAACTTTATCACTTTTTTCTGCGAGTTCTAACGACACTTGAGTTTGCGTGACACTGCTTGTGATCACCGTTTTAACTTCTTTCGCAGCTTGGGCTGACTTTAAAGCCAGTCCACGCACGGCCTCGGCAACAACGGCAAAACCTTTTCCTTGTTCTCCGGCACGAGCGGCTTCCACCGCCGCATTTAAGGCCAAAAGATTTGTTTGAAACGCGATATCGTCAATGATGTCCATGGCAGACGTGATCTCACCAGAAATTTTCGACATCACCGTGATGGATTCAATCAAGCGCTTAACTTCGCCCGCACCTTGAGAGGCACCAGCTTCTGAATTTTTCGCAAGCTCTGCTGCGGCTCTTGCGCGGTCTTGATTGGTTTTCACGATGTCATTTAATTCTTTAACGGCGTTGAGTGTTTCTTCAATACGGGCTGCGGATTCCACGGCTCCTTGTGCGACGTTTTGTCCCGCATTTGAAAGCATGTTGGAAGCTTCCAAAACCTGCTGGCTTGCATCGTTCGTATCATTCACAGTTTTTGCCAAAAAGTTCATAAGCTTTCCGGCGAAAACAAAGAACAAACCAAAAGCTAAAACGAATGCGCATGAAAAACTGATAATCACTTTGGAGCGAAACTGCGCCACGGATTTTTCAACGTCATCCACATACACACCACTACCAATGATCCACTTCCACGGCTTAAACTGTCTTACGAAACTGATTTTTGGCTCGGGCTGAGGTGAACCCGGCTTCGGCCACAGATATCTGACAAAACCTTCGCCTTCAGAAGTTTGTCCGACACGCGCAAACTCTACGAACAAACGAAGACCTTCGGGATCTTTCATATCAGAAAGATCTTTACCATTCAGTTCCGGCTTAATCGGATGCATCATCATTTTGGGATGAAGATCGTTGATCCAAAAATATTCATTGCCGTTATAACGGAGTTTTGAAACTGCAAGCAAGGCTTGTTTCTGCGCTTCTTCATCAGTGATGACTTTGGCTTCCGCAAGTTGATGATAGTGTTCTAAAACTTTTCCCGCAATATCCACGGTATTACGAATGGATGTTTTGCGGTCTTCATATAAATTGGTACGCACCAAGGGCAGCACGTAAAACAAAACTATCGCCCACAAAGGCAGGATCGCCACGACAAGAAGAGCTAATATTTTGTAACGGTAACTCTGTGACTTCCAGACTTTATTCCACATACATGTACTCCCCGGGAGTGAAATTGCATGGGAAAAGATCGGCATCTGCTTAAGAACCTGAAGCACTCTCGAGGGTTTATGAGGAAGTTTAATTATTTATATTTCAGAATGAGACAGCGGAAGGAATCCAATCAAGTCCTCCACCCTCCCCCGGTGTTCGATTTGTGTTAACACCGGGAGGAACGACTTCATCGCCGACCATTGCTTGCTCGGAAGGATAACGCCTTGAAAATCCAATGAGGTCTTTATGATAAGACAAAAGCAGACTTCCGTTTTGCAAAAGATTGATCAGGTAATTCACATACTCAAGTCCAACGGCAAAGCATCCTTCGCTCCAGCCAAGACGTCCATTTCTTTGAATAAAGTCTTCACTCACGTAAGAGGCGCCGTGCAAAACAATTGTTCGCAGTTTGGCGTTATTATTCGAGCGGTCAATACCGTCGAGATAAAGTGAAATGCCGTTCTTAGAACTGACGTATGAACCTTTGGCAAAATAAAAGCCCAACGAACTTTTCCAGGAATCCGGAAGATTTGAAAAGCTGCGCGTCTCAATAATGCCTGAGCGAATGCCATGAGCCACATAGAATTTTTCAACAGAGCCATTGCTAAGATTTATCAGAAACAATCTTTTTTCCGTCGAGGGCCGGGAGTAATCGACCAGCACCGTGTACGTCAGATTCGGAATTCGCCCCTCATTGTAATCGTACATGCGGAAGATCAAGTCCAAAGGTTCGCGAGAAACACCTTGCTCCATCACAACGTCAAAAAGGAAACGCCCGTTTCCCAAACGACGATTGAATAAAGAATCCGCCCACGCCGTTGTCGCGATCAGATCCACTGCTAAAAAAATCCATAGTGAAAAGATGCGTGCAAATGAAGCCATAGTCACACTCTCAATGGAAGTGCGAATATCAGCAAATTAAGTTTCCGAAAGGTGTGTCAGGGCCAAGGAATATGCGGCACATCCTGGCAGATGATCGGCAAAGCTTCGGCTTGCAAAGGAGCGGCAAGAGCGTCGATTTCAGAAGATTCGTCCAAAAGATTTATGTGCGATTTCAAAACTGTTCTCGACAAAAGCAATGACGAGATGTGCAGTTTCGCGCGAGCCTTTTGGTCATGTATTGGCGCAAGACCTGCCATTCGACGAATGGATTCCAAAACGTGGCGAACCATGCAGTTGTAGCGGGGAACTCTGTTGAGTTCTTGAACTTGCTCATCAGCATAACGAACAATGCCATCATAGTGTTTGGCTTTAAAAAGCTCCCTCAGACGCTCAGAAATTTCGCCCGTTGGCGCCGGATGAAAATGTTGAAGTGAGTCTTTACCGTCTGGGTTGACCGCACGAAATGCCGGTGTGTGCGACATATCAATAAAATCCGCGCACAGAATCGGGATGCCGGCGCGCTGATAGGGGGCCGCCCATGCGTCTGCTAAAGGAGCCACCCATAAAACTTTCTTCTCGGCCTTGATCAGCATTTCAGAAATCGCGCGGCTCTGCCCTTGAGAAAGTCGCTCGTATACAGGGGCTCTTTGTTCGTTGATTTTGATGGCCTCACGAAGGTGCGTGGACAAACATGGCTTCACATCTTTAAGGCCCGCTTGTCCAATAGCAGGCAATAGAAGTCCTATGAGAAAAACCACAAGTGAGCGACGGCGACTGTCTATAAATAAGTCACCCTGACAAATCGCGGTTTTTATCCGTTGCCAGTTCATTCTTGCTCCCTTTAATTACTCTGGTTTTATTAAAAGCAAAGCTGGTGCCATTACTCTTTCTTTTTGATCGCGCCCATATAGGAATGCTGCCAAGGACGATACGAAAAGAGAACACCCATATCCACGACGGAAACGTTGTGTTCACTTTCAAAACGGGACTCCTCTTGCATCTCCAACATCAATTTTTCAAGTTTCGTTTTGTACTTCGCCATAGTCTGCGGGCTGAGTTTTAAGAAGGAAAAACGAATGTAGTCCTCTGGACGGAAATCATAATTGAGATAGTGCGCCTTCGTATTTTCAAAAAGAGCTTTCCCGACAAGTCCGTCACGACGGAAGCGCAAAAATCCATGGCGTTTTAATTTCACTTTGTCACGCGGATGAAGCTCAATGAGATTCAAACGGTCTAATTGGAAAAGATATTTTTTCGACTCGGAACTGGAGATCTGATACTCCCGCTCGATTTTTTGCGGCGTCTTTCCCTCTTGCAACATCATAAAGTAATGCAGCATGCGCGAGTTTTCGGCCAACGCTTTTTCCTGATCATCCGTGAGAGTAAAAACCTGAGAGGTCTCTTCTAAGTTGGCGGATTTTACGACTTCGGAAAAACTGATGTCAGCGACTCTGCAAATTTCTTCCAGGCGCTCTAGACTCAAACTCTTGTTGGAGAGAATGCGCTTAACGCTAGACTCACTCAAATTCAATGCTTTCGCCAAGTCTCGATACAAGACGTTCTTTGCTTTTAGTGCCCGTTTTAGGGAATTCAAGAATTGGTCAATTTGTGACATATCAACCCCCAAAACCACGGTATTACATGATGGTACTTAAATCAAGGGTATTGAATTATAGGACCAAGCCGCCGATCCTTAGTAAGAGAACGCAGGAGGTTCTATGAGCATTCTCAAGTTCATCGTGGATCGTTTAACAAGCAAAAGACCTTTCTTTTATGGCTGGGAGCAAAGAGCGTACGAACGACGCCAAGAGCAATATCCCACGTCGTTTCAAAACACTTGCAGGCTCAAGCAGGATTAAATACTCTCCTTCTGCATGCAAAGTTCGACCACTGACTCTTCAGTCCTCTTTAATCGTCCCCTTTGGTTTTACATTAAAAACAATCCCCGAGCCTTCAGCTTGGGGATGTTTTTTTTAATCATCACGAATGCGCTGGATGGGGTGTATCCACTCATCATGAAAACGGCTATTGACCAGATCGAAGCGCAGGTGCCGTTGAATAATATCGGCAAAACGTGTTTGATCTTTTTTGCGGTGATGGCAGGACTTGCCGTCAGCCGTTATGGATGGCGTACGAACTTTGGGCGCTTTCACACTTTTGCGGCTGAACACATTCGCCAAAAACTTTTCCGTCACGTGACGTCTTTGGGACCGAACTTCTTCCACAAAAATCAAGTGGGAGAATTAATGAGTCTTTTGACCAATGACGTTCAATCTTTTCGCCAAGCGATCGGTCCTGGGCTTTTAATCCTCGCTGACGGCGTGATTATCATCGCCGTGGTTCTGCCGATTATGGCGACTATGAATTGGGCTTGGACTTGGAAGACGTTGGTTTTTCTTCCGATCGTTCCCTTTCTTATTTGGAAAGTGATGCGTCTTATTCACTCCAATTATAAAATTCAGCAGGACCGCTTTTCCGAACTTACCGGTGTAGCTCAAGAAACTGTGGGCGGCATCCGTGTGATTAAAAGTTTTGCTCAAGAAGACAACCGCACAACATTGTTTAACGGCGTCAGCTCTGCGTTTGAACAAGCTTGTAATAAAGTCGCGCGCATTGATGCGTTCTTTGTTCCGGTGATGGAGTTTGGCGTTACCTCTGGCAGCGTGATTCTATTGTTTATCGCTAAAGATGATATCTATTCAGGCGCTGTGACCATTGGAACCTTTGTGGCTTTTCATCGCTACATCCAAAAAATGGTGTGGCCGATGACAGCCTTGGGAATGGGGTTTTCTTACTTCCAAAAAGGTTACGCTTCCTTTGACCGCATCAAGGATGTTCTTAAAACAAAAACAGACATTCCTGATAATGGCACTTACGAAATTGCTGAGTTTAAAACTTTGGAATTTAAAAATGTCTCTTACAAACATAAAGGCAGTGACCATTATGTTTTGAAAAACGTTTCCTTTTCTTTAAATGCCGGCGAAAGCTTAGGGATCATGGGTCCTGTTGGTGCCGGAAAAACGACTTTGCTTCACCTGCTTTCTCGTATGTACCCACTTGAAGAAGGACAAATCCTTATCAACGGAGTGTCGATCGAAAATATTTCTCAAGAGTCTTTACGAAAAACTTTGCTGCTTGTTCCTCAAGAAGCTTTCTTATTTAGTGAAAGTATCTCTGAGAACGTCAGCTTCGGCCTTAAAGAACGCGCTTCTGAAGAAGAAATCTTACGCATGACGGAGATTGTGGATCTCAGTAAAGAAATTGATTCTTTACCGCACAAGTACGATTCACAATTGGGCGAAAGAGGTGTCAACCTTTCCGGCGGACAAAAACAACGCCTGACCATTGCCCGCGGTTTGATTATGAAAACTCCCGTCTTGGTTTTGGATGACTCTTTAAGTGCCGTGGATACGCGCACCGAAAAAGCCATTGAAGAAGAATTGGCGAAGAGCAATTCCACGACCAGCCGAATTATTGTGGCCCATCGTTTGTCTTCTTTAAAGGCCGTGGATCATTTGTTAATTTTGAAAGACGGCCAAGTCGAAGCCCATGGCACTTACGAAGAAGTTTTAAAAGTGAGCCCGACATTCCAAAAAATTGTCCAAATCCAAGGGAAAGGAGATCACCATGAGTGAAAATTTCATGCATGAAGACCTGGTGAAAACCAAGATCACCTACCCGGTTCTTTTTAAACGCCTGTGGCCTTATGCTCGTCGTGAAAAGTTATTACTTTTTTCCGCGATCTTCGCAGTGGCTGGTGGAGCTACTGTTGCCCGTTTGATTCCGGCTTTGATCGGATATGCGATTGACCATGGCGTGAAGGGAAAAGACTACAGCGTCTTTACAAAAGTCGCTTACGCTTATTTGATTCTAGAAATCTTCCGCTCGTGTTTTTCTTTTGCGAACGTTTATCTCTTCCAGCTTTTTGGAAATAGAATGCTTTTTCATTTGCGCGAAGACCTGATGGCCCACGTGCAAAGATTGCCTTTGCAGTTTTTCAATAAAACGCCGACGGGCCGAATCGTGACTCGTTTGACCAACGACGTGATGTCTTTGGGCGAACTTTTTACTGATGGCGTGATTTCTGTCTTCACGCATTTCGTGATCATCATGTCTGTTATTGTGGCTTTGGCTTTGATTTCTTGGAAACTGACTCTTGTGAGCTTGGTCTTAGCGCCATTTTTTATTGGTGCTTCGTTTTATTTAAGCAATCGCATCCGCGATATCTTAAGAGAACAGAAAAAGAAATTATCATTGATCAATGCGTTTTTGGCGGAAAACCTGAACGGAATTAAGGTCGTTCAACTGTACAACCGTGTTTTCCGCAACCGTGAAAAGTTTGGCGTTCTTTCCGTTGATTACCGCGATACGAATATGCGCTCCATCCGTGCCTATGCGCTGATGCAGCCGATTATGAATCTTTTTAATGCCACGACAATCACGGCAGCTTTGTACTTTGGCGGACTGTTGAGTGCGCAGAATTCCATTGCGATTGGCGCTTTGGTGGCGTTTTTGATGAATATTCAAGACTTCATCCCGCCTCTTCGTGAAATTTTGGAGAAATATCAGCAATTCCAAAACTCCTTAACGAGTGCTGAGCGTATTTTCACTTTGATGGATGAACCGCAAGAGTATGAACTGGAAAATCTGCAAACTCCTGAGGTTGTTAAAGGCGATATTGAGATTCGCAACTTGAATTTCCAATACGAAAGCAATTTGCCTTTCGTGCTTAAAAATATCTCTTTGCAAATCAAAGCGGGCGAGTCGATCGCTTTGGTCGGACGAACTGGCAGCGGAAAATCGACGTTCATTTCCTTGCTGCAACGATTTTACGATGCTCCAGAGAAAAGTATTTTTATCGATGGTTTGGCTTTGGAAAGAATTCCTCGCACCGAGATCCGCCACCATGTCGGCGTTGTTCAACAGGATAATTTTATCTTCCGTGGAACGATTCGCGATAATATCGGGCTAGGTGATTCGCGCATCAGTGAGGAACAGATCCTGAAGGCTTGTGAGAAAACAGGCTACATGAGTCTTTTAAAACGCACAGGCCGCGATCTTTTAAGCACAGTAGAAGAACGTGGCTCAAACTTATCCGTCGGCGAAAGACAGTTGATCGCGTTTGCGCGCATCTTGGCTTTCAATCCGGATATTTTGATTTTGGATGAAGCGACGGCGAATATCGACTCTGAAAGTGAGCACATCATTCAAGAGGCGACCAAAGAAATCACCAAGGGTCGCACAAGCATTATCATCGCTCACCGTCTTTCGACGATTCAGCAGTGTGATCGCATTGTCGTTTTAGATCATGGGGAAATTGCTGAAGTGGGCTCTCACGAAGAACTTATGAAAGCCCAAGGTCTTTATTATCAGTTTGCGTCTTTAGGTTTGAAGTCCACTTTGATGGATGCGTCAGCCGCCGGAACTGCTGAGCCATAGAAGCGAATGGCATTGATAGATTCGATATAATCCCATCCATTCACGTTGCTGCGAGGAACCGATTGGCCGTTGATCGTAACCGTGATGGATTCAATCACAGGCTTTTTAGAAAGTTTAAAGTCTGTGAGGATTTGGTAGATACGGGCGCGGATGTTTGTAATGGCTGATCCCAGACTAGACGTACAAATTGACTCTTGAACGCCGCCAGAGACGTTAACTAAATCAATGAATCTCCAGCCTACCTCTGAATAGTCATTAAATGTAGTACAGTTTGTACTTGCAGGTGTTACACCGATAAAGTTAAAGACCCAAGATCTAGAACCATCGACCCAAGGGCGCTTAAGACTGTCAAGCAAGCCTGTGTAATGCTGAGTGGGGTTAGAAACTACGCTCTTATCTTCTTCATTTGATAGCGCAATCACAACTAGCAAAGCATCATTACGAAAAAACCCTTTACCCTCGTTAGCAAGATAACCCGAAGACAAAGCATTTTCCATCGACTCAAGGCCACGCTCATTACTACTTCCTGCCTCACCCACGATCATACGATTCTTAAGTGAATTCACAAGATCAGGAGTTGAAGACGTTACATACTTCGGGCTTCCAATAAAGCGGCCGCCGTCAGGATTTGTTCCTCCCATACTCGTCGTAACGACTGCCATATGGTAGTCCATCTTCAACGAGTTCAAACGAGAAACCAGATCTGGAACTTGTGCACTCAGATTTTGTTGATGCTTCAACATTGACGCTGAGTTATCAACAATCCAGAGAATATCCACTTTGTTGTTGTAGGTCACACTTTGATCAAAGTTGTCGGACGTTTCTGGAAGATCAAACTGCACACCCGAAGAACAAGCCATGAGAGCTGTTGACATCATGGCCGCCAACAAAGCTGAAAATTCCTTTTTCATAAATCCTCTTTCAAGACGTTCATAGAGAACAAAAAATCTTATGCTGCCTTTGTCGTAAAGTTTTTAATCGACTCACGCGCCGATTGACTGAGAGTCGTGAATTTCACGCCGTATTTTACGGGTTCTACCGTAGCACTCGTATTGGCGGCATCTTTCACGAACTGCTTACTGACGATCTGGCAAACCGCATTGAATGGAGGAACTCCATCACCGGGTTGGAAATGTAAGAACAAAGACTGGCCTGGTTGTAAATTTGGAGTATCAATCAAGACACCAGCTCCGCCGGCACTGATTTCCAACGCTTGACCACGGAAGACAGTTTTATTGTTATGCACAATCAAAGAAGCACCATAAGATGCGCGAGCATGACGACGACGGAAGAAAATCTCTGCCACGTCGACATCTTTGGAATCTTTCATTCCGCGGATTTTATCTGAAGAGAACTCTTCCACTTCTGCGACTCGTTTCCATGCAGGAAGTTTTGCGTGCCAGATGTAATCGTATTCAAACAAAGTTTTTTCCTGCAGCATTTGGATCAACTCCAACTGGCAGAACGGTCCGTAGTTATTTCCCTCTTTGAGAATAAACCACTCTTTGTCCTTAAGAGCGTTTGCAAATCCCGCTTTTGGAAGAGGCGTCGCACTTGGACGAACCGACGGCTTCTGAGCCAGTTTCTGCGCAAACTCAGGGTGTTCAAGTAGCATCATCCATTCACCTACGTTTTCATCGTAAACGTAATCAGTCCATTGATGTTCCTGGGCCTCGATCTTTTTTAAGACTGTCTCATGCGTGTACGGTCCGATATGAGTCCCATTGTTAGAAAGATAATACTGTTTTGCCATTGTTCCGTTACTCCTTGGACCACCTATCGGCGCAAACAAGACTCGACTTAACTGTAGGAAATTAGACAATTTGTAAGAAAAATGATTCAAATTTTTTGTCGAACTTTTAGTCGTTTTTCATTCTGTAATTAAACTAAATAAAGTTAAAGGGATCCTCATGAAAGCCGATCAGATTACTAGGCGTTAAGAATTCCGTTTTCAAACTGATAGAAGTTTATGGTTTTTATACAGAAGAAAGAAATGAAACTTAGAAAAAACATCCTCATTGTTGATAATAACTGTGAACTCGAGCAATCAGTAAAAGAGCCTTTGCTGAAGCAGCTTGAAAGCTCGGGCGTGTCTCCTATCGTGGTGCGCGCGAAAGACGGAGCTGAAGCGGCGATCAAATCGGAAAATCAAAAATTTGATATGGTTATTATCGACACCGAAGTCCCTCGCTTGATGGATGGCGGTTTCGTGTATGGTATTCATACTTACAAGAACACTCAGGACGCTGAAGTCATCGTGATCTCGCAAAAGGATCCTGCCGATCTTCCGGAGTCTTTACGCAGTTCTAAATTCTTCAAAAAACCCGTAAGTCCCGAAGAACTCATCAATGCCATGATCAGCGTTTTAAACGTGCAACATCATGGACAAGCCAAAGACGCAAGCACAGCTGCAGCGGCTACGAAATACGCTGTGGATGTGCGCGTGATCAATGCTGTGATCAAAGCAACGACCAACGTTCTTGCACAATTTGGCGTGACGTCAGTGAAAATGGAAAAGGCCGGTCCAAAATCTCCGCAAGAATGTTTGCTCGGCGAAGTTTCCTCTGTGATTGACATTAAAAGTCAGTCCTTCCAGGGATATCTGAGCATTTCCTTTGATAAAGGTAGTTTCTTGGAAGTGGTTTCCACGATGTTGATGGAAGAACAAACAGAACTTACCCAGGACAATCAAGACGCCGTCGGTGAGATCAATAATATTATTTTTGGTAATGCTAAATCCGAAATCACCAGCTACGGCGTTCAAATGACCGTGCCTCGCGTGCTTTTGGGGTCAGACCAAATCGTGCCTTGTGCGGCGGGCTCTGCCGGAATGATGATTCCTTTTTCCACGAGCAAAGGGAAATTTTATTTAACGGTGGTTGCGCTACCTATTGCAAAAGCGGCGTAGGATTCTCTAGTACAGCTGTTCTCGGGCTTTAATTATCTGACCGTCCATGAGAGGCCTTCCTGAAGCGCCTCCTGCGCTTCAGGCCGAAGTACATTTGGTTGTCTAATTTAAATCAACCGCTACGCATTTGTTTCTGATGCTTGGATTCTAGCTTTATCATTAGCACTGCTTACTTACGTTGAAAGATATTTGAATCCAGCCTCTTGGCGATATTTCATTTGATTATGTTGAGAGCAGAGTACTTGTGCATTTGCAACCGTGCTTTTGCCATTAGCCCATCGACTTTGCTTATGGTCTACCTGTAAAAACCACCGATTACCACATTGTTTTCCAGTGCTTGGATCTTTATACTGGCAGCATTTATCTTTATTAATAACTGTCTTTCTAGTTCTCGCAGAAAATGGTTTTACTTCCATCGTGGCAGTGACTTCCTCTTGAGGACGCGGCCTCACAGAGGTTTTCTGCTTAATTACCCGATCAGTCACGTATTCTAGGTAATCCACGATATCATTCGAAGAAATGGTATGAGAAAGAAGAGCCTGCGCTTGTTGAATTTTGTCAGCTAGTTCTTTTGAAATCGTCAAAGACAAACGAATGCTTTCATTGGCTTGGATTACTTGGGTTGTTGCTTCAATGACTGGTAAATCAAAGAAGGATGCCACTTCTTTTTGAGATTCTTGAAAATTCTTTGAAGTGATTTGCTCCAACAACTCTTGTTTTTCTTCGGCAGTGACTTTCTTTTGAGTTGTTTTATAAACATCTCTCGCTGCTTTTTGAATAAGTGACACTTGATGAAGTTTTACTTCACCAGATTGGATCTTTTCTCCTAATGTCGGCACTTCACTTAGCAGTCTCGCAGCATCGATTCTACGCTGTGCACTCCCGGCAGAATAACCAACACCCTCAACTAAGTATAAAAACAAATTGGCAAAGCCGTATTCCAAATACAGTCTGCGTTGGTCTATTTCCTTAATAGTCAGAAGAATTTCGTGAAGCAACTCGCGCTCTTTTGCGACCAACGATTTGATTCTTTGATCAAGTTCGAATTTATTTAAATTTTTGAGACTCATCTTTTTCTCCAATCTAAAATTCACTGCCACCGTGGCAGTACCATACCATGACTTTTTGAGAGCGATTTTTGAGGATTTCAATGGGAGAAACGGCGATCTGAATTGCCTCAACAAAGGCACTTATTTGCTTCAATTTTCACCTTTAAGAGGACTTTCTTGCGAATTTAGGAAGCTCCTAGCAAAGAAAAAAATATTTCAATAAAAGAGAAGTAAAATTCAACAAATCACCTGCAAGAAAATTTTTATTACAAATAAATTCAACGCTGAATGCAATTTATTGAGATCATTCGCTGAAGCATTCCAAACTGCGTTTACGATCTATTAGTAGCGGGCAAGATTCTGGCAAGAATTAACAATTGTCCAGAGGAGCGGTGCTTTAAATTTTTTTACTGACGACACCAATCTTAAACCATATCCTTTTTTAAAGGAGCTTTTATGATCACCGGAGTTCAGGATATTTATTACAGCGTGACTCAACCGAAACGTGCCATTCAATTTTATACTGAAGGTCTGGGCATGAAACTCATTGACGAAAGCGAGTACTGGATCGCGCTTGATTGTCATGGCGTAAAAATTCTTGGCGAAGATGATCAACCTTGGGGACACATGCTGGTATTTGAAGATCCAGATGGAAATGTTTTAAAACTGATGAATCCGAAGTATTAATCCAAAGGCTCCACGATCTTGTGGAGCCAGCTATAAAACTCTGCCTTTATTCCATATCTAAAGCTTTTTTCCACTCTGGTGTTGGCTCGATTAATTTTCTTGCCACCATGTCAAACAAACCGAAAGTGAAAAGGGCTTCGCTCGCGACAGTTCCATCTTCTTTCACCATCTGTTGGAGCATTTGGCCGACTTTGCCTTTGTAGTTTACAAGCTTTGTTGTGATCGTGATGTTTTCACGCAGACGGATTTCTTTTAGAAACTTTAGATTCACTTCTAAAATCACCGGGCCTTTTTTCAGTTTGTGAATTTCGCTAAAGCCATAACCGCGTGGTGTGATTAATTCCCAGCGGGCTTCCTCGTACAACTCCAAATACGTGGCGTTGTTGATATGCCCATATGAATCCACATGGTGTTCACGAACTGTGACTTTGTATCTAGCTTCTGACATAACGAACCTCTATTTTAAAGCTTCACGGATATGAGCTGAGGCAAGATCCAGAGCCCACACAACAACGGCAATCACTGCGATGATGCACCCTACTTCACGCCACATCGCCTGTCCTTGATACTGCACCAGCATCGTTCCGATACCGCCGCCACCAACAAGGCCGATGATCGTCGCCATTCGCACATTGATATCCCAGCGATACACCGTAAATGAAATATATGGCAAAAGCACCTGAGGAACAATCGCATACCAAATTGTTTGGAGTTTATTAGCACCCGTTGACTCAATGGCTTCGATGGGACCTTCTTCAACAGCTTCAACCATTTCAGAATATTGTTTCGCCAATGACGCTACGGAGTGAACCATGAGAGCCAACATTCCCGCAAAAGGACCGATTCCCACCCACACTGAAAAGATAATGGCCCAAATCAAAGCTTCAATGGAGCGTGTGATATTCAGCATTGTTCGCAGCACGAAGTACACACTTTGCGCCCAAGGACCCTTCATGATGTTTTTTGCACAAAGAAAACTTAGAACAAATGCCACTGGAATCGCTAAGCTTGTTGCCAAGAACGCCATAAAAATCGTCTCGATGATATTTAAAACTGCACGAGGCAACACAGCCCAGTTCGGATCAAGCAAGCCTTTAAATAACCGCACCGCTCCTGCAAATCCGTTCTCGTCAAAAATTTCGATAAACGAAAACTCTGTTTTAAGAAGGGCGACAATAAATGCAACCGCAAGACTCACAAGAAGCTGCCAACCCCAAAAACGACGATACCATGCTTTGTCAGCTAAAGTAGGAGCCGCCGTTTTAAAGAGAACATCCCCTAACGTCGTGACTTTATTCTTACGAAGAAGAACACTGATTCCACAGCCCACAGCAAAGAAGGCGACAGAAACTAAACTGACGAGTTGTAAATTCAAAAGCTGCTCTTCCGAAGACACAAAAAGTGCCACCGCAAGAACCGCCAGTAAAAAGGCAAAAAGAATTCCGTCAAAGATCGTTCTTCGAAAAATCATGGGCACCTTCGCCGTAAATTCGTTGAAACCATTCTTCGGTGATCTCTTCAGGTTTTCCGGTAAAGACCAGCTCCCCGTCTTTCAATGCCACCACGCGAGTTGCGTACTGCCTCACTAAAGAAAGAAAGTGCAGGTTCACGATCACGGTGATCCCCAGCTCTTGATTGATTTTTCGAAGATAATCCATCACCACATGACAAGTCGCCGGATCTAAGGACGAAACCGGTTCATCAGCCAAAAGTAAAATCGGATTTTGTGTCAAAGCTCTGGCGATGGCCACGCGTTGCTTTTGTCCGCCAGAAAGCTGATCGGCTCGAACTAAAGCCTTATCACCAATACCAACAAGCTTAAGATTGTTAAGAGCTTCCTGCTTTTCTGCCTCAGAAAAAATTCCTAGCAGACTTTGCCAGGTGGATTTTTCAGAAAGGCGTCCCATCAACACGTTTTTCAAAACACTTTGTCGCGGGATCAAATTGAAATGCTGAAAGATCATTCCCATCTTTTTTCTTAAAGAGCGAATGTCCTGAGCTTTTTGCAAGGAACCGATATCTCGTCCCTCAAAAAGGATTTGCCCTGAGGTCGGCTCTTGCAGTCGATTCAAACAGCGAAGCAGCGTTGACTTACCCGAACCACTTAAACCAATGACAACAAGAAACTCTCCTTGCTGTACATCCAAAGTGACATTCTTTAAAGCTGTCACTCCGCTGGGATAAGTTTTTACTAAATTGCGCACGCTTAAAAGCGGAGTGCCCACTTTACTTCCCTTCTGGCGCCAACGTTCTTAACATCTCGCGAACGGTGTCGTAATCACTATCAGAGGCTTTTTTAAAGTTCGTCGCTCCCAACATCAGATCAATAGCTTTTTTGCCTTCGTCTGTCGCGGCAAACTGCAAAAGAGTGTCGACGATTTTTTCTTTCATTTCTTCCGGCATATCCTTGCGGAAAGCAATCGGATCATTGGGGATGGGCTCTGACAACTCGATGATTTTTACTTTTTGTTCTACATCAGGGTACTGCGTTTTTACCAAACGTCGCGCGTCTTCAATCTGACCATTCTGCGGAGGACTGTAGTAAGTCGCACCGGCATCAACCTGTCGTTGATAAATCATCGTCACAACAGAATCATGCTTCATTGCAAACACAATGTCTTTAGGTTCAATCTTAAGATCTTTCAAAGTTTTTAAAGGTAAAAGATAACCCGATGTAGATGCCGGATCGACAAAGGCAATTTTTTTTCCCGCAAGATCCTTTAACGTTTTGATTTTACTATCCGCTCGCGCCAGGAATTGAGATTGGTAAGTGGCAGAGCCATAGCGAATGACGGTTAAACGAGCTTCGGCACCGTATTGTTTGTGCGCAAGGTAGTATCCGTAAGTGTTAATGGCAGCCACGTCGGCCCTTTTCGTACCGAACGCTTCAACGACAGCGACAAACGACTGAGGAATTGTGATTTCGTATTTGTACGGCGTGTTTTTTTCTAAATATTCTTTAAGAACTTTAGCATTGTCCGTGAGAACCTTTGCATCAACAGCAGGAACAAGATGAAATTTAATGGGATTTTTCTCAGTTCCCAGAGCATCTTTTTTAAACTGACAACCCGTCACTGCAAACAGGCTGATCAGGACCATCGTTGAGAGAAGTCGTTTCATGTTGTGGCCTCCCAACTCATTATAGAAAATCACTGGAGACGGGCAAGAAAAGTCTTTGATTTCACTGGACTTGTATGGCTAGATGGCGCTGAGTGCAGGGTGGTTATGTTAAGTCAGATTCTTGTTAATATTCAGGACCTCACAAAACAAGGTAAAAAGAGCCTTGTGGTCTTTGATTTGGACTCCACTCTTTTTGATGTCAGTCCCCGCGTAGAACGAATTCTTCTCGACTTTGCTGCCGCCCCTATCAATCAAAAGCGTTTTCCTGAACAAGTCGCTCTTTTTAATAAAATTAAAACTATGCGCACGGATTGGGGCATCCAAAATGCTTTGCAAAGAGCTGGACTTGATGGCCATCATCCCGAATTTCAAGAAGCCGTTCGCGAGTATTGGCAAAAACATTTTTTCTCAAATCATTATCTGCAATTCGATAACCCTTATGAGGGTGCGATTGAGTTTGTTCAGGCCGTAGATCAAGCGAAAGCTGAAATCGTGTACCTCACAGGCCGCGACGTGGAAAGAATGGGAACAGGGTCTGTTGAGATTTTGCATCAATGGGGATTTCCTCTTCATGAACGTGCGAAACTGGTTTTAAAACCTCATCGCAGTATGGACGATGCCCAATTCAAAACCGATTATTTTGTCGAAGCCGAAAAGAAAGACTACGCCAAAATTTATTTCTTTGAAAACGAACCGGTGAATTTACATCACCTTATGCAGTTCTGCCCTCACGTTGAAATGATTTTCTTTGAAAGCACTCATGCAGGAAAGGCAGAACCACCCGAGGACCTTCCTCGTATTATGAATTTCCTGCTTTCGCAAAAGGAATCCTAATGCTTTATCTGGTTGCGACTCCGATCGGCGACACAACGGAAATCACGTTGCGTGCGTTAGAAATTTTAAAATCCTGCGATGTTGTGATTTGCGAAAGCACGAAAGAGGCTTCAAAACTTTTGCGCGCTCATGGCATCACGGGAAAGACTTACGAAGTTTTAGACGAGCATTCCACGCCTGACGACAAAGCGGCTTTGGTTCCTTTGTGTGCAGAAAAGAATGTAGCTTTAGTGACAGACTGTGGGACCCCGGGTTTTTGTGATCCAGGAGCCGATCTCGTCAGACTGTGCCGTCAGAAAAACGTTCCTGTAAAATCAGCTTTGGGCGCTTCAGCCTTGATGGGACTTCTTTCCTTAAGTGGCCAGCGTTTGGACGAATTTGTCTTCCGCGGATTTTTACCGGCGGAAACCGAATCCCGCGCCAAGGCTTTAAAAGAACTCACCAAAGAAAAACGCGCGATTATTGTGATGGATACTCCCTATCGTTTGAAGAAAACTCTTAACGATATGAAAGAGCATTTCTCGCACAGAAAGTTTTTATTAACTTTAAATCTGTCTCAAGAAGACGAAGCCGTTCTTGAAGGATCTATCGATAAACTCATTTCAGGACTTCGTTTCGATAAAGCGGAGTTCATGCTTCTTATTTATCCTGCGTAATGCCCAATTTGATTTCGCTTCCCATTGATGACTTCACGCCCGCGATTGAGGAGCAACTCAAAAAGGGAACGAATCTTGTTATCACCGCGGCGCCGGGGGCAGGTAAAACCACACGACTTCCACCCGCTCTTTTGAAAGTCACATCAAAAAAAGTAATTGTCCTTGAGCCCCGTCGTATGGCAGCCATTGCGGCAGCCCATCGCATCGCTGAAGAACAAGGCTGGCAGGTCGGTCGCGAGGTCGGTTATCAAGTTCGTTTTGCCAATAAAACTTCGCCTGAAACCCGTCTGATTTTTATGACGGAAGCTTTGCTCGCAAGACAGATGATTCAAGACCCTGAACTTTCCGATGTGGATCTTGTGATCCTGGATGAGTTTCATGAAAGATCCATGCACGTTGACCTGGCCCTGGGACTTTTAAGAGAGCTGCAAGAGCTTGGCAGAGATATTAAAATTCTGGTGATGTCAGCCACCTTGGAAGCAGAAAAAATCGCCGACTACCTTGGCCACTGTCCTGTCGTGAACGTACCCGGAAAATTATTCGAATTGGATGTGCGATATCAAAAAGGTTCCCAGCTTCTTCAAACCTTGCCGTCTTTTTACGAAACTCTTTTGCAAACAACAAAGGAAGCTCAAGCACAAACAGACAAAGATATTTTGATCTTCCTTCCCGGTGTCGGTGAAATTGATCGCGCGCAAAACACATTGCAAAGTTGGGCAGACAGTAAAAATATCGAGATCATGCCACTGCATGGCTCTTTAAATCTGGAAGATCAAAGAAAAGCTCTGCAAAAATCCGCACGCCAAAGAATTATTCTTTCGACCAATATCGCGGAATCCTCTGTAACCTTAGATGGTGTAAACACCGTTATCGATTCGGGTCTTGCAAAAAATATGAAGCAAGATCACCGCACAGGATTTTCTCGCCTGGAACTAGGCCGTATCAGCTTATCAAGTGCGATTCAAAGGGCTGGCCGTGCCGCACGTCAGTTTCCGGGTGTTTGTTATCGCCTGTGGAATAAAATGGATGAGCTGTCATTCAATAAAAGCGATATCGCTGAAATTCAAAGAATTGATCTTACCGAAAGTTTGCTGTTCTTAAGTGCTCAAGGCGTTACAGACTTTGAAGCTTTTAGCTGGTTTGAAAAACCTCCGGCAGTGGCTTTGCAAAATGCTGTGCGTTTCTTAAGAATTGCGGGAGCGGTTAGCAACGAAAATAAAATCACCGATCTTGGCAAAAAGATTCTCTACTTCCCTTTGCCTGTGCGTTTGGCAAAGCTCATGCTTGTGGGAATGGAAATGGGAGCCACCGAACTTGCTTCAGAGATGGCGGCCCTTCTGCAGGAACGAGATATTCTAAGGCGCGAAGCTGTCGCGCACTTTATCGGCGATCAGTTTGAAAACGATCTAGCGGCACGCCTTGAAGTGCTCCATCAGTTCCGTCGCGATAAAAAAGCGCCAAGAGAAGTCTCTTTTTACTCTCTGCAAACCGTAGATCAGTCCGCAAGACAGATCGCTGAGCTTGCAAAAAAACTGGGGCCGCAAACGGCACCTTCCAACGAAGATTCTTTGACCCTTACAAAAAAGATCCTGCTGAAAGCCTATGCCGATCGTCTGTGCCGTCGCCGCGGAAAATCAGAACGCGCTTTGATGGTCGGCGGTCGCGGTGTAAAATTGCAAACTGAAAGCCTTGTAAAAACGTCGGAATTCTTCGTTGCACTCAATGGCGTTGAGGGAAGTTCCGATGCCGAAACAATCGTGAGTCTTGCTTGCGGTTTTGAAAAAGATTTTATTCTGCAAAACTTTAAAGAAAAAATCGAAAAAACCCGCGATGTCACATTCATTGAAGAAAAAGGACAGTTTTTCACCCGCGAATATCGTTCTTTGCATGGGCTTCCTCTGGATGAGCCTGCACTGACTCCAGCTTCGGGCGAAGAAATTGCAGAAAAACTTCCACAGATTTTAAGTGATAAATTTGATCTTGTCTTAAAGACCAACGAGAAGCTCGCTCACTGGTGGACTCGTTTGGAATTTTTAGAGCGCCAAGAACCGCAGAACTTAGATCTCGAATCTCTGAAGCTAGAGGCGCTTACGCAGGCATCATTAGGCGAAAAGAAAATGCAAACGGTGATGGAGAAAGATTTGGTCTTTTTCTTTGAAAACGTTTTTCCAAATGACGTCGTTAAAACTTTAAAAAAAGAAATTCCCGAAAGAATCGAAGTTCCCAGCGGCAGTAAAATTCCTGTGCTCTATCCTTCTGATAAAAATCCTTATCTGGAAGTTCGCATCCAGGAAGTTTTTGGCATGATGGAAACTCCCAAAGTTTATTTTGGAAAGATTCCTGTGACTTTGCATCTTTTGGGACCGAATTTCCGTCCCGTGCAAGTGACCTCAAGCTTAGAAAGTTTTTGGAAAAACGGTTATCCCGAGGTTCGTAAAGAATTGCGAATCAAGTATCCTAAACACCAATGGCCGGAAGACCCCGCTGATGGAATTCCCGAGGCCAAAGGCCGCCGTAGAAATTAGTCTTAATTGCTATTAAAAATACGGCGAGTGATATTTAAATATTCAACGTGGGACATTTTCCCAATGGCATCTGAAAGAATCAAAGCATTGAAATAACGTGCGGGCTCTGAAGTGCCCGTCCACGCTTTGGACTCTGCCAAGTCACGATAAATAATTTCATGCAAGATCGCAGCGGCTTGCTGCTGAGGCTGCATCCACTGCCAATAATCCAAAGCCACCATATAACGACGGTCTTGAGGGAATTTAGGTGTTCGTTGAATGATGAGCTGATGCAATGAACATTGTGGCGGAATAAAACCAATTCCAGTGTCAGGAATATCAAACAACTCCACCTCAGGTAAGAAACGTGCTTCGTTTTTAAACTCCGCCAACCATTCAAAATATTTTTGTGCGCGTACGGGATCTTGCGTCTCGATACGCTGGACCAGTTCCTTGGCAATTTTCAGGCTGAAATCCAAAGACATTTCATCACCATAATTCGGAGCGCCCGTATCTGGCCATTGTGGTTCTTCTAAATTCGGAAAAATCAGCTCAAACTGGTAACGCACTTCTGCTTCATAAGCGTCGTACATAAGATTGCCGCGAGCCGATTGGGGACACACGACGACGTCCCCACCGTTACCGCGCTCTGCCCAGTCATTAGGGTCTGCGCAAACAAGAGCACTCCAAAGCACCAAACCTACTGCCATGACTGAGCTTAATAAACGCACTACGTCCTCACCTTTGTAACCGGAACCAACTGGATGTTTAAATTATAAACTTCGGTAGACCTACCTTCGGTAAGAAGTCTTGTCATCTTTCTTCTGAAGTCGCGGATGATTTTTTTCGCTTCGGGGATTTTTTCAGGGTCTGAAGGAAGGGTTATAGAGGTAATGTCGCGCAGAGCCGGATCATCCTGCATTAAAGACAAAATAGCTTGCTCTAGAATCTGCCGATGCGACTCCCGAAGAATTGGTGAAGGCACATCGTGTGTTGTCGTAATACGACGGCGAGTTCTTTCCCACAATCCGTTTTCGGTCTTTACTAAATTCAATCTTTGCAAACGCTCCAGCGCCGCACGAATGCGAAGTTCTGAGATTCCCAAACGCTCTGCCATCCACGGTTCGTAGGGCCTGAAGTCGTGAGTTCCCATAAGCATCAAAACCGCATAGTTTTCCCAGTCCGCGATCAATGCAAATTCATCTTCGCTCAGTTGATAAGCGTCCGCCCTTTCCTCGGTCAAAATTTTTTGTCTCTCAATCAAACTGAAAAACTTTTTCGACTCGTCTTCAGACATTTTAAGGGAACTGACGATGCGATTTCTTATTTCTTTTCCTGGAAGACGCCTGCCCGAAAGAAGATCAGAAAGACGTCCTGGAGAAAGTCCTAAGTCTCTGGCAAAAGCGCGCATAGAATACTTGGGATTGCGCAAACGGCGCGTCTCAAGAACGTCATGAAGAAAAATAGAAAGTGACGAGTGATTTTCGGCCATATCTATTTTTATTTTTATTAGGCCCGTGCTCCAATGTTTCAGATTCATTTGGGAACACTTTTTCGACTTTTTTTCGAGTGCCTCAATGAACTTTCAGTTCTGAATTTTCGCAAGCGCAGGAGGCTTGTTGTTCTTCTCGGCCTTCAAGGTAAGAAAGAAACGCGGCACTCCGAAAAGCCAGATCGTACAAAGTATCCACGTCGATCACAAACTTTTCGTCGCCGAGTTTTAAAGCCACCCAATCTGTCGTCACTTCTTCGAAAGCAATTTGCTCTGCTTCGATGAACTTAGAAGTTTTCATTAGCCCCTCATTGAGTAGTAACCGATAACAAGTCCCGGTTCGAAGGCAAACGGCACGGCTTCTAAATTCGGCTCATCCGTTAAACGACCTTCTTCTTTACCGCTGATTTCTTCTTTCGTCATGAACGTCGGCAGAGGAAGGCGCGGAGTTTGTTTGGCCTGCATGTAGACTTGGTTTTCGTAGGCTTCCGGTTTTAAAGTGATCTTGTCACCGACGCGAATAATCTGCGATGCGATGTTCACTTTCTTTCCGTTCACCAAAACTTTTCCATGCGACACCAATTGTTTTGCAGCGGGAATACTCGTAGCAAATCCCAAGCGAAACACAACATTGTCCAAACGTTTTTCCAAAAGGTTCACTAAAGCTTCCACCCAGTTTGTTGCAGCGGATTTTTTTGCTTTCACAATCATGCGGCGAAACTGTTCTTCGCGAATTCCATAGTGGAAGCGAAGTTTTTGTTTCTCTTCCAGTTGCAATGCGAATTCAGAATACTTACGGCGCTGTAAGCCATGCTGCCCCGGTGGATAAGGACGTCTTTCCAACGCACCCGCTTTTCCCATACCGGGAAGTTCCGTGAGAAGTCGTCTTTGTCTTTTAAATCGCGCTGTCTTACCTTTTCTTTTCATAAATCCGATCCTTCAAATGTCGTTAGACGATTTAAAAGCCTCTTGAAAGAAAGAACAGAATTTCCTGATTTTTTCGGTGAAATGAAAGTATGAAGAAAACCGAATGAAAGGAAGATGAGAGTGAAAACAAGTTGAAAGTCATAGAGAGCTTTGTTAGAACCCGCCCCAACAAAGGAAATGACGATGAAAACATTTGTTGCACTTGCCACTGTTCTTTTCGGTTTCAAAGCGATGGCGGCTTCTGAAGTTCTTCTTAACTGCAAAAATATCGATCAAGACGATATCACTTCCGCGATTGTTCGCACTTACGAAGACCCTGCAAAAAAATTCTCTTTAGAGTTGGTTTTGACTTCTCCAAAAGGTGAAGTTCAATCTCTTGAAATTGATTCTGAAGATTACAATGAAGGTTGGATTGCTTTGCCTACTGATGATACGGCAGAACGCTATTTGACTCGCCAACAAGAAGGCTGGGAAATCTTCGGAACTATCGGACAAGTGAACTTCACGGCCGAAGCTCAATGTGAAGAGGCGCCGTTATACTAGATTGACAATCGAACGAAGTGAAAAAAATTAGGACGCGATAAAATGAGTTTTATCAAGGCGGGAGGAGGATGGCGTACTTCGAGTACGTCGACGACGACCAACGAAGAGAAAACTCATTTTACCGCGTCCGGGTCTTACCAGCTCGGTAGACGGCGACGGCGGTTGCGCTTGCGAACGGGAGCAGTTGTTCCTGTGCTCTCTTGATGTGTGTTCGTTGTTGGAGCCGTCGGGACTGTTTCTGTCTGCTTCATAGCCGAACTCCTTTCGTGCTAGATTAAGAACTCCAGCTATTCTCTCAGAGAAGCAGGGCAGCAAGCGACGGTTTTAATATTAGTATTGAGTTATGAAAACGGGTTGAGAATCAAAATCGGCCTTTAAATAGGAACTTTACGACCCACAAGGGCCCTACGAGCAAATACTGTAAGTCTTTGAAAAATGAAGGCTTTTTACCTTCGACCTTGTGCCCATAAAATTGTCCAAGCCAAGCCAAAACAAATATAATGATGAGCGGAAGCAGCGGATCTGTCACCTGGCGGAGTGCGTAAAAAAGGACATAACAGATCGCTAATTGTGCCAACATCACGACGAAAGGCTTGGGTCCCAAAGTAAAATACCATCCTAAAGCGATCGCGATCAGAATTTCACCGACACGCAAAGGTCCCAAACTGTACGGAATTAAAATCAAAAGACCGACGATAGAAAAGAAAATCAAAGGCACGCAAACCTTATGAATCCACTGATTCGTGGGATGCTGGTGGCTTTCACCATACTCTGCAAACCATTGCTCCAGTGTTTTCATTATCACCTCGCGTGTTTTTATTTTTGCACGGCTAACGGTCCCACCATCGTCGCACCTGGTGGCACATCTCTGACAACAACGGCGTTAGCACCAATCATCGCTCCGTCGCCAACTGTGATCGGACCTAAAACTTTCGCACCCGTTCCAATCAAGACTTTATTGCCTACAGTGGGATGACGTTTCACCGGATCAAATTTGAGTCCGCCCAACGTCACACCGTGAAAGATAATGCAATCATCACCGATGACCGCTGTTTCACCGATCACCACCCCCATGCCGTGATCAATCACCAGGCGTTTTCCCACCGTGGCGCCTGGGTGAAGTTCAATCCCCGTGAGCAAACGAGAGATTTCAGCCACCAGTCGCGCTAAGAAATACCAATGATTTTTATAAAGAGCATGCGCGATTCTATGACAGAACAAAGCCTTCGGTCCCGGATACAAAATGGCGATCTCGATTAAAGATTTCGCCGCAGGGTCATAGTTTTTATAAGTGCGCAGAAGTTCCAGGATACGATCAATCATTGAGTTTCTCATTTAGGTCTTCAAGCAGGAAGTACCGATCAAAAAGTTCATTGTAGCGAGACCACTTTTCGCCCGAACCACGCTCGGCATCGACAATCGTTTTTAGTGTGCTCACTTTGCTGTCGAAATCATCCACCATGGCAACAACCATGGCTTCCAGGAATTTAGGTCTCTTCGGAGAACCATATTCCAACTTTCCATGATGACTTAGGATAATATGCTTACAGATGTCACGCAGTTCTTCGTTAAATCCTAAAATGCGAGATGCCTTTTTATCTATCAATTCACAGGCAATCTGCATGTGACCGATCAAACGACCGCGATCCGTGTAAGAGATGCCATTATCGTAAGAAAGCTCCCACAGTTTTCCGATATCGTGAAAAATCCCGCCAAAGAGTAACAGATCGCGATTCAAAAATGGATAATGTGTACCCATGAAATCCATGATCTTGGAAATAGAAAGAATATGTTCCAGCAATCCACCAAGCCATGCATGGTGAATGGATTTTGCCGCCGGAGCCTTGAGCATCATCGGACGAATTTCTGGATCTTCCAAAGTATCGAGAACAAGCTGGCGCAGATGATCGTTTTTCATTGTGCGCACCAGTTGCAGCAACTCGACCATCATGTCTTCGGTGTTCTTAGAAGCCTTCGGAATAAAATCTTCAAAATTCACTGTCGCAGAATCTACGCGTTCCAGACGATGTACGATCAATTGTTTGCGATTCTGGAAAATTTGCACCTGGCCTTTGATTTTTAAAACGTCGCCAACTTCAAATTCGCGGGCAAGTTCGTCCACGCGATCCCAAAGACGCGCATCAATGCTTCCAGAAGAATCTCCCAGTTGCAGACCCATGAAGGGGCGACCATTTTTACCAACCCCCACTGTTTTTTCTTTCACGAGGTAACAAGAATCAACAGTGTCTTTGTCTTTAAGACTGTGAATACTTTGTCTTTCCATTAGGGCACCTCACAAAAAAGCGGCGTGTACTGAGAGTTTTTAAATGTCACTTGCGCAACGTGAATGTCACTACCTTGTTGAGCTGAAAATAAAAACGTCCCACCCAAAACACTTAAGTAGCGCTCTTGGGTGGTGTTGACTTTCAAACCTTCACCTTTCATTTCTTTCATGAAACGATCGGTGATATCAAAAAATTGATTGCAACCTGCTCCGAAGATTTTTTGCTCAATTCTTCTTTTGCGAGTGCCGCTGACGAACAAAACTTTTTTCGCAGTGGCTTTTTCAAAGGCCGGAAATTCAAAACCGACGTAGAAAGAGCCTCTTTGTCCCGTGATAAAGCGAGAAAGATCAATCGTGCCGCCACCTTTTGGCAGAAGAATCTTAACGGCTTCACCTTCAACAATGCCGGGATTTTTTTGTACCAAAAATACTGTGACTTCAGAGAATAATAAATTCTTCGTTGAGGAGTGTTCTCCTCCGGCCGGAGCGCCGTGCTCCCCGCCTGCCGAAGGAGCGGCCTCTTCGTGCCCACCTGCGGACTTAAATTCAAGGGCGTCCCAAGCCTTCGCTGGGATTTTGATATCTTCTGCTAAGTCTTCGAATTTGATTTCTTGGTATTCTTCGACGTGATATCCAGGACTTCCCGTGCAGCCAACTAAGACCAAGAGCAAAAGGCTTATAGGCAACAAGTTCATCACTCGTACTCCAGTTGATCCCTCAACTCTAATAACGGTAAGAAGTTAGGTTCCGATTGCAGACCCGCGCGAACATAGTCGTACGCTTTCGTGCGATCGTTATTACGCATTACCACCCAAGCCAATCCATACAGAGCGACGGCGTTCTTTGGATCTTGATTGTAAACTTGCGTATAGGCATTTTGAGCGCAACTGATATCTTGGGTATTAATACAGATATCGCCCAACAAAAGGTTCTTTACGGACAAGGTTTGCAGCTCTGGCATTTTCAAAATTGTCGTGGCTTCCGGAAGACGACCTATTTTTGCTAAATAACTTGCCTGAGTTGCCAGCACATAAGGATCTTTCGGAGCTTCTGCCAAAGCTTCTTGCAAAAGTTTAGCGGCATCAGAGTCACGATTGACTTCCATTAAGCACACGGCACGCAAAGCTTTTAGTTCCGGATGCGGATTTTGTTTTTGATAAACTTCCGCGCAGTATTTCTCTAGATAATCCCACTGAGTGAAACGCCACTCCACATGTAAAGGATGCGTGTAGTTGCGCGCCTGTCCCGGCATTTGATTAAGAAATTGGACTACCGATTGATTCACACCATCGACATCGCCCAAAATACTTTGCGCATAAACCACAAACAACAAGAGTTCCTGGCGCAAATAACCTGTTTTTTGAACGTTGGCTTTAATATCGCGAATCAAAGATTGCAAAGCATTGGAGTCTGAATTCGCTTTTGCGTATTCAACAGTTGAAAGAGCGCGACCAAAAAGAGCCAAAACAGATTGCGGATTTTTGCGATAAATCGCATCGAAATCACGCATGGCCTCGCCATAATTTCCTTTTTTCTGCTGGATGATCGCAAGGTTCAACAACGCCGAAACGTTGAAGGGCTCATGTCCGATCGCTTTTTGCAAAGTATCTTCGGCTTGTTTTAAATCCCCGTCCATCATGTAAGAAACGGCGATGCCCAGATAAGCATCTACGATCTCCGCACGACTGCGACCTTCCTGGACAAGGGCACGCTCCAAAATTCTTCGTCCCATCAAGCTTTGACGGTCTTCGGAAATAAGTACGGATGCCATTTGCACTTGAGATTCCGCATCGGGTTCTTTAAGTTTTGTGGCCTTGAGATAAGCCTGCAAAGACTTCTCGTAAAGCCCCAAAGTTTTATAGCGAATCGCCTGATTCATGAGTTCGTCATAACCCATGCTTTTCTTTTTATCTTTTTGCGAAAGTCCAAAGATCACAACACCGGCTACCGCAATGGCCGCTACAATCATGCTCCAACGAAGAACGTTGGATTTCTGACGAAGCTTTCCTTGAAGACGCGTATCTCCTGTTGCTCCGTAACTTTTTGCAGCTGCCGGTGCAGCTACAGAACGAGTGCTTACAGGTTCCGCCACTGGCGTTACGTCTTTCATCGCATCACGTTGCACTGGCGGTGGAGTCAGATCCAAATTCGGAGGCACTGGTGTTGGCGTTAAATCATCCGTCATATGAATAACATCAGTGCGCGTGATCGCCGTGTGTTGGGCGATCGACTGAGTCATTGTCTGTTCAGAATGAGAATCTTGTTCTTCGCGGATGTTTTTAACGATATCCATGAAAAGTTTGTTTTCGCGGATATAACTCCAGCGGCCTTCCGGCTGACGAACTTCATCGATGATCGAGATTTGTTTTGTACGAAGATGTTCCGTGACTTCAGCTAACGTAAACGGACCGAGAATCCTTGTTGAGGATTTAACCAACCAATTTTTCTCGGTGCTGCTTACATCCGCTGTCATACTTAGAATGGTGCCTTCGTTAAGAGAAGTTTAAGATCGTCGTTCGTAAGGAAAAGTCCCGCGCCCAAATAACCGGATCTTGCATTCGCTTTATCGAAGGCATCATTAATACCGCCGGTAATGTAAATACCGCGATACAAAGTATAAGAAAGAGAGCTTCGGACATTTGTTTTACTAAAGTCGAAAGCTTCCATCGTGAATTTCAATTTGCGACGGAAGAAGAAGTAATCAATACCAAATCCACCGGAATTCTCGATCAAACCACCCTTCAGTGTCAGATCCCAGAAGTTCTTCGCAAAGAGCACTGTGAATTTGATTTTGTTCTGATAAGTTTTAACTTCCGTATAATCAGAAGGAGCACCGCCGCCCGTTCCTGTCACCTGTGTGCGAGTCGTTTCAACCACACCGGCCGGATCATCCACCACAGCGATATAGTAATAACGATCTAGACCCGGTTGGATTTGCACTCCGATATAAGATTTCGTTTTACCAACATCACCTAAGTATTCCGCTCTGAAATCAAATGCGGTTTGGATTCTTGTCGCGGTATCAAGCATTCCGCTAAGGCCGTCAATGGCTGAAGACACGTTTTCGGCCGTTTGCTCATCGCTGACAAGCTTACCGATAGCGCCTTCACCTTTATTGATTTTAGAGGTGATCTCGTCCAGGTTTTTAACTGAATTCGACAAGCGCTTCCAAGTTTCTTTCAAACCTGTTTCGCTCTTATCATTCATAACTTCTTTAAGAGATGTCGTGATGCTGTGAACGTCGTCAACGATGTCACCGATTTTATCTTTGTTCTCGGTTGTCATCTGGGCCAGATCGCCCGTGAGTGTTTCGATATTCTTAACGATACGACCTAAGATATGTTTACGGGTTCCATCTTCGGAAGTCGCCTCTTGAAGATTTTTGGCAACTTCTTTCAGTGATGTCGTCACTTCGGAAACTTGAGTCATCAAGTTATCCAGAGACCCGCCGTCTTTCACAGTTAAGATCTGCGCGTTGTCTTCTAAAGGAGGATCTGTTGGTGAGCCCGGATAAACTTCGACGTGCTTGTCACCCAAGATCCCCTGTGCTTTCACTTCCACCGACGCTGATGTAGTTAGAGCCACATCGGATTTAACAGTGATATCAATACGGGCTTTGCCATCTTGAAGTGTGATGTTTTTAATCACACCGACTGGGATACCTGCGGAACGAACTGCGGAGTTTTTAACAAGACCACCGGCATTGGGAAGAAGAAACCAGGCTTTTTTTGAACGACCAAGATAGGATGGATCATCGCTCACTCGCATGGACATGATAGCGATCAAAGATCCCACCACGATCACTAAGACACCTACTTTAAACTCTGCAGCGCGAAGCCAATTCATTGATGTTTCATCCCTTTATTCACGAATTTCTTTACCAGCTCGATGTCCGTGTTAAAGAAATCCTCTGGAGTACCAAATAATAGAACCCGGCCACTATCCAACATCGCAATATGGTCGGCAATCCTAAACGCGGCGGCTAAGTCATGGGACACCATGATAGACGTCGTGCCTTCTCTTAATTTATGCGTACTCAGAATCAAATTATCCACCATTTCCGTCAGAATGGGATCTAAACCCGTGGTCGGCTCATCATAGATCAAGATTTCTGGATCTAGGGCGAGAGCTCGAGCTAGACCGGTTCTCTTCTGCATTCCCCCGGAAATCTGGCTTGGTAGTTTGTTAAAATGTTTGGCCTCCAAACCGACTTGCAGAAGTTTTTCTTCCGCTATACGAAGGACCTGTGCCTCTTTCAAATCACGACGATGTTCAAAAAGAGGAAAACAAACATTTTCTAGAACCGTCATATCGTCAAACAACGCTGCCGATTGAAAAAGCACTCCGAAGTTGCAGCGAAATTTGGTCAGTTCGTCTTCAGACAATTTACTGATGTCCGTTCCTAAAACTTCCACCGTGCCTGAAGTCGGCTTGAAAAGACCGAGCAAGTGTTTCAGCATCACGCTTTTTCCCGTCCCGGAAAAACCAATGATCGCCGTCAAACTTCCTTTGGGAATTTCCAAGTTGATCCCCTTAAGGATGAACTCTTTTCCCCCATCGAAAGATTTTTTCACGTCACGAAGTGAGACTGCGGATTCAACACTCATCACGAAATTCCCATCACGTTGTAGTAGAAACGAATCAAGTTGGTTACGAAGTAATCAAGAATAATGATGCCGACCATGCTTTGCACGACGCCTTGGTTTGTGGCATCACCCACACCTTTTGCTCCGCCCGTCGTATTAAAACCACGGAAAGTGCAAATCACCGCGAAGTAAATTCCAAAGACCATGCCTTTGAAAAGACCTTCGTTGATGTGTTTGACCTCGATAAAATCCGCGATCTTTTGCCAGAATACGGCTTCATCCAACTGCACGAGTTTCACGCAAAGGAAGTAACTTCCCAGCATCGCGACGAAATCAAAAACGGCGACCAGCAAAGGCATGCAAATCACAGCGGCCACAATACGTGGAGAGATCAAATACTGTTTTGTATTCACACCCATCACGTCAAGCGCATCGATTTGTTCATTTACGCGCATGGTTCCCAAACGTGCCGCCATTGCTCCACCTGCGCGTGCAGCAACAATAAGACCTGTCAAAACCGGGCCCAATTCACGTGTGATACCCAGAGCCACTGTAGGGCCCACCATGTTCACAGCATTGAAAAGTTTAAAGCCCAAATAAAGTTGGAACGATAGAGCCAACCCAGTGAAAATTCCTGTCAGACAAATAATACCGATGGATTGATTGCCGACGAATTCCATATGACGAATGATTTCAGGAAAGCGTGAAGGCTTTGCGAAAATCAAACGCACACTTTCGTTAAAAAATAAAACCACGCGCCCAGTTTCAGTGATCACACCGCGGGTCATTTTCAAGGCAAAGGCGCCGACTCCCGAAATAAAGCTGAATATATTGTGTGATGCAGTTTCCACTACGCCTTCTCCCCGGTATAAATACGCGGCACTCTTTCACCGACACTTGTGAGCATTTCCCAAGTGATGGTTTTTGCCTGTTGAGCGAGCTCTTCAGGTGAAAGAAAATTTCCATCGGACCCAAAACCAAATAGTGTGACTTCCTGGTCTTTAAAATCTTTGAGATCTTTTCCCTGCACCACATCTGTCACATCCAACATCAGATAGTCCATACAAATATTTCCAACCACTGGTACGCGTTGCCCTGCAAAGAGCACATGTCCTTGATTAGAAAGAATTCGATGATATCCATCTGCATAACCAATAGGTACAACGGCAATCACAGAGTCTCTTTGCGCTTTCCATGTTCCACTGTAGGAAACAGTTTCTCCGGCTTTGATTTGACGGTATGTTCCCACTTGCGATTTCAAACTCATCACAGGTTTTAAATCACAGATGTTTTTGTCCGCTAATGGATTATAGCCATAAATCATCAGGCCCGGTCGCATTCCCCACTCTTGCAATACCAAAGGATGGTTCTGCGGAAGTCCTTTTTTTTGTAAAGCAAGCAAACTCAGAATTCCGGCGCTGTTGAGGGAATGACTGAAGATATTGAACGGTTTAAAAACTTCGCTCACGTGATGAAGCTTATGAAGTTGTTCAGCACTGTGCCCGTTTTCAGAAACGGCGTCTTCACCATTAAACAAATGAGTCACAAGAGCTTTCAAACGTATTTTTTTATTTTGCCACAAACGCTCAAAAAGTTTTTGCGCTTCTTCTGGACGGAACCCCAAACGATTCATGCCCGTATCAAATTTTAAATGAATACCCACAGGTGAAGCTGCAACAGCTTCAAGGTGCTCGATATGTTCCCAAGTGCTCACCACCGGCGTCATACCGTATTGAATAATTTTTTCTGCACCTTCGCGATCAAAGCCGCGGAAGATTAAGATCTCGGCCTTCACTCCGGAATCACGAAGCAAAAGACCTTCTTCGATCAAACACACGCCCAGGTGTTTGATTCCTTTTTTTTCCAGAAAAAGTGCCAATTGCGCGTCACCATGCCCGTAGGCATTGGCCTTCACCATAGGACAAAGGAATCTATTCGGAAATGCTTCCTGCAGCACACGAATATTGTGTGCTAAATGATCTAAATTAATTTCCGCAAAAGTGCGACGGTACATTTCCATTAAAATCTAATTTCCCGTTCTGCTGTCTACTCCGCAGGAACTTCAAACTCAGGTCGGTGAGTTTCAGGTGCCTTATAGAGACAGATTTTATTTCCACCTTTATCAGTGATGTGCAACAACGCTTTGGTCGCCGACTCATCCAACGTCTTCGCTGAGTCGCAAAGAGACGGATATTCACTGATTCCCAGACTGACAGAAACCTTCATTCCATTATCCATAAACGACGTGCCTTCGATAATTCGGCGCAGGCGTTCTGCACGTAAGGCAGCGCCTTTTTTCGGACAGTGAGGCAAGATCATCGCCATTTCATTGGCCGCCGTTCTGCAAGTCACATCGTTGGTTCTGCTAGTCTTAGTGATGATCGTTGCGACTGATTTTAGCAACTCATCTTTCACCGCTTCGCCTAAAGACGACTCAATCTCATAAATATCGTCCAGGGCCACTTTCACAACCGAGATCGGTTGCTTCAAGCGACGTGCGCGCGACACTTCATCACCCAAGACTTTGTGATAGTAATTGCGATTGAAAAGCTCAGTGACGAAGTCTTGCACTTCCAACGAGTCTACTTTTTTCTCCAAAGCAAAATTCACGTAACAAAGGGACATCAAAGTGAATTCTTCATTGAGAGTGGCAATCTCACCCGAGGTTAAACTGCCCGAGTAAACAAAGAGACCTTCCAAAGCATTATGCGCATACAAGGGCAAAGCTTTCGGAGGATTGAATTTGAAAGCCTCAATAAGCATATCTGAGAAACGCACCGGCAAAAGACCCATCGCCATTTGCGCGCTGAGATCTTTCATGTCGTTCGACTCAAGCTGAACACCGACACCTTGAATATCAGATGCTGGAATTCCTTGCGCATGGGTCGCCACAAAGGAGCGCACCGAAGGAAGGAATTTAAAATATACGCAAAGTGTGCCTGCTTGAAGATGATTCAAATATTTTTGAATCAGGTCTTCTTTGCTTTGAGCGGTACGATACTCCGTGATTCGCATCGCGATGGATGGAGTCACGACTTTTTCCGCTTCCACTTTCTTCATGCTTGTCACAGCAGCTGAATGAATCTCTTCCATTTTTTCTTTTGTGGAATTGAGATCCTCAAAAAGCTGCTCATTTTGATAAGTCAGATAAATTTTTTCGCAGGCACGATCGACGGACCAAACAATGCGCGACTCTAGGGCCGCTTTTTCGTCAGAAATCACATCCACAAAACCGTGGCTGTTGTATTGAGCTAAAATATCAAACTGACCCACAGAAGAAATCGCGATGAAGCGAATCTCATCATTGATTTCTCGAACCAGAGTTACAAAGTCACTTAACGATCCGGCCAACGCCGCCGTTGAGAATACCAAAAGATGCGGAGGATTCTCACGCAGTCTTTGATCTAAAGTTTCGGGATCTTGAAAGTAATAAGCATCATAGCCGGCTTGCGAAAGGTATACTTTCGCAGAGGCCCCCAGATCCACGTCTGTGGTGAATACATAAACTGTAAACTGAGAACTATAATCGCGAATGTTCAATTAAATCCTCTTTCCAGGTCGACGAATCTCAACGTGATAACCATCTAGCTTCGAAGTTTTTTGTTTTGCGGGTCCTTTGGGTGGAGCAACGAAATTGACCGGAGTTAATTCGTCGTCCATCGTCGCAAGTTCTTCACCTGTAGGAGTTCCTAAATTTGCGGCCGCAGCAACCACTGGCGCAACTGTCACTTCCTCAACAACAGGGGTTTCTACAACTTGAACAGCCGGAGCGGCTTTGGCTTTCGGAGTTTCTCCTAAGAAACCATCAATGAACGTCAATTCATCATCGTTAAACAGGCTTACAGGCTCTGATTTTTTTGCCGGAGCTGTAGGCGCCTGCGCCAGTGACGGTGGCGCATTCGGTGGTGGTGGAATATTTGGTTTCACAGGTTCCGCGGGAGCTTCCACAACAGGAGTTGAAGCCACTACGGTCGGCATTTCCGTTTCAGGCTCTGAAGTTTCAACCGCATCGTGAACGGGCGTTGCTTCCGGAAGTTCTAAAAGATTGTCGATGTTCACATCCAATGGCGATGGAGGCGGTGTTTGTGCGCGCACTTCGGCAAACTGGAATTCCGCCTCTTCGCGATGAACAGATTCTTCTTTCAACTGAGGCAACTCTGGAGAAATCATGACTACTTCTTCCTTTACTTCAGGCGCTTTCAACACAGCTTGTGTTTGCAGTTTTCTAAAGAGCACAATCATCTTCGTTCCTTGACCGCGCTGTGATTCCACACGAACTTCGGCATTGTGTTCTTTTAAAATTCCAAACGCCACGGAAAGACCTAAGCCCATGTGATTATGGAAAGAACGAGTCGTAAAGAAAGGATCAAAGATTTTTTCTACGTTCGCGGCTTCAATGCCCTCACCGGAATCTTCAATCACCATGTGAATGCCTTCAGCATCTTCAAACAAATCCACTTTCACTTCTTTTTTCGCCATGCGCTCCATGGCTTCCACAGAATTTTGCAGAATGTTTGTCATGGCACGAATTATTGCATCGACGTGAAGATCAATCGCTGAAGTGTCTTGAATGTTTTTCGTAAGCTTCACGCCTTTTTGAGCGAAGAGTGGCTCCAGACCTTTCAGCGCTTTTACCAAAGGACCTTCCACTTTCATGGAATTCTTTTCTTTCACTTCTTCGCCGGCGTAGCCCAAAAGTTTATCTAGAATTCCGCGGGCAGCTCTGGTTTCGCGAATGATAGAATCCGTGCTTTGCGTGACGTCTTCACCTGGTTCTTTGGCAAGAATCATTTGCGAATAACCAAGAATTGAAGCCAAAGGTCCGCGCATTTCATGGGCAAGAGCTGAAGCCACGCGCATCGAAGCTTCGACTTTTTCTTTTTGCGCCACTTCAGGATCCAGAGCGATCACTTTTTCTGAAACGGCTGGAGCCGCTGGTTTTGCCTTGGCTTCTGCAAGTTCTGTTTCAAGTTTATCGATTTGTTTTTCGGTAGGAACGATGATGAGCAAAGAGCCTGCGATTCCGACAAGAGCCAACCCACAACCCATCAACAAAAATTGCCACCAAAGACCTGTGCGGCCTTTCATGGTTTCACTCAAAGGTGCCGAGCTTAGGACTAACAAATTACTTTGCGGAACCATTTCATACATTCCGTAAAGATCGCCGCTTTTCAGTTTGTAAGTGTTGCTTCCGTGCGAAGAACCACTTTGCTGGGCATCTTTGAAAACAGGATCATCACGCATCACCGTCCCCAAGTATTCAGGCACGGAGTGGCCGACCGTCAGACCTGTTGATGTCACGATCGAAAAAGAACTCAACGCGCCTCTTTGCGCATCAATCAATGATTGAAATACTTCACCCGAACCGATGAGCGCGTAAGCTTTGTTTCCCTCTAAGAAAACCAAAGCCACATAGCGACCGTGTTGAGAATCTTGAAAAGGTTTTACATAAAAACGCAAATCAGAAGTGCGCCCCGCGATGGAACCCACTGCGGATTTCACGAACTCTTTTGTCCAATTGGCTGCTTTAGAATTTTCTTTAGTTAATAAAACTTGCGGTTCAAGATTTGAACCACTCACGGAAAAAGACGCCGCCGCATAGTAAGGCGCCAATGAATTCCAATTCAATTTTCCTTTTTGGAAATTATCCGCGCTGAAAGTAGAAACAACTCTTTGCAAAGATTTAAGTTCCGTTGCTAAAGAGCGGTTCATGGCACCAAGCTGAGTGCGCGTTTGCGCCTCCACCCAACTCATTCGGTCGCCATACACAAAGCTGTCTGTGCGCCATAAAACTGCGCCAATAAATACGGCTGCAACGGCAACTAAAACGGCGATGAGTTTTACTTTCATTAAACAAGTCCCTCCGTGAACTGCTTCAGCCTCCGCGCCCTGCGCTCCGGCTCTGCCGGCATCCGCCGAACCCCATTGATATTATTGTAGTTTTAGAAAGTGATAAGATGCAAGTAAGAGTCCTTTGCAAATGCCATTAAAAGGAGTAGAAGATCCTCACTATGAGTACTCATCGTTCCGATGTTTTGATTGTTGGTTCCGGCACTGCCGGGTTGGCTTTGGCCCTCAAACTTTCCTCGCAAGGAAAAGTGATTGTTCTTGCGAAAGAAACTGCAGGAGGGACGAACTCCGCGATGGCCCAAGGCGGGATCTCGGCGGTGATGTCGGAGGAAGACAGTTTTGAGTCTCACATTCAGGATACTTTGGTAGCTGGAGCAGGCCTCTGCAAAGAAACTGTCGTCAGGAACTATGTCGAGCAAGCCCCTGATCGCATTCAAGATTTGATAAACTGGGGCGTTCATTTTGATGTTCGCAAACGCGGATCTGAGGAAACTAACGAAATTGATTTGACGCGCGAAGGCGGACACAGCTTCCGTCGCATTCTTCACTTCGAAGACCAAACGGGTTTGGAAATTCATCGCACTCTTTTGGCTCGCGTTCGCGAAAATCCAAACATTGTTTTGATGGAGCGTTTCTACGCGATCGACTTGATTGTAAACAAAGAAGTCGACGCTGAGGACATGGATCCTGTTCAATGTATCGGTTGTTATGCCCTCAATAAAAATGATAACGAGGTGCATACATTTTTAGCAAAGAACACCATTCTTGCGACCGGTGGTGCTGGCAAAGTTTATCTTTACACTTCCAATTGGAGTGGCGCGACCGGTGATGGAATCGCGATGGCCTACCGAGTGGGTGCACGCATTGCGAACCTGGAGTTCATGCAGTTCCATCCCACTTGCCTTTTCCACCGTGAGTCCCGCAATTTTTTAATTTCAGAAGCTTTGCGCGGTGAGGGCGGCGTTCTTATCGACAGCAAAGGCAATGCTTTCATGTCGAAGTATCACAAACTCGGCTCGCTAGCTCCTCGCGATGTCGTCGCTCGTTCGATCGATAACGAGATGAAAAAAACCGGAGCGGAATGTGTCTACCTGGACATGACGAAACTTGATCGCGAGTTTTTAAAAAATCGTTTTCCGACTATCTTTAATAAATGTCTTGAGTACGGCATCGACATGAGTGCGCAACCTATTCCGGTGGTTCCCGCAGCTCACTACCTGTGCGGCGGAGTGATGACCGATTTGAATGGACGCACCGATGTTCCAGGCTTGTGGGCGATTGGCGAAACGGCATGCACGGGTCTTCACGGCGCAAATCGTTTGGCCTCCAACTCACTTTTGGAATGCCTGACGATGGCACACAATTGCTCTGAAGAAATCAAAACTCATTGGGCTAGTTACGAGTTTTTCAAAAAAGAACCGAAGCCCTGGACTCACCCGCAAGAATCCAACGATGACGAGATGATCGTTATCAATCACATGTGGGACGAGATTCGCCGCCTGATGTGGAACTACATGGGCATTCTTCGCTCTAACAAACGTCTGGAACGAGCACAGCACCGTCTTAAGAATATTCTTTCTGAAACAAAAGAATATTACTCCAACATGAAAATCCATTCGGACATTTTGGAGTTGCGTAACATTGCCATTGTGGCCGATTTGTCCGTTGAGTGCGCCTTGCGCCGCCATGAATCGCGAGGCATTCACTATAACATCGACTATCCGGAAAAGAGCCAGCAACCTCACGATACAATCGTGGTCCGGGGCCTGATTTGACTTGCGCCGTGAGAGCACTCACGGCAAGCTAAACTCAGTATGTACAAAAGATCAGAAGGTTTCTTTAAAGGTTATCAAGACATCAATTTGTTCTTTCAACTTTGGGAAAATCCCGAAGCGCAGGGAACGATCATCATCACTCACGGTCACGGTGAACATTCTGAATCCTACAGCCGCTTGGTGAAAGCATTTGAAAACGACAAGTGGAGTTTTTACGCGTGGGATTTGCGCGGTCACGGTCGCTCTGAAGGACGTCGTGGTTATGTAGCAGAATTTGATGACTACTGCCGCGATTACAAAATCTTCCTAGACATGGTGATGAAAGAAGAAAAGGTTCGGAAAGGACCTGTGATCTTATTCTGTCACTCGATGGGTGCCTTGGTTGAGTTAAAAACTTTATTGCGTAATTCAGATATCAACTACACAGGCTTGATTGTCAGCTCCCCGCTTTTGGGACTTTCAGTTCCAGTTCCTTTGTACAAATCCAAAGCGGCAACTATTTTCAATAAAATTCTTCCGCAAATCACGATGGGGAACGAGCTTAAAAACGAAATGCTCACTCGCGATCCGGATGTGATTCGTGAATTTGAACAAGATGCTCTTCGCCACACGCGTGTGTCGCCAGGAGCTTTCTTGGGCTTTTTGGATTCATTTGATTTTGTTCGCCCTCGCGCTAATCATATCACAAAACCGGCGCTGTTTATTATTGCAGAAAACGATGAGGTCGTGAGTTCTTCAGAAGCTAAAACTTTCTATGATAAATTAGGAAGTGCGCAAAAAGAGATTTACATCTATCCGAATGCAAAACATGAGTTGATCAACGACATCATCCGCAACACCGTTTTTGCTGATATCAAAAAGTTCCTTGATGGTTTTTTGGAGTCTAAATAATGAAATATCTTTTAGGTCTTTTCTTAGTTCTTACAGCTTGCGCTTCTTATGAGGTGACTCCTGCCGGCCACACAATGCCGACGACAGGCGACTACATGAGCATCATCGAAAAGCATTCAGATAAAGTGCGCCGCTATTCTGGTTTTTACAATACGTTAGATATGGAAGCGACAGTCATCAACTCAGAAGTGGCAGCGGCTCAACTGCAACAGGGCGCCATGCTTTACCAATGGGACGAAAAAAGATTCGCTGAAGAAAAAACAAACTACGAAAATCGCCTGAGCAAAGAAACAGAAGTTTTCTTGAGCTTCTACACTCCTGAAAGAAAAAACGACGATCTTTTCAAAGCCAATACGATGTGGAAGATTTTCTTGGATGTTGATGGCAAACGCTACGAAGGAAAGGCGAAGAAAATCAAATTACAGTTGGCGGAGATCGAAGGGCTTTATCCTTATCACAACCGCTTCTACACGCCTTATTCCGTGATCTTCCCGGTGCCTATGCGCTCTATCGAAGGCAAACCTTTGAAGATGACAATCACGGGCGCCGTGGGCTCCGGAGTTCTTGAATTTAAACCTTAATTTTGTAAGCGGTGAAGAGCTTCTTCTTCGCTCATGTATTTTGAAAAGACGCGAAGGAAACTTCCGTCTTTTTTCATTTCAGCCAAAGCCTTTTCAAAAGACTGTTTCTCAGCGGCACTTACACGGCGCTTAGAAAGATAAAGTCCAACTTGGACCTTTTTGGAAAGATCCACGACTTTTTCAACCTGATCTTCCATCTTCTGTTTCTTTGTATGATAAGAAGTCACTAACGCTGAAAACAGTACGGCCTGCACCCGTCCTTCTTTTAAAAGTCGAAAAGCAATATCCGGAGTCGGAACACCCACCAAACGGGAGGCTTTCAAAAGACGAGTCTCTTCACTTTCTGAAATCACGGACCTATTGCCGATCATATAGGCAAATTTGATTTTTTCATCGTTCAAATAGTCTTCGATTTTTTTCCCACGAGCGAAAACTTTCTTTGCTACGGTCAATTCGCGCTGACTGTTATAAAATGGGATAAAATCTCCACCCGTTTCATATTCAGACGATTTCACCATCAAGGCCAGAACGTCGACGCGGCCGTGATTGATTTGATCAACCGCAGAAGGTCTTGGCAGTTCCGACTCGATAAACTGACAACCCATTTTATCTTTAATGATCACGATAAGGTCGTGAGCCAACCCCTGAAGGCGGCCGTTCTCTCTATAGGCAAAGGGCTCAAAATTATTCAGCCCTACTAAAAAACGTCTTTCGCAAGTGTTCTTCGTTCCTTTTTCTTGCAGCTGGGCCGGTACCTGCTGAGCAAGTACACCGAGAAATAAAAATAAGATAAGAGAGCGAAAGAATAACATCGTTGATCCTTGCCCTCTTTCTCGGAATATTGCTTAGTAGAATAAAGCACTCTTACCGGAAAGTAAGATTCACATTTTACATGTTCGCCCTAGGATCTTTTAAAGCGGCGAGCGACTTCAATCTCAAAAAGAGGCTTCGCAAATTTAGCGATTTTTAAGCCGACACCCGTTAGCCCCGATGGCTCCATGTCAGCTAAATCATGAAGAATCGCATCGCGAATCATCTGCGCATATTTTGCAGGTGAAATAGCTTCGTTCGGAATCTGGAAATTTTTAGAATAAAGAGTTTCAATTTCATCAAACATACGCGTCTTAATTCCGGGAGTTACAAGAAGAAGCGTCGTCACACCCGTGTCTTTCAACTCCATGCGAATGCAGTCTGTGAAAGCAGCGACGGCGGCTTTGGATGCGGCGTATGTGGAAGCGCAAGGAAAATGCATGAAAGCGGAAACGCTGGAATTATTAATAATTTTCCCACGCTTTCGTTGCAACATTCCTGGCAAAACGCCGTGGGTAAGGTGAATGAGCGCATTCACATTTACTTGCAACATTTTATAAATATCATCCATGGGCTGATCTTCAATCAAACCGCCCGTGAGCATGCCGGCGTTATTAAACAAAATATCTACAGGCGTGTCTTTCAGACGTTGAACTAAGTCCTCAACCCCACCACGTGTTGAAAGATCGGCATCCCATACCGTGACTGATTTCGCACCGGCGTTTTCCATTTCTTTGATAATGTCGCCATCGGATTTTCTTAAAACCAAATGCAAATGAGCTTTGTCTTCCGCGCACATTTTTGCGAAAGCTTTACCGATTCCACGACTGGCGCCCGTTACTAAGACATGACGATTTACAATCTCCATGGCGTGCTCATCCTTCCTTAATTACAGTTTGAGGACTGAGTCCCCAGGACTTGAGGATTTCAATTTCATCGGAGGCCGACATTGCTTTTTTGAACTTAGCACCGGATTGGCCACTCACACGTTTTTGACAAGACGGCCAATCCTTGTGTCGATAAACCAATCCGCCCAAGTTGCTTAAATAACTAAAGGCCTCTTTCTTTTCCCCGGGTTGACGCATCTCCGGAAGAGACGTGTCTGCAGGGACTTCCAATAAATTCACAGAATAATTATCTAAAGATCCAGAGTACAAATTGACGTAATCATCTTTGGAAAACGCGACAGCAATACGGTCACAACGTTCATTGCCAGGAATGCCGATGTGGCCGCGAGAATACTTCCACTCAATTTTATTGCGGGCGCCACGCTCTTGCACAAGCTGAGAAATCTCTTCCCACAAATCGCGATTGGAAACTTCTTGGCCTTCGGCCGTTTGCCAGTTTCTTTTTTTCCAACCCCAAATCCATTGCGTGATTCCGCGAATAAGATACGTCGAATCCGTATAGAAATGAATTTGCCCCGGTTGATTGCGCACAAACTTCAGAGCTTCTAATGCCGCCGTCATTTCCATTCGATTGTTTGTGGTGGAACGCTCACCGTCACCGAGTTCTTGTACCTGATTGGTTGGAAAAAGGACAATGCTTCCCCAGCCGCCTGGCCCGGGATTTCCCGAGCATGCGCCGTCAGAAAAAATCATAATATAATCACGAGTTGTTTTTTGCACAGATCAATCCTCGCGAAGGCAGGAAGCCATGTCAATGCTCGTCGCTTCCTTACGCGGGGATTACAACATGACATCCACAAAACGTTTGAAGAAAGCACCGTCACCACAACGTGCGGTCTCTTCGTAAAACTTCGCCGCTTGTTTTGCGCGATAGTCCATAGGCTCCTTTTGCACAGGCGCCTTGGCCTCAGTTCTTGGCGGAGGTTCGGAGACTTGAGGTTTCTGTGGCGCAGGATCTACTTTGGGTTCCCTCGCAGCGCTGGTCGTTTCCCGAGGAGCTTCGCGAGGTTCTTTCGGTGCTTCCTTGGGCTTTTCAGCTGTTTTTGGCGGTTCCTGCGTTGTTGGTTTTTCACTTGTTCCAAAATCCGGAGGTGACCACTTTTTAGCAGTGCTTGTCGTCGATGTGGTTGATGCTCTGGTTGACGTTGCTTTTGGTGCGGTCTTTACGGTGGCATCATATCTTCGTCGTGCTATCGGGTCCATCAGCGTGTCACGAGTGATATTGATCTTCTTCATCACTTCAGTGGCCACTTTCAATTTCTGTGGTTCATTTAAGTAACGGTCCGGATGATAAGACTTCATCAGACGACGGTAAGCCGCGCGGATTTCATCATCGGTAGCATTCTGACTTACATTCAAAACTTCGTACAAACTGCTTTGCGGATTCATAATACGACGAACTTCGTCTGCCGTTTGCGCAAAAGCTTTTAAACTTAGCAATGTGAGAAGAAGAATCAACCACTTCATTTGCACACTCCTGATTTTGAAGATTCGCGAATGGCGTCAGGAACTTTTTCAGGTTTCTTTTTGATAAGTTCTAAAACTTCTTTGCGCTCGTTTTGTGGAAGATGCGAAAGATATCCCAAGAACATTCCCATTTCTTCAGAGTCGACATTTTTTTGACTGTTCTCCAAAACTTTAAGAACACTCTTGTCTGACGAAATTTCTTTTAAAGAAGTCGCCAAAGATCTGACACTTTCAGCTTCTACTTTCGCACCTTCTTTGGCGACCTTGGCGTAGGAGCCAAGACGTGATGCCTGCGCCGCATTTTTCATAACTTTAAGACCCGCACCAAAAGGAATGATGGAAGCGGCTGAAAAGCCTGCATCCGCAAGTTCCGAGTACGCCTGCTTCTTTGCTTCATCTGCTTTTAAGAAAGCTTCTTTTGAGGAACCCTCCGCAAAAGCGGACGCTCTTAAGTTTTGTGCCTCTATGAATGATTCATGAGCTTTCGTTGAAGAGTAAATAGCTTCTCCACCACCGGCAATGGTTCCTGCAAGAGCGGCGCCCGCTGCCACTGTCGTCAAAGTACCCGCGGCGGCGGTACCTGAAAGAACGGCGGCACCGACTCCGGCACCAATGCCCGTAGCAAGAAGAACTCCTCCGACGACAAGTCCTCCCCAGAAGATCGCCTTATCCAAGGTTTCTCTGTTCTGGGCTTTCTTGTCGTAATCTTGCAGGAGTTTGCAGACCATATCGAGCGCGCCCGGATTTTCCATCAGGAATTGTGCCGTTGCCGCGGGATTGGTGACCAAAAGATTTTGCAAAGCTTCGTCGGCTTTCTTGCTTGAAACTTCCTGCAAATAAGTTTCGTGATTTTTAAGTTCTGTTTGCACTTCACCGAAAGCTTTTTTGACATCAGCCTGAACAATGACGTCTTTGTTTTTTCTGTCGCGAAGAGCTTTTGTATAAAGCAGGAGGTCCGCCCCCGATTGTGGAGGCTTTGTCGCAAGTTCACGTTCTCGATCTGTCAGCTCAACAGCAAGATCCAGAGAATCTTTTTTTGCGACTTCTTTCCAATAGTTTTGGGTTGAATTAAGCTGCTTAAACGCATTAGCGAGAATTTTCTTTTTTGCTTCTTCCTGCATGGAGGTTTCAAGTTCTTTGTTAAAACTTTGCAGTTTCTTTTCCGCCTCCATGCCTTCCGCACAGACACCCGTATTTAGAATCTGGGTATTAAGAGCTTTGGCCAAAGCCTCGGAAACTCCCTTGGCAGCGGCATGCGAAAGCAGGCACTTGTTAAGCCGTTCTTTCAGAGCCACGACACTTAATAGATTTCCTCCCTGCTGAAGAAGCTTTTTCCCTTCAGGAGTTTGCAACTGCTTGATTTTCTCTTTATCAGCAAGAAGACCTTGAAAAGATTTTTGGAAGGAGCTCACCACCTTGGGATCTTCCAAATTCGCTGCGGTCCAGGCAATTTGTTTTGTGTATAAAAGTTCAAGATCCGCAGACGCTGCCTGCAGAGGTAAAGAACAGAAAATTATAAATAAAATCATCAAAGACGAACGAACGGTCATGCTTCGTTTTTATCGGCAGAACAGGCCCTTCATCACACGCGACCTTCGTGAAGATTGGCGTCGATTGTCCTCTGACTAATCCTTTGACAGGCCCGAAGTCTCTGGATGCATTCTGGCCCTGCTTATCGTGGCACCGTCCCTGCAATTTGAACCTCCTTGAGGAGATCCTATGTCTTTTGCTATTCGTCCCCTTCTTGGAATTTTAGCTACCGTTTTATTGGCAGGCCCTGCTTTTGCGAATAATAACGCCTCTGTGACCTCCTCGCTCGTGGTTCAACAGCCTAAAAAAGAAGGCCGTTTGTGGAGTGGTTATATTAACGTCGGCCGCTCAGCAAGCCTTTATGATTTTAAAGATGGCAGCCGCAAAGACGGAATGGACTATGCGCTTCGTTTCAACTTAAAAGCCAGCGATAACTACACGGTTCGTATTCAAGGCGGCTATTCTCAAGATCTCAAATATCCAGAGAGCGATGACTTTTCTGATACTTCGGTCAGCGTTATCAGATCTCCATTTGAAATGGGTTCGACATTCTTGCTTGGTTACCGCATAGGTGCCGTTGTTCCGACTTCGAAAGACTCTCACGTTCGTCAAAACCTGACGACATCTGTTTCCACAGCTCTCAATGTGATCGTAAATCCTGACCGTCTCATTACGGGATTTGATGTTTCTGGTTCGATCAGTGCAGCTCGCAATATTCACCAATACGAAACGGCTCTTGATGGACGTGTGAATACACAATATTCCTCAAACCAATCTCTTTCTTTAAGTTATAGCTGGGAATCCGGAGTTTCTTTGTCGGCCGATTTCCTTCACAGAAACACATGGTCTTACCAGAATGTGATGAGAGATTCTTTCGAGATGTCTCAAGAATTGGGATACCAATTCAACCCGACATGGGCTTTTGCTGTCGGTCACACAAACAGCGGTTCAACTCTCAAACCAAATGGTTCAGACTCTAACGTGCAATTCATCGACGAGAACAACTCTTTGGTTTACGCTTCAATGACAGTTATTTTCTAGAGGAAAATATGCAAGCGTGGCTGGTGGCACTTTTAATCTTACTTTGCTTCCAGCCGGTAGCCCACGCCAGCTCCCCGGCCCCTATCGACATTGTCTTTGATATTGATTGGACGACTTTTTATTCTGTCGAAGCCAACGACCCGAATCAAAAAAACAATCAAAATTTAACTGCGAATGGAAAACTCTATCGTCCGACAGATCACTTGGCCGACGTGATTGAAACATTGTTGGTAAAACATCCCGAAGTGCGTATCAGTTTTTTTAGCGGTGGTGAAAGATCGCGCAACGAAGCCCTTCTAAAGAATGTTTTTCTTTCTGACGGCCGTTCTCTTTTAGAAATCTCACACCGCCTGCTTTCCAAGGAAAATCTCACTGTCGTTTCCCAAGATGAGACACTGCCATTTTCAACGCGCTATAAAAAAGTTCTCGACCAAGGCATTCCTGACTGGAGTCCACAACGGACGATTCTTATTGATGACCAGGTGGCGTTTGCAAAGCCCCCATTGATTGCGGTGAACTCGCTGGGCGTTTACAACTATCAGAATAGATTCGACGCTTCCCGCTCGCTGGAACTGCATTTCCCGGTGAGCGAAGCTCAATGGAAAATGGAGCGCAATAAAGCTCTTCTATGGTTGGCTATGATTGATTTAGCTTTTCAAAAATCTCAAAATGATTCTATGTCTTTTTCAGAAGCGGCTCGCTCAGTCTGGGAAAAGCAATCGACAAATTCTTTATTGATCGCGCGCGGGCAGCAACTCGTGCAACGAATCGCCGCCCCTTCTTGCGGAAAAGTTTTCGCTTTCTAATTTTTTTTCACGAAATTTTTCAAAGTAATAAAGTAAGCTTTTTTGCTTGAGTCATGTTCAATGGAATATGTTTGAGGATAATATCCCTTGTTCGCAACGACTTCCGGCACTGGAACATTTTTCTGGAAGGGCTTTTTGCTTAACAAAAAGTCTCGTGTAACCATGGGCTCCAGAAAACTGATATTGCCATTATAAGCGCCATAGATATAGGTCGCCGTAAAAGTCTTTCCATGAAATTCAGGAGAACGAGGATCTATCCAGTGCCATCCCATCATTGGAACTCCATCTGGAGTGGGAGCGTAAAAAGGTGGAATTTCTTTTGGATCCAGAGCCGCCATACAAACCGCGTGATCCGCTCCGGCACATGTGATCGCCTCTTGAACCTCGCGAGAAATGAAATAGAAATGCACATCAAAGTGTGGCAGCCCATAGATAGGATCAGGCTCGTGTCCATGCGGATTCCAGTTTATGACGATGTGATTATAAGGAGGAACATTTACAAGGGATGGTAAACTCAAAGTAAAGTTCGACATCGGCATATGTGGCGGAAGCCCCTCAAGAGCTTTATTCGAGAGTGCTACCCCCAGTGAAATGAGTTTTCCATTCCCATCAATATCGACAAACGTTCTTCCGGCACCATTTCCGATTTGAACAGCATTTCCGTAGATTTTAAAAGCCTGGGCATTGAGACCGGCAAACAGAAGACAACAAAATATAACGAACTCTTTCATGATCCCTCCTTTTGGGTTCTCTAAGAATAGAACCAGGCCCCCCTGCTTCGCCAAATTCGGAAGTGGTCCCATGCATGAAATCAGGGACGTGCGATGTCTCATTCTGAAACTTCCCCTAATTGTCCTCCGTTTAAACTTTTGACGGCTAGAAATCGTGTATTGCAATAAATTCATCGCAGGGACATTTTGCCGTGGCACTGTCAGTGCATTTGTATCTCCTAAGGAGAGAGTCTCTGCCCGTAAGCTCATATATTCGATGTGAGTTATGGGTAGTGACAAATTAGGAATGGAGAGAACTATGACTCACAAGTCGCAATTCGCAAAGGCTCTTACAGCGTTAGTTGCCTTAGCCCTCTTTGTTACGGGTTGTACAAAGACGCGAGATGCCTCACTGCCGGAAGATGCGCAAGAATCTAACTTTTCAATTTCGGAAGTAGATTCATTGCAAAAAGACAGTCAGATGAAAGTTTCAACTGACGAACGTCTTTCAAACTTAAGCTTAGGTGAGTCTTCAAAAGCCACAGCCGAAAAAGGTGTTGTCGCGGTGACGGACGTCGAAGTTCCAAACCGTTTGAAATACATGTTCAAAGGCTTAGAAATGACAGGACAAGCGGGTCACTCCTACCCGATTGCTCTCTCTGTTGATAAGCAATTCGTAACGGCATATAAAGTCGTCAGCGACGCTTCTGAATTGTCGATCCTTGAGAAACAACTCGCTCAAGTGAAAGATGAAGTTCTTTTGCAAAAACAACTTCAAAAAACAAAGAACAATGCTGAAGTTAAAACTTTGATGGCGAAGTTGAAAGAAACTCGCGCTCAAAAAGCGACGGCTTTAGCTAAAAAAGGTTCTAACATCCTTGTTCCTCTTTTCAAATTCAAAGTCACTGGCTACGGTGTTTTGCAAAGAACGAAGAATGAACTTAAAGAAGAAACTTCCACATTGCGTTTGAAGACAACAGACTGGAGCGAGGCGACTCACTTCACTATGTCGATCAATCCTTCAGACCGTATCCCTGTAGGTCTTGACCCTGCATCTCGTGGTGATATGGACCGCACTTTCGTTATGGATCGTATCAACAATAAGATCATGACGGCGGGCGTTCTTAAGAATGAATTCCAAATTCCTGTGAACACAAAAGATGATGCTCGCGTCTTGACTCTTCTTGATGTTGACGCTCTTCATGTGTTCGAAATCGGTCAATTGGGTAAAACTGAATTGACAGACTCTCAGGTTCAACAATTGAAATTGGGTTCTAATAAATCCAACGTTCGTCAATGCTCTGATGAGATCAAAAAAGCTCTTCCAGAGACTGAACAGGCGAATTGCATCCTGATCCTTCGTTACGACGTACCTGTAAAATACGTTCGTCCTGAATTGCCAGTTGTGGATTACGATGGCAACCAAGACGCGAAAATCTCTTTCAAAGAAGTTCGCGCTGGTGAAAACGTAGGTTTGGTACAAATCGAACAAAACGTTCAACCTAAGAAAGTTGAAAACAACAACGAAATGGACCCACGCACAACAATCCGCGTGGCTGATATTAAAGGTAAAGAGTTCTTCTTCAAACGTACTCTTGAAGATGCTCCTGTAACGACAATCTTCCCTCCAGGTATGGCGGGTAACTTGACGATCGTTAAGTTTGAGTTGGAAGAATCTCGCCTCGTAGTTCGTAAAGCTGACAAGCTTGTTAACTACAAATCAGGTTCTAACGATGCAGACGTTGAAGAGTTGATGTCTATCCCAGTGAAATACTTGAAGCACGATACAAAAGACGCTTCAGGTGCGGAATACTCTATGGCTCGTTTGGTTCCTGCTTCTCGCGTAGATGCTGAGTTCATCGAGCTTGACTGGACTAAAAACACTTTGACGACAGCTTACTCACCGTACGCTTCGATCAATGAGCCTTGCTTCGATTCTTTTGCTGACGTGAAAGTTTCTGATGTTGATATGCACCTTGATAAAGGTATCTTGAACTTCAGCTTCGGATACTCTACTGGTCTTCGTTTGCACTGTGTTGCTGAGTACAATGTAACTAACGATTACAACGGAACTGCGAACTTCCAAGTAACAGCTCGCTTGAAAGAACGCGTTTCATTCAAATTGAATGACGGCACAACTGATAAGTCTTTCGTTGCGAAAATTCCATTCCGTGCTCAAAACGAATTGGGCTACGGTGTATGGACTATCGGTCAAATCAATCCAACTGAGACAGGCTTGATCGGTCGCGAAGGCCAAGAAATGAACTTCCCTGTTGTTCACGATTTCCGTAACGGTAAAACACTTGTTTATACTGTGACGGGTCTTGAACCTTCTGTAGACTTGCCAGCGGATATCCGTCAACTTTACAGAGACACGGCTACGGACGTTGTTAACGCATGGGATTTTGCTTACCACCAAGCTTTCAAGGGCACAGCTCTTGAGCGCAAAGGTCGTTACGTTGAAATCCAATTCTCTGGCGATGCTGGAGTAGAAGCTAAGGTCGGTGACCTTGATAAAAACATCGTTCACTTTGAAAACAAATTCAACGGCAACCACGGCGTTCTTGGGGTTTCTCAAGTTGGTTTCAATCCACGCTCTGGTATCGTTGTAGCGGATTCTTTGATCATCTACGCTGGTAACTTGCAACAGTACGTAGCGGGTTCTCAACGCAACCTTAAGATCAGCCAAAAATGGGCTGATATGAAAAAAGAATTTAAGAAACAAGCTTTGGAAGAGTTGTCTAAACAACAACAAGCTGAAGCGGATGCTCAAAAGAAAGCGGCGGAAGCTGCGAAACCAGGTGCTTCTGCTGAACAAAAAGCTGAAGTGGCTGCTCAATTCACAAAACAACTTGTGAAAATGGCCCAAGGTAAAAAAGCGGATGCGAAAGTATTCGTCAACGCTAAAAACATGAGCCTGACTTCAGGTGATGTGAAGAAAGCTGTCGCACAAATGAAATCTTTGGGCGCTGGTAAATTCAACTACTCCGCTCCACAAATGGAAAGTGCATGGATTGACCGTGTTCTTCGTAAATTTGCAGAAAACCGTCAAATGGATTCTGTTGAATTGGAAGGCCTTGTAGCAAAAGAAATGTTGGCATCAAGAGGAGCTAAACTTTCTCCTGCTCAAAAGGCAGAGCTTGAAGCCTCTGCTCGCAAAGGTGCAGTACGCACTCAATTGAATGCACACTTTAAAAATTCTCCGGGTTGTTTGTTGACTGAGCGTGATGGCTTGGCTCGTAACTTCACGGCGAGAACATTTAAAGAAGCTCTTCGTCAGACATTGTTCTTCGATATGGGCCATGAAATGGGTCACTCTCAAGGGTTAACTCATAACTTCATCGGTTCATTCGATAAAGCAAACTTCTCTAACGAAGACGGTTCTGAAACAAAACGTAACTACTCTTCTATCATGGACTACTTTGAGCCAAGCCAATTCAACTGGGATGGTATCGGTACTTACGATATCCACGCATTGAGAGCTTCTCACTTGGGTCTTTTGGAAGTGACTCCAGAATTTAAGGCAAAACTTGAAAAACAAGGTGCTGCGAAAATCCTGGTTAACGATAAGTTCATTACGATCCAAGCTATCCAAGCAAACTTTGCGAAGAATGGTTGGAATAACTTTAACAAGTACCAAATCAATGGTCTTTTGAAGCCATACAAGTACTGCACGGACATCCATGTTGGTTACGAACCTACGTGCCAACGCTTCGACTACGGTACTTCAGCTCAAGAAATCGTTGAGAACTTGGCTTTGGATTACGAAGAAAACTACGTGCAAAACTACCACAGCTGGGACCGCAACAACTTTGGCGTAGGCATGGCAGGTCGTGTGATCGGTGGCACAATCGGAACAATGTTCCAAATGCGCCAATACTTGGATGAATTGTTCTACAAACTTGTTTTGAGAAACGGGACACAAGAAGAAATCGGCGACTACGTTCAAGCATCATTGAAAGCGTATATCTTCTACAACCAAGTTATCAAAACTCCGGATGCTCACTCTTTGTTTGAAAGTGCTGACCGTTTCGTAGCAGTACCTTACCAATACAAAGAAAGAAACGAGCAAGGTGAAGAGACTGGAAAAGTGATCACAGACGTTGAAATCGTTGAAAAACGCGCGGTTCAAGATCTTGCGATCCGTGAAGACCGTATCGACACTGTGGGTGTAGAGTACGATAAAATCATGGCGATGAACTTCTTAACTATGAAGGGCTACCCTGATTACAAATACTACTCTCAAAGCATCCAGTTCTCGTTCTTGGATTTCGAGAAGTACATCCTAGGCATGGGCGCAGAGGAAAGCTTCTTCGTGAATACTCTAACTGGAATGATGTTGGATCAATTGCAACCAACGTTTACGAATGAACATGCGACGTTGTCTCCAGTTCGCGGCGAAAAAGCGACTGTAACATCAGCGATGAGAGCTTACGCAGGCATCTATGGTATCTTGAATCTTGAAGCTTCAACTTTGAGAGACAAAGACAACTTCGCGAACTTCTTCAAAGTGGGAAGCAGCGTAGGTAAAGCTCCAAGTGACCGTGTTGTTCTTAGCCAGTTGGGTGTTTCTGACAAGTCTAAGACACGCTTAAGCTACTGGGCTTTGGATAATGCGATTGCTTCAAACTTGATCTTGCAAGTGGCTGCTGAGAAGAACTTCTTCATCCAAAAAGAAGGCGAAATCGCTCCTTTGATGGAAAAAGTTGTGATCGCTCAGTTCCAGGATATGTTGAGCCAAGGTAAGAAAGCAGAAGACGTGGCAAAAGCAAAAGCTGATTTGATTGCGAAATTGAATGAGCTTAACAAAAAAGGTGAAATCGTTTCTGAAGAAATGTTGAAAGCAAATCCACAAATGACTATCGAAGGACAAGTCGAAGGCATGGTTGGTTTCAACAAACAAGTGATCGGTGTAGCAGTGGCGTTGTTGACTCAACAACAAGGTGCTGATCAGATCGCTCAACAAGTGGCTGAACAAGCAGGCCAATTGGCAGAAGCTCTTCCATTGTTTGCTCTTGACCAAAAAGCGATCAAGTCAGGTCTTGATAAGATCGGTAAAGCCATGAGCCAAACAAAAGGCATGGAAGGTCTTGCACAACTTGGCGATGCTGCAGGTCAGTTGGTAGATGGAACTCAGATCGAGATCTCTTACGGTATCATCATGAAGAACGTTGAGTTCTTGAACATGCTCACTCTTATGACGAACCCAGAGTACAACAGATAACCCTTAAGTTTCTCCTGCGCGGGTCCACTCTCTCCGGACCTGCGCATTTTTTTTGTTTTATTTAAATGATTAGGAGTATTTATGAAAAAGACGATTTTGTTAGGTATGATTTTGCTCGGCACGTCTTCCGCTTTTGCAGGTGCTAAAGATTTTATTGGTTCTTATCGCTTGCTTAAAGATCAAGTGGAAGGTGAAACATTCTGCTATAAAGGCCTTGATGTTGTTGAAGAAAACGGTCTTCTCAATCTTTACCGCTCTGATATAACTGAATACGGCCCGATTATCAGTGCTGAACTCAACGGTAAAAGCCGCGACGTCAAATATTCCCACGGCGAAGCGCTTTCAACAACAAAAGGTGAAGACACTGTGACGTTAAAAGATGACACTTTGACTTTTGCGTTTAACGGTCGTGAAAGCTTGATCGGCATCCCGGCAATGCGCGTGAGCGATAGCGTGGCAATCAAACTTTCCGCGGATAAAAAGACAGCTTACGTTCTTCGTAAAACATTCGAAGGTCCTGTGATTGGACTTGGCAAAAAGGGCAAAGCTCTTTGCGAGTATCAAGTTCTTAAATAAAAATCGATTTCTAAAAATAAAAGGGAGTGTTCAACACTCCCTTTTTTATTTCTAAATTCTTGTTTTTGGGAAAAGGCCTTCGCCTTTTGTGAAAAGCTTTTTCAGCCAAACTCCGAAACTGTCTTCAGGTCCCGGCAAACGTTCCACCACAATTAGTTTTTTAGCGTGAAGACTGTCAATAACGTCTTTCACGGTTCTTTGGGATTCCGGCGTATGTTGAAACCGAACTCCACAGCTTAAACCATCTGGAGATTTATAAAGCACTTTACCCAGAACTTTTGTTTCCTGTCCCTCGTAATTCCAAGAAATTTCCAGCGAGTCATTGGATTGCAAGGCAGGACCCGAGGTCATAAACATTCCACCTTGAGAAAGATTTTTGATGAAAGCCTTAGAGCCGTTCACCACGGCTTCATGATTGAAGTTGTAACGTGGTGCCGCTTCCCACCAACGCATGCGCGGGTCGAAGTATATTTTCTGAACGGAAGGTACTACGAAGTAAGCGACAATCAAAAGATCCACAAGCAGAACCACGATCAAAGCAATCAGCGTGCTCCAGTTCATGCTTGTCCAGTAGCTGTATAAATTCGAAGCAAAGATGATAGCAAGACACACCAGATACGCCCAGTAGCTCCAGCGTTTGCAAATGTAAATAAAAATTCCGGCAAGAATAGGAACGCCAACATAGACGAACAACAACGGCTTCGGCAAAACTTCAAACCAGTAGTGCAATTGTGCCGGGAACGTCCTGCCCGCTCGAACTGCATTCAAAAGAAGATTACCTAAAGGAGCCAACACATGAAGCAAAGCAAGAACGATCAGGGACCATGGTTTTGTTTTCATATAAAAATGATAAGGAACGCGCAGAATCTAGACAACTAAAAAATCTTGCAGGCGTTTTTCCATTCTTATGTTCATCTCTTCCAGGCTGCGGACATTTTCAATCTTCACAACTTCGTCCATTGGATAGACGACGGCAAGCTTGATGTCTTTAACACCACTCAAATACTTCATACGGTATAAAGCCCAGGCATAGGCTTCCAATTGTTTGAAAGCGGTGTCGGAATATCGCTGAGAACCGGTTTTATAATCCACCATCCAAAGCGTTTCGTTCACGATACCCCACAAGTCGATCTGCCCTTGCATCAGGGAATCCTGGTATTTTAGAGCAAACCCCCACTCCACGTGTCCCTTTTCGATGATTTCCAAAAGTGGAATTTGTTGAGTGTTCGCCAAGAACTGAAGCGGTTTCTTGAGATCCTCGTCAGAAATTTGCAAAAGCTCTTCATAGGAAGTGTATTTCAAAGCTTCAAAAAGGCGATGGGCATTGGTGCCTTGTTGGGCGCGAGCTAGACCTATTCCCAATTGTCCTGCTTTGGGAGTATACGCTTCCGCAGTCAAAGTTTCTGGAGCTACCAATTCTGTAACAGAAATGTATTTTCTTTTTTCCTCACTCTGCGGCGCTTGCCATAAAGGACGAAGATCTTTTTGCGCAAGATCTTGTTCCGCCATTTTTTGTGGCTGACCATTTTCAACACGCACGACATAGGAAAAATCTTTTTCCTGATGCAAACCCTCTTCCAAATTAAGAGGACAGTGAGCCGCCCAAGATTTTTTCCCGATTTTTTTATCCCACAGCAAAGTCACACCGGATTTCGCACGAGTCAAAGCCACGTACAAAACACGGTTGAACTCTTCACTTTCGCGGTGCCGAAGTTCCTCAGTGATTTGTTCTGCCAAAATACTTCCGGCCATGGACTGAGTTTCTTCATTGCGAATCTTCAAGGACCACAGGCCATCTATTTCACGAATACTTAGAACAGGCGCATGACTGTTCCGCGGATCTTGTCCCATTCCCGGCAAAATCACCTGATCAAATTGCAAACCTTTGGAAGCATGCACTGTCATAAAGTTCACACGCTTAGGTTCAATCACCGGAGTTGCATCAGCATCCTCGCCGCCTTCATCCGTCGAAAGCGTTTCCAGGCTTGAATCGAGGAAATCTAAAAAGTTAAATCCAGGTCGACGTTCTTCTTGGCTTAATAAAGAGACCACTTTCCATAAGTTCGCTTCTCGTCGTCCCGTGGAATCAATCTTTGCCGAATAGTCGAAAAGTCCCAAATCAATCAAAGATTTTTTGAGAGTCCAAGAAAGTCCTTTGATCTCACTTTGCGCCAAAAGGTTTTTTAAAATTCTTAACGGATGGTTTTCTTCTTTTTGCTCCAACGTCTTTAGAGCTTCCTTCCAGAAAGAATGTTTATAACTGTGGCAGTAACTCGCAATCTCACTGTCACTCATTACAAGCCAAGGTGATCTTAAAAGAGCGACAAAGTTGGCATTGTCATGAGGATTCACTAAAAACTTTAAAATCGCCAAAGCATCTAAAACTTCGCGGCGTTCATAGAACCCACTGCCACTATGAAGCTGCAATGGCACGCCGTACTCTTGTGCCACTTTGGCAATGTCTTCCAATGTTTTATGAGTTCTTCCCAAAACGCAGATTTGCTCAGGGCTCACGCCGGAATTTAAAAGCTCCTGAATTCTAGCCACCGTCGTTAAAACTTCCGCCGACGTTTCGTCATCTTCTCCGGTCTCAGTTAAAAGGACTTGCACGACCGGATCGTCATTTCCTTTTTTAACTTTGTCAGGAGCCGGAGTCATCGCCGCAAACTGAGGGCTTAGCTTCGTGAAGTAATGATTGAAAAACTCAAGAACCTCAGGAGATGAGCGGTAGTTCACGAGCTTGATTTGCACGTCCCCCGCTTGGTCTTGAATTTCTTGTACTTTTTCCTGGAACACTTCAGAACGCGCTCCACGGAAAAGATAAATACTTTGCTGAGGGTCCCCAACGACAAACAATGGTTTTTCACCAATCAAATGACGAAGAAGTTCCACTTGGACGGGACTGGTATCTTGATACTCATCGACCATCCAGAAATCCCATTCGTGCGAAAATTTATTCGCAGCTTCAGGTGATTCTTGAATTATTTTAAAGGCCAAGGTTTCAAGGTCACTCATTGAAAGCAAACCATTTTCCAATTTGGTTTGCATAAAGTCCCTACAGAAATTGCGCGCTAATTCTTCAAAAAGCTCACAGTTCTTTTGGTGCTTTTCCCAAAAAGCCGGACGATAGCGAGGTTCACTTAAAAGAACATCAATGCGATCCCGCAAAGCTTCAAGCTCTTCATTGAGACTCAAAGAAAACGGCGGAGTCGCTTTACGGAAAACAGGCTTTGACGTGAACTCCCAGAAACTATCCAGTCTTTCAAAAAAACCGTCCCAGTTTTGGTTCGAGACCGTCCAATCAAAACCAGCCAGAGACTGTGCGTACTCTTGCCATTTTTCATTTGAAGCTTCTTGCATGATCTCTGTGCAAACACGCTTTAGCTTTCCAGAAATATCTTGGACGATTTTTGCCGCTTCTTTTTGAAGTTCATCTTTCGCGATAAACTTCATCTGCGGAAAAATCACGTTTTCGCCAAAATATTTCAGCAAGGCCCCTTCCAGGGTTTGAAAATCATATTCTTCCAAAAGTTCCTGCAACTGCGGATTTTCTAAAAGGTACTTGCGCATGATTTTGCGCGCACCTTTACGAATTTCCGATTCACTCATGATTTTATAGTCAGGTGTTAAGCCAACAGCAGAACCATAACGAGACAAGAAAAGACTTAAAACCCCGTGAATCGTTGAAATCTGAACTTGGGATTTAGAACTCACGTATTGGAACAAATCATCACGACCGTCGTCCAAGGCTTTACTCAAAAGTCTTTCTTTGAGCTCTTGCGTGGCTTTTCTTGTAAACGTTGTTACGACGATGCGTGGAAACTTTCCGTTTCTGTTTTTAAAATCACTCGCAAACTTTAAAAAAGTCTGTGTCAGAGTCGTCGTTTTCCCCGCCCCTGCACCCGCGCGCAGGATCGTGTTTTTTAATTCAGATGTGGTGCCCGACATTGTCGCCTCCACTCGCAGTTTACGCAGGTTTTATATTCGGCAGGTTCCGCTTGGCACTCGCCTTTTTTGATTCGGTCCAATGTCGACATTAAAACGGTGCTAAATTCCGTCATATAACGTTCTTTGGCTTCAAAGGTGGCGTTTTTATCTTTACGTTTCGAGGCTGGATAAAGCATTCCTGCTAAATCTTCGATCTTAAAACCTTTGCGCTCAAAGTTTCTAAAGACATAGTAGAAAAGACCAATAACTTCGCCACCGATGTCTTCGAGAAGTCCCTTCTCGATCACCCACATATAAAAGAGCAATTGAAGTTCACGGTTTTTAAACCACGAACCGTGGGCGGAAATTCCGCCGGCAGAACTTTTGTAATCCACAACAACCAAATGATTGCTGTCATCGCCGTCGATACGGTCAATCTGCCCTGAGATGCGGAAGCAATTGTCTTTGGGCTCCCGCGAGATCTCTTCCGTTTTTGGATCAAAATAAAATTCAAAGCGTTTTTCACGCGCGAGTGTGCGGGTCTTTTTAAACTCTTCACGCCAGCGCTTTTCAAAATCCAGGAATCTTAAACCTAATTGAATGTGTTTCTTTTTTAAAGGAACCCACAATCGTTCGTCAGCAAAAAGGAGTTTCTTTTCAATACGGACAGCTTCAAGAATATATTCTAGCTCTTCTGCCTTCCGGTCGAAGCGCATAGGCTCCACCGTCAGCTTTTCAAAAAGAGCATGGGCTAATTGCCCGCGCGTGCGGTGATCCACATCTAAATCAACGTCAGGAAGATCTTTGAGTTTAAAGTATCTTTGTGCCGCAAACATAAATGGGCACTCAAGGAAGCTCTCTACTGCAGAAGCGGAAATGCGCGGAAGCTCTGAAGAAGAAATTAATTCAGGCTCTAACTTTCCTAAATCCTGAGCAATGCGCTTTTGAATATTTTCCTTGCGCGAGACAATCCATGGACGACCGCCGCGTTCTTCAGAATGCTGAAGTTCATCCCAGCGCGTCTCTTTTGGAAGCGTGAGCTTTTCGTGATCTCCCTTAAGACTCATCCAAAAAGTCGCCGGAGAACAAAGTGAGCCACTTAAATCCGTCGCGCCAAAGCAATAGATATCTTGAACACTTTCAGCCTCCGCCAAAAGACGAAGTTCAAACTCCAGATCACTTTGATCAGGATTGTCCAAGTAAAAACCAATATCTTTCGCAAGTTCGAAGTAATCTTGCCCCGAAAGCTGTGTCTTGTTTCGACCGCGCAGAGATTCGTCCGTTAAGCCAATGAAAATACGGTACTGAGCTTTTTCACTGTGCGCAGACATAAGTTTTGTCACCATCACACCGCGAGGATTTCCTTTTTCTAAGGTGTATTCTTTAGCGGCGACAATGCTTTCAAGATAACTTAGCCATTCTTTCCAGATCAGTTTTGTAGAGCTCGTAGCGTTTTGCAAAAGTTCGCGCAAGACCACTTGAACAATATCTGTTTCAGAAGAGTTCCAGTAAAGCAGGGCCTTAGCAACAAACTCGTCGCGCCCCAAAAGACCTGTAAGGTCTAATTGTTCGTGAAAAACTTTATAGACAATATCATTGCGTGCAAGATCTTCATTCACATAGAGGCTTTTAAACAAAGATCTAAATTCTTCATAGCGAAGCTGCTGCGACTCTTCTTTATCAAAAAAAGAAATTTCCAAATCCGAACTCGAAAGGCGACCACTCTTAGAACGAAGCAACGCCAGCCAACGAGTGACCGAAGGTAAGCTTTGTGCTTTGTGAGTGATATCCTTTTGTGCAGGAATTCCTTCCTCTTCAAGATAAGCTTGCAAGACAGGCCAATAAATTTCGATATCAGGAGCGATCACAGCAATAGACTCTGCCGCGATTCCCGCATTCAACCATTCACGAACTTGTCCGACGCTGTGTTTGATTTCCGCAAGCATTCCGGAGAAGCGTAAAACTTCAACGCGCTTTTCTTTTTTAGCAACAGCAGGAAGAGTTTCAATCTTTTGGCTTTGCGCCCGCAAATCCTCGTAGGGTTTTAAAAGAAAATGGAAATCGGATTTCCAAGAAGGATTAGGTTCCAAAACAATAACATCTACGGAGCGAGAAAGCACGCGCAAGATTTCAGCTTCCACACGAGAGATCTCGCCACTTAAATCGACGATCAACGGAATATTCCAAACTCTTTCAAGCTCATTGAAGTTTTGCAGATAGGCCGTGATCCAGTCGGCTGTGATAATGCGATGATCTTGTAGAAGTTTAAGAGCACAAAAACGCGCTCTTAAATACCATTCCTTCCAGCGATTCATGGACTCGGGGTGTGACGCAAACCACTCTTCCAGGCGAGATGTCCCTTCCGGATGGAAAATGATTGCCGCCATTTGATCGATGTACGAGAAGACCGTGTCTTCGGCAGAAGAGTTCACACCTAAAACTTCGGCATGCTCATCCATGATTGTTCTCAGAAGAGATCTGGCAAAAGGATCGCTCACCAAACGAAGACCTGGATCTAAGCGCTTTAAAAGAATTTTCCAAAGGTCACTTGCACGCAAAACAGATTCGTCGATGTATTGACCTTCACGACCCAGAATTTTTTGTTGAAGTTCGAACTTTGTGCGCAAATCCGAAACAAGCCACGACTGTTCCCGTGGATTATATTTCGCAAAGATCTCGGTGATTTGAGATCGACTTTCTATCGGAATAATTTGCAGCATTTCTAGATTACCGGCGTTGTTTTAGTTTTCTCTTCTTGCCGTTATTATCCGTGAATTTGAAGTTAGCATCAAAGCTTAAATCAAAACTGAGACTCACCATATAACGAGCGTCTCCAGCTTGACCAGGATAGAACCCTGTCTCTTCCGTGTAACTAACTGCATCTAACTGAAATATTAATAAATTAATTCCCGCACCATAGCTGAGATATCCTTGATTATAACCCGCGCGTAAATCGATCATTGGCAAAGAAATCTCAGCACCCACGTGGATTTTCTTTCCCAACTCAATATCAGGCTCCATCAAATGTCTTGCTTCGAGTCCCAACGCTAAATCCAAACCCGGCAAATCAACTCCTAGCCCTGCGCCAAAAGTAAGGTTCTGCTCAATGTGAGGAGGAGCGTCGCTTCCCGCTGTTTGTTTAAAGGCGGTGCTTCCAACGTCTTGCCATACCAGGGCCAAGGTTGGTTTTAAAACAGGCGCCTGCAATTCTGTCGAAATAGCTAAGTCCAATCCGTAACCAGTTCCTTTATTTTGGAAATTAGTTCCGATGTCTTGAAGACTTGAAGCGTCTGCTACGTCTGAAACAGCCAACTCTTGAGTGTTTCCTCCCCAGCGATTGACTCTTTTTAAACTCATTCCCACATATGTCGCCGGGCCAATCGGAAAAGCCGAGCCTAAATAAACTGCTTCGTCATTTCTAAAATAAGTTTCAAACTGAGGAAACGCGGGATTGTGCAACTCAACGGACACTTCGCTGTCGTTCAAATACCCTAGAGCAATGAACGGCAGAGCAACGGCAGCTTTACCAGTCGCTTGCGCCCACATTTTTTTTCCGTAAAACTGATTGAAGGTCGAGGGGTCGTTAGCATCAATGCTTTGAAATGCAGAGAGGTTTTCTACAAGCTCCGTGTTTGTTCCTACTGTCAGTTCCATCAACTTGATATCGAGAACAGAACCTTTTCCAAGAGCCGCGGGATTCACAAACAACGCGTCTGCACCGCCTACGAATGGCACGTAGACTCCGCCCATTCCGCGAGCGCGAATAGAGCGCGCGGTATCTCCTAAGGACTGCGCCCAAGAGTTGCTAGAAAATAAAATAAGAACAAAAAACAAAATTCTCATGGTTTCGCAAGCCCCGGACAACAGTCGATTGTAACGTCCACTTTCGGTGGCGATTGAGCATTCAAATCAAAAGAAATATTTGCAATGTTACAAGAGGCCGCCATTCCCACACCGAGGTTGGCATCCTTAATCATTCTTCTAAAAATACGACGCATTTTATCTGTCACCGCAGATTCATCGGTATTTAAACAATTGATAGGATCGGCAATATCTGCAGGCAATCCCAAGTCGGGCCATGTCGGTGGATTTGTGTGTCCTAAGTCCGTCCAACTGATACCAGCGGGAACACCGGGATCTAAAGATTGTGGTGTTGTCTTATCCAAAGTCGGCACCGCTGTCTCGCATAAAGTTTTAGCGGCATCAAATGAAGAACCCGCAGTTCCTCCTGTGAGTTGATCACCTAGAGCCGAAAGATTTTCAAACACAAGCCCCAAGCCTGCGATGATTCGATTCATATCTGCATCTGACAAGCGTCCTGCGACGTCAGCGATAGGACAAGAATCTGCCCCCGCATCGACAATACCGTTTCCTAACCCTGAAGATTCGGTATCAAACTTTGCATGAATCGTTGTCGCCATGCGAGTGAGTCCAAGAATCGCCGCAAAAGCATTTTGTTGATTTGTTCTTTCAGCAGCTGTCGCCCCAATGCTTTTAAGAACGGTGATAGCGTGGTCGCAGGCCGTCACATCTACGACTTTATTTGCATAAAGTTGCAGAACGAACTCAAACATTTTTGTCGAAGTCACATTGCTTAAATTATGAATAAGGTCAAAAAAAGAAATTCCGCATTTACCGCCATACGCATGCATCAGGCTTGTTTTCACATCGTTTCGAGCCTGATAGCTGGCAGATAGCTCATTGGTCATGATGTCAATGGCACCATCCCAATCGAAATCATCCATTTTGTTTTTTGCATCCAGATATAAAGCTTCATCTGAGTCGGTATTGGAATACTCAGTCAACACATTAGGCTGCCCACACGAGGTGGTCAGCAGAAGGCACAAGAGAATGATCATTAAGTTTCTGTACTTCATATTCATCCTTAAAAGCGGTACGCGAACTTAAATGTATAACGTCTGTCTTCTTTAGGTGTGTCAACTGTGCCGACCTCTTCGCCGTAACTCGCGACCTGCCACTGAAAACGTTCTGATGACAGTTCCATACCAGCAGTCCAATACCTTTGATTATATCCGGCACGGAAAAAGAACACATCTCCGAAGTTGAACTCCATCCCAGCATGAAGCAACTTCGCTTTGTCAGGCTCATCACCTGATGTTAATAAGCCACGGTACTCTACCGTCCAAGACGAACGAAGATAGTTTGTATGTATCGGAAAGATTGCGGCAGCGACATCTACATCTTGTTTTACCAGATTGGGACGAGTCGCTGTGTCTAATCGGACACCATGTGACTGATCGAAACTTGTGCCACCCACATCACGAACAACGGCTGTGATTGTTGGAAGATACTGCCACGGAGCCGAAAGAATCAAACCCACATCTGTTGAAAGCCCCACGCCTTCACTTGCGATGGAGCTGTAAGAAAGAGGCCCCGTCGAACTGAGCGAGGGATTGTCGACTTCGATACGATTGATCAGTTTCGTATTAAAGCCAAGCTTGATACGACCATCAAAGAAGCGAAAGTTGAATCCCAAAACAAACGCCAGGTCATTGCGATAGTAAGTATCAATTGTCGAACCATCGTTCGACATCTCCGCATCTAATAAATAGTTACCGTAAAGACCGATACCGAAATTTCTTCCAACGAAGGAAGGAAAAACTTGAGCCTTGGCATGATAGTAGGCACTTCGTTTTTTATCTAAAGCTGGAGCGACATCTTCAAGGCTGTAAGGATTTGCAAATGTCTTTTCACCATAAAAGCCTTGCGTTTGATAACCGAACTCCACCTCGGGGTCGATGATCGTACCATAAAAATCACGAAGTTTTCCAAGAGCGGCGGGATTGACCAACAAAGCCGTTTCATCATTTGTAACTGCAATACAAGCGCCGCCCATTCCAAGGCAACGAACACCTGAATAAAAACTGTGACGCTCACGCGCATTCGCATCGTAGGCAAATGCCATCACAAAGAAAATCTGTATGAGCGCGATCCACAAAATCCTTTTCATAGATACCTCGCTAAAGGTTTTCGAACTATATCGAAAAACTTATCGGCAGATCCCGGACTCATATTGAGACACTTTGAGAAAATACCGTCGAAAGACCAGCCATCTCAAAGGCAACACATTCCTATGCATTTATGAGTTAAGACCTACGTAGTAATTCCGATAAGTATTTATATCTATCGGACTCTCAGAAGGAGAAAGACAATGCAGTTCAATAAGGCAACAGCGACGATTCTAGCTATGAGTTTGGCAGCTTTACTTACCGGATGCGAAGCTGAGCAAACAGAAAAAGACATGTTGGCGGAAGCGCAGTTCTGCCTCGACAAAGCGACAGACTCTTCTTCTGCAACAGCCTGCATGAGTAAAATTGAAGGACTGACTTCGGAAAAAGCTTACGCCCTTCGCTGCGCAGCTGGATTTATCGGTGCGGAAGTCACAAGCCCGGAAAATCTTTCTAATGCTTTAAATGCTATTAATGGAAATGCGGGAGCTGCGGGAATGCTATCTGCGTTAACGTTTCCAAGCGTCAGCTCGATCAATTCCACATTCAGCGATTGCAATAAATCAGGAAGTGCCGGAATGAAGTTGATTGCAGCCATGGCGAAAAGTGCGACGACACTGGCAAGCATTGCACCAATGGGTTCTTGTGGTGCGGATCTTTCAGGCTGTGATACAGCCGAAATTACACAATCTATTAATGATTTAATTACGGGTCTTAACGCTAATGATCCTGATGCTGAATCCACCGTTACAACAATCGTAACTTCAATCCAAACAGTCTACACATCGACTTGCGGCTCTGGCACTAGCACAAACGATGAGATTTGCGGTCAGATTACTTCCGCAGTCTCTAACTCTGGATACGATATTGCGACAACAGATCCAGCTCAACTCGTTGCGATCGGTAAAGAGTTGCTACAAAACTGGAAGAACTAAATAAGCAATCTCCAAAAAAACAAAAAGCCCGCCTAATAAAGCGGGCTTTTTTATTTTCAATGTCTTTATATTCTAGAAATCCAAGTTCAAGCGAGTCGCATACACACGGCTTTCAATTGGCGTATTTTTCGTTCCAACGTCATCCGCATAACTCACAACATCCAAATTGAAGATCCCAAGCTCCGCCGACAATCCCGCTGTCCAGAAGCCTTGGCTTAGACCCACACGATACTGCCCTTTCCACCACGTACTGACTGTCCAATCGAATTCAAAACCTAAGTGAACGCCTTTTCTCCAATTGAAATCCGGATGTCCGAGGTCACGAACATCAAGAACACCACGACCACCAAAGATCCACATGGACGGGTATTCCCAACGAGATCCTAAATCCACCACACGATAAAGTTTTTCAGGAGTGCCATCCTGTTTTTCTTTATTAAGAAGTTTCATAGTTTGCCCGAATCCTACTTCGCCGACGTTACGAACGACGGCTCCAAATGTAGGACGCGCCAAACGAAGTACCGACCAAATTCCCGAATCAGGAAGTTCGGGTGTCCACAACAATCCTAAATCGGCATCCACCGTGTATCCTTCAAGTAGGTCTTCTTTTTTAACGATCTCACTGCTTTGAGCAAGATCAATGGCAGCAATAGGTTCACTAAAAAATCCACGATTCACAAACTTGCCAGTGATACCCCACGAAAGACGGCCATGATCAAACCAGTGAAGATCATCGCCATAGCCCATGGCCAAAGTGGTATCAGCATAAACTGTCGTGTTCAGCGTCGGACCAATCTGCTTGTGCATTGCTGTTTCAACGCTCAAATCTAAAGGAATAAATGCCATTCCCCAGTTAGGTCTGACCCAAACGCCCTCAAGTGGAGCCGCGCGAATTGAATAGACATCACCATAGTGTTTTTCAATAAGCTGTAAATAAGCTGTTTGCTTTTCAGACTCCGTCTTATTGGATTCTTCAATGTCTTTGTATTCATTGTAAAAATCCATCGCTCCCGGAGTTCCCGCAAAGCTCATGGAAAGATTGATCTGCCCGTCTTCTCTTCTCGCCAAACCTGCCGGATTGTAGAACAGCGCCGTGTAATCATTGGCAACGGCCACAAAAGCATCGCCCATTCCTAACGCACGTGGTGCCTGATAATGGTGATGAATGGTTGTGCTAATGCTTTCTGCTGATGCAACTGGTCCAGTTAACAGAGCAATAAGGCCTGTGAGGAACAACGATCCTCGCTTAGACATATATTTTTGCCTCCAAATTTTTCGTTAACTTGATTGTAGACATAATTTATACTTTGTCTTATGCGAGTTTTTCTTCCTCTCTTTTTTTTGACCTTGGTCTTGAGCGGTTTTGCCACATTGGCAGCTCCTCAAACAACGACCACTTTAGAAACGACACCGCTTTCTGCGGAAGATGATCCTTTGCTCGCAACCGTCACCCCGTCCATGATCAAGGACCGCCCTACTTTTTACTTAAACACTTCCGTGGGATTTGCGGGAGGAAACTACATCGAGAGCGACGAATATCATCAGGGACCGTTTTTAGCCTTACGCTATATTCCGATGAACGAATCGCTCCCTGTGTGGGATTATCAAGTTGAAGTGAACAAGGCGAATTTCGTCGGCATCTCGGTGGGACGGCGTTGGTATTGCTGCCCTGAAGAAACTTACATGCCCTATGTGCGAGCTTCGGCAAATATGTTTTTAGAAGGCTCTGGAGAACTGGGTGGACTTGTTGAAATCCGCCGTTTGCGACTTCGCGGTTCGATTGGATTTGGAGAAAGTTTTATCTCTGAATTTGGCGTCGGATACGCGATCACGGGGCCCGATATTTTTGCACAATTCGGTTATAATTTTTCCTTCTAAGTTTCTATTTTCTGATTCTCAATCCACGCCAGCAAACGGTCGACTTCTTTTAAAAGATGTTGCTCGTCGCGATTGTTGTGCAAAACAAAATCAGCTTCTTGCTCTTTGAACTGAATCGGAATCTGCGAAGCAATCCGCATCTCAATTTCATCTTCCGTCCACTTGTTGCGACGTAAAAGACGTTCACGCTGTTGTCCCTTTGTACAACTCACCACGATGATTCCATCAAACTGATCTTGAGCTTTGGTTTCGAAAAGCAAAGGTATGTCGTAAATAGCCAAAGGCTCATTCATTCCTTCAAGCAAACGACGGCGGCGGCGGGTTTCCTCTCGCACCAAGGGATGAAGAATCGATTCCAAGCGATGCAAAAGTTCCGGGTGACCGAAAACATGTTGTCCTAATTTGCGACGATCTAAAGATCCGTCTTCCAAAAGAAACTCACTCCCGAAAGCGTTGATGACAGACTTAAGTCCGGGAGATCCTGATTTCACAACTTCTTTGGCAATTTCATCGGCATCGATGACAGGAATGGAATGTTCTCTAAGCATACGGCTCACGGTGCTCTTGCCACAAGCTATACCTCCGGTCAGTCCTATCCATTTCATAGACAAATCTCCTTAAGGATTAGTTTTATTTTACCGATAGACTTCTCAAAGGGGAACAGGAATTCATGTCTCAGCCCGTAGAGCAGTTTGGTAAGTACATTCTTCTAGAGCGTCTCGCTGCAGGCGGCATGGCCGAAGTGTACCTGTCTAAGTCAACGGGAGCGGTTGGCGTCAATAAGTTTGTCGCTATCAAACGCATCCTTCCCCAATATTCCGATCATCAAGAATTTATTGAGATGTTTAAAGAAGAGGCAAAGATCGCCGTGAACCTGAATCACGGAAACGTTGTCTCAATTTACGATTTCGGTGTGGAAAGAAGCCAGTTCTTCCTTGTCATGGAATACGTGGAAGGAAGAAATCTTCGTCAAATTCTCAATGAGCTTAAAAAGTCCAACACACAATTCATCATCGAACAGATCGTTTACATGATGAAAGAAGTGGCTGCCGGACTTGATCACGCTCACCGCTGCATCGACGGCACAACGGGAAAACCTTTGAACATCGTTCACCGTGACATGAGTCCACAAAACATCATGGTGAGTTTTGAAGGTGAAGTAAAAATCATCGACTTCGGTATCGCTAAAGCAGAAACACAGCTCGAAGCTACAAAAGCCGGAACTCTGAAAGGGAAATACGGCTACATGAGTCCCGAGCAAGCTGACGGTCAAGCCATTGACCCACGCACTGATATTTTCTCTTTAGGTATCGTTCTTTGGGAGCTTTTGGCCAATGACCGTCTTTTCACTTCCAACAGTGAAGCGGCGATCTTAAGAAAAATCCGCGAGTGCCAAGTTCCTTCCATCCGTAAGATCAATCCTTCCGTTCCTCCGGAGTTGGAAAGAATTGTTAATAAAGCTTTGGCAAAAGATAAGAGCCTTCGCTATCAAACAGCGGCAGCCTTGCACCGTGATTTGAATCGTTTCTTGAATACGCAATACCCTGAGTTTTCTCCTCACGACTTCAGCGTTTTCATGAAGAACGCATTTTCTGCGGCCTTCCTTGAACAACGTCGCAAGCTTGTTGAGTTCGCAAAAATTCAAGGAAACAATCCGGAAGATAAAACCGTTGTGACACAGACGGATCTTCGCGGCAACTCAGCACCTCGTCCTCCTGCAGCTGCACCCGCAGCCGCAGAATCCAGTGATGATGATAAATTGAATCTGGATACTTCCACAGATATTCGCGTGAACCTGGATAACTTGAAGCCACCTCCACGTCCCACGGGAGCGGCTCCAGCCAACACTCATACGAATACCAACATCACGCAAACTCGCACGCAAGCTACGGGAACCTTTGCCTCAGGCAACAACACGATGACTCGCACTCCTTCTGGAGGATATGCGGGAACTCGCCCGGCTATTCCGAAGTCAGCGTCCTCAGCATCGTCGATAGAAAATATCACGGGCATGGCGATGAAGGCTGTGATCGGCTTGATCCTTATGATCGGTGGCTGGTGGGTATTTAATAATTTTGTTTCGAAAAAATCTCCTAACAAAGCACCGGCCGCTGTTGGGATGGCGCCAGTGACTTCCGGTGGAGAAAACCAAGCCAGCAACACCAACGGTATTCAACAAACGGATTTGTCTGCGACATCTCCTGAATACACAGTCACGCTTTACAGTAATCCAGACCGCGCTCGTGTTGTTATTGACGGCGTGGATACGGGTGAATTTACTCCCGCTCGCAAAACTGTGAAAGCCAACACGCCATTTAGCCTTCGCCTTGTTAAAGAAGGTTATACGGATTTAGTGACAACAATCACTCCGACTTATGAAGCTTATTCATTCACGGGAACGATGCAAAGACTTCCTCGTGTGGCTTCAGTCATCATCAACATTGTGAATGGTGGAGCTAATCCTGAACTTCGCATCGCCGGAGTTCCTGTTAACATCAAACCTTCCGGAGATGCTTATCTCATCCAAGCGGAAGTCGGTGTTAAGATTCAAGCACGCAACAAAACAACAGGACTTTCAGCAGAAACCACTGTCACAGTTCCTGCGGATCAACGAAAAATTTTAGACTTGTATTTGAAGTAATCCCCTTCGTTATACATTTGCAACTTGGGAGTTATCATCATGACGAAGCCCACCACTTTGGGACATTCTATTCTCAGCATGCGCGGTCGTAATCCCAATCACACCGCTGTGAAATTTAAAACCAATGGTTCATGGACTTCAAAAACTTGGCCGGAGTATTACCAAGATGTAGAAAATGTCGGTTCTGCCCTTCTGTCCATGGGGATCAAAGAAGGCGATAGAGTTGCGATCATGGCGAATACCCGTTACGAGTGGTCCGTCATGGATCTTGCGATCTTCGGTATCAAAGCGATCACCGTTCCTATTTATCAGAACAATACGGCCGAAGATGTTGAGTATATTTTAAATAACTGTCAGGCACGCGTTTTGGTTTGTGAAACTCGCGGCCCGTTGAAAATTTTCGAAGCTGTTAAAGACAAATGCCCGACGATTGAAAAGTTGGTGGTCTTCGAAAACACTTGTCCTAATCCCGATGCCATCACTTGGGATCGTGTGCATAAAATGGGACAAGACTATTTGGTTAAACATCCCGATCAATATCGTAGAACTTGCGAAACCATCGTAGCTTCAGACACAGCAACGATCCTTTATACATCCGGAACAACGGGAAGACCGAAGGGCGTGGTTCTTACTCACCTTCAGGCTTTCAGTGAAGTTTCAGAGGCTTTTCCTTTCTGTGGAGCCAAAGAAGAAGACGTTTCACTGAGCTTCCTTCCGTATGCTCACATTTTAGGCCGTATCGAACATTGGGGTCATTTGTATATTGGCTTCACAATGGCATACGCCGAAAGCTTAGAAAAGATTCGTGGCAATCTTACGGAAATTCGTCCAACTATCATGGTTTCTGTTCCGCGTATTTTTGAAAAAATCTATGCGGCTATTTGGGCGCAAGTACAAACACAGCCATTGAAGATGAAAGTCTTTAATTGGGCTCTTTCCATTGGTAAAAAAGTCGGCGAATACAAAATGAGCGGACAGATACTGCCTTTGGATCTTTTGGTAAAATACGAAATGGCTCGCAAGCTGGTTTTAGGAAAAATCACGGAAGCTTTTGGCGGTCGTTTGCGTTTTGCTATTAGCGGCGGTGCTCCGATTTCAAAAGACATCGCTTTATTTTTTCACTCTGCAGGAATTTTAATTCTGGAAGGTTATGGTCTGACAGAAACAACAGCGGCGATCACTGTGAATACACCTTTTAACTATCGCTTTGGCAGCGTCGGTCGTCCGATTGGCGAAGTGCAATTAAAAATTGCTGAAGACGGAGAAATCTTAGTTAAAAGCGACAAGGTGATGAAAGAATATTATCAGAATTCGGAAGCAACGAAAGAAGCTTTCACAGACGGTTGGTTTCATACGGGTGATATCGGTGAAATTCTTCCCAGCGGTGATTTAAAGATCACGGACCGTAAAAAGGATTTGATTAAAACGGCCGGTGGTAAATACGTGGCACCTCAGCGCCTTGAAGGCTTGTTAAAACTTTCTCCATATATCGCGCATGTGCATATCCATGGCGATCAGAAGAAATACATCGTGGCCTTGCTGACGATGGACCGCCCTTCCGTTGAACAATTGGCGAAAGAAAAGAATGTCAGCTACAGCGATTGGAATTCTTTGGTGAATTCTTCTTTTGTGCAAGATATTGCCCGCAAAGCTGTCGCTGATGCCAATGCGCAACTGGCAAGTTACGAGAGTATTAAAAAGTATTTGGTTCTTCCCAATGAATTCACGATTGAAGGCGGAGAACTTACTCCTTCTTTGAAAGTGAAGCGCAAAGTGTTGGATCAAAAATTTAAGGATAAAATCGAAGAATTATATGTTTAATACGACTTAGGGACGCCATGAATTGTGTCGAGCTCTTTACGCAAAAGGCAAAAGAACATCCCGAGCGGACGGCCATTTGGCTTTCTCCGACGGAGCAGATTTCTTTTGCCGAGCTTCTGCACCAAGGCGGTAAAGCCCAAGTCACCTTGCGAAAGATGAATCTCAAAGCTGGAGATTCATTGCTGCTTCTGGAAACTTTGACTCCCCAACTCTATGCGATCATTTGTGCTGCATTAGGTATGGGGGTTTCGGTCATCCTGGTCGAGCCGTGGATGCCAGTCACAGACATTGAACACGTTATTAATTTGGTAAAACCAAAACTTTTCGTCACTCGTTGGTGGGGATACCTCTGGGGTCTACGCGTTTCTTCCATTCGTCACATTCCCCGTTGGATGCACGTAACAAATCTTTTTAAAGAGTCGACTTCCGATTTCAAAGCGGAATCCGTCGATCCCCAGATTCCTGGCATTATCACTTTCACAACGGGAACTACGGGCAAACCAAAAGGCGTGCGCCGCAATCAAGGCTATCTCGTTGACCAGTATCATGCTTTGGATCACTCCCTCGGGCTTTCAAAACATGACGGTCCCGATATGACTTTGTTTGCTAACTTTGCGTTAGCGAATCTAGCAGCGGGCCGCACTTCTGTGATTGTGAATCCGAAATGGAAAAAGACTCAGCTTGAACACATCTTTGCCCTTCCCAAAGAACAGCAACCCGTGACACTGACAACGGGCCCTGCATTTTTGTTAGAGCTTTTTAAATATCAAAATATTTTACCTGAGCTTAAATCGATTCATGTCGGTGGCGCACTGACCGACACGTGGATTTTCAAAGAAGCTTTTAAACGCTGGCCCAAGTCTCAGTTTCTGCATCTTTACGGAAGCAGTGAAGCTGAACCCGTCGCTCACGCCGATGCGCGTGAAGCCGTTTCTTTTTCTGAAGGGAAAGGATATTTTCAAACACTTTTCGTCGGTCATCCGGCCTCTGAAATTCAATCAAAATTTGAAGACACGGGCCTTTGGGTGACAGGTCCTCATGTTTGCCCTGAGTACATTGGCAACGCGGAAGAAAATAAAAAGAACAAGCATAAAGACTCAGAAGGACATGTCTGGCATTCGATGGGTGACCGTATTGTCTCGGATGAAAAAGGCTGGTGGTATTCCGGTCGAAGTCAGCAATCTTTGGAAGATTTTGAACTCGAGCAACAAGTGTACGCATTTTTAAAATCCAGCAAAGCGTTTCTTCATAAATCCCGAACCGGTCTTTGCTTAGTCGGAGAAAATCTGAGTGGTAAAGAACTGGAAATTAGAAAAACATTCCCGGTCATTCAAGCCGTGCACGAAGCTAAAATTATTCGCGACAGACGACACCGTGCCCGTATTGACCGTTTACAAAGTTTAAAAAAGGCAGGTCTTCATGACCTTTAAAATCTTAGCTCGCTCTGAAACATCAGATAAATCAGCGTTCGACACTTTATTCGCGAAAACACCTTCTCTCTTGCGCACAACAGAGGAAGTCTTCGGTATGGCGCCGGAGGCTTGGACTCAAGCTCTGCTCAGTCGGCCATTACCATTCCCTTGCGAATTCTGGATCGCCACTGAGAATGACAACGTCATTGGACGCATTGGTGCGAACTTATCGCCGTTCTATAAGGATCACGGCTATCTTGGTTTTTTTGAAGCAAAAGATAAATCAACGGCGCATTCTCTTTTAGAGAAAGCCAGTTCCTGGTTGCGTGCAAAAGGTGTCAAAGCGGCAGTAGGACCTGTGAATTTAAACACTTGGCTTCCCTACCGATTCCGCACGGATTGGAAAGACCCACAGGTTTTTTCTTGGGAGCCAAACCATCCTCGTTCTTATTCTGAATATTTTGAATCGTTTGGCTTTCAAAACCACGCATCTTATCACACCAATGGATACACGGGCTTGAAAGATCTTTTCGAGAGCACGAAAGCGGACTACGAAAAAGCTTTGCAAAAAGGTTTTTCATTCAGACCCTTGATCGCAGAACAAATGCTGCAAAAAGATATTCCGTCTCTTCACCGTATTACGATGGCGGCGTTTCAAAAGAATTTTCTCTTTGAGCCTGTGCCCCTAGACTATTTCAAAGAATTCTATGTTCCTCTGGCTAAGAAAGAAAATTTAGAGCATGCTGTTTTTGCAGTCTCACCGAGTGGAGAAGATGTTGGTTACTTTTTCAATATCATCGAAAAAGACTATTTCGTACTTAAGACAGTCGGCATTGATCCTGTTGCAAGAGGAAATGGCCTTTCAAACGCCATGCTTCACCACTGTCTTATCACTGCCGTACCAAAGGGGTTGGAAAAAACGATCTCCGCCCTGGTGAAGGCCGGAAATCAAAGCGAGTCCTACGGTAAAAAACAAAAACACCTGTGGACGCACGAATACACACTTTACAAAAAGGACTTGTAAGGAACGTTATGAGCAAAGTACCAGGACCTTCATTTTTAGAATTTGCGGCGAACACTCATAAACTTATTTGGAATCGCTTGGAGTATCTTGAAGAAACTCATCGTAAATACGGCGAAATCGTTAAGCTTCCATTTGGTGTGCGCACAAGCTACATCATTTTTCACCCTGATTTGTTTCAGCAGATTTTGGTAAGTCACCACAAAAAATACTGGAAAGGCCGCACCTTTGAAAAAGCCAGTGGCTACCTTGGAAAAGGACTTGCGACCAGCGAAGGCGAAGAATGGCTGACACAACGTCGTAAAATGAATCCGCATTTGCATCGCGAAGCCTTAAGTGGACTCTCAGAGCTGATGGTTCATAACGTCGATAAAATGCTGGATCGTTGGGACGAAAAAAGAAAAAAAGGCGAATTGATTGAAGCCACTACAGAATTCCAGCGACTTGCAATGGAAATCGTAGCCCGTGCTCTTTTGGGATCTCAAGTTCCTGAAAAAGAAATCAACGACATCATCGAAGCTTTTAAATACGCGCTCCAATTTACGGTAGATCGCACTCTCAATCCATTGGACATTTCTGAGTCTTTGCCTTTGCCTTCCAATATTAAATTTAAAAGAGCCATGGAATTCTTAGACAGCGTCGTTTACCGCATGATTCGTGAAGAACGACAAAGAGAAAATCCCTCAGGCACTTTGCTTTCAATGCTTGTCTATGCTGAAGATCCTGAAACAGGCGCAAGAATGACCGACAAACAGCTTCGCGATGAAGTTTTGACGATGTTCTTGGGTGGAACAGATACCAGCGGCAACACAATGAGCTGGACCCTATATAATCTTTTTGCCCACCAGGATATTTACCAAAAGGCCGTTACCGAAGTCGATACGGCTTTGCAAGGGCGCTCGCCTGGCTTTATGGATTTGCAAAATCTTAATTACATCAAACGTGTGATTGAAGAGACTTTACGTCTTTATCCTCAGAACTACATCATGTCTCGCGACAACCTTGAAGAAGACGTGATTGGCGGTTACACGATTCCAAAAAATTCTACCGTATTTTTAGGAGTGTGGGTGGCGCATCGTCGTGGTGATTTCTGGGAAAATGCCATGACATTTAATCCGGACCGCTTTTTGCCCGAGAATCTTAAAGGGCGCCATCAACAAGTTTACATTCCGTTCGGCGGTGGCCCTCGTAAATGTATCGGCTTTCAATTTGCATTTATGGAAATGACCTTTGCGATGAGTCGCATTGTGCAAAGATATAAATTTGAGATCACGAATTTTTCGCAAATCAAACCAAAACCAACTTGGTCTTTATGGCCAGGTCCGACGATGGATATTAAAATCACACCACGATGAATTGGAAAAGCCTGACTCCCCTTCTTTTGATTGTCTTTGTCGACATCCTCGGAATGATGATGATCATTCCGCTTTTGCCGTTCTTTGCGATCAAATTGGGAGCCAGCGTCTTTGAAACAGGAATAATCACCGCTTCCTACGCAGCGATGCAAATCATTTTCAGTCCTGTATTAGGCCGTCTTTCGGACCGTTTTGGTCGAAAGACTTTGTTACTTTTAAGTCAGTTCTTTTTGGCGAGCGGATTTTTCTTTCTCGCTTCAGCGCAAACTGTTGGGTTTGTTTTCTTTGCGCGCATTCTTTCGGGCATTGGCGCCGGAAATTTATCCTTGGTGCAGGCTATGATTTCCGATTCCACAGCAGATGAAAATAGAACCAAAGCTTTCGGTCTTTTCGGTGCGGTTTTCGGTCTCGCTTTAACCATAGGCCCTGCCATTTCAGGAGCTTTGGCGAAAATCAATTGGTCTGTGCCGATTTATTCTAGCTTCGCGCTTTCTTGCGTCAGTATTCTTCTGACAACCCTCTTGCTTCCAAAAGGTCTTCCATCAAAAGGAAAAGGCCCGGCTTTGGGAAGCGTCATTAAAAAATTCATTATTCAACCACGTCCTCGCCAGTGTTTTTTACAGTTTATTTTCTTTTTCTGTTCGTTTGCTTTTCTGATTTCGGGCTTGGGCCTCATCATGGAAATGCGCTTTACCAACAGTCATGGAGAAAAATACGGCCCTTCTGAAATCGGTTATCTTTTCGGAGCTCTTGGTGTCATCGGCATCGTTATTCAAGGTTTTATGCTTCCGAAACTGGAAAAACGTTTTGGCGATAAAAATCTAAGTTCTACAGGTTTCATTCTTACATTGTTGGGCTACGTCGGTGTTGGTCTTTCCCAAAACGTTTTTTTATTTTTTGTGGCCTGCGGAGTTTTCGGTATTGGCAACTCTTTGATTCGTCCGACGGTGACCAGCCGACTGACCAAAAGCTTGCACAAATCAGAAGAAGGTTTGGCATTGGGTTTCTCCAATTCTCTTCAATCCTTGGCTCAAGTTTTATGTCCCCCTTTAGGGGCCTATTTTATTCAACAACAATGGGTTCCTCAGTTGGGTCTTCTTATGGCGGGACTTTCTTTATTAGGATATTTTGCGGGAGTAAAACAGTATGACAGCGTGGCTTAGTTTTATAAAAGAACGTTTGCCCTTGGCCTCTTATGCGCTGATCGTCGGCGGCTTTGTCATGACGGCGAAAGCCGTGACGCAAACACCATGGACGTGGGAACTGCTTATTCCTTTTGTCGGTTTGTTCTTTTTCTTTATTGAACTTCGTTTGATGGATGAACTGAAAGATTATTCAAAGGATGTGGTGGCTCATCCGCAGCGCCCTTTACCTCGCGGACTGATCAGTGTTTCGGCAATGAAAAAGGTTGTCAACGCAGGGCTTGTAGTGATGTGGGTTTTTGCCGGCCTTTCTTTTTTGCTCAATAGTGCTTCGGCAATTTCTTACGCCTTGACCGTTCTTTATCTTTATTTGATGTATAAAGAGTTCTTCGTCGGTGAAAGCCTTGCGAATAAACCGTTTCTTTATGCGTGCACTCATCAGATCATCATCGTTTTGCTTTTAGTCTATGCTGCAGCTTCTTTAAATCCAGAAGCCATTCATTCGGATTTGGCTTACCTTGCAGGCTTTGTGATCTTGGGATGCTTTTTTACTTACGAAGTCGCACGTAAAATGGATCCAAAGGCACATCCTATTCTAAAAACTTATTTGTCTGTCTATGGCAGAAAAGGTGTCGCAGTTATCCTTATCTTCCTGCAGCTTGTAAGCTGGATCGCCGCGATTCTGATGAAAGAACAAGTTGTTTTATTTGGTCTTATCGCGGGCTCCGCTTTATTGCTCCTATCTTGGTTTGCCTTTATGACAAACGAAGCAAAGTTCAAACTTGTCGAAACAGCAGGAACTCTGTGTCTGCTTATTAGTTTATATGTCATTCCACTCAGCCTTTGGCTAACAAGAGGTTAATATGAAACGAATTTTTACTTCTGAAGACACTCTTGCCGTATTCAAAAAATCTGGCGGAGGAAAAGCCTACAATATGGCTCGCCTCACCCAAAAAGGAGTTCCAGTTCCGGAATGGTTCTGCGTAAGTGCAGAAGCTTATGAAGAATTTATCTCTTCAAACTCCTTAAATCCCGACAGTCTGATTGATCCGACTCAATTAGGAAAAAGTGCCGAAAATATTGAAGCCGCTTTTTTGAAAGCGCAGATTCCCTCGGCCTTGGTTAAAGAAATTGAATCCAATCTTGCGCGAATGCAACTCACGACCCAGTTCGTGGCTGTGCGATCCAGTGGCCTTGATGAAGACTCAGCACAGAACTCTTTTGCCGGGCAGTTCTCGTCTTACCTTTTTCAAAAAGGAATGGATGCGATTTCATTGTCTTTAAAAAAATGCTGGGCTTCAGCTTTTTCAGAGAGAGCTCTTGCCTACCGTATTGAGCGAAACATCGGAATTAAAGGAATTTCGATGGGTGTTATCATTCAAAAAATGGTGAATGCAGATGCTGCGGGTGTGGCGTTCTCTAGAAATCCAATCAAAGCTCTGGACCGCGATCATCTTTTGGTGAGTTCCGTTTGGGGACTTGGAGAAGGTCTCGTGAGCGGTGAGCTTGACGCCGACCACTACGAAGTTCATCGTAATGATCTTACTTTCAAACCTCATATCGTAGATAAACCCGAAGCTCTTCGCCAGGCCCCTGAAGGGGGATTGGTGAAAACACATGTCGAAGCAAACTTAGTCAAAGCCTCATCATTAACTGATGCTCAGGTAAAAGAAGTTTCTAAGCTGGCTTTGGAATTAGAAAAGAAATTTGAAGCACCTCAAGATTGTGAATGGGCTTTTGAAAATGGCAAGCTTTACTGCGTACAAACCCGTCCTATCACTTCATTGCCGCCTGAGGAATTCTTCGATGCGCACATCAATGGCAGCGAAGCCACTCTTTGGGATAACTCAAACATTATTGAAAGTTATTCGGGTGTAACATCTCCACTGACGTTCAGCTTCGCCAGCCAGGCTTATCGTCAAGTGTACATCCAATTCTGCGAAGTGATCGGTGTGCCACAGTCTTTGATTGATAAGAACGAAAAAATGTTCCGCAATATGCTGGGCCTGATTCGCGGAAATATCTATTACAACTTGATCAATTGGTACAAGCTGATCTTGATGCTTCCGGGATCCAGTGACAATAAGGCTTTTATGGAAACAATGATGGGAGTAAAGCAGGGATTAAAACCTGAGTTCGCTCATTTGTTTGATTTTATGAAAACACCTGTACGCTATTCTCCCCCTCACAAAGCATGGCTTTTGACGATGACTTTGTGGCGCTTTTTAAGAATCAATAGCATCGTGACTGAGTTTCAAACTCATTTCACGGCGACCTACAATGGCGCCCGTAAAAAGAACTTCCGCGGTATGTCTTTAAACGAATTGCGCGAGTTCTATGAGTATTTGGATGGCGAGGTTTTGCGCAACTGGAAAGCTCCGATCATCAATGACTATCTTTGCATGGTCTTCTTTGGTCTTCTTAAAAAACTCACAGAAAAATGGGTGGCCGAAGGCAATGATGGAGCCTCTTTGCAAAACGATCTTCTTTGCGGTCAAGGCGATCTTGAATCCACGGAACCAACAAAAACACTGATGCGAATTGCAGCTTGGGTTGATAAAGGAAACCCTGCTTTGCGCGAATGGGTTTTGGCGACTCCTATTGATATCGCTTGGAAAACACTCACCGATGGAAAACATCCGGAATTCAAAGCAAAGGTCGATGACTTCCTGGATAAATACGGTTTCCGCTGTATCAATGAATTAAAACTTGAAGCGCAAGATCTTCATGACGATCCGACTTTTGCGATTGGCGCCATTCAAAGTTACGTGCGTATGAAATCTTACGACATCGAAGAGATGGAAAAGCGCGAGCTTGAAATCCGCCATAAAGCTGAAGCTCTTGTAAATCAAAAACTTTCGGGATTTAAACGCTGGTTCTATTTTAGAATCCTAAATCAAGCCCGCAAAGCGGTTCGCAACCGTGAGAATCTGCGCTTTGCCCGTACCAAAATTTTCGGTATTGCCCGTCATCTTTTTAGAGGCATCGGCTACCAACTCACTCGCTTGGGTCAGCTAGAAAATGAACGCGATATCTTCCTCCTCACTGTTGAAGAAATCATGGCCTTCATTGAAGGTCGTGCCGTTTCCTTAGAGCTTCGTAAAATCATTGAACTTCGTAAAGAAGAGTTTAAAGGTTATGAAGAATCTCTTCCACCACCGGATCGCTTTATGAGTTTCGGTGCGGCCGGTGTTGCCTGCAAATTCCCGCAAGTTCTTACCGATGGCGATTTGCTCCGAGGAGAAATTCCGCAATCTGACGATCCCAACGTACTTTACGGAGTTCCGTGCTGCCCAGGTGTGATTGAAGGTGTCGTGCGTGTTGTAAACAACATGAAAGACGCAGAAGGATTGAATGGGGAAATCCTGGTCACGGGAAGAACCGATCCAGGATGGGTTCCCCTTTATCCGTCTTGCTCGGGGCTTTTGATTGAACGCGGAAGTCTTCTTTCTCACTCGGCCGTTGTCGCCCGTGAGTTGGGTCTTCCAACCATCGTCGGTGTCTCTGGCGGACTGATGACGAAATTAAAAACCGGACAACGCGTGCGAATTGATGCCGGAAAAGGCGAGATCCGCATTTTGACAGAATAAAAAAAAGGGAGCACAAAGCTCCCTTTTTCATTTCATCTCTAGTTAAAAACTAAAGTGACAATTGGCCTTTTTCAAACTGATCAAGCCCCTTCATGATCTGCTTCATCTGATCACTGAAAACGGTTGAAGGCTGGTCATCTAACTCTTTAGTCTTACATGGGACAGCACCGACAATCGCTTTAAAGGCGTTACATTTCACCGTCGTGAAGCAAGTCGTATTCGTACAAGCTACGGCATCACCTTGGAAGAAATTAAGCGTGCGATTGGATTCAAATGTTTTGTTATCGATGGCTTGCGCACAGGCATTTCTTCTGTTTCCACTTTTATCGCCAGGGCACATCCAGTCTTTTACAACAGAAAGAACTTCTTCGCGTGACGACTGCAAAGAAAGTGGCGTGACAGAAGGAACTAAAAGTGTGTAGTGAATCAAAGCTTGAGGAATCAAACTATCAACGGTTGAAAACACTTTATAGAAACCCAAACCTTTGCTGAATTTACCGAAGCTATCTTGATAAGCGGCGTTCACAGGTTTTAAGCGCATGCATTTAAGACTTGTACACTCAATGCTACCACGAGTGATACGCGTCGTATTTCCAATACGGCTATAACCTTCTGGATATTGGCCGACATCATGATAATACCATTTGCCATCTGTCATCATTTCTTGGAAATCAGCGGCATTGAAACTTCCAAACACTGGACGACGCCACATTTTTGCAGCCGCTGGAGCCAAAAGCCATCCTGAGTTGCATGAGTGGAAAACAACGAAAGCATTAGGTGCAAGTACGCTTCCGATCTGTGGAAACTCTGCATCTTCTTGATCTAAGCGGTCCGTCTTAGATTGCAAACGGAAGCCGTTGTAAGTGTTGGCGTGACCAAAGAACTGTAACGATGTCACAGGTGAATTCAAATACTGAAGAGCTAAAACCAAACGGCCTTTTTCAAGGTCGTCTTTGTCGGCCTTGCGGAAACCAAAACCTGCTGATGCCAGCATATTTTTCTCATTTTCAAACGACTCGTTCACCGCACTGATAATAACTCTTTGTCTTTGTGGGAAACGATCGCGAGACACCTTTGCAGCTAAGATCGCGGCTTTCAAAAACTGCGTGCCTTGATCGTTACCGAAGCCTGCGACGAAGACATCCGTAGGAACACCTGCGCGAATCTGCGCCGGTTCTGAAGCGATAAAATAGGCTTTACTGTGTTGAGACCAAGCCCCCGCTACGATAAGGAAGGCTCCTACTAAAAGCTTTAGGTTCATACAACCCCACTTGTAAATTAAAGTGGGAGCATTCATATCACAGCCGCAATAAGACCTAAAGAATCAGCGACATTTTTGGGCTTCGCTTGTGAAAAGACTTCAATGACGTCTCAGAAGTGTCAAAACTGTGTACACTTCTGAGACCGAATTAGTGAAAAATCTATGGCAGCAAATTGATAAATGCGGTCGTAGCCTCATTGCCTTTTGCATCTTTCGAAATCGCACGCACTTGATAATAGATACCGTGAACAAGTCCGGAAATTTCCACGGTGTGATCTGTGAGAAGATTATTATCCACCTGAGTGAAGATCTCTTCACCTGTGTAGATATTCACGATATGCAGCTGACTGCTTGCGGGAACTGTGGTTTTCCATGTGATTGTGGCATTCGGCGCCACAGCGGAAGTCACTTGGAAATCGCTGATAGCCAATTTTTCTTCAACGCAAGGATTTTGCTGTCTTTCAGGCATTTTGAAATTGCCTGGAGCTACAACGTTCCAACCAGTCTTTTCAAGAATAGTCATAGCCGGCATTCTTTTGCCATTGCTAGAGTTAAAGAAAAAGTTATTGGTCGAAATACCACAAAGAGAATGATGCGAAGGTTCTTTCCAGGAGTGCGCTTTTTTATGAAGTTTCCAAATAAGAACGTTGGCGATGTGATAGCGAGGCCCTTGATAGTAAAGAATTTTTAAGGGCACTTCAGAATCTTTTTTCAAATTGATCGTACGATAAGGGCAGCCCATGCGAGTCGAGTGATTGCCGTCATTGTTGATCAACTCATTCCACTTATCACCTTCTTTAATGAAAACGCGGGAGCCGTCATCCGACAACGTCGCGATTTCATAGTCACCTTCTTTATCAGCATCCGTGAGTTTTAAAACAGACGTATATTCAATCGCAAAGTTTTCAATCAACTTATTGCCTTGAGAATCCGTGAGAACGTCACCATTTTGTGCTGAGAACCCTTCAGTAAAAGGACGTGTGGGGACATTGACGTCTGCAAAATACAAATTCTGATCCAGCTTTTGGCCTTTGTTAAAATAATCCAAAACGCTATTCACCTTCGTACCCATTTCAGGCGTGCGCAGAATAAGCTTACCCAAAAGACCCATTTCAGGAGAGGAACTGGAGTTATTTGAAAGAGGATCACATACGGTATTTGCCGGATCTACAGGAAAATCTATCGACCCCACAGAGGAACCCGTATTCGTGCGACTAATTCCTGAGAAAGAACAGGAAATCTTTTTTAACGTCCCTTTTTTATAACGAATGTCATCTTGTTGATTCTTTGCCTGTACAGACAAGGAAAATAGAAGTGCCGCGATAAATAGTGATTTTCCCATACAACGTCCCTCTTTAATCTCTACCTATAAGTTTAACAAAATTGTAAATGTTGTTAAAGAAATCTGGGAGCAACGTTCGAGTATGAGATGAGGGAGTCTCAGAGCGAGATGCTAATTATTGAAGACCTAACTTTTCTTTGATCATCTTGAGATCTTTTTTCAATTCTTCATTTTCACTCTCAAGAGTCCGGATGCGATTTTCTTTTTTGCTGTCCGCTTCTTCCAAAGACGCAATTTTTCTTTCAAGCATTTTAACTTGTTCTTCATTGGCTTTGCACATGCCATAAAGTTCTTTAGTAGATTCAATCAGTGGAGCAACGAGCTTACTATAGCCAACCGTTTTATAACCGTTAGTTCCTGTTGTCACTGCTTCCGGATAAACAGCTTCTACTTCCTGAGCAATAACACCGATGTCATTACCATCCATGAATTTCATAGATGGAAAATCTTCTTGTCTCCATTGGAACGAAACACCTCTGAGTTGAAGAATTTTCGCCAAGGCTCCTGGCAATACCTCAATATTCTTCTTATATCGTCTATCGGATGTTGTTTGCCATGCCGATGTTCCCGCAGCAGGACCATTCACATGAAGCGTATAACCCGGACTTGTTATACCGATTCCCACATTACCATTTGAATCAATACGCATTCTTTCTGCAGTCGCCAAACTTCCAATCGGAGTTGTATTAAAGGTCATATAAGTGGGTGTGCTCGATCCGCCCCATGTCCCTGCGGCTTTGAAACTGATAGTGGCTTTTCCACTTGGCCAATTGGTTCCATCATATCCATCGCCTGAAAGAATTAAGAGAGTATTATTAGCTACAAGAGGATTAGGTGCAGCCCGCGTTCCTCCAGAGCCAGCTCCATATATGAGTGAGGCTCCGCCATAAGTGCGCAAATCAATATTTGCACCGAAACTGCTAGTGCCGTTGTATTCATTCCAAATTGACAGCGGCTGCCCCGGAGTGTTCGTTCCAAGACCCAAGTTACCTGCTGGATCAATGACAAGTCTTGGGTTCGGTCCGTTCACAATGGCAAATGACCCAGGAGCTGGAGATACGCTTCCTGTACCGTAAGTTCTCAAAGAGTAAACGGCAGTGCCCGCACTATCGACGATATTCATTCCTGAAAACGACGTCGACGCACTCTTTACACTTAATCCGACAGGCGTTGTACTTAACACATCCAAAGGAACTGCGGGACTATTAGTTCCGATCCCGACATTCCCCCCAGTATAAGAAATATTAGCACCCGACGTGGCCCACTGAGAACTTACTGGTATTGCGGTATTACAGATGACAGAGCCCGTTCCATCTGAAGTACACATTGAGTTGTTCGTGATACCACTTACACCAATCAACGGCACACTACCTGAAACAGAACCCGTATTTTTAGTTGCCGCAGTACCAAGACCCAAATTTGTTTGCGCCGCAGCTGCCGTCGTTGCTCCCGTACCACCGCGAGTTATCGGTAGAGTACCACTCACTATTTTTCCAGCATCGAAACTTGGAATTAGAGTGGAATCAATTAATCCCGTCGAATCAAGTTTTGGAATCTTACCGGCAAAGCTGGCACTTCCCCCAGTCACTGTTGAATTTAATGTCAACACAGGAGCCGTTGTTGGTGATGTAACAGAAATATCCCCATTTGCACTAGAGACATTCGTGACGGTTCCACCGCCACCACCAGAAGCTGCAATTGTGATTCCTCCCGCAGAGTTTGTGACTGTAATACCAGATCCACCAGTGATGTTCGCTAAAGTAAATCCACTTCCGTTACCAATCAAAAGTTGTCCGTTTGCAGCAGTTCCTATATAGCTTGCAAGTTTTTGTCTTGATGGTGAGTTGTTTGTCCAATAAAGATTTGCTCCGTCGCTTTCAATATTTCCACTGACTGCAGTTCCTACCAAGGTGCCCGCAGGAATTCTCATTGGAGAAAGTGACGTCGTTCCTGGCGCTAAAGTCAGCATACCTGTCATTGCACCACCGGAATTTTGCAAAGCTCCTGTGATACGAGAATCATTACCCGCAGCGAAAGTTGTTGCTGTTGTTCCTTGTAAGCTTGAGATCGTAATATCTGTTGGTGTTGCGGCCGTCGCCGTGTTGTTACCTTTCAAAGTATTCGCAGGCATATTGGCCAGAGTCACAACACCCGTCGTAGATATTGTCGCCGCACCAGACATTGTTTGAGCAACGGCCACATTTGTTCCATCACCAATCCAAATCTTACCGCTGGCTAAAACTGGTAATAGAGGAGAGGGTGCCTGACACACCCAACCTGCTAATGTCCAGGTAGCGACATTTCCTGCAGTCCCACAAGAAAAATTAGAAAACTTTCCCGTGCCGTCTTTGACGACAATGGCCGCCGTACCGTCATTCACTCCGGTGTTATTAAGATCCGCAACTAAAATAGTTCCGTCTAAAATCTTTGTCGTTGTCACAGCACCAGTCGTGATTGTTGCCGCTGCGGAGTTAGGACCTGAAGCTGTCACATCACCAGTCAATGCGGTAATATAACTTCCACCCGCTGCCTGCGTAACCCAACTCATATTTCCTGCGGTGTCGGAGGCTAGAACCTGGGTTCCCGTGGTAGGCAAGGCGCTCGGTAATCTTAAAACGTAGTTCGCACTAATCGGTGTTGAGGGTCCTGTGATTTGGATTTGATTTCCACCTGCCGCGGGACTACGAACATAAATATTATCAGTAAAAATATTTGTATTCGTGATCGTCGGTGCTGACAAAGTTCCCGTTGTCGAAATATTTCCACTGGTATTAATAACTGCTGTAGCAGAAATACCTGAGGCTGTTGTCGCCGTCACTGCATTGACGTTGGTTAACTGTGAACCATCTACTGCTGGAAGCTTTCCAGCGCCGTTCATCTGGACAATCTGATTCGCACCAGTTCCAACATTTACATTCAATGTCACACTGCCAGAAGTTCCACCACCGGTCAGTCCCGTTCCTGCAGTGACACCTGTGATCGTCCCTGAATTTCCCGCAGGTAACGTGGCTGGAACCCATTGAGAGCCATCAAACTGAAGAACTTGATTTATCGTGGGATTTGTGGCCGAAATAACAGTCCCTTTTATTTTATCTACACTGACGTTGTTATAAGGACCAGTGACGTCTCCACCAAATAACGTCGACGTTCCAAGTTTGTTGTTGAATATATTCCAGTCTGCTGAACTCAAATAACCGTTTGTCGATGTGTTGGCTGGAGCAATAGAGATATTCGGAGTTGCTCCGCCACTGGACACTAAAGGTGCGCTGGCAGTGACCCCCGTGACAGTACCGCCACTCAAAAGATTTTCTATGGCCGCTTGTGTGACGATGCCGCTTGTCTGAACAAAATCCGAAGGACCTTTATCAGCAAGCTTCTGAGAGTTAATAGCAAAAGGAATATTGCCAATTACAACATCAGGCGTGAGATCTGTCGATCCAACTTTGATGTGCAATGATCTTGTTGCGAAACCACTTACAGTGACGGAGCTCGCTCCACTACACTCAAGACTTCCGGAAGAAGCAAAAATACGGGTGGCATTATTCGTTGTCGTGTCAGTTCTTGTTCCCGCTCCAACAATAACACTGAATTCACCTTGCGAGCCCGGCGAAATTGGTTGAGTTTCCTCGTACGCAATACAAGAAGTTCCGTAGATAACTTGGAAGGTCACCGTTTGTGGTGTCGTGATCGGTGTACCACTGGAGTCCGTCAGAACACCTTCATAAGTAAAAAGTGAACCGGGCGAAGTTGCCACCGCATGCGCTTGAGATACAAAGATCATCATGACTAAAGAAAGAATTAACTTCATTGAGCAATCCTTCCTTTAATAGTAAAGCTGCCGCCACTGGCAACATGTTGATTTTGCGAACGTACACGTCCATGCAAAACCAATCCCGTTCCCGTCTGTGTTTGTGAGCCCGCGAGAATTTCTTGGCTAACAGGTGTCGATGGTGAATATTTCACATTCACAGTACGGTAAATCCAACTGCCGATACGCGGAAGCGCGCGAAATTTTACGGAGACCACTTGGCCATTTGTAAAACTCATTCCGCTCCATGGTGATTTTGTATTCGTCAGTGTCACGGCAAAAGCACCGTTTTCACATTTTGATTTTGCCGACGGATCGTAAGCTGTGGGTTGCAACCAGGTGGCTCCCCCATCAAAACTCATTTCTACTTGCCCAACAAACGCAGAACAATTCGCTTGCAACGGAACCGAGTGCATGCTTGCAGTCACCACATCTGTCGTCACAAAATCAAAGCCTTCAATGGAACGAAGAATAGAAACCGACGGAGTCGTGTCGGAGCATCCGACAAGAAATAGTAAAAGTGGCGCTAAAATGTTGATTTTACGAACATCCCATTTGTTCATGACCCTTTAAATATCGGTATTTTTTAAAAGGCCCTTGAGTTTCAAAATGAGACTCTTAAATAGTACTAAGGATGAAACAAACTCTGTCTCAATTATGTAACAATTCTAGAATACAAAGCGACCCGCGACGCCAAAACCGTCATCTTCGTAAGTATCTGCCCTCTCTTCGGCTAGCTCTTCATGAAGATGTGAAATTGATAAACACCCGTGCCATCCTTGTTTTGGGCCCACAGATCTTTATCAGCAAGTGCTTTCCAACCCGTGACGTCGATCGCTGTGGGAGCACGCATGAAAGAACGGATCACCATTTGGCTTCCGGATTTAGTGTCTTTAGAAAGTTTCTGCAAAATCTGATTTGCATCTTTGCCGTCAAGATAAGAAATCGTGTCTGACAGAGAGATAAAATCATACGGATGCTGAGGCAAATGCTCCAAAAGATTTCCGTTCAAATAACGGATTTCGGTTTTCGATTTTTTAACAGCTTCAACGATGTGTTGATGTGCTTCCAGCGGAAGCCCTTCTTCGTAAGCGATTCTTCCTAAAAACAAAATCTGCATGAAATAATTTTTGCGCACCAATTGCGTTTTAAAGATGCGACTGAATTCTTCCATAATAAACTGCGACGGAGAACGCTGCTCCGTCTTATGCTCGGACTTTCCAGAGAAATGTCCTTTATATAAAAACTTATTAAAAACGTATTCGCTGGCTGCGACACGGATAAAACTGTTCCAACGAATTTTTGGCCAGTATTTTTCATAAAGCTCAACTTGCTCGTTAAGTGATTGAGCCTCAAAGACTTTGCTGAAATCGCATTGCAGAACTTCTCTAAATAAGTATCCCAACTTTTGAAAGTGAGATTCCCAACGGCCGAGCAGAATAAAACCGTGTGGCTTCCACCCTTCTTTCCGCTCAACCCAATAGGACTTGGCTTCGGAAGACAATGTCAGCTTGTTAAATAAAACCTCCCGGTCATCGCCGGAATCACTTCCGCCTTGAAGGGCGCCCCGATATCCCATCAAAAAAAGATACTCTTCGTAAGTGAGCGTCTTCATCGCCTGCAAGCGCAGTTCACATAAGTAAAGCTGGCTCACCGACATATCAATGACGTCTAAGTATTTGGGATTTTTCGCAATCAAAGGTAAACAGCGTGCGCCCGAGCCCGCAATACTGAAAACCCGTTCTGCGCCTTCGGGTAAGAGGTCAAACTCAATGCGTGTGTCTTCATTCGACAAAGTGTAATTCAAATCTGAAAAGTATTCTTTTGCCACACGTACTCCTTAAAATGCTAAATTGCCGGTTAATTCAAAACGCACACCCATCACAAGTCCCCCTGTGATGTCTTCGTAGATTTTATAAAGGCCTTGTTGACCTTCATAGTTTTGCACAAAAGCCGATGCCGTAAAATAATCTGTGAGGTTGTATCCATAGCTTGCGCTCACAAAAGCGTCCTTACTTTTGGGATTTTGATAAACCTGCATTTGGATATCATGACGATTAGGATTCCATTGAGCCGTCATATAAAAAGCCGTTTGTGCTTCGTTTTCAGTAAGCCCGTTGACTTCAAAATAACTGATCTGCGGCAGGATGATCCAGTTTCCTAAAAATAAATCACAGCCGATATTTGCAAACATTTGATCGCGTTTGACTGGCAAATTTGGAGTGGTGTCATTCATATAACCCACTTCAAACTTCGGCACGGCGGTATCAAAAGCGTAGTTTCCTGAAAAGCCGTAAAAATACTTCTTAAGAACTTGGGCGCTCATAGCTGAAAAGCCAAAGCCCCCCATATTCCATTTCACCCGGCCACCGAAACTTGTGTTCTTTTCGTTTTCCGCTTCAGGAATAGGAACTGGATAAAAATTTTCAGCAAGCTCCCCAATACCAACTAATTCCACCGAGAAGTTTTCTTTCGCATAAGAAAAAGAGGCACCCGTGGAATGTGTTAACTGATCTGAAAGCGGATCAAAAAACAAACGATTAAAACGACGGCCCGTCCACACGTCCAAAGACGGCAAAGTCCAACTTTCGCTCCAACGCAAAGCTTGTCTTCCGACACGAACAAAGAACGATTCTAATTTAAATTCGAAATAAGCTTCTTGAAGGTATCCGCGCGAAGGAGATCTACGAATGAAAGCCTGATCTTCATTTCCCTCAAACTCGCCAAAACCTTCCACAAAAATTCCAAAAGGTCCCACATTGGAGTTCAATTTAGATTTCACGACCAAGCGGTTGGCAAGCTCCTCTTCTTTTCCTTGAATATAGTCATAGCGTGCAGCACCCGTGAGGTCTGCGCGCGCGATGACCGCATTCAGTAAAAGAAAAAGGAGAACGCCGAAACGCACTACTTCATGCTTTCCATATTACGAACTGTAAAGAAAGAATCAGGGTAGTCTTTTTTATTCATTCCCAGGATACGGATGTAACTGACCTGTTTATTGGTATCTTCGATTTTCAAAGTGCCGGGGCGCATCGCACCTGCGATATTTTTATAATCTTCAAAACTAGCACGCTTTAAAACGGTCTTACCATTCAGCCCCAAATACTCTGCACGCAATGGTTCAAAGGAGCCTTTTTTAAGCCACAGACGAATCCAGGCATAAGTGAGATTGTCTTTATTGCCTTTTAAAAGAAGCTGCACTTCGCTTGCCGTTTCACCTTCTTTTGTGACGGTATAGTCCCCGTACCAGCGAGTTCTTGAAATATCCCCGTTAGCCACTTGCCCCGAAAGTTTTTGCGCCAAGGACAAACGCATGGAACGTTTTAAGTTCGGCACATAGGCATGGAAATCACGGTCGAGCATCAACATATTGCGACCTTTATCGCGCGCAGGCTCTTTGGTCACGATCAAGGTTTTATCTTGGCCTTTTAAATACACTTGAAACACGGATGTGTTTTCAGACGTTTCAACTTTGATTTTCATTTCGTAAGAAGCGGAAGGATTACGAATATTGTCGGCCTTTTTTAGCCACTCTTCCGGATTTTCCTGAGCCCTTGCTTGAACGGAGAACGCAAACGCGCACAAAAGTAAAAACGTCTTCATGACATCTCCTATTTTTTTCTTTTTGATAAAGCCAGCTGCCTTGTGAGTTCAATCTCTTTGTCGGTAATAATACCTGTGTGTCCTTGGATCTCCGCCAGTTGAACTCCATGACGTTGAGCCATTTTGTAAACCTGCTTCACCTTGTCCCACTCAATATCGCGGCCCATGGTGAATGCTTCGTATCTTTTTTCCAATGTTAAAAGGGCTGTCTCTGCCAAACAAGCATAGACCGTATTGCCAGGAAGACCGATGTCGCACGTAAGCTGCACAGGTCCCGGAAGAATCAATTCACCTGACTCAATGATCAAGACATCGGGACGTTTTTTCGCGTCATCAATGTCAAAATCCAAAGGACGAGAACAGTCACAAACCACGGCTCCCGGTTTTAGTTTCATCACATCAACAATTTTGTGATCTATCGCCGAAGTGGCCGTCACCAGAACGTCAGCCTCACCCGCCAGTTCATTGGCGTCAGTGGTCACCGTGATTTCACACTTTGGAGACATTTTTTCAATCGCAGCTTTGAGTTCCAACAGACGTTCCATCCGAGGAGCAACAAGGCAGATTTTTTTAAACACCAATCCTAAAAGTTTCGCTGACACTTGGCCGATGGAGCCCGTGGCCCCAATGACCATCGCCATACCGTCAACCAAACCTGTCTCTGGATCATTCTTAAGAAGACCCATTTTTTTAACGACATCGTTTAATCCCCACAAGGTAGCCGAAGCACTTAGGCTGTTTCCTGTGGTTACTGGGATAGGACTGTTTTGATTGATCGTGATTCCCTGGTCACCAACAATTTTCGTGTAAGCGCCAAGGCCGATCATTTTTGCACCGCGATTGGCAGCATCGTAACAAATACTTTCGATCTTTTTATAGATCACTTCAGGGTCCGTGGTTTTTAAAACTTTCGGAGTCGCTGGAAGAGCATAAATAATACCGTTGATCTGCTGTCCGGTTTCTTCGCTGATAATATTTTTGATATGACCGTATACGAAACTTGGCGTTTTTGCGAACATGCGATCGAACGGATCATTCCACTCTTTCGGCATGTGTTTAAACATCGACAAACCTGGCGCGCGCAGAATATCTCGATGCGAAAGAGCATGAACGACAAAAGCAAAGTCGGGTTCTTCACGGCGTAGAACTTTACTCTTAACGTTGTTCATTCCCTGAGAAATCTTCATCTGCGTGGAAGTTTTTTTCGTCATCACATACTTCCGCGCTGTCTGACGAATCTCTGTATCTTCAGTAATGAGTTGCTCCCACTCTTCAATAGAAAGTGGAGCTGTTCTTCCATGGGACAAACGCAAGGTCGCATCCAAAACCGAATAGTTCATGTACGGATGAATGCGGTAGTTCTCAGGGAAAAGATTGATGATACTTCTTGGGGAAAACTTGCGGGCTTCTTCCTCCATCAACGGATGCGAAGACCAAATCACCAGGTCTTTTCCACGCACAAACTCTGTCGCTGTATCAAAAAGCAAAAGAAAAGGAAGATCGCAAAAAACATACTGGATGTTTTCAACTTGGGCCGCCAAAGTAGAGCGACTCATTTTTTGCAGCTTTGTTTCGGCCAGCGGTGTGTTCTTACGAAGATCTTTAAAGTTGGCGACATTGAGAACCAATTTGGAAAGAGTCATCAATCCCGGAAAAGGTTGAATCAACCAAGGCACACCCAAAAGAGAATAAGCATCCCCAATGTAAACCGACTTCCGGTAACGATCGCGGATGTATTCTTCAAGCTCTGTAGAAAAAACAGCAGAAGGGAAAAACACGCCACGCTCAGGCTGAATGCTTCCCGCTTCGATATGTTTTACTAAAGAATTAATATTGGCGATTTCACGCAAGCCCGTTCCGTCACACAAAGGCACGGGTGAAGGAATGCCCATGATTTCCAAATACTGGCGATGCACGTAACTTTTTTGATCCAGCTTAATCACCGGTGGCAAACTTGTTAACGCAAAAGCATCGACTTGATTGCGAAGGGTTTCAATCAATCGGCGAACGGTCTCAACAGAAAAATTCGCACTGAATCTTTGAACTTCGAAGTGTTTGCCTTCAAAATCAAATTCATAAGCCGTATCCCAATGAGGACGACCAAAACTAATCTCAGCGATCCGATACGAATTTTTCATAACCGCTCCAGAAAGTTTGTTCGTATTCTTTAAATTCAGGACACCAGTTCTCCCCTAGAATTTCACGCGTCGTTTGCGTGTCATAAAGGGGGAAGTTCATCAGGTAATAAAGTTCTTCTTCAGGAAACTTTGCCAGAAACTTTGAAACTTTGAGAATCAACGCCTCTGAAATTTGATCGACCAAGACGACACCCTTGTGAGGAATGGCTTGGTTCTTTAAAGCAGAGATATAAAATTCTTTAGCGCCCAACCCATAGGTGGGAGTGACATGATAACTTAAGTAACCTTGAGGTTTCTCCGTCAACGCCCACTCGCAGAATTTCACAATAGCCGCTGCCGCTTTATCCACAGGAACCAAGGGTAAGCGCACGTCAGGATTTCCTGGAAGTGGCACTGCTGTGGGAATAGATTCAATCACCGTTCTGATTTTCTTGAAAGCTTCGGCGGCATAATAAGGTCCATCAATGCGTTCAATGGTTCCCGTCTTTGTATCGCCGACTAAAACGCCCAAACGAAGATTGATACGGCCTTTGACATTTTGTACGGGCCAGTTGTGCAGAACCTGCTCTCCTAACGCTTTGGATTCAGAGTAGGCATCAGGAAACGGTTTTGAAAAATTCAAATCAAATGGTTTTACAGAAGTGAGGCTTGAGTTCACTCCCGCAGCGACAGTGCTTGTACTTAAGAAAAAAGGAATGTTCAAAGCTTCAGCGACTTTCAGTGCTGTGCCCATGGTCGAGATATTGTGCTGGTAACAATCGACTTTAGAAGCGGTCAGATCGTAAAGACCTGCCATATGAAGAAACAAAGAATATTTTTTATTTTTAAGAGAATCGAAATCGAGCCCTGCGTTCCACTGAGTGAGATCGCCCTGGACTTCTGTCTTGCCCGATCGGGAAAGCACGTCCACTTCGAATTTTTCACGAAGAAGAGGAATGACTTTTTTCCCGAGAAAACCTGTGCCTCCGGTTACAAGGATGCGCGGTCTGGTCAACGAAGACCTCCAGTTATTGTCTTACCATGACAGGAAGTCCGCGGTGTATGCAGCGAACAGAAATCTCCTGAACATCTCTGAGCAGGATCTCGCCATCCCCGAAAAAAGTCAAAGAACGACCTGGGTTCTGGCTCTTTAGTCTGAACTCTTTAAGTTCAAATGATTTGAAAATAGGAGACTTTTCTACGCTACCACGACGAATATGCAAAGCAGCCAATGTATGTTCGGGAGCGTTTCTCGATTCCGAAAGAAGCAGATTCACAGTTCCATCGGTATTTGAAGTGTAGGGAGCTGGCAAAAAGCTCGCACCAATGCTTTGTTGATTGTTGATCAATACGATGGGAGAGGACGTTTCCACGTTCACTTTACCAGGAATGGAAATTTCTAGACCCCACCCGTCCGGATTCCATGTGCGAATCGCTTCTGCGGTCATCATGGAATACACACTCGGTCCCATTTTTTTAACAGCGTAATAACTTTTCTCTGCAAGGAAGCGGAAAGCTTTCGCCGTTTTCGGACAGCTTGCCAGATTTTGCAGATTCGATCTAAATTTATTGGCAAGTTCTGCCGCCATCGCCGGAAGTCCAAGACCTCCGTTTGTCAGCATGTATTTCTTAAGATCTCCCGAACCGATTTCGATCACATCGATGTTTTTAACAACACCTTCAAAGATATTGCGAACGGCATGATCAATACGATGAGAGACTCCAATTTCATGAGCTAAATCATTGGCAGTTCCCGAACGCACAATGGTGATAGGCGGAATTTCAGTAAGATCCTGACATTTCATCAAACATTGTAAGGCCACATTGATAGTGCCATCACCGCCACAAATAATGATCGCGTCTGTCTTTTGTGCTCTTTCCTCATGCAGGAAGTCACACATCTCCGTCAGCGTCTGCGGACGGCAGAAACGAAGGTCGCAGCGGAATAAAGATTCACGCACCTTCGCTTCAATGAGTTCTGCATTCACAGAACCTGCTTTTGAGTTAATAAGAACGGACACTCTCATAATTTTTTGACTCCGATAGTTCGGAAGAGCAAGTACCGTACCTACCACGACTCAGGATGAAACATGAACAAATTAGAACTGACGCTCTAGAATGCTGCGTAAATCGTCACTTTGGCACCGCTGTCTAGGGAGTTGACGATTTGCAGTGACACCACACTCAGATCTTTTTGGAAGAACTTTACCAAGAAATATTGCGAAATTTTAAGTTACCTTCTTTGCGTACTGTCGAAATGCAACGGGAGTTTTTTGCGTTTTCATTCGGAAAAACCGTGAAAAATAATTGGCGTCTTGATAGCCCAAGGTTTCTGCGATTTCCGTGATAGACAAATCCGAATAGGCTAAAAGACGTTTGCTTTCTAAAATCAAGCGCTCTTGAATCAGTGTTCGTGCCGCGCGTCCTGTCGCTCGAGCTATCTTCATTGTCAAAGCTTTCGCCGTCATACCGAGTTTCTTTGCGTAGAACTCCACTTCATGCTGCGAGCGATAGTTGTCCTCAACAAGATTTAGATACCTTGTCGCGAATCCTTCAACAGAAGGCATTGTCGATTCTTTCAATTCACTCCAACGCGAAAATTCAATAAGCAGCAAAAACAAAGACAGAGAAAGCGCCATTTCATAGTCTCGTTGTTTTGCCTCGTATTCCCGAAGTAAAGATTCGCAGTGATTTTGCAAGTTCAGCAAATCCGTTTTGGATTTTACTAAAAAACTATCCGACAGGTTTTTGAGCAGATGTTTTATTTTCGGTGCATAGGCCGGTAAGGAACTTAAAATATCTTCTTCAAATTCGATCACAAATCCTTTGGAGTTTTTGTCGACGGCCCACGAATGCACTTGGGCCGGCTTCATCAAAAACACGCGACCTTTTTCGATAGGATATCTTTGAAAGTCGATTTCATGCCATCCGCGCCCCGCTGTCACGATGACCAAATGATAAAAACTGTGCTTGTGCGGAAATGGCACCAGAGGTTCAAAACGATCTTCAAATCTTTGAATTCGAAGCGGCGTTTGCAGGTTTCCGACAACGCCGAACGCCTGCATAGGATGAAGTTTTAGTTTGTTCGGACTCTGGGTCGCCATGACTTTTCTCCTGCCTGATCCTAGCAATAATTCTTCATTTTTGGAAAGAAAATGAGAAGTTTGTGCTATCCTTCAAGAAGTGAGTCTCTACCCCTTTCCCCATCTTCGCCTTATAATAACCAGTGAAAGGCAGGTGACCTATGGAAAGCTGGATCATCCTTGGTATTGGTGCCGTGTCGATTTTTTCCGTGATTGTGTATCTCTTCTTTATGTTTTTTCTTCCTGAGTGGGTCGGCATCACTGGTACCGTGGCAAAGAAGGCCATTGAAAGCCACGTCGAAAATTCTGACAAATAGTTCATATATTCATCTCAGCTTGAGAAGTTAGCACGCTTCCGGAACATGCCGGAAACAATAAAAATAGAGAGACCTCATAATAAGGCTCTCAACTCTCTAGGGGTTCTCGCAATTTCCCGAAAAATTGTAAGAACCCGAACTAGAGAGTATGAATGATTAACGGAACGTCGCTGAATTTCCTCACAATGATTATCCTTTCCTTCGCTTTATCTGCCTGCTCCATCAACGCAGAAATGTTCGGAGGATCTAAAAATCTCAACTCTGAATCACCAGGTAAGACCACTCTCAAAGGCCAATTCCCTTTAGGCGATCCTGCCTTTACAGGTGAATTTAAAAACTACATCACAGCGGGCCCTGCGGGTCGCTTCGTCTTTGTTTCTTTTAGCGATGAAATTTACGTCACGACAGACGCCGGAGTTCTTCTCAAAAGATTCACTCCTACGGGTGTATCACAAATTACCGGACTCACAGTTGATAGCAACAGCACCATCTATATTACCGGCTCCTATGATCCGAATCCCAACGACACACGCTTTGTTAGAAAATTCGATATGAATGGTAATTTTCTTGGCGAAGTGATCACGTACACAGACGAAGGCGGCGGAGCCGTGGCATTCCCTGAAAATCCTTATGTTGCGGCCGATGGCTCTATTTATATTTCCGTATTCAGCCAGATTCGTAAATACAATGCTGCCGGAGTGCTGCAAACGACGTACGGTTCTATTCAAGGATCTAATGACGGAGAAATCAATGGCACACATTCCTTTTTTGTAGAAACGGATGGAACCGTTTATGTCGTAGACGTATGGACAAACCGTCTGCAAAAGTTTAATGCGAATGGCTCTTTTAATTCCAAATTCACTTGGCCCAGGAATATTACCAATGGAATCGTCACTGGTCTCATGCGCGACACTGACGGAAGTTTCGTTTTGACGGAGCGGATGGGTACTGAAGGACGGTTCACCGCCTTTGACGGAAGTGGCACTCCGAAATGGTCACGCGACGGAACAGAACGTGGATCAGCCCCGTACGATAGCAATACTATGTCCGTCACCAGGTACAACGGCTTTTACTATCTTGCCTATCGCGACAGTTTAGTTCTTTACAATGCCGCAGACGGAGCTTTTCATAAAGAGTATAAAAAGCTGATTTCAAATCCTTTCAGTGTCACGCGGTCTCAAGATGGCTTCTTCTTTGTAAGTTCCGGCAATGGCATTCATAAGTTCAATGCCAAAGGTGAATGGCAGACGACGTTTGGAAATACGTCAGGTTCCTACTACACAGCGATTGCTATTTCTAGCGACAATACCATCTACGTGACTGACTTCATGAACGGCGGCAAAGTTTTTAAATTTGATTTCAATGGAAATGCTCAGGGTTTTCTGGCTGTGCCCTCGGCCCCCACACCTTATGGTCTTTCCATTGATAAAGACGACACTCTTTTTATCGCCGACGCAGGCGGAGGAGGATTGATCAAACTTCCTCTTTCAACGGGAGTTCCCACTTCATTTGCGGCAGGACAATACACCATTCCTATTGGGGTTTCCTGTCAACCTGACGGAAGTATTTTAATCATGGATTTTAACGGCGTAACTTCGATTGGAAAACGTCTCAATGCAACTGGCACCGTGATTGACACCTTTGGTGATGCAGGACCTGGAACTATTGGTGGAACGGCATTGGGAGTCACTGCCGATCCAAATACAGGGCGCATTTATGTTGCCAACGCCACAGGAAACAAAATCTTAGTTTATGAAAGTAACGGCGACTACGTTTCTGAATTCACAAATGTAGACTTCCGCCAGCCTTTCGGAATCTATGCTGACAGCAACGGCGACATCTTCGTCGCCGATCAGTTTAATAACAATGTAAAGAAATTTAAATCCGACGGAACAATGTCGCTCGAATAACTAAGTCGAGCGCAGAAGTTCCGGAATAGATTTTTTCAAAAGTTTGATTGTCGGATACAAACTCGCCAGCACCGTTGCGATCATTGGTAACAACAAAGCTTGAGTGTAGTGGCTTGGCATAATATCCAAGAACACAACAAACTGACGAGTGATTCCCGGAGCTGGTGGCATTGGAATCCCCTTTACCAGCAATGTCTTATCGACCAAAACCGCAAGACAAATTCCCAAGAAGCCACCCAAAATTCCCAAAAGACTGTTTTCAACCAAAAGAATTCTAAAAAGACGGCTGCGTTTTTCACCGTTAGCGCGCAAAGCACCCATCTCTCCCGCTCTTTCAAGAAGTCCCACAGAGATCACATTAAAGATCCCCATCGCAACGATCACGAGAATGATAGAACGAATGAAAGTAAATTGCGCATGCAGAAAATCCACTGAGTTTTGATAATAGTTTTTATCAAGAATTTCAAAACGAATCGGATCCAGCTGAGGATTGGCCGTGCGGATTTCTTTTTCCGCCTTCTCCCAAACACCAACACCTTTTGTTGCCAAAGAAAACATCTCAATGCGATTTGTATCTAAGAGTTGTTGCGCCTGTTTTAAATCCACACGATAGAAAGAGTCATCAATCACTTTCTTACCGGTAAAGAAAATCCCGGCCACAGTGAGATCTGCTCCGTTCAATTGCCCCTTCACTGTTTGTGTTAGCAACGTCACGGTGTCGCCAACCTTCGCATCAATACTTTCTGCTAAACCTTTACCTAAAATAATCTGATCAGGATGTTGCAGATCGGTTCCCGCAATAAAGTTCATTGACGTAAAGAACGTGTTTTCCCGCTCAGGGATTACACCCTCCCCTTTACCGCCCAGAGTGATTCCACCTTTAACGATGAAAGAATAAAAACTCACGCGCGGGAAAACTTGCACGACTTCCGAAGAAGAACGAATTTGTTCTTCCACCGTTTCAGGATTTTCAAACCAAAGTTTCCAAGGTTGTTCGTGCACTTTACCGTAGTAATTCGGCGGAAACACTTGGCCATGCCCGTAGTAACCGTGAATCACACCTTCACGATATTGATTCATAACTCCGGTATTAAACCCCTGATAAATCAAAAGACCTGCAGCTCCTAAAGCCACCGTGCAAAGACTTGCGAGCGTTCTGCGAGGATTTCTAAAAAGATTGCGCCACGCGATTTTAATAAGTTCCAACATTACGCTCTCCCCTCGATTTGTCCGTCTTTCATGCGATAAACGGATTTAGCAAAACTGACCAGATGAGAATCGTGGGTCGAAAAAATAAAGCTGGTGTTTTCGGCTTTCTGTAATTCTTTAAAAGCATTGATGGTTTTTTCGGCCGTGACAGAATCCAAGTTCGCCGTCGGCTCATCCGCCAAAACCACTTCCGGTTTTTTCGCAATGGCGCGAGCAATCGCCACACGCTGACGTTGACCACCGGAAAGTTCTAAAGGTTTTTTCTTTGCATGATCCGCAAGACCTAAAAGATCCAAAGTCTCCATCGCCGTTTTTTGAGCATTTGCATGTGTGTAACCCAAAGAAGGCAAAAAATAAGACGTGTTTTCTAAAACCGTCAAAGTCGGGATCAAATAAAAGGCCTGAAAGATAAATCCGACTTTATGCAAACGAACTTGTTCTTTTTCGTTTTCATTTAAGTGTGTCACGTCTTCGCCGGAAAACTCGATGTGACCGCTGGAAGGTGTGTCAATCAATCCCAAGAGATTTAAAAGCGTTGTCTTTCCTGTGCCGGAAGGACCCACGATGCAAGTGAAACAGCCTTTTTCTAATTCAAGATCGATACCTTTAAGAACGGGAACTTGTTGTTTATTCCAAAGATAAGAATATTCAAGCCCCTTCAGACGATACAAAACGCTCATGCTGTCACTCCTTGAAGCTCAGCTAGGATATCTTAATTTTGGTTTATTTTTGCGCACATTCTCGTCTGGAAGACTTTTGTCCAGGGGCTCAGACGGCCCCATTTGGACACTACATGTAGAAGCGAAATCCAATCGAGATGAATCCACCGGAAAAATCCAAATCTCTTTGGTTACCCGAGGAGGTCAACACGGAATCTCCACTGGTTTTTGCACCAGAAAAAGTTGTGACATCTTTAGAGTATTTCAAATTGTCGATTTTCAATTGTCGATAACCAAACTCAACAACAACCGTTGTTGTGTCCGTCATGATGCCTTCATACCCCAAAGAGGCGCCTAACAAAGTTCCTGATCCTTTGGCTTCCACACTGTGATCGGCCACTCCTGCATACGCGGCCTGCCCGGCTGCTGTCAGAACGTAATCATTTTTCATCGTGACACTCGCAGAACCCGCCGTCAGAGAAATAAAAGAACGATTGTCATTGGTTCCATGCACGTTCACTTCTAAAGTGAGTTTCGGAACGTAACCCAAGATATCACTTTTTGCAGAATACAAATCCGACGTGCCGTTGCTGGCGGTCGACTCCAGCGCTGACGGTTTTAAAATTTCAAATCCAAAACGAAGACTCGCAAAACGACGAGAGTAAAGAAATCCGAACTCTCCTGTGTAATTGTATTTGGAGCCACCACTGAAACTAATACCACTGCCGCTTTCACCGTCCACTGCGGAAGTTCCGATTTGGGAACCTCCACCGGAGACTGCGAAATACGCCGCGAAAGTTTCTTTGTTGATATCAAAAACACGCGCCTGAGCACTGGAAGAAAATAAAATCAGGAGCGGAAGCAAAAAGCGAAACATCGCCTTTTACTCCGTAATCAAATCAATAACGACTTTGCTCGTCGTTTTTTTGCCAGCCACTTGGTACATACGCACTTTCGTGTTGGGTTTTAAATCCAAAGTCAGATTCAAAGAGCTGTCGACAGGATCTAAACTCATTGCAGACTTCATCACTGCCATCGAACCTTTGAAGCGAGATGCGATTTGCGTTTGATCAATGTTTGCATTTGGCATTTGTGCGAAATCAATAACCAAGCGCTGTGGATTTTTCTTTAGCTCCGCATAGTAGTAACCGGGCCAGCCACGAATCACTCCGCCGTTCATATCACCGACGTCGATCACGACACGCTCAATTTTTTTCTTTGTGTCCGCTGTGCGACGAAGATCCATCATTGTGAATCCTGTTCCAGCAAGACCGCCGAAGCTCACGCCTTCACCAGAAAGAATTTTTGAAGCCGCTGTCGGCTTGGTTTTTTGTGCAGGCACCGCTGCGATCGCGGGCACGGCCAAAAGAAAGGCCATCAAACATCCCATGTACTTCATGATCGACTCCCTTCGAATCATACTCTTTAAGGGTAAAGACAAAGGTGCTGACTGCCAACCCCTAAAAACTTCAAAATACGGTTTTCGCTGCCTATCCTTTTGCGGCGCAGGGTGACCAAAAGGGGCACCTCGAGTGGAAAAATTGCCCTTGTTCTCGAATATAAGGGCTCCAGGAGAATTCCTCATAAGGCATAGAACTTGGATTCTGTCTCATTGTTGAATGATTTTTTTTATGAAGGAGCCCCCGATGAAAAGGCTGGTGTTTTTCATTTTTGCGCTTTTCTTGGCAGCATGCCAAGGGAATGACAATGGTGCGACAACAACAACGGTGACAACACCGCTGGGAATGAGTTGCATCAACGGTCAAGCGTATTGCAATAACACTGGGTACACCCAGTACTACGGTTTCATTCCCTATCCGGGAATGTATAACTATGCTTACGATTACACGAACTACTTCAATCAATACGGTTTCTGTAATTGTCCTGCAGGTTATCAACCGATTTACAATGCGACTATGGGACTTGGTTGCGTAAACACGCAACTTCTTCAGCCTTACCAAGGCTGGTTCTTCACGTGGCAATATGGCTGGGGCTATACAACTGCCGCTCCACAAACCACGATCAATTATCCTCAATATTCAAACATTCCAGGTGGCACTAACGGACAATGCTCGAGAACCCTCACTCAGAGCTGTTTGTTGGATCAGGGAAATACGTGCGGCGCAGGGGCGACGTGCCGTCCTGTCTTTTCCGGATCAAATCTTGGAGTTTGCGTAAATTACTAAAAGAGCGAGAGCGGCTCTCCTCGACCGTCTTTTGACGGAATAATACGCCGCAATATCACGGGCCCTTGGACGGATAAAACCACCAAGGGCCCTTTCCTTTTAGGTACCTGCTTCCCTTTGTGTCGATTCGGAAGCGACGCGCCCCGAATCGACACAAAGGGAAGCAGGTACCTTTTGCCTTTCCAGCGTGTTCATGAAAGAAAAGAAGAGTTGTTTAACTCTCTTGGAGGCCCTCATGAATACGACAAATCCTCTCTTAAAACCCTTCACAAACAAAGACCAGGCGACACCCTTTGATTTGATCAAAGTGGAGCACTACGTTCCGGCTTTGGAAGAAGCTATTAAAATCGCCAAAGACAATGTGGCAAAAATCAAAAACAATACGGCGACTCCTGATTTTGAAAACACGATTGCCGCTTTAGAAGCGGCTTCAGAACTTCCAGAAAGAATCGCCGGTATCTACGGCAATCTGGAAGTGGCGAATGCGGATGAGCCTTTGCAAGCTTTGGCGAAAGAAATTTATCCAAAGCTCACCGCTTTTGCCTCTGATGTTTCTTTGGATGACGAGATCTTTAAACGCGTGAAAGCGGTTTACGATAAGCGTGCTTCTTTGAACTTGAACAAAGAGCAAACTCGCCTGCTTGAAAAAACTTATTTGTCTTTCACTCGCAACGGCGCGCTTTTGAATGCCACAGATAAGGAAACTCTTCGTCAGATTGACCAGGAGCTTTCTGTTCTTGGACCGAAGTTCTCTGAAAATGTTTTGAAAGCGACAAACGCTTTTGAAATGTTCTTGGATAAAAAAGAAGACGTCGAAGGTCTTCCAGAAAGCATTCTTGAAGGAGCGGCAGCAATGGCCGAAGCCAAAGGCCAAAAAGGCAAATGGCTTTTCACTCTTTCCATCCCAAGTTATCTTCCATTCATGACTTACGCAAAAAATCGCGCGCTTCGTGAGAAAATGTGGAGAGCTTACGCTTCCCGTGCTTACAAAGGTGACTTTGACAATCAAGGAACGGTTTTAAAAATCGTTGAGCTTCGTGATAAGCGCGCTAAACTTTTAGGTTTCAAAACTCACGCGGACTTCGTTTTAGCAGAACGTATGGCGAAAAATCCGGAAACAGTGACGGAGTTTTTGACGAAACTTTTGAAAGCTTCCAAAGATGCTGGAAAAAGAGATTTGGCAGAAGTCACTGAGTACGCGAAAAAATTAGATGGCGTGACGGATATCCAACCTTGGGACTTCGGTTACTACTCTGAAAAACTCAAAGAAGAAAAATATTCCTTCAACGAAGAAGATCTTCGTCCGTACTTCCAACTTGAAAAAGTTGTCGATGGTGTTTTTGCTCACGCGAAAAAACTTTACGGTTTGACGTTCAAAGAAAACAAAGAAGTTCCAGTGTATCACCCTGAAGTAAAAGCGTATGAAATCTACGAAGAAGCTTCCGGCAAATACATGGGTCTTTTCTACACAGACTTCTTTCCTCGCGAGACGAAAAAAGGCGGCGCATGGATGACTCAGTTCCGTGGTCAGGGCCTGATCAACGGCGATATGAAGCGTCCACACGTGAGCATCGTTTGTAACTTTACGAAGCCGACTCCAACGAAGCCTTCACTTTTAACTTACGACGAAGTTCGCACTTTGTTCCATGAATTCGGTCACGCTTTGCACGGCATGCTTTCTGAATGCACGTACCCGTCTTTGAGCGGTACCAATGTTTATTGGGATTTCGTAGAGCTTCCGTCACAAATCATGGAAAACTGGGTGGGAGAAAAAGAAGGCTTGGATCTTTTTGCCCGTCATTATGAAACAAACGAAGCGATGCCTGCGGATTTGATTGCGAAGCTTAAAGCTTCACAAAAATTCCAAGCGGGTTACATGTCTTGCCGTCAACTTCAATTCGGTATGATGGATATGGCATGGCACTCAACAGATCCTTCGACAATCAAAGACGTCGATGCATTTGAAGAAAAGGCCACGGCCGAAACTCGTCTCTTCCCTAAGGTGGAAGGCGCGAATAACTCTTGCAGCTTTAGCCATATCTTTGCAGGTGGTTACTCTGCAGGTTATTACTCTTACAAGTGGGCGGAAGTTTTGGATGCCGATGCCTTTGAATACTTCAAAGAAAAAGGTCTCTTCAATCACGAAGTGGCACAGAAGTTCAAAGACAATATCCTGAGCCGCGGTGGAACTGAGCACCCGATGGATCTTTACAAAAAGTTCCGTGGTCGTGAACCGGATCCAAATGCACTTTTGAGACGTGATGGATTAATTTAAATGAGTAAAGGTTCCATGAAGAAAGATAAACTAGTTCTCGAAGAAGGCAGCAGCATTGCTTTAGTTTATCGCTTAGAAACAGCTCAGGCTGTGACGATGGCTAAGAAAGTTGCTGACTACTTGAAGGATCACGGTTTTGCAGTTTATACGGCTCCAGAACAAAAAGTGATTCCCGGTACGAAGGCCGCTAAAACAAAAAAACAAATGGACGAGATCAAACTTGTGATCGTTCTTGGCGGTGATGGAACTTACTTGCGCGGTGTTCGTTTACTTGAAGGCCGCAGTGTTCCTCTGCTTGGTTTTAATATGGGCTTCTTGGGTTTCTTGACCGCGCATAATGCAGAATCTGTTTTTGATATTCTTGAAAAAACTTTGGCCGGAAAAATGGTTCTTCGTCCGCGCTCCATGCTTTTCGCAAAAATTTTGCGCAAAGGAAAGGTCCGTGGCGAGTATCACGCTCTGAATGACTTTGTGATCGAAAGAGGTTCGATGAGCCAATTGATCAACACGGCGATTTATTCAGAAAAGTTTTTAGTGAGTGAAGTTAAAGCCGATGGTTTTATCGTGGCGAGTCCTTCGGGATCAACAGCGTACAATCTGGCTGCGGGGGGCCCGATTCTTCACCCTGAGTCGCCGGTGTTTGTGGTGACTCCGGTGGCGCCGCACAGTTTGACGTCTCGTCCTTTGATTTTCCCTGATGACCGCGAGCTTTCGTTTAAGCTTGATGGAAAAACGCAAAAAGCGCATTTCATCGTGGATGGACAAAAGGTCACGGAACTTACGGCTGATGATGAAGTTATTCTGACTCGATCTTGCTACGATCATTGGATGGTACGCGAGGCAAATCACAACTACTTCCATCTTCTTCGAGAGAAATTGAAATTCGGCGATAGGAATTAAGAGGGGTTACTATGTTGCTTGAGCTTAAGGTTTCGAATTTTGCGATTATCGAAAACCTGCACATCACTTTCAAAGATGGGTTGAACATCTTGAGTGGCGAAACTGGTGCGGGGAAATCCGTTTTGCTAAAAAGTTTGTCACTTTTGATGGGTGGTAAAGGTTCTAGTGATACGATTCGTACGGGTGCTTCTCAAGCGACTATTGAGGGTTCATTTGATATCAGCCGCCGTCCTGACATTATGGAAAACCTTAAGGACATGGGGATTGAAGTGGATGAAGACACTTTGATCGTTCGTCGTGTTCTAAGCTCTGGCGATAAATCGAAAGTTTACCTCAACGGCAGCTTAAGCACTTTAAATAGCTTGCGTGACATCGTGGCTCCATTGGTTGAGTTGGCGGGGCATTCAGCTCCGCTCATCGAAATGACGGGGCAGCATGAAAACCGCAACTTGATGTCCAAAGCTTATCACTTGGATCTTTTGGATCAGTATTCCGGAACTTGGGATAAGCGTTTGTTATTCACAGAAAAATACACGCGCTATTACGGGATCTTTGAAGAAATCAAAAAATTGGAAAGCGATGCCAAACAAAAAGCGCAGCGTTTGGATTTCTTGATTTATCAACGTGATGAAATAGCGAACTTGGATCTTTCTCCAGGCGAAGACCAAGAACTTGAAGTCGAAGTAAAAAAGCTTAAAAACTCTTCGCGTATTGGATCTTTTGTGGATCAAGCTGAGGCGGCTCTTTACACGGACGATGACTCCGCGATCAGCCGTTTGAACGCGGTTCTTAAAAAAGGTCTTGAGCTTTCCGGTGTCGATCCGCAAATCGCGGCGAAACTTGATAACTTAGAACAAGCCAAAGCCCTGATTGATGAAAGTGTTTACGAACTTCGTCAGTACGCTTCGAAAATTGATTCTGATCCGCAACGTCTTGAGGAAGCAGAAGGCCGCTTGAGCGATCTTCGCAAGCTGCAAAAGAAATACGGTTCCAGCGTTGATGATATTTTGAAAGCTTTGATGGAGATGGAAATTGAAATCTCCAACTTGCAAAATTCAGAAACGAAGATCGAATCTTTGAAAAAAGAAGCCGCGATCATCTTAAAAGAACTTGAAGTTTTGGGCGCGGATCTTCACAAACGCCGCGTGAAAGGCGCTGATCTTTTAGCAGACAGCGTAAATGCAGAACTGGCGGAGTTGAATATGAAAGGTGTCACTTTCCACGTCAACGTTGAGAAAATGGCAGAACTTTCTTCCACAGGTATTAGCGATGTTGAGTTCCTAAGCCAGACATCAGCCAAAGATCTGAAACGTCCTTTGGCGAAGTTCGCCTCTGGTGGTGAATTAAGTCGTATTTTGTTGTCATTAAAACGTGTTGTCGGCTCAACGAACCAACCGCGCACATATCTTTTTGACGAAGTGGATACGGGTGTTTCTGGTGAGACGGCTGAAAAAGTCGGAAGAAAGTTAAAGACGATTGCCAAAGGACAGCAAGTGGTTTGCGTCACGCATCTTCCACAAGTGGCAGCTTTTGGTGACATTCATTTCTTTATTCAGAAATCTCCGCAAAAAGATTCTGTTTCGATGCTTGTGTCAGAACTCAAAACCAAAGATCGCGTGCAGGAAATTGCGCGTTTGATCAGTGGTGAGAAGATTTCTAAAACATCGGTTGCTCACGCCGAACAACTTTTGGCAGACGCGAAGGCGTAATCCTAAATTAATAAGTTGTAAGTACATGACCTCCTTGCTTCAGCCCTACCATGGGAAGATCACAAGGAGGTTTTTTTATGATTCTCGTTATGGGAGCTACTGGCCATGTTGGCTCTAAAATCGTCAGTCACCTTTTAGCCAACGGACAAAAAGTTCGAGTCAACGCCAGACACTTTCCCAATAAAGAAGCCTTCCGAGGAGCCGAGTTTGTTGAGGGTGACGCCAACAGCGTGGCTGTTTTATCAGATGCCATGCGCGGCTGCTCTGCGGTTTTCACAATGATTCCACCTAACGTCAGTGCTCCCGAAGCGCGCTACTTTCAAAACAAATTCGGCGAAGTTATTGCCGAGGCGATCGAGGAAGCTGGCATCAAGAAAGTCGTGAACCTCAGCAGCGTGGGCGCCGACCTTGAAAGCGGCACCGGACCTATTTTAGGACTTCACGATCAAGAACAACGCTTGGATGAAGTGACGAAAGCCGATATCGTGCATTTACGTCCCGCGTATTTTATGGAGAATCTTCTTACCGGAATCCCCACGATTCTTTCTACAAACCGTTTTTACGGCACCATTCCCGGAGACATTCCTCTTCCTATGGTGGCAACAAGGGACATTGCTGCCCGGGCGGCGTTCTTATTGATGAATCCCGATTTTAAAACTCGCAATATTGAGTACCTCTTAGGAGAGCGCGATCTGACGTTTGATGAAGTCATTCGCGTTCTGGGACAGACCATCAGAAAACCTGAATTGGAATACGTCGAAATTCCTCCGGCGGAAATGAGAAATTATTTTATCGGTGCGGGGCTTTCAGAAGACTGGGCGGATGCATATAACGAAATGTCTGAAGCCTTCACCAATGGGACTATCGCAGGAACTTTGCAAAGAGATAAAATCAACACCACGGCAACATCGATTGAAGAATTCGCAAGAACAACGTTCTTGGAAGAATTCAATAAAGCCACTTCCCAGCAAGATAAAACAGCCCGTCCCTCTTCATCACGCGAAGCCCGCCCTTAACTCGACCTAAGTCGCGGTCCCTCTTTAGTGTCAGGGACCGCGATTCGTGTTAGCCTTTCTCCCATGAAAAGATTTATTTATGCTTTTTTATTTTTGGGAGTTTCTTGCATGCATAAGTTTCCACACGAATATCCAAAGCCGGAAAAGAAAACAGTCACACTTAACAAACACGAAGACCCGCGCAAAGACGATTACTTCTGGTTGCGTGAAAGAGAAAATCCTCAAGTTATTGATTATCTAAATAAAGAAAATGCTTACACGGCCGAAGTGATGAAGCCGGTTCAGTCTTTAGAAGAAAAACTTTTCCAAGAACTCAAATCTCGCGTGAAGGAAGATGAATCTTCAGCTCCTGTTAAAGACGGCGATTATTATTATCAAGGTCGCTATGAAATCGGACAACAGTATCCCCTTTTCACCCGTCGAAAAGGTTCTTTGCAAGGAGCAGAAGAGATTCTTATCAATGTTCCCGAACTTGCAAAAGGTCACAGCTTTTATCAATCCACAGGCCCCGTGGTGAGTCCGAATCAACAGTTAATGGCCTTTTCTGTTGATACCGTGGGCCGCCGTTTCTTCACGATTTATTTTAAAGATTTAAAAACAGGCAAGACGCTTCCGGATAAAATTGAAAATGTTCGTCCGAATGTTGTGTGGGCCAATGACAATGAAACTATTTTTTATTCTGAACAGCATCCAGAAACTTTGCGCTCAGAAAAGATTTACCGTTACAGCTTAAAAACGCACAAGAAAGATCTTGTCTATTATGAGAAAGACGACACGTTCTCCACTTATGTTTATAAATCGCTTTCAGAAAAATACATCTATATCGGTACGCAAAGCACACTAACGACCGAAGTGATGTATCTGGATGCCAATAAACCTTATGATACGTTTAAGGTATTTGCTCCCCGTGAAAGAGAACACGAGTATTCTGTGACGGACGGTGGTGACAAGTTCTATATCATTTCCAATAAAAATGCGAAGAACTATAAACTTATGACAGCTGAAATCGGTCACACCCAAGTTAAGGATTGGAAAGAGCTGATTCCTCACCGCGCAGATACCTACTTGCAAGATGTCACCGTCTTTAAGAACTATCTTGTTCTTGAAGAAAGAAAAAACGGACTGACGCAAATTCAGATCACGGATCGCCAAGGACAACATTCTTATTATATTCCATTTGCTGATGAAAGTTATTTGGCTTCCGTTGGCGACAACCGCGAGTACGATACAGAGTCGGTGCGCTTTGATTATGAGTCTATGCGCCGACCACCTTCGGTTTACGATATCAATATGAAGACACATCAGCAGGAGCTTAAGAAAACCCACGAAGTTCCGAACTATGATGCTAACTTGTATCGTACTGAAAGAGTTTTCTTTACCGTTCGCGACGGCACGCAAGTTCCGGTTTCTTTAATTATGAAGAGGGATCAAAAGCTGGATGGAACAGCACCGATGTTGATTTATGGTTACGGCTCTTACGGCGCAAATATGGATCCTTGGTTTAGCAGTGACGTCTTCAGTTTGGTGGATCGTGGATTTATCTATGCAAAAGCGCACATTCGCGGTGGTTCGGAAATGGGCCGAGACTGGTATGACAACGGCCGCACTTTGAAAAAGAAAAATACATTCTATGATTTCATCGACTGCACAGATGCCTTAGTCAAAGCCAAATACGCCGATCCCAAACGCGTTTACGCTATGGGCGGAAGTGCTGGCGGTCTGTTGATGGGGGCGATCATGAATATGCGTCCTGATCTTTACCATGGCATTGTGGCGCAAGTTCCTTTTGTTGACGTTATTACAACGATGCTCGATGAAAGTATTCCTCTCACGACTTCCGAGTATGACGAATGGGGAAACCCGAATGACAAAACGGCTTATGACTACATTAAGTCTTATTCTCCTTACGACAACGTGAAGCCGCAAGCATATCCAAATACTTTGGTAACGACAGGTTTGCATGACTCTCAAGTTCAATACTGGGAACCGGCGAAATGGGTTTCTAAGCTGCGTGAAAACAACAAAGGTGATTCCGTGATCTTGTTAAAAACAGACATGGAGTCAGGCCACGGTGGAGCTTCAGGAAGATTTGATCAGCTTAAAGATACGGCGACAGAGTATGCGTTTATTCTGATGATTGATGGTAAGTAAAATAAAAAAAGGGTCGCAAGTCTAAGAACCTGCGACCCTTAAAATTTAATTTCGTCTCGTTCACTATTCTTTTACGTCTTCAACAATAATCAAAGCGCTGAATGTATTAAACTTCACAGTTTCGCCTGTGCGCGCACTTGTCCAGAATTGTTGGTTCGCGTACTTCACTTGACCTTGTTCATCCAAAACCGGAGTTCCATCAATATTCACCATTGGAACTGTCGCACCTTCTGTTGCCTGAACGCGCTCAAACATCGCAGCCGCTGTTTCCTTATCTTGACGGATGCAACCGCCCGAAGCGCGGCTTCCTAAGTATTCTTTATACTTTGGATACACTTCGTGAAGGGCTAAGCCGTTGTCGAGATCAAAGAAGATCGCAAATGGCATATCAGAATCCCATGAGCTTGATTTGTGATCTTTAGAAAGATACTTCGGCGTATAGAATCCTGTTGGTGTTTGTGACCAATAAGATTTTGGAGGTGCTCCCGTGCAAACTTTGTTTTTACGACGAAGTTCTAAGTTCTCACGACCTGTAGAAACTTTCGTTTGATGAATCAAAAGACCGCTTTCATAAACGCGCATCGTTTGTGCCGTAGCGCCGCGAGAAGCTTTGTTCACCACGATCACGTAGCGGAAGTCTTTCATCCAAGGTTTATCCGTGAAATCTTGTTCAGTGAAACGACCTGTGAAGTGTTCATCCAACTTCGCTGTAGTTTCCTTTTCAAATTGATAGACTTGTTGGTATTCGGTCTCATCATATTTGCAATCATTAAAGGCATTTTTTACTTTACCCCAAAAAGAGGCAGAAGCTGTTTGGCTCATCACCAAAGTCAACGCCAGGGCACCATACTTCACTACGTTCATAAGAGCTCCCGTATCCGTCATTAATATAAATAGACGAAATTCCTTGAGCAATTCTGTTGCCAAGTCCAAGCATGCTATTGGGAAAGCTAAGCGCTTTTTAGTTTAAAGAAATTCTTGAAAGAACCGGGAAGTGGCACTTCTGCTTAGAAGTTCGACAGAGACAAATCCTCCCCGGATGAGAGGAGGATTTGTGATTATTGCTGTTATGTTAACTTGCGTAGGACATAGTGAAGAATGCCGCCATTTTTGTAGTACTCCAGTTCGACGGCGGTGTCGATGCGCGAGCGCACGACAGCTTCTTCTTTTTGACCATTGGCTCTTGTGATCACGATTTTTAAATCTTGTTGTGGTTTCATTCCAGCTTCAATGCCAGCGATACTGATTGTTTCAGTGCCATCCAAGTTTAAAGTTTTGCGATTGGTTCCTTCGTGGAATTGCAAAGGCAAAACACCCATGCCGATTAAGTTGGAACGGTGAATACGTTCAAAGCTTTCTGCAATGACCGCTTTGACTCCCAACAGTCGCGTGCCTTTAGCAGCCCAGTCACGAGATGACCCTGTTCCATATTCTTTACCCGCAATCACGACCAATGGTGTGTTGGCTTGTTGATACTTCATGGAAGCATCGTAAATGGAAAGCACTTCTCCAGAAGGAATATGCTTCGTCATACCACCTTCCACGCCTTGAAGCATTTCATTCTTAATACGAATGTTCGCAAAAGTTCCGCGCACCATCACGTCATCATTTCCACGGCGAGACCCATAGGAGTTGAAATCTTTCGGCTCCACACCATGAGCCATAAGATATTTTCCAGCGGGAGAATCTTTTTTAATACTTCCGGCAGGAGAAATATGGTCCGTCGTGATCGAATCACCAAGGATGGCCAAAATTCTTCCGTCACGCACGTCATGCAATTTTTCTGGCGTTTTAGTCATGCCCTCAAAGTACGGAGGATTTTTGATGTAAGTGCTCTGCTCCCATGAATATGTTTGCGAAGATGTTGTTTGGATTTTTTTCCAATCTTCGGTACCCGCAAAGACATTGCCATAACGGGAATCAAACATTTTTGTTTCAACCGTTTTATTCACCAGGTCTTGGATTTCTTGATTGGTCGGCCAAATATCTTTCAAGTACACAGGCTTTCCATGGGTATCATTTCCCAGAGCTTCTTTCGTGATATCGATTTCCATGCTTCCTGCGAGCGCGTGAGCCACCACAAGCATAGGGGATGCCAGATAATTTGCTTTCACATGAGGATTAATACGACCTTCAAAGTTTCTGTTTCCAGAAAGAACTGAAGCGACAACTAAATTTCCTTTTTCAACTGCATTTGCAATCGGCGTAGGAAGTGGTCCCGAGTTTCCGATACAAGTCGTGCAACCATAACCGACTAAATTAAAACCTAATTCATCAAGATATTTTTGCATTCCCGATTTTTCTAAATAATCAGTCACGACTTGCGATCCTGGAGCCAAGGACGTTTTAACCCAAGGTTTCACTTGCAAGCCTTTTTCAACGGCTTTCTTTGCCACGAGGCCCGCACCGATCATCACGGAAGGATTTGATGTGTTCGTGCAACTTGTAATCGCTGCGATCACAACGTCACCGTGACCTACAGAATAGCTGGAACCCTCAACAGCAACAGAGGAGTGGTCCTTTGCGGTTTTATCTTGGCCGACTTGAAATCCTGTGACCAACTGATTTTTAAAATCCTCTTTAGCGTTGCTCAAAAGCACGCGGTCCTGCGGGCGCTTCGGTCCTGCCAAGGAAGGTTCTACTGTAGAAAGATCTAAATGAAGAGTGTCATTGAAGGCGAAATGCTTTTCGTCTTCTTCAGAGCGCCATAGGCCCGTCGTTTTCGCGTAATTTTCAACAAGAGAAATCGTGTCGGCATCCCGGCCTGAAAGACGGAGATACTTAAGCGTTTCTTCGTCTACCGGGAAGAAGCCGCAAGTTGCACCGTATTCGGGAGCCATGTTCGCGATCGTCGCACGATCCGCTAAAGCCATGGAACCCAAACCAGGGCCGTAGAACTCAACGAACTTACCCACTACACCTTTTTTACGAAGCATTTGTGTGATCACTAAAACAAGATCTGTCGCGGTTGCGCCTTCTTTTAATTTTCCCTCAAGACGGAAGCCTACGACTTCAGGAATCAGCATGCTCAAAGGTTGCCCCAGCATCACCGCTTCTGCTTCGATACCACCAACACCCCAACCTAGAACGGAAAGACCGTTGATCATCGTTGTATGACTGTCTGTACCGACAAGGGTATCTGGGAAAGCCATTTCACCTTGATCTGTTTTCGAATGCCACACTGTTTTTCCCAAGTATTCGAGATTGACCTGATGGCAAATTCCTGTGCCTGGAGGAACGACTTTGAAATTTTGAAATGCGCTCTGCCCCCATTTGAGGAAAACGTAACGCTCATGATTTCTTTCAAACTCCATCTTGACGTTTTCATCAAATGATTTTGGAGTGGCAAATGAATCCACCATGACGGAGTGGTCGATCACGAGATCCACGGGAACCAGAGGATTGATTTTTTTCGGATCTCCGCCCAACGCTTTCATCGCGTCTCGCATCGCTGCAAGATCGACGACAGCGGGAACACCGGTAAAGTCTTGCATCAAAACGCGCGCTGGAAAAAATGAAATTTCGCGGCTTAAGGATTTTTTATCAAGACTTAAAATAGCGTCGATATCTTCTTTCACGACATGAAGACCATCTTCATGTCGCAAAAGATTTTCTAAAAGAACTTTAAGTGAGATCGGAAGTTTTTTGATATTTGGATGGGAAATTTTCTGTAGGTTAAAGATTGAGTAATTTTTATTTCCTACATGAAGCTTTTCTTTCGTACTGAAACTGTCTTTGGATTGAATGTGCATAAGAGGCTCCTTGCCTCTTAATTCCACTCCCCGCGCAGGATTTTATCAAGCCAAAAAGCCCCGATCTGGGTTTTCACATCGCTGACTTTACCTTCACGAACATATTTCATAAGTTCATCCGGTTTTACTTCGACGACCTCAATAAATTCTCCATGATCCAATTGCCGCTGAGCGAGAGTCAGTTCGCGCGCTAAGTATAAATCAATATGCTCGTTGGAATAACCAATCACCGGATGAATTGTGGTCAGGAATTTCCAGTCCTTGGCTTCATATCCTGTTTCTTCTTTGAGCTCCCGCTGCGCCGTTAAAATTGTTTCCTCACCGTGATCTCGCTTGCCTGCAGGAAATTCTAAGAAGACCTGTTTTACCGCGTGCCGATATTGATGAATCATCACAACATTTCCATTCGGTAAAAGCGGAATCATCATCGCCGCTCCCGGATGCAAAATGTATTCGCGAACGTAGGTTTTTCCATCAGGAGCCTGCACCTGATCCTGTTCAACTTTTAAAAAGCGGCCACGGAAGATTTGACGAGTGGAGAGTGTCTTTTCTACAAGATGTTTCATAAAAGCAGCATCCCATAGAGAGAATAAAATGTCTCATAATAAACCCAAGACTAAAGAAGGTCCCGTCCTTTGTCCAAAAAGGCTATAATGAGTATTGAACAGGAACCTTTATTACAGGACTCTAATAGAGAACGTAGGATGCGAGTCTAATTGGATCAGGAGGATTCTCATATGAGGACTTTTAATAAAGTAAGTCTTTTTCTTTCGACAGTTCTTCTTTTTTCTGTGCTCTCTGCACAAGATGCTCAAGCGCAAAGACGTTTTGGAGGCAGTCGCGGGCTTTCCGGAGACATGGCATTAGGTATCGGTATCTCCACCGTTTCTGCAGGACAAAATGATTTGAATGGTGCGATTGATGATGCTGTGGCCGCCGGCGCCAACGTTAAAAATCTCGGCAGTGCTTGGGAATTCTACGCCAACTGGAGTTACCGTTTTAGCGGTACGATGTATGCGTTTGTATTCCGTCCTTCTTACTTCATGCAAAAAACAGATGGTTCCGGTCCTGGTGGAAATTACGAATACAATCTAAACGGTTACACAGTCTTCCCTATTTTCCGTATTTACCCTCTTGAGAATTCATTCATTAAATTCTACATGCAAACAGGTCTTGGATACGGAAGCTTAAATGGCTCCATCACTGCTGGCTCTAAGAATCTCGACTTCAAAGGGAGTGCGTTCGGTGCAATGGGCGGTATCGGTGTGGATTTCTGCTTTACGGACTCTCACTGCTTAACTGTCGAAGGAAATCTTCGTTATCTGCCAGTGGAAAGAAATATCTCTTCTGGTGGTAACTGCTCAACGAACACAGACATTCCTGGTATCGATCAGTGTGGTGGCAGCAAAGAAGTCGAAAGACACGGCACAGACTTAAGAACAACAATGTCAGGCGTTCAAGGTCTTATTGGTTACACAATGAATTTCTAAGCTCTTAATAAATTGTTTTGATCACCTACAAAAGGCTCTCGATCAGAGAGCCTTTTGTTTTTCTGAAGCCTTCGTGTTTTCAAGCACATCGAAACGCAATAAGTTTACAAGTCTTAAACTCCGGATAAAATTAAATTGAAGGAGTTCTTTATGGAAACCATTCCAGAAGACAAAAAAGACCAGGGTGAGGAAGAAGTTCCGGAGCCGATGAAGGTCTTCTTGAAATCCGTGATCATCCTGTTGGTTGCAGGCTTGATCGCTGGAGTCATCGCCTATCTTCTCTTCTTCTCTGGCTGGTGGCACGTCGGTTCATTTACTTTCAAGAGCTACGGTTTAGCGTAGCGCCCGAGAAATAAAATAGATCCGGATTTTTTATGATAGATTGCGTACATAAATGGATGATCGGCGATAAACTCATAAACCTTCATGGGTAGCGCCGCTCCTAATGTTGACATAACAACAGCCGTTGCCGCCGCCGCCTCAGTTCCTTTTTCATCCACCGCCACAAAAGCTTTGTGATAAACCTGGTCGATGAAAAGAGATTCTCCGGGTTTCAGATCACGAATGGACGTAAAGTCTGCTTTTCGAGTGAACGCCAATGGCATACCCATTTTTTGCAGAACGGGCTTTAATTCCAAACTTAATTCATGCTTGAACTTTGGCAGTGCCACAATCACGTCAGACGTCGGACCGTCAGTGAGTTTTTTTACCGTCTTCGCAAAATATGAGTTATCAAACTTCGGCATAAGTTTTTGAAGATCTTTTCCCTTGCGAGGTAAAAAGACCACCATCGAAACATCGCCACCTTCGTAAGGCATTTCCAAAACCTGGAATTTTTCATCCTCCGCATAATGAAAACGACTTTTGATATTCATAAAAGGCGTCTTCTGAGTCTCTTTATCCGAAACATGAAATTCACGGTCCGAGGTGTTTTCTTTTTTAAACTTTGTCTGCCAATCTCCTTTAAAGTAAATCGCATTGGCAAGTACCAAACCTGTGTAATCCGTTTCTCCGCCTTTGATAGAGCCTGGAGGTAAAAGATCCTTGATCTTATCTTGAGTTTTTTGCTCCACCCATTTGTTGATGATAAGGCGTGACGGATCTGGCTGATTTTTAAAATCCAATGCTTCAAAGTGGGCATTGTATTTCGTTTTTACGGTTTCTTGAAACGGCTCTTTGAAAGAATCCGATTTTTCAACCCATACGCTGTTTGCTACGGTGAGTTTGTAACCTTCTGCTGCATTGATATCTTTTTCTAGAGACTGAAACTCATCGTGGACTTTCGCCGACAGATGTAAAACCTTGTTCATCTCTTGAAGTGTCTTGCCTTTCGCACCGGCACTGGTCATCGCCAACGCGGCGGAAATACTGTACGGTGAAAAGAACACATTTCCGTCTTTGGTGGCGACCTTTTTGTAGAGATCAAAAGCGAATTCGTTATTCCCATGAACAAGTTTATTCTGGGACCATCCAAAGCACGGGAGAGACAAAAGCAGTAAACACAGTTTCTTCATAAGGCCTCCGAGGAATTTATTCTAGAAAGCTCCTTCAACTAAGGACAACGACTATTTTAGACACAAGACCTTCATGGGAAAATAGTTGGCTGTAAGAGCAAAAACACGTGTAATGAAAGGATGTCCACAAGTGAGGTTCGTGTGTCGAAAATTTTATTTGCTATTGCGTGTTTTTCTTTAGTCGCTTGCGCTACAACGACGGAGTTTAAAGAGCAACAATCCCAATCCGATTTTGGATTTCGCCTTGAGGACACAAAGTACAACGACACGTTCTACGTTCACTCTAATATTAAAGAAGGCACCAAACCCCGTTACGTGATTTCTTATGTCGGTCGCGTGGTGGGTGAAACCTGCTTGAAGCGTGGATTTAAATACTTTGATAGCTCCACAGAGTCAGCACCTTCGCCAGACGGAAAAGTTCAAGCTTATCGTACGGTGGGATTTTGTTACCCTACGGCTCAAAGAAAAGATATCAATGTCCTATTTGCTCCGTCTTTAACAGATCTTGCTGATGGTGCGGCTCTTGGCGTGGAAAATGCCAAGAACACTAAAACTAAGGTTCGCGCTGGAGATGTTTTAAAGTTGGTCCGCGGTAAACGCGTGCACAGCATGCTGGATCTTAAGGAAGCCGTTCGCGAAGCGGCTCGTAAGAATGAAAAGACCATTGAAATGGTTTACTTGCGTAAAGGAAAAGTCTTGCGTATCAAAGAACCCTTACAAGACTCCAAATCCGTTTTGGATTCCGCGTCCCTTGAGAACTTCAAAAACTTCACAGAATAACCCTCAAAACGAATAAAACGCCTTCCAGAGAATAATGAAATCGATATTATTCCTTGAAAGAATATTATTTTTTATCAAGCCCATTTTGTTTTTGTGAAGGTTTGCTATAAAAAGCTCTTCATGAAAACACTTCTGCTTTCTTTTATTTTATTAGCTTCTTCACTTTCTTTTGCGGCTGTTGAAGGAAGTTCTATCTCTAATGCCCACATCATTTACGACTCTGGCGAGGCGCAAGTAATTCGCGGAAAAGCCCCCGCCAACCCAAAACAAATGCAAGAGCTGATCAATCTTGGCGTCACGGAGTTTTTAATTTTTAAAAACGACACCAAAGGTGAAGTTTTAAAAGAACAAGAAGCTCTTCAAAAATTAGGAATCTCTCCACGCTCCATCACTCATGTTTCCTTTCCGTGGAAAGATCTGCACGATTTTAAAAGTGCCTGCACGATGACCATTCAAGCATTGCGCACTATTGAACAAGCCGTACAAAAAAATAAAAGCTTGTACTTCCACTGTACTGTCGGTGAAGACCGCACTGGTTACCTTGCGGGCCTCTGGGGTTTATGGGCGGGAACATATTCTTCTGTGCCAGAGTCTGTGGAAAAAGAACTGTGCGCTCGTGGCTATGAGGCAGGAAATCCCGGCAAACCTTATCGCGATGTCGTCCTTAAAATCCGCGAGACTCTTACTCCGACGTATTTAAAAATGGTGATGGTGCTCAGTGAGGCGCGCCTTCGTGGCCAGGCATTGAGTGAATCCCTTTGTGAGAGCGAACCTCAGTTAAAGGTCGCAATAAACAAGTACTACTGTGCAAAGGTGACAGAACGCTAACATCCAGCGTCTCGCTTTGAGATTTCGCGCGGATTCTGTTGGAATAGCTTTAGATCAGCTTGTTAAAAACCGAAAAAGATCATGAATAAACTTAGGGAATTCATGAACGTAGACCGGTTTTTCCAATTATTTTTCGGAATGCTCCTTCTTACAGGATGCACTCTAGATATGAATCTAGCGGAGCTGCCGTTGGATTCTCTGGCTCCCATACAAGCTCCACCGACTAACGATCCAGGCCCCGTCGGTCCACTTCCTGGCCATTTCCCTTTAGCTAATAAAACGAAATATCCTTTCGCATTCCCCCTCAGTGTCGAGTTAACCCCAGAAGGTCATCTGCTTGTTACAAGTGCGAATGAAACGAGTATGGGCGTTCAAGAGTATGATCCTGCCACGGATGAATTAGTTCTCGGTTTTGGCGCGCTCGGAACTGCTGACAACCAACTGCAAAATCCAGTGCGGGCTGTTCTTCACAACAACCTTATCTATGTTCTCGACGGGAATTCTTATAAAGTTTTTGACCGTAATGGAAACTTTCAAAGCAAAGTCGGCTCTACAGGATTCGCCAACGGACAATTGGATTCACCTACAGATCTCACCATAGATAAGAACGGACTTATTTATATTGCCGATTGCGGTAACAACCGTGTGCAAGTTTTTAATCCCGACGGCACATTCAACAAAAATATTGGCTCAGGCTGGGGCACCGGTGACGGTCAAATAAAGTGTCCCTATGGGTTGTATGTTGATGACAGTTTGAATGTTTTTGTAACCGACTATAATAATCACCGCGTGCAAAAATTTAATTCTTCCGGAACCTTCTCTATGAAATTTGGAGTCGCGGGGACCGGCGTCGGCCAATTGCAACAGCCCGCTCGCGTGAGTGTTGATTCCTCGGGAAATATTTTTATCTCCGAAGCCTCACGTAAAGAAATTATTAAATTTTCTTCCACTGGCACATATATAGCGACATATAAAGGCGATACCGGCGGACATGATGCTATTGGAGTTGCTTATTCTATTTTCTTTGATGCGAATAATTCGATCTACATTGCCGACGGCGATAAAAAACGCATTGAGCTCTGGGATCAAAACGGTGTCTATCAAAAATCATTCGTCGATTATCCAGAATCCGAAAAAATCTTAGCCCAACCGACAGGAATCTGGATTGATTCACAGGATAATTTTTATATCGCGCAATCCGTAGACAGTTCCAAGCCACAAGGGGTTGTGGAGTTTGATTCACAAGGAAATTATTTAAAGACGGTTGGAAGTAGTGCCGCTGGCCCGGGACAGCTTCTATATGCATTTGATACGGCCCTTGATTCTGAAGGCAATATTTACGTAGTCGACACCAATCAAAATAAGATCCTGAAATTTTCTGCCGATGGCACTTACCTTCTAACCATTGGCACTTCGGGAAATGGGCCAGGACAGCTCGATGGACCAGCCGGAATTTACATCGACAAAGACGACAACATCTACGTCGTAGAGGTCACAAATCACCGAGTACAGAAGATGGATAAAACAGGGGCTTTCATAACAGAAATAGGAAACTCCGGCGGGCCAGGACAACTTTCTCAGCCGACAAATCTTTTCGTCGATAAAGACGGGAGTATTTTTGTAACCGATGTCTCTCTCAATAAAATTTTAAAATACGATGCTTCTGGTAACTTCCTCTTTAGCTTTGGAAATAGCCCAAGCTACGGTGTTTACGTGAATGCAGCGGGCTTCATCTTTGCTACGAACTACAGCACCAATCAAGTGGACAAATTCGACAGCGGAGGCAATTACATCATAAGCTTCGGCCAACTCGGCTCCACGATTGGTCAATTCACGGTTCCCGTCGACATCGCAGGTGACTCCTACGGAAATATCTACGTCGTGGATCTCTACAACCGTCGTGTTCAGAAATTCAACGACCTCGGCATTCCTCTTCTAGAATAGACAGAACAAATAAAGCACCTTTTCAACGTCTTAACAAAATACTGACGTGGTTTTATTTCATTTTTAAACACACAGACTTTGTTCGGCTTTGTAGGTGGGGAAGGGGCTCTGGCAGTTCTGCGCAGTCAGACCTCCGCGCCGACACGAAGTCGTACCAAAGCGCGGTGAGGCACGATGCCGTGTCTGACGGAGCGGAACTGCCAGCAGCCCTTCCCACCTACAAAGCCGTACCCAAAGCCAAAGTACTTAAGAATTAAATATAGACCCACTCGCCTTGGCCGTGGCGGATGCAGAAGACTTTGACCTTCTCTTCAAACCACGAGCCGAGGTTAATAGAACGAACTTTGTGCCCATCCACTTCGACAATGTGATCGTCAAACACGTGCATGTGTCCTGAGATGATCATATCAAAAGGTTTTTCCTTATAAGCCTTGATCGCATGAGAGCGAACCATTTCAATCAAAGGTCCTTCATTGGAAACGCGGTAATGACCACTGCGCGCGCGGCTTTTCTTGCTCGCTTTATTCCCGATATGATCCCAAAACTGTCCCGGAAGAATGTTTCCTAGAGGCTTAATGAATGGATTGCGAATGATGCTGCGATACTTCAAGTACTTTTCATCATTGAGGTTAATCAGATCTCCGTGCTCCAAACGCACGCGCAGACCGTCGATCAGATAGTATTGAGCTTCAACAAAAACTTCGATGCCCAACTTCTTTTGAAAGAACCCTTCAACGTGCACATCATGATTGCCTTCGATGTAAGTGATCTTCGCACCGGCCTGTTTCAGGTCACGAAGCGCATCCATAAGCGGTTGAAATTTTCTGGCAAAGTAAGTGTGGCCTCCGACCCAAAGATCGAAGATGTCACCTAAAAGAAAAAGATGAATGTCCTGCGGATTTTTCTCGCGCAAAGAACGCAAAAAGCGCAACAGGATTTGTCCGTTGCGCTCTTCTGCGGTTTTTAAGTGAATGTCGGATAAGAACCAGGCTTCCACTAGTCTTGTTTCAAATCAAAACCTTGTTTCTTGCGGATGAAGGCAGGAACTTCCAAGTTTTGAGAAGAGAATGGAGAGCTAAGAACCTCGCGCGCCATACGACGAGCCTCTTCCAAAGATTGTTGTTCATGATCTACGTTCATGGACAATTGCTCTGGATTGTTGTGGCGAGCTTTCAACTCTTGGCTTTCTTTGAAAGCGCGAGCTTTAGCTAGCAACAAATCACGAGGAGAAGCTGCTTCAACTTGCGGTTGAATTGGTGTTGCAACTTCTGGAGCTGGTTGTTGAGCCGGAGCTTGTGGCATCACGTTTTGCGCTGCTTGTTGCGCCATTTGCGGAGTCACTGGAGCTACTGGTGGAACAACAACAGTCTCAGTTACCTGGGGTACCTCCTGTTGTGGAGGTTGAGTGAAGTTCATCACTTGAGATTGCACAGCCGCGATTGGTGGCAATTCCACAGGCGCCATTTGTGGCATCTGAGGCATTGTTGGCATCGCTGGCATTTGTGGGTACTGAGGCATTTGCGGCATCACAGGCATCTGTGGCATTTGAGGCATCTGCGGCATTTGCATCATTTGTTGTTGCATATTCATACCACCAAACTGAGCCGCTTGTTGGTTTAAGAAATTTTGCATTTGATTTACTTGCGCCATGTCGTTCACAAGTTTCACATCGTGAGAATCAAAACCTGTTGCGATCACTGTTACGCGAACTTCATCACCCATATTGTCATCGATAACTGCACCGAAGATGATTTCCGCATCTTCATGAGCCGCTTCCGTGATCAAAGTTGTTGCTTCGTTCACTTCATACAATGACAAGCTAGAGCTTGCAGTCACGTTGATGATGATGCCAGTAGCGCCATCGATTTTTACATTCTCAAGAAGAGGAGAAGAAATCGCTGCAGTTGCTGCTTCTACCGCACGGTTGTCACCTTTCGCAGAACCAGTCCCCATGATCGCGATACCTTTAGAAGACATCACAGTGCGAATGTCCGCGAAGTCCAAGTTGATCAAACCGCGGATGTTGATAAGGTCAGAGATCCCTTTTACCGCTTGCAAAAGAACTTCGTCCGCTTTCTTGAATGTCTCAAGAAGAGGAGTTTTCTCTGCCGCTACAGAAAGAAGTTTTTGGTTCGGGATCACGATCAATGTATCAACATTGTCTTTAAGTTCAGACAAACCGCCTTCAGCGTGTTTGCCGCGTTTTTTACCTTCAAACAGGAAGGGCTTAGTGACTACACCGATTGTCAATGCGCCAAGTTCGCGCGCAATCTTCGCAACAATCGGAGCGCCACCTGTCCCTGTTCCGCCACCCATACCCGCAGTGACGAACACCATGTCCGCGCCTTCCAATTTCTCAACAATTTCATTATACGATTCAATCGCAGCTCTGCGACCCACATCTGGGTTTGCACCTGCGCCAAGACCTTTTGTCAAATCAAGGCCCAACTGAATTTTGTTAGACGCTTTATTTGCATTCAAAGCTTGGATGTCTGTATTTGCTACGATGAATTCAACACCAGCCATGTTGGATTCGATCATCGTTGAAACAGCATTACTTCCGCCGCCGCCAACGCCGACTACTTTAATGTTTGCACCAATATTGATATTTTCTTCTAATTCAAACATTTGATCCTCCCCGCAGAATCAAGGGCCTCCAGCCCTCACCGAGTAAAATTAAAAAATCTGTCCAAAAAAATCTTTGATCTTTTTAGTGATACCGTCGAGCGATTCACCAATATTGACTTCTTGTTGTTGATTGTGATGAAGCAAATCTTTCTTTTGCCCCAAAGCGTACAACAACAAACCAACAGCTGCTGAGAATTCTCCAGACTTCACAACATCCGTAAGCCCTCCGATTTCACGAGGCGCACCTCTGCGAACCGGAATATCAAAAATAAACTCACCCATCTCCACCAAGCCATCAAGTTGACTTGCGCCACCTGTGAGAACAATTCCTGATCCCAACATCGGCATCACGCCACTCATGCGAATGTCATTGGCAACCAAGTTCAGAGTTTCCTCTGCACGAGCCTCAATAACATCGGCCAAGTCTTTACGAGGAATCACGCGGGCTTTTCTGCCGCCGACTCCTTCGACTTCGATAGTTTCGTTTTCATTCACCATGGAAGCCATTGCGCAACCATGTTTAATTTTTAAAGACTCTGCCGCAAACTGTGGAGTTCTAAGTCCTACAGCCACGTCATGAGTGAAGTGCTGACCGCCCACCGGAATTGTCGATGAATGCGCCACACTGCCATTGACGAAATACAAAGCGTTGCAAGCGCCGCCGCCCATATCAACAACACACACGCCGAGATTTTTTTCGTCGTTAGAAATAACCGCCGTTGCAGAAGCCAATTGACCTAGTACAAGACCGGCAATTTTAAGACCTGCTTTTTCTACGCATTTCACTGTGTTATTGATGGCACTTTGACTGCCTGTCACGATGTGCACGTTAGCTTCTAAACGAATGCCCGACATGCCGATAGGATCTGTGATCCCGTCTTGTCCATCGACTTTGAATTCTCTTGGAAGAACGTGAAGAACTGTGCGATCCGCAGGAACTGCCACCGCTTTTGCCGCTTCAATCACGCGATCAATTTCAGAAGCAGTGACTTCGCGATTCTTAATAGCCACCATGCCTTTAGAATCGAAAGAGGAAATATGTGTCCCGGCAACTCCCACCCATACTTCAGAGATGGAGTAGCCTGACATCAGTTCTGCTTCTTCTTTTGCTTTTTTAATAGACTCGGTTGTGGCTTCAATATTGACCACAACGCCTTGGCGAATGCCTGTGTTTGGGGCTCTGCCCACGCCGGCAACTTCGATTTTTCCGTCGGGATTGACTGTTCCAATAACGAATGAAACTTTGGTAGAACCAATGTCCAAGCCAGCCAATACCGGTGCTTTCGGTTTTGATGTACTCATCCTTAAGTCCTCACGGATGCTTAAACTTATGTTGTAGGACCACCAATTAAAATCATTTTAAAAGGTATTCGAGCCAAAATGTGCTCGACTTTAATCGGTCCTCCAGACTTAAGCTTAGGGATCCTTACGCAACCTGACAAGGACTTTCTTTGACAGATTCGCATCTATGACGCGAGCGTCAAACTGGCGGGAATCGAGATAATCTACGACCTGACTTACACGCGCAGCCTTTAGTGCCACTTGATCTTCACCCATTTTTACTTGCACGCCGGTTTTGATCAAGGTCATCCAAAAACCTTCTTTGTTGTCGTAGCGAATTTCAGAAATTGTTTTTTTACTGAACGATCCTTCAGCAGGAATTTGTTCGATCACATCCACTGCTTTTTTTCTGAGCTCTGTTTTCTTCAGAAAAGTTTCACCTTCTAACAGAGCAACATCGGGAGCTTCTTTGGATTCAATCGGATCAAGAAAACTTCCATCTTTAATAATAGGAACTAACTTTCCATTCTTCGCCATGAAAAGTAACTTCACTTCATGCGGGCGCACGCGCACAGACAACGTCGCAGGCCAACTGCGTTTGATGTTCAAACCTTCAACCCAATTTTGTGAAGAGACTTCGCGGGAAATTTGCTTGAGCTTGATATTCCAAAGAGAAATCCCTTTGTACTTTGCAAGAGCCGCCTCAAGAGCGTCGACATTCGGTTTCAAAAATTGCTCTTGGCCCACAGGAGGATTTTCTAGAATGACTTCGACTTTGCTGATGTTAAAGAATCCGTTTTTATTCAGATAATAAAGAGTTCCCGCTACAGAAACAGGAAGAACGATAAATCCAAAGATGAGTTGTAAAACGAGCTTCTTCACTGAAAAATCTTTCCGCAAATCCTTTGCTGCCGTGATTTTTAGATTATCAATATCCGAACAAACTTTGAAACGCTGTCCGCAAAACAAGACCAAAGTCGTTCACGAACGAGAGTTTATAAACACAAAGATGTATTAAAACTCGTTCATTTTCTCGACGTCGATTTACTTAGGCACACCGGACCCTATCCGTCTTTTCGATTTTATTTTTATTTTAGACTCCGAATCACTCTTTTGGCCGATGAAGACTCCTGAAGCTCGCTCCGATAATTGCACCATTATAACGAATGTATCACGAACACAGGTTCGATAAGAGATGCATCAATAAGGAGCGTTAACATTATGAAGTTCAACACGAAAGTTATGGCGAGCATTGTCTTTGCCTGTGTTATTTGTACAGCAGCCGCAGTCTTTGTCTCTTCTGCACGTATCTCTGGACAAGGCGAACAACAACTCATCGAAAAATCGAGAGCCATTCTTTCTCGCTTGGAAGCTGTCCGTTCTTACATCGCTTCCCAGGGTGGTCTAGAAGCCAGTATTGAAAAAGCCATCACAGAACATCCTGATGGAAATCTTCCTAAGGATGCAAAGCTCACAATTCTAAAACAAGTTCCAATCTTCGCAGCGATGAAAGTGGGTGCTGAGGGCGCAAAAGAGGAAGGATATACATTCCGTATTTTCTCTGATGAACCACGCAATCCTGACAACCGTGCGACGGCTCAAGAATTAGAAATTCTTAAAAAGTTTGAAGCGGATCCAAAACTTCAAGAGCAGATGATTTCGACAGATACAGAAACAATCGTGTATCGTCCGGTGCGTCTGACGGCTTCTCAAGGTTGCTTCAGCTGCCACGGTGATCCTGCGAAATCTCCTTGGAAAAATGGCAAAGACATCCTGGGTTATCAAATGGAAAACTGGTCTGACGGAAAACTGCACGGTGGTTTTGCGGTGATCTCCAGCAAAGCCGACGTAAAAGCCGCAGCCATGAATGCCACTTGGTACATTATCGGTTGGTCCACGGGTCTTTCATTCATCGCTTTATTTTTGGCCTTTATGTTCTTAAGTAAACCAATGAGAGCCCTGTCTGGTATCGCAGAAAAATTGCAAGAGACAGGAACTGGCGTTGCGCACGCGAGTGTTGAGATCACAAAATCATCTCAAGATCTTAATAACGCTGCAGCTACTGCCGCTGCCTCAATTCAACAAACGACTTCGGCGACAGAAGAGATGTCGAGCATGATTAAACTCAATGCCGAACATACGAATGAAGCAAGAAACCTTGCAGAGCGCGCTCAAGGAAAAGCCCGTACAGGTAAAGAGGAAGTTGAGAAACTGATTCTTTCCATGGATGAAATCGCAAAAAGTTCTAAAAAAATCGAAGAGATCATCACCGTTATCGACGATATCGCCTTCCAAACAAACCTTTTGGCTTTGAATGCGGCGGTTGAAGCAGCCCGCGCTGGCGAACAAGGTAAAGGTTTCGCTGTCGTTGCCGAAGCGGTTCGCGCCTTGGCACAACGAAGCGCGACTTCAGCCAAAGAAATTTCCGGTCTTATTAAAGACAGCGTAGATAAAATTGAAAACGGCCATGAAGTCGTTCAGGCAAGCGGTGCGATGCTCAATGAAATCGTTCAGCAAATCGAAAAACTGACAGCGTTGAATATCGAAATTTCAACGGCAAGTTCTGAGCAAGCTCAAGGTGTTAATTCGATCAATATGTCGATCAACGAATTAGATCGCGTGACACAAAACAATGCTTCTGCAGCTGGCGAGTGTGCTTCAAACGCTGAAGTTCTTTCGGAACGATCACAACAAATGCATTCCATGGTTCAAGATTTAATTTTGATCGTTGAAGGTAAACATAGTGAAAACAGAGAGACTTCTACAAAAGATGTAAAACCAAAAGCAAAAGCGACGGCGAAAACGCCTTCACCGGCTTCAACCCCGAAGGCGCAGGCCCAAGTACGTCCTTCGACAAATCATGAAGACTTATTGCCACTAAATGATGCGTCGTAAGTTTTAAGTATAGATAAAATAAAAAAGGCCGGATTCTTACCGGCCCTTTTTATTTGTTCAATTATTTAGCCACACTGATTCCAATATCTCTTGGGTCTGCGACACCGTGAAGCTTATCGCCTTCTTTCGCTACGGCCATCACGTAACACGGAACGGGTTCAATTTTAACGTCATATCCCATCTCTTTAAGTCCTTTAAGAACTTCGGAAGAAGGTCCCGGCGGATCAATGTAAAGAACATCGGGCTGCCACTGATGATGGTAACGAATCGCCGTCACCGCATCGTAAAGAGGTAATTTAAATTCGACATAGTTTAAAATCGTTTGGGCAACACAGCTGATAATACGCGTTCCACCAGGAGCACCGACGGCCATGAAAGGTCTATTGTCTTTCATCAAAATTGTCGGCGACATACTGCTGAGAGGCGTTTTTTTTGGTGCAATGGCATTGGGTTTTCCACCGATAGCTCCAAACAAATTGGAACTTCCTTCCTGCGCTGAGAAGTCATCCATTTCATTGTTCAGCACAATACCAGTACCAGGAGCCACAACCCCAGAACCCATCCAACCATTGATCGTTTGAGTTGTGCTCACCGCATTTCCTTTGTCATCCATTAACGAGATATGTGTCGTTTCAATGGATTCATAAGGAGCTGGATTTCCCGCTTCGACTTCGGAAACCTTTCGCGCATGATCCAAACGCACTTCTTTACGACGTGATTCAATATATTTCGGAGAAATCAAACCTTGCACAGGAACCTTAGTGAAATCCGGATCACCCAAATATTTTGCGCGATCTGCGAATGAAGATTGCAGAGCTGACGCTGCTAAATGAATTGAGTTTTTAGATAAGAAACCTTGCTGGGAAAGATGATCGTTTTCCAGGAAGTCCAAGAATTGAATAACGTGCACGCCACCCGAGCTTGGCGGCGGCATTGAGAAGACTTCATAGCCGTCGAAGCTACCTTCAACAGGCTTACGCCATTTGACTTGGTAAGAGGAAAGATCTTTATAGGAGATCAAACCTTTTTCTTTTTTGGAAAGATCCACGATGGATTTCGCAACGGGACCTTTGTAAAAGCCATCTTTTCCTTTTTTGGAAATAAGCTGCAATGTCTTCGCTAAGTCTTTTTGCACAAGCACAGTGCCAATGGCCGGAACATCACCGGAAGCATTCAGGAAAATAACTTTCGCCGATGGATCTTTGCGAATTTGTTCTGCGCGGTTTTCTAAAGCCTTGTGAAATTCTTCATAAATTGGAAAACCATTTTCTGCCAAGCGAATTGCAGGTTGCATCACTTTTTCTAAAGGTAATGAACCAAACTTTTTATGAATTTCGACAAGTCCCGCCACCATTCCGGGAACTGCAACAGCTAAGACACCATTCTGTGAAAGGTCTGTGTTGGCCTTGCCGTTTTTCCCCACATACATGTTTTTGGTTGCACGCAGTGGGGCTCTTTCGCGGAAGTCAATAGCGTAAGTCTTTCCTGTTTTAGCTTCATGGAAAAGTAGAAATCCGCCGCCGCCAATTCCTGTAGACTGCGGTCTTTCAACTGACACCGTAAATGAAGCCGCCACCGTGGCATCAACAATATTTCCACCTTGAGCAAAGATCTCTTCCGCTGCTTTGCTGGCATAACGGCCTTGCGTGGAAATTGCGAATTGAGTTCCAAAGGCTTCTGCCGTGCTATGATCGGCGCGCTCTTTGGCTGTGCGAATCACCGTGGAACTTTTTTCTGGTGTTTGACAACTCGTTAGAAACAAAAGACCCGCAAGAACTAAAACAATTTTTTTCATCCTTAAAATCCTTCTTTGTTTGTTATTCTAAAAAGCATTCAAAGATGAAGTCCAGACAAAGGCGTCTCAAAATGAGACTCACCTGCCTTTTTCGTCACGTGTTAAAAGAGTGGTCCCCCAGTTCCTCTCTGAAATTCGCTAGCGTGGACACGAACTTGCATTGAAGAGGACTATGATCAAACTCGTGGCTTCGATTTTAGGACTTCTCATCTTTACGGCTCTTTCCGCTGAAGCTGCTCCGAAGCGCATTTGCACCATGACCTTAAATTCAAGTGACGAAAAAGAAGTTCTTAAAAGCATGTATGGTGGCCCGGGTGTTGAGATCACAGAACTTGTTCCAGAGAACAAAGATCCTTCATGGCTTTCTCGTGCTTGCCAATCGGGAATTCAATGTGATGTCCTGCTTGTTTCAGGTCATTTTGGCGGTGTGTTTTTCGGTGAAGGTGTTAGCACTACGCTGGATTTAAAAGAAATTGAAAAATTAAGCTGCGAGAATGCCTGTCCTGGAATTTTAAATCATCCCAAAGATGTTTTTCTTATGGGTTGCAACACTCTTTCAACTAAAGCTCCAGACCAAAGATCTATCGAGGAATATGTTGAGGTTCTTATCCACAATGGTTTCCCCCGCGATCTTGCAGAGCGTGTGGCTTTTGCTCGTTACTCTGAATATGGGATGAGCATCAGCCAGATTTTTTCTTCGGCCTTTCAAGGTGTAGAAAGACTGCATGGCTTTTCCAGCACAGGTCCTTTAGGAAAAGTGGCCGCTCCCCTGCTACGCCAATCCCTCAAAAACACAAGCAAAGATGCATTCTTTAGCAATGGTCCAGACACAAATCGGTTGAAGCAAGTTTTTGCGGGAACAAGTTACCGCATGGTTCAGCCTGCTAAAGATGTGGATGCCAACTATCGCGCTTTGACTTGTAAGACATATTCACAAAACCAAGATCAAAATAAAGAAGCGATTGTCTTTTTATCCAAGAAAACGAATTTAAAAAAATATTACGAGCCTCTTTTAGAAGCGACGAAAAATCCGTCCTTTCTTCGTCTGCTTCAAGACACTGTTGCCACGTCACTCGAGGCTCGGCAAAATTTCCAAAGCTTCTTCGAAGAAATCGGTGTTGCCAAATCTCTACCGCTTAAAATGAAATTTCAGTTTTTGGATTTACAGGCAAGCCTTGGGCTTATTCCCCAAGTCGTTAAACAAGAGCAGCAGGAAGGACTTCTTCGCCGAAGACTTTCTTCGGGTTTAAACTTTATCGTGACGGATCAATTTTGTGCGATGAAAGACCTTTTGGAGAACACCCAGCTTCAAGGTGCGTGGATTCGTTCTTCTGCCAATGGAAATCAATTTCTTCCCCGCCTGAGCCAATGTTTTGGAAGTTACGATCAAGATGTAGAAAACATCTTAAGAACGATGACCGCAAGTCAGGACTCTGCACTTCGTCGTGAAGCCATTCGTGCATTATCTTCGCGCATCAGTTGGGAGGATAAAGTCACGATCGCAAATATGTCAGCTTCATGGCCTCGTCGCGATCGCATCGATATGGCTTACACTTTAAAAATTCCCCTTTCTTCTGAAAGATTAAGCCCACGTGTGCAAACATGTTTGTATGAAGCAAAACAAAAATCCACGCCGGATGCCCGTGATGGCTACCGTTGGTATTGTCACAATGAATTTGAAACGGATATTGATTCACCACTCAAGTGCCATCAAATCGCCCGTGAATTTGAAACTCAAAGTGTCACAGGAATGGATTGGCAGTGCCTCACTCGATTTACAGGAGATATCCATTTAGGGGCTTGTCTTGAAGCGGCCGATAGAAATATCGACCCTGAAAACTCAGATGATGTACGCTGGTATTGCTGGAGTAAACTTGCAAATCAGAACCAGCTCAGTCGCTCCGAGTGTCTGGCTCTTGCTTCTTCGATGAAAATTCAAGGCAATAGATTTAAAGCCAACTGGAACTGTATGAACAGAATCCAGTAGGCTTTTTAAAGTTGATTTAAAACATCAAGGCCGAGTTTCCAGCCATCTCCAGCGCCAAGGGTGACAAACACGTCGCCCTCTTTGAGCAAACCCAAAACTTTTTGAGTCGCCTTTTCGTCACGCAAGAAATACTGTGCACGTTCATGCTTCATCTCTTGCGCGAGCTTTTCGCTACTCACTCCTGGAATTGGAGCTTCACCGGCCGCGTAAATATCTGTCAGCAAAACTTCATCAGCTTCTTTGAAAGCCGTCGTGAAATCATGCCAGCAGTGTTGAGTTCTGGAATAACGATGCGGTTGGAAGAAAACCACCAAACGTTGTTTTGGATATTTTTCTCTGAACGCTTGCAAAACCGCGCGCACTTCTGTCGGATGATGTCCGTAGTCGTCATAAATTTTGATACCGCGTTTTTCACCTTTAAAGTGGAAACGGCGATCAACACCCTCAAAGCGTTGCAAACCTTTAGCACATGTCGCAAATGGAATTCCCGCGGCAACTCCGGCACAAATGGCAGCCACTGCATTCAAAGCATTGTGACGGCCTGGAACCTTTAGTTGGAATTCACCAACAAGATGTCTTGTGCCGAGCAAACGATCGCTGCGATACAAAGAATAATTTCCTTGTTCACCGCTAAGAACTAAATCGTTCTTTTCATCAAATCCGTAAAAAAGAATGCGCTTAGGGAAATTTTCAAAAATCTGGCGAATAATTGGGTCATCACCACAAGCAATCACTTTGCCATAGAATGGAACTTTCAAAGCAAAGTCGTAGAAATTCTTTTGCAAGTTCTCAAAAGTTTTAAAGTGATCCAAGTGATCGGAATCCACGTTCGTGATGATCGCGATTTCCGGAGAAAGTTTATGGAAACTTCCGTCAGACTCGTCGGCTTCAGCAACGAGCCATTCTCCGGAACCCAACATCGCTGTGGATTTAATAAGTTCAAAACGACCGCCGACAACGATTGTGGGACTTAAACCCGCTTCCAAGAAAATCGCTGACGTCATAGATGTCGTCGTTGTTTTTCCGTGAGTTCCCGCAACGGCAATACCGCGTTTAATGCGCATGATTTCGGCCAGTGCTTCTGCACGGGGAATCAAAGGAATTTGTCTTGCGCGAGCCTCAGAGATCTCCGGATTTCCATATTGAATGGCACTTGAATAAACGACAACGTCTGCATCACCCACGTTAGAAGAGGCGTGACCTTTGAAAACTTTAACGCCCAACTCTTTCAGTCGCTCTGTGTTTGCATTTTCAGAGATGTCACTGCCAGAAACTTTTGCGCCGATATTGTGGAGCAGTTCTGCAAGACCACACATACCGATACCGCCGATGCCTACGAAATGAAATTTGGCGTGTTGTAATTTCATTGCAATATTTCCTTTGCGATTGTTGTCGCCGCTTGAGGAATATAAAAAGACTTTATATTTTTGACCATCTGCTCACGCAATTCTTTATCATTGCGCAACGATTGGATCTCAGAGATCAACCTAGCCGGAGTTAAATCTTTCTGCAAGATCATGCGCCCTGCATTTTTCGCAACCAAACTCTCCGCATTCTTTTGCTGATGATTGTCAGCTGCCGGAAGAGGAATGATAATCGGAATGATCCCAAAAGCGGCAGCCTCCGCAATAGAACTAGCCCCGCCCCGACTCACGATGATATCCGCCCATTTATAGTATTTTGGCATGTCGTAAATGAATTCATGAGGCTCTACTTGGCAAGGTGCGCCCTGATATTTAGCAGTCACCGTATCGTAATCCCATTTGCCTAACTGATGAACGACAGAAAGGTCCTTGACCCAGTCGCCACCTGACATAACAGCTTCATTGAGACAATAATTGATGACGCGAGACCCTTGGCTTCCGCCAAAAGACAAAAGATGAAATTTCTCATCTTTATGGGACTCATGAACCGCGTTTTCAATTTCTTCGCGCACAGGCATTCCGACCTGAGTCACCTGATCGTTTTTAAGATATTTTTTAGCTTCTGCAAAAACCACAAAACACTTATCAACAAAGCGAGCTAAAAGACGGTTTGCCATTCCGGGCATCGCGTTGGGCTCCCAAATCGCTGTGTTAAAACCGATCGTGCTGGCAGCCAACACAAAAGGTCCCGAGGCATAACCTCCCACACCAATTACGTAAAGTGGCTTCAGTTGTCCTAACAAACGTACTGATTGCCAAAGGCCCACAGGAATTTTTAAAAGAGTTTTGATTCTCTCAATGGGACTTTTGACATTTAATTTTCCGGATTCAATCAAGTGCAGAGGAAAACCTTCACGAGGAATGATCTTCGTTTCAAGGCCCATCGCCGTTCCAACGAAATGAACCTCGACTGTAGGATCTATTTTCTGAATCGCACGGGCAATCGCAATGCCCGGATAAATGTGTCCGCCGGTGCCTCCACCTGCGATCACAATTGTTCTTTTAATCATGAATTCTTCACTTTCGATGTTGTCCAACGCGAGCCGAAGCGGCGGGAAAACTTATCTTCCTCAAATGAATTTTCAATATTGAGGATCAAACCAAACATAAAACAAAGTGAAACCAAAGAACTTCCGCCGTAACTCAAGAAAGGCAGTGTTAAACCTTTTGTTGGCAGAAGTCCCATCACCACCCCTGCATTGATAAAGACACTCAGACCAAAAGTCACTGACAAACCCAAAGCCATTGCTTTTTTAAAAGGCTCCTCAGCTTTTACGGCGATTTGAATTCCACGGAAAACAACAAAACCATAAAGAGCCAGGAGCATCACAAAACCGATGAAACCCATCTCTTCACCAAATACTGCCAAGGTAAAATCTGTGTGTGCCTCTGGAAGGAAGAACAACTTTCCTTGGCCTTGTCCTAAGCCCACACCTGTCAGTCCACCCGAATGAAAACTCAACATACTTTGAATCACTTGAAAGCCTTTTTGTGCAGGGTCAGACCAAGGATCCAAGAATGCAAGAACACGTGCGCGACGGTAAGGAACCGTCATGACCAGGAAGTAAAATGCAGGAATTAAAACACCCAGCGCCGCAATGATGTATTTCCACTGAAGACCAAATGCAAAAAGCAAAGTCACGCCGACCATAAGAATGATCGCAAAAGTTCCGAAGTCAGGTTGTTTGAGCAAAAGCCCGAGCGGAGCCACCATCGCAATAAGCAGCCAATACCATTTCAATTTTGAGAGAAGATTTTCTCTTCGCACCAAGAGGCTTGCGAACCACACACTGAAAGAAATTTTCAGAAGCTCACCAGGTTCAAAACGAATTCCCAAAGGAAGTTGAATCCAGCGCAATGCTCCTCCGACTCGCACACCTAAACCAGGAACATATGTCGCAAGCACACCTAGCGTTGCCACGAACCACAAAGCCCATCCGTATTTTTCAATATAACGAAACGGGATGTGAATCGTTCCGATCAGAACCGCAAACGCCGCTAATGCAAAAATCAATTGTCGCTTAAAAAAGAAAAGTCCATCACCGTAGGACTCAATCGCGAAAATAAAACTGGAAGAGTAAACTTGAACGAGGCCGATCCCTAAAAGAGTGATGATGGCTAAAAACAAGCTGCTAGACAAATATCTCAACATAGTAGGACTCCCGAACTTTAGTATATTCAGAAGTCCTTTTTATCGTCCAATGCTACTGACAAGACTGGACTATTCGGAAACCACTTCTGCGTCAGCGTCTTGAGTCGACTCAGACTTGTTTGTTGGTGTTACTGGCTTTCTCGGAGCGACAGCGGCTGATCTGCGATTCGCTGTTGAGCAGCAGAAAATCACGCCTGTCTGATCCGAGGAGTTTTTGTAGTTTGTGATTGAAAAGTTTTTGTTGGAATCACAACGACGCGCCATTTGCATGCTCAGCTCAACATCCAAATCCGGAAAAAGATCGCCGCTGATAAACTCACAGAACATGCCTGTGCTAGAAGCCATTTTTTCACGTTGTTCTTGGCGCGCTTTAAACGTGCTTGAAGCACATCCAGAAAGCAAAAGAACGGAAGATGTTAAAAGAATAAAAAGACGCTGAGACACGGGAGGCCCTCCTGGCATTTAAAAAAGGCCGCCCATCTTGGGCGGCCGCATATCGAGATCAATGAAACTTTCTCACGATTTCTTTAAAATAATCGCCGCGTTCTTCGAAACTGTCAAACATGTCAAAAGACGAACAACCTGGAGACAACAAGACAGTGTCACCGATTCTCGACTTTTGGTAAGCGATAAGAACTGCTTCTTCGAAAGTTCCGATCAAGAACGTTTCAGAGAAATCACCAAGGTCGCGGTTGATTCTCTCTTTGGCTTCCCCGACCAAGATCAAGGTTTTGACCTTTCTCTTCACGGCGTTGCGAAGAGGTTCATAGTTCAAGTTCGTGTCTTTACCACCCGCGATCAAAATCACGTTTTCATCGAAAGTGTCCAAAGCGCGAAGAACCGCGTGCACGTTTGTCGCTTTAGAATCGTTGTAGAACAAAACTCCGCCGACTTTGCGCACGTACTCAATGCGATGAGGAAGACCTGTGAAAGTGTCGATCACTTTTTGAACCGCTTCACGAGTCGCACCATGTTCGCGAGACGCCAAGATCGCTGCCATCACGTTCTCAACAGAGTGCTTACCGCGCATTTTCATGTTCTTGATTGTGAAGCTTTCAATCTCGGGACCCGTGCGCACGCGGATTTCGTCTCCGATATTCACGGCACCACCAATGTTCATGATTTGTGGTTCCAAAGCTGGTTTACGAGAGAAGTAGAAAATACGTCCACGTTGAACCGCTGGATCACGCGCCAATTCAACAACCGCGTTGTCATCAGCATTCAAGATGCTTGTTGTCGCTTGATTTGTGTTTTTGAAGATACGTCTTTTTGCATTCACGTATTCTTCCATTGAGCGATAACGATCCAAGTGATTTTCTGCCAAGTTCGTGAACACGATGTTCATTGGGTTGAACGTATCGCAATGCTCAAGCATGAAGCTTGAAACTTCCGCGATCACCACCTGCGCTTTTTCATCTGAACGCAAGTAATCAACCAATGGCTTTTCATTCGCGCCGCCAACCCAGGTTTTAATTCCTGACTCTTTAAGAATCGCCTCTGTGATTTTCGCCACAGTTGTTTTACCGTTTGTTCCCGTAAGACCAATGATCGGTTCTTTAATAAATCCCGCAGAGAATTCAAACTCTCCCGTGATCTTGATTCCTTGAGAACGAGCGTAATCAAAGATTTTCAAATTGCTTGGAACACCTGGAGACAAAATCACCAAGTCTTGAGCAATGAAAGTTTTTGGACTGTGACCACCCAATTCAAACTTGATTGGCAAATCACCCAATTGCTCCAACTGAGTTGAAAGCTCTGGTTTGGATTTATGATCCGTCACCGTGACTTGTGCGCCATGCTTAGTAAGAAAGTGCGCCAAAGACGCGCCTGTTTTACCAAGGCCGACAACAAGAATTCTTTTATCTTTTAATTCACTAAACTCTTTATACATTTGTTACCTCAACTTCAGAGTCGCAAGACTTAATACAGCTAATAAAATAGAAATAATCCAGAAACGCACGATGATCTTTGTCTCTGTGAGACCGCCCAATTCAAAGTGGTGATGAATCGGTGCCATTTTAAAGACCCTTTTGCCTGTCATCTTAAATGAAATCACTTGCGTAATAACGGACAATGCTTCCACCACGAAAACACCACCTAAGACAACCATCAAAAGTTCATTTTGAGTGATCACAGCCATTGTTCCCAAGAATCCACCCAATGAAAGTGAACCCACGTCACCCATGAATACTTGCGCCGGATACGCATTGAACCACAAGAAGCCCATGCCTGCTGCAACAATTGTCGCTGCGACAGGAGTCAACTCCCCTGCTCCGACCACGTGAGGAATTTGCAAGTAAGACGCAATCGAGTAGTGACCCGTCACATAAGCAAAAAGTCCCAATGTCGCAGCAGAGATCATCACGGGCACAATCGCAAGACCATCTAAGCCGTCAGTCAAATTCACAGCGTTGGCAGTTCCGACAACAACAAGAGCTCCAAACAGAATATAGAAATAACCGATATCCAAAGACACCGACTTCACAAATGGAATTGTCACCGCCGTGCTAAGACCATGAAAGTGAACAAGGTAGGCGATCACGGCTCCACTGATAAGAAATTCTCCAGCCAAACGGATTTTCCCGGAAAGACCTTTTGAATTTTTCTTACTTACTTTGAGCCAGTCGTCCATGTAACCGATCAAACCAAAACCCCAAGTGATGATGAGCACCGCCCACACCAAAGGATTCATCATATCCACCCACAACAAACATGGGATCAAAGTGGAAAGAAGAATCAGACCTCCACCCATTGTTGGAGTTCCGGCTTTTTTCTTATGAGTTTGAGGGCCGTCATCACGAATACTTTGACCAAAGTGTTTCATCTGTAAGCGTTTAATGAAGTGAGGACCCCACATCCAGCACAACAAAAACGCTGTGAAAAATGAGATGAAAGTACGAACGGTGATGTACCGAAAAACGTTCAGTGGCGAAAACTGATCCGCCATCGAATAAAGCCATTGATAAAGCATGCTGCGATGATCCCCTGTTGTGACCTATAAATTTAAATTTGCTAGGAACTTAAAGGGTTTAGCACATCTGCTTTTGCAAATGCAAGGAAAAGTTAATAAGTTATTGATTTCATTAGACATTCTCGTGACTCGTGAGAGATGACATAGGTCATGTTCAGCCTCTCGCAAAGTGGTAGAATAACAGTGAAAAGGAGGCTTCATGAAAATGGCTCTTAAAGATCATATGACTCGTAAAATTGTGACTGTCAGTCAAGATGCGACGGCTGCTGAGGCTTATCGTTTGATGACGAACTATTGGATTCGCCACTTGCCCGTGATGGACACCGAAGAAGAGTACATCGTCGGAATGCTTTCAGACAGAGACTTGCTGCGAACACCTTCGCCTGCAACGCAGGTTCGGCAGTTGATGAGTTCTCCGATAAAAACTTTTAGCATTGAGACGCCACTTCGCGATGTTGTCGATGCGATGATTGAAGAAAAGGTTTCAGCCTTTTTAATCACGAAGGACGAGGAAGTCGTTGGGATTGTCACGTCGGAAGATTTGTTAGTTCTGTTAGATCAAATTTTAAAACGTGACGATGAAACGATGACTTGGAGTCTGAGCGAGATTTTCACCAATCCAGCCTTGCAACGAGCCGCCTACTTAGTTGGCCAAGCCGGAATTTAGTAGCCTACTCCGACAGAGACGGTGTTTTGATAGTCATTCTTCGACATATCACCGCCGTCTCTGAAAATCACAGTCGAGCTGACATTTACAGAGATCGGTCCGAGTTTCACACCAAGAGATGCACCCGCATAAGGATTGTATTTAATGGGTTCTTCTTTGGTGGTTTCAACTCCGCCTGAAGTTTCTTTGCGGATTTCTTTTGTCGCTTGTCCACCTAAGCGTCCCGTCGCGAAGAAAAAATTATTAAATCGATACGTTGAACGCACACCAAGTTTTAATTTTTCATCTTCCGTTCTGATTTTTTCTGGCGCTGTTGAGAAGTCTTCTGTGTCAGAAGCTTTTGTGTATTCAAGTTCTCCTGAAATCAAATCCGTTCCCGCTGTGAGACGCGCACCATACATCAAACGAGTGTTAAGATGCGGAGACGGATAATCACGATAGACAGTCTCATAACCATAAAGCGGCTCAAGCTGATAGCCCGCCCCTTTAAAAAGAGTGAATGACGCTGCGGAGGAAATATTTCCGGAAATCAAACCTAAACCTACAACGAACCACTTTGCGTTTTTCAACTGCACACGCGCCTCCTACGAACTAAATATATTGTTATTTTACATGGAGGAGTTCTGTACGCCTAATATTATGGCCTAAAACCAACTAAGGTATGGCTGGAAGAAAAAAGGCGCCTTGCGACGCCCTTTTTACATACTCAAATATACGGTCACACTACAGGGAATGAAAGAGGTGTCTCCATAAACAGAGTGATCAAAAAAATACCAATCAGGGTCCATATAATCGTCCGTCGAAATATATACTGTCTGAGGTACATTCCAATCATATGTCGTAAATGTTAGAGCCGTACCACCCCCTGGCCATCCACCGTTTAAGACGAAGTGCGTTCCATTCCAACCAGTACCAATGCTAATTACTGTGTCTTCCGAAGGTTGATGGGATAAGACAACCTGGTAGCTTGCAGTTTCGTACGAATACATACTTACAAAGCCCGGGGCACAGATAACATTTTTCTGTACGATTGGATCAGTAATTTTCAATGCAACATTTGGTACAGATACATTATCGTACCCACCGCCTGAAACCATATGCGTAATAGTCGTGTAGCGCTCACCATCTACAACACTATTATCAGGTACTTCTACATATACATTCTGAGGTGTCGTCCAATTTTGCGTAGTGAATGTTAGAGTTAATGGGGCTCGCTTAGGCTTGCGCTTCAATACCGGATCTGCTGACAAAACCACATCACTTAAAGCGGAGCTGACAACGACAGTTACGTCTCCAGTCGGCTCATTATTTAACTTGATAGAGTATGATTTTGGTGTAGCCACTCCTTCTTCGACCTCAAGATTTGTTACACTAATGCTGACCGGAGGTGGATTTACTACAGTCAAAGTAAGACTCTTAGTTTCAACAAGAGTTTTTAATTGATCTAAGACTCCATAGAAACTATCCAGAATCATAACGAGATCTGCGATCTCTTTTTCATAATAAAGAATAAGCCTTGAATTGAGAGTGCTGTTCTTAAGAATTTCAGTTTGTACTTTACGGTTTCCACCTTTGACAATCGCATCCCTTATTGAAGAGGCTGAGGCCTTATCACGAGTATACAGTGTTGCCACATATGCGTGCGAACCTGCACCTAATTGCGCTGAATTGATTTCGGATTGATACAGCCACTCCGACACTTTAACAGGCCATACACTTGTTCCTCCAAGTGTGGCAGAAATTTCTGCTTCAAGTCCACTACCACCTAAATTTCCTTCATCAATGGCAACTGAAAGCGTTCCTTGCTCTCCAGAAACAAATGTATCGTTGGTCATGTTCGTCGATAAGGTCAACGCGTTTGTAGTTCTATGAAGACGCTTGTATTGTGAAACGACCTGAAAACTGATGCTTTTAGCCTCAATGAGCGTTCTACCTTGAGAAAGCTGCGTTTTTAAATTTACTTTTCGATCATTCAGATTTTGAAGGGCCGTTGTCAAATCAGATATTTTATTAGGATCTGTTTCCGAACTTAGAAGTCTAGATACCTTTTGAATATCAACCTCAGCCATTAATAAATCAGCTTCAATTTGCTTCGCCAGCGACTTGCTTTGCTTATAGGTTTTTACTTCCCATGAGTATGTACCCAGCGCCAATGGCACAGTCACAGAGGCCGCTTCCGTATCAGAAATACGAGTCAGCTTGAGTTGATTTGTATTAAGGCTGCCTAGCATAAAATATTCTTCATCAGCGTTTTGAGGCGACGAGTTCAAAGAAGCCAAAAGAACCGCACGTTCTCCTTCAACAAACTGACTCTTGTTCATTCTCAAAGTAGACAAGCTTTGTCCATATGCCAGCGAAAAAGAAACTAATGAGAATAAGACAGATAATATATTTTTAAATTTCATAAGTAAGTCCTTCATTCAAGATGAGTAATCACTCTGGGTTAGTTACAGAAACGGGAGTCAATGCATGCGATCCAACTCCCGAACCGTTACCGAGATTACCGCCGTAATTAGATCCCCAACACTTCAAGTTACCAGCTTGAATGCCACAGCCAAAGAAGAGGCCTCCGGAAATACCATTCACGTTTGACGTCATGCCGGAAACCTGAACTGGATACCATTGCAAGGATGTTTGACCATCGCCAAGTGCGCCGTTGGTTCCTTTGCCCCAGCACTTCGCCGCCGAGTTAACAATGGCGCAAACGCCTCCAGATCCAACCTCGACTTCAGTTACACCACTGGTAAAGCTTTCGATTTCAGTCGGAACAACTCGTCCCATCAATGAGCCATTGCCCATTTGGCCTTCTAAACCGGAACCCCAACAATACAGCCTCTCATTAGAAATTGCACAAGCCACCTCAAAACCTGTTGAGATTTTTGTAGCGCCAGTAAGATTGAGAACTAAACCCGGTGTATTCGTGGTATTTGTCACGCCATTCCCAAGTTGACCGCTGTACCCTCGGCCCCAGCAATAAACATCTTGATCTGTGTTTATGGCGCAGGTGAATTCTCTGCCCGCTGCTACGTCAATAGCATTATCAAAGACCTTCGTAGGAAGTGATACAGCCGAATTCCCACCGTTACCAATTTGCCCCATGGATCCTGAACCCCAACAGTAAACGCTATTATTAACAAGGGCGCAGGTATGAGATTCTCCGGCCGATACCTTTTTAACTCCAAATGGAAGAGAACTCACTTGGACAGGGTAAGAATAGTTCCATGTCGTGCCATCACCAAGTTGTCCGCTTGAATTTAATCCCCAACAGTAAACGAATCCCAATCGTATTGCACAGGCATGATTTCCGCCTGAAGAAATACTCTCAACTTCGGTTGGTAAAAATGCTACTGGTGTTGGAACCAAGCGATTAGATGTATCAAGAGTACCAAGCTCACCGTACGTGTTTACACCCCAGCAGTACGCTCCACTTTTCCAAATTCCACAGGTATACTTTTCTCCAGCCGACACCTGCTTAAATGTTGCTGGCGCATCTTCAATGGTAATCGTTTGATACTTCTCATCTGCAGTCGTCTCCATCAATATATGCACATCATTAAACGCTACTGTGATCAGAACAATATCATCAATCTCTCTTTGGTAATACGACGCCAAACCTGAACTTAAAGAGCTATCTCGTAAAATCTCGAGCTCTTGCTTACGAATACCTGCCATAGTTATTGCACTTAGAAGAGAATCTGAATCCCTTTTGTTTCGAACATTAAGAGTAACAAAGACAGTATGATTACCGACCGTGCTGTCGTACTCTTGAAGGTCCAACTTGTATGTAAATTCATCGACTTGAGTAACAGATCTTCCGTATCCATCGAATGAAGCAACAAATCTATTCTTCATCACCCCTCCGGTTCCAGGAGTTATTTTGAATAAGATGTCTCCAGGTTCGCCGTACTGCAGTAGGCCATTCGGTCTACTCGTCGTGATTGAAAATGTAGGCAATGCGGCTTTTATGTTTTTTGAGCTTTCATATACAGATACTTGCAATTCTTTAGTCTCTACCAAGATTCTGTTATTTCTTAATTGTGTTTGAAGACTGTTCTTACTTTGCTCATTTTCTGCAATTGCATCGCTCAATAAAGTTTTCTTATCAGAATCTGTTTCGGCATCATATTGCACTCTTAATGTCGCTATTTCTTTTTCGAGATTAAGAATACTGATTTCGATATCCCTCGCCAGCCCCTTGTTTTGCAAGAAAGCCTTAACCTGCCAAGTGAAGTATCCTGATTGCACCATTGCTGGCGTGACCCCGGCAGATTCATTATCTGTAAATTTAATAAGGCGCATGTTCGCACCATCCCATTTACTTTCAATATAAATCTCAGAATCCGGATCTAAAGGTGCCGTGCGAACAGAAGCCATAACCACTATTCGCTCACCAACTTCGTAGGAGCTCTTGTTAGTTTTTAGATCGAGAAACTGAGGCGTCTGACCCCATGAATTGATTCCAAAAAAGAGGCCCAACGCTAGAATTATCTGTCTCACGGCTGAACCTCCTGCACCGTTAGATTGCATGTGTATTCGAACGGCGTTAGATATCCTTTCATTTTCACTTGCACTTTACCCTGATAAGTTCCTGCTGCTGGATTCGAAAATGTCGATCGAATTTCCGCACCGGTTGAAATGATATAATCGATATCACCGACAATCATTGAACCAGGCCAGCTCGAAAGATCTATTTCAAATTCTCCATTCGCATCATCCGATAAAGTGATATTTGAGATTTGTGAGAATCCGGAAATTACTCCTAGAAAGTCTTGTGGAATACGCAAGTACTTTGCAGGTATAGAGCTTCCAACTTCGACAGTGCCGAAATCAACCAAGACATTCTGATTTGTTGGCACAGGAAGTCTGTATGTTTTCAACAAAAGCACTTTAGGAGTGGTTCCCGTCTCCATTTCCCAATTCAAAAGTGCCATAGCAGTATCGTCAGCCTCAAATGTTCCCGGGCTCACAACGAGATCAAGCGGAACCTGTCCTCCAGCAGGAATCGTCAAACCACCAGAAGGGAAATTTACAGAAAAAATATTGGTGCTGCCATTCAGATGAACGAGTGTTGGCGCATTCGTAAGCGTAACTTCCGTTGTAGTTTCATTCTTTACATAAATCTGGGTAATAGTAGGTTCATCATATGTTCCGAAAAGAGGAACGAATGAACTCAAAGATAAAATTTCTAAATCACGTTCTCCACTCCACTGTGTGGCGGAAAAACTTCCCCACAACGAAAACCTTTCTTCTGCAGCTGGCGCTACTTCTATATGAATCATTTTCGAGAAGCCACCTGGCGTCTGGAGAACAAAAGGAATATTTTGTGTTACGATGGATGAGCCTACATTCACGGTAGAAAAATGGAAGTTCAGGCAACTTTTCTTCGCGATGACTCCCCGGTGAAAACCAGAGATTAAAACGATTTTTCCAGTATTAAGAAGTTGATACCGCACTTCTTGTTGAAGATTGTTACACGCTTGGAAGGCGCCCACATAAACACCATCCTTTGATGCCACACCGAAAATTTGTGACGGACTTATGGTCACGGGATCCTTAGGTCCTACAGTGATAACGGTTAGTGACGGTGTACTTTGCTTAATTCCATTTGAAACAACTAATGAGATCACATAGTTCCCAGGAGTCGTCGCTATAAATGAGGGGTTTACGATTTGTGTATCATCAATAATTCCATCATTCGCGCCCGCAGTATCCGGTTTTGAAACTACACTCCAGGAATATGTAAGCGAAGATTGATCTGCGCTGTAGGACGCACTGCCATCTAATGTAACAGCTACATCGGAATCAGTTCGTTGCGGTACGCCAGCAAACGCAACGGGGTAAATGGGATGAGATGACCCTCCACCACTACCATCAACTCCAAAAAAAGCATTCTTGAGCGTCGATGTTACATTAGAACCGTTTACTAAACTTTCAATAACGATATCTTGCATTCCCATTGTCATTGCAGGAGTCACAAATTCAATCGTATTGTTCCATACAGTATATGAACCACTCGGAACTTCAACACTACCGAACCAAACCCTCGAGATTGAGTTCAGGTTTGAACCTTGAACGACCAAACTCGTCCCGCCATTTACGCTGCCATAAGAAGGATTACAGGATGACAAGCGCGGTGTTGAGGGCAATGGGTCATCTGCGCCAATGACAACCGAATGATTCCTACTTGCAACGGCTCGCTTCGTTGATTCAAGGCTGCTTTCTAAATCTTGTTTCACAATGAGCTTCTGGTCTAACAATGACTGAAGATGCGCTTTTTTAGCTAAATCAGCTTCTCGAAGAATCTGACGATTGAGATCTTCTATTTCCGCGATTGTTTTTACAAGATCACTTCTAAGAGCTTCCGACTGAGACCTATTTTCAATAAAGAGCTGAATTTCTAAATTCAATTTTCCTTCAGCAGAAACTAAATACGGTTCAGACATCCATAAACGACCTCCCCGATGAATTACCTTTAAAGGATTGCCCTCTAACTGTGCCGTCACAACTGAATTGACTTCTAAATTGCTTTCAAAGTCTGTAGAAAGCTCGATAAAAAAAGTAACCTTATCTCCTATTGACGGATATGCTGGCGACATTCGTATCTGAGAGATTGAATACTGTTCTTGAGATTGAATAATTCTTTTGAATAAATTTGTCTGAGAAATGAGTCGCTTATTAATTTTTATTTCTCCGACAGCTGGGAAACTTAATCCCAGCAGGCACACTAGAACTCCAATGATCTTCGCCACGCTTCCTCCAAATCAACTTTTATTTGTTTTATAGATTCGTAACTGCAGAGGAATTGGTCAACTAAATTATATTTATAATTTCAAAACTGGTTTAAAACGGAAACTATCAAAAATTAGATTATATCGAAAAACGATCTACCGTTCAGATAAGTCCTCTCGCGATAAATTATATTTCCAACGCTTGCCATCAATTCGCTTCATACCACGAATTATAAACGATTAGATGCAGTGGCATATTAAGTCCACTGTGTTTTTGATTTTTCTGAAATTGCATTACTTCTTGCTCCTCAGTAGTCGGAATTTCTGTGGGGATTTTTTGTCCGAGAACGCCCTTCAGTCAGCCTTTTTACTCTTCTTAAGTTAAAAAAACAGACAACTGAAGTAACAAAGAGCAGCCACAAATCCCAATGAGCCCATAACGGAGGCACTTATTATTTCGATTTGAAAAAGCAAATATTAGCGAGATTATAAACACCCCCAAAAACACCAAAAGTGTTTCATTGCGAAGGTCCTCAAAAAATATTTTCATACCCATCCGAGATGACTCAGAAATACTTTCCCTCAAAGCCATTTCTCTAATGGGTCTGTAGTGGGTAAGTCCGTTTCGAATACTCCATGTATAAAAATGAAGAAGTCCAAATATCAGCAATATTACGACGTCAAACCCGTATGCTCTTAATTTTTTCATTTACCTACCATCTATGTAGTTTAATTTATCCATAATGGCTCTGTCATAAATTTTATCATGGCGAGCCTCACTGAGTATATTCCTAATATTGAGCCTTCGCATATCCTGCGCGTGTCGCAGTTCATGCGAAGCAAGTTCTACATAACGTCCAACACGCTCTGCTGAGCCTTCACAAGTCCCGGCGTCTAATTTATTAAAATCCAAAAATATTGTTCCTGGTGAGAGGGTTATTCCACCTATATCGAATGGCAAACTAATATTATGGAATGTCGGGTTTAAACCGAAGAACAGTTCGGGTCTTTGTGTTGCGAGGTATCCCAAAGCTTGATCGAGATCTTCCTGAGTTAATCCTGTTGGATCAATGAAGTTCACCGGGTCGTTCGCAGCGTAACCAAATAAGTTTGTGTCACCACCATTAAAAAGAATCGGATCTTTTGAAGTCCATCTTCCCACTTCTGGATCATAATCTCTTGCGCCAAACTTCAAAAAATGAGTTTTTCGATTCGAAATCCCTCCCGCGAAAGAATATGGCTGCAATCCGATATTGGTGTCGCTGAGCACTTTTCCCCAAGAGTCATATTTTACTTCTTGTACGATCGTTCCGTCATCGACGCCAACCACTAGCCGAGGAGAACCTAAATGGTCTTTAATTATTCTATACGCTCTTGCTTTAAACAGCATATAGTCCGGACTGTTAGAATTTGTAGCATGGACAAATTCTTTAAAAGATCTTTTTTGTTCATCATATTGCGCAATAATTCTGCCATCTCCCGCATATATATTTCGCATTACACTGAGTCCGTCGAGGCTTTCTTCAACTCTTCTCCCCAAAGAATCTAATCGATATTGAATAATCTGTCCTGAAGACAGACGAACGGATTTCGCGTGACCATTCGGATCATACGCAATTTCAAGTGGTCTAAAAAATCCCTTTTGTACAGATCTGAGACTGCCACTAGCATCGTGAGCATATACACTATCACCGTAAGTAACTACTCTATCCTGATCGTCATACGAAGCCACAAACGCTTTGCCATCCTCGACACCAGATATTCTGTTTCCATTTAAGTCATACACATAAGTCGCAATATTAATTCCATTAGAAAAAACCTTTTCTAAATTACCAGAAGAATCATAAGAATATTCAATAGATGTTGTTTTGTCTGGTGTCGACTCTGTCTTTCTAATTATTCGACCAGTGGGGTCTCTAAACAATGTGTATCCAAAAATTAAATTCGAAGTGGCACCAGATTTCAAATATGCAGCATAAGTTTCAAGATCGCCATATTGGTCATATGTTCTTACGTCCTGAATGTTACCAATTGTTGTGCCATACAGTCTTCCATCAGAATTGTACGTCAAACTCATTCTGCCAATTTTAGTGGGCCGACTATCCCTGTCATACGAGTAATTCACATAACTAGGTTCAGGAATAAAATCGGCCTGCAGAGTACGTTTTTTTACTCTAAAAGAGTTATCATACTCATACTTTAATTCAGTGCGATTATTAGGCCTGGTCGCATCTGTCTGTTTCTCCATTTCAATAAACTCTCCAAAATATGAATACTCTGACGCATACTGATCAAACGAAACGACCTTTTTAATTTTCGAAGAATTTTTTATATACGCGTACGTTTGTTTCGCATCACCGTATTTTGTCTCAGCTAAAAGTCCTTTCTCGTTGTAATTGAAGTTCAGTTGTCTTTTTTCAGGCTGCTGAAAAGCTATCAACTGTTTGTCCATATTATATGAATACTTAGTCTCACCGATTTGAATTCCAGGTAAAGGTGGAGGCGAATATTTTTCCAGAAGACCCCATACATTATATGCAAATAGGTGAATCGGTTTACCCGGAGGCTTGATCTCAATTAATTCTCCATCACCATCGTACGAAAATTCGATGTTTCGTCCACCCGGTCGGGACACAGAACGAACCCTGCCAGTCAAATCATAAGTATAAAGCGTCTCTTCGTTTCTTGCATTTTTTGTTTTCTCCAAATCCCCCACGGAGTTGTAAAAAAGCTCAACCAAGTTTCTACTTCCTTGTGTAACTTTTTTTATTCGGCCATAAGAATCATACTGAAAATTTACCGGAAGATAGCTGCCAGTTTTGACCTCTAACGGGCGTTCATATTGATCTATTTTATATTTTCCAATAACCCCTTCTGCCGTGGTAACAGTAGTTGTCATAGTTGATTTATTAAAAACAAATGTGGATACAGTTACAGCATTCACTATATCCTCACGGGTTATCGTAGAATATGAAAAAGGTCCCGCACCCAAACCACCGATAGTTTGGAAGAACATAGAACTTTTAGTTATTCCTTGAACAGTTTCACTTTGATAATTCTTTCTAGAAAGCAATGAGCCAAATCTTTCATCGTCAGTTGTAAATATCGTCGTTTTTCCGCTGGCTGTTTGAACAGTTGAAGCTTTATTCGCTCCCTCAGTATACGTTATTATTTCTCCCGTAGGATTTCTCTCTGTGCGTGTGTACAAATCGGTCGAATTACTTTTTGATGTATTATATTTCCATTGTCGGCCTAAAGAAGATGTTTTCCTAATGTATAAAGCACCATCAGTGGAATCACCGTTACCAATTAAATCAAAATTCCAACCCGATCCCGCATTTGAAGTTTTCTTAAGACGCCCACGAGAATCAAAAGTAATACTTGATTGTCGACCAGACGGCTTCTTAAACGTTTTTATTAACTGGCTATTCGGCTGATATTCAATTAAATAAGATTCCGCACTGGGATTTGTGATTCGATTTATAATTCCTTGGCCATTTACTCCTATCAAAGTATTTTTCCCGAAGGGGCTAGAAATAGACTGAAGAACACCAGACGAATTTCGGTTAAACAGTGTGACGTTCCCAAAGGCATCATCAATTCTATTTACCATTCCAAGAGTGTTATAATAGAACGTATACTTTGTATAACCTGTTAAACTACTAAGCGTACGTATGTGTCTGCCCGTCACACTGCTGAATATATAAACTTCGCCACCATCAACAACCATTATTTCCGACGGCGATACCGTCTGGTTAGGCTTTATAAAGGATCTGCCAGAACCATGATAAAGACGCCCTAAATTTAAGTCATAGTAATGAACTTGATCAATGCTCCATCCTTCGGGGTTAAACGATGGATTTCTGTCAATCGAAGTGTATGGCACTACATAATCTGGCGTGAGTTCACTAGAGTAGTTTAGACTAAAATCCGTCCCAGCTATCGGAACAGATTCACCAAAGGAAAGATTATCCACGCGAATAATAGACCCAGGATCGGTTCTGACACAGTCGCAAGGCTCTACATGTTCGGGATCAACAGGATTCTCTGGCTCATCAGGATCCTCAGAACCATTTCCACCGCCCTCCTGAAAACCATCTATATAATATGTAAACTTAGATGTCGCGAAAGGCGCCCCAACATAATATCCCTCAAAATAATATCGTAGCCCCTTGGAGCTAGGTCCGACTTTTCTAAAAATAATATAAGTTGTTTCACCGGGATCTACACTTCCAATATATCCAAAATATGTATAAGCACCATCGGGATCGGATGGCCAAATTTCGCTACCAGGAAAATGCATCCTGTTATTACCCACGTTTTTAATCAGACAGGTTGTACCCCAAGGATCTATCTGAAGATTGAGATAAAACTTACCTCCATTTGAAGTAGCCGTTGGACACGGAGGAACTAGAAGTTGCGCGTATGCAGAATCAAAAAAAAAGCCGATACAAAAAAGAACGATAAGCTTAATAAAAAAAAATTGTTTCATAAATAAAACGATAAGCAGAAAACATGATAATCAACAATATGTTTATATGACGCCGGACGGTCAACACTGTAAAAGAATAAACAATTTTTTGATTTTTCTAATTTGGCCAGAAAAAGAACATTTGAACTTGGCAGCTTAGGACTATGTAAAAAGGCCAACAGCGGAGGTTCTAGCCTCAAATCTCCGGCTTTTAATCGCATTTCTGGACTGTGATTTAAAAAATAAAACACAAGAATATTAATTATGGACACAGTAGATCTTCAATTTTTACGAATGGCGAAGGAGCTTCTTGAGAGGCCGAGTCTCACGGCGCGGATTGCGGCGAAGGTGGGGGCTCCGGTTGAGAAGGGGTTGACGCTTTTGCCTAAGAAAATTCAATCGACCGTTCATAAGGCGACGGAAAAATCAATTCATGTGGCTTTTGAAGTCGCGGCCTCCACGATGGAGAAAAATAACGGCAAAGAGTCGAGTAACTTTGCACACAAGGCGATGGTGGCTGGCACAGGCGGGCTTGGTGGATTTTTCGGTCCGCTCGCTTTGATGGTGGAGCTTCCTATTTCTACGACACTCATCATGCGCTCGATTATTGATATCGCGCAAAGTGAAGGTGAAGACATCACCGATCCTGAAACTAAGTTTGCTTGTCTGGAAGTTTTCGCTTTCGGTGGTTATTCGGCTTCGGATGATGCTGCAGGATCGGGATACCTCATGACTCGCGCGGCTTTAGCAAAAACATTTACCGATGCTGCGAAAATTTTTATTGAAAGAGGCATTGCCAATGAAAGCGCTCCTATTTTGGCACGACTGCTCGCAAGTATTGCTTCTCGATTTCAGTTGGTCGTTACGGAAAAAGTGGCGGCGCAGATGATGCCTTTTATTGGTGCGCTCGGTGGAGCTGGAATCAACGTTATCTTTATGAACCACTTTCAAGATATGGCGCGAGGACACTTTATCGTGCGTCGGCTTGAGCGCAAGTATGGCGTCGCAGAAGTTCAACGCCAGTACTTGGAAATCAAAATCTAATTTCTTTTCACGAACTTCTTAGAACTCTTCAAAGTCGCATTCTGTAAAAGCTGTTCCCACACGGCTCGGGCCATGGGTCCCATTGGTTTATGTTTTATGCGCATGATATGCAGATCGAGCGTAAATGGTTTTATATTTTCATCGCGAATTTCTACCAAATGACCTCTTTTCAGATCACTTTCGATTTCATTACGCGCAAGTCGTCCCCAGCCAAAGCCACTGACAATCATTTTGTGTTTCAAACTATGATCAGTCACAAAACATTTTTTAGAATCCACTGCAAAACCTTTGGTGCCTTTAAGAAGATTACTCTTATCCCCTTGCGAGAGAACGATCACTTGGGGACAGGTTTTCAAAGACTTATAAGTCAGACCCGGATGTTTCTTTGCCAAAGTTTTTGCGATGACAGGAATCATTTCAATTCGATCAAAGGGCACACTCTCGATTTTTTCATTCTCAGAGGATTTCGTAGAGATTGAAAAATCAGCTTCGCCTGAAAGTAATAACTCTTCCCCGACACTCATGATCTCGGAACGAAAAGTCATCTCTGTAGGATGCTTGCTTAAAACGGTCTCTTGAAAAATTCCTGCCAAAGCTTCAAAGCGCACGAGCGGATCTAAAACGATCGTTAAAAAGGGTTCAACCTTTTTAGAACCCAGCTCCGCTCCCACGGTCTTTAATTCCCGAAATGAGTAAAGACATTGTTTTGCCCAATTATAAAAAACCAAACCCTCAGGGGTCAGCTTCGGTCGATACTCTTCGCGATTAAAAAGTTGCAGATCAAATTCCTCTTCCAGCTTTTTAATCGCCACACTCAAACTCGGCTGCGTCTTGTGTAAATGCTCCGAGGCCGCCTTAAAACTGCCCTTTTCAACAATCATTTCTAATGTCTCAAGCTGATCTATCGTCACAACTGATCTCCCACTGAAAGCCCTTAAACTATATTAATATAATTTATATAGAATATAGAAACTAAATAATTTCTTTCAATAGAAAAAAAGCCGATACTAGGTTCATCAGGAGGCTCTTATGGCTGACCAAAACAACCAACCCCGCAGAAAGTTCTTACTGGGCGCTTTAACAGCGGCCATGGGGATGGTGGCAGTCGGAGCATGGAAACTCCCAAGAAAGGAAAAAGGTATGCTTACAATCAGAAAATCCAACGACAGAGGCCTTGCGGAACATGGATGGCTTAAATCTCGCCACACTTTTTCTTTCGCTGAGTACTACGATCCGCAACACATGGGTTTTGGCCCTTTGCGCGTGATCAACGAGGACCGTATCGCAGGTGGCACAGGATTCGACACTCACCCGCATCGAGATATGGAGATCATTTCTTACGTGATCTCCGGTGGTCTTCGCCATCGAGACTCGATGGGAAATGTCACTGTGATTAAACCGGGCGAAGTGCAACGCATGAGTGCTGGCACAGGTGTGATGCACTCGGAATACAACGATCAAGACAAGGATGAAACTCATTTCTTCCAAATCTGGATCACGCCGGAAAAACGCGGAGTCAAACCTGGTTACGGTCAAAAGTCCTTTGAGAAAGAACTGAACTCACAAAAGCTTGTGCATGTGATTTCTAAAGGCGGAGTGAATGGTTCCATTGATATCAACCAAGATGCCAATGTGTATATTTCCCGTCTTAAAAAATCCGAAGACTTGGATTTTAAAGTTCCTGCAGGTCGTAAGCTTTGGCTGCAACTTGTGAAAGGCTCTGTGCAAGTCAATGGCGAGACTATTCAAACCGGTGATGCGATCGCAGCAACTGATATCTCAACTGCCGCTATCACTGCTTCAGAAGATTCAGAAATGATTCTTTTTGATCTTCCAGCTTAGTTCTTCAATCAGCGCGGGTGAAAACCCGCGCTTTCTTATTCAAATGGCAAATGAATTGTAAACTCGGCACCTTGCCCCAGTTGGCTTGTCGCAAAGATATGTCCGCCGTGAGCCTCAACAATTGTTTTTGCGATCGCAAGACCCAATCCAAATCCTGATTTCCCAGGAGATCTTGCGGCATCAGCACGGTAAAAAGGCTCAAAGATGTGTGCCAAATCTTTTTCAGCGATGCCCACACCATCGTCTTTCACTCTCAAAACACATCCATCTTTTTCTTTTATCAAAGTCACGACAATGGGTACTGACTGAGGCTTTGCATATTTAATCGCGTTCTCAAGCAAGTTTCTTAGAACACGCTCTACCTGCATGGGGTCGATCACGATAGATACGTCTTCAGGATTTTTTAAAACAACACCGGGAGCTGAGTCTTTGTAGTCTTCCACGACATGGGTCACAAGCTCTGTTAAATCTGTCGAAGATTTTTTTAACGAAGAAGCGCCCTCACGCAAACGGTAAGACTCTAAAATTTCCGCAACAAGTTCTTCCATTTTTTTAAGATCATCCTTAATGGACCCTTTGATCGCTTCATCTTTCAACAAATCAACGGCCACACCGACGCGAGTTAAAGGACTGCGCAACTCGTGACTGACGTCTCTTAAAAGCTGTTCTTTGGCGGCGACCATTTTCTCAAGTCCATCAGCCATATTATTAAAAGCTTCGCCAAGAACCTGGAACTCTCCGCCTTGACGAGTTTTAATTCGATATTTTAAATCTCCCATGGAGATTCTTTTTACACCCGTCATAAGAACTTTGATCGGCGACATCATCCAACGAATCGTCAGAAAGCTCATGATTAGAATTAAGAAAATAAATCCCGCCACCGCCACAAATGGAAATGCAAAGCCGCGCGGAATTTCTTTTGCTGAAACGAACCATGCCGTGCGCGGCGAGGCTCCTTTGAGTTCAGCAAAGAAATATTCGTGATGCTTTCCAAGCACTACCTTCGGGGAATAGTGTTCATCTTCTTTTTCAATCTCATTAAAAGTAGGAAGATTTTTTTGATCGGCCAAAGATTCAAAACCTTCCACGCGGGCGTACAGATTTAAATCTTTGTATAGATCTTCAATGCCTTTTTCACTCAATGAGGAATTCAATTTTTGCTGAAGAGAAGACAAATAGAAAATGGCATTCTTCTCTGCAACCGGAGACAACCCGTGATCAGGTTTTAAAGAATGCACAAGCCAACCCAATCCGCCGATAATAAGAACCGCCGTCAGCATAAAGGTAAAGAAAATACGAAAGAGGAGCTTTTTCTTTAAGCGATGTTTCTTATGAGGGTGTTTGTAACCTTCATGGTGACGATGATGTCTTCTCACAGAACTTCCTCCACAGGAGCAATAAAGCAGTATCCTTCACCCCACACGGTTCTTAAGAATACTGGCGACTTCGCAGGGTCTTTAAGTTTCTGGCGAAGGCGACTGATCGCCACATCGATACTGCGATTGTAAGCTTCCCAATCCACGCCGCGCAGATCATCCATAATACGATCGCGAGAAAGACTTTGTCCTGCGTGGGACATTAATAATTTTAAAAGTTCATACTCATGGGTACTAAGATTTAAATTTTGCCCTTCAAGAAAAGCCGCTCGCAACTGTGTATCTAAAATCAGACTGCCTGATTTTAATTTCCCTGAAGAGGACGAAGCCGATTTCTTTGAACGACGAATCAGGCTTTTAATTCTTGCAACCAACTCACGAGCTTCAAAAGGTTTTGGCAGATAATCATCAACACCAAGCTCAAGACCTAAAACCTTATCTGAAGTTTCTCCGCGCGCTGTGAGCATCAAGATCGGCACATCACTAAAGCTGCGAATTTTTTTGCACACTTCAAAGCCGTCCATCTCTGGCAGCATCACGTCCAAAATAATCGCATCGATTTTGTCTCTTTTAAGAAGCTGCAAACCTTCTGACGGCAATAACGATTGCACGATCTGCAGTTCAAACTGATTGAAATACTGCTTAAGAAGTTCACCTAATTTTTGATCGTCATCGATCAGAAGTATGCGATTCATAGGCCCATCATAATCCAAAAGCGTTTTGGGCTAAAGGCTTTTTCCTAGGATAATCAAGCAGTTACAATTTGTTACAATCATTAACACTCCTGCAACCACCTTGACTCTCAAACCACCTAAACTGACTTCAGAAATCAACCACTACGGAGAATATGATTATGAGACATCATCACCATCATCACTACAGAAGAAGATGGCCCAAGGTTTTAGGAATTCTTTTTGCGATCGGCAGTGTCGGCTTCCTAGCTGGTTGCCATAAAAGTCCTGAAGAGCGCATGACCGCGATCAGTGAAAAGATCGCCGACAAACTTGATTTTAATGCTCAACAAAAGGCTTTGCTCAGCGATATCACGTCAGAGTTTAAGAAAGATTTTTCTGAAGAAAAAAATCTGCGCAAATCCATGAAAGACGATTTCAAAAGCATGATTCTGGCCGATGACCTTGATAAAGCCAAGATCAAAGAGCATATCAAAGCTCGCCAGGAGCGCATGAATTCTAAAATCGATAAGTATCTGGATAAGGTGGCAGCTCTTCACAAGACTCTGACACCGGAACAGAAAAAAGAATTGATTGATAAGATCGAAAAATTCCAACACAGATGGGAGTAGGCTATGTACCTAGCCCTCTTTGCAAGTACGCCGGAGTCTTGGAAAACTCCGCGTACTTCGACGACTACTGCTTCTCCGAAAAATCCAAAGGCTCACAAGGAAAAACGAAGCGTTCAAGCTTTGTCCCTCGTGAGGCTTTTACCACCGCAATATCCCCCGCTTTCAGATATTGTGCTAGATCCTGTCCGGAAGCGTCCTTAAAATCTTTTTCAATCAAAGTGGGATTCTGATATCCCACTTTGCTTAAGCCGCGAGAGAACGCTTCATAGTCATCGCCGATAAAATAAACTTTATCAAACCCCGCAGCGCCGACCCAAGTTCCAAGTTCTTCATGCAAAGCTGCCGAAGCTGAACCCAACTCACGCATCTGTCCAAAGACACCGACCTTACGACCTGTCACAGTCAGAAGCTTCATATTGTCGATCAAAGCCTTCATGCTGTCAGGGTTTGCATTGTAAGCATCAAAGATTATCTGCGCACCTGATTTCAGGTGCACCAGTTGGTTGCGTCCCCAATTTGTTTTACATTCAGGAAGACCTTTCCAAATTTCCTCTGGAGTCATTCCTGCTGCAAGTCCCAAAGACGCTGCCGCCATAAGATTCGTCAGATTTTGTGAACCGAAAACTTGAACAACAGCCGTTCCTTCTTTACCACCGATTTTTCCTTTAACGGAAAGTTCACTCATCGTCATGGAACTAATCATCAAGTGCACATCCGCGCGAGGATCTTCCGAAGAAAATGTCATGAGTTTTGAATGGTCATACTTTTCGCAAGCCTTCACATACATATTGTGAGTTTGTGCGTTGTCGAGATTATAAATGCGAATCGTATTTGGGCCCGCCGCTTCGTAAATTTCTTCTTTGGCTTCGGCCACCTTTTCGATGGTGCCGAAAAATTCCATGTGCGCGCGTCCCACCATCGTGCACACAACGACATCTGGTTCTGCGATATGAACCAACTCAGTTAATTCTCCCGCATGATTCATACCCATTTCAACAATCGCAACATCTTTCGTCGGTGGAAGTTGCAAAAGTGTGAAGGGAACTCCCCAATGGTTGTTAAAACTTCCCTTGTTGTAGTGAACGTTCAATGTCGTTCCTAGCAAAGCCGCCGTGAATTCTTTCGTTGTGGTTTTTCCGTTAGAGCCTGTGATTCCCAAAACTTTGGCATGAGACTCACGACGAGCCCACGTACCCAAACGCTGCAAAGCTTTCAAAGTATCCGGAACTTTAAGAATCGTGACTTGGCCTTTGAGCTTTTGCACTTGTTCATTTTCTTCATGAACAAGAAGACCTGTGGCCCCTTGTTGAACCGCTTTTTCTAAAAACTGATGCGCATCGAAAGCATCGCCTTTCAAAGGAATAAAAAGCTGTCCTTTTAAATCCGCTCGTGTGTCGGTTCCAATACCCGCAAAATTTTTCTCAACAAGGCTGAGCGTTTGTGCTCCTGTGGCCCTGACAATGGTTTGCACGTCCATGGCTCTCATTGTTTTTTATCTCCCTTGCAAAGCCTCTTCTGCCACTTTCACGTCGCTAAAAGGAAATTTATCTTTGCCTATAATCTGATAATCTTCGTGCCCTTTTCCCGCGATGAGAATCACATCGCCAGGTTGGGCTTTTTGAATAGTTTGATGAATGGCTTCTTTACGATCCACGATCACGGATGTCTTGGCTTTATCAGCCCCGGCAACACCTGCCAAAATATCTTGGATGATTGCTTGTGGATCTTCGGTGCGCGGATTGTCTGACGTGATCACGACTTGATCGGAGTATTTTAAAGACATTTGCGCCATCAAAGGTCGTTTGCCCTTATCGCGATCTCCGCCGCAACCAAAGATCGTCCAAATACGTGCGGAAGATTTTAAACTCTCGCGCACGCTGCGAATCGCCGTTAGAACATTTTCCAATGCATCCGGAGAATGTGCATAATCCACAAAAATAGAAAGATTTTGATTGTTCGCAACAGACTGCAAACGTCCCGGCACACCTGTGAATTTATTCAAAGCCGAAATACAAACGGGTAAAGGCAGTCCCGCAGAAAGACCCGCGCCCAAAGCCGCCAATGCATTCATCACGTTGTGAACTCCCGACATCGGCAAATGAACTTCGCCTTCTCCCATTGGAGTCTGCACTTTAAAATGCGTCAGAGCGAAATCCATTTTTAGAATTTCATAACGAATGTCTGAATCACTTGCGCCATAAGTCCAAAGCACTGCAGGGTCCGCGACACGCAACCGACGACCGTATTTATCTGCCGTATTGATGATGGCATAACAAGGACGCTTTTCCGTTTTCCATAAAAGATCCGTGAAAAGTCTTTGCTTCGCTTCAAGATAGTGATCCATGGTGCCGTGATAATCTAAATGATCGCGCGTGAGATTTGTAAAAATCACGGTGTTAAAGGGAACGCTATCAACGCGTTTTTGATCAAGAGCGTGCGAAGAAACTTCCATCGCAACGGCCATCGCTCCTTCAGAGCGAAACTCACGCAAACGCCTTTGCAAAAAGATCGGATCCGGAGTCGTCATTTCCGAAGGCCAAACTTTCTCACCCAAATGATGATTAACAGTTCCGATCACTCCTGTAGGAATACGGCCCTCATTTAAAATTGCTTCTGTCATGTAAGTCACAGAAGTTTTTCCGTTTGTTCCTGTGACGCCGACACAGAAAAGTTCTTGCCCTGGATCAAGATAAAACCGGCTTGCCAAAATATCCAAAGCCTCGCGTGTATTAGGAACTTGCAAAACAAAACCAGAAAACTCAGTAGGAACCGTGCCTCGGTCTTCCACGACAAGAGCGGCCGCCCCTTTTGCGATCGCATCATGAATAAAACTATGTCCATCAAGCTTGCTGCCACGAATCGCAACAAAAACCGATCCCGGCACAACCAGGCGTGCATCGTTAAAAATTCCAGAGAGTTCTACATCTTGCGGAAGAGACTCTTCAGGAAGGCCGGAAAAGATGGAAAATAATTGGTTTAGCTTCATAGACTCGCTAGAAAGAATAGCGTATGACTGAGTTATGAGACAACTCGGAAAGATACATTGCCAAGAAATAAATAATGACGATAACGCGCCTTGGGTGCTCTTTTTCCACGGCTTTGGCGCCGACTGCAATGACCTGTTTTCTTTAGGAGAAATGATCTCCACTAAGCAAACATACAACTGGCTTTTCCCGAATGGAATTTTAGAGGTTCCCATTGGCCCCGCTTGGATGGGACGCGCATGGTGGACGATTGATATGATGGAAATCCAGCGAGCTGCGGAGCGTGGGGAACACCGCGACTTCAGCAATGATACGCCGAAGGGACTTCCGAAAGCTTACGATGCCGCCATGGAAATGATTCGCCAGCTCAAAGTTCCTTGGAACCAAATTGTTTTGGGAGGTTTTAGCCAAGGAGCGATGCTCGCCACAGAACTTTATTTGCGAGCGCCCGAAACCCCTAAAGGTCTTGTGATCATGTCAGGAACTCTTTTGCACCAAGATGAGTGGAAAAAGTTAGCTCCGAATCGTGCGGGTCAACGATTCTTCCAAAGTCATGGAGAAATGGACCCTGTTTTAGGAATCAAACAAGCTCGACAGCTTGAAACTTTGCTCACGCAAGCCGGAATGAAAGGCTCTTTGCAAAGTTTCCGCGGAGGACATGAGATCCCAACTCCAGTCCTTATGAAAATCGGCGAGTATTTAAATAATATCTAATTCATTTTTTGCAAAAGCGGCCCCATCCACTCTTTTAGGGGCTTTGCTTGAAATCCTTCGGACTTGGCTTTATCGACATTCATAAACCAATCCGAAGGAATCCCAAACGGCGACCAGGCTTCTTCGGATGGTTCCTTTAAAAGGTTGGCTTTTTTGCCCGTCATCTTTTCAATCATCCCGACAAGTTCACCTAATTTTAAAACATCTTCTGAAGCAAAATTGAAAATTCCTTCACGTCTTCCATGAATCAACCAAAGCAAAGATCTTGCCGCATCTTCAGAAGTAATAAATGAAAAACGGGCTTCCAAGTTTGGATAATAAATCGGCGAACCCTCTTTGACTCTCTTTACCTGATTATGCAATCGCAACGTGTAATCGTCTTCACCGACAACGACGGGGAAACGCGCAAAAGCCCATTTAAAAAAGTTTTGATTCGCGAAAACATTTTCAGCGGATCGTTTTCCTTCGGCGTATTCTTCCATAGGATTTTTTGGAGTTTGCGCGTGATACATGAACGGATTCACTTCTTCTTCGCGAAGATTTGCTCCCCAATTGTAAACGGACATTGTCGAAGTCATAACGTAGAACGGAGTCTTCTCCGCAAAAATTTCAACAGCGGCTTTGGCCTGCTCCGCATTCATACACACTTGATCCACAACGACATCGAACTTAAGTCTCTCAACAGCCTTCGCCAGATCTGACTTATTGTTACGGTCTGCTTTCAGACGATGCACCTTTGCCCCGAAATCATCTTCCACTTGCCCGCGAGAAACCACCCAGATTTCATGGCCTTCATTGATTAAAGAGTGAACCAGTCTTTTTCCAAAATATCTTGTGCCACCGATAACGAGAACTTTCATTTTTTACAATCCTTGTTCTTTTTGCAGAGTCAAAATACGTGCCCGAATGTCAGCCGCTTGCTCTTTGAGTGTTTTGATATCCGTTCCTTGCAAATACTTTTCAATCAGTTTTGCTTCGGATAATTCGAAATCACGATAGATATAGCGCATGCCAAAATCGTGCTTCTGTGGAGTTTTCAGATATCTTTGCAATTGCACCCACATCGTCACCAAACGCTGATAAAAAATAAAGCTATCAATAAATTTTCCCCGCTCAGCTTCCTTCAAAAAGGTGCGGTACATGACTTCAAAACGGGCGATCCAGTTTTTAAAATCCAGCTTCTTAGGCATTTCATATTTAGGCGCCTTCGAAGCCTCTTTTAAAATATTCTTTTTATCAAAAAGAATAACGGGATCTCCGTGCCGATCCGTATTGAAAAACTCCTGATAGTCTTCGGGATTCAAACTTTGAAAAACACCGGCATCTATGTAGTAAGTTTCCGGCCCCTCGTCAAAAACGTAAAATTTTTGGGCAAAGTTTTTCCACGGGGACTCTTCCACTTTCCAAACATGGCTCACGGATGAAATCACCGGCAAAGCTTTTTCAATTTGTTGAAAAACGATTCCCGGATTTTCACAAATCGCAACCACATCCGTGTCAGACAGATCATCTTCAAATCCGGTCGCGGTTGAGCCTCCCAACCAAGCTGCATGAATTTGCGGATGAGCTTCGAGAGCTTCTTTCAGAGTTTTGACAATATGGTCTTTAGAAAAAAGAGTTTCCATAAAGGAATTATGTCAGCCATCCGACAACTTGGTACTTGTCTTTTAAAGTATCAATTTATGAGACCGAAAGTGATATATAACAATCCGTTTGCTCGTTTATACCGAACAGAAAAACCTTTAGTGCTAAGGAACGGGACTTGATGTTTGGCCGCATTGCGGACGAAAATTGCTTCGATGGTAAAGCTATTTCGTTCCGTCTTTAAATCCGACAAAGATAAATATAAAGCCACCAACTTACCCGCCGCCCTAGAATTTGGGAATGGTGTGATCTTTGGACACATTTATAAAATATCGGAAAAAGGTTTTGTGATGTTCACGCAGTTTTCTGTTGCAGATCTTCCTGCAAAGATTGCTGTGCTGATAAAAATTCACGATCAGTATCTTCCCGCCACCGTTTTAAAAGTCAGCAAAAGTGCCATCGTCTGTGAGTTTATTGAAAACCTTCAGCCAGAAAAGCTGACTTCTTTACTTTCTAAAAAAGTTTAAGTCAGCTCGGCCAAAACATCCCAGCCAAACTTTTCAAGCTTCGCTTCGCCAATACCGTAAACGGAGCGCATTTCATCAAGGCTGCGTGGATTTTTAATCGCAAGATGTTTTAAGGTCTGATCACTGAAAACAACAAAGGCCGGAGCATCCAGCTCTTTCGCTTTTTCTTTACGCCATTTCTTAAGCTTCTCAAAACGCACTTCTTGAAGGTCATCAAGCTCAAGATCTGAAGCTTTGGACTTTTTCGTTTTCTTTAAAGTGGATTTGATCACTTCCAAAGTTTGATCCAACTTCACAAATGGTGTGATTGGTTTCAAAATACGGCGTGACGATTTCGGATCACAGGAATCGCAGTGCCCGCAACGTTCAATACGTTGAGAGTCTTTGTAATAAGTAAGAATCTCTGCATGACGGCACTCACCACCTTCAGCGTAGTTCACTAAGGCATCCAGATTGCGCCAACGAGCACTTTTGATTTCTTCCGGCGCTTCCGAGTTATGAATGAAATAGGACTGCAAACCTTTGTCTTTTTTAGAATACAAAGTCAGACATGTGGATTCCTCACCGTCACGACCACCGCGTCCCATTTCTTGATAAAGAGCATCGATGTTGGCAGGAATCTGGTAATGTACCACCAAACGAACATCCGGTTGGTCAATGCCCATTCCGAAAGCGTTGGTCGCAACAAGAATTCTTAAATCACCACGAGCATAAGCATCTTGAGTTTGCGCGCGGGTTTCAGCAGAAAGTCCTGCGTGATAAAAACCCACTTGCGCAAATTTCTTTTCCAGCAAAACGGCTGTCGATTCTGTGATCTTACGAGTTCCGCAGTAAACGATAATTCGTCCCGCAGGTGTGTTCTTAATACTTTGCAAAAGAAAATCCACTTTCGCGTCTTCGTTTTCACAAAGCTCCACTTGATAGTACAAATTCGAACGATAAAACCCGTGGACCATGCGCTCGGGCTTTTGCAGATTTAATTGCTTAGAAATATCGTCCAGCACTGTCGGCGTGGCTGACGCAGTCAAAGCCAGCACGGGAACATGTGGGCACAGTTTTTTAAGAATGCTTAACTGCGCATACTCTTCACGGAAGTCATGACCCCATTGCGAAACACAGTGCGCTTCATCAACGGCGAACAAACCAATTTGTCGCTGTTGAATCCATTTTTGAAAGCCTTCTTTTTGAGCCCGCTCTGGTGACAAATACAAAACAAAGGCGCCGCCTTTATTGAGCTCTGCAAAGACTTCCCTTTTTTCATCATCGGACTGACCCGAATGCAAACAGCCCGCCGGAATACCATGTCTTTGTAAAGCCATCACTTGATCTTTCATCAAAGCGATCAAGGGCGAAATAACAATAACCAGTTTTTGCAAATGAACTGCAGGATATTGATAGCACAAAGACTTCCCGCCTCCTGTAGGCAAAACGGCAAGAACGTCTTTCTTTGCAAGAACAGCGTCGATGATTTCTTTTTGACCGCGACGGAACTGCGACAAATTGAAATACTTTTTTAGAATATCCGTATCGGGAACCACAACGTCTGCTTGCATACCAGCCACTTTCATTCAAGGTTGCAAAGAGAGCAATAAGAATCCCGGCGAGGATCATCTTATCGCTCCTTGGCAATTTCAATTTAAACTCAGAAGAGGCTCTGCAAGCTTGTGACCAGAGATAAAAACCCTGCGAACCCCTTGACTTCTTATCATGGGATCCGAATTGCGAATTTTTATTTTAAAATGACGGTGACTTCTTTGCTCTCAGGAAGTGGAGAGCCGACATTCGGAGAGACTTCATTGACTGTGCCCTGACCGACGAATTTCACTTTGATGTCTTGACCGTTGATACGACGAAGAACTTCACGTGTTGTCATATTCATAAAGTTAGGAACCGTTTCCCCTGTGGCAACCTCTGTGACCTTATCAAGCTCTGCCGCCGTTAAGACTTCCTTCGGTTGAACTTTTGGAGAAGGCTTTGTTTCCGCTGCGATCTTACGAACTTTCGGATTCACGGTTGATTCCTCTGCCATCGGAAGAGGCGCGATACCTTCTTTGCGAACGGCGTAAGAAGCCATGCGCGAGAATAGAGGCGCCGCCACCGTCGCACCATAATAAGCTTTTCTTGGAGAATCCACTGCGATGTAAATTACAAACTTTGGATCGTTCGCTGGAATAAAGCCACCGAAGCTAGAAACGTAGGCACCTTTAAGATAACCACGTCCATTCGGATTTACTTTTTGCGCCGTACCTGTTTTACCACCGACCATGAAACCATCAACACGCGCATTTCCACCGGTTCCGCCTTTTGTTGTCACACCCACAAGCATTGCACGCATTTGCGCTGCCTGCTCCGGAGTCAACACACGACGAATCGGCTTCACAGGAGTTTCAGTTAAAATTCCTGTCTCTGCATCACGGACAGATTGAACGATGTAAGGCGTATTTAAAACGCCCCCGTTCGCAATCGCTGCAAAAGCATTGGCCATTTGCAAAGGCGTGACAGAGATACCGTGACCAAAAGAAATATTACTTAACAAGTGCTGACGCCAAGGAAGCGCCTGCACCATGCCGCGCGCTTCACCCGGAAGATCTGCACCCAGTCTTTGACCAAAACCAAAATCCAAAAGACCTTGACGAAGACGATCCGCTCCCATTTTGAAAGCGATCTTCGTTGTTCCGACGTTCGAAGACACCGCGAGGATTTCTGAAACTGTCAGGTCTTCAAATTTTTCTTTGGTCTCAGCTTCTCTGATAATACGGTCGCCGACTTTGAAGCTTCCTTTTTCACAATAAAACTTTGTATTGGGTTGCACCAAAGAATCGCGAAGTGCTGAGGCAATCACAAAAGTTTTCATTGTCGAACCTGGCTCAAAAGCATCCGTCACGATTTTATTGCGACGATGTTCCGCCTGTGCTTTGCCTGCTTTATTCACATCAAACGTCGGAGCTGAAGCCAGCGCCAAAATCGCCGATGTTTTCGCATCCAAAATAACACCGACCGCATGATCGGCTTCAAAAGTGGAAACCGCGTTGGCAAGTTCACTTTCAAGACGGTACTGAAGCTCTGAATCCACTGTCAGGCGAAGTTCATTCCCCTCTGGATTTTCAATAAACATAAGACCATCGTTGATAAGAGGTCTTCCGCGCGCATCACGTTTTACAGAAACTTTCTTTTGATTGCCTGCAAGAATTTGATTGTAACCAAGCTCCAAGCCTTCAAGCCCTTGACCTTCACTGCCTAAGAATCCCAAAGTTTGCGCGAGCAAAGTTTCGTTCGGATAAACACGGCGCCACTCTTCAACAAAAGAAAGACCGCGCATCTCCCATGATTTGATTTCATCGGCTTTATCTTGTTCCAGCATTCTTTGAATCCACACAAAACGACGGCTGCCGTCTTTGATTTTTGCGTAAACGGATTCATAAGATTGATTTAAAACTTTTGATAATTTTTTTGCCGCGAGTTTTCTATTTTCTAAAATTTTTGGATCGGCATACAAAGAGTACGCGGTTGTCGACATCGCGAGATCACGACCATTGCTGTCAACAATCGCTCCCCGGCGGGCTTGCAATGTCACTTTGGTTTGAAACTGACGATTCTGCAAAGAGTTCAAACGATCATTCGGCAAGAACTGCAAATAACCCGCACGCAAGATCAGCATTGACCACAGAGTTAAGATACCTACAAAAATAACAACAATACGTGATTTCAATTACAGATCCTTTTTCGCGATACCTTTGTTCACAACTTTATCCACTTCTTCTGAAAGGGCTCCGCTCAGATGAATGATCTGATTGGCCTGAACCTTTTTAAGAGTGAATTTTTGTTGAGCGACGCTGTCGAGCAACTGCGGACGCGTGATCTTTGCCAGAGCGATTTCTTTCACGCGTTTTTCTTCCCACACTTTTTTATGTTCGCGAGTGAGCTTAAGAACGCTGTAACCCATGCGGCGTTCTTCCATCTGCAAGAAGACGATGGAAAACAAAGTTGCGATGATAAGTAGAATACTGAAAAAAGGCTTTAACTGCCTAAAGTTTTCCGAGCTCATCCTGAGCACTCCTCTCGAAGATTCTTAGCTTCGCTGAACGCGAGCGAGAATTTCTGTCACACTCTTCCTGAGTGGGAACAATTACTTTTTTATTCACAGCTCTTCCAAGATTCTCCGAACCTTTGAAGATGTTTTTCACGATACGGTCTTCCAGCGAATGAAACGAGATCACAGCCAAACGACCGCCGGGATTCAAAGCGTTGATCATCGCAGGGATCGCCTGCTCAACCACTTCCAGCTCTGAGTTCACCGCCAATCGCAAAGCCATAAAATATTTCGTCGCGGGATGAAAGCCTTTGATTTGCCATCCGTCCACGCGCTCAATAAGACCCGCAAGTTGTTTCGTTGATTGAAATGCTTTTTCTTTACGATCATGAACGATCGCGCGCACGACACGAGCCGGGCGATGGACTTCGCCGTACTCTTTGAAGATTCGAATGAGTTCTTCCTCAGAAGCCGTATTAATTAGCATCTCAGCCGTCAATCCTTGTTGCTGATTCATTCGCATATCTAAGGGGCCATCGTGATAAAAACTAAAGCCTCGGTCCGCCTGGTCCAACTGCGGCGAACTCACACCTAGATCTAAGAGCATCATATCAAAGTTTTTTAGATTATGTTCTGAAAACTGCGAGAAATTTCCATGTATTACGTTTAACTGGCCCTTCTCGACATCAGTCTGGAATTTTGTTTTTGCGTGATCGATGGCAGCTAGATCTTGGTCCATGACCGTGGCCTTCATCTGGGGGATCACATATCTCATCGCGGAGTAGTGACCACCACGCCCAAAAGTTCCATCAAAGTAGGTTGCATTTTCCTTTTGTCGATAGGGATAAAACGCGGCGAGCACTTCTTGAAGCAAAACAGGATAATGTTCAGGCGAAAACTCGAAAGGAAGCTCGACCTTGGGCGGGATAAAATCTTCGACAATTTCAATTCTCTCACCTGATTTCGGTTTGTACTTCTTCATTTCTATCCTCACCCGCGGATTCACAGTATGAATTATTCTATTGAGCGTCAAGTCGCTTTGCCTTAACCTATTTCTAAGGCTTTTTCGAATATTTAAAAGGATTTGAATTTCGATGTTAATCAACTGTCCACGTTGTGGGTTTCAACAACCTAAAGACAAATACTGCGCGCAGTGTGGCGTTGACATGGAAAACTTCAAACCTGCCACTCCACCTGCTTGGAAACGAATCGTCGGCAACCCGCTAGTTCAGCTTTCTGTTTTAGTTATTGTCGCTGGCGGCGTCGGAATCACCCTTTATCAAAAAGGCCAACAAAATCTTGAGCGTCGCGTAAGCTACCTTAAATCCACGGTGCAAATTAATTCGACCAATAACCCAGCCCTGGCAGATATTGCGGAATCCGCTCCTGCAGAAGAAACGCCGACGGCGGATCAAGCTTCACAAACACCCGAGTCTCCTCAAGACGGAGCCGACGGTGTTGTAACGGCTTACAAAGTAGCGGCTCCAAATGCGGCACCCACAGCGGGACCGTCCCCGACATCAGCGGCACTTGACGATAAAAACAAAGACACAAGATCTTTGGCAAAAACCGGAAGCCCGCATTTGGTGGTTTATTATGCGGAAGTTTCGCGTGGAAGTTTGAACGGTCTTTATGCTGCCAGCCGCAGCACGGGTCAGTTCATGAATTTTAACGATTACTCAGCGGGCATTGTTCCGAGCATTCGCCGTTCCTTATCAGCAGCGCAAACAAAAATTCTTCATAAAGAAGACCGTCCTTTGGATAATTCAAAAACACTGCAATGGTCTTACGGTTTGAAAGATCGCAGAGACCCTTCGGTGGAAATTGGCCTGACGACTTTCTTTGAACTTAGCGAGATGGACAATAACAACTTGCGCGGCAATTTAGAAATCCAAAGAACCTGGAAAGAGCCTTCGGCTTCAGGAACTTTAGAGATTCAAAGAAAATCCTTCCCCGCGATTTTTGAAATCGGCGGAGACACGGGATTTTTCATGGCCGGCGTTTTGCCTCCGCAATCAAATTTGGAAAATGAAGACGAACTCACCGCTATTGATGTTTTTAAGATCTTACGCTCTCCTCAATTCAGATCTGGAGACAGCGAGCTTGTGATCTTTGTCGAATTCGAAAAAGGCAACTAAGACATAACCAAAGGTATTCCCATGGCATTTCAACAAGAGTTGAGTCACCTCTATGGGCCTCAAGTGCATATCATTGATAATCCGTTTTTAAGCGGGCTTTTAGCGCGCTTGTGCTCCCCGGGTTGTTATCAACCCGAAATCAATCGCATCGTGGAAGTTCTTTACACGCATTTGATTTCGGTCACCGTGAATAATGAATTTGATATTGAGCACTTTGAAGAACCCACTCGTATGACCGAGCTTCATCCCGATAAGAAACTTAAAGGCAAGCGCATTGCTTCTCATCAAAAAGCCGTGAGCATTAATCTTGCGCGTGCCGGGACTTATCCCAGTCATATTTGTTATAACTTTTTACACTTTGCCCTGCCCGCTCAGAACGTTCGCCAAGATCATATTTTTGCGGCCCGCGTGACGAACAACAAAGACATGGTCACAGGAGCTGAGTTCGGCGGAATGAAAATCGGGGGCGACGTACAAGGGGCTCATGTGATTTTTCCGGACCCTATGGGGGCCACGGGGAACACGATGGTGACCGCCGTTTCCCACTATAAGACGCATATTCAGGGGCCTGCTAAGAAATTTATCGCCTTAAACCTCATCGTCACCCCCGAGTATTTGAAGAATGTTCTCACTGTGCACCCTGACGTCGTGATCTATGCCTTAAGACTTGACCGAGGGCTATCGCCTCAGGCAGTTTTAGATGCAACTCCGGGCCAATATTGGGATCAAGAACGCGGTTTGAACGACAAACACTATATCGTTCCAGGCGGCGGTGGTTTCGGTGAAATCATGAACAACTCTTTTGTGTAGAGATGGAGACGTTACTATGACAAATCTTTCACTTAAACCCTACATCACTGAAGAAAAAATTCAGCAAAAGGTTAAAGAGTTGGGCGCGACTCTTTCAAAGAAATTCAAAAACGAAAAAGTCGTTGCGGTGTGCGTACTGAAAGGCTCGTTCATGTTCTACTCTGATTTGATCCGCAACATCGACGCCGACATCACTTGCGAATTCTTCGGCGTTTCTTCTTACCACGGCGGAACTTCTTCTTCTGGTGAAGTGAAAGTGACTTTGGATTTAGCAAGCCCGGTTGAAGGTTGCCACGTTATTCTTGTTGAAGACATCGTAGATACGGGTCTTACAATGAACTACCTAAAAAACTCTATCTTGTCTCGTAAACCTAAAAGCCTCACGACAATCGCTTTGCTTGAAAAGCCAGACGCTTTGAAAGTGAAATGCGATCTTGATCACGTGGGTTTCAAAATCCAAAACGAATTCGTTGTGGGTTACGGCTTGGATTACCAAGGCTACTACAGAAATCTTCCTTACATCGCGCAAGTTCAGAACTTCCAATAGTTTGATCGCAAATGAAGATGTAAAAAGGGAGCCGATGAAGCTCCCTTTTTTATTTTTAACGCATCAAAATTCCTACGCCGAAAATCATATAGAGCAAAGAAGATCCGTAGTTGATCCACTTCATGGGAATCTTCTGTGTGAGTCTTTCCCCAAACACAACGGCGAGTCCGTCAGAGAATAACATTCCTAAAGTCGTTCCCATCGTCACTAGAGTGAGGTTTTGATATTTTGCCGCCAAGGCCACCGTTGAAAGCTGCGTTTTATCTCCGATCTCGGCAAAGAAAAATAGAACCGTCGTTGTCCAAAAAGCTCCCCAGCGCATATTGTCTGGATTGGAATCATCCTTATCAGGAATTAAGATCCACAAAGCAAAACCAAAGAAGGTGATCGCTAAAGCCCAATCCAAATAGTGTGAAGGTACCTGTGAGGAAATCCACTGCCCGAGCCACGCTGCGAGCGCATGATTAAGAATGGTCGCAGCTAATATGCCGCCCATCACGTGCCACGGTTTTTTAAACTTCACGGCTAAAACCAAAGCTAAAAGTTGCGTTTTATCGCCCATCTCTGTGGCTGCGACTAACAAAAAAGAATTTAAAATTGCTTCCATTCGGGAGCCCTCACTTTGAAAAAACCGTGGGGCTCAAAAAGAAAACGAGACCACACGGTGTTTGTTGTTAAAAACACGCGTGTTAGTCTCGTCGACAAGGGGGACCTTGCACTTAAACCGGAGTTCATCACTCAGTATGTCGGCTTAAGTCAATTTGGAGAAATTGCGACTACTCCCTAACTTGCCCTGAGAAATAAACAGTTCTGGCGGGCGAGTCAATAACTCCTCCGTGAAAAGCGCTGCAAAATGGTAAATCGGCCATTTTTTCATTGTCTTAACGAGGAATTTTCTGTTTTATGCGGCCTCAAGAGTTCCCCATCAAAAATTGTTTATTCTGGAGAGTCGCGAATGTTCCGAGTTTCTTTGTGTACGCTTGTTTTGAGCCTTGGCCTTCTTGTTAGCTGTTTCGCTCACGCTGCCACTATTTCTGACGACGATATTCATAAAAATGACTTCAAATGGTTCCAATTCAATTTGATGAGAAGCATCGATAACAAGATTCCATTCGGAAACCAGCAAGATACTTATTTTGAAATGGAATTCGGTGGACGCTCTGGAGTTTTGGATCTTTACGGTTACTTGGATGTCTTTGACGTTTTTGATTCTCACTCAGACAGTGACCGTCATGCAGGAGATAATTTCTTTTTCAAACTCGCTCCCCGTTTTTCTTTAGACTACATGACCGGACATGATCTATCTGCGGGTCCTATCCAAGAGTGGTATCTTGCGACTCTTTTCAATGTCGGCGACCGAGCGCTTTTTGAACAGTACGTGGGTATCGGAACGGACATTCAAGTTCCTTGGTTTGGCAAAGTGGGTGCGAACTTAATGGCCCGCTATGTGCGCGAAAATTTCGGTGCTGCGAATGAAAGAGAATGGGATGGTTACATCCTTTCGACAAATTGGTTCACGCCTTTTTATCATTTCGAAAATAGTTTTATCTCTTATCAAGGTTATCTTGATTACAAGTTCGGGGCGAACAGACTCGCGGATTCCAGCAACTACTCTGATACGTCTTTGGAATGGTTCAACGGTCTTTACTGGCACTCCAAACGCTATGCCGCCGGTTATGGTCTCAAACTTTATAAAGACATGGCCCTGCTTAAAGACGGCGGTTTTGCTGGCGAGACATCCGGCGTAGGTCACTACTTTTCATTAACGTACAAATTCTAGAGGAGGATTTATGAAGTCAGTTTTGGTATTTCTTCTCAGTTTCGCGTTCCTGCTTCACTCGGAAGCGTCGGAAAAAGTGCAAATCAAAAGCATGCAAGAAGTCGTGCAAAAAGTGGAAGAGCTGAAAAAGCAGTACACAGCTCAAGAAATTCTTGTGGTCTTTGATATCGACAACACACTTCTTACAACAGAAAAAGATCTGGGCGGAGACGCTTGGTTTTCTTGGCAGGAAGAAAAACTCAAAAACAATGACACTCAAGATTTGGTTGCGAAAGATTTCGATGGTCTTTTGCGCGTGCAAAGCTATTTGTATGCTTTAAGCCAAATGCGCGCACCTGAAACGATGTCGCCAAATATGGTGCGCCTGTTTCAACAACAAGGTCACCCCGTGTTCTTGCTGACATCTCGCGGACCTGAATATCAAAACTTCACACAAAGAGAATTAGCGCGTGCGGGATATGACCCTTCATTGACTTCACCGGGTCCTGTCGGTGGCTATGTCAGCCGTTTTCTTCCGATTCAAACGGATAAGCCAGCAGAGTCTTGCTTAACTCCGGAAGAACTGACGACGTGGGGAATTAAAGATTCCAAACCCTCTGTCTATGAAGACGGTGTTTTCTATACAGCCGGTCAACACAAAGGGGCGATGCTTCGCTCGATTCTTTGCAAAACTAAGAAATACTATCCAGTGATTGTTTTTGTCGATGATACAGAAAAACACGTCGACCGTGTTTTGAAATCTTATGAGGCTTACAACGTGAACGTGATTTCCATGCGCTACGGCGCGATGGATGCTCAAGTTCAGAATTTTAAAAACTCAGACAAGCGCGAAGTGATTGAAGATTGGTCTAAGATGAAATCCGTCTTGGAAGATGTTTTCGGTCGTGCGTTCTAAATAAAAAAGAGCCCTTTCTAGGGCTCTTCTCCTTTTTCCATCAGCTTGTTGGCGATCTTGATTTGATCTTCCAAACTCTTACGAGCTTCTTTAGGAAGAGTGCCTAAAGCCTCTTTAAATTCTTGGGGATATTCTTTTTGCATATCCGCCAAGTAAGGAGCAAGCTCCTGACGGTCGTCACTGTTTTCCATAAGTACTGCTGTTTTTACAATCACAGCCAGTTCTTGTTTGCGCACGGCCTTGTCCTTAGAAAGCTGCACTTGGCTGATCAGTTTATTGAAATTATCGTAAGCCTTTTTTTCATCTTCTTCATAAGCTTTCGCCATTTTATCGACTTGCTCACAAACGTCGCAGGCTAGAGAAGCTTCCGCTCTTACAAAACCCATCATAATTAAGAGGATAACAATCATTGATTTCATATTACTGGCTCCCCGATTTGCTTCTAGAAGACGGTGGTCTATGCGTTTTGTAACTCACACTGCTATTTGGACACTGGCTCAGTGGAGCACTTCTAATTTTATCATAGTGAGGAACATAACATCCCGTTAAAATTCTTCGCCCTGGCATTGAGTCGTCCATCGACATGGAACTTGAATAAAACGAGTGGTACATTCCTTCATCGCCAACAACTTCGATATGGCCATGGATGTCGCCCGGCAATTTTCTATACCCTGGAGCGCCCACACCTTTATAAACTCGAACAGCTCCTGCCTTGTTACAGCTCGACATATCTTGGATAAATCCCATTTTTAAAAGGTCTCCGCCCGCATCTTTCGCAGATCCCGAAGAAAGAATACCGCGAACACAGGCAAGGTCTTTCCCAAACGCATCGGCAATGATTTGTTTTACGGCACGATAACAAAGAGCGCCTTTTTCTTTAAGACGTCCGGCCCCTTCACTCGCACTTTGCGCAAGCTTCAACATATCCGTTGATGGCTCTGAACTTGACGGCGTAAAAGAAGATGTCGTGTTACCTTGAACATAAGTAGTCTGCGGGTAATCAATCACGACAGGTTTTCTACGCGAGAACGCAAAAGTGGCGGTGGATAAAAAAGAACAAGCGATTAAGAATCCAAGTAAAATTCTAAAATGTGGCATAAACCTATTTTAGAATGTGAGCCCACAACTGTGTCCAGTGCATTTCGAAAAACTAACATTAGTCTAGTCTCGAAAGATCACTGGGTGGACTTCAGCGCGGAATTTCTTGGAATGATCTCAAAACGAGACGAGGCCCTACGAGCCTCATCTGTTACTTCAAATCAAAAAGAAGGAATTCAGTTTCTTTGTTGGCTTTGAATCTGAGCAGCTCTTCATCCTGAACCGCCATTCCATCGCCGGAGGACATCACTTTTCCATTCACTTCAAGCTCGCCCTCTGCCAACTGAACCCAAGCTCCACGGCCTTTGCGCAGTTTAAATTCTTTTTCCATACCTGGTTCAAGAACAGAGACATAAAGATCCGTATCTTGATTGATCATTTGGCTGTTTTCACGACCGTTTTTGGAAACGATGAGCTTTAGTTGATTCAACTTTTGCTCCCGCGTGAAAGATTGCTGTGTGTATCCAGGTTTTGCACCACTCACATCAGGCATGATCCAAATTTGAAAAAGCTGCAGGTCTTCGTCGGGGGAAGGGTTGTACTCGCTGTGACTGATTCCTGTGCCAGCGTGCATGGTTTGAACTTCGCCCGCCGTGATTTCACCTACATTGCCAAGGCTGTCTTTGTGCGCGACTTTGCCTTTTAAAACATAGGTGATGATTTCCATGTCACGGTGAGGATGCGCCGGGAAACCCGCTCCTTTGGCGATCCAATCTTGATTGATCACACGTAAATCGCGAAATCCCATGAATTGAGGATCATAGTAATCGCTGAACGAAAACGTATGGCGTGATTTCAACCAACCACCAAACTCGGCATAACCTCTTTCGTCTGATTTACGCAGATACATCATAAACTCTCCCTTTAGCCTCGTTTTAACAAAGGCTTGTAACTATCAAAGTAAGTAATTCCTAAGAATACATTGAGCACTAAAATCAAAATTGCAAGCCCCGCTCCCGCTGGATCAAGAACACCGTGATAAAGCATGATGTTTAATGTAATCGGCGCAATCACCACAAGCGCAAGAGGCACAGCGATGTTAAGCAACAGCAAAATGCCCACCACAATTTCGGTCACTTTTAAGAAAGGAAAGAAATAGGGATTGGCCATCAAGCCCGAAAGAAACTTAAGCCCCGCTTCTGGTGGCGGTGGCTGCGGAAGAAAATGGAAAAAGAAATTCAGTCCGAAAACCACCCATAGAAGACCGAAGATCAAACGTGCTGCTAGTTTTGCTTTGTTCATTGGAAAACTCCTTATTTGTTATTCCTTATGTCCCTTAGTATATAAAACTAGACGATCTAAAAAAATTATAAGTTTTCTATTAACATGATCTAATTTTTAGATATACTGTGACGGTATGACTTTAGATCAACTGCAAGTTCTGCAAACCATTGTGACCACCGGGAGCTTTCGAGCGGCTTCCCAAGAACTGCATCGCGCGCAAAGTGCTGTGAGTTATTCCATTCGTTCTTTAGAAAACGAATTGGGCTTTAAAATTTTCAATCGCGATCAATATCGCCCGCAGCTCACTCCTCAAGGTCGTTCTTTTCTAAAGAAGGCCGATGATCTGATCTTTCAATTCAGTGAGTTGGAAGAAACCGCGGAGTTTTTAAAAAGAGGACATGAACCAATTCTCCGTTTGGCCGTCAGCGCTCTGTGGCCCCTCCCGTCTTTGGTCAGCGCGCTGAAGGAGTTCACTTCTCGGTTTCCCCAAACGGAGATCAAAATCATTCATGATATTCTTAGCAATGATGAACAACTCTTGGAGGATCGTGCGGATTTAGCTCTGGGACATGTCTACAACGATTCAAGTCTCTTGATCACGGAACCGCTTTTTGAAGTTGCGATGATCGCCTCTTGTGCCGCCACTCATCCGTTAGCCAAACTTCGCGGAAAAGCGACAGATGAAATGCTGGGAAAATATCCACAAATCATCATGTCGACCACTCTGAAAAGTTCAAAACGGTCCGGTGGCATTGTGAATATGGATAACGTGATCAGTGTTCAGGATTACGCTACGAAAAAAGCCTTTCTCGTCGGTGGATTGGGCTGGGGATTAATGCCTGAGCACGTGATTCACGAGGAAATCAAGGAGAAAACCCTTGTGACGTTGCCGCAAAAACAACATCGCTCCAAGGTTCACATTGCGCGTCACTCTCAGAGAGAGTTGGGCCCGTGCGGTAAATTCATCTGGGACTACTTTTCAAATAGACAAAAAAAGAAGCTCAAATAAAATAACAATCATCTTATGTACCTCCCGAGGTGATCTATGAAGCAATACCATGATTTATTGAAAGCAGTTCTTGAGAACGGCGTAAAAAAAGAAGACCGCACTGGCACGGGCACGATTTCGATGTTTGGTTATCAGATGCGCTACAACCTTCAAGAAGGATTTCCTCTTTTAACGACTAAAAAACTTCACACGCGTTCGATCTTTCATGAGCTTTTGTGGTTCCTAAAAGGCGATACGAACGTCAAATATCTTCACGACAACAAAGTGACGATCTGGGATGAGTGGGCTGATGAAAACGGCAACTTGGGTCCCGTTTACGGAAAACAATGGCGCTCTTGGGAGACAGCCGACGGTCGCACGATTGACCAAATCTCAAACGTCGTAGAGCAGATTAAGAAAAATCCAAATTCTCGTCGCTTGTTGGTGGTGGCTTTCAATCCTGGCGACGTGGATAAAATGGCTTTGCCTCCGTGCCACGCCTTTTTTCAATTTTACGTAGCTGACGGAAAACTTTCTTGCCAGTTGTATCAACGAAGCGCGGATATTTTCTTGGGCGTGCCGTTCAATATCGCAAGCTATGCGCTTCTTACACACATGATCGCGCAAGTTTGTGATTTGCAGGTTGGCGACTTTGTTCACACATTGGGCGATGCCCATCTGTACTTGAATCACTTAGAACAAGCGCAGTTGCAACTGACTCGTGACTTCCGCCCACTTCCGCAATTGAAGTTGAATCCTGATAAGAAAAATCTTTTTGATTTCACTTATGAAGATATTGAAATCGTGGGCTACGATCCGCATCCTGCGATCAAAGCACCGGTGGCTGTATGATTTTAACTCATGTCGTAGCCTGCTCTGAAAATCATGTGATCGGGACACAAGGAGGTCTTCCTTGGAATATTCCCGAAGACATGAAGTTTTTCAGAGACACCACAAAAGGCCACATCATGATTATGGGAAGAAAGACGTTTGAATCTTTCAACGGTCGCGCTCTTCCCAACCGTTATCACATAGTGATTACGCGTGATCCAAAGTCACAAAGCTTTCCGTCGACAGAATCAAGTCCCGTGGTCTTTGTCTCTTCCATTGATGAAGCTATCGCTCACGCCAAACCTTTAACCCCGAAATGGGGCGATGAAGTGTTCGTGATTGGTGGTGGAGAGATCTACAAACAGATCATGGATAAGACCGACAAAATCTATCTAACCCTGATCCACAAAGAGTTTGCGGGCGATACCTATTACCCGCAAATTGACGAAAAGGTATTCACTCTGACTGAACGTCGTGATGTGGAATCGACTGTTCCGTTTTCATTTCTCACGTACATTCGCAAGTAGAGTCTAGATTTCAGTCTCATTCTGAGAAATCTACAGTTTAGACTCTACGAACACGATTTTTTTTCCGAGAATAGAGTCAAGACACGATCCTCGGAGTGAGTATGAGCACAGCAAAGCGCTACAAAACCAAAGAAACCGCTCAGGTCGAAGTCTATGGCCACATTGGCATCCTTGTCGCCAATCTTAAAAACTTGTCTCAGACAGGTGCTTTCCTTGAAGTTTCTCAAGGTGATTACGTGCCTCAAAAAGGCGATCTTTTAAATCTTACTGTTAATTTGACGTCTCTTCGCCGCACCCACAACGTGGCCGCAGAGGTTGTTTGGAGTAAGGGTTTGGGACTTGGCATTTGCTTTATCGGCAAAGAGCAGGTTCTTGAAAGAATGATGGCAAAAGGGACCTCCTTCTAATAGAATCTGTTCTGTCATGCAGATTCACACAAACAAAGATCTTAGTTCATTAAACACTCTTCAACTGCGCTCTCAAGCAGAGCACTTCGCGGAACTGCATTCTGAACAAGACGTGCGTGATATTCTGAACGATTCTTCCCTGCGCAAACTTTCCTGGAATATTTTAGGCGGAGGAAGCAATCTTGTTTTACCTGCCACTGTGCGAGGGCTTGTTTTAAAGGTTGCAAACCAAGGAAAAGAGTTACTCGGCGAAGATCACGAAGCTTGGTATGTGAAGGTGCAAGCCGGTGAAGTTTGGCATGATTTTGTGCAATGGACTTTGCAACAGGGTTATTGGGGATTAGAGAATCTTTCTTTAATTCCTGGAACAGCCGGGGCCGCCCCGATTCAAAACATCGGCGCTTATGGCGTTGAAGTCAAAGACATGTTGTGGGAAGTTGCATGTCTCGATTTACAATCTGGCGAGAACAAAGTTTTTTCCAATAAAGAATGTCATTTCGCTTATCGTGATAGTTTCTTTAAGCAGGAAGGTGCGGGTCGTTATCTCGTGTGGAGTATGACCTTCCGTTTACCTAAGAAGAATGTTTTGCATTTAGAGTACGGCGATATTCGTAAAGAACTAGAGCGCCAACAACTTGTTGCCGAGCCACGCACGATTGCCAATGCGGTGATTCATATTCGCCAATCCAAACTTCCTGATCCGAAGGTCATTGGCAATGCTGGAAGTTTCTTTAAAAATCCGATCGTTTCTAAAGATATGCGCGACACTCTTTTGCAGTCGCACACAGATCTTGTCAGTTTCCCTTATCAAAACACGCAATTTAAATTGGCAGCGGGCTGGTTGATTGATCGTGCTGGTTGGAAGGGTAAAAAATTAGGCCCGGTGGGAATGTATGAAAAACAAGCCTTGGTGCTTGTGAATCATGGTGGGGCTTCTGCCGATGATGTTTGGAAACTTGCAAATCAAGTTTCCCTTGATGTTAAAAATGCTTTCGGTGTTGAAATCGAGCCCGAACCTATTCGTTGGTAGACTCCGAATCCGTCGTTCTTATTTCTGTGAGAGGAAATAAATTAATCGTTAAACTGTAGACTTCTTTTTTAGGACCGTCTTCTAAAAACTCCGCCAACTTACGACGGAATTCTTTGATCTTTTCATTGGCTTCTTTGATTTTTTCTGGAGTCGTCGCCACCGTAACAGACGAATGATTGCGGAAAGGTGGAGCAATTGTTTCCATGGCTTCCATGGATTTTTCCAGTTTACGTCGTTCATGGTGAGATGTGGCACCTGTCGTTTTAGCAACCACACGAGAAGAGGTGCGTTCCATGCCACCGTCTTCAGAAATTTTCACTAGATCGTGATCTTGAAGAATTTTAAAACATTCCTGCACACGACTAAGAGAAATTCCCAAACGCTTGGCAATCCAGTTCATATCGGGTTCAAAGTCATCGGTGCGCATGATATTTAAAATCGCCAAATTTTCCCAACAGCGCACATGCAAGCCTTCATTATCCGCCAAGACACGGATGCTATTCACCTTGCGCGCTTTTGTCGAAATCAACGAATACAACTTGCGTTTTTCTTGAAGATTGAGTTTGAGGGCTTTCACGATTTTCTCGGCATAGAAATCACTCAAGGCTCTTTTATCGTGCACAAGCTCGTTCATTCTCCCCGCCGAAATTCCCACCATAGCGGCAAAGGAACGCAAAGAGATCTGTGGATTTTCCGCGCGAAGTTCCGCAAATTTCACTTTTAAAAACTGCCCGACTGTTTCAGCCATAAAAACCCCTGGACTTTAGCCCTAACGTACTGACCTAAGACTGTACGTCAACATGAATCCGCCTCAACATAAAATATTCCCTGACACTTGTCAGGACCCAAGGAGGGGTTTTTATGAAAATCACCAAGCTTCTCGCGGTTGCGGGATTTCTGGCTTTAGGTTTCCTGCCTATTCACAAGGCCTACACGGAAGATACGACACAATATTGGATGAAGATTCGTGCGGAGGATAAATTCCAACGAACGCTGATCGCCAATACCGGCGTCTCTATTGAAACAACCCGCGAAGATTTCGTGGTCGGTATCGGAAGCCTTGAAGAAAAGAATAAAGTCGAGGCTTTGGGGCTTTTGGAAGTCAGCTTCCCACTGACGGCAGAGATGGATTTCCCTTCTAAAGACGCCGCTTTTCATAACTATGCGGAGATGACCGACAAGCTTCGCTCTTTAACAAGCCAATACTCACAAATTGCACAGATGTCCTCTATTGGAAAAACATATGAAGGACGCGATATCTGGGTTGTGCGTATTTCCGGAGATCTTGCTCATGCGGATTCTTTGCCTGCGGCGATCTTTATGGGCGGTCACCATGCGCGTGAACATCTTTCGATTGAACTTCCTCTGTATTATATTGAATATCTTTTAACGGAATATGCGAAGGGAAATCCCCGCGTTCAGCGCCTTGTGAATGGCCGTGATATCCATATCATTCCTATGGTGAACGCAGACGGTGCTGAGTACGATATCTCTACAGGCAGCTATAAATCTTGGAGAAAAAATCGCGCGAAAAACAATGATGGCACTTACGGCGTAGATCTCAATCGCAACTACGGTTACGGCTGGGGCGGCGGTGGCGCGAGCACAAGTCCCAACAGCGATACATTCCGTGGGCCAAATGCTTTCAGTGAGCCTGAAACTCAAGCAGTTAAAAAGTACGTTGAGGATCATCAGAACATCACAATCCTGCTTTCATTCCACACGTTCTCGCAGTTGATTTTGTACCCTTGGGGGCACGTTTATGACAGCATTGCCAACGCTCGTGACAAACAAGTCCATGAAACAATGGCTAAGAAAATGGCCGAGTGGAATGGTTACACTCCAGAGCAATCTTCAGATCTTTACATTGCCAGCGGAGACACGACAGATTGGTCTTACGGGGAGCATAAGATCATTTCTTTCACTTTTGAACTTGATCCCGCCAACAGTGGCTGGGGATCAGGTGGTTTCTATCCTGGCGCTCAGGTTATTCCTGAGGTTCAAAGAAAGAATTTAGAACCTGTCCTTTATTTGATCGAGTATGCAGACAATCCTTACCGCGTTATTGATTCAGGATCCGGCCCTATTTTTAAGCCTTAGTCCACCCGGGGGGAGGATTTTTGCCTCCCCCTTTTTTTGGCCTTTGATCTTCCTCCGGAACGTAGCACAACAGTGCTATAGTAAAAGGGGAGATCCAAATGAAAGACAAACCTACCGACAACTGTCCTATTTGTTCGACTCAAGAAGAAAAAATCACAGAACAAATCATTCCTCTTTTACAGTTAAAAAAATTCCCTAAAGGCGCCTTGATCTTTGAACAAGAATATCCTTCTTCTGGTCTTTATCTGATTCGCAAGGGATCTGTTAAAATCTTCAAACTCTCCCCTGCCGGAAAAGAAATGTTGATTGAAATCTTAGGTCCGCAAAAAACGTTCGGCGAAGCGGGTCTTCTAGGACAAGACAAAAATACGGAAACCGCGATGAGCGCGGAAGAGTCCGAAATATTTTTTATTCCTAAATCAGAACTGCAAAATGTTTTAAATAAAAATCCGCAGCTTTATCAATCCGTCGTTCAAGCGTTGATCAGATGGATGGACAAGCTTCACATGGTGATTGAAAACATCAGTCTTTCTTCTGCACGTGATCGTGTTTGGACTTATCTTTGTCGTCTTCAACAGGAACAGAATCGTCCCATTATCCAACTCGGTGGTAAGAAACATGAAGTCGCTTTGATGCTGGGCCTGCGTCCTGAAACGTTCTCGCGTACCTTGGCTGAACTTGAAGCCGAAGGACTGATTAAAATGAATCACAAACAGATTCAATTCATCGACGCGACAGAAAAACACAACCTATAGTGATGCCGATCATTCTTTCCTACAATATTTAGTGATAGGTTCTAAAATAACGCTACCGTCATAGTTATCAAGGATTGATAACTATGAACATCTATCGTTACGACATCGTCTTTCAGGAAGTTCCCAACCATATCTCTTTGGCATTCTACGTCTGCGGATGTCCTCTGCGATGTCCTGGTTGCCATTCTCCGGAACTTTGGACAGAGAAAACCGGTGTACCACTGACCATGTCATTTTATCGAACTTTGCTTTTGCAATATCAAGGCAAGGCCGACTGCATCCTCTTCCTGGGTGGAGAATGGCATTCCCGTGAACTCGTTGAATTTTTAAAAGAAGCTCGCGCTGCAGATTTCAAGACCGCTCTTTATACCGGTCTTGACGATGTAACAATAGAAATCAAATCCCATCTGACTTTCTTAAAAACTGGTCCATGGCGCGCAGAGCTTGGTGGACTTTCTTCGCCCACCACCAATCAGATCTTTCGAGATCTCACAACAAACACAGTTTTAAATCACTTATTTCAACCCTGAATTCAAACAAAGGAGCACACACATGATTCGTCTCAGTCCAGAGCAAATAAGAAATAAAATAGATTTTATCGAAGGTTATCTGAAAGCGCAGAATGCCGCAGAAGGTTCGCGCCTTGATGCCAATGCCAATGTCACTCATAAAAATATTGCGACTTTGGAGGCGGAAATAAATAAGGACATTAATATTCAGATCAATCGAGCTTTGGTTTCAAATAAGATTGCTGATTTATTTGGTTCTGACTTAGCGCGCGAATACATTCGTCAAATCGAGTCCCATGAGATCTATGTGCATGATGAAACTTCTCTAAAACCTTATTGCGCTTCTATTTCAATGTATCCTCTCTTACTAGAAGGATTGAAAGGTCTCGGCGGTGAATCCAAAGCCCCACAGCATCTCGAAAGTTTTTGCGGATGTTTCGTGAATTTAGTCTTTGCCGTTTCCGCGCAATTTGCCGGAGCCGTGGCGACAGTCGAGTGGCTCATGTATTTTGATCACTTTGCCCGCAAGGATTACGGTCCAGAGTATTTGAAAACCCACACGAAAATTATCAACAATCACTTGCAGCACGTTGTTTATGCTTTGAACCAGCCAGCAGCGGCCCGTGGCTACCAGTCTGTTTTTTGGAATATTTCAGCTTATGACGAATATTATTTTAAATCTCTCTTTGGCGACTTTGTATTTCCAGATGGCGAAGTTCCTTCTTGGGAAAGTGTGAAGGCTTTGCAAGCTCACTTTATGCATTGGTTTAATGACGAACGAAAGAAAGCTGTTTTGACCTTTCCCGTGGTAACGGCAGGAATGCTGATTGAAAACGACGAACCTAAAGACAAAGAATTTGCGATGATGTGTGCAAAGGAACTTAGCGAAGGCAATAGTTTCTTTATGTATATGAGCGAATCCGCAGACAGTCTTGCCAGCTGTTGTCGTTTGCGCAATGAAATTTCAGACAATACATTTAGTTATTCGTTAGGTGCCGGGGGGGTTGCCACAGGATCCATCAATGTCATTACCATTAATATGAATCGACTTGTGCAAAAAGGTCTTGATCTGAAAGACACGGTTCAGAAAGTGCAAAAGTATCAAGTCGCTTATCGCACTTTGATGCAGGAGTATCTCGAAGCGGGAATGCTTAGTGCGTATTCATCAGGATTTATCACCTTAGATAAACAGTTTCTCACCATCGGAATTAACGGCATGACGGAAGCGGCAGAATCGCAGGGATTACGCGTGCAAAATAGTGCCGAGTACAAAGACTTTGTTCGCGAAAAGCTCAAAGTCATTTACGACGAAAATCGTAAAGCGCGCGAAACATATGGCTATATGTTCAATACCGAATTTGTTCCAGCTGAAAATCTGGGTGTTAAAAATGCCCAGTGGGATCGTAAAGAGGGACTTTTTGTTCCACGCGATTGCTACAATTCGTATTTTTATGTGGTTGAAGATATGAGTATCAACGCTCTTGATAAAATGGAATTGCACGGAAAAGAGATGATGCAATATCTTGATGGCGGATCGGCTTTGCATTTGAACTTAGAAGAAAAATTAAGTGCGGAAGGATTTTACAAACTTTTGAAAGTCGCGGCTCGTTCCGGTTGCAACTACTGGTGCGTGAATGTGAAAATCACTATCTGTAATGACTGTGACTTTATTGATAAGCGGACTTTGTATCGCTGCCCTGAGTGTCACAGTGAAAATGTCGATCATGCAACACGAGTGATCGGCTACTTAAAAAGAATTTCAGCCTTCAGTGCCGCACGCCAAAAGGAAGCAGCACAGAGGTACTACCATACTAAGGAGTCTTCACTCGCAAAATCTTCGGCAAGAAAAGATAGCCCCACACCAAAAGTCCCAACGTCCATGTATAAGCCGCATACAAAAGATGGGATTGATAGATATGTGGAGCAAAACCCGCCGACAAGCGTGTGAGCCCCGCGAATGCAATCAACAGAGCTCCAAGGAAAAGACCCTTGGAGTTCTGCTCCCACTGCAGACCGTGATGGCCGTGAGATAAGCTGACTCGAACCGCCACCATGAATGTCATCAGTGCAAGGCCCGAGATGTACACAACGTGAAGCAAGTGAATACGATAGTCAGGGAAAAAAGCAATTCCCCACTGGGCCACAACGATGAACCACGCTGACCCCCAAAGCCACCAACTTTGAAAGGCACGACGTTGCGGAAATTTATAAATCTTCCAGAAAAAGAAGGCGATGAAAGTAATAACTCCCGCCCGCAAAAACTGCCCAATAACATTCAACCCCGTGACTTCCAGAACATAACTGCCTAAAAACAACACCGCCAAAGAAACAAATAACTTAATCCTTGGTGCCATTTTCTTTTGTTCGGTAGGTAGTGGCGCCCACCCCAAAAGAGCTGGAACCAAACGACTTCCCACGCCCAAGACAAGACATAGAACATAGGCTTGAAGAGACAACAAACGCGCAAATGTGTAGACATCACTATGAATGTTGAACACTTCACCCAACATCAAGATGAGACTTCCTAAAAAGCCCGCACCCAATCCAAATCCGACAAACAAAAAAGAATCTGGAGGATTGTTTTTGCGTGAGAAAAAACGGCGAGCCATATATGTAATTAGAAAAATAAATACTGCGACCACAGCTACGTAAAAATAAAATTTACTGCGCGGTATGAGACTTAAAAACAAAGTCGCAATCAAAGTCAGAGAAATTCTTTGCTCCCACTTTGTCGGACCAAAACTCGCAGTAAACTTCGGGGCCGCAGTCATTAAAAATCCACAGACGAAACAAAGGAAAAAACCTCCCGTCATAATCTCTGGATGACGAAGTCCCGGATAAGAAACCACATTCCAGGGAAAAAGAATCCACAAAAAAACTCCCCATATTCCAAAGGCCCAACCTGCGGGGAAAAAATATCTATAGCCGTCTATCTGAGTCGTATTCATAATGACCTCGCATCTATTCGTCCTTTTACAACATAGCAGACCCCTTCCTAGTTCGTCTTTGATCAAGATCAAGAAATAAAAACTCCTCCACCTCCCTGGCGGATTTTAGGATGCCTCCCTTGCACTCTGACAAGCGTCCCCTTAAAACTACCTGCCTATTAATGGAGACCAACCATGACTCCCGAATTGCTAATGCCTGCGGGCTCTCTTGAAAAATTAAAATACGCCTTTCACTATGGTGCTGATGCCGTCTACGTGGGCGTACCTTTGTTCAGTCTGCGTGCTCGAGAAAACGAGATGACGTTCGAAGATCTTCAACACGGCATCCAGTTTGCCCGTGAAAATGGGAAACAAATTTATGTCACGGCCAATATTTTCGCGAGAAATTTGAAACTGAAATCATTTCGAGAGAATTTTAAAAAATGGGTCGAGCTAAAACCCGATGCTTTTATTATGAGCGATCCGGGACTTATGATGATAGCCAAGGAAACAGATCCCAATGTCAATATTCATTTGAGCGTGCAAGCCAACTGTATGAACTGGCAAAGTGTGAAGTTCTGGCAGCAGCAAGGAGCCTCACGAGTCATTCTTAGCCGCGAACTCCGTCTGGAAGAAATCAAAGAAATCCATGAACGAGTTCCTGATATTGAACTGGAAGCATTCGTACACGGTTCTATTTGTATCGCTTACTCAGGCCGCTGTTTGCTTTCTCATTATATGAGTTACCGTGATGCCAATCAGGGCGTATGCGACAACAGTTGCCGTTACGGCTACAACATCCATAAAGCGGAAACAAGCAAAGAAGAAGAATATTACCTCGAAGATCTGCGCAACAAAGGACAGTTCTATCAAATTGATGAGGACGAAAACGGCACCTACATTATGAACGCCAAGGATCTTTGTGTGATCGAGCATCTTCGGGAGCTGCGTGATGCGGGTATCTGCTCCTTCAAAGTGGAAGGGCGAACTAAATCCCTTTATTATGCTTCGATGGTTGCTAAAATTTATCGTCAGGCCATTGACGACATGGCCGCCGGAAAGGACTTCGACCGGAATCTTTTGCTCGAACTTTCAAAAATTCCCAATCGCGGTTATCACAAAGGATTTGTCACCGGGAATTTAAGTTATCACTCTCAAGAGTACCGTCATTCAACATCACGTCACTACACGCAAAGATTCGCCGGCGTTGTTCTTGGTAAATCTGAAAATTCAGATTTTTTAAAAGTTGAAACCCGCCACCGGTTGCGCACCGGCGATGAAGTGGAAGTTATTTCTCCACACAAAATACAGAAAGCTGTAGTCGGAAAAATTCTAAATACAAATAGAGAACTTGTTCCTCAGGCTGGCGGTGGTGGTTTGGTCTTTGATCTGGAACTTCCCGTGGAAGCTGCCCCGAATTCTTTAGTCAGTCTGATTGAGCACTCAGGGGGATGAGGCAATCCCACCTGAGCGCCTTCCCGGACGGGAATTTTTTATTTTGCCTGTGCAAGATATTTATCAAGGCGATCTTTGTTCATCGCAAACTGCTTCGACATCTCTTGCGCTTTTGTTTTTACTTTGTCCAAGTTTTTCGCACTGCCAACTTGAATGACGCCGACCATAGCCATCGGAAGATGGGCTTTACATTCAAATAAGTAAAGACCTTCTTCTTTCATTTGCACCGTGAATGCTTTTCCGGAAGGACTGCTCCACGGTTTGATTCCTTGGGGAGTTTCAACAGAGGAAACGTCGTGACCCGCATCAGTTGGGATAAACTTAACGCTGTCCCCTTTGTTGATCTTCAAATAACCCGGCTCAAAAACCATGATGCCGTCTTTACCGTTGTTGAGCATTTTAACTTCGTGAACGGCCGCTTGTGCCCAAACCCCGGAGAATAAAATTGCCGCTAATACTACTTTTCTAAATTCAGTCATAAATGACTCCTTATATCTGCATGTCATGCGATTCATGATCTCTGCTCTGTTAAATAAATTATCAACGATTCATTTCTTAGAATATGATGTCGGTCATGAATGACTCAGGCCCCCTCTACAAGACCAGTCAAACCAATCGCGAGATGCTCTATACTGTCCGTTTGCTGTCTCATTTGCCCCGCAAAAGCGGAAACCTCTTCGGCCGCTGAAGCATTCTGTTGCGTAGACGAATCAAGTTCATTCATGGCCTTACTAATCTGTTGAATACCCACCGCTTGCTCTGAGCTCGCGGCTGCGATTTCAGTGTTGATCTGAGAAATGTCGGAGATGATTTTGACGATCGTCTCTATCGATTCCCGGCTGAGTATAGCTCGGTGAACTCCATCTTGAACTTTCACAGAACTTTCTTTGATAAGCGTTGTAATGTCTTTGGCGGCGGAAGAACTGCGCAATGCCAGCGCACGTACAGCGTCGGCGACAACGGCGAAACTCTTTCCTTGTTCGCCGGCTCTTGCAGCCTCCACGGCGGCATTCAAGGCCAACAAGTTTGTTTGAAAAGCAATATCCTCGATGACGTTAATGATCTCTTCAATCCTGTCAGAACTTTTAGAAATGTCTTCCATCGCCAGAACAAGAGTTGCCACCTGGGCTTTTCCGTTTTCAGCCGCCTTAAATCCTTCTTCTGAGATATTTGCTGCATGCTGGGCTTTTTGTTCATTTTGCGTCACAATGCTATTGATTTCTTCAATAGACGCAACCACCTCTTCGAGAGCACTTGCGGAGTGCACAGAACCGTTGGCCACCTGTTGGCTTGCGGCATTTAACTGTTGTCCTCCAGAAGCGATGGTCTCTGCCGCGTGCGAAAGGTCTTCTACAGCGGAGTGAAGAGATGTTGTTAGGTTTCGAATGATTATCACACCCAAAATTGAAATTAAAATAACAATTCCTAAAAGAAAGGCCAGCGTAAGAAAGAATAAGTGAGAGGCGGAAGACCGCAGCTCTTCGACTTTTTTATTAACGCTATCGACTTCAAAGGAAACAACCGCGCCAAGGGCATTTAACGACGAAGTGATAGATTCATAGAATTGCGCGGGGTCTTCTCCGAAGTGGCCTTCTGCGGCCCGACTGACGACTTTGGCGTAGGTTTGTTCTACTCGCAGCCAAGCAGGGGATTTCCGAAAATCGTCAAGTTGAGTGCGTGCAGCTTCAGAGACAACCAGGTTCGGGGCTTCTAAATTGACGCTGATCCCGCTTCGTAAAGATTCCAACTTGGAAATATCTTGGATCGTTATAGGGCTATCCGCTGCCAACGTATTCAAAAGATTAGCTCTTAATCTGCCTCCGTATTCTTTGGCCATCTCCAAAATCGTAAGACTCAGAAAATTCATTTCAACGCCATTTAACGACTGATCTGTAGCGACTAATACGTCCAGTTTGATCAGGAGGCTGATTAGTCCGGTGATTTCTTTTGTGGCGTCAGCGGCGCTAATAGATTTGGTCCTTACTGAGCCTCGCAGTTTCTCCAACCCTGCTCGAGTTTCTTTCAACACGGACTCCGATGATTCTTTGGATTGAATTTTATCGACTTGCTCTTGAACTGCACGCCATTTTGAATCGACAATTTCGATTTGGCTGTTCAACTCATCTTCATGAATTTTTCCTGCGAGAAACAAAGAATTCTTGGCTCGTTCAAGCTGCACCTGATGGAGAAGCTCTGAATTCTTCTTTATCAAAGTTCCGTTTTCAGTAATAGCTTGTGCTTCTTTGAAAATTCGCCAATGGGAATTTAAATAAAATGTGCCATAGACAATACAGGCAAGCATTGGAACAAGAACAAGTCCGATTATTTTTAACCTTAAACTAAGTTTCATATTTACTAACCGCCAACTAATATAAGACCTATGGCACAAGCCCCGCAAATAACCATGGAACTACCTACAATTCCAATGGCAGCTCCCGCGACCATCACGGTTCCCAGAACATTTCCTACGATGACATTTTTAAACGTTTCCATTTTGTCTCCTTAAAACTGTCTCTATTTAATCTGCTAGGCAGATTGAGAAACATGATCTGAATCAAAAACGCGACCGTCCCCGATAATGTTTTTTATTTTTCATGATCTCCGTCATGCAGATCCAGAATAAGACTTTCCACCCCCATTTCATTTTTGCGATAGTCGTCGCATGGAAACTTCTGACTCTCTCGACAAAAAATTTTCTTTTGAAGAAATTTTCAATCCTCCCGGTGGATTTTTGATGTGGCTGGTTGTCCTCATGGAAATCTTTATGTTCGGCGCTCTTATCACGATTGTTGCCAGGTACCGGCACTTCAACTTAACAATCTTTCAAGCAGAGACGGGACATTTGCATTTACGCGATGGTTTGATATTCACCCTGAGCCTTTTACTCAGTGGATTTCTTGCAGCTGAAGGAGTGCGATTTTATTTTGCTGATCAACGTCGCAAAAGCTTTTTCTACTTTATTGCCAGCACTGTATTTGGTCTGAGTTTTTTAGTTCTCAAGATTTTAGACTTTGTAAGCAAATCTGAACTGGGCCTGGGAATCGAGAAAAACGATTTTTGGCAATATTATTGGCTCTTGATGGGATTTCACTTTTTGCACGTCATGGTGGGTGTCTTTATTCTTTTATCCATTTGTCTTGGAATTTATAAAAACAAATTTGAAGATGCGGAGTTTTCCGTCCGTGGCGGAATTCTTTTCTGGCATATGTGCGACATTGTCTGGTTGATTATCTTTCCACTTTTCTATTTAGGAGGAACCCTCCATGAATAAAATCGTTTTCGCTCTTTTGTTGCTGTTTCTGGGAATGGGGCTCTGGTTCCCCACAGTCAAATTCGCTCTGTTTCTTGCTTTGATCAAAGTTCTTTTAGTGGCCTTTTTTTACATGGAGCTGCTCCATGCTCACATCGCATGGAAGCTTGCAAGTACGGGATTATTGCTCGCGACCTTCGCCGGCTTGTTTCTTTTTATTTAAATATCTTAAATAGAAAAACAAACTCGCTCCCAAAAGCTGATGAAGTGTCGCAATGGCAGGTGGAATCATTAACACCAGCGTTAGGACGCCTAAGAAAAACTGCGCGATGATTAAAATCGAAATCGGATAAATCTTTTTCCACCACGAATAAAAGGCGGCGGCCAGTAATATCCATGCTCCCATCCGGTGAAAGAACTGAAGATTGATTTGATTGTAAAAAAAGTTTTCCCACAGACTAGGAAAAATAACAAAGCGGACTGGCAACCATGTGTCGCCTATTTTAGGAAATGTATTGTAAATATACCCGGCGCGGCTGCCTGCCACCAATGCCCCTAAAGCCATTTGTGCCAAACAGAGCCAAGAAAGAGCTTGCACGAAGCTGCGAGAGCGCACAGATAGGTTATGGCTCTGTTGTTGTTCCTCTGCAAGCCATTGAGCCAGATATCCCAGAATCACACAAGCCCATATAAAGTGAACCATCAACCGAAAATGGCTGACCCGGGGAACTTGCACCAAACCGCTTTTCACCATGTACCATCCTAAAAAGCCTTGAATGCCGCCTAAAATTAAAAGACCAAAAACTTTCCGATGATGTCGCTTTTCTAATTTTCCAGATAAGAACAATAAACCGTACGGAACAAGAATAACGAAAAGTAGAGAGCGTGCGACCAGTCGATGAATAAACTCCCACCAAAAAAGAGTTTTAAACTCATCAAGAGTCAATGAAGGGCGCGATTTGAAATCCGGATATTGTTGGTAGTTACTGAATTCATGAACCCATTGACTTTCATTGAATGGCGGGAAAATTCCAGAGACAGGTTTCCACTCCACAATGGACAGACCCGAGCCCGTCAGTCGGGTCATAGCTCCGATCCCCATAGTTGCCAATAGCAACGAAGCTATAGAAATTATCCAAATCTGCCGGAATTGCATTCTGTCTTACCTTTCATTTAATGAAGCAGTGGCAACAACAGCGTCGTCAACGCTTGAGGGAGTTTATGGGGGGTGGGCAAGATTTGAATGTGTCCGAGCCCAAACATTTGCGGCAGATAAAACTTGGCCTTTTCTTCGATCGCCAAACATTTAATAAGAACATTTTGTTGGTGAGCTTCTCGCACGGCTTGCCTGATGTCTTCCATTCCGTAGCGGCCTTCATACTGATCGTAATCGGACGCCTTGCCATCGCTCAACAAAACGATAAGCTTATGTCGTGCCGGAGAAACTTTCAGAATTTCTAAACTGTGCCGTAAAGCGGGACCGATCCGCGTGTAACCGACGGGCTCTAGCGTATTTAACTTTCTCTTAAACTCAGGCCAAGACTCTTCGAAATTTTTGAGTTCTTCAAAAACACACTGATGTCTGGTATTGCTATGAAAGGCTGCGACACTTAAACACTCTGGCTCTTTTGTAAAGGCGTCGCCAATCAAACATACGCTGTTTTTTATAACATCCAAAATTCTTTCATTGGCGACCCATGAGTCCGTTGAAAGACTGCTATCAATTAAAAAAAGGCACTGCCAGTCTTTGTGATGTTTTTTACTGCGAATGTAAAACCGGTCTTCTCCGGAGTTCCCACTTTTTAGATCCGCATGTCGAGTGACTAAGGCATCAATATCAAGCTCTTCCCCGTCGCGCTGCCTTTTTTTCCAAAGGGGCTTGGAGCGAACCTGTTGAAAGAGTTTTTCAATTTCTTTCTTTTCTTTGGTGTAGGATTCAGCCAGTTGAAAGGGCGTACCTGCCTCGGGAATGCGGGCCTGAACCCGACACCAATTTTCTTTATAGCTTTTTTTCTTAAAATCCCACTCGGGATAAAAATGCACACGAGGCGAAACCGGTAAATCTTCCTTGCTTAAAAGATCCGGAGCCACACTATGCATCCGTACATCCGCTTTATAAAGCGACTGCGTCCTTTCCCGGCTTCGGGTCACCTCGCGCATATTTAACTCCTCCAGAGCCTCCGCGTGATCTTGCAAATCGTCGTCGCCGTCCTGGGTGCGCATCCCCCCCTGATACTCTTCTAAAGTTTCTGCTTTTTCAAAAGAATGGGTCACAGGATTATTGGTATCTTTTTGCTCTTCAAGATGCACCTGCACAATGTCTTCACGATTTTTTCCCTGCACTTCTGTTCCATTAGCTAATGCCTCGGTAGTCGTTTCTTCGTCCGTTTTTTCCGTCTCTTCGGAAAAAGGATTCGGAGACATAAGAAGACCCCAGAGCACAAAGGCTTCTTCCGCCACTGCGGGCCCCAAAGGAAGTGAGGCAAAATGAGTTTGATAAACAGCATCAGCGAACTTCCAAAAACTGAAAGTACTTTTATGGGTGTTATACAAAATACTTTTCCAAGAGCTGTCTTTGGGGCTTTCACACAAAAGATCATAAATCCACTGAGCGAGAATACCATTTTGTGTATTTCGATCTTGGTCTGAGAGCGATTGCAGTTCCGCCAAGGTTCCTTGTCTTAAAGTTTCAATCACTTGAATTGTGCCTGGAAACTCCAAGGTAATAACCTTATAGATTTGGTGAACCGCCAAACAGGTGTAAACTTTCTTTTCAATTTCCGAAAGTTCGCGCGGCGGCAAACAAAAACCCAACTGTTTGGCGGAACTATAAAACAGCGTTCTTTGAATATAGACCAACTCGTTCAATCTTTTTGATGAAAGTGGGCACAAAGATTTTGGATAATAAAAATGGACGCCCGAAAAGCCACCGATCTTTTCTGCCTCGTGTATTTGAATAGGTTCGCCGCAAAGAGATTTAGCAATAACTTGAAGGCGAGTCTCCAGTTCTTTTAAATCCGCCCTTTGCTCATAGTGCGGTGGCATGGGGTCCGCCGAGATTTTTTTAAAAAGTCTGTAACCAAAAGAAAAAAACTTTTCATCTAGGCCCATACTCTAAAAAATCATGGCGGCCACATCTTGTAAGGCCGTCATAATATCTCCGTCATCCGTGAGAGGTTGAACAATAGCGACGTCACAGGAACGACGAGGCTCCAATCCATCACGTATTAACTTCCCGGCATCGACAAGAAGCCGGGTTGATGCTGTTTCCGCCAAACCCAGCTCTTTGAGATTGCGAATTTTTCCCGCAAAGCGAACCAGCTTTTGCGCCACTTCCAAGGAGCATTGAGATTCCGCTTTTACAATTTCAGATTCGAGTTCGGGACGAGGATAATCAAAATGCATGGCCACAAATCTTTGTCTTGTGGAAGGTTTCAATTCCTTGAGTCCTCGTTGATATCCCGGATTAAAACTCACGACGAGCATAAACTCCGGCGAGGCTTTGATTTCTTCATTGAGTTTATCCAACGTGATGGCACGACGGTGATCGGTCAAAGGATGAAGGACCACAATCACGTCTTCGCGAGCTTCAGCGATTTCATCCAAGTAAAGAATTGCACCTTCGCGTAAGGCACGCGTGACCGGACCGTCTTGCCAAACGGTGTCTCCACCTTTGACAACAAATCGTCCCAATAAGTCGGTCGCCGAGGTGTCTTCATTGCAGGCGACAGTAATCAGAGGACGCCCTCTGCGAGCCGCCATGGATTCAATGAAGCGGGACTTTCCGCATCCTGTAGGCCCTTTCAACATCAAGGGCAATTGATTGCGATAGGCGCTGTCGAAGATTTCTTCTTCATCTGCAACAACCTGATAAAAAGGTCCTTTAATTGTGGGTGCCAGCATTTTCTACCTTCCCTTTGGGCAATCCGTACTTAATAAAGATCCAAATAAAGGCGAAAATTCCAAGACTGAATAAAGCGGCGGCAAGAACGAGCCCCAAGAAATGCACTTCAATTTCTTTTTGTACTAAAAGAAAATCCATGCCCATTTTTCTTTCCAAGTAGACTTGTGCGACACCTGCGATTCCGAAGGCGACCGTCATTGCGGTCATGCCGATGTTAGAAGTCCAAAAAGCGAAAGCACTCCAACCGCTGTCATAAAGTTTTCGGCCCGTAAGATTCGGCATCGCATAAGCGATCATTGCAAAAACCAACATGGCGTAAGCACCCCAGAATGCAAGATGCCCGTGCATAGCCGTCACCAGCGTTCCGTGAGTGTAAATATTGACTTGGGGGAGTGTGTGCGCAAAGCCCAAAAAACCAGCTCCAACGAATGACATCACGGCACACCCAATGGTCCATGTTAGGGCCAAACGATTGGGATGTTGGCGTCCTCCCTTTTTTGCCATGGCAATAGCGTAAATCGCCATTCCTAAAAAGGCCACCGGTTCAAGAGCACTAAAGAGTCCGCCGATCATCAACCAGTAACGAGGAGTCCCGATAAAATAATAGTGGTGTCCTGTCCCTAAGATTCCTGAAAGAAACGTAAAGCCGACAATGACGTAAAGCCATTTTTCAATAACTTCGCGATCTACACCCGTGAGCTTGATCAAAAGGAAACTGAGGATAGCCCCCATAACCAATTCCCATACGCCTTCAACCCACAAGTGAACAACCCACCATCTCCAGTAAGAGTCCATTGTCTGATTGACTGTCGGAATCATTCCCGGAAGATAAAGCAAAGCCGCACTCAACAAACCAAAAAAGAGAACCATATTCGTCGTGCTATATCTTCGGCCTTTCCAGATTGTTCCTCCGATAAGGAAAATAAAAAGGAGAACATCGACAACAACAAGATAGTCCAGCGGTCGCGGAATTTCTAAAAACTTTCTTCCTTCCCACCAATTAAAATGAAAGCCAATAATCGCTGTTACGCCCACGGCAACAAACGCTCCCAATTGCACGTAGGCAAGTTGCGGAAGAATCAACTCACGGTTTGATTCCTCCGGCGTGATGTAATAAGCGGCACCCATAAATCCCGCCAGCAGCCACATTACCAATAAGTTCGTGTGGGTGGCGCGTGCCGTGTGAAAAGGAATGACACTGTGTAAGCCGTCGTATCCCATATGGGCAAAGCCCATGATAAATCCATAGACAATCTGTAAAGATAAAAGAAGCATGCACACGGCAAAGAAGTAGTAGGCTATTTTCTGTGTTTTAAATTTCATAACAGAATCCTTATTTCAACAATGAAAGATAACTTGCGAGTTCTTGAACTTGTTCGTCGGTTAAAGGCAGTTTTGGCATTTTAGAGTCTGCCTTCACCGCGACTGGATCGCGCAACCAGGAAACAAAAAAGGCATGTTCTTTACGGCTGCCCACACCATCCAAGGCCGGTCCCACAGAGCCTCCTTTTCCTTGCAACATATGGCATGCAACGCAAACCTGATCAAAAACTGCAGGACGTGGCGGAAGAGAAGACTGCGTTAGAGTCGTCGCTACTGGAGCCGGTGCCGGCGCGAGATCAGGCTTTGCAGGAAAACCGTTAAGATCCGTCTCTCCGATCCATTTTAAGAACGCCACCAGAGAATTGATCTCCTCCTCTGTAAAATTATACTTCTGCATCTTTCTTTGGCCTGGATACATTGCCGCCGGGTCTTTAAGCATAGATTTAATGAAGGCTTCTCCTCGGCGTTCATAAACTTTGGTGAGTTCGGGAGCATAATAAGCTCCTTCTCCCATGATCGTGTGACACCCCATACAGTTGTTGTGGTCCCACAAATCTTTTCCGTGAATGACTTCGGGAGTGATATTCTCTGAGTGCGTTTGTTTAGGCACTCGTTGAATTGTATCTATCGTTAAAATAACAAAACATCCGGAACAGACAATGGTACCGATGAGAAAAAACTTCTTAGCGGCCGACTTTGATAACATGAAAACTCCTTTGACCTTAACAACGTCATCCTAAACAAAGAAGTTTTCTTGAAATATGATCCGGATCAAGAACCGCTTCAAATACATACAGTTCCACCCCCGGGGTTGAATTGAATCGACCGAAAGAAACTTGATCCAGATCATAGAAAGCGCGGCATAGACATGAGAACTTCATTTTGAGGTTGCTATGTTAGACGTAACTCAAAGACTCAAAAGCTTGGATTCATTCAACCCTCTTGGTGAAACATCATTGAAAGAATTGTCATCCCATTTTGAAATCGTTTATGTCAAAAACAGGGAAATTCTTTTCAAAGAAGATACGCCGATACAGGATCTCTATATCGTTCTTTATGGATCTTTTAAAATTCAAAAGAAGGGTTCTAATTCCTCTCCGGTTATACTCAATTTCTTAAATCGCGGAGAGTTTCTAGGGATCGCGATGGCAGGACTCACTTACCCGGTTTATCCCGCCACTGCTGTCGCCAATGAAGATGCAGCACTCCTGCGGTTTTCACGAAATTATTTTTTAAACGTTCTTATGAAGATCGACAGCGTTCGTGCCACTGTCACAAGACAAATCAGTGAACGCTTCCTTGAATTCCAGCACGACCGTTGTATGGAAAACGTGCGCACTCATCAAAGGGTCGCTGATCTTTTGCTGCGACTTCTGGATCGACAAGGTGAAAAAAGCGGATCGCAGATCCTCATACCACTGACCCGCAAAGATATTGCGCAACGGGTGGGAACCAAGGCGGAAACTGTCATTCGCATCCTTAGTATCTGGAATAAAAAGGGATGGATTAAAACCGTGGACCGGCACATCGCCATTATCAACTATCAACAGCTTAAGGAGGTTCGTGATGAAAGAACTCCTGAATACACTCAGGTTGCAACATCAGACGATTTTGAAGATGTTGAACCAGCCTGAACTGGTTCGTGACCTCATTCATTTTGTTGAGCAAGAACATCATCCCCTCGAAGAACTAGAATTGTTTCCTTTTTTGAGAACTCAGCGATGCCTTCACGAAGGAGGGCCGCGTTGCACTTTTTTTATGGGTGTAAGGCTTGAATTAGATCCCCTTGGAGTTATGCAGAACCATTTAAAAACTTTTTATACAAAAACGTCCTTTCGCCCTAAGAACTATCCTGTGCCTGACTGGCTGACTCTGCAAAGTCCCTTAAGCATTCCTTTTGAGGAACATGTGATAGGGGCGGATCTGGCGCAAAGTATTCTTTTTCTTTTGGAACCGGAGAACGCTCATCTCCATCAAGAATTTTTCCAACTTCTTTATGACGATTACTGCCGTCTTTTAAAAATGCACATTGATAAAGAGGACGGGTGCCTCTTTATCATGTGCGAGAGAGTTCTGACTTAGTCTCCACAGAACCCGCAACATCCTTCTTTTTTCTTCTTAGTGATTTTTAATCTCCACGTCTGAGGGCCTTGCTCCAGATATTCATGTTCAAACTGGCCGCCTTTTAAATCGTTAAACTGTCTTAAAAGCGGGATTGGATCATGAGTATTTACGATCACTAGACTTTCTCCACCTTCCAAATTGTCGAAACTTTGAAAAATAAAGGCGTGTCTTTCGGGGCCTGGAATCTTTTGGGCTTCAATGACGAAATCGGTCATAAGAGAATCTCCTTTTTCTTAATTCAAATTAAGAGATTCTCTTTAGGAAAACATTGATCGATATCAATTCTTTAAAAATTTTATTAATTCTTTAGGTTCTTTATCCGCGCCAATCTGCTGGCCACGAATCACACCATCTTTGTCGAGAACTGTGATGATAAAAGAGTGGTCGTAATCGTTGCCTTCCATCTTTTTATATTTAATTCCCAGTAAATTGGCGATTTCACGCGGTGTTTTATCGGAGGAAGAAGTATAAAGATTCCAACGGGAACTGAGCTTTCTTTTCTCTGCGTATTTCTTCATCACAGAAGGAGTGTCCACCTTGGGATCAAAACTTACGATCACAAAGCGTGCCTTTAAACCCTGAGCTTCTACTTCTTTTTCCAGTTGTTGCATCTGAGAGATAATCAAAGGACAAGCATAGGCACAGCTTGTATAAGCCATGGAAATAACCACCGGCTGTCCTTTTAAAGAAACAATAGAAACTTTTTTTCCATTCGAATCCAAAAGTTCTGAACCTAAGTTGTAAATAGACTCCTCACTGAGCTTTGTTGGTTCCACGGCTTCAGAGGTTTCGTTCTTGTCGTGATGCTGATGTTCATGCTCGTGGGCTTGAACCGCTGAGGCAGACAGAGCAGAAACCAGACTCGCTATTAACACAAAATCTCTTAGGTAAAACATAATCACTCCTTGTTCTTTACACAGCGAAATCCAAGATTTCTGACTGTGTATTTCGCCTGCAAGCTGCTCCGAAAAGCATAGCGCATGAAGGCCGCATAATCGGCAGGATCCGCAGCGGAGGCGGCACCTCCGCCACAAAATAAATTTCTATCTAAAGCGACGTCGGCCCGCGATTCGCCAGTCACCATGGAGGAATTAAAATCCTCCACCCATTCCCAAATAAGGCCATGCATGTCGTAAACACCGTCATTATTGGATGCACCAGATCTGACAGCAGGCAAAGGCCACTCGGCACTTTTTCCGTACCACTCTAAAATCACAGACTTCAGATCTTTTTTATCTTTGTAAGGAACAAGTCCGACATATTCCCACTCATCAATACTCGCCAGACGTTTACCAAGGCTGTCGCAATAAGCACGAGCCGCATACCAACTGATGCGCACGACAGGGGACGAAGCCATTGAAGCTTCTCCAAAGTTGAGATCGTCTTGCCAGTATTCCAAATAATTATTGTCAGAGAATATTTTTTTTACCTTGCTTTTGCGCCACTCAGGATGAGTTTTCACGAATTCAAGATATTCCGCATTAGTGACAGGATTTCTATCAATGTAAAACGCGGAAACTTTATGAACAGTTTTATCCAGAAGCGCCGGCATTCGAAACGAACCTGCAGGGATAAGGATCATGTCCGCTCCCCAGCCAGGCAAAGACATAAGCATCCCAAGAATCAGAATGACTTTGCATGCGGATTTCTTGAGATGCTTCATAACAGACCTACTTTTTACCTGAAGCGCGAATTGCTTTCACTTCTTCAGGAGTTACTTTTTTCTTTGAGTTACCCCAAGCGCTGTAAACATAGTTCAACACGTTAGCAGCTTCTTCATCAGAAAGAACTTGGGCAGGCATAATGGAGTTGTACTCTTTGCCATTTACAGTGATTTTTCCCTCTAAACCATGCACGACCGCTGAGATGGCTTTGTCTTTATTGTTATTAAGGAAGTCCGACTTCGCAAGAGGAGGGAATGCTCCCGGCACACCTTGACCATTCGCTTGATGGCAGGCAAAGCAAGACGACTCGAAAATTCTTTTTCCGCGAGCAATACTTTCTTCGATATTCTTCGCTGGAATTAATTTTGGAGCACCGTCACCCACTTCTTGGATCACACCACCCTCAGGAAGATAAATACCGTCTTCAGTTTTACCCGAGTAAACTTCCTTATCGGCGTCACCTTCCACTTTGATCATTCCTAAAGCACCTTTATTAAAGGCGCGGAAGATCGAGTGATCGACCAGAATGAAAGTCCCAGTAGTCTGCAACTTAAAGTCCACGATGGCAGATCCGCCGGCAGGAATCAGAGTAGTTTGCACGTTTTCATTTACTAACTTTCCGCCTTCGACATAAACCTTATCAAAGATCTCCCCGATAACGTGGAATGAAGACACGAGGTTAGGACCGCCGTTTCCGACAAATAAGCGCACAGTCTCGCCAGTTTTTGCTTTCATCGCTTTGTCGCCAACCAGAGCGCCTACGTTTCCGTTAAAGACTACGTAGTCAGGTTTTTCTTCAACAGCTTTAGTCATACTAAACGGCTGAAGTCCCGCGGCTCCGTATTTTCCTTTAGTGTAGAACTCACTTTGCATGACATAAAATTCGCGATCCACCTTAGGCAAACCTTCTTTAGGTTCAACCAAAATCAAACCGTACATACCGTTAGCTATATGCATACCCACAGGTGCGGTTGCACAGTGATAAACATAGAGTCCCGGATTCAACGCCTTAAAGTTGAAAGTTGAGCTGTGGCCCGGAGCTGTGAAGGAACCTTCCGCTCCCCCGCCCTGTCCTGTAACAGCATGCAAGTCGATATTATGTGGCAACTTGCTGGAAGGATGATTGTGCAAATGGAACTGCACGTGGTCTCCCTCACGAATGCGGATGAATTTACCTGGAACCTTTCCACCGAATGTCCAGAAAGTGTAATCCACTCCGTCAGCGAGACGCATTTTCACTTCTTTTGTTTCAAGATTCACAATGACTTTTGTTGGGTACTTACGAGTGATAGGTGGTGGAACTTCAGGCGCGTCAGTTAATACTGCCACTTCTTCACCTTTAATTTTTTCTTCGGCGTTTGCAACAACGGCTAATAGACATGCCGCCAAAACCGCAAGAGGCTTTTTAACAGTTGAGTATTTCATCTTAGTCTCCTTGCTGATGACTCCATTTAATCCTATGAGGAGATTCGCGTCCATAACATGACGGTGGTCAACTTTGCGGTCTAGAAGAACATAAATCCATTCCGGGGGTGGAGAAGGCGGACCTTTTTGGGTGAGTGTTTCAAAGTTAGACAGGACCAAATGCCTAAAAACAAATAAAAAGGGGGCTTACAAAGTCTCTTTTTTGCACTTTAATGCCGTCGATGAAGACACGTATGCACAAGCTGATGTTGGCGGTATTAATTCTATGCACTTTTTCTGTGACGACAGTCCATGCGCAGGGGCTTTGCCACATTCCCGTTAAGAACAGCCGCCTTGCCATGGATCAACGAGATGATCAGCGCATGAAATGTTTGAAGCACAAGAAAGGGCAAATCAACGTCACTCAGTGTTTGAATGTTGCAAAGTCTATGGAGTATTCAACCAACGCTGAAGATGCACGCTTGGTTTGTCTGTACGATCTTCGCCCAACTTTGAAAGAGTGTTTTGCGATTTCAAAATCGATGGAGTATCCTGATTCAGGAGATGAAGCTCGTTGGGAATGTCTTCGCCGTTTCAACAAAACGATCACTGTAAAACAGTGTAAAAAAATCGCAGACAGCATGAGCTATCCCGCCAACGCAGACCGAGCAATTCAGTATTGTTCTTCTGAGTTACAATAATTTTTTCGGGGGAATCTAATCTCACTCGCATTCTAGACTTTAGTGTCATTTATTACAAATTTGCAAAAAACCAGACTTGCCGTTGTAATGAATGGTCCCTATTCTGTCCTCATAGGACTCGTAAATCCTAGAAAGGGATACCTCTTATCATGACTCAATCTATGGAAGAAAAAGCGAAGAAGACTAAGATTATTGTTAAAGCACCAACTCAGGAACGTTCTCGTCAAACAGTCGCAACCATCTTAGATGCCTGTTCTCGTTTGCTGATTTCTGAAGGGTTCTATTCAATCACGACAGATAAAATTGCCAAAGAAGCCGGCGTGAGCATCGGTTCTCTTTATCAATTTTTCGGGAACAAAGAGTCTGTTGTTCAAGCTGTTGTTAAAAATATCATTGAAGAAGACAAGCGTTTGATCAGCGAAAAAATGCGCGCCATCTCTCCCCTTCCTCCGGAACAACGCGTGAAAGGCATGATCGAACTTGCCGTGGAAACAATCCGCCGCAATTCAGAGCTTCGTGCCAAGCTAACGACGATCCAGTATTACGTAGCGGACGCTGCCTATATCTCTGAATCCATCCGCTTCTTCCAAGAAGTGGTTCGTTACAATCTTCCGCAAATCCCAGGTCGCGACATGGATAAGGTTTCTTATCTTGTTGTAAATGCGTTTATTGGACTTGTGAACACAATGTCGATCGATAAGCCGGAAGCCATCCACGATCAGGGCATCGTGAATGAAATCACTCAATTGTTCTTTAAATATTTAGATATTGAAAATCCAGTAGCAACGGCCACCGTCGGAGCTTCTGCAACTCGCGCAAAGGGCGACTTTATCTAAACCTTTACAATTTCGGGAATAAAAAAAGCCTCCGTTTGGAGGCTTTTTTTTGAGAGCTATCTTGGGCTCTTTTTGTTATCTTCCATCGCGACGGTTCTATTTTTTCTCGCGAGCGAAATGAGGGCGATATTGTATTTGTCTTTCGGAATCGCGATCACTGTCTGTGCAGGAATCGGCGTTCCTTTGCGGGCTTTTTGCGTTAAATGTGGGTTGTACATTTGCGCTTTTTCATCGTCGCCATCAAACCAGCTAACGATCTCTTTATATTTTACGGACACTGGCAATTTCAGGTCTTGAGAGTTGAAAGGCTTTGACCATACAACAGAGCCGAAGTATTTGCCTGCGTTCTTTTCTACTTCAAGAGCGGCTAGGAAACTGGCGTAGAAGTTTCTAGAGGCAAAGCCGAAGCTCTTACGAGACTTCACATTTTGCACAAGTTCTCCCAATTCACGAGTTTCGTAGCTCTTTGTCATTTTCAAAACGCCTGTCGGTCCATGGTTGTAACCAGTGACCGCTAAAGGCCAAGAATCGAGCATATTGTAATTTTGGCGCAAAAGCTTTGCCGCCAATTTAGTCGCCTCTAGCGGGTGATTTCTTTTATCCACCACCGGAGAAATCATTCTGTATGGACGAGCCGTGTACGGCATGATTTGCCAAATACCGCTCGCGCCCACTTTGGACCTTGCCATGATGTTGAAAGAACTTTCCACAAACGCCAAACGGGTCAATTCGATCGGCATATTGGCATCGCGGAAGATTTTTTCCATATCCTCTAAGTAACGGCCCGAATAAAAAATCGCGTCTTGCATGCGGTCTTTTTGACCCAGTTGAAAACGCAAACGATCTTTTTCTTCTTTAGTGAGCTTTAAACCGATGATGTTTTTAACTTCATCGACTTTCTTTTGTTTTTCACGCTCAGTCGTTAGACCTGTGAGATCCACAACTTCATACACAGTCTCTACATTTTCGGCGTCATGGATGACACCTTGGTTTGTAGAATATTTGGTATAGATATCAATCCAGAATTGAACCTGTTTTTCCATTCCTTTAGGAATAGCAAACGCGTCTTCTTTGTAACCCAAAGCCGAATTCTGGTCTTTAAATACAGGCGCGCGCCATGGACGACTTTCTTCAGGGCTGCGACCGAGAACTTGTGGAACGACTTGACCTGCAATATCGTTCTGCGCAAATGCCACTGGAGAAATCAAAAGACCCGCGTATAAAATTGAGACAGTGATTTTCTTCATCTAACGTTCACCTTCCAGTCACTTCATCGGCTTATTTTACTAGATAGATAAGCAAATTATCAAAAAACGAACGAATCTTCGCCTCATCTGTAGACCCGTTATAGATAAATGAAAATGTGATCACATTCCCATCTTCAATACCTGCGTATCCCGCCAGAGAAACGACATTCGTCAAGAATCCCGTTTTAGCACGAACCCAACGTTCTGCCTTGGAATTCTTCATACGCTTTTTGAGCGTGCCATCAATACCAGCGATGGGCAAGGATGTGAGGAACTCCGGCTGGACTTGAAAATCATTGCGCAAATGCTGCAACACTTTCCACATTGCAAACGACGACATTTTATTTTCGCGCGTCAAACCTGATGGTGACTCCAAGCGGTATTGATCCGCAGGAACACCCAGACTTTGCATGTGCTCATTGATAACTTGCATTCCATCAGCAAGACTTGCACCCTTTGTTTTTTTCACTGCGCCTAAATTCTTTGTCAGCATTTCAGCCACGTAGTTGTTGGAAAACTTATTCATGTCCGCGACAACTTGTTCAATGGCTTTACTTTCAGACTCTGCAAGAACGTCGGCCTTCTCTGGTGTGACACCGTTCTTGATTGAACCGGTAAGTTGAACTCCCCTTTGCGCTAAAAAAGATTTCAGATTGTAACCTGCCCAAAGGTCGGGCTGCGTGATGTTCTTAAAGATCACGACTTCCTTTAGGCCCTGTCCGATGGAACCGCCGACGTGAATCACGTCCCCTTCAAACTTTTTATCGTCCTGACGATCCGCCAAAAGTTTATTGTCTGATCCCGCCACTGTTTTAGCTTTATTCACCAAACGGATGTAGTCGTTTTGGGGATCAATGAAAACATCCGCACCGTTGCCTTTTCCGTTCGAGCGCACAAAAATATTCACCGAGTTCCAGTTAAAACTCATTGCTCCCGTAGGTGCATCATACGCACGATCGACACGTTCTTTTTGGCGGCTCACATCATAGCGAACTTTGTCGAACAAAGAATCATCGACGATGATATCGCCCTCAATGCGCGTGATACCGTTGCGCGTGAAAGCATTCACCAAATACCACATGTTTTCAGAGACAAAGGAAGGATCTCCGCCGCCTTTCAGATACAGATTTCCTTTTAGAACACCGTTTTTCGATTCAGCGCTTGCCAGCAATTGTGTCTTAAATTTATGACCCGGAGGAAAATGCGCCAACGCCGCAGAAGCTGTCGCGACTTTTGAAATGGAAGCTGGGATCATCGTTTTTTTGCTGTTTATATCCAGAAGAACTTTCATATCCTGGCCTTCACCCACCGTCGCATACATACCAAGATCTGAAAGCTGCACACCGAATTTTTTAGCCAACGATTGAAACTCTTTTTCCACATCCGCAAACTTGTTTGCTTCAACGGGTTGAGCGTGAACCGAAAACGAGAACAACAAGACGGCGGCAATAATAAATTTCACGATACTGTTCCTCTGTGTGTTAGGACTAAGTCCAGGAGTCTAGCCCATGTTAATTGTTATAGTTTTTCTTCGCAAGAACCAGAGTGAATTGTTAGACTGAAGTTCATGAAAAAACGTGAATGGCTCATCGTGATTCTTCCTCTTCTGGCGACGTGGTCTTTGGACCGCATCACTAAACTCTGGGCGACAGGAATCACTCAGTTGCAATCTTTCGGTCCTGTCCACTTCGTTCTCCACCATAACCATGGTGCGATGCTGGGTCTCTTTTCAGATCTTCCCTCCGTTTTGCGTGTTGTATCTTTGTCGACAGGTGGAGCTTTCCTTCTTTGCACGTATGCTTTGATTCAATATCTTCTACCGATCAAATCGCTGACCTTACGAACAGGTTTGTCGATTTTAATTGGTGGCATTATTGGTAACGTCACCGATCGTATCGTTTGGGGTTATGTTGTCGACTTCATCGTCGTCGGAACTCCGTCCCTTTCTAGCCCCGCCTTTAACATCGCCGATGCTTTGCAATGGGTTGGTTATGCTTTGATCGTTTATGCGATCATTCGCGAAGGTGAACTTCTTTGGCCGGAAAACAACGTGCGCAAACAGTACTGGGTCAATATGCCGTTTCAGTTGAAGTATTGTTTTATCCTTATGGCCGTGGGACTAAGCCTGACTCTGATCTGTTTGGTATTTTCTTACACTTACATGCGAGTGACGATTCAAGAACTTGTGGGCAATAATGCCTTCTTAGTAAATAAGTTCTTGGTGCCCTTCGTGATTACGTTTGTAATTATTTGTATCGCCTTCTGCGCGATCTTATTTGCGGTGGGACGATTGATTTCTCACCGAATCGCGGGACCTCTTTATGCTTTTGAACGTTTTTTAAAAATGTCGTTAGATGGAACATCAACGCCGCTAAAACTTCGCGCGGGAGATGAATTTAAACATCTGGAAGAATTAGCTGAACAAGTCAACGAGCGCCTGAATCAGATAAAGAAAGAGCGCACGGTTCAAGTGATCGAATATTCAGAAGAAGAAAATTAAAAAAAGTGTGAGATCATTGGATCACCTGTTGTCCCTAAAACGAGATGTTGCTTTAATTTTTTTGGCAACATCTGCGACACATTTTGTGCTTTCGCGAATGATAATTCGACATCAATTTACATCCTCATTCCTTTGAAAAGTGGGCACGATTTTCGCTTAAGTATCTTCACAACTAAGGAGAACACTTATGAAAAAAATTATCGTACTCATGACACTATTGGCATCTTCATATTCATATGCTGGGGAAGCTTGCAGCGCTTACTACGCTGCGGGATTAGGGCACGTATTCAAAGGCGAAGCTCAGCAACTAGGCGAAGTCATAAAACTTACTGAGGGCCAATCCACTGGCGATGAGCTCTATACAATGACTATAATAAACGGGGCACCCGAGCTGAAAGAAACTCGCTCTGGCTCAGCAGTAAGATTGTCGTCGAGTGAGATGGGTACCGCAAAAATTTACACAACTGGTTCATTGAAAAAGTATCCCTCGGGCGTAGCAGACAAAGAACATAGATTTGTGATCATTATCTGCGCGGATGATTCGGCATTCTAAGACCTCGGCCTCTATTTATGTTTCTATTTACTTGTTCCAAGGGCGACTGCGGGAAGAGCGTCGCCCATTTCGCCCGCGCCATCGCCTACATTATTAACATGCCCTTGACCTAATTGACCAAAGGTATTACTTCCCCAACATTTCATTGTGGAGTTATCCAAAACGGCACACGTTTGGTAAGCGTATGCGGATATTTGTACGATAGTTCGACCGGTCCCTAAATTGATCGCAGCAAGCGAATCTCCCATTTCTCCCACGCCGTCTCCGATAGAATTTGTGTTTCCCTGGCCTAGGTTGCCGTACAAGTTTCTTCCCCAGCACTTGACCGTACCATTATCAAGAAGGGCACAAGTGTGCTCAGCGCCTGCAGAAATTTGTTTCGCTTTTCGACCTACTCCTAAATCAATTGCAGGCAAGGAGTCACCCATTTCCCCAGCCTCATCTCCCAAAACATTAGTATTTCCTTGTCCTAACTGCCCATACGTATTACTGCCCCAGCACTTCACCGTCGAATCATCGAGCAGAGCACAGGTATGATAATAACCTGCAGCAACTTGTAACGCCGTTCGGCCCGTTCCCAAATTAACTGCAGGAAGGGAGTCCCCCATTTCGCCAGCACCGTCTCCCAAAACACTGGTATTTCCCTGTCCCAATTGTCCGGACGCATTGTTGCCCCAGCACTTTATTGTCGAATTATCGAGAAGAGCACAAGTATGCTGAGAACCCAACGAAATTTGCACAACCGTTCGTCCGGCTCCCAAACTCACTGCAGGAAGAGAATCACCCATTTCACCAGCGTTATCCCCCAAGGTTGTCGTGTTACCTTGGCCTAAAACACCATAACTACCAAGTCCCCAACATTTTACCGAAGAGTTATCTAAGATCGCACAAGTGTGATAACTCCCTGTTGCGATCTGCACAGCCGTTCTTCCCGTTCCTAAACTGATCGCCGACAAAGAGTCTCCCATTTCACCGGCACCATCTCCTAAGCTATTTGCATGCCCTTGACCTAACTTACCATAACTATTGTTGCCCCAACACTTGACTGTAGAGTTATCCAGAAGCGCGCACGCATATGCCACTCCGCTTGAAATTTGCAGAACCTTTCGTCCTGTTCCCAAATCAATCGAGGGAAGTGAATCTCCCATTTCACCGACACTATCTCCGAGACCAGTCATGTTACCCAGACCTAGTTGCCCCTGACTGTTTTGCCCCCAGCACTTCACCGAGGAGTTATCGAGAAGAGCACAAGCAAAGTAATCTCCTACGGCAATCTGCTTGAAACGTTTTGTGCGAATCAGAGGTTGATCCAAAATCTTTGCTAAACGCGAAGATGAAGTTCCTAATTTGATCGCAGTAAGCGCATCTCCCATTTCTCCTGGGCCATCACCTAGATAATTCATATTGCTCTGCCCCAGTTGCCCCCAACCGTTGAAGCCCCAACACTTCACCGTCGAATTATCTAATAAGGCACAAGTGTGATTGATACCGGCTGAAACTTGCAGCGCCGTTCGTCCGGTTCCTAAATCAACAACTGACAAAGCGTCTCCCATTTCTCCGGCGCCATCGCCTAAAGTATTTGTATGACCTAGTCCTAATCGACCATTGCCATTGTAACCCCAACACTTCACGGTCGAGTTATCTAACAAAGCACAAGTGTGATTGCCGCCGACAGAAATCTGCATCGCTTTGCGATTGGTTCCTAAATCAGCCGCTGGCAAAGCGTCACCCATTTCTCCCGCGCCATCTCCCATGACAGTCACGTTACCTATTCCTAAATTACCATTGGAATTATTTCCCCAGCACTTTACGGAAAAGTTATCAAGAATGGCGCATGTATGATTGTTTCCCGCAGCAACTTGCAGAGCTGTGCGACCTGTTCCCAAATTGATGGCTGGTAAAGCATCACCCATACTTCCAGCACTGGCCCCTATTGAACCCGTACTGCCCTGACCTAATTGACCATTGTTATTGTAGCCCCAACATTTCACTGTAGAGTTGTCCAGAATGGCACAAGTGTGATCACTGCCCGTAGCAATTTGCAAAGCTGTTCGACCCGTTCCTAAATTGACTGCCGGTAAGGCATCACCCATTTCCCCTGCACCATCTCCTATATTGTTCGCGTGCCCTTGACCTAAATGTCCCATTGAATTTAATCCCCAACACTTCACAGTGTAATTATCCAAAAGAGCACAAGTGTGATTATTTCCCGCGGCAATCTGTCGAGCCGTGCGACCTGTTCCCAAGTCAACCGCTGGCAATGAGTCCCCCATTTGCCCAGGCGCCTCTCCGATATTGTTTGTATGCCCTTGCCCTAACTGACCACGTAAATTATATCCCCAGCATTTTACAGTCGAATTATCCAAAAGAGCGCAGGTATGACTTCCTCCTGCAACAATCTGCACAGCAGTACGATTAGTTCCTAAATTGACTGACGGCAAGGAATCACCCATTTCTCCGGTTCCGTCTCCTAAGTTAGCTGTACTGCCGGTTCCTAGTTGCCCGGTTGCATTACCGCCCCAACACTTCACAGCCGAATTATCTAAAAGAACACATGTGTGATTTTGCCCACCCACTACTTGTTTCACCTTCATCGAATTCTTCTGCGACCACACCGCTGTCGGCAACATTCCTCCGGCAAAACCAGAACTCATCATTCCGAAAAATATAAAAAGAGAAAAAATAAAACTATTCATCTTACATCTCCGTGATACCAGCCACTCTTTTTGTATCGGGAGCTTCCATTTTTCGCTGGATATTTAGATACTATTTTGTGCTGCAATCGACTGACAGTTGCAGCAACTCCGACATATTCGATGTTGCCAATGATAATTCAGCAACACTAATTGCAGTAACTGGTGAATAAAAGAACCTACGCATATTGTAACAAATTGAATGCTAAACCCAGTCTCTTATACGTTCTTTATTAGTAAAAAAATGGAACGGTCATTTGAAAAAAATTACGACTTCTCTTACTGACAAATTTTATACTTCGAAACTCCTGGAAGAGTTTCATCGGAAGAAGCGAAAAAATCCACGCTACTCCTTGAGATCCTATGCCAATTTTTTGGGTCTTAATTCCGGCACGCTGTCTTCCATACTACAAGGAAAACGACCTTTGCCTCAGAAAGATATCGAAACCGTGGTACATAAATTGAAACTCACTGCGAATGAAAAACGACTTTTCATTGAAAGCATTCATAAAAACTCCGCTATCACGCCTAAAGAATCTTTCTGTCTTAACTCCGACCACCTTCAGATCATTTTTAATGAGTGGGAATACTTTGTTATTTTAGCCGTATTTAAACTTGATGACTTTGAAAGTTCCCCGAAATGGATTCATCGAAAAACAAAAATACCCGTCGACCGGATTCAAACATGCCTCAATGTTCTTTTGTCCTCAGGTCTCATCAAGCGAAATGAAACCGGAGAGCTTGTGCGCAGTCAAAAAGCTCTCCATACCACGCACGGAATACCTTCGGAAGCTATTCGTCACGCCCATAAAAACAATCTTCGCATGTCTCTAGAAAAACTTGAGCAGACACCTATTGAAGAAAGAGATTTTAACTTCTTCACTGTGGCTTTAGATAAGACTCGCTATAACAAATTAAAAAAGATTATTCTCAAATTCCGAGATGAATTATCCCGACTGGATGATCTTTCAAAAAAACACCGCGTTTATAGGGTCGGCGTTCAGCTTTTCCCCCTATCTTATGATTAAGAGGACACCTATGATTGTTTTGCTGATATTTCTATTTCTTCTTCCCCCACAGAGTCGGGCATCTACGGACTGGGTAGGTAATGGCGGAAACCTTATTGAATGTCAGAATCCGTACAACCTCATGCTTCTCGATTACTATGAGGGTCAGCACAGACGAAACCTTACGATTGATTTGGGGACATCGGATTCGGTTGACGAAAAAGTTCTGTTCGTTTTAAATCGCCTTGAAAAAATCAACCCTTCAAGGGCACAAACTTATAAAACTTGGTTCCGCGTATTTTACAAAGAAGTGGAATTCTTCCAGGGGTATAAGTTTGGTCCCATTCCAGATACAGGCCCTCTAATAATACCGAATAATTGTGAAATTACGCAGATAGGGGCTCAGCGGCCTGACAATCAAATTATGCCGGGAGACTCCCGTTATCTGATTAATGAAACTTTGTGGAAACAAACGAACTATGAAAGTCGTGCCGGACTTATTTTGCATGAACTCATCTATCGCGAAGGCATCAGCGCTCAGCAGACGACATCCACACGTGTCAGATACTTCAATCAAATTATCAGCTCTAGAGAGTTTGAATCTTACGACAGTTTAAAAATACTCAAGCTGATCCAAACCGTGGGCTTTAGATATGTTGATTATTATGGAATTCCCATTGATCTAGAAAACGCCAGATATTATCAGAGTGGAGCCGTTCGCACGGCCTATGCGAAAGGCGGAGAGTTTATTCAAGGACAGAAAAAAATGTCTTTGAAAAATGAATGGGTTGTGTTTAATGAGGATGGAACCATCCAGTCTATTCAAAAACGAGAATCATTTTTTCCAGCTAGTCGTTCAGCAAAGTATTTTTATTATCGCGATAACGATTTTTCACTTTTTCCCAATTGGATTTCCCGCCGGGACCCGTGACTTCCCGGACCAACATTTCTTGTCCGGCTATTCCTTTATTTGGATCCTTCGTTCCTCCAGGGAGATACTCTCGGTATTGGGACGAAGATCCACCGCCACCTCCGGTCGGTAAATTTTCGCCACTACCGTTTCCATTGGGGCTTCCAACATTGGCAACAAGAGTATCAGCAGGATTTCTCAAACTAATCCCATCGACTTTTGCCTGTGAATTATTTTTATCCGTAGTTGCGGTCTTTATGGAATTGCTTCCTCCAATTTGAGTGCTCTTTTGTAGAGTATTTGCGCAACCTGGGGTCCGCGGGTTTTTTGCTTTGATGGAATCACTACAAATGTCCTTATTCACAGAGGTCGTGCCTCGAGAAGCTTCGTCACATTGGGAAGCTTGTTTAATCGAATCAATCATTGAGGCGATTCCGGTAACCGCAGACGCAACCATGTTTGCATAAGAATAGGTGCAAGCAACATTTTTTAGGGCGACTGAAATTTCGCATCTCTCATGGAAATGAAGTCTGCGCATGCCGATAAAGCAGTTTCGATCTGCCAAGCAGGTGTTTTTGGGTTCACACCGCTGCTAAAAGATTCATTTGCATTGCGCGGGAGATGCGCCTGAATTCCCGTAAACAATCTCCACCTGCGGCAGTAAAAATTCTGTCCTGCAATTTCTTCTGCTCGATTTAATCGGTGGCCTTCCCTCAAACGGGTGAGAAGGTCCAGCTTATTGCCTTCTTTTAATATTAAATTTCCTCGTATAGCAAATGCAGTACTTATTATCTCCACAGGGGCTGCCGATCATAATGCAAATGTCATAATTCTTCACGGATACGTGAAATCATTTTAGGAGAAAAAATGCACGACTCAAAGGCCCCAAGTCGTATTACGGCAGTTGAAAATCTTGATCACAACGACAACGCAGCAGCCGTTCTCGAAGCGATTGAAAAATCTCAAGCGAGAATCGAGTTTCGAGCAGATGGCACAATCACAAGTGCCAATGAGAAATTTTTAAAAACAATGGGCTACTCCGCTGATGAAGTCGTGGGACAAAAACATAAAATGTTTTGCGAACCTTCTTATAGTGATTCTGAAGAATATAAAAAACTTTGGCAGACCTTATCAGCTGGCGAAGCTGTCAGTGGTGAATTCAAACGTGTTGGCAAAAATGGAAAAGAAGTCTGGATCATTGGTTCATACAGCCCGGTATTGGACAACTCAGGAAAAGTAACAAAAGTTATTAAGATTGCGACCGATATCACCGCATCCAAAGTAGAACTTAAAGTTCTTTACGACATCATTAATTTAACCAGCATCGTCTCTGAGGCGAATCTTAAAGGCGACATCATGTCGGTGAATGAAAAGTTCTTGGAAGTTTCCAAGTATCCTAAGGATGAGCTTATCGGTAAAGGCCACAATACGACTCGCCATCCCGACATGCCAAAAGAAGTCTTTAAGGAAATGTGGTCTACTATCGGACGCGGAAAAATCTTTAGAGGCATAGTTAAAAACCGCGCTAAAGACGGAACGCCTTACTATGTTGACGCCGTGATTGCACCTGTACTTGGAGAAAACGGCAAGCCAAGAAAATACATCGGTGTCAGATACGACATTACAGAAACTGAAATTGAAAGACAAAACATGAAGGGCGTCATCAACGCCATCAATGCTTCCTTCGCTTATATCGAATTTGATCCCGAAGGAAATATTTTGAACTTCAATAAGAATTTTCAAGACACCATGGGATATACCATCGATGAAATGAAAAGCAAACATCATCGTCTTTTCTGTGAAGCAACTTATGCCGCAAGTGCCGAATACGCCCAATTCTGGCCTGACCTGAAGAGTGGTAAAAATAAATCGGGAATCTTTAAGAGGGTTTCTAAAGCAGGTAAAGACGTTTACGTTCAAGCTATTTACTCACCTGTCTTTGATGAGGTAGGTCGCGTTACAAAAATCGTCAAAATCGCGACGGATGTCACGGAACAGGTTAACTACAAAAAAGCTTTCGAAGAAGAAGTCGTAAAAGTCGTAGAAGAGTTCTCCGCTAAGTCTAAAGAAATTTCTACGCAGTCAGCGACGGTTGCCTCGGGTGCTCAATCTTTGGGTGCAACGACGGAAGAAATGAATGCGTCTGTCGAAGAACTCAGTGCTTCGATTGATTCTATTGCATTAAATGCGAAGTCCGCCGACCAAATTGCCAAAGGAACCCAAGTTGAAGCGGATATCGGGGTCCAAGCTATCGCTAAGTCGATTGAAGCTATGGATATGATCAATAAGTCATCTGAAGAAATTGGCGAAATCGTAAAAGTGATCAGCGAAATCGCAAGTCAGACCAATCTTCTGGCCTTCAATGCCGCTATCGAAGCGGCTCGTGCCGGAGAACACGGACTTGGTTTCTCTGTTGTCGCGGATGAGGTCCGCAAACTCGCAGAAAGATCTTCTCAAGCGACAAAAGACATTACGAAACTCATAAATGAGTCCGTAAAACGAGTCAACCAAGGTGGAGAGGTGTCAAAAGAAGCGGCCGCGGCCTTTAAGAAAATCGTCGAAGGCGTTTCTAAAACGACTCAAGCAATTTCTGAAATTTCCACGGCGGCGCAAGAGCAACAAACCGCATCCAGAGACGTTGCAAGTGCGATTCAGGAAGTTGCAGATGCCACGGAGAAATCTGCAACAGCTTCTGACTCTATCGCTTCTGCCACGAAAGCTCTGTCCCAAGGTTCAGAGAATTTACGTGAAGCTGTATTGAAGTTTGCGAGGTAATTATGGTTTCTGTTGATGCATTAGATATCCTTGATGACGCTTGTTTCACAAAGCTCATCAGTCTTATTCATGCACTGACAGGAATCACTATTGCGAAGAACAGAAAAAGCATGGTGCAAGGACGTCTTAGAAAACGCGTCCTTGCCCTTTCCTTAAAAAGCTATGAAGAATATTTTGAGTTCGTTCAAATCCATGACGAGGAAAGAAAACCTTTTATTGATTTAGTAACAACCAATGAAACTTATTTCTTTCGCACTCCCCGAATCTGGAGCCATATCGAATCACAAACACTTCCCGCGTGGTATCAACGTAATCCCGGAAAAGTTTTTTCGGCGTGGTCCGCAGCTGCGTCTACCGGCGAAGAGGCTCACTCGTTGGGAATTTTGTGTCAGCAGTTTAAAGACAAAAATGTCTCTTTTAACTATGAAATTTCCGCCAGCGATATTTCTCAAAGGGTGGTGAAAGTCTGCAGAGAAGGGGTTTATCAAGGACGCTCCATCGAATCGTTCAGGAACTCAATGCCGGAGACGTTTTCAAAATACATGTTACAAAACAGCGATGAAACTTTTTCTGTTCATCCAGATGTAAAACGGAAAATGAACTTTTTTGAACACAATCTTTTTACATCACTCAAAGACAAGAAAACATATGATCTTATTTTAATCAGAAACGTTTTTATTTATTTTACGTCCGCCGACCAAAGAAAAGTTCTGGATTTAATTCTGCCAAAGCTCGCAGCCGACGGCATTTTGATTATCGGCGAATCAGAAAGCCTTACCGGAATAAGCTCGGGATTAGCCAAGGTTGAAAATCTTATTTACAGGAAAGACAGCCGCTGATGAACGATGTAAAAGACGTATTAAGCGTTCATATTGGGGAAGTGAAAGTGGCCAGAAATGGCGAAACGCTCAAGGCCATACTGGGCTCTTGCGTTGGAATCGGGTTTATATGGAAACGCAAAAGTATGTGCGGATTAGCGCATTGTTTTTTGCCCGAAAATCCGGAGAAATCATTTTCCATTAGCGGGAGATATGTGGATCAAGCCATCGCTTCCCTATTTGCTCTGATGAAAATCAGGCCCGAAGACGTTGCGGAAATCGACGTTATTTTCGCCGGCGGAGGAAACATGACAAATCCTGATGCCGCAGACAATTCAAAATTGATAGGTGGACAAAACCTCTCCGCTGCTGAAAGAGAATTGAAGAAAAAAGGTATGAAAATAGTTTTCGTTGAATACGGCGGTTGCCAGGGACGTAAAGTGACTATTGATTCTGCCAGTTGCACTTATCAAGTGGAAGCCATCCCAAGACTTGCCAATAAAGGGGCGTTAAAATGATATTTTGTTCATTCTACTTAAACCAAAGTGAGTTCGCACTTCCTGTTACATTTGTCCAAGAAGTTATAAATACGCCCGATTCGTTTTCAACGATCCCACTGGCTCCAAATTATCTCAAAGGACTTATAAATTTGCGTGGCACGATTGTTCCTGTCGTCGACCTCAAAGATGTTTTAGGCCTGAGTACCGAGGCTGGAAGTCGGGAGCAAAAGATCGCTATCATCTGTTTAAACGGAAACTTCGTGGGTCTTTTATTTGATAAGACCGGAGAAGTTTTCAGCTCTAATTCCGACGAACAAAGCAATTTTCTTGATGACGATTCCTCGGTAGTCAAAGGTGTGTTCAAAAAAGAAGGCGGCAAACGAATCATTCAAATTCTTGACGCCGGCTCCATCTTTTGCCTGAAGAATCTTCCCAAGCAGAACGAAGACGGCAAACTCAACAGCAACCTTATCAACAATCGGGGAAAAAGAAGACAAGCGATTTCGTTTCTCGTTGGTCCTTCCAAGTGCTCTCTTGAGATAAATGAAATTCAAGAAATTTTAATGCTTAAAAACATCAATGAATCAGCCCTTGCCGTCGGCAACTGCATCGGGACATTTGATCTTCGCGGAGTAACAGTTCCGGTAATTGATTTTGCTGCGCTCTTAAAATACAGAGAGGCCGATTCCAGCAAAGATGCGACATTGGGAAATCGACGAGTTGTCGTAATGAAGATTGAGACCGAGCTTTTCGGACTCTTGGTTGATAAAGTCGATAGCATCGTGACCTTTTACAATGATGAATTGAAACGCTTTCCGGTTTTCGCCACAGAACGCATGGAAATGATTAAAGGTTGTATTTCAATTAAAGATAAAGAAGACGTTCTTTTGTTGGACAATACGAAAATTCTTACGGACAAAGAAATTATCGAAATTACTCATGGTCACAGCAAACTCTACAATGCCGCCCGCGAAGCAAGTTCAGAAAACAATAGTAAAAAAAGCGGCATTCGCAAAACCTTCATCACCTTCTCGATTGAGCAAGAGTATGCCATTAGCATTTCGGACGTCAGAGAAATTCTGGATCTTCCCTCTAATTTAATGACACCTCCGGGGATGCCTGCCCACTACCGTGGCGTCTTTAATCTTCGCGGAGAAATGGTGATGGTTGTTGACTCAAGAACCATGTATCAAAAGAAAAAGCAGGAATCGGATCTTAATAATAAAATTTTGATATTCAAAACAGAAGACATTCATTTTGGCTTGGTTGTCGACTCCGTTCACTCCATCATTTCCTTATCAGAAAATGATAAGATGAAATTGCCGGATCTTATGTACCGCGATAAAGCCGGAGAAAGCGTCACGGACATTGTTGAAGCCGTTCAATACAAGGCGGCCGACGAAACGAATAAGGCGGCTCTCATCCTGGACGCCAAACGCATCGCTAAGCGTGTCTTAGCGAGCGCGGTTTAGTACTTCTGCGGCTGCAATAAATCTTCTAGAAAAAAAGCTGCCAGTTCTGACCGACCTGCGAGGCCCGATTTAGAATAAATAGAAATGGACTGCACACGCGCCGTCTTTTCTGCTGTGTTGCGGATTATGGCTATCTCTTTTAAAGAAAGACCTTTCAAAAGTAATAAAGCCACTTCTTTTTCTGCCTGAGATAAATTCCATTTGGTGAGTTGCAGATCGATAGATTTAGAAAGGCCTTCAATGTACTTTTGAGCTTCTGTTTTCCAATCCTCCGCCTCCTTCTTGAGCTTAGCGTTTTCGCTCATTGAGTCTGAAAGCTTATGTTGAAGATTGTAAGAGCCTTTCATAAAGTAAAAAATTCCGAATAAGGCGGCGACTCCAGCTCCGCCTTCGACCAGCACATGCCAAACAGCGACGCCTTCCTTGGTATCCGTAAATAAATCCATGGCTACCATGAAAGCAACAATGGCCAAAATAGCGACAATGACGGAGCGTTCTTTATGATTCATACAGCAAACCTACACAATGAAGTCCTAATCGTCATCACCATCTTTTCCTATTTCGTCCAACTGAAGTGTCTGACCAAAACCCCCGAGAGTTCTTTGGGAAGGATCAAAATGTTTGTAAAGATAGAGACCTGCAGCGAATACGAATGCGATCAAAAGCAATCCAGCAAACGACCTTGATGATCGAATCGAGGTGCTGTTTTCAGGAATTTCTTTTTTCCCATCGAGCATGCTAAGCGCAATTCTGTCCTGATGACGAATGGAATGAAATATCACACCCGTCACGTGAAGCCCCACCACCACCATAAAAGTGTTGGCCATAAACTCGTGAATGTCTTCAAAAGTTTCTTTATTTCCTGTCGTCATTAAGTAACCGCTCACGGCCAGGCCAAGCGCTAAAATGAACATCGTAATGGCGGCCCAACTCGAAGCTGGATTGTGCCCGGGCCAACGTTTTTTTGAACCGGAAATAATACCTAAAATATAATTTTTGAGTTCGAAAAGATTTAGGTTGAAGCCGGAAAACTTCGCATGTTTCGATCCAATGACACCCCATACGATACGCCACAACACAAGCCCGCCTAACATAAGGCCCGCTAACATATGATAAATAAAAATAATCGACTCATCATCCGAGGTCTTAGCCAGAACGAAGGCCACTAAAAATAAGCCCGCAAACAACCAATGAAAAAGTCGGGTTGGTAAATCATAAACTAAAGTTGATCTCATATAAACCTCCACCTCAAATGTCATTCCGTTTTCGGTTTTCGTCCATTGGGCAAAAGATATACGTCACATAATTTCAAGTACTTAGGGCATTCGGCCTATTTTCAAAATAAAGAAAGTAACGATACTGAAAGAAATGAATGGGATAGACCCATTAATAAAGGAGAGTCAAATGAGACATCTAGTAATAGGCCTGGTGGTCCTAGGAACAGCCACAACAGTTTATGCCAAAAAAGAATGTACCAATGAACCCAAAGAAAAATGGATGCAAGAAGCCGACTTTAAAAAGAAAGTCGAGAACGAGGGATATAAAATATCGAAATTTAAACAACCTGGCACTTGCTACGAAATTTACGGCACGAACAAAGACGGTAAAAAAGTCGAAATCTACTTTAATCCGGTCGACGGTTCGATTGTAAAAGAAAAATAAATAAAAGGGCACACTTTATGTGCCCTTTTTATTTTAGCTCGCTGTGTTTAAGGGCAACAAATCATCATTGATAGAAACCGTTGGTTTGACAGTCGCTGGCGCCGCAGCAACCTTCACTGATTTTTTTGCAGAAGACTTCACAACAGGTGACACGGCATGCGTTGAATGCGCGCCCTCACCTTTAATAACTTCAACCAATGTTGAAATCACGTTGCTCATGCTCTCAGCTTGCGCCGACAATTCCTCTGCAGAAGCCGCCGCCTCCTCCGAAGACGCCGCATTGATTTGCGTAACTTGATCCAACTGATTCATCGCCTTACTGATTTGCGTGATACCGTTTGCTTGCTCCGTGCTTGCTGAAGCAATTTCATTATTGATCTGAGTTACTTTTTTAACCGAAGTCAGAATGTCACCCAAAACAGTTCCGCTGCGTTCCGCTTGTTCACTGCCTGTTTCGATTCTTTCAACGCTGGTCTTAATCAAATCCGTAATATCTTTTGCTGCTGAGGAACTGCGTTGCGCAAGACTGCGAACAGCTTCCGCCACGACTGCAAAGCCTTTTCCTTGCTCTCCGGCGCGAGCCGCTTCCACCGCCGCGTTCAAAGCCAAAAGGTTTGTTTGGAACGCGATATCATCAATCACGTTGATAATTTCCGCGATGCGTTTTGAATCGTTTGAAATATTACCCATTGAATCCACCAACGCGCGGATTTCTTGTTCGCCACGAGAAGCAATTTCACTTGTTTCATTCGACAACTGAGCCGCTTGGCTTGCATTTTCGGAGTTTACTTTCACCATTGAAGAAAGTTCCTCGATGGTAGCAACAGTTTCTTCAAGCGAAGACGCTTGCTCTGTCGTCGCCTGAGAAAGCTCTTCAGAGGATGAAGCAATCTGCTGAGCCGCACTCGACACTTGATCCGAAGCGCTTGTCAGATTCTCAATCACGCTGTTGATGGCTTTACCCAAAGAAATCAACACGAAGCTTGCAAACGAAACCCCCAAAAGAATAGCAATACCGCTTGTTAGAAGAACCAAGAAATGTGCTTGTTTATAATCAGCGGCCGCTTGTTCTGCATCTTCCACCATGCGTTTTTCGTTGCGATCCACCGTCGAATTGATAATTTCTTCGCCGATTTTTCTGAGTGGAGAACCTTTTTCGTGAATCAAAGTGATGGCGCGTTTGTTATCCCCATCCATTGAAATTTTACGAACTTGTTCCGTAAGACTCCACCACGCTTGATAGTTTTCACGGAACTTCGTCATTTCTTCTTTTCCAGCGTCCGTGGAAATTTCATAAAGATCGTTGATCTTACTTAACATTTCGTCGTGACGCTTACCCATCAATTGACCGATTGTTTGCATGCCTTCGTTTGTTTCTTCAAGAACAAAGGTTCGCTCATCCATCATTTGCAGATAGAATAAAGCTTTGATGTCTTTTACAAGCGACACACGGGCACTGCGTTCTTTCACAATGCGATCCAGCGTTGCATTGAGCATCTCCATGCGACTTAAACCGATCCCTGCGATGACGGCAGAACCTAAAATAAGAATCCCCATCACCAACGCCAACTTAAAATTGAGACTTCGTTTTTTCATTTACACCTCCACAAAAAAATCTCAGATTCATTTTTCAAAATTTTAGACAATAAAAAACCCTAAGCCCTCCTGCGGACTCTTCTCTCAAAAAAATCACAAATAAAAAGCTGTGCAGACTTGCACAGCATCCGGAATTATTTTTTTAAATAAACAAACTTTGCTCAGCTTACTTTCGGAAATACAAATTAGAACTTGAGTACATTTCTAATTTGTATCACCGCGGATTTTCACCGGACGAAGAATGACCTCATACCTCCCGCGTGAAGATCTTGTTTCAGATCACTCACATCAATTTGGATAACAGGTTTTGTTATCGGTTGCTGATTCGAACGTCCATACAAACTATCAATTGAAATTTGCAAAGCATCGCACACGCTGAAAACCTGCTCGATGTTGCGGGGCTTTTGCCCTCCCATCCAATGATAGAGTGTCTTTCTCGAAACTTTCGAACGGCGCTCTAGATCTGCAACAGACAAACCACGCTCCAACATTACTCGTTTTAGATTTTTCGCCATGTTCATATTTTATCCCTCGGAATAAATAATTAAAAGGTTGACCACTTTCTCTGTGCCGAGTCGACAGTCTCACATAAGAGAATTTTTTCCCTCTTCAAAGAATGGTAAGAGTGATGAATAATTTCAGAAAAGAAATGATAGTGCTCGTCGTTTCACAAAGGGAAATTTAAAAAACAATCGCAACGTCACTAATTCGGGTGAGATAATATCTTTTCGCGGTTTGATCTTTATGACAAAAAGCCTGCAAATAATCTCCGTCGGGATTTCTCACGATACCAATGGGAGTGAGTCTGCGGGTTTCACCTTTTGCAGAACCACCCTGATAAATCATGTCGATGTCTTTTTTATTTTGTGTGGCCTCAATAAGGTTCTTCAACTGATTGTTAGTTGAGAACATCAGCGAATAATCTTTCCACCAAAGATTTTTTCCCTGGCTTTTAATTGCTCCCGCTAAGGTCATCTCTTCACCCATTTTTTGGAAACAACCCAGAGCCACATGTAAACAAGCTTTGGCATCATCGTACGCGCGGTGAGCTTGACCACCATCAATCGCCATATGCTTAACCAATGTTTGCAGTTTATGGTTTTCAACTCCGTGAATCCACTTTCGTGAAAGCAGGCTCGTACAAAGAGCGGGCTCTGTAGGCAATGGCAAACGCGCTTTTTCAAAATCAATGGAAACAAATCCCATATCAAAGGGAGCATGGTGAGCCATAACGACTGAATCTTTAAAGAAGGCATGAATTTCGTGAATTTTTTCAGACATCAATGGTGCGTCTTTCACCATATCATTGGTGATTCCGTGAATGCCAATAATGAAATCACTCATCAACTCGCGCGGTCTTAATAAAAACTGCAAACGGTCGACCTCTTTCCCTTTGTACCATTTCACCGCACCAAATTCGACAATGTCGTGACCGACCGGATATGCTCCACTGGTTTCCGTATCAAAGGCAACGTATGTATATTCGTTCAAAGGAAGATCTAGATTCATAAGCTTCAGAATTTATACTGATCTGGGCTTTTGGTCCAGTTCCTCCGAGGTTCCCTCCGCGAAATCTTTGTTTTTCGTTCATGAATGGTTCACAATGAGACGACTATCTATGCGAAGATACATTGCTTTTATCATTATCCTATTCTCTTTTTCACAGCGGGTTTTTGCCGCCGAGGGCAACACGTCTCCCACTTTTCAACTTTCGGGAGATGTGAGTCTTCTCTCTCATTATGTGGAATATGGGCTTTCGCAGTCGGATAAGTCTCCAGCTCTGCAAGGATCTTTTTGGTTTAACTTTGGCCCGCAGTTTCGTTTGGGACTTTGGGGTTCTAATACAAACTTCGAGCATAGCGATGATCATTTTAATTTGCGCATGAATGCTGACATCAAGGTGTCGTTCTCTGCGACAACGCATTTGATTATCACTTACAGCAAAAGTCAGTACTACAATGGCGGAGATCACAACGGTGATTTATTGGGCGGCCATTTTCATTTTGGCGATTACAGAATTCTTTACGACAACAACAGCAATTGGGAAGGCACGGATCACCGTTCTTCCCGTTATGCTTTCGGAAAAGTTTCGACGGTTTTCGGTTCTTGGAAATGGGATAACGAAATCGGTTACAACACTCCGAGCGTCGACAATATCAATCCTTACTTTGATGCTCGCACGGGGCTAGGAACAAAATGGGGTGTGATCTTTTTTGAAGGAGCCCTCACTGGAACCAGCGAGAGCTCTCAATTTAATGGCGCGGGAGATTTCTTTTTTATTCTGTCTGCGTCGACGGATCTTTAATCCCCGTCTCTTCTTTGAGTTCCTGATCAACTTGTTTTTTCAAATCTTTCGAAGCTTCCGCTTTTTTGCGGTTGCTGATTTGATTCACAAAGTTGTCATATACAGACATATCCACACGTGACGGACCAAAAAGGGCTTCGAGCTTGCGCGGTTTACGACCGTCGGAAGTCAGCTCTTTTTGCGCGATCTTTACACGGATAAAACCAATCAATTTTGCCGGATCAATCTCACCGCGTTTTTCTTTCACGCTGATACCGCCGACAACACTCACCGTGTTGCTTTCCAGTGAAGCCAGGATCTTGTTGCGAACAATATCAAATCTTTCAGAAGCCACTTTATTCGCAGACATCAGGCTGCCATCTGGAACTGCTTGAACGAAAAGTCCTGACGTGATTTTGATATCCGCATCTTTAAGACCGCCCGTCACACCTTTGATTTTATCCATGACTTTAACAAAGTTGGCATTCGGTTGCGCCGTGCCTCTTTCAAAAAGCATGTAATCAGGAATATCAAAGTCATAACCTTCCGGAGTTACAACCACGTTTTTTGCCACATCATTCATTTGATCGGCCAAATACGCAGCAACAACTTTTGTTGAACCCATATCCAAAAGATTTGGAGTTTTATCAACTGGCTCCATAAAACTTTGGAATGCTTTTAAAGGCTCATTCAAAATGTCCAAGAATAATTTTTCCAACGTCAGTTCTGCACCGAAGTTTTGGAAATTGTATTCAATCACGGACGGCGTTGAGAAATAATCCGACACGGCTTTCTTCGTCTCTTCAGATTGACCCAAGAGCCACATCACGAGGAAGAAGGCCATCAAAGCTGTCATGAAGTCGGCAAGGGCGACCTTCCAGGATCCGCCGTGGCCACCGCCTCCAGAGACAATGATTTTTTTGATGACGATTGTCTGTTTCTTTTCTGCCATTTTTAATCAATCCAGTTCCGCAACTAGGCGGCTTTCTTAATTTCTTTAGTAGCTTTATCAATTTCCGCAAATGATGGACGCTCTTCTGGCATGATCGAACGACGCGCGTACTCGATACATACGATAGGAGGCGCACCTCTTTGCAATGCAACTAGAGCCGCTTTAATACATGCCAAGTAACGACCTTCAGATTCGATATCCGCGGCCATCTTTGTTGATGTCGGCTCAATCAAACCGTAAGCGCAGAAAACCCCTAACATCGTTCCGACCAGGGCATGGGCAACGCTGGCACCGATAACTTCGGTACCTTCACTCAACTTACCCATCGTCTTAACGATACCCAAAACGGCGGCAACGATACCTAGTCCCGGGAAACCACCGGCTACAGCGGCCACCGCATGTTGCGCAAGATGTTCTTCGGCGTGGATACCTTTGATATCGGCGTCCAAAAGATCATCGACATCGTAAGGACTTAGTTCCGCAGATAAAGTGACTTTCATTGTGTCGCACAGAAAATCAACAGCGTGATGGTTGTGCATGAAACCAGGATAAGCTTTGAAGAGCTCACTCTTTTCTGGTTCCTCGATGTGTTTCTCAACCCCTTGAGGTCCTTCCTTACGGAAAAGTTGGAAGAGTTGGAAAAGCATTTGAAGAAGTTCCACGTAATCAGGTTTTTGCGGTCCTTTGGAAGTCATCGCTTTGATGGAGAGTTTGATACCCATCTTCACGATCTTCATTGGATTGGCAATCACGTATGCACCGAATGCGGCACCACCGATAATCACCATCTCGCCGAGAGCCGCATGCAAGATCACTCCCATGCTTCCGCCGCCGGCCGCGAACGTACCGAAGACACACGCAAATACAATTATTATACCTACAAAACCCATATGATATGACCTCTCAGTTTCTCTATCGGAGTGAAGTGTGTTAATATTGAGTCATTGCCGAATAAACTTGCCCATGGTCGAGAGTGGGACTAAGAGGAAAAGGTATGAAACTCAGCTTGAAGTACATTTTGGTATTCGCTCTTCTTCTTTGTGCAAGTCCAAGGTCTTGGGCCGTCGCCAACCCGGATGATACGGATCCCCTGCTCGCCGAAACAAAGGTGCTTCCTTATGAATGGAGCCCCGGCCAAGGCGGCAATATCGAAATCAAAATGAAATTGCCGGAAGGTTATCACGCTTACGAAGATAAATTCAGCGTTGTGATTTTAGAACCGGATGGATTTCAAGTAGCCCCTTTCAAAATCACACCCACAAAAAAATGGTACGACAAGTTTTCTAAAAAAGAGCGCACAGGAGTTGAAAAAACATCAACCCTCACGGCGCACATTGAGGCTCCTTCCCGTTTTTTAAAAAAATATGACAAGATGAAGTTGGAATTAGTCTATCAAGCTTGTTCTGATCAGTTTTGTCTATTTCCCACAACCAAAGTGATCGAAGTTCCAATCATGGTGACCATGGTGGAAGGCGAACCGCGCGTTGAAAAGGCTCCTCAAGAAGTGATGAGCAATCCTTCTTCATTTTTCGACACGACGAACTTTAACAAATATCTTGGTTCAGGAATGCTTGCGGGACTCGTGTTTGTTTTCCTTGCGGGTATCTTCACAAGTTTCACTCCATGCATTTTTCCGATGATTCCTATTACGCTTGCGGTGTTGGGAAATCACTCCAATGAAAGAAGTCGCCTGCTCAACTTCATCACAAGCTGCGTGTATGTTTTAGGAATTGCGACAACGTATTCTGTTTTAGGTTTGGCAGCCGCTTCCAGCGGTGGCGTCTTTGGTGCGACATTAGGAAATCCTTACGTGCTGACCGTGGTGTGTTTGATTTTCCTCGCGATGGCTCTCAGCATGTACGGACTTTACGAATTACAGGTGCCGGCGTTTATTCGCAATCGCTTTGGCACCGGCAAACAAAAGCAAGGACTGGGTGGCGCTTATCTGACAGGCCTTTTTGCGGGAATTGTTGCAAGTCCCTGTGTCGGCCCTGTGCTTGTAGCAATTTTGACTTATGTTGCTTCCACTCAAAATAAACTTTTGGGATTTTTATATCTCTTCGTTTACGCACTGGGATTGGGTTTGATCTTTATTGCTTTGGGACTTTCAAACCAATTGGTAAAAGCATTGCCTCGCTCGGGCGCGTGGATGAATTCATTTAAATTTATCTTAGGCACTTTGATGTTGAGTGCCTTTTATTATTATCTGGATCTTTTGCTTCCTGCTCGTTGGTTTGATGTCGCTTTAGGCGCGGGCCTTGTTGTTCTTGCCAGCGTTTACGGGGCCTTTCTTCCTGCGAAAGGGATGCCTGCGATAAAGCATATTCAAAAAGGAATTATGCAGGCCGTGCTTATTGTGGGAATTGGCTACGTGGTCATTGCTGCGTTTGATTTGCGTCCCATGATTCGCGGAACCATGATGGCTGGCAATAGCTTAAACCAAATTAAGAAAATGAATTGGCAGCCGTACTCAGAAGCCGCTCTAACACAAGCCGCGAAAGATCAAAAGCCTGTCATTATTGATTTCTGGGCCGATTGGTGTGCCGCTTGCCATGAACTGGAAGAGCAAACTTTCACGGATGCTCGCGTGCGTGCGATGGCTGAAAATTTTGTTTTATTAAAGTTTGATGCGACGAAAGATTCTGAAGAGCTTAGGGCTCTTAAAAAGAAATACAATATCCAAGGACTTCCGACGGTGGTGTTTATCAATCCGCATGGTGTTTGGATTGATGCTCTCACTTTGACTCAATTTGAAAAACCGGGAGCCTTCCTCAAGAGAATGGAAAAAGGGGCGCAGTAGCCCTTTTTAAAAGTTAATTCACATCTCATTGTGATTTTCTTACCAACTGCCGAACTGTGACTTGCGCCATCGTCGGGCTCGTGTTTAATAGAAGACATGAGCACACAAAATATTTCGATCCAACGCACGTCTGCGCCTAAACAAAAACCTTCTGTTGATTCTTTGGGATTTGGTCGCTTTTTTACCGACCATATGTTCACAGCTTTTTATTCCAAGAAGAATGGTTGGCATGATGCGAAGATCACACCTTATCAACCGTTGCCGTTGGACCCGGGCGCGAGTGTCTTGCACTATGGCCAAGCGTTGTTTGAAGGCATGAAAGCGTTTGCTCATGAAGACGGAAAATGTGTGATGTTCCGTCCTGAGTTTAACTGGCAGCGCATGGTCGATGGCGCCGAACGCCTGTGCATGCAAGCTCCGCCGAAAGAACTTTTCCTTCAAGGTATTAGCGAATTGATCCGTGTCGATAAAGACTGGATTCCTCGCGAAAAAGGAAGTGCTCTTTACATCCGCCCTACTCTGATCGGAACGGAAGCGTTCTTAGGTGTGCGCCCTGCTGATGAATATTTGTTCTTCACCATTCTTTCTCCGGTGGGTTCTTACTATGGCAACGACAACAAGCCTGTGAAAATCTGGGTCGAAGAAGAACTTGTGCGCGCTGCTCCTGGCGGATTGGGTGCAACGAAAGCCGCTGCCAACTACGCAGCCAGCCTGAAAGCGGCACTGGATGCAAAAAAGAATTCATACTCGCAAGTCTTGTGGCTTGATGTGAATCGTGAATACGTGGAAGAAGTTGGAACAATGAACGTCTTCTTTGTTTTCGATAACGAAATCGTCACGCCGGCTTTAGGCGGCACGATCTTAGGTGGCGGCACAAGAAATTCTATCGTCACTCTTTTAAAAAATCAGGGTAAGAACATCACGGAAAGAAAATTGAGCCTTCAAGAAATTCGTGAAAGTGCGAAGTCAGGCCGTTTGAAAGAAATCTTTGGAACAGGCACTGCGGCTGTGATCAGCCCTGTGGGAGAGCTTGCCGCGAAAGACTGGAAGATCGTTGTGAATAACGGTGAGGTGGGACCTGTTGCGAGTTCTCTTTACGAAGAACTCACAGGCATTCAACAAGGTCTTAAGCCAGACACTCACGGCTGGCTTTACCATATTTAATTTTTTACAGCCGTTTCAAACGAGCGATTTCCATTTTCGCTTCATTCAAAGCCGCTTGCGCAGAAATCATCTGCGCTTCTTTTTCAGCCAAAAGTTTTTGTAAGTGGTTCATGCGCACTTCAAAACTTTTGATCACGTTGTTGTGACGATCGACCATCTCTTGAACTTTCAAATCCAGGCTTTTGCGTTCGTTCACTCGTTGCGCAAGCTGTGTGATTTTTTGACCGGCTTCTGTCGCAAGCCCATTGTGGCTTTGCTCAAGACGGCTTAAAAGTTGGCTTTGTTTTTCAAATTTGATGTTGGAGGTTTTGATCAGCTCGTTCACTGTTCCAACGACTTTGTTCAGTTGGTCCGCAAGAGCCTGATTTTGGGCTTTGAGCTCGAAAATCTGGCGATCTGTGTTCAAATAACTGTTTCCAGTTGTGCCTAGATTTGCCGGGCTTTCCATCATGGAACTTTTAGCGACTTTCTTTTCCCCAAAGAGTTCCGGATTTAATTCTTTATGCATGTTGTGCCCCTCCTAGGACTTTCAAAAAATTCTGCGTTTTCTATCATATTTTCTCTGGACTAAAATTTCAAATGTTCATACTTTATGCCTCGAAGGAGGCAGTTTTGCTAAAAGTCGGACAGCTTTTAAAATTTGTTTCAGATCTCAACCCGCAAAACACGCCCACGCGTTTGTCCTTCTATAACTTCTTACGAGGTTTTCCTCACCCTGAGGACGTTCTCACTCCTGAATTGATCGAGATGTTTTTCAATTACTGTATGGACTACCCGCACTGGGCGTCGAACAAGCAGCAATTGGGTCACGAAGTTCAGTTTTTGTTGGAGAATTTCAATAGCTTCTACCAGCAGAAGTTTGATTTGAGTCCGATCCGTTTTCCGCAAAACATGCAGCTTATCGAGATCGAACATTTCTCTGATCTTGTTGACGCAGTGAGTTCATACGTTAAGACTCTCTGCGGCGAAAATGATAAGTTCCGTATTTTGCCAGATCAAAACAAGCGCGCGGTGGCGATTGTTCTTCGTGCCGATAAAACTCTGGAAGTCCGCACTTTTGATCGCAAGTTCACAATCCGCAATGGTCAGTTGGAACCTTTGCGCAATGACTTGGTTCTTTACTATTCTTCAGAACTTGAACTCAGCAATCACCACACTCATAAAATTGAGGTCGCTCCTTACATCACGGCTCAATTCCGTGTTGTCGGCGAAAAGGTGACGGGTTCACTTCTAAGAGGTTACGTTTTCCAAAAACTTCAAGAGATGAAGAACGAGCCTTTGCAAGAGCAGACGCGCGTTCTTTTCCCGATCAAGCGTTTGGAGCAGTTCTTTGTCGATCGCCGCACAGATCCTTACTATCAGGATCTTGTAAGCCAGCTTGAAAGAACGTGCGCTCTAATTCAACAGGGTGACTCTGAAGCTTTGAAATGGTCTTCGATTGTACTGAATAAGGCTGAGACAGCCGTTGATAACGTGTTTTTAGGAGATAAGCTCATGACTTTGCTTGTGCGCGACCTCCGTCACGCTATTGGCGAGTACAGCCGCAAGAATCTCTCCTCTTCTGCCCTCAGTGGTGATATATTGGCCACTCAACACCTAGCTGAGGCTGATGAAGAATGTCTGAAAATAACTCCTCTCAAAGAGTTCGACTTAACAAATTAATCGCTGATAGCGGCCTTGCGTCTCGTCGTCATGCGGATCGCATGATTGAAGAAGGCCAAGTCACAGTGAACGGCAAACGCGTTTACGAATTGGGTATCAAAGTAGATCCTCAAGCTGATCGTATTCTTATCGACGGAAAGCCTTTGCGCAAACCTTTGACTCAAAAATTGTATCTTGTGATGAACAAACCTAAAGGTGTTCTAACGACAATGGATGATCCGCATGGACGTCCAACGATTGCTGATTACCTTAGTGAAGTTCCTGCGCGTGTGTTCCCAGTGGGACGTCTGGATTGGGACTCAGAGGGCATGCTTCTTTTGACGAACGATGGTGATTTTGCCAACAAGGTCATGCATCCAAAAGCGGAAGTGACTAAGACTTATCTTGTGAAGTTGGATGGTCAACCGCAGCCTCATCACATTGAAAAACTTAAAAAAGGTGTTTCAATCATCGGCGGTAAAGTTTCTGCCCGTCATATCGAAAGAATCAAAAAATCCGGCGACAATAAGTCCGACAAGTACGAATGGTACAAGATCGTGATCACGGAAGGTAAAAACCGTCAGATTCGTCAGATGTTTGCGAAAGTCGGCTTTGACGTTTTGAAACTTCAACGTGTGGCTGTAGGCCGTTTGCGTTTGGGAGCTTTGAAAACAGGCGAGTTGATTTTCCTCAATGAAAGCGCAGTTGATCGTGTGTTCTTGCCGGATGATCCAGAAGAAGTAAAAACAAAGCGCACTTATAAAGGTCGCGCCACTTCCGTAAAGAAAACCGCGAAACCTGCATCTCGTGTCCGAGTTAAAAAACCAAGAGGCTAATTGATGGCTTCCATGAACCCCCGCTTAAGAGGAACTATTGAAATTTCCATCGCCAGCGCGGGTTTTGGTTTTTTAGGGATCTTTGCAAAATGGGCCTTTCAATCAGGCCTTTCTGTCGGCGAATTTCTTTCTTACCGTTTCACCCTGGCAGCTCTTCTCCTTTGGATATTTCTGCTGCTGTTTAAACCACAATGGGTGAAGCTCAACAAACGACAAACTTTGATTGCCGCTCTTTTAGGAATTTTCGGTTACGCGTTTTTCTCGACACTTTATTTTGAAGCGATCAAAGGCGTGAGTGTCACGCTGGCGGCGTTGTTGCTTTATACCTATCCGTTTTGGGTGAATATTTTTTCGCACTTTTTTACTCACGACAAGATTTCTAAAAAAGAAGCCTTATGCCTGGTGGCGGCATCGACGGGTTTGGTTCTTTTGCTCTGGGGTCACATCGAAGTTAAAAATATCTGGGCGATTGCTGCCGGCCTTGGAGCTGCGATCAGTTATGCGATTTATGTTTTGCTTTCAGGCCGTTTGCAAAAAGATGTCCGCCCGATTTCTTCGGCTTTGTATGTGATCACTTTCGGTGCGATTGCATTGTCGCTTTTTCACCGTCCTGATTTCGGTTCCGTGCAAAACCTTTCCAGCTTTCAGGCGAGCTGCATTTTCGGCATCGCTTTGATCTGCACAATCTTGCCATTGAGTTTAGAACTGGCGGCTTTGCAAAAATTAAAAAGTTCTGAAGTCGCTCTTTTGATGATGATCGAACCTCTGACGGCAGCAATTATGGGTGCAATGATCTTTCACGAAAGCCTCAGCCTTCGTCAGCTTTTAGGAGCTTTAGTGATTGCGAGCGCTTTGATTGTGAATACTATTTCAAAAAATAAGATCGAAACCGCTTAATGCCCGACCCGACCTTGTACTAATTTAAGACAAAATTTACCTTCATGACCAAATAATCACGGTCATTCCCTTCAAAAACCGGTTAAGAAATCCGATAAGTTCGTCATGAGAACTTGTACGTACCTTGTCTCATTTCTGGTTTTTCTTTTTAGTTCGCTGGTCTTAGCGTCGCCTAATTCATTTACCTATCAAGGACGTATTCTTAAAACAGATGGCACTCCGCTGGAATATGCACATGTCAGCTTTCTTTTTGAAATCACAAATCCGACTGGGTCTTGCGTGATTTACCGTGAGCAAGTAGACGATGTGAACATGGTGAATTCCAAAGGAGTTTTCGATGTGCCGATTGGTTCTGGCACAAAACTGTTCCCGGCAGCACCGACTTTTAAACTTTTAGATGCGTTTAAAAACTCCACGACACAAAACTGTTCTGGAGGTTCGACTTATACGGCGGCCACTGGCGACACCCGTCTTTTGAAAGTTCAGTTCCACGATGGCAGTGGTTGGAAAATTATTTCTCCATCGAATGAAATTCGTTCGGTTCCATTTTCTGCTTTTTCTTTATCTGCGGAAACTCTTGGAGATAAATCGGCTTCGGACTTCGTTTTAAAAACCGGAGTTCCAACTTGTGCTGCGAATGAATTTTTAAGTTGGAATGGCACCGCGATGGTCTGTGCTCCTGTCACGGGTGCGAGTGGCGGGACTGTGACAAATGTTACTTCTGCTAACGGTTACATCACAATTACAAATGGCACTTCAACTCCCCTTGTAACTCTCAATATTGGCACGACGGCCGGAACAGTGGCTGCAGGTAACGACGCCCGCTTTAGTGATGCGCGCATTCCTACGGGATCTGCTGGTGGAGATTTGTCTGGGACTTATCCGAATCCTTCTGTGGCGAAGCTTCAGAATGTTGCGGTTGCTAATGCAGCACCTACCAATGGACATTTTCTTAAGTTTGATGGAACTCAGTGGATTGGTGCTGCGATTGGCATGAGTGATGTTACTAATTTGAATTCTTCTTTGAGTAATTACCATACCGTGGCTGCGTTTAATTCTGCTGTTGGAAGTGCGAACTGTGCTGCTCATCAAACGCCGTATTGGAATTCTGTTTCAGGATCATTTCAATGTCAGTCGATCAATGTTTCTGTTGCGGGTGATGTGAGTGGAACTATTGGTGCTGTTTCTGTAAATAAGATTAAAGGCATTGATGTTGATACAACGGGATTAGCTTCTGGCCAAATTTTGAAGTACGACGGAACGAAGTGGGCTCCTACTAACGATTCAAATGCTGGTGGCACTGTTACTAATATTGCGACTGGTACTGGGTTGAGTGGTGGTCCAATTACTACGACAGGAACCATTTCACTTGCTAACACCGCAGTCACTGCGGGTTCTTATGGTTCTACAACTCAAGTTGGAACTTTCACTGTTGATGCTCAAGGGCGTTTAACTGCGGCTTCGAATTCTGCAATTGCTTTTCCTGTGACCTCTGTTGCAACTAAAACTGGTGCGGTGACTCTTGATTATGGTGACATCAATAATGCTGCTTCAAAATATCTCACTTACAAACCTAACAATGTAGCTTGTACCGATGGACAAGTTTTGAAATGGATTGCCGCCAACTCTCGTTGGGAGTGTGCGAGTGATACAGATACGAATGCCGGTGGTACAGTTACTAACGTCGCAACGGGTACTGGACTAAGCGGTGGCCCGATTACTTCCACTGGAACAATTTCATTAGCAAACACGGCTGTGACGGCAGGGTCCTATACTCGCGCAAATATTACGGTCGATGCTCAAGGTCGTTTGACAGCGGCAAGCAATGGTGCCGCCGTGAATCTTGCAACGGAAGTCACTGGCACTTTGCCAATTGCAAATGGTGGCACAGGGCAAACAACAGCGACGGCGGCATTCAACGGCCTTTCACCAAGCACAACCAAGGGTGACTTAATTGTTCACGATGGTACAAATGACATTCGTTTGCCTGTCGGTACAAATGGACAGGTGTTATCAGCAAACTCTGCACAGGCATCGGGTCTTCAATGGATCACTCCAACAAATGGAACCGTCACAAACGTCACGGGAACTGCACCGATCGTCGTTGCAACAGGATCAACAACTCCCGCGATTTCAATTAACGATGCGACAACGTCAGCAAAAGGGGCTGTGCAAGTCGGCGCTGGTATCGCAGTCACTTCTGGAACCATTAGTGCTGATCCTGCAAACTTCCCTTCTGCTGTTCCTGTGAATAAAGGTGGTACAGGAGTTACTTCCATCACTGCCAATAGATTGATTGCTTCCAACGGCACGGGCTCGGCTCTTACGACGTTTAGTTGTGGTGTCGGACAAATCGTAACGTTCGATGCCGCGGGCGTCATGGGTTGCACCAACTACTCTGCCTCAGGAGTTTTTGCCAACGGCGGAAATAGTTTTGGTGCTGACGCGACCTTGGGAACCAATGATGCTTATGCATTGAATTTTGAAACCACCAACACTCCTCGAATGACAATTTCTTCCGGAGGAAATGTTGGTATTGGCACGACATCACCAAGCTTTCCTCTGGATGTTCAAAGTTCCAGCTCTTTTCAAGCAAGGCTTTTGCATTCTTCCAACAATCAATATGACGGTTCCGCATTGATGATGACTCGCACGCGCGGAACTTTGGCATCCAACACGGCCGTTACTTCCGGTGACACGATTGGCGGAATTTATTTCCGCGCGCATGACGGTTCCGGCACAGGAACAACCAACTCCTCTGTCGAAGTGAGCGCCGGAGAAAATCATTCCGGAACCAATCGTGGTACTTACATGATTTTCGAAACGACAACCAACGGAAGCGCCTCACGTTCAGAGAAAATGCGCATTCATTCCAATGGCAACGTCGGCATCGGAACAACGACGCCAACTTATCCTCTTTCTGTCTATCGTTCTTCTGCCAGCACCACTCTCAACGTTGAAAGCGGCAGCAATGGCTCTGCGGTTCAATCTCGCTATGCGGGTCTCACAGCGGGTGGCGTTGCTCAGGTCTATGGCGCGGGCATTAATATTTCAAACGGAAATGCAGGATATGAAGTTTACGATTACACGGCCGGAGCTAGCAGGCTTTATCTCAGTCCCGTGGGTCAGCTCGGTATTGGCACAAACTCTCCCTCAGTTCGTCTGACGGTTCAAGGTGCCAGTGGCCAACAAGCTCTTATGCAAGTCAACAATAGTGACTTTGTTGCCGGGACTACGGGGTCCGGGGCTTATTTAGGAACTGTGTCTCCGTCAGGAAATGTCGGTTCATTATTTCAAGCTTTCTATAATGGCAATACTACAGCCGCACCACTCTATCTAAATCCGTACACAGGAAATGTAGGAGTCGGAGTTGGCACAGGCGCAACAATAGATAAACAGCTCACCGTAAATGGAGATGCTGCAATAGGTTTGACTAAAGCCGCAGGAACACAAGGATACGGAAACGCACTTTGGTTTCGGGGCGTTGAAAGCAGCACCGATGAAATCTGGATGGCTAAATACGTGAATGCTACCGATCAATCTTACCTACGAGTCAGCGTCGGGGATGAGGGCAGCGATTATTTTGTTGTCGGTTACACCATCGGAGGAGCTCCGGGCGGCACTTTCAATAACGCCTTCTGGGTGAAAGCCGATGGTAATGGTTGGATGGCCGGAACGCTGACTCAGGCTTCTGATGCCCGCCTGAAAAAGAACGTTCGTCCTCTTGAAAATTCTTTGGAAAAAATCCTCCGCCTGGATGGAGTTACCTATAACTGGATTGATCCGCGCAAACCAGCTTCGACACAAATGGGATTGATCGCCCAAGATGTGGAAAAAGAATTTCCTGAAGTAGTTGCTAACAACATGGATGGATACAAATCGATTGCTTATCAAAACTTGGTGGCTCCGATTATTAGCGCCATCAAAGAGCTTTATACAAAAGTCGTGGGCATTGATGCACGTGTTGAGTCTCTGGAGAAAAAGAATCAGGTTCTAGAAACACAAAACAAAGAGCTCAAAGAAGCTCTGTGCGAGATGAACCCTAAATCTAAAATCTGTGTCTCAAAATAAAACAAGACCTTTATTCATCAGCAATTAAGGGGCATTTAGCTTTACCTCTGTTGTCAAGATTCCGATAAGAAAGGCATGAGATACGGCACGTACTTGCTTCAAATTCTCATTTTATTTATTGGCGCGCTTGCGTTTGCGGCTCCGAATTCTTTCACATATCAAGGTCGCATTCTTAAAACAGACGGCACTCCCTTAGAATATGCTCATGTGAGTTTTCTTTTTGAAATCACAAATCCTGCCGGGACTTGCGTTATCTATCGCGAGCAAGTTGATGACATAAACATGCAAAACTCCAAAGGGGTTTTTGACGTCCCCATCGGCTCAGGAACCAAAATATTTCCGACAGATCCTACTTTTAAATTATTGGATGCTTTTAAAAATTCCATCACACAAAATTGTTCTGGTGGCTCAACCTACATGGCTTCTTCAGGCGACACGCGTCTGTTAAAAGTTCAGTTCCATGATGGAGTTGGTTGGAAAGTCATTTCACCTGCCAATGAAATTCGCTCAGTTCCTTTTTCTGCCTATGCTTATTCCGCAGAAATGTTGGGAGATAAAAACGCAAGTGACTTCCTTCTTAAAGCGGGACTTCCTACTTGCGCTGCGAATGAATTTTTAAGTTGGAATGGAACAGCTCTGGTTTGTGCACCCGTAAGCGGAGCTAGCGGTGGTACAGTGACGAATGTAACTTCCGCAAATAGCTACGTCACAATCACCAATAATACTTCAACCCCTCTTGTGACTTTGAATGTGGGCACGACCGCAGGCACAGTTGCTGCGGGTGATGATTCTCGTTTTACAAATGCTCGTGTTCCGACAGGTGCTGCTGGTGGAGATTTGTCTGGGACTTATCCAAATCCTTCTGTGGCTAAGCTTCAAGGTGTTACGGTTTCAAATGCAGCTCCGACTTCAGGTCATTTTTTAAAATTTGATGGCACTCAGTGGGGAAGTTCTTCCATCACAACAAGTGATATTACGAATTTAAATGCGACATTGAGTAACTACCATACGGTAGCTGCCTTTAATACGGCTGTTGTAAATGCAAACTGTGCGGCTCATCAGACTCCTTATTGGAATTCTGTTTCTGGTTCGTTTCAATGTCAGTCTATCAACGTTTCCGTTGCTGGTGACGTGAGTGGAACGATTGGTGCTGTTTCTGTTAACAAGATTAAAGGTGTTGATGTTGATACGACGGGATTAGCTACTGGCCAAGTTTTGAAATACGATGGAACGAAGTGGGCTCCTGCATCTGATAATAATGCTGGTGGTACTGTTACGAATATCGCAACGGGTACGGGCTTAACTGGTGGTCCAATCACTTCAACAGGAACTATTTCATTAGCTAACACAGCAGTGACGGCGGGTTCTTATGGTTCTACAACTCAAGTTGGAACTTTCACTGTTGATGCTCAAGGACGTTTAACTGCGGCTTCAAATTCTGCAATTGCTTTTCCCGTGACTTCAGTTGCAACTAAGACTGGTGCTGTGACACTTGATTATGGTGATATCAATAGTGCCGCTTCAAAATATTTAACTTACAAACCTAACAACGTCGCTTGTGCTGACGGTCAAGTAATCAAATGGATCGCTGCAAACTCTCGCTGGGAATGTGCGAACGACGTCGACACAAATGCGGGTGGTACAGTTACAAACGTCACAAGTGCTAATAGTTATCTAACTGTTGCCACAGGCACTACGACACCCGTTTTGACTGTGAACGTGGGAACGGTCGCTAACACTGTTGCTGCAGGTAATGACTCTCGCTTTACAGATGCTCGTACTCCAACAGGAGCTGCGGGTGGAGATTTAACTGGCACTTATCCAAATCCAACATTAGCGACCACAGCAGTAACCGCGGGTTCTTATGGTTCAACTACCCAAGTTGGAACATTCACTGTGGATAGCAAAGGTCGTTTGACGGCGGCTTCAAATGCAGCAATTGCATTTCCCGTTACTTCTGTGGCAACAAGAACTGGTGCGGTTGTTCTTGATTATGGTGACATCAATAACGGCGCTTCAAAATATTTAACTTACAAACCTAACAACGTCGCTTGTGCTGATGGCCAAGTTTTAAAATGGATTGCCGCCAACTCTCGTTGGGAATGTGCGAGTGATACAGACACGAATGCCGGTGGGACGGTTACGAACATCGCCACAGGTACAGGACTAACTGGCGGACCTATCACAGGAACCGGAACTATCTCTTTAGCTAACACTGCAGTCACAGCTGGTTCTTACACAAGAGCTAATATCACTGTCGATGCTCAAGGCCGTTTGACGGCAGCAAGCAATGGTGCTGCTGTGAATTTGGCAACGGAAGTCACTGGCACTTTACCGATTGCAAATGGTGGTACAGGACAAACCACTGCCACTGCTGCTTTCAACGGTCTTTCACCAGTTACAACCAAAGGTGACTTGATTACTCACGACGGAACGAATGCCATTCGTTTACCAGTTGGAACCAACGGACAAGTGTTATCAGCAAACTCTGCACAAGCATCAGGTCTTCAGTGGATCACTCCAACAGCAAGTGGAACTGCTGGCGGAGACCTCTCTGGAACATATCCAAATCCGACTGTTGCAAAAATCAATGGAAATGCTGTCGCTTCAACAACTCCGACAACGGGTCAGGTGATGCGCTGGAGCGGAACTCAGTATGCGCCTGTGAATTTTGGCGTAAATAACTTGTTATCTTCAACAGGCGCACAACAGTTTGCAAACTCTGCATGTACGGCTTCCCAAACTTTGACATGGTCTTCTCTTTCAGACACATTCACTTGCTCAAACATCGCCGGACTTGACGCCAGCACAATTTCAACAGGAACTATCGCGGCGGCAAGACTTCCTTCTTCGGCGACCTTCTGGACGGATGGTGGTGCTGGAAAGATTTATTATAACGGCGGCAATGTCGGCATTGGAAGCTCTTCACCATCCGCAAAACTCTCAGTGAACTCAACAGGAGCAACCCAAGGAATTCAGGTCTCCAGTCTTGGTAACTCAGGCCCCAGCTTGTTTTACAACTCTTACAGTGCCGCTCTGACAGATCCTGTTTTAACGGTCGGAAGCTATATCGGTTCAGGCTCAACGGTGCTTTTTAAAGTTGAATCAGGAATGCCTACCTCAACTCTCGGATCAGGAAGTACAAAATTTGCGGTCACGGCCTCGGGTAACGTCGGTATTGGCACAAGCTCTCCCAGCTTTCCTTTCGACGTTCAAAGCAGTGGTTCATTCCAAGCCCGTCTTTTCCATTCCTCCGACAATCAAACTGATGGCTCTGCGTTGATGATGACCCGCACTCGCGGGACCGTTTCATCAAACACTGCAGTTCTGGCCGACGACACCATTGGCGGATTTTATTTCCGTGCCCACGACGGCTCAGGAACTGGGGCGACGACTTCTGCTATCGAAGTGAGCGCCGGAGAAAATCAGTCGTCGACCAATCGTGGCTCCTACATGGTATTTGAAACAACGGCCAATGGTAACGCTTCCCGCTCTGAAAGAATGAGAATCCATACCGATGGCAGCGTCGGCATCGGAACTTCCTCACCAAGTTATATGCTAGATGTTGCAAGCACCAGCGCCAACGTCGCTCGTTTCACAGGCAACCAAGTCGTTGTTAACGCTACCTCTGGAAATCCAAACTTTTCTCTTCATGAGGGTGGCGTTCTAAAATGGTCTCTCGGTGAAATTGCAACGGACGACAGATTCAGAATCTCAAGCGATACCGCAACAGAAAGATTTACGATTCTGCAAAACGGAAACGTCGGTATCGGCTCAACGGCGCCAACGGCCAAGTTCGAACTCATCCGCAATTTCAATGGTGAAAGTAACACGACAGCGGCCTTTATCGGTGGTATAGACGCAGGCTATACAAATACGGGTGCCTACTTCGTACAAAAGGATAGTACAGGCCTTTCTTCCTCAAATACTTTTCTCTTCAACGTCGTGAAAAATGGAACAAGTCAGTTTGCTGTAACAGGAGGAGGTCGCGTCGGTATCGGCACGACAACTCCGGGCTACCCTTTACATGTTGCGGGAACCGGTTACATCAACGATGGAAGCTCTTACTTAGAGTTCTTATCTCGAAGCGACTCCGCGTTGAACGTTACCAACAACTCTTCAACCAAACGCAGTTTCTCCATTCACCATGAAAACAGCAGTGCTCTTATCGCGCAATGGTATCACTGTCCTGGCGGCACTTGTACACAGAGACTGAGCTTTGATTATGCCGGCAACATGGCTATTTCGGGGACTTTGACCCAATCCTCAGACATTCGTCTTAAAAAAGATATTCAGCCTTTAGAAAACAGTCTGAGCAAGGTTTTGGATCTGCAAGGCGTTTCCTACTATTGGAAAGATCCCCAAATTCCAGAGAAACAAATCGGTTTGATTGCCCAAGAAGTCGAGAAGAAATTTCCTGAAGCCGTCCGTACCAACAGTGAAGGATGGAAGTCGGTGGCCTATCAAAACTTAATTGCTCCGATGATCAACTCCATCAAGGAACTTTACGCTCTTGTCGTGTCCGAAAATCAAAAACAAGACCGTGAAATTGCCTCTTTAAAAGAAAACAACGCTGTTTTAAACTCAAAAGTGACCGATCTAGAAAACCAGAATAAAGCTCTCAAAGATGCTCTTTGCGAAATGAACCCTCATTCGAAAATCTGCAAATAACATCTGTTCGATATCGGTGTCTCAAACTGGCTGTTCCGTGAGATTATGTCTTATAAGAGGGCAATCTGGCCTTCGGCCTCTCTAAACTTCCGTTAAAAATCCGATAAGAGAGACATGAAATACGGAACGTACCTGGCACCATTGATAATCCTCTTCGGCCTTTTTTTGAGCCCAATGATTAAGGCTTCGCCTAGTTCTCTGACTTATCAAGGACGTATTGTAAAATCAGATGGAACCGCGTTGGAATACAATAACGTTAGCTTCCTTTTTGAAATCACCAACAACACAGGCTCTTGCGTTATTTACCGCGAACAGAAGAATGGCGTAAATATGGCCAACAGCCATGGTGTTTTTGACGTTCCTATTGGCACCGGCACAAAGTTATTTCCTTCTTCTCCGACTAAAACCCTATTGAGTGCTTTCGACAATACACTTGTTCACGATTGTGCTGATGCCGACAATAACGTTTCAGGAACTTATACGCCGTCTGTGAACCACACTCGATTGCTTCGCGTGCAGTTTCACGACGGTACAGGCTGGAAATTGATCAGCCCTGACAATGAAATTCGCACGGTCCCTTTTGCCGCCTTTGCCGAATCCGCTGAAAAACTGGGAGATAAGTCAGCTTCCGACTTTGTTTTGAAAACCGGAGTTCCAACTTGTAACTCCAATGAGTTTTTGACTTGGAATGGAAGTGCGTTGGCTTGTGCGCCCGTGACAGGTGCGAGTGGCGGGACTGTCACCAATGTCACGTCTGCGAACTCTTATGTCACAATCACGAATAATACGTCCACTCCCCTTGTGACTTTGAATGTTGGGACAGGTGCGGGAACTGTGGCGGCTGGTGATGATTCTCGTTTTACAAATCCTCGTGTTCCGACAGGTACTGCTGGTGGTGATTTATCTGGGACTTATCCGAATCCTTCTGTTGCGAAGATTCAAAATGTGGCGGTTGCAAGTGCTGCGCCAACAAATGGGAACTTTTTAAAATTTGACGGCACTCAGTGGATTGGTGCTGCGATTGGCATGAGTGATGTTACAAACTTGAATTCTTCTTTAGGCAACTATCACACTATTGCTGCATTTAATTCTGCTGTGGGAAGTGCGAACTGTGCTGCTCACCAAACTCCATATTGGAATTCGGTTTCGGGTTCGTTTCAGTGTCAGTCGATCAATGTTTCGGTTGCGGGTGATGTGAGTGGGACTATTGGTGCTGTTTCTGTTAACAAAATTAAAGGCGTTGATGTTGACACAACTGGTTTAATAAGCGGACAAGTTCTTAAATATGACGGAATGAAGTGGGCTCCTGCCGCGGATTCAAATGCTGGCGGTACTGTTACGAATATTGCAACTGGTACTGGATTGAGTGGCGGACCTATTACAACGACCGGAACTATTTCACTTGCTAACACTGCCGTGACGGCGGGTTCTTATGGTTCAACTACACAAGTTGGAACTTTCACGGTTGATGCGCAAGGACGCCTAACTGCGGCTTCGAATTCTGCGATTGCTTTCCCTGTGACTTCAGTCGCAACAAAAACTGGTGCAGTCACTTTGGATTATGGCGACATCAACAATGCCGCTTCAAAATATCTTACTTACAAACCTAATAACGTCGCTTGTACTGACGGTCAGGTTTTAAAATGGATCGCTGCGAATTCTCGTTGGGAATGTGCGAACGACACGGATACGAATGCTGGCGGCACTGTTACGAACATCGCAACGGGCACTGGATTAAGTGGCGGTCCCATTACTTCGACGGGAACTATTTCGTTAGCAAACACGGCGGTGACCGTGGGTTCTTACACTCGTGCGAATATCACAGTGGATGCTCAAGGGCGTTTGACAGCTGCAAGCAATGGTGCTGCTGTGAATCTTACAACGGAAGTCACTGGTACGCTCCCGGTCACAAATGGCGGTACCGGAGCTACATCACTCACCGCAAATCGCCTTCTTGCATCCAATGGCACAGGCTCTGCAGTTACGACATTTAATTGTGCGGTCGGACAGCTTGTAACCTTTGATGCAACTGGATTAATGATCTGCTCTACATTCACGACGGGTTCCGTCTTCATTAATGGTGGAAATTCATTTACGTCCAATGCCACTCTCGGCACGAATGATGCCTATGCTTTAAATCTAGAGACGACGAATATCACTCGAATGACAATTCACAAAGATGGTTATGTCGGTATCGGCCAATCTCCCGATACGACAGCGGCGCTTGCCGTGATGGCTCCATCGGCGGCAAAAACTCCATTGATTCTGAATACTCCGCCAAGCGGCAAATCTGAAATCGACTTTCTTCGCGATGGAACGTGGAAAGGCACAATCGGATTTTCAAACGGATCGACAGATGAATTTTATTTTTCAAACGGAGTTAACGGCCCCGTAATCTTTGATACTAACAATGACGAAAAAATGCGTATTCAGGCTGACGGCAAAGTGGGAATCGGCTCTAGTGGACCGGGTGCTCTTTTGCAAGTTGGTGGATGGGACGCCCAAGCTACTTACAACAGCATCTTTGTCGGAAGCTATCACAACACAAATGGACAAGCACAGTTTGTAGGTAACTGGAACAGTACTGGTTACTGGGGTATCGGTCCTGTGGCAAATCCTGCAGGCGGTGTCGTACGCCTTGGAAATGCAAATCCTATGGGCGACTGGCGTGCAACCCAAGATTTAGCTCTGCAAGTTCCAGGTCGCATTGGCATTGGCTCCACCGTCACAGCTCCCGAAAGAGTTCTTCATATTAAAGGAACTGGCGGAGTAGATGATGATGTCTACATTCAGTCACAACACAATGGCGCAGCCGAGGCCGCTGTCATCGTCACTCGCGCTCGTGATTCCTCTGGAACAGCGGCCGCCGTTCTTAATGGCGATAGTTTGGGATTCTTGAGCTTTAGAGGATATGATGGTTCTGCTTACGTCTCCTCTTCACAAATTCAATCTTATGCCGCTTCAGACTATGCAACTTCAAAATCGGCAACGATGATTTTCTCAACACTTGTCGCTGGATCATTGGCGGAACGTATGCGCATTCACTCTGACGGAAGCGTTGGTATAGGCATGGTTCCGACAAGAAAACTGGATGTTGCCGGCAGCATGGGTTCCACAGGAAATATTGTTAACGGCGGATTCGATTTTATTCTTGGCAGTGCTGATCAGACAACGCGCGGAAACTCCGGAGGCTCCCGTGCTCTGGTCAAAGACAGCGGCGCAACTCTTGTCATCAACTACTCGGGTGATTTCACTGGTGGTACGGCCGTTAACGGCCCCACACTTCGTCCTTATGCGGATAACGGCGCCACTCTGGGAACCGGCGCACAGCGATGGAGTGCAGTTTATTCTTCCAACGGAACAATTCAAACTTCAGACCGCCGTTTAAAATCAAACATCGCAGATCTTCATCGCGGACTTCAGTATATAGACACTCTCCGTCCCGTTTCCTTCAACTGGAAAAACGAAAAAAATCCGTCGTCGGCGAAACAGCACTGGGGTTTCATTGCCCAGGAATTAAATGACTCTGTGAATTCGGAAAATCTGGGTCTGCTTTACAAAGATGACAACAGTTATTGGGGCGTAAACTACAGCGAATTGATTGCGCCTTTGACTAAAGCCATTCAAGAACTTCATGGCATTTGCAAAGCTTCGGATTCTCAGTTGCAAGAGATCTCTCGTAAAATTGAAAATCACGATCGTCGTATTGCTTCTCTTGAAAGTGAAAACTCAGCTCTGAAGCAAAAGAACCAAGAACTCGAAAAACAAATTCAAAAACAATCTCAGGATTTAGAAGCCATCAAACGTAAACTTGGAATCAAGTAACGTCTCAAAATGAGACTTTGATTCCTCACCTCTTATGTACCCGCCAATCTAGACTTCGTTCGCTCGATTTTTCTGTCAAAATTCCGATAAGAAATGCATGAGATCTTGTACGTACTTCATCTCAATTCTACTGTTTGTTTCGTCGTGGGCGATGGCGTCGCCGTCATTATTCACTTATCAGGGCCGAATTCTTAAAGCCGATGGCCAAGCTCTCGAATTCAACAACGTCAGTTTTATTTTTGAAGTCACAAATCCCAATGGGACTTGCGTGATCTATCGCGAGCAAAAAGATGGCATTAACATGGTGAACTCCAAGGGTGTCTTCGACGTTCCCATTGGTTCAGGCACAAAACTTTTTCCAACAGATCCCTTTTATTCGTTGTTAGATGCCTTTAACAATTCAAAGACTCACGACTGTGTCGGCGGAGCTACTTACCCAGCGCAATCCGGCGACATCCGCCTTTTGAAAGTTCAATTCCACGATGGCAGCGGCTGGAAAGTTATTTCTCCGTCGAATGAAATTCGTACAGTTCCTTTTTCAGCTTACGCTCAATCCGCAGAACGTCTGGGCACAAGAACAGAAGCGGACTTCGTTTTAAAAACAGGGGTTCCAACGTGCTCCGCCAATGAATTCCTTTCGTGGAATGGCACGGCGATGATCTGTGCGCCGGTGACAGGAGCCAGCGGCGGAACCGTGACCTCAGTAACGTCAGCGAACTCTTATGTAACAATCACGAACAACACTTCCACTCCCCTTGTAACTTTGAACATTGGAACGACTGCAGGAACGGTCGCCGCGGGTAACGATTCACGTTTCAGCGACGCACGTGTTCCTACAGGAACTGCAGGTGGAGATTTATCAGGCACCTATCCGAATCCTTCCGTCGCCAAACTTCAAGGCGTAACTATTTCAAATACAGCTCCCACAAACGGACATTTTTTAAAATTCAATGGCACGCAATGGGGAAGTTCTGCCATTGCAATCAGTGACGTTACAAATCTGAGTGCCACGCTGGCAACTTACCAGACAACAGCGGCATTTAACACGGCGGTGGGAAGCGCAAACTGTGCGGCTCATCAGACTCCTTATTGGAATTCTGTTTCTGGTTCGTTTCAATGTCAGTCTGTCAACGTTTCCGTTGCTGGTGACGTGAGTGGAACGATTGGTGCTGTTTCAGTTAATAAGATTAAAGGTGTTGATGTTGATACAACGGGATTAACCTCTGGCCAAGTTTTAAAATATGATGGAACGAAGTGGGCTCCTGCTAACGATTCAAATGCGGGTGGCACTGTTACTAATATTGCGACTGGTACTGGGTTGAGTGGTGGTCCTATCACAACAACCGGTACTATCTCCTTAGCAAATACTGCAGTGACTCCTGGCTCCTATGGTTCCACAACTCAAGTTGGAACTTTCACTGTTGATGCTCAAGGGCGTTTAACTGCGGCTTCAAATGCGGCGATTGCTTTTCCTGTCACTTCTGTTGCAACTAAAACTGGTGTTGTGACTTTGGATTATGGTGATATTAACAGTGCCGCTTCTAAATATCTCACTTATAAACCTAATAACGTCGCTTGTGCTGATGGCCAGGTGATTAAGTGGATCGCTGCAAATTCTCGTTGGGAATGTGCGAATGACACCGACACAAATGCCGGTGGTACTGTTACTAATATTGCAACTGGCACCGGGTTAAGTGGTGGACCAATTACTTCGACAGGAACTATTTCATTAGCAAATACGGCTGTAACTGCGGGTTCTTACACAAGAGCTAATATCACAGTCGATGCCCAAGGTCGTTTAACGGCTGCAAGCAATGGTGCCGCTGTAAATTTAGCAACTGAAGTCACTGGCACTCTGCCAATTGCAAATGGTGGTACAGGACAGACAACTGCCACTGCAGCTTTCAACGGTCTTTCTCCAAGCACAACAAAAGGTGACTTAATTGTTCACGATGGCACGAATGATATTCGATTGCCAGTGGGAACAAACGGACAAGTGTTGTCAGCAAACTCAGCACAAGCTTCGGGTCTTCAATGGATCACTCCAACAGCAAGTGGAGACGCGGGTGGAGACCTTTCAGGAACCTATCCAAATCCGACAGTTGCGAAAATCAACGGCAATGCTGTCGCTTCTACGACTCCGACAACAGGTCAAGTGATGCGTTGGAGTGGAACTCAGTATGCCCCTGTGAATTTTGGTGTAAATAATTTGTTATCTTCAACGGGTGCCCAACAATTTGCGAACTCGGCCTGTACGGCTTCGCAAACTCTTACCTGGTCTTCCCTGTCTGACACCTTTACTTGTGCCAATATCGCAGGACTGGATGCCAGCACAATTACAACAGGAACTATTGCTGCCGCACGACTCCCTTCTTCAGCAACCTTCTGGACTGACGGAGGTGCGGGAAAAATTTATTATACTGGCGGTAACGTCGGCATTGGTCCAATGAGTCCGTCTTACAGACTGGAAGTTGGCACAAACACCGATACAAATACGAGTGTCGGTATTCGTGCCTCCTCTCTCACAACCTTAGAACTTTTAAACTCTTCGTTTGGCGGCCTCTGGATGGGAGTTAATTTTTCTGGATCCGCCGTCAACGGAATTCCTGCAAATGGCATTGGGTTCTCCGTAGGAAATAACAATTTGATTTTTGCGACGGGCAGCACTCGAACCGAGCGTATGCGTATCTCGAACGTCGGCAACGTCGGCATTAATCAAGCCAACCCGTCAGGTAAACTTCATATTTCAGATACAGGTGCGACAGACATTCGCCTTCAAGATATCACTGCGGGAACACCGGCTGCTTTACGCATACTTTCTCAAACCGGAGTGAACTATATCGAATCGGGAACGAATTTCAGCTCGGGCACTTCGGCTGACTTGCATTTCACCGACATGATGGGCACGAACAAGTGGATGACGATCAAATCAGACGGGAATGTGGGTATTGGTAATTCTTCGCCGACAAGTCCTCTTTATGTCTATAGCACATCAGCCAGTCCACCTACTATCACTGCTCGCTTTCACATGGTTCCTGCTCCAACAGCCGACGTGGCTTCAAACCTTCATGGTTCTTGGTCCACAATTATTCCCAATACAACATTCAATTTTACAGGTGCTCTTTACGGTGCTGTCGATCGCGTGGAAACAGGTACCAGCCAAAGCGGAACAATCAGCAACGCCGTAGGTTCTGCAAGTGACGTCTATAATAAAGCTGCAGGAACTATTACCGCCGCGACGGGCACACAAAACTCTGTTGTTAACTCTTCAACGGGAACGATTGGCTCTGCTAAAGCAGGAACTTTCATTGTGACAAACTCCGGAGGCGGCACCATCACGACAGGTTACGGTGTTTACATCGACAACATCGCCGCAACGACAAAGTACGGTTTGTATCAACAAGATGCCACGGCCAATAACTATTTTGCCGGCAAACTGGGCGTGGCAACAAACTCTCCACTAGCGAACCTTCACATCGGAAGTTCTGGTTCCGGAGCGACAGCTTATTCTTCTTTCCAAATGGGAAGTGATGCGACAGCGACGAATAATTTCCACTGGGTGAATGAAAATTCGAGCGGACGCGCTTTAAGACTTTACAATGGAAATCTCGGTTCGGGAGTGGCACTATTATCTATCGGCTCTTCTGGAGGAATGGTGCTGGGCGAAGGCACCGCGGGAGCAGGTCTTCTCAGCTTAAAACCTGGTTCAAACGATCACGTCTATCTACAACTTTTTGCGCGCACCTCAACACCCACAGTTCGCTCGGGATGGTTAGGATACGGAGCCGCTGCGACAAACGATCTCTCTCTCACAAATGAAATCGAAGGCGGCATTATCTACATGAATACCAAATCCGGCGGCACTCAATCCGCCAGAGTGTACTTCGCCGCCGATGGAACTGCTTACAAACCCGGTGGCGGTTCATGGGCCGCAACCTCAGACCGTCGTTTAAAATCAGACATCCGTGATTTCAATCCGGGCCTTGATGATTTATTAAAAGTTCATCCCGTGTGGTTCCGCTATAACGGTAAAGGTGGAACTGTGAAAGACGGCAAAGATTATGTCGGTGTGATCGCTCAAGAGTTGGCACCGATTGCGCCTTACATGGTGAAAACGGAAAAAGCACTGATAGAGACTGACGACAAAGAAAAAAAGGATATCTACAAAGTAGATCCTTCCGCCTTTACGTACATCATCATCAACTCTGTGAAACAGCTCGCCCAAAAAGCTTCGTCTTTCGAGGCGACTGTCAAAGCCTGGTTTCATAATCACGATGAACGCTTAAATAATTTAGAAAAACAAATGACGGCTTTACAAAGTCAGAATGAAGAACTGCGCAAACAAAACGAAGAGCTTCTGAAGTATATAAAATCTCAAAACAACAACAGAACGCCGTCTTCGTCTCAGAATGAGAATACTCAAAGAAATTCGGCTTTCAGCCGATAAGTATTAAGTCGGAGGTTGTACGTGAAAAAGCTTATTCTTCTTTCTTCACTTCTCGCATTCGCTACGGGATGTTCTATGGATGCTTCTTTAGAACAACTTGCAAAAAATCTTCCGGCTCCGATTAAATTTCAAGATCCAGCAAAAACGACGGGCCTTGTTTCCGGTTCTACGCAAACGGGCACTGCCACTGGCGGTGGAGTGACTTATCACGTGCAAAGCACGGTGGGTAACTACATGTCAGGTATTGAGCAAACAACGTCTGATAACACCTACAAGGTTTATAGCTCCGTTCAAGGTGCTATCGTTTCCAATTAAGCCTTCTTTTGCTGGACCTAGATCCTAGGTCCTCTTCCCTACTCAAGTTTCAAAATAAGACAGCCGATAAAGGTTTTGGATAAAACCATGGAAGGGTTTTCTTATGATGAAGATGTTTGTCTTTATTCTTGCATTAGGCTTTAGCTACTCAGCACGAGCGGCCGATCCTACCGTCGTCGATGTTCGTCGCAACATCACTCTTTCTGAAGACGACGCGGTCTACAAAGATTTCTACATCAATGCCGATGCCAGTGCGGGTTTAAAAAAGAATCTCGTTGTTACAGCCGTCCGCAAAATCAATATTCGTGATGCCAGTGGTGCCAGTGCCGTTGGAGAAATTTTTGTACCCGTGGGGCAGCTAAAAATTATCGCGGTTTACGACAAAGTCGCCGTTGCCCGTGAGTATGCTTTGCTTTCACGCGATGAACTTCCAATGCTAGAGCAAACCGGAATTATGACCGGAGATCGCATTGAGGTGAAGGGTTCGTTTATCGATAATTCGAAACCAAAACCGAAGAGAAAAGTGGCAGAGGAAACAGCTCCTGCTGGGACAGCGACGGCTGTTGTTGTTAGCACGACGGTTATATCTCCGACGCCTGGAACGAATCCAGCCACGGCTACTGCGGCTCCGACTTCCACAGCATCTGCGGGGAACCCTGTAGAAACTGCAAAACTCAAAGTCGATTCTGCGTTAAAAACAACCAGTCCAGCCTCCCCCGCTGCTGCTGTTGCGGCATCCTCCGCGTCCGCGGGTCCAGCCCCCACCGCAACTGCAGATTCACTTGAAAAAACGCAGGTTTCTGGTAACAACACTCTTCATGAGTGACAATTCTTATTTTCGTATTCGTTTAAGCCAGGTTCCTGGGGAACTTGAAGACATCATCACTACACACTGCTTTGAATGCGGAGCCTCTGGAGTTACAGAGGCTTTGGCTTTTACACAGCCGGATCTGACTTACGATCCTCAGCTTTTGCATGTGCGTGCCCATGAAATGGACGTGTTCTTCCCAGAAAGACCCGGCTGCGAATTCTTCGATGGTCTTTTGGAATACAACCAAGCGATCAAGTGGCACATCTACGAAGAAGAAAACAAAGACTGGCTGGAAGAGTGGAAAAAAGGTTTTAAACCTTTCAAACTTGTCGGCGATTTCTGGGTCGTTCCATCGTGGTTACAACCTCCGCCTGAATGCAAACATGCGATCTACATTGATCCGGGTATGGCTTTCGGAACCGGCACTCACGCAACAACGCAAATGATGGCGTTCTTCATTCACAAACTTGCAGAGAAATACAAAAACCAAGTCGCCGACTGGGCGATGCTCGATGTGGGTACAGGGACTGCGATCTTAGCGATGCTTGCACAAATGAGCGGCATGGGTTTGGTCACAGGAATCGAAATCGATCCTGAAGCTCGCCGTGTGGCACGTGAAAATGTAAAGCTTAACAAGCTTCCCCAAATCGATATTCCCGAAACCCAAATCGAAGACATTCGCGAACAATACGATGTTGTTGTTGCAAACATCATCGATGGAGTTTTGATTAATATTAAAAAAGATCTTTTGCGCGTTCTTAAACCGGGAGGCCACATGCTTCTCACGGGTATTCTAGAAGAGCGCGACAATCACTTCTTTGAAAAATTCATGGAGAACTCCGGCCTTACCGTGATTCGTCGTCTTGAAAAAGACGAATGGGTCGGTTACTGGGTTCAGTCATGAGACGCTATTGGATTGAGAAAAAAGACCTCTTCCAAGACCAAGTGAATTTCACGGGAGACGTCTTTCATCACATCTTCGATGTCTGCCGCCAAGAAGTGGGTTCTAAATTCGAAGTACTGACAGAAGACAGCAAAGCGTTCTTTGTCGAAGTCACTCAAGTGACAAAGAAGTCAGCCATCGCACGTATTCTTGAAGAGCGAATGATTCCACCTTTGAAAGAACCGCACGTGCATTTGGTTCTTTCCATCTCTCGCTTTCCGGTGATGGATGCCATCATGGAAAAAGCCGTGGAGTTGGGAGTTAAAAGCATTCAGCCTTTCTTTTCAGAATTCAGCTTCGTTCGTAAGGGCGAAAAGATTTCTGAGAACAAGGTCGAACGCTGGGATAAAATTGTCCGCTCCGCCACTCAACAATCTGGCCGCGGCGACTTGATGAAAATTCAAGCACCTATTTCTTTTGAGAAAATATCGGATTTAATTAACCAAAAACCCGGTTCGGTGGGTCTATTTGCTTATGAGGGTCCGTCGACTCTTAGCATCAAGGATTATGTCACCAAAGTTAAATCAGAGCACCCTCAAGGGATCAAAGACCTCTGGATCATTGTGGGCAGCGAGGGAGGCTTCTCTCACAAAGAAGTCGAAGAATTCCAAAAACTAGGCCTTCATCCAGTGACCTTGGGACCCCAGGTTTTGCGAGTTGAAACGGCTTGCATGGCCCTGGTATCAGTCCTAAAGTATGACTTTGATCTGATGTGTTGAAAGGAGAGGGAATGGATCCCTTTGAGGAATTTGAATTTAAGCCGCTCACGGACGGTCTAGGTTTCCACAAAAAGAAATCGGCGACTCCGGCCAAGGAAGAAAAGAAAGCGGACACTTTCTCCAAAAATCTTATGAAGGATCAAGGTTTGGAATTGATCGAAGAAACTTCGACAGATCCGCTTCGTCCGCCTCTTCCACGCAAAAAATCCGCACCAATTCCACCAGCTCCGGGTTCACTCACTGAAGTGGGCGGGGACGGTTCTGCAGCTGTTGATGAAATTCTTAAGACGCTTCAGAAAAACCGTCGTTTGGACTTTGAAAACTCCAAACAAAAGGTTTCTCAAACAACGACAAAAGAAGAATTCAAAAAGACAACATGGAGTTTTTCAGCCGCATTGCTTGATGGCATGTTGGTTGTTGCTGCAAGTCTTCTTTGCATGATCATTCTTTTGGTTGTGACGAAAGTAGACTTGATCGGAAACCTCACAAACCCAGACTCTCAAGGTATGATCTATCTTGCGACAGTGTCTTTGTTTGCCGGTGTGTCCTTCATCTACCTTACTTTGAATCGCATCTACATGGGCTTCACTCCTGGAGAGTGGGCTTTTGATCAAAGAATCGGAAAACCGGAAGAATTGAACAGAGCTTCTTACTCTTTAAAGGTTGTGGCTCGTTCATTCCTAGTGATTATCACAGGATTCATCGTGTTCCCGATTCTTTCGACTTTGTTCAATAAAGACCTTGCGGGCTCCATCACAGGCGCTCAGCTCTTCAAAAAGGCATAGAGTTCATGGGCCAAGTTCGCAATTTTGATAACATTGAAGCGGCTTTGGCTCCTCTTCGTTCTCAAGGTAAAAAAATTGTTTTCACAAACGGTGTTTTCGACCTGCTTCACGTAGGTCATGTTCGCTATTTGCAAGAAGCCCGAGCGTTAGGTGACGCTTTAGTAGTTGGCGTCAATGCCGACGCCAGCGTGAAGCGTTTAAAAGGCCCTACTCGTCCTGTGCAAGTGGAAGCGGATCGTGCGGAAATTTTAGCGGGATTGTGGGCCGTGGATTTCACTGTGATTTTCACTGAAGACACTCCAGCAAATCTGATTGAAAAAGTTCGTCCTGATATCTTGGTTAAAGGTGGCGACTGGAAGATTGATCAAATCGTCGGCGCTCCTTTCGTACAGTCTTACGGAGGCAAAGTGATGTCTTTGCAGTTCGTCGACGGCAGATCCACAACAAAAATCATCGAAAAAGCCCAGAAGTAATTATTCCGGGCAAATCAAAGCGCGCTCTGCCGAAGTAATAGAGTATTTCACCAACGGTTTAAAATCTTTCAGTCGTTGGCGAATGGTTGTGAAGCCTGCAGAGTTCCCGTCCGTGTTTTTTACCCAATAATCATCGACCCTGGCATTACTCCATCCGCAGAATTGTTTCAGCGCCATACCGGCAATCAAGCCGGAAGAGTGCCAGCCATTCCAACAATGGGCATACACCGGCCCGCTCAACTTTCCTTTGATACGGTCGTAAACCATTCCCAAAATTTTTTCGTTTTCTTCTGCTGCCGCATACTGCTTATAAATGAGCGTCTGATTTTGATGGGCCGTGTTTTTACACGATACACTTTTCGGAGCCTTCTCAAAATTTTCGGAATAAAGATAAATGGCTGCCCCAAAATCCTCACGACACAAGTTCGTCAATCCCACGGTAGGCAACGGATTTGTATTCGATCTTGGAGTTTCCAAGTTGGTGTTGTTTGCACCACCTCGATACATCACTCCGTGCAAAACAACACGAAAATTGCGAGTGCCATAAAGAGCTTCATCTCCATCTCCGCGATTGTCCGTGAGTTTTTCCTGGAGATTCGCGAAACCATAACGGAGTTTGAATTTCTTCACCTCTTCGTCTAAACGAAAGCCATCAATCGCAGGCTCCAGGGTGCCGCCGGACTGAGGTGATTCGGAAGAAAAAGACTCTTCAAAAAGTTTTGTGATACTTGCTTTTGCGCATCCTAAAATTTGACAGGCGACCAAAGACGTAAGAATTAATTTTTTGAAAGAAGATTGTTTCATTTCCTCATATTGAATGACTTCTAGAGCTCAACACAAGCTAGCAAGACCATTAAAATGTGAATGCGAGGTTCTGTCGTTCTGCAATTTGACAATTCACTCGACATTTATCCTTTTTGTAAGATGAACCTCTTGCTCTTTCGCGAGAAAACATTTGTCTATGAAAACAAATAAACAAAAATCCATCTCTTTCATTCTTACATTATTAACCTCTTCCTCCGCCTTCGCACTGAATCTCAGTGATTTACAAGGGGAATCGCGACACGAATATCGCTCTCCTCGCGGAGTTCCTGAACTTTGTGTTATTGCGAAAAAATGGCCCGGGGCCAGCTACAAAACAGGTGACTTAGAAAAAGAGAAAACGCTCTGTAATTACGATTTTTATTTGAACATGGGTATTTGTCCAAAATATACGTCAACCAACCCCGCTATTCTTTTGTTAGAGCCGAACGCAAAATACACGAAAGAAGCCATTGATGCTTCCGACTGCAACCTTAAAAAGCTGGATGTAAAAACAGAGGCTAAATTTAAACAGACCATCACTTGTTCAAACACATCATCAATTGTCGCCTACTATCATGTCTCCCGGGCCTTGGGAAATATAGGTCGTGTTCCGACAACCGTTTTGCGCACGATGGACATTCAAACTCACGCCAAGCTCACGCAAAAGGCCAACGATTATTTGCGCAACGTGAATGACTCGATTCGCATATCATGGCAACACTTCGCCGAAGTCCATAAGTTTCCACGCATGTATCCACTTCTTTTTGACAACTCTCAAACTCAGATATTTGGAGCTTTGAGTGATAACGTGAAAGACGAAGAACAGTACGGCGATGTTAGCGGCGTGGGCGACTACGATACGCGCTACCAAAGATTTCTTCGTCAAGCTCCGTTCCAAAGAGTGGCCAGCTCCCAATCAGTCCCTCAACTAGTGGGCTCTTCAGAGTTCACCAAAGTGGCGCAAATCGTGACGCAAATGAAGGATGTTTCTGACATGGTTTTGTTGGACACGATGCTAAATCAACAAGATCGCATCGGAAACATTCATTATAAGTTTTATTGGTATTACATCAATCCGCAAACTACGACTATAGAACGTTCGAAATCAAATGCGAAAGTCTCTAACGGACAAATCAAAGTTCCAGATGAGGAGCTTCGAGAAATGGCCGGCCGTAAAGCTGCTCTTCTTAAAGAAATGGTTCTTAAGGACAATGACTGTGGTGTCTCAAAAACCAATATGATGAAAAAAATCGGAGCTTTGGATAAAGTTCGACATATGAGCTATCAAACATATCGACGCTTGCTCGCGTTTGAACAAACACTCAATACGCCTGCAGGTAAAGACTACTTCATGAAAGAGCTTTTATTCTCTGCCGCTGATTATTCATCGCTTTTTAAAAACACTCAGGAGGCGAAACGAATCCTGGTGAGCAAATGCCAGTCCAGTCAGCTTCAGTTCGATGTAGATTTGGAAAACTACGTCGCGGGAACAAACAGCCGTCGCCCAAAAACGACGTGCACACTTTAACGGTATAAAACCCCTGAGGATAAAATCTCAGGGGTTCCCAAATAGGTCGCCATGGAGTTTCCGAACTTAGAAAAAGATCCGCCAACCAGTTCGAAACGGCGGATCAGTTCCACCATCCAAAGTGGAATTTTCTTTTCACACTTCAACTCAAGCACGACGTTTTTGCCGGGCTCCTCAAATGAATCCGGGTGGTCATAGTGACAAAGAGACCTTTCATGAGGGCTGACACACCAATCCGTCATTTCTTGATAGCGCAAGTCCCGATCAAACGTCACACGGGCATAGTCATCAACTTCCGAAAGATAAGCCTTGCGACGGTATTGAGTTAAAATCACAGGACCTAAATTGTAAGTCATTTTCAAATGCAAAAAATCCTCTAAGTTAGTGAGCGAATATGGGTCCATGCCGCTGGGTAAACATTCATTTTCCAGAATATTTCTCCAATCCTTTAAAAGAACCTTCGCTCGCTTTTTTCTTACGAACTCGCGAAGCTTATATTTCACTTCAAAAAAATACGGAGGCTCCGTTCCTTCCCCGTAAGAACGAATGCGCACATTGAAGCTGAAAGCGCCGGCGGACTCTTTGTATCGCAAAAGATATAAGCTCGGTGAATCTAGATATAGACTGTTGATGGTATAAAAGTGATCACTTTGAATCACAGAGTAATAATCCATACTGCAGTAAGATTCGACAAAACGTGAAATTGGATCAATCAACTCAGGCGAGATCAAATACTTCAGTTCATAGCGCTCCAGATTTAGCGGCGACACCTGCTGTCCCATCAGATTTCCTTTTGTTTTTTATCGATGTAGTTTTTGTCCGGATTCTTGATCAGGATTTCACTTTCCAAAAGATAATTAAGGTAAAGCATTGTGATTTCTTGTTGTTGATTCAGCAGATCTAATTGCTCCTGTCGCTGGGCTATTTTGCGATCCATATTTGTTAAAGAATCCAGCGTTCCCACGGTGATTCGTTCCATTTTCTTGGCACTTCGATAGATCTCAATAAGGTTTAAAATCTGAGTTCGCAAATTTTGCAGCTGATCTCCACTTTCTTCGAGTTCTTTTTGCTTCAAAGCCCTCTTGAGAATCAGTTCATTTTGCTTTTGTTTGGCCAAAACATCTGAACCCAAAATCGGAATTTGAATAACCAGTTCCACCTCGTACTGGGTGTCGGCATCCTTTTTTTTCTTTTGGCTGAGTTCCAGTGCTTTAATCCATTGCTGTTCCCGGCCCTTAACGATAGCCAGTTCCTGTCCCATCTGCTCGATTTCTTCATGAATGATTTTCTTGCTCAAAGAATCTCCGTCGTGAAAATGCTCCTGCAAAGCCATCGAGATGTCTTCGACTTGAATAAGATCCAAGCTTTCCACTTTTTTCTCTTTGGCATCGGGGACCCAGTTCAGAATTCTTTTTAGTAAGAGATCACGTTCTTGAGTCAGCGTACTTTGGATCCTTTGAAAACGATAAAGATCGGATTTTGCAGATAGAAAAGCTTTTGACGTCCCACGGCCCGCACGCAAAGAAAGACTTTGCGCTTTGACGTATCTTTCAGAAAGAGACACAGCGTCCTCAACGCATTTTAATTTCTGCTGAGTGAGTTCAAACAATAAAAGAGCATTGTAACGCGTTTGTAAAGCCCACCCTAGTGATGTGTTCTTAAGAAGTTTTTGTTCGTCAGTTTTATCTCGGCCCCTGGTCCACTCAGGCCAAGATTTCAGCTGAAACTTAACTCCAATTTCAGTCGCTTCAGTGCCGTTTTGTTCACGGCCAACAAAGCCCTCTACATTTCGCAGTGGATTTCTAGAGTCCGTGGCCTGAATTTCGTCATAAGACAAATAGGTTTTGTCCGTCCAGGCTGTTTTAAGGACTTGCTCCGCTGTGACGGCGACGGCCACCGAAGAGCTTAAAAACACCAAGAGCCCGAACAGTTTCATTCTCGCCTCTTTGCCGTCAGGAAAGGAATCGCGATAAACTTGGCATGCTTGGCATCAAAAACTCCATAAATCTGCCGAGGATTCGGAGAAACCGCAATGCCTTCTAGCTTTCGCACGTTAAACTCTTGCACAAGTTCCGCTGTTTTTGCTCCGGGACTCAGCTTCCACAAGGCGCTACACTGTTCGTCTCGACAAGAGGAGGCCACATAGACCAAATCCCCTTCAGATATAATATCAGTCAAATATATTTCTGAATCGACATTAGGAAGCTGATATTGAAACTGATACGCGACAGTCACATCATCAGGAGAAATTCGTCCTTTAGTTAAAGCTCTTTCCAAAGCTTTTATGCGTAAAATGATTCCTTGATTTTTGAAAAGTATCGGACGCTTCAGAGCGAGATATAAATCATCCCCTTTAACAAAGTGCCCTTCGACCTCCAGGTCATCTTCCCTGCCTCCCTGTGCCTGTGAATAGATATCACGAAGCACACGGTCAGAAGAATTTTTTATCGCATCCAAAAGAGCCGTTCGTAAATCCATGTCCTTTTCGAGTTGAAACTTCAATCCATCTCTTTTAATTTTAACAAAAAGCTGGCGTTCTTTTTTTAAATGACTTTTCTTTGTCGCAGATAATGAACTTAAAAGATAAAGGTAAGAGTCCTGAACTGATATCGATTCGATATCCTCCATTTTGTCTAAGCCTTCTATCGGCAACATCTGCTCTGCCACTTCACCATGCTGATTCATCAATAGAATCAAAGGACGAGAGTTTGGATAATCATCCGAGATCACAGCAAACTGTCGTACTTCAGGGAGATAAACTAAACCGGATACTTCGGGTCGAAATTGATCTGTAATTTGCGCCGGAAAGTGAATGTTTTCAATGGTAGGATGGGTCGGCTCCCACTGCGTTTCACTTTCATCAGCTTGGGCGGTGCTAAACAACGTGATTCCCCAAGAATGGCGAACCGTGACTTTTTCACCTAAAAGAAATTCATTGCTTTCAGGAATTTTCAAAACGACCTCACGCCCCCACGCGGGCAGAGATTGAATGCGCAGAAGTCTTTGCGGAATAGGTACGATGCGCGAACCCACACTGATGACTTGCCCTTGCACTTTCGCTCCCGCAACAGAAGACACCACCATCGTTTGTCCCACCTTTACAGACGAACGCAGATTTTCATTCACATATCCGCTCACATAAGTAGGATTGATTGGCACCAAGGTGATTAGCGGCGCAAAAGCGGGAGCTTTTTCACCATCCTTAAAATTTACGCTACCAACGGCGCCATCGACTTCCGAAAAAACAAAAAGGTTACGAAGTTTACTTTCGATCAAGTCGATTTCACGTTTCGTATCATTCAGTTCGACTTGCAAGGGATCTGCCGAATCGGGCAAATGTGGAATATCTCGGGCAAGCAAGGAAATTTGTTTACGCAATTTGATTTCCGCTGAAAGACGGTCAAAGCGGGCTCGCAGCGTGCGCAATTGCAAATCAAGATCCGCCTGACTGAGTTCAATCAGCAAATCACCTTTTTTAACAATTTGATTTGGTAAAACATGCACGTGCTTGATCTCTACGGAACTATCGAAATTGACATGATATTCCCGTGACTCAGCGACGCCTAAGATACTCACCGAATCCGTTCCTAACACCAGACCAAAACACAGAATGGAGACCACGGCACAACACCAACAGCCAAAGAGAAAACGATTGTCGTGTCCAACAACATCAGAAAAAAAAGATTTGAAAAATGCTTTGAGGGTTTTCATTTTAAACCTCAATCACAGATTCTTGGTTCATAAAATTCAAACCACGCACCGACTGGACTTTCCCCAACTCTTCAATAAGCTGTGCTGACGTGGCTTGAGGCTTCAAACGAATTTGGTAAGAAAAATCCAGCCGCTCCCCTTGTCCCACCTCGCGAATGGTCGCCAAAGCAAAATGACGACACTGTCCTTCAAGAACATTCTCGACCAGACGTTGTTCATCAGCAGAGCGAGAAAGATTGAAACGCAGCAGTCCATCAAACTGAGGACCCGAAGCAAACGAGGACCCTTGTAGGACGATCAGCGCGACGACAAAGCACGCGGTTCCAAGGATAGCTATGCCATAGGCATGAACGCCCGACGCCAAGCCTACAGCCAAGGAAGCAAAAATAAAGAACATATCACGGGGGTCTTTGATATTCGTACGAAAACGCAAAAGAGAAAGCGCGCCAATCATCCCAATACCACGAGCCACATTGTCACCGATCGCCTGCATGGCAATAGCAATCACAATGGGAAGCAACACAAGACCATGCAAAAAATTAAGAGAATAGGAAAGCCCGCGAAAGGTCTTCACATAAATCAAAGCCAACACAGTCCCCAAAACAAAACTCAGAAGAAACGCGTAGATGATAGAGATCCATGTCGGGTTCGCAAAAGAAGAATTCAGAACAGAAAAATCCAACATCGAAGCCCCCAAGTAAAAAAAGGCTTTATCCATTCTGACCGACGATTTTTCAAGAACAACGACTTTCAAACACGGATGTATATCAACATCCAATTTCAAAGAAGAAATGCAAAATTTTAAACTGGAGACAATAAACACGAAGTCTTTTAAGAGGGTGATTTGGCAGTTTTATCAAGGCGCAAGGAGAAAGGCGTACGCCTGTACGCCGCCGACGCAGCAACGCAGAGAAAACTGTCAAGGCACCCTTTTAAAAACGGAAGCCTAGTTTGCCGCTGTATATTGAATCGTTGTAACGATCAATCTGCAAAGCAATAAACATTTTAGCAATATCAACATTGATCCCAAAGACACTGTGGCCTTCAAGAATATCTTCTTCCACAGTTGTTTGATTGTCTGTAATTCCATCAGCGCCACCGATAAAGCGGCCGATCGCACGCACCTGACCGGCGCCGACATAAATCGCGACATTGTCCATAGCCACAGTGGCAATCACATCGCCACCCAAAGTAGAGACATTGATTAAGTTAGAAAAATTGGCACCGCCGCCATAAATCATCGCCGTCAGTGTTAAAGGAAAAAAGTGAGCTTCGTAAAAACCCCAGCGCACCTGCGCGCCGTAACTCTGAATATCTTCGTTTTGTCCAAATGGAGTAAAGTACACGTGGGTGTCGATATTATAGTAAAGACCTTTTCCCAAAGTAAGCGTGTAGTAATTGTACTCGCCTTTATCCGTCGTTTTACTGCCCAGGCTTGCTAAATCCTCGACGGGAATAAATTCGGAAGAAACACCTATTTCCACGCCGGAATATCCACCCAGCGGATAAGGGTTGTCCAAAATCTTTGATGCGGACCCCAAACCTAAAATTTGCAAGGCGCGAATACGATCTTCTTTATTGAGATTTTTTGGCAAAGCCGTGTTCGCCTGAGCAGAAAACACAGAAATAGAAAAAGCTAAAAAAACAATAAGGCGAAGAAATTTCATCGCCTTATTCTTGTCATAAATTAAAGGGCTGTCCAGCTTTAAAGAGCTGCCACCGTCGTTTGAATTTGACTCAAAGCTGTATCTGCCAAGCTTTTGATTGCAGGGTCAGAGCTTTGTGCAAGCTGTTGAAAGATCGGAATGAACTTAGAGTAACTCGCCACCGAACTTGTTGTCACATCGCCACGAGAATTACGTGGATCTGTCGGCGTACCTTCTTTCGCTTTTCTATAACCTTCCAAAACGACCTGTGCCGCTGTTTCAACAACATCTGCATTGGCGCTGCCTAGAGCGCTTGCCAGAATTGGAAGACGTGCAGTCACTGCATAACTCATCAGATAAGCGTGAGCTTGAGTTTGAACTTCAGGAGCCAATTGCTCGTAGTATTGAGCCGTGATTGAAAAACTCTTTACGTTGTAAGCCGCTTTTGCCGCCACTAAACCCAAAGCTTGAGTCTCTGATTTATTCGAGCGATAAAGATCTGTCACAATCGCATAGTAAGTTTGATCGTCGATTTCTTTGTTTTCAAAAGCCTGGATCAATTTCGCTACATTTTCTTTTGTAGGCTGTGCTCTTAAAAGAGCCGTCCATTGATCACCGCTCAAATTATTTTTAGCTTGTTGCTGCGGGTTTTTATCAGGACTGCTGTCATTCACAACGTTTTCGACACGTGAATTTGAGCCACCGCCGTTCATAAAGCCATCTTCACCCCAAGTCACTTTTGTGTCAGCGCCCACGATTTGAACGTCGACCGATTTCTTAGGATCTTCCGCTTTTTTCTCTGCAGTTTTCTTTTGCGCCACGGCTTTCGGAGCCACAGGAGCCACTGGTTTTTTGGCTTCTGCTGTCTTTTTCTCTTCTTCTTTTTTCTTAGCAAAAGGATTCACGTATTTACGGGAGACTTCACGATCACCAAGGTCAAACAAAGCCGCCAGGAAAGAGTTCTTAGGGCGAGGCATTTCATAAATCACATCTTGGACTTCGTTAAGCACTGATTGAACAGGGGATTTCAAAACGTAGCTGAGTCCTGCCACCATCACCAGTGTCAGACCTAGAATCGACATTTCGAGTTTTTTATCTGTGAAGCTCATAGTAGCCTCCTGTTCTTACCATTAGTAAGAGCAGTGCTTATGCCACCTTAGAGCGTATATAGACGAGTTGGCACAGCTCACTCTGAGACAGGGACAAACTTGCGTCTGGCACTGTCTAGAAATCCAACAGTCTCAACTTGAGGCGCCCGGGCAGAAACCAGGACGAGGACCAATAGAGGGGAACTGACGGCAGGTATCGGGGCGTTTTTCATAGACGGTGCACAGACGTGTTTTGGAGTCTAAGAAATAACAATCGCGGTTGGCTTTTTGCGAGAGCATGAAGAACTCGGTGCCCTGACGGTAGGACACGATATAGCCTTCTTTTATCAAACGTTTTGCGAGTTTTTTGATAGAACCTTGCGCCTCATCTTCGCTGCAAAGCCCTAAACGAATAAGATCTGAAATCTTGATTTCCACCGGCATCGTACAACAGCCGCCCCAGCAGCCTTTGCACATATCTGTGCGATAGGGTTTCCATGTTGAGGGGCGGTCGATGTCGGGTTTTTTCATCTTAACTACTAACTAAAAACTAAGGCTGTCTTTTTCTAACAAGTTTACTGTTGTATCGTGCAGACGGATCTGACGACTGAAGTAATACAATACTGTACCCACGGTTGTAAATCTCGCGAAGGAATTGCGGCATCACTTCTGCCGTTTTTCTTTGAATATCATGGAAAAGAATCAATCCACGACCACGAGCATCCAATTGTGCAAGCGTATTGCGAAGCATTGTCTCATTAGGCTGAGCCTTCCAGTCTTCACTGTCGATAGACCAGTAGAACTCACCTGTTGAGTTTGTTCTTAAGAAATTCTTCAGTTCAGGAGATGACTCTCCATAAGGGAAACGGAAGAAAGGATCAACCCACCCAAGCACATCGTAAACGGCCTGATGTCCACCTTTAATTTCCGCAACCGCTTCATCAAAAGAGAAAACGTGACCATTGGTTTTACGACAAGCCGAACTTGTTCCCAAACAAGCGTGAGTGACCGAGTGAGAGCCTACGGCATGTCCATCCGCTGCCACCTTCTTCACGATCTCTGGATTCAAACGAACGTTTTTACCCATGTGGAAGAAGATCACTTTCGCATTCACTTCTTTCAAAGAACGCAAGATAGATTCTGTATAAAGATTGCTGGGACCATCGTCAAAACTGATGATCACTTCCTTACGGACCACATCACCTGTCACTGCAAAGTAACCAGCCGATGTATCGCGTTTTTGCACATTTGTCGGGAATTGGAATCTATTTTGTGATGGCTGTGCATTCAATGCATTCACGGCCACTGACAAACGGGATCTTTCAGATTCATGGTATTGCTCAAGCTTTTCCAACAACTGCTCTTTGCATGAACTTACCAACGCTCTATTGTTAACGTCGTTCAACTCATTTTCAAAAAGCGTCAGTGACTGACCATCTAAAGTATTAAGCTCTTTGCAAAGATCTTCTTTCAACTGTTCCCGTTGAGAAGCATCCTGCATGAAATCTTGGCGCCATTGAGCAAACAAAACTTCCGGGTTGGCCTTGGATTGTTCCCATTCCATCAGCGACTGCGCGTTTTGATTGTCAGTCACAGCTTGTTGCACGCTCTTACCTACTTGGCTTCCACAACCAATAAGAGAACCTGCCGCCAAAACTGTAAATGCACTAAGGATTACTTTCTTCATAAGCACCTACTGTGATATGTCTGTCCCCTGCCCAACATTAAGAACATTCCAAGCCACTTTCTGTTGCTCGTCCCCTTGTTCGTTTTCCTTATTACCAGCCTCCGGCTTTTTCAAACTAAACTTAATTTTGGAATTTTCGATAATCACACGTGGATCCACAGAGTGATTGTCGAAGATAACCAAGTTGCGCGACGCTTGCGCCGTCACCACGTGAGGGTTCCACAAGTATCTAAAATAAATCACCAAAGATCCTATGAACTGGCTAACAAGCAAAGAGAGAAGTCCTAAGCTTAAGAGTCCGATTTGTGGCAACGTCGTTTCCCAGCGGGCTTGCTCCATCACTTCAAAACGAGTGTCGATGGAGATTTTTTGTGCTTCCAATTTCGCCAGTGAAGTGCTGAGTTCCTTGTAGCGATTGAACTCCAACTCTGATTTCTTTTTAAGATCTTCCACCATTTGCGCGGCAAACGGCAAAGTCTTCACTTCTTTCTTCAGACGAGCGATCGAAGACTGAACTTGCGACAACTTTTCTGAGAGCAAACTGTTTTCAATCTTCAAAGATTCAATCTTACCACCAACGCCATAAAGAGCGCTTTCTCTTTGACCGGAGCGGCCGCGTTCCAAGTATTGAATCATTTTTTTGTTTTCAGCCATTTTCAATTTGATTTCGTTGGCGCGAACCAAAAGATCAGAAACGTAGTCGCCCATCTTGTCTTTTGACGCCAACGGAAGAAGGTTCTCATCTTTATTTTGCATGTCTGCGAGCTGCTTACCCAACAATACCAACTTCTGATCGGCCTCTTCTTTTTGTTTGGCCATGAAGTTTTCAACACGACCGATTTCATCCAGCTCGCGTTTTTTCAAAATCTCGGCGGCCAATTCAGAAGCCGTATTTGACAGGAATAATGACATCGCTTTGATCGGCGTCACTGCAACGACTTTGATTTCAAAGTCTGAGTCCAATTGTATTTTGGTCCACTTATCAAGGCGCTGCAAAAGCTCCGTTTTATCGTCCGCAGTTTTAACATTTTTGAGATAGTTGTTTTTCAAAATCTCATAACCTTTACGCTCTTCCATCGTGATCAACGGGCTGTTGCCACGTTGTTGGATGCGCGCCAAAAGGGCGTCGTAAAACTCACGAGTTTTCAAATACTCAATGTGCTTTGAAAGAAGACTGCTGCCTTTTTTGGATTCCTGCACAGTTTTTGATAAACCAAAAAATTGATTAGAAAAGGCCTGCATGGCCGAGTTTTGGGAGTCGTTAATAACAATTGTCGAAGAAGCGACAAACGGAATCTTAACGACGTAAACTAGAACGCTGATAGCGAACAAAGCGGCTGTAAACAACGCGAACATACGCCAGTGGGATAAATAAAGCTTAATAATTTCACCCACGGTTAATTCCGGTTCAATATGTTGATCACTCATATTTCCCCACCTTCAAAGAGACTATGTGACATGTCCCTTCAAGCACTGGTTGTGCCACTGATTTTCAGCCTTGGCTTGTGTTTAATCTGTAATGAGGATTAAGGCTTTGAAATTACTTCAGGGGTGAGCCTGCATTTGACAACTTCCAGAGGATGAGGACCGCCCCAATGAAAAGGCAGCCTACCAGAGGCCCAAATGCGAGACTTAAACGGAAATAGGAACTTTCCGGATCATCGACGCGGGCCCATGCCAAAATTTGTCCGGTTACAGCCAAGGCCAAACCCCGAGAAATCTTCCCAATCATCTTCCAAACGCCGAAATAAAGGCCGAGTTCATCCTTCCCCGTGCGCGCCTCTTCGTCCTTCACGATATCGGTCAGCAAGGACTCTAACAAAACGGCAGAACCCACCAGAGCTCCGCCTACGCCGGAAGCAAAAAGCAAGGTCCACACAAGATCCTTTGGAGGCAGAAAAGGATAAATAAAAGTCACCGTCAAACCCAGAATAAAAACGCCCGCCATCAAGGCCTTTTTTTTAGAAACAAATCGAACAAGATAAACCCACAGCGGAATCGACAACGTAAAGATCATCAGAAAAGTCAGAAGCACAAGACTGATTTGCTTTTCATCAAATTTCAAACGCAGGCGATAGAAATACAGCGCCAAGGATGAATTAAAAGTCAGTCCCATGTTCGCAATAAAATAGGCGGCTAAAAGAGGCATGAATTGTTTGTTTCTAAACGGCATCGATAAAGAAAAAATACCCTGCTGAGTATTCTGATTCGGAGGTCGATTGTACTTGCGAGCCGTGAGCCAAGAAATAAAAGTGCCTACGGCTAACAACCCAACAATGGCCCACGCGGTAAGCCCGTAAGGCTTGTACTCTTTTATGATTAAAAAATAACTGGGAATGGCAATACCGCAAATGGCACCGATATTACCGTAAGCCAGACGCCATCCAATCAGACGCGAGCGCTCATGCTCTTCACTGGAAAGGTCACCAACAAGAGCTGAATAAGGAACGCTTAAGGTTGTGTAGGCCGTGTTTACCAGCAATGAAAAAAACAAAAGATAAGAAAACTGACTCCACGAACTTTTCAAAAAGGGAGGATTCAGAAGACCCAAGATTGAAAAAGATAAAAATAAAAATCCCCATGGCAAAAGGGAATAGCGTTCGCCTCGACGTGTGCGCAGTCGATCAGAATAATGACCTACGATAGGATCGATGATCGCATCCCAAAAGATCGCTAATCCTAAAGCCAGTCCCGCTAAAGTGGAATTGAGTCCGACATGTTCTGTATAAAAAACTAAGAGATGCAGTCGTATGAAGATTTCAACACAGTTTATGCCAAGCTCAGCAAATCCGTATCCGGCACCCTTCATGATTTCCCTGTCCGTGATACAGAGGCTGCCACAAAACCGAAGACCATCCAATATAAACGGTCTGCCATGCCTCCGATGGACAAGTGAACGTGATAAATAACAAGAATAGGAATATGCGCCAAAAGGTAAATGGCAATTTGTCGTTTAGAAATATCGAAAGACGTTAACGCTTTAACGGCTCCCACGGACATGAGAATCAAAGCCACCGCACTTAAAACCAAAAGGGGCCAACCACCAATCACACCCGCAGAAACAAAAATATTGTGGGGATCTTTCATCGCATTGTAGTTAGAGACATCGACATCATTGCCCGCCGCAAATTTCGACAACAAACCGTGTCCCAACCAAGGCTCTTCCAAGAAAATCTGACTGCCGCGCTCCACTTCTTCCCAGCGAGATGCCACCCCATCTTGCGCTTCACGTCCCCCCAGGGAACTTTGTCCCGTAGCAATGCCGTGAGCGAATTCATAAGTCTGCATACCAAAAAATAAAGTAAAGGTGATAACGAATGCTAAAAACGCGAATTTAAAAATGCGACCTTGATTCGTCGCCGTCTTGTGCAAGATCATCGTCACAACAAAAGCCATTAAAGCTGCCGCTGCCGATGAGCGAGTGCCGGTAAGAATGATGGCAAAAAAGCTTGCGCACAAAATCAGCGCACTCCAAATCTTATGTTGCAATTTTTCTTCCTGAAGAAAAGTGCCCAACGAAAAAACGTAGGCCACGGTCGCACAGGTCACCATGTGAGGAATATGCTTAAAGACGCCGACAAAGCGTCCGCCTTTATAAACGCTGCCTCCGGCAACAACCCACAAAGCCAAAGAGATCAAAACCAAAACTCCCGACCATCGCTGCACGTACTTTAAGAAATCTTCCGCATCCCAAAGACTCGGAATAATGACGCCGTAAACGGCGATCATAAAAACCGCAACGGCTAAAGCACCGATCTGCAATATGGCTGATTCCTCCTGGTTCACATAGTGCGCTTGCAAAAGCGTCTGTACGGTTAAGGTGAGTATCAGAAAAAAAAGAAAAAGCTTATAAAATCCACTGAGATGATTGCGATCTCGAACGCGCAACCACAGAAGCACTAAAGGCACACCAAAAAGTCCGCATAAAAATACGTTCACAAATGGATGCAGACCTTGTTGAAAAATAAAATAGGAAAAACTTTGCGGCACAGGCAGCAAGCTGCCCAAAGAAATTTTAGAAATAAACAGCAAGGCCACGAGGGCTTTTATTAAAAATAAAATGCGACCATCGCGGGCTGTGATCATTATTTCTTTTCCGTGTTTTTATCGATAAGGACAGCCGTCAGCACGATTCCCAATACGATAGACACGATTGTGATATTACGAGAAGCTTCAGAGCTGATCCAAGGTGTTCTTGGTGGAACGTACACGAAATCGTCTTGTTGCAGTTTCAAATTGCGGGCGCCACCGTACTTAATAAATTTTTCGGCATCGACTTCGTAAGCACCTTGATATTCGTTGATTGCTTTGGATTTAATTTCTGCCCAAGTTTTAGGCTCCATCTTCCGAACCAAAACTTCAGATAAATCTCCACCGTTGGTTGTGCCGCCCGCCAATGTTAAAAGTTTTAAAAGATCCGTGTTTGCCGGAATGTAATAGATCCCCGGTTTATTCACGGCTCCTAAAAGCTGAACAGTGATCAAAGATTCTTTAGGTGAAGAGCGGAAAATATATTCTGAGGACTGTTGGGGTGGTTTGATGTCGCTCAACAAACCCACTTCTTGTGCATGAACTGTTTGAGCACAAGTAACCCAGATAATAACAGCCATAATAAAGCGAACGGTTCTACGCAAGAGCATGTATCCTCCTCAAAACTACAACCAACTCCCTGGACCTAAATCGAGAGCGGCAACTGGTCAATGAATTTCGATGACTTGACTTCAGTCTATACCTCACAATGGAGTCTATGACGACTTCTGTTCCAGAGCACGAAAAACTTTTTGATGAAATCTGCAATAAACTGAACGAGTTAAGCACTCAGAATCAGGGTGAAGAAGCAATGCCTCCTCAACCAAAGTATGAGCAAATGCAAGTTCAGATGAAAAAATTCCATTCCGAACTGAAAGGTTCGCAAGAGGAATTGCGTGAGAAGATCAAGACCCTTGAGAACGTGTCTTACGGCCCTGAAACGTTGGACGCACAACTCAAGCAACTCGTTGATCAACTTTCTGCAGAGAGAGGCAACAACACAAAACTCAGTGCAGATCTTGCGAAGTCTTTGGAACTCAGCTTGCAATTGCAACTGGAGATTCAAGGATTGAAGGCGCGCGCTTTGCAAATGCAAAGTGAAGAGAAAAAATACAGCCAAGCTCTTTTTGAAAAGAATAAAGTTTTGCAAAGAGATCTGGAACTCAATCAGGCTCTCAAAGACGAAACAGCGATGGAACTGATGAAAGCAAAAAGCGCTTTCGCCAAAGAACAAGAGCTGTGGGAAGAACAACGCGATCAATTCGAGTCGCAAATCCAAACTCTGAAAACAGAAAAGCACGAGTTGGAACAAACTGTGGATGAGTTGAAAGCAACAATCGAAGAGCGTGACAACACGATCACTTCTTTGAATGAAGAGATTGAGAAGATCTCTGCCTCTTTCAGTGAAGTGGAATCCTCGGCTCAACAACAAAATGATGTTTTGAAAAACTTGATGTCTGTAGCTGAAACCAAAATCATTGAGATGAAATTGGCTTTGGACAAAAAAGCTCTAGAGGCTCAAGACTACTACAGTCACCTGCAACAGGCTTTGACTCAATTGGGCGTCTTGAAGCAAGAAAATGCGGCCCTTAAAGAATACGTAGCTAAGCTCAACTACTACCACCAACAAGCGCAGCACGCGCAAATGGCAGTAGCGCAGATGGCGCAAGTAGCGGCGGCACAAGTTCAAGGTCAACCGCAGCAGCAGCAACAGACAGTTCAAGTCAATGCGGTTCAAAAGCAATAAAGATAATTGATTTAGAAATAAAAAAGCCCCGTTTCATACGGGGCTTTTTTTATTTGATCGGTCCACCATTCGCATGGACTGGGATTTGTGGGTATTTACGGCTTAACAAGAATTTCTTCGCCGACTCCCCTGTCACTCGATAATAAGGGATGTTTGTTTTAACGTCGCCAAGACCGAGCTTATTAAACGGATTCTTCGGATCAAGCCAGCTGAAGTATCCAGAGAAGAAATCAAAACGACCTCGACCGATAATTCCGCGGCCTTTGTCGCGAATCACGAAGTAGCCGCTGTGTTTTGATCCATCAGGCAACTCCAAACCGACAACGGCCGGAACGTAAATCACTTCGCCTGGTTTGTAGATCGTTAAGTCCGCTGCCAAAGTATAAAAAGGATCAAGACAGGAACTGTTCACCCCATATCCAAAGCGACAACCATTTTTCTCAATTTCAAAGAAGTGATCCTGGCCGTCAACTCTTCCGATCACGTTAAAAGCACGAGTTACGCCTTTTTGAACTATGGCGCAGGATCCTTGAAGACCGCAGGCCTCCGCTGTTTTTGGGCACACTTTCAAAAGAGCTTTGCCACCTGTTCCATGCATCGTGACTTTTGTGTTTGCAGAGCAAGTATTTTTATCTTCATTAACAACGTAAAAATAATAAACTGTTGGTTTTAAAACGCCGGGACCATTCATCTCTGCCTGAGCAGGAGCAGGTAGCGCTGAGGGATTTGCAGGTTCCGGAGTTTCAGAAGATCCTTTTTCTTCTTCATTTTCAGAGACTTGCGGAGTTGCCGTTTCTTCTTCTTTTTGGGAAGTCGGCTTTACTTCAGACGCAGGTTTTTTCTCTTGAACTTCACGAACTTCAGAAGCCTCACTGGCTTCCGCATAAAAGGATGGATCTGGATTTGTAGGAAGACTTGTCGATGACGTCTGATCAAAAACGCCGGAAGATCTCTCTACGTTGGCCTGCATTTGACCACACGAAGCCAAAAGCACAAGCTGGCTAAGAAGAAGGAAGACACTCAAATTTTTCTTCTGTAGTTTCATAAAAACCTCGTTCACACCGGGCAGATTACCAAGTTCATCAGAGGTCTTGAGATTTTTTTGGATCCCTTGAAAAGAAGAAAAATACGGTGACGAAGTTCGTCGCCACCGCAAGTGTCATTATTTTAGACGGACGCGAAATCCACCGAACATGATAACCTCGGAATATTCGTAACCATTTTCCGCTTTTACGGTTTTACGGGCGCGAATTAAAAGCTCCACATCTTGAGGAGTTTCTTTCTCTTTCACGATAGCCATAGAATAATCTTGTTGAGCTTGCCCCTTGTTTAATTGCTCCAAAGAAGTCTCAAGAAGAACCTCATATTTTTTATTCACAAGAAGCATTTCGTAATTATCAAACGTGACTTCGACCTTCAGTCCGTTTGGAGCAACATAGCTTTCTGATGTCGGCAGTTGATCAACCACCCATTGAGAATCTTGGCACTTCACCACTGAAACTTTTATCGTTGCATCTTGATTTTGCTCTGTCGCGCTTTCATTCAATAGCTCTACACGAATCACTTTCTGGCCAGAGTAGTTCGACTTAGAATTACAATAAGCCACCGATCCATCCAAAACTTTATAAACCTGAACTTCAGCCTGTGCCGCAGTTCCCGCAAACAACCCCATTAACACTACAAAAAACGCCTTCATATGAACCCCTTCAATAATCAGTACGAGGTATGGTGTTTAGCACGGGAAGCTGGGCTATTCTATAAAAACTCCCGTTTACCGCTTTAATCGCGAATTTTCCGTTGCTCGGCCTTCTAGCCTCGACTAAGTGGGCGACTTTTATTGAGTGCATTCATAAACTTTGATAGTTTTTCTGAATGAGTTCAGAAAGTTTTCTTTCCATCGATTTTGGTACAAGCAATTCTCTGGTCGGAGCTTTCCATCAAGGCCAGCGCTATGAGGCTCTTGCCGTAGATCCTAAGGCCTCCGATGCAACCATGATGCGGACTCTGCTTTATTTTCCCAATCCGGATCTTTGTTATTACGGTTCTGAAGCGATTGAGCAATATATTGAACAAGATATGGAAGGACGCCTTTTCCGGTCCTTCAAGTCACATCTTCCCAATCAAAATTATTTGGGAACGGTCTTAGACAATCGCATTCTGACTTTAGAAAACTTGATTGGTGTTTTTCTTTTAGAACTAAAAAAGCGCGCCGAAAAAATTCTCAATGCTCCTATTGAAAAAGCGGTGATTGGTCGCCCTGCCCGTTATTCGATGGATGCTGTGAGTGATGGCTTTGCCTTGCACCGAATGCAGAAGGCCGCTACTTTTGCAGGTTTTAAAGAAGTGCAATTCGTGCCGGAACCTTTGGCCGCCGCTTTTGATTATCGCCGCCAGCTGACATCTGAAAAAACTGTTTTGATCGGCGACTTCGGCGGAGGAACTTCCGATTTTACTCTGATCAAACTTCGTCCTGAAGGTTTTGCTAAAGAAGACGTGCTCGCGATTGATGGCTGTCCTCTTGCTGGCGATGCTTTAGATAGCGTGTTTATGAGTCATCGTCTGAACGAATACTTTGGCGCGAAATCTCGATACCGTCTGCCGATGGGAAGCAATGTTTTAACAATGCCTTTTGGTGTGACTCAACGTTTGAATCATCCGGCGCACATCGTGCATCTTAAAGAAAAAGACACTTACGAATTTATCCGCGAAGTGAAGAAGTGTTCTTTAACGAAGAAAGATGCGGACGCTGTTGAGCGCCTTTTCACTTTGATCGAAGATCAGCAGATTTTCCCATTCTTTGAACATATCGAAAAAACAAAGCGGGCTCTTTCGATGGCCGATCAAACTCGGTTTGAATTTGATTATCCGGGTCTTGAAATCACAGAACCCTTTTCAATTTCACAATTTGTGGAATGGGCCGACGCCACAAGAGAAAAAATCTTCGCAGCTCTTGATGAGTGCCTGAAATCCGCAGGCGTTTCTTCAGATAAAGTGGATTTAGTCTGTCTTACAGGAGGAACGGCGAAAGTCCCGTTCATTCAAAAAGAATTGGAAAAAAGATTCGGCGCTAACAAGTTACAAACCCAAGCCCACTTCCACTCCGTCCTTTCAGGATTAACAGAGTCAGCAGGCTTCTGGGCGCAAGGACAAAAAGTCGTTTAAACGACGTAGTGCACGTACATCTTTAAATAAAAACCTTCCGGGAATTGCATCAGTGTTGGGTGATCAGCCGCATGGCCACCACGCAAAACGCTGCGCACTTCAGAAAAGTTTCTTAAAGACGCTTTACGAATAGCATCGCGGAATTCTTCTTCTTCAAGCAATCCCGAACAAGAGCACGAAGCCACAAAGCCATTCTTCTTCACAACACGGAAAGCTTGCGTGTTCATTTTCAGATACGCGTGCTTTCCAATCGGAATATCTTTTTTAGATTTAATAAAGGCCGGAGGATCTGCGATCACGATGTCATAGTATGTGCTCGCAAGCTCAGTAAGACCTGTCGAGACATCCATCTCATGCACGATCACTTCAGCGCCTTCACGTTCTGCATTCTTTTTTGCAAACGCCAAAGCTGTTTTAGAAACGTCCACCAAGGACACTTCCACTTCAAAACCCAAAGATTTTAGTGCACGGGTGATCTGTGTCGACCAATGACCGACATAACAACAAAGATCCAAAACACGCAGCTTGCGTTTTTCTTGAGTCCTTGCCCAGTTTTTAAATAACTCCACAGCCAAATGAATGTTGTGAGTTTGATCGAGGAAGAAGCCAGTTTTTTGACCTTCTTGCAAATCACAGCTCATGCGCACAAGACCGTCGTCGCTAGCCGCATTCAACAAGATCTCAACGTCTCTTAAATCAAATCCAGGAAGATCTTTGATCGTGCGTGGATCATCGACCGTCAAACCTTCAAGCTTACGGATGCCGACGTCATTCCGAATCACAACAGCGGTTTTATCCCAAGAAAATTCTGAAAGACCTAAAGCTTTGGCTTTTTCCACAAGACCTTTAAAGAAACCTTCCGCGTCTTTCAACGCTTCATTCATTCCCGCAGTAACTAGTTGAGCCGCGAAGACCTGCGCCTTCTGACCTTTTTGTTCAATCACGTAGTAATCAAGCACAAGACCTGGAATGTAATCAGACTCACCAAAAGCCAAACGGAAACTTCCACGGAAGCCTGCCGCCTTACGAACTTTCCAGGAGTTCAAAACTTTTTCCTGAAGAAATTCAAAACTTGTCGGCTCTTGACCTTGAGGACTGAAGCTCAAAGCACGAAAGGCAATCAGAGAGTGAGGATTGCCGTAACCACGCGCCAAGAACTGACCTTTAGAGTCCTGCAACTCGACTGGAGTTCCCGGGATAAGTCCTTTGGGACTTGCGGAAAGTTCATTGGAAAAAACCCACGGATGACCGCTACGAATACGTTTGTCAGCTCCAGGACGGAGTCTCCATACGGTTACCATTCTTACTCACCTTCAACCGCAAAAACGATCATCTCTGTCAGTTCTTTTTTTGAAAAATTATTATCGACCATCACCAAAAGAGTGCGACGTCCATCCGCCAATTTCGGTCCCCATGTGAGGGCTTCGAAGTTTTGAATCGTTTTATCGCCGCGTTCTTTTGTCAGATCCGTTTCAAAATCAATCAGTTTGATTTTTTCTACACCTGTGAACTTGCCATCACTTAGTTTCGTTAAAGCTGTGATGTCTGTCCCTTTAGAAAGATCGGCAAGATAAATCGCCACCGTTTGCGCCCATAGATTTTTAGAAAAGATGCGAACGCCACGCTCAAGTACGAGCATTTTTGTTTCCGACAAAGCGAGAATTTCAGAAACACCTCTGAAAACTTCTTTACCCTTTTGATTGTCTTTAAAGGCATCCACACGATACGCGTATTCTGCGACGGGCTTATAACCCTGCTGACCTTTGTCTTCGTATTTCAAGATACGAATCCAGTCGCCATTCACTTCTTCGCCGCTGATGTAGTCTTGAGACAAAGAAGACTCTGTGCTTGTGAAAACAAATTTTCCATCAGCAAAACTTGTTAAACCTTCAAAAGCCGCATTGTTTTGAATGCCTTTCTTTTGTTGGCCCGTAGTTTCTGGCAAAAATTTATCAGGAATTGGAAAATCGGATTTCCATTTTCCATCGGCATTCACACGGAAAATACGCGGCATCTCACGAGGTTTCGCATCGTTATTGCCTTCAGAGGAAATCAAAAAATCTCCGTCGAGCAAACGCACCAAACCTTCAGGGTCAAGGCCCGCAGGTTTATCAGCTTCCATGGGAAGACCTGTGATGAAATGAACTTTCTTAGGCGTTAACGTCACCATTTTTTTATCGATCTTCAAATCAAACTCAAAAAAGCGCGGCTCACCGGCGCGGCCTTTGTCATCAGAAAGAGCATAAAGCGTGTTATCACTCCACACCATTCCTGAAAGTCCGCCGATTGTCGCTTTTTCAAACTTTGTTCCCGTCGGAATCGAAGTTTCGCCAACGTATTCCAAACGGAGCGCATGCGCCTGAACACCCACCATTAAAACTAAAAAAGAAATAAAAGATTTCAACATTCTAACTTCTCCAACGAAGTTCAGTTTCTTTAACCGGATGATTGAACTCACGCTTTTGCTCAAGATGATCATGATATTCCGTCTTCAAAGCGTAGTACCATTTCGCCTGGGTATCGGCGTCTTTAATCAACATCAAACTTGGATCGTATTTAAGACCCTCTTGCTGTTTCGTCACAGCATCCATGTCTTGTCCCAAGAAATTTTTTGAGAACAAATGAAGACCTGGCTTAATCAAGCTCAACCAAGGAATATCCCAATACGCGAGCTGCGTCACACGCGTATTCATTTCATCCACCGGGGTCAGCGCCGTGAACGAATAGAAATTGCGAGGTCCCACTTCGATATGCTCCACACGCACACACGGAAGAGTGAATGTAATTTCAGTCGTCGGAGCTCCGCCCAAAATCTTATAAGCTTTGGAATTTTTCGAAGGCTGATGGCGCACCATTTGGAAGCCGTAGTTGACCGGTGCAAATTTCTTTTTCTTTTCAAGCATTGTTTTTTCAGAACGCCAGAACCAGCTCTTATGCACGTAAGGTCCATGCGCCGGGTCCATCAAACCAATCACAGCGTGATCGACGTGGCATGGGAAGTTCACCACGTAAGTCAGCTTTGGTTTTACATCCGAAGGGAACGCTTTCATCACCGGAACTTGCGGTGCCTTCGTCATATCGTAATCTTTATCACCAACAAAGATCCAAATAAGACCTTGAGCTTCGTGAACAGGATAAGAACGCACTTTGATTTTGTTGGGATTTAATTCTTGATCTGGACACAAAGAAGGAATCTCTGTGCACATGCCTGTCCCATCAAATTTCCAACCGTGGTATGGACACTCAATCGTGTCATTCACAACGCGACCGTAGCTTAATGGAATCCCACGATGAGGGCAGATGTCACGAACCGCAGAAACTTTTCCTTTGCTATCGCGGAAGAAAACAATCGGTTCATTCATGATTTTGCGAGACTGTGCCTTTCCAATCGCCAATTCATGGCTGGGAAGTCCCACATACCAAACATTCTTTAAAAATCCCGTGTACATCTAAATCCTCTAACGTAACCCGGCTCTTTTTTCCGCGAGCAAGCAGGTATTTTGTAACAGCGTCGCTATGGTCATCGGTCCGACTCCACCAGGAACGGGAGTTGCCGCTTGCACCCAGCCTTCAAGTTCTTCAAATCGCACATCTCCACACAGTTTTCCTGCAGGGCCTCCGCGGTGCATACCCACGTCGACAACGATGGCGTCCTTTTTAAAATCATCTTTTCCCAGCATGCGCGCTTTTCCCGCCGCCACAATCACCAGATCCGCCTGACGAGTGATCTCAGAAAGATCTTTCGTCTTTGAGTGACAAACCGTCACTGTCGCGTTGGCTTCGGTCAAAAGCTGCGCCATCGGTTTTCCCACGATGTTGCTGCGCCCGACAACCACCGCACGCATCCCTTCAACAGGAACTTTGTAGTGCTTCAGCATCGTCATCACGCCCGCTGGAGTGCAGGGTTGTACAACAGGTTTTCCAGCAAAGAAATAACCGAGTGAAGAATAGGTTAACCCATCTGCATCTTTTTCAGAGGACAATAAATTCAAAACTTCTTCGGAATTAAGGTGCTGCGGAAGCGGAAACTGCACCAAGATCCCATCGACGTGATCATCTTGGTTTAAAGCAGTGATGTGATCGTTGAGTTCCTGCTGGGTGGTGCTCGACGGTAAAGCGTGAATCGTGGAAGTCATGCCTACGGATTCACATGCGAGTTTTTTATTTTTTACGTAAATGTGAGATGCAGGATCATCGCCGACAATGACGACTGACAGATGAGGAGATCGGCCCTTTTCCTTCACGAAACTCACCACGCGAGGGGCAAGAGATGAACGCACTTCTTTGGCCACTTCCTTACCATTGAGAATGAGCATCGGACCTCCCATTTTTTGTGACCTCAATCTCACTTATTTGCCTAAGAAATTCAATGGTTTAATAGCTGCATTCAGAAAATTAACAAAGCCTTAAAAAGATCTCTGTCCGAGGTCGTTCGCGACAGTCCAGAACCGTCAAAAAGCCATTTTATTCTTGATTCCAACCCCGCGTTTAGGGTACAAACCCTTTAAAACATTAGGGGATTTAATAAATGGCTGATAAAGTAAAACTCTCAAAAGACGGCAGTTCTATCGATTTCGTTCAGTCTGACAGCCTTCCTACGTCCCTTAAAAAATTCCGCCAAAGCCCAGAGATCGAAGGTTTCTACCGCTTTATCTTCGAAAACGATTTGCAAAAAGAAGCTTTTGAAATTTTGGATCGTATTATCATTCAGCGTAAGGCGAAAAAAGCCGGCGCGAAAAAAGAAGCCGCCGCTGCTGCGAAGGAAGAAAAAGCTGCAGCCGCTGCCGCCGCAAAAGCTCCTGCCAAAGGCAAAAAGAAGTAATCACACGAAGTCCGGACCTCCGGACTTTGTTTTTTGATTTTATCGGTTCTCACCTCTGAACTCATCTTGCTTTCAGTCTCCGCACATGGAGAAACCAATGAAAGCAAATCAAATCCTAAAAAATAAAAAAGGCCAAGGACTCATTGAGTACCTTATCATCGTTGCGATTGTCGCCGTCGGTAGTATTGCGATCATCAAAGTCGTCGGCGGTAACGTAAACGTACAATTCGCGAACGTCGCACAAGCTTTGGGCGGCAAAGAAAGCCGCAAAAAAGACGCTTACGACGTCACTGACAACATGTACAAGAAAAAAGACTTTAGCGATTTCTTTGACGGTGCCGTCAATCCCTCAAAATCCGAAAAGAAATAATGAAACTCTTGCGTGCACAAAAAGGTCAGGGCGTGATTGAAGCGACCCTGACCTTACCTTTATTGGTGGTCGTCGGAACTGTTTTTACTCTGCTGCTTTATCGCGGAATGGTTTTCTATTTTGCCGACTACAATTTGCACGAAGCTTTGATCTGCGGGCAAAGCTCTCACCTGTCTTCTTGCGAACAAGAACTGCGCAATCGAATATCGAAAGTTCTTATCATCAACATTCGCTCGGACATCCGCATATCTAAAAGAGGCAAAGACCTTCAAGGAAAAATCTCTATTGATTTCACTCCACCTTTAGAAATCGAAAAAACTTTAAAAGGACCCCGATCATGGTGATTTACAATCAAAAAGGTTCGGCCTTAGCCATTATTCTTGCTGTTCTGCCAGTCTTTATTGCGGGGGCTTTACTGTGCTTTTCTCTTTTGGGAATTTTGCAAAACGATTTGGGTCTTAAATATCAATGTCGCGTGGAGGGACAGAGTGGCCAAAAACGAGTCGCCCCCCTTCTTTCCACCCTCTTGGCTTTAAATTCTGTTGCCATTGCCGTGAAAGCGGAACTGGCTGAAGCTATTTTAGAACTCGAAGCAGCGATTGCCAGTGAAAATCCTGCAGCTATCGCAAAAGCTACCAAACACTACATGCAGGTTCTTGAGAAAAGAGACAAGCTTGATCGCAGACAAAAACAATTAATTAAACAAAGTAATCTGCTGCTTCAACAGTCCCATACCTTCACCTCGATGGGCCTTCGTCGCACCGGTGCCACGGCTTCAAATGTCCTTCTCAAAGTCGATTTAAGTTCCGTTCGTGGTAAAGCTCCCAAATTGGCTGTCCGTCCGGATTCACCGGACATCGCTCCGACATACAGTCCGGTGGATGATTTTGAAAACAAGCAAGCTCTGGCTCACGAATGGCAGTACCGGGTTCAAGTCCGTCCTCCTTTTTCAAATTTTCTAAAAGGAGAATTTAGTTTCAAAAAAGCGTGTGCCGTTTCCCTCGCAAAGGAGAATTCTTCATGGCTACCAAAAATCATCGTGGGCAAATACTCATTGAAGTCTGTGTGGTGATGCTCTTTGTAGTTTTCTTCTGTTTTGCCGCCGTCACACAGCTTGGAAATCTCAAAGACACTCAAAAAAAATATCAACTCACTGAGGATAAAAATCATGCAACAAAAAATTCTTATCGCTCTAAAAAATAATTACCTTCTTGTCGCCTTCGTCTGCTTAGGCCTTATTTCCTTTTTCATCACCCGTCCGGCAGCAGAGCCCGTGCAGAAAGACACTTTTCTGCCCGAACCTAAATCCGTCGACACTTTTATTCCCCGTGGTTTTGTGCTTGTGCCGATTGAAATTTCCAACGCCGAATCGTTGGCGTCTTTGGTGGGCGATATGGGTGGTGTTGTGGATTTGTATCTCGCTTCCAATGAAAAACAAAAAGGCGGACTTAAAGTAGGTTCAAAATTAAAACTTTTGCGAGCGCCTTTAAATCCGCAGCAATATGCGGTTTTAGTAAAAGAAACCGAAAGCTCAAGACTTCTTAGTTATGCAGGTCCCTTTATTGCGGTTGTTCAGAATCCTGATGAAAAAGGCACTCAGCTCAGCTCTTCAGGTCCTTCGCGTGTTCGTGTTGAATATCAAAATTAAGAGGTTTTTATGAAGAACTTGTTAATTCCATTTTTGTTCTTAACTCCATTGAACGTTTTTGCGCAAAGTATCCTCTTGCAAGCTCCCGGAGCTTCCGCGAGCTCGTATCAAGAGTTTTTGAAGTCTCACAAAGAAGTCATTTCTTATGTGGAGCACACGCAAAGCCACTTATCAAAAAACGAAGCCCAAGAGGCTCAGCTTTTTCAGTTGGGTGATTCTTTTAACCAAGATATCACGTCGACAATCACTCAGCTTAAGAAAATTCAAAATGAAGGACCTTTAACTTTATTAAGTCTTCGCTACGTGCGCGACCTTACAGAAAAAAGTTTAAATTTAAAAACCACGACGCAAGAACGTCAGGAGCTTTTGCATTTCTATTGCAAAAGTGTAGCACTTTTAAGCGAAGGCCCGGTTCTGTTCCCATGCCCGACCCAGTTCACATCGTTACAGAAACTTGCCAAGAAATACCCGAATCTAGAAAAAGTCTTTATCGAGTCTCAAGGATTTTCCGCCGAGGAAACTGTGCCGCTTTCACCAAAAACGGCTTATCAGTGGACACTGGTTTCAAACTCTCAATCACCAGTGAGCTTCTTTGGAACTTATGAACAGCTTTTAAATCAACAGTTCGCATTTGAATACCTTGCTGAAGGCACTTGCGATGGATTTTCGACGAAGGATCTGGATTTAGAATTAATGAATCGCGGTGTGATTTATTTTTCTAACGAATGCACGCCGCGAATCCAGTCTAACGAAAAGAAAAAATCCTGGGTCGCTGAACACAAACCTTGGCTTTATACTGCCGGAGCCTTGGTCCTCGGAGGAATTATTTATTCCATGAAAGATAAAAAGATGGTGATTAACACGTCCTCACTCAAGTGACAGAGGACGCCCATCAAAAACGATTTCTTTCACGACGCCGTCTTCAATCACCGTATGGGAGTTTCCAACAAAGCTTGAATCTGGATGTGCGTGCGTGACGGTAATGTCACCTGTAAACTTTTTGATCTTTGCCTTAACACTTTCGTCAAGAGCGATTTTATTACGCCAAAAAGAAGGCGGTTCGATAGGACTGTCACAACCAAAGGACGTTGGAATCTGCGCCGCACGCAAAGCTTCCCAAGGGAAAGCGTATTTGTACAACTCTCCTAATTTGTTTTCCAGCCACACGCGGTCGCTCAGCCAATGGCAAGGTTGCAAATGGCAACGCACGTGCAGAGGTTTCATCATCTGAATTGTTTCAGGTCTCAACACTTGCGCGTGTTCTAAATTCAAGCGACCTACGGCTCCTTGGGCAGAAATTTTGCGTGCAAGCTGCACGATGTGATGAGCAGCCTCATCCCCAATCGTATGAACGGAAAAATCAAGTCCTTCAGCCCAAGTTCTTCGGATCACTTCCTCGACGTGAGAAAGGTCCCATAACGTCATTCCACGAGGACCTTCCGCTTTACCATTGTAAGGTTTTGAAAGATACGCCGTCTCTGAGCCCAAAGATCCATCATAGAAAATTTTAATACCCTTCATCCGCAAATAAGGCGTTTCACCTTTCTTTGCCTGCACACAGAGCTGCAACATTTTATCGAAATCATTGAGATCGTGAGACGTAACATTTTCCTCAATAGCTAGAGTCAGCTCTTGGGCCTCCGACATCTCCACTAAAAGATTCCATAAAGATTCCGTGCAGGACATATCTCGCACATGAGTGAAACCGGCTTTATTGAAGACACGGCAGGCTGAAAGAATATGCCCGCGCTGTTGTTCTTTTGTGAACTCTGGCAAACGATCCCATGCTTGGAGATGTTCTTTCTCGATAAGAATGCCCGTATCTGAAGTAAAACCCAAAAGCTTTAATGCTTGTGAATTCACCCAGCAGCGGTGTCCGTCCATACGCGCCAGGAAAACCGGATTATTAGGAAAAATCTGATCCAGAATTTTTTTATGCGGAGGCGTCGGCCACTTGGTTTCATCCCAGCCAAATCCCACAATCCAGTCACCGCGATAATAAGATTTCTGCAACGGAATGTGCGCAAGGTCTTCCGGTTTTTGCAACGAACCCAAAGCCAGGCCTGAAGCGAATTCTCCAGTGGCAAGAAAGTGAGTATGACTGTCGTAAAGACGCGGGATTTTAAAAAGCATAAGGCCCTCTGTTTTAGCAGAGGGCCCTTTTAATTTTAACTAAATAATTTTCTTAGCGAGGTGCAGGGATCGGAGCTGTGCCGCCGCCTGTGCCAGGAATTCCTCCAACACCACCGGAACCTGGAAGTGGAGTTAAGACTCCGCCGCCTGTGACACCACCGACGCCGATGCCGCCACCAATACCGATTCCTCCACCGATAGAGCCGCCGATATATCCGCCGCCCATACCGCCGTAAGAAACTTGTTGGATTCTATAAAGCAAACCGTAAAGTTCTTGTTGAAGGCTCGCCACAACTTGCTGTCTTTGCATTTGTTGTTGCATGTAAGACTGCTGTTGTTGGATGTACATTTGGTATTGTTGCATCTGCATTTGCATCATTTGTTGTTGCATTTGCAATGCGCCCAAACCACCGTTCATACCGCCCATCATCGGCATACCCATCATACCACCAGCCATACCGCCCATCATCGGCATGCCCATCATTCCACCCATTGGCATTCCCATCATGCCGCCGGCCATACCGCCCATTGGCATACCCATCATTCCGCCCATTGGCATTCCCATGCCACCCATAGGCATTCCCATGACGCCGCCAAGAGCTCCACCAATCATTCCGCCCATCGGCATGCCCATCATTCCGCCCATTGGCATACCCATCATGCCGCCGGCCATACCGCCCATTGGCATACCCATCATTCCACCCATTGGCATACCCATGCCACCCATAGGCATTCCCATGATGCCGCCAAGAGCTCCACCAATCATTCCACCCATTGGCATGCCCATCATACCGCCCATCGGCATACCCATCATGCCTCCGGCCATAGGCATTCCCATCATTCCGCCCATTGGCATACCCATGCCACCCATAGGCATTCCCATGACGCCGCCCATGACTCCGCCGATCATATTACCCATCGGCATACCCATCATACCGCCCATCATCGGATAGCCCATCGCTCCTGGATATGGTCCACCCATACCCCAAGGACCGGCCATACCCCAAGGGCCCATGCCAGGCATAAAGATTCCGCCACCAAGACCACCCATGCCCATGCCAGCCATCGCGTATGGGTTGCCCCACATGCCGCCGCCGTTCATGCCACCGTAAGGTCCCATCATACCGTAAGCGCCACCGTTCGCTCCCGCACAACCAAAACCACCGGCACCGATACCGCCGCCGATAGCTCCATAGATTCCGCTACCGCCACCGATCGCTTGACCGATACCTTGAGCAAGGAATGGGAAGCCGTAGCCCCACGCAGGATATGGTTGAGTCGGCCAACCGATATTGGCATTCGCATTCGCAACCATTTTATTAGTTTGATAACCCATGTAAGTTGCAGCAAGGCCAAGACCGATGTTACCGATCACTGAGCCCCAATCTGTTTCAGGCTTTTGATAAGAGTAACCTGAATTTTGCTGCATACACTCGATACAGATTCCACCTTCAGACATCTCACGCTGTCTTTCGCGCATTTCGTCTGCGTAGTTTGTACGAGCATCTTGGATATTTCTTTTGCTGTTCTTAATCGCGTTTTCTAGAGATTCAATTTCACGCTGAAGTTTGTTCGATTGAGCGTAACCTTTTTTGTAATCGCCCAAACCTTTTTTACAATCTTGAGCTGTAGAGCGACCTTTTTCAGGCTGACGGAAACGAGCGCCATCACACACAAGACCTGCTACTGAACCGGCCTTGTTTTGATCACAAAGCACGTCCCACTCTTGCACCGTGAAAGCACGGATATCGACAGAGTTAGGAATATCACCGTTTGTTTGCGGAGTTACTATCGCAACGCCACCTTCTTGACCAGAAACATTGGATTCACCGTCACCAGATTGACCTGCGTTGCTCTTGTGTCCTTTGTAAGAGCGGCACGTTCTGTTGTTTTCCATGTGATCGAAAACGAATTCAGAGAAGTCTTCAGAGACAACGTCTTCAACAGTCTTACGAGATCTTTCCAGATCCTTCTCTATTCTTTTCTTTTCAGATTTTTTAGCACGAAGTTGCTTTTCAGCTTCACGAATGTTGGCTTGTTCTTCCTTGATTTCATCAAGGTAGCTTGAAGAACCTGCAGCAGCACCGTAGTTGTATGGGCAAGATTGCATCCCGCCGTACATTCCAGTACCCCACATTTGAGCCTGAGCACCAACTGCAAAACTCATCACCAACGTGAACGGAGTTGCAATGCGCATCCAAAATTTCATACTCGATCTCCTGAAAAGGATAAAAAACACTTCTACCGTTTCACTCATCGTCAGGAGGGGACGCAGACTTGACTCATTTCTGAGCAAAATTGTTGAAAGATTGTTAAACTGGACCAGGGTCTAGCCCGAGAAGTGTCGCAATCCTTCGCAATTTTCCAAACCTTTTTCGTCATCATCCATGACAACAAGAGGGCCTGTGCAAAATCCTTTGCACTGCTCTTTTTCAAATCCTACACTACATTATATGACGAAGCACACAATTCTTTGTGTAGATGATGAAATAGATAACGTGGACGCCCTCGAACGGTTGTTTCGCAAGAAATTTACTGTACTAAAGGCCACCTCAGGAAAAGAAGCATTGGAGGTTCTGGCCAAAAATCCAGGACCTGTTTCTCTTATTATTACTGATCAACGCATGCCTGAAATGACGGGAGTCGAATTCTTAGAGAAAACTTTGAATTCTCATCCTGAGACAGTTCGTATTCTTCTCACCGGTTACACGGATCTTGAATCTGTAATCATGGCAGTGAATAAAGGACAGATCTTTAGATACCTCACGAAGCCGTGGGACCCTGTTGATCTTAGCAACACTGTGGAGCACGCGATTGAAAGATTTGCGTTGGGCCAGGAGCTCAAACAAAAAAATGCGGAGCTGGCTCGCGCTTTGGAAGATCTTAAGAGTCTGGATGTTGCGAAATCCAACTTCATGATTTTGATCAACCATGAATTGAAAACTCCTCTAACATCGATCTTAAGTTTTTCCTCTTTGCTGTCTGAATCTAATTTGGCTGACGAAGACAAACTGATGGTCAATCGAATCACCAAAAGCGCTGAACGACTGAAAAGTCTTGTCGAAGACGTTTTACTTGTGGTGCGTGCAGAGACGAATCAGCTCAAGATCGACATGCAAAGCATTGCCTTCTCTCAATTCGATGAGGGACTTGGCAAAGACGTTGTCGACATGATGAATAAGAAACATCAAAAGCTTGTGAGTAAACTTGAGCCTGTGAATGTGAAAGCGGATGTCCGCCTGATTAAGCAGGTCGTACAACGCCTGATTCACAATGCCGCGAAGTTTGGTGTGGAATCCAGCGAGATTCATGTAGAGAGTTTACGCCATGGCAACAATCTTCGCTTCTTGGTCTCTAATAAAGGTCCTCACCTCCCCGCTTCTGTGATTGATAAAATTATGAAGCCTTTTTATATCGATGAAGATGTGATGCACCACTCAACAGGCACGGGCTTGGGTTTAACTATCTGTCAGTCTATTTTAAAGTCTCACAATTCCCATTTGCAGTTTAAGAATACCGACCAAGGAGTCATGGTGTTCTTTGACCTTGCAGTCGGCTAAGCTGTCCGGACACCGTCCATTGAGATTTTCCTTATTTTAAAACATCGCCGCGCAAAGTTTGCTCTTTGTTCGCGGCATGAAAAACGCTCTGCTTTTATTTACATTTATTTCTTCCGTCAGTTTCGCTCAAACCGAGTTAACGCTTTCATTGGGTGAATCCAAAAATTTATCTTTAAAAGGAAATTCTTCAGTCTGGATTCAGGACCGCGAAATTCTGAAAGCGGAGGGACAAGGCTCAAGGCTCGTGATTAAAGGCGCCCGCGAAGGAAGAACGGTTTTAAAACTAGGTTCAGAAACCTATCACGTCCAAGTTCTTCATCCCAATAAGACGGATTCATTGGCGGAACTAAAAAAAGATCTTCAAGGCATTGTGGGTTTGTCTGCGCAAGTGGGTGAAGGGGACCTTTTGATTAAAGGTCATCTTTATCGACTGCAGGATTGGGTGAAGCTTGCTGACTTTGCCCGTGCGAAAGCCTTTTCTTATTCCATGCGTGCAGAACTTTCTTCCGAACTGCAAACTGACGCGCAAAAATATTTCCAGGAATTATTCGAGCGAGCCAAGCTTCCGCCGCAAACGTTGATTTTTGAACCTTCGCCCGAAATTCGCGTCAGTGGGCCCGATCTAGCCTTTAAAAAATATCAACAGATTCTTTCGCCCTTTGGTATTTCGGTTTTGCGTGATGAAAACAGTTTGGAAATGGCGCCCACAGTGAAGGTTCAAATCACAGTGGCTGAAATTAAGCGCGACCTTTCAATACAATACGGTCTGCAGTGGCCTTCAAGTTACTCCGCAAAGATTCTCAGCACCGGAAAGCGCGTGATGGATGAGGATCTTCCTTTCAACCTTCAAGCACTTGAAGGGCAAGGTTACGGAAAAATTCTTGCAAGCCCCAATATTCTTTGTCGCAGTGGCAAAGAGGCCGAGTTCTTAGCTGGTGGCGAATTCCCAATTAAGATTATGAACTACAAAGCTCAGGACGTTGTTTGGAAACGTTATGGAATTTTATTGAGAGTCAAACCAAAAGCTGATGCCGCTGGCCGAATCAGTCTTTCTATTGAAACGGAAGTTTCAACCTTGGATGACTCTCGCAAGGTGGACGGTATTCCGGGGATTCTCACGAACCGAGTTTCAAGTCACTTTGATTTGACTCGCCCTCAGACCATTGCGCTTTCGGGCCTATTAAAAAGTGAAGATGGAAATAGCTCGCAGGGTCTTCCCTTTTTATCAAGGCTTCCTGTTATTGGGGCCCTCTTTTCAAGCAAAGACTTTCGCGAAAACCGTTCTGAACTTGTGATTTTTGTACGCCCGACAATTTTAAAAGAAGGCGATGACGGAGAAGGCCTGGAACATCTTCAAGGGAGACCGCGTTTATGATGACCGCTGCTAAAAAGATTTATGATCAGATTCAAGACGACATTCATAAAATGCCTTTGAACGAGTTTATGCTTTCTCCTGACGAAGAAAATAATTTGCGTTCGCAGAAGGTAGAGCAAATTATTTCTCGTCATGTGCAAAATGTGGAAGAGAGTGTGCAAAAACGTGTGCGTTGGGAGATGGACTCGTGGGGACCGCTTTGTGAGCCCATGATGGACGAGACCATCACGGAAATCATCGTGAATGGTCCGACCTCTATTTGGATTGAAAAAGAAGGTCGCCTGCATCGTCATCCCGACTCTTTCTTTTCCGATTTAAGCTATCGCAATTGCTTAGATCGGATTTGCCATGAAGCGAAAGCGCATATCACAAAAGAGCATCCTTGCGTCGACGGAAGCTTTCACGATTTTCGTTTAAGTCTTATCGGCTCGGATCTAACGAACACATCAGCGCACTTTTCATTGCGCCGTCATCCGAAAAATCCTTGGACGTTTTTAAAGCTGGCAGAAAAAGAATGGTGCACGCAAAAAGATCTTCAGCTCTTTCAAAACTTGATGGAGCAAAGAAAGAATTTCTTAGTTATTGGCGGCACGGGTTCGGGGAAAACTTCCGTGCTGAATTCATTTTTAAATCTTCTTCCGGAAAATGAACGTGTCGTGGTGATTGAAGATACCTCTGAAATCGCACTTCCCAATAAAGCCAGCATGAAACTTTTGACTCGTGAAGATCCGCAAGGCGTGTTACCGAATGTAGATCAAACTCAACTGGTAAAACGGTCTTTGCGTTTAAGACCGGACCGCATTGTTATGGGCGAGGTGCGTGGCTCTGAGGCGAAAGATTTTTTAATGGCGTTAGCGACAGGACACGCGGGAAGCTTTGGAACTCTTCATGCTCAAGATGCGGGACAGGCTTTGATTCGTTTGGAGATGTTGATTCAAATGGGGGCTCCGCAGTGGAGTCTTTCAGCGATTCGTCGACTGATTCAAATGTCTTTGGATTATGTGATCGTAACCGGAAAAGACAAGGCAGGAAAAAGATGTTTCAAAGGGGCTTATCGTCTTTGCTCCTTGGAAGAAAATGGAATTTTACTTGAGCCTGCGGAGCTTTAATAAGGGAGAATCAAATTGTCTTCCTTATCGGTGCCTTCTTCATAAGGAGGTGACGGTTGCTCTTCAAAGAAGACTTCAGAAACAATCGCGGCTTTGAATTTTCCCCGATTAAACCAGTAGTAAATCGCACCAGAGACAACTCCGAGAATGAAACCAACTAGGTGCGCACGATAACTCACTTGCGGATCAAAAGCGGCCGAAGGCATAAAAACAGCAAGTGCTACTCCCACAGAGCGAAGAATTCTCTGCATCACTGTTCGTTGCTGATCTATGAGGAGATAAAGAACCAACCACATTCCTCCCATCCAGTAGACGACACCGGAGACACCGATGAGATAGACTTCAGGATTGTAACTCGACAGTACGATGGCGTTGGTAACTCCACCGAGCGCAAATGCTAAAAAGGGAAATGTAAAAAGTCCGAAATATCCTGCTAAGAAATAACCAAAGATTGAAAACAGCAAAGAATTAGAAACAAGATGGCCCGTATCTGCATGGGCAAAAAGAGTCGTCCAAAGACGCCAATATTGATGTTGTGAAAAAACAGAAAATCCCGAAGCGGACATCCACTTAGATGATTGAAAAAGATTTTGCCAATAAAAAACGCTTCCGAGAATCAAAGCGAAAAGGGACCAGGCGGCGGCGAACCATGCACGACCATTGGGTTTTCTTGTCAACCACGTGGCGCGAACGACTGTCCAAGACCGCTTTGCTGGCTCCATGAAGCCTCCCGTGAGGTTGAATTTGAGGCCTCAGCGGGAGATGTCAAGGTGGCGGATTAATTATTGTTCTTTAAGAGGATTTAAAGCAGGCTCCTGAGGGCGTAGTTCTTTTTCTACATAGAATAAGCCATCATTGCTGTCTGTTTTCTTTAAGGTCTCCTCGGACTTCGCTAGATCGTCTTCGCGAGCGATGTCTTTTGGATTCGCAAAGAATTTCTGATTGAGGTCTTCAATCACTTTGAGCTTCTTCACTTCACCAGGATTTTTATAAACGGGAGAGGCCTCTGGTTCCGGAAGCTGTCCTGACTGCCTCATCTCTTCAAGCTGTTTGCTTAAAGTGACTCTGTCGCCTAAAGAATTTTTTCCCATAGGTCGACCGAGAGCAGGAGCCCCTGGACGCGCGGGCTGAGCCACCGAAATATCGGCCACTCGAGTGCGAGCGCTGGCAGGAAGAATTCCACTGATTTTTTCCATTCCACACCTCCGTGTGTGCTTGAAAGAAAGTCATCCATGACTCTCTTAAGGTACGTATCGGAATGGAACGTTCAAACTTGAGACATAAGATGGAAAACTAGAACTAGGTCCAGTCCAAGAACTGCCAAGGGCTCGCAGGATGACCAAGAAGTCTTTCGCAAATTGATTTCACCTGCGGATCTGCCCCACCCGACCAGAAGGTGCGACCAATCAAAAAACTTTGTGAGAATTCCATCCACGAATTGAAACGGCCTTCGGTGATGGGAGCGAGTTTTAAGATCTCGGCCCACGCTTCGTCGTCCGTTAGATAGCCTGCGATGAAGCCAAGACGGATAAGGTGAACATAACGAGCGGCATCCCACGCAAGAATTCCCGCCTCGTTAAGATACCTATTGGTGTTTTGAATCCACGAAGCGAGTTTCTGATAATCTTCATCGCTCATTTTGAGTTCTTGGCCTTCGGCAAAATCAAAACTGAAGATCTGCTTAAACTTAGTCATCGACGCAATATCGATTTTTCCATTGGAAGGAAGCGTGGATTTTAAAACATTGAATTTGGTGCGGTGACCTTGAGTACGAATATTTTCTAAATTTTGTAGAGCAGACTTTTTATCGTGCACGGCCCAGAACTCTTGCAGAATTTCGATGCAGTCCGATTTAATATCGGGTCCGTAGTTCATATCTAGGCGGAAAAAGTACTCACCGATTTCATTGAGAACTTGTTCCTTGGTTTCTGGAGAGAGTTCTTGTCCCTCTTCCAGGTCAGACCCAATAACTTGAAACAGCTCATCAAGAACTTGATTTTCTTCGACAAAAACAGCACCAAGGCTCATCATTTTTTTCTCTAAGTCTGTTTCTGGCAAAATACGCTGCATGGAGACTCCCTCCCCCTATTCAATTACGTTTAACTTTCCATTTCAAGATGATAGTTTAATCAGATGCTTAAGAAGTTTCTCCTTGGTCTAGGAGCCCTATTTTTTATTTTGATGGGATCGCTGATTCTGATCATGGGATATGTTTTTAACAATCCTGATTCCGTTTTCACGGCTTTTAATTCTGTGACAAATAAGATTATGCAGGGCCAGAAATATGAGGAGAATGAAGAATTTTTTCTTCAAGGCATGAACAATCTCACTCTGTCTTCCCGCCGCGTGGATCTTTCTTTAAAAATTTATTCGGGAAATACTTTGAAGGTGCAGCTGCACGGAAAAATTCCGCGCTTTGAACAAGGCCCTTTTATTACTCAGACAGCGGAGAAAGATGCTGTGCATGTGGAGTTTCATGAACCGATTGCGAGCAGTTGGATTCAGATGAACGTGAATGGAAAAGAGCTGACTCAAGAATCAGATGCGAAGTTGCAGGCCGATATCTATTTGCCAGAGTCTTTTAAAAATCACGTTTTGATTGAAACTCGCGACGGCAACGTGTCTCTGCAAATTCCTAAAGAGCTTTTGTATGAACTGGATCTGCAATCGATTTCCGGAAAAATTCAAAACAACGTGACTTCTAACCCGACAGGCGAAGTTCTTCCGCAGAATGTAGGACATATCAAAGTGCAGACGGCAGAAGGTGCTATTACCGTAGCACCTCAAGAATAAAAAAACCCGGAGGTTATCCGGGTTTTTGTTTTTAGCCTTTTTTCATTTCTTCAAGATTCTTTTCAGCCAGTGGACTTAAGCGAACTCCGACTTCCGCCAACTGATCGCGGCTGACTTCACTTGGACAGTCTGCCATCAAGTCCGAAGCCTTCGCTGTTTTCGGGAAGGCGATCACTTCGCGAATCGCATCTGTTCCGCAAAGAAGCATCACAAGGCGGTCCATACCCCAAGCGATACCACCGTGAGGAGGCGCACCGTATTTCAAAGCATCCAACAAGAAACCAAACTTCGCTTCTTGTTGCTCTTTGTTCATACCCAAAAGACGGAACATCGCCTGCTGCAACTCTGTACGATAGATACGGATACTTCCGCCACCCATTTCATAACCGTTGCAAACAAGGTCGTAAGCTTTTGCGAGCATCTTGCCGTAAGTCGCTTCGTTACCGTCGATCAAATCCTGCATGAACTCATCCTTTGGAGACGTGAATGGATGATGTCTTGAAACCCAACGTTTTTCCTCCGGAGAGTACTCAAATGCAGGGAAGTCGATCACCCACAAGAAATGATCTTTCGATGTATCGATCAAATTCAATTCTTTACCCAAGTGCAAACGCAATGTTGAAAGAGCAGCACATGCTGTTTCAAAATCATCGCCCACAATCAAAGCACAGTCGCCTGGATTTGCACCCACAGCTTTAAACATCTCCATCAATTTGTCTGGAGTGAAGAATTTAGAAACTGGAGACGACAATGAGCCGTCAGCTTCGGCTTTGATCCACACAAGGCCTTTGGCGCCTGCGCGTTTTGCCATATCCGTCAATTTATCAAACTGACCGCGAGAGTATGTGCCACCCTTAGGTACCGCGATACCACGCACGATTCCACCACGCGCAAGCACGTCGTCGAAAACTTTAAAGCCTGAACCCGTTACGATGCCTTGAAGATCTTTGATCTCCATACCGAAACGCGTGTCTGGCTTATCACTGCCGTAACGATCCATCGCCTCTTGGAAAGACATGCGAGGAATATCACCGACATCAATGCCTTTGATTTCTTTCCAAATCGTGCGCAAAAGTTTTTCGTTCATTTGCATGATGTCTTCTTGATCGATGAAAGACATCTCCATATCGATTTGTGAGAACTCCGGTTGACGATCCGCACGCAAATCTTCGTCACGGAAGCAACGAGCGATTTGGAAATAACGGTCATAACCAGACACCATCAAAAGCTGTTTCAAGATTTGTGGCGATTGAGGCAAAGCATAGAAAGTTCCTTGGTTCACACGTGAAGGAACAAGATAGTCACGCGCTCCTTCGGGAGTGGACTTAAACAAGATCGGCGTTTCGACTTCAACAAAACCATTGTCAGAAAGGAAACGACGAACCAACTGCGCCACTTTATGGCGAGTCAAAAGGTGATGAGTCAAACGAGGCGAACGAAGATCCAAATAGCGGTGCTTTAAACGCAAAGTCTCGTTCACGTTTTCGTCGTCCACTTGGAATGGAGGAACTGCGGACTCATTCAGAATTTCACAACGAGTGGCTTCGACTTCGATAGCACCTGTCGCGATTTTGTTATTTTTCATACCGTCTGGACGAGCGCGTACAACACCTTCAATCGCAAGAACGAATTCTCCGCGAAGATTTTTTGCAGCCGAAGTTTCTGGTTTATTCGGATCCAAAACAACTTGCACAATACCTTCACGATCGCGGAGGTCGATAAACACAAGACTTCCGTGGTCGCGACGCACGTCGACCCAGCCCATGAGGACTACTTTTTGGCCTACTTGAGGGAGGGCCAGACTTCCACAATAATGCGTTCTCTTTAGATCTTTAACAAACTTCATAAATCTACCTTGCTCGTGAGGGACAGATTTACATATTGTGCCATTCCAGTCAAAAGCCATATTTTTATACCTCCCATAAGTCGAAGCCACTTGGCATTCTGCTTCCTTTTTCTCAGGACTGTCCTTTATAATTTTAGTTCAATATCTGTCCCATTAAATGAAGGTAAGGTAGATGCCAAAATTCACAATAGACCACGAAAGCAGTCAGAACGCCGAAGAGGCTTACAAAAAAATTAAAGAATTCCTTTCAAACGATCAGGACATTCGACGCTTTGACCCAAAGCTTCAATGCTCTTTTGACGATGGCGGGAAGAAAGCAGCTTTGAAAGGAGCGCAATTTAAAGCGGATATGACGGTGGCTTCCGCTGGCGCAGGCAGTAAAGTCTCCGTGACTGTCGATCTGCCGTTGATGCTTACTCCGTTCAAAGGTAAAGTCCAAGAAACTTTGCAAAGGAAACTGGCTAAGTATCTAGGCTAAAAACTCTATGGCAAAAACCAAGGCTAAGTCCCCTTCTTCCGAAAAATCTAAGACAGCTTCAAAGACTGCTAAAAAAGCGGCTCCTAAGAAGGCTGCGTCTGTGCCCAAGCCGGAAAAGGTCGAGCCGAAGAGTGTTGTCGCTGAGATCGTCGAAGATCAACATCACGACGACATTCATCCTTCCGCTGAGGCGGAAAAGGCTTATGCCGTTTCTTCGCATGACGAGGATTTCGATATTCACGAAGCCGCTGAAGATTCGAAATCCCTTGCGGTCGCTGATAACTCCAAAGCGATCACTTCCTCTGATCCGTTGGTGATGTATTTAAATGAAATTCGTCGCTACAAGGTTTTAACCAAAGAAGAAGAAACGGCTCTCGCAAAAAAGTATTTCGAATCCAAGGATCCCGCGGCTGCCGAAGCTTTGGTCAAAGCCAACTTGCGTTTTGTCGTCAAAGTCGCTGCTGAATATTCCAAATTCGGTTCAAAAATGATCGACCTTATTCAGGAAGGCAACGTGGGTCTTATGCACGCGGTTCGTGAGTTCAATCCGTACAAAGGTGCGCGTTTGATCACGTATGCCGTGTGGTGGATTCGCGGTTACATTCAAGAGTTCCTGATGCGCCAGTATTCTATGGTGAGAATCGGAACGACGCAAAATCAACGCAAACTTTTTTATCAACTGCAAAAAGAAAAAGAAGCGTTGGATGCTATGGGCATTGAACCCAACACCGCTTTGATCAGCAGTCGTCTGGGAATTCCTGAAGACGAAGTTCGCGATATGGCCATGCGTATGTCAGGCCGAGACATGAGTTTGGATCGTCCTGTCGATGAAGATTCTGGAACGAGCTTCGGAGACCTTCAAAAAGACGTCAACGACCAGCCTCTGGATGAAGTCCTTGCCAAAGAGGAGCAGCTTGAGATTTTAAAGAAAAAAATCGAAGAGATTCGTCCAGAGCTCTCTGACCGAGAGAAAATCATTTTAGATGAGCGCATCTTGAATGACGACCCTTTGACTTTGCAAGAGATCGGCGAAAAGTACGGCATCACCCGCGAAGCCGTCCGCCAAATGGAAGCGCGCCTGATGAAAAAGATCAAAGCCAAGATGGATGAAGAAGCTTCTGAATAGAATTTTCCGTTAAAGATAAATCACGTCATTTTGCAAGAGCGGCTCCACCGTTTTATAACCCTGTGGATGCGTTCTATGCCATTGCCAGGCATGCTTCACAATATCTTCCAAATGAGTGTACTGCGGCTTCCAACCTAAATACTTTCGGATTTTTTCACTTGAAGCAATCAATGTCGCCGGGTCACCCGCTCTGCGCGCTTCTTCTTTCACCGATAGTTTTCTGCCAGTGACCGCTTCGCAGGTTTTGATAATTTCTTTGACGGAAAATCCACGCTCATTTCCTAAATTATAAACTTCACACTTTTCACTGCCTAAGGATTCCAACGCCAGAATGTGCGCATCAATCAGATCCATCACATGAATATAATCACGAATGCAGGTTCCGTCCGAAGTTGGATAATCGGTTCCAAAAATTTTGACTTCCGCCCAAGGATCCAAGGTCGCTTTCAGAACTCGTGGAATCAAATGTGTTTCAGGATCATGGGCTTCGCCTATATCGCCTTCAGGGTGTGCTCCCGCTACATTGAAGTATCTTAAGACCGCATATTTTAATCCGTAAGCTGCAGCAAAGTCCTCGAGCACCATTTCCGTCATGAGCTTGCTGCGACCATAGGGATTTATGGCGAGTCTTGGATGTGATTCCACGATCGGGCATTTTTCCGGATTGCCATACACCGCAGCCGTGGATGAAAAAATAATCTTGTTCACCTGCGCATCACGCATCGCCATTAAAAGGTTGAGCGTATTGCCTAAATTATTTTGATAATACTTGTGGGGATTTAAAACACTTTCTCCGACCTCTATATTCGCTGCGAAATGTAGGACTGCTTCAATTCCATGCGCGCGAAAAGCACTATTCAGTCCTTCAAAACTATTTGTGTTTCCAAAAATGAATTCCGCCCTGTCGTCAACGGCCGTACGAAATCCCGTAGAAAGATTGTCATAAACCACTACACGGTGCCCACGATCTAAAAGTTCTCGCACAGCATGACTGCCAATATAACCTGCGCCTCCCGTTACCATTACACGCATAAACTCCCCTACAATGGTGACTGGCTGAAGCTGGGCCAATCAGAAATATTTTTACTTAAGCAGACCTTTGCTAAATCCAAAGATTCCCCTATCACAACGTGCATATCCAAATAGCGATAAGTTCCCAGACGCCCGATAAAAGTGACTTTGTTTTCTTGCTCGGCCAGTTCAACGTATTTTTTTAAAAGTGTGAGGTCTTCGGGCAGGCGCAAAGGGTAATAAGGAGTGTCTTCAGGTTTTGCAAAGTCACTGTACTCTTTAAAGCACACGGTTTTTTCGTGAGTTTCCCACGGAGAAAAATGCTTATGCTCCGTGATGCGTGTGTACGGCACTTCGGCTTCGCAATAGTTAATGACGGGATTTCCCTGAAAATCTCCTTGAGCGACGAACTTTTCAAACTTCAAAGTTCGGTAACGCAAACGGCCCAACTTGAACTCGAAGTAGCTGTCAATCGGACCACTCCAGAATACATGGTGGTAAAGATCTTTTTCCTGAGGCTTGAATTTTTGTTTTAGTCGCACTTCAATATCGTCGTGTTTCAGAATTTTCTGAACAATGGGAGTGTAACCTTCGACAGGCAATCCCTGATATTTTTGATTATAATAATTATCATCATAGTTAAACCTAACAGGCAGGCGCTTAAGGATTGAAGCGGGAAGTTCTTGAGGTTCAACGCCCCACTGCTTTTTTGTATAGCCGTAGAAAAAACTTTTATAGAGAGCGGAACCTAAAAACTTAAGAGCCTGTTCTTCGAAGTTTTGCGGTTCGGAAATGTTTTTTTTAGAAAGATTTTTTAAAAAATCCTCGGCCTCTTGCGGATTCATTTTCTTTTTAAAATATTGATTGATGGTCAAAAGATTGATTGGCATGGAGAATACGCCCTCTCGAGTCACGGCTTTCACCCGATTGACGAAAGGAACAAATTCAGACCAGCGGTTGACGTAATCCCAGACGTCTTTTCGGCTCGTATTAAAAATGTGAGGACCGTATTGATGAAGAAGTATTCCCGTTTCATCATCTCTTTTAGTAAAACAGTTTCCGGCGATATGATCCCGTTCATCAAAAACAGTCACTTGAAAATCTCCTGTTTCGACAAGTTCACGGGCTAAAACCGCCCCTGCAAATCCGGCTCCCGCAATAGCGATTTTGTGTTTCATGCACATCTCCTTTAAATACTGACTTCAAGTTCCCGAAAATACTTCTCCAATCCTTCCTCGATACTCGGAAGAAGACGATGATACCGTTCACTTCTTAAGACACTGTTGTACGGTCTTCGCGCCGGCTTATTCAGGTCTGCAAAAGGACATGGAACCACCAAATGTTTTTTTAACCGTTCCGTTCTTTGCACAGCGAGAAGAGCAAACTCGCTCCATGAAACGTCGCCATCATTGACCAGATGAACCAGGCCTGTTTCTTTGTCCATCAAAAGGTCCAAGCTGACATTGGCTAGATCCGGAATATAAGTGGGTGAAATCCGGACATCTTGCGCGGCAAAAAAATGTTGTTTTTGCTGAAGAGCACGCAAGCACGAAGTAATGAAATTGTATTCATCCCAAGGGCCAAAAAAAGCGCTGGTGCGAATAACCAAGGCTTCCTGATTTAGTGACAGAACTTTTTGTTCCGCGACAGCTTTCGAATAACCATAGATGTTTAACGGACGCGCCTCATGGCTTTCTAAATAAGGATTTTCTGACTCGCCATCAAAAACAAGATCCGAAGAAAACGTCATGAGTTGAATATTTTTTTCCAAACATTCCAACGCGAGAATTTCCGGACCATGGACGTTTTCCCGAAAACATCTTTCGACATCGCTTTCCGCCTTGTCCACCTTGACGTATCCCGCCGTATTAATAACGGCCCAAGGATTGAACTCCGTAAGAATTTTTAAAACATGATCTCTTCGAGTAATATCTAACTGAGCACGCGATAGCAGACGGAATGGTACATTTCTTCTGGCGCAAATTCTGGCGAAAGCCCGCGACAACGTACCTCCGCCACCAGTAATTAAAATGGGACGGCCCTTCACAGGATTCAACGGAGTGAAAATCTCATTGGGCGCATACAGAATTCGCGCCGGTGTATTCCAAACTCCCTGTTGTTCCAAAAGTGGATGGGCAAAAGATTTTTCCTGAGCGCAACTTTCTAACATGTCCGTCAGCAAGGTTCTACGCGGATTTCCGTCAGCTGAACGCAGATCGAAGACACCAGGCTCGTAAAAATAATTATCCTTCGTACAAAGCTCGTTCCAATCGAAACTCCCTAAAAGACTCCATGCCGTTACAGCTTGAATCGGTATTTGCTGTGCTCGTAAATTTTTTGCACTTTGCCAAACCTCATTAAACCAACGCAACTGACTTTCGCGAAATCCGCGGCAATGAACTTCGGTGACTGCCATGGGCCGTTCATAGCGTTTCCACGCTTCTAAAAGGATGGACTCGACAGACGGAGGTACGACTTGGCCAGTATCAACGGCGCCAACATCGGCATAGAGATCTCTGCCGTTACCGCCATGAAACAAAGGAGGATATAAATCCAAGCGGTGATCCAAGAAACGATTGCTGAGATGGTAATGGTTAAGCCCCAGCACATCGATGCCACAGTGGTGATCTTGCATCCACAAAATTTCTTCCTCTTTAAGTTCTTGCAAAAGATAGTCGTAAAGAGAATGGTCGCAGGCTACTTTACCAGTGAGAAAATCAAACGAAAGCCAGCGTCTTTCATTTTCAAAATCGCTTTGATACTGCAGCGAAGAAGTACTTTGAGCTTTTCCCAAATCTTCGGTTTGAATAAGTCTTGCTTGTGGGTTGACCGCTTTGATTTCATTCATCGCAAGAACAGTGGCTTTACACTGGTTAAAGACAGCTCTAATAAAATCGGCGTCATTCTTTTTATGCGGATACCAGTGTCCATAAAGACAACTAAAACGGGCCGTGGTCAGAATTTCGTTAATGGGTGTATAATCTTGAACCGACGGATAGCGTTTCGCAAACGCCGCGGCATATTCTGCAAACTTTAGCGGAAAATCGACATCCGTCAACCGCGTGTGCGAAGGACCGCTTCCGTGATGAAGAAAGCCTGCAATCGGTATGAGATTTAATTTTTTCAATTCATCCATCCGGGCATCCGACCATCCCCACGAGGGTCTTCCGTCAGGACATAACTGCTCCCACAGAAACGGATAACGAATTCTTTCAGCTCCTAGATCAGCAAAAAGACGCAAGTCGGTCATTCTTCGCGAATGCCCGCTTTTTTCAATCTGGCTGTAGTATGTGTCTTGCACACGATTTAAAGTGCACTCCACACCTATCCATAGCTTGAGAGGTTCCACGTTTGAAAAATCCATCAGTTCAGATTGTCATACGATCTGTTGAAAGAGTTTTTATTTTCCAAAACATGAGCTTCCATCTCCGCCATTTTTCGCCATGTTCTGTCCCAAGAAATATCTTTTAAAAATTGATCAATCTTTTCGATGCGAGCGGCATTTTTCTTAGTCGCCAGCACGCGCTCCACCCGGGCCACAAAGTCTTTGGCGCAGTCAGCGATTTCAACAAGCTTATTGGTTCCATAAGGTTCAACAACATCACGAATGGATGTCGAGACCACCGGCAACCCCGCCGCGAGGTACTCGGGAGTTTTCGTAGGACTTATAAACTGTGTCGCTTCGTTCTTTGCAAAGGGCATCAAAGCGCAATCCCAATTGCTCAGATAACGAGGAAGATCCTGATAATTCTTCTTTCCCAAATAATGAATATTCTTTTCTCGAGGCAAAGTCGCTGGATTGATTTTTACAACAGGTCCAATCAGAACAAATTCCCACTGGGGCCTTAAAAGAGCCATATCCTGCAAAAGCTCAAGATCCATGCGTTCATCAATGACTCCGACAAAACCCAAGCGGGGACGCTTGATATGTTTTTGGTCGGCTGGGTCGTCATGCGTTTCTCTGGCCGTTTTAAAATGGGCAGCGTCAATCGCACTTGGGAACGGATGTACGTTCATATGACGATCTTTTTTTGCTTCATAAAGTGAATAACCACCGGTGAAGACCAAGTCTGTTCTCATCAAAAGAAGACGCTCTTTTTCAATCAACGCAGGATCCGCGCCCTTAAACTTTGAGAGTTCATCCATACAGTCATAAATGGTAACAGCGGGCTGTAAATGATCCGAAAAATTAATAGCCATGGGCGTGTAATACCAAAAACTGTAATTTTGAATGTTTTCGCCCTCAAAGAGACTGTCGAGCAATCCGCGCATCACTTCGTCTTTTTCTCTTGGAGAAAGATGATTCGGCATATGGGGGACAACGACATGCAAACGGTCTTGAGTTAGACGAACATCCAAATAAGGACTCTCCATCTTTTCAAAAATGGGTTCTTCTACAAAATACACTCGGCGATAAAGAGCATATCGTGTCATCAAGTGTTGGGGACGTTGAAAAACAAAATCCCAACGAAGGTGCGAAAAAACGACAAGATCTGAATCAGTGCAAATTGCTTTCATGATTTTATTCCTCATTTTTCTTAATATTTCTTAAAAAGAAAATTCATGAAACCGTCGGACTGAGGCAATTGCAAACGAAAGGAAATTCTAGTTGCACAAAAACATGCTGCCAAAATTTCGTCCATGCTTTGAGATTAGAAAATAAACATAGACAGCGGAGAAAATTGTGAACACCCAACACGAGTTTAAATTTTTGCAATATCCTCGCAAAAACTTTGTGCGAAATAATTGGTCGAATTTAAACGGTCGTTGGCGCTTTTTGTTCGACGATGAGGAAGTTTACACCCACCCTTCGCAAATTTCGCAGTGGCCATTGGAAATCGAAGTGCCATTTGCTCCTGAATGTCCTGCCTCAGGGATTGGCGACACTGGATTTCACAATCGCTGTTGGTATCAAAGAACTTTTCAGTATTCGAAAAATTCAAAACGCGTTCTTTTGCATTTCGGTGCCGTCGATTACCAAGCCAAAGTGTGGCTTAATTCTCATTTCTTAGGATCACATGAAGGCGGTCACACGCCTTTCTGTTTTGATATTACGGATATTTTATCAGAATCCGGCGAACAAATTCTTTCGGTCTGTGCTGATGACGACCCTTTGGACTTAACCAAACCACGGGGCAAACAAGATTGGCAAAAAGATCCGCATAGCATCTGGTATCCCCGCACCACCGGCATTTGGCAAACAGTTTGGTTTGAAGAAGTTTCCGAAATCCATATCGCAAAAATTCGCCTTGCCCCGCAACTGGAACGCTGGGAGGTCGGTTGCGAAGTTTTTGTTGAAGGACCTTGCTTCAACGGACTACAGCTAAAAATCAAACTTTCCTGCGAAGGTAAAGTTCTGGCTAATGACACTTATGAAGTCGTTCACAAAGAAGTTCATCGTCGTATTGCTCTTTCAGATCCGGGTATCGATGACTATCGCAACGAGCTTTTATGGAGTCCGGAAAAACCAACCTTGATTCAAGTGCACCTTGAGCTTTGGAAAGGGGAAACTCTTTTAGACTCTGTCTATTCTTACACCGCTCTTCGCAGCGTTGCCTTTAGCGGCGACCGTTTTTTATTAAATGGAAGACCTTATTATCTGCGCATGGTTTTAGATCAAGGATATTGGCCTGAAACATTTTTGACTCCACCAAACTCGGAAGCCTTGCGACATGATATTGAGTTGGTGAAAGCTGCAGGTTTTAATGGCGTTCGTAAGCATCAGAAAATTGAAGATCCTGATTTTTTTTATTGGGCCGATCATTTGGGTTTGGTCGTGTGGGAGGAAATGCCGAGTGCCTACCGCTTTACTCATGACTCCGTCGAACGAATTGTGAAGGAATGGGCCGAAGTGATTGATCGCGACTTGGGACATCCGAGTATCATTTTGTGGGTGCCATTCAACGAATCTTGGGGAGTTCCCGACTTAGCAGAAAAAGAAAGTCATCAACATTGTGTTCAAGCTCTTTATCATTTAACAAAAACTTTTGATCCGACCCGCCCCTGCATTGGCAATGACGGTTGGGAAAGCACAGCCACGGATTTGTTAGGTATTCATGATTATGATGATCAACCCGAGCGCCTGATTAAAAAGTATGGCAGCAATCACAATATTGCCGATATTCTTACCCGTTATCGTCCCGGCGGACGTGTCCTCACGGTGGAAGGATATCCCCATGGAGGTCAACCGATCATGATCACTGAATTTGGTGGGATTGCGTTTGTCGACCGCAAAGGCAGCGACACTTGGGGTTATTCGGCAGTGCAGAGTTCCCGTGAATTACGCAATAAATACGAAAAACTGATGGAAGCCATCCATCGCATCGAAATTTTCTGCGGTTTCTGCTACACGCAGTTCACAGACACCTTCCAAGAAGCCAACGGCCTTTTCCGCGCCGACCGTACACCTAAGTTTTCATTAAACTCAATGGCACGAGCGACCCGCGGCGCTGGTTACAGTCGAGGCGAACTAACTTCAACGCCTCAACCCCCACCGCTCCCCGCTCCAGACACGGAAATTTAACCTATTTGGTTATTCCTAAATCTCAGAGTGGATACTAGAAAATCCACTTCGGCGGAACAACTGTTCCCCAGGTATAACCTATTCGCTCTTACGATTCTCAAACGGGCACCAATTCTGCTTTAAGGTCCGACATCAAGAAGGAAATTAATTATGGAAAGAACATTTTCAGATAAGGTTACTCTTCCCTCGTGGATCTTTATCGCTTCTATTTTTATTCACTCGTTGGCACCGGATCCCGCTCAGGATTTTGCTTGGCTGCTGTTAATGGTGGTTTATGTCGATACATATTTTCAAGCCGAGGGACAAGGTCCCCTTCTAAAAAAGATAACTATGACGCTTTCAATTATACTAAAACTTTTGTGGCTTGTAGGACTTGCATTCAACTGGATGCGGTAAAATAAAAAGGGCTCTGAATTTTCAGAGCCCTTTTTTTATAAATCTATTCTTAAAAAATTATGCGACTTCGAGTTCGCCAGCGCCAATTGTTGCTGCTAGTTTTGCACGAAGACGTGCGACTGCTTGCGCATGTAATTGGGAAACGCGGGACTCTGTCACTCTTAAAACTTGGCCGATCTCTTTCAGGTTGAGATCTTCATAGTAATAAAGGGAAAGCACCAAACGTTGTCTTTCTGGAAGCTCTTCGATAGCTTGAGCGACAACTTCTTTGATGTTTTTCACATTCAATTGATTGAATGGACTGTTTGTACGGGAACCTTCCAAAATATCCATGATGGATTTTTTGTCGGTATTGCTGAACGTCGTTGCCTGATCAATCGGAAGAAGACTGACAGGACGCACTTGGTTCACAAGATCATGGAATTCATCAATGCTGACATTGAGAGCTTTCGCCACTTCTTCGTCCGTTGGAGAGCGACCGAGATCGGCTTCCAATTGCACCATGGTTTTATCAAGAAGTTTGGCTTTATCACGGATAGAACGAGGAACCCAGTCTTGCGCGCGAAGTTCATCGAGAATCGCACCGCGAATACGGAATTCCGCATAAGTTTTAAACTTATTGTCGCGAGTAGAATCGTATTTCTCAATCGCATCCATCAAGCCGATCACACCGGCAGAAATCAAGTCATCCAACTCGATATTTGAGGGAAGTCTTACGGCGATCTTTTGCGCAATGAACTTAATCAACGGCGCATATTCTTTAATGAGATCATCTTTTTGATTAGCAGCAAGCTTACGTGGCTCTTCTTTGTACTTCTTCAACAATGCCGCATTTTTCCCCATATTTTTCCCTCTTAAGAACTATGTTAACAAACAGGTCCGAGTGCTGAAAGTCCAAATCTACTACGCAAATCCAACGACCTGGTCCCAGAACATCTGCATTCCGCCTGTCGTCTCGATTTGTTTGGAAGATTTCTCTATCTGGTTAGAAATTTGACGAATGGCTTTCGACGATTCTGCACCCACATCTTGTCTCACAATGAGACGTTGCATTTGAATCGCCTTACGCAAAACCACATCATTCGGAATCGAACCCCAGTAGTCCAGACCTATGTAGAGAAACTTGTTTACGACATCATTGAAGCGTTGATAAAGCCCCAATCCTTCTTGTTCATCACGCACTTGGTTGCACACGATCGAGAAGTGATTCACTTTGTAGTTCTTATTAAGAACTTTGATCAAAGCATAAGCATCCGCAAAACTTGCAGGATCCGGAGTGATCACCACAGACACTGTTTGCGCTGCTGAATTTAAAAACAAAACATTTTCGGCAATGCCGGGAGCCGTATCAATTAGCAAATAGTCAAAGCCCAAAGGCAATGCACTGACCGCTTCCACCATCGCTCTTCTTTCAAAGTGATTCATGTGATTGAATTCCACAACGCCACTTCCGCCGGGAATCAAAAACACATCTTTAGCGACCTCAACCAAGATGTCTTTCATCTCTTTGCGACCCGCTAAAATATCATGAATGTTTCCCTGGGTTTTTACTCCAAAAAGAATATCCACGTTGGCCATGCCTAAATCGCCATCCAGAATCAGAACCTTCTTCCCTCTTTGCGCCAAAGTCAGAGCGACGTTGGCCACCAGAGTGGTCTTTCCCACACCACCTTTTCCCGAAGTGATGCTGATCGTTCTTGTACGATGCATATCAAAGGAATTCATATTTCTCATACCGCTTCTGATTCCTGTTGTTTAAGTTTTGTAATTTTAAAAATTAAATCCAAAAGACGCTCTTTCGTCGCAAATTCAAAATCTTCAGGAACGCGTGAACCGATTCCAAAAGAGTGAAGTGGTACATCAAAGCGTTTCATAAAGTTGTAGATCGTTCCATGTTGAGTCGATTCATCCAAAGAAGTGAAGATCACGTCTTTGTAACCCAAAACAGAATAGCGACGGCCCAATTCAGTAGCATCACTGTCTTTCGCATTTGTTGAAAGAGTCAGATGAATATTTGGATTGAGTGCCGAAGGAGGTAACAAGCTCTTCAGCATTTGAATCTCTTCATTGCTCTTAAGGCTTAACCCTGTGTAGTCCACAAGCACGCAGTCGACATTGGCAAGGTAGCGCATCAAGTTTGTCCAATCGTTTTGTGTACGAATCACAGAGAATGGAACGTTCAGGATTTGTGCATAGATTTTCATTTGATCGGCCGCACCCACTTTGAAAGTGTCCGTTGTGAAAAGAGCAATCTTCTTGCCTTCGCGAACGACCATTTGGCTCGCCATTTTAATCAATGCCGAGGTCTTACCACTTCCTGCAGGTCCCACAAAGCAGTGAATTTTTCCGCCTGTTGGGTTGTGCGAGATCTTTGTAGAATCCAAAACGTGGCGGGCGACGAAAGCTTCCACCAAAGCGCGATTTTTAAGTTTCAACGCTGGCAAAGTTTCTTGAGCACTCGTCAAAATCTCCGCTGCGATTTCAGGAGCCATTCCTGCACTTGTGAGTTTTTCAAATACGAAACTTAAATCGTAGTTGATGCCATAGTCAGCACCCGGATGAGAACCTACAAATGTTTGTGGCATGTGCTGGAACTGAGTGATGACTTGTTTCAAGCTTGCGATTTCATTTTTAAGTGCTGCAATTTCAGCCGCTTCTGCTGCTGATGCTGAAGCTTTTTTAGCAGGCGCCGCAGGAGTCTGTTGTTGTGGTTGTGACTGTGCGTTTCTTCTCACAGTGCCTTTAAGAATGTCTTCTTGCTCTTGGAAAGCATTCAAAGCTCTTTGCGCTGCGGAACGAACTCTTTCTTCCGCCACTTGTTTTTGACGAGACAATTCTGCCTCATCTTCAATGTCGATATAACGACGTTGTGTGATGGGTGCTGGAGCTTGTGTTTTTTGCACATGCTTTTCCACCATCTTATGGATCAATTCTTTTTGTTGACGAGCCGGGCTCTTCAGGAATTTTTCACGATCCTGTTCACGAAGACGGGATTCTGCAAATTTCTTTTTTTGCAAAGTCTCTTCTGAAACAGCCGCTGTGATTTCCACGCTCCCCTCACCAACAAGGCCGAAGCTCTTGTTATTGTCGCGTGCTGAAAGAATGATGGCATCAGGACCTAACTGGGTCTTCACCATCTCAAGGGCTTCTTTCATTGTTCTGGCTTCAAATTTCTTAACCTGCATGGCTCATCTCCACGAGTGCAACCGATTGGACATCCGCATCTGAAGTCAATTCATTGTGCGAAAGCACAACTAGCTGAGGGATAAAACGGGACGTTAATTTATATAAATGACGACGCGAAGTCGGGCTTGTCAGAAGAATAGGCTGACTTGCCACTTCAGGGTGGTTTTCCACCGTACGAGCAATTTCGTTAATCAAACGGTGCGCCGACGTTGGGTCCATCACCAATTGAACACCTTGCTCTGTTTGCAGTAATGAATTTGCAATCAACTCTTCAATATTCGGATGCAACGTCATCACTGGAATATTGCCTTGATCCGTCGTGTACTTCGCCGTGATACCACGAGCAAGAGCGCGACGAACTTGTTCAGTAAGAACTTCAATATCTTTATTGCGAGGAGCTTCATCCGCCAATGTTTCAAAAATCGTCAATAGGTCACGGATGGATACTTGCTCTTTCAACAAACTTTGTAGAACGCGAACCACGGATCCCAATGACAATAGATCCGGGATAAGTTCTTCCACCACTTTTGGATGAGATTTCTTAAAGTTCTCAATAAGAGTCGACGCTTCCTGACGGCCGAGCAATTCATGCGCATGCGAACGCACGATTTCCGTAAGATGTGTTGCCATAACAGTTGGTAAATCCACGACTGTGTATCCAGCAATCTCAGCGTCTTCTTTGCGCGCCGGAGAAATCCAAAGCGCATCCAAACCAAACGCAGGCTCTTTTGTTGGAATACCTTCGATACGCTCCGCCACGTTTCCTGGATCCATGGCAAGCAAGGATTCCGGACGAAGAGTTCCACCACCCACACGATTTCCTTTGATCAGAACGCGGTATTCACCCGGAGCCAACTGCAAGTTGTCACGGATGTGAATACTTGGGACCACGATCCCCAAATCCAATGCGAATTGTTTTCTGATACTGACGATACGCTCAAGCAAGTCGCCACTTTGATCTGATTCGACGATATTGATCAAACCGTAGCCAACTTCCAACTCCACCATATCCAATGGTAACATGGTTTCGATGTTTTCTTTTTTGGGAGCTGCCAAAGCCGCATCGGACTGTTTCTTTTCCGCTTCTGCTTTTTCAAAGCGAGCTTTCTTGATAATCCAAGCCGTTCCACACAACAATCCACCCATCAACAAGAATGGAACTGTTGGGAGTCCCGGTACAAGCCCCAGCAAGATCAACACACCACCGGCAATCATCACCGCACGTGGTTTAACGAACAATTGACCTGTAACCTCTTCACCGACGTCTTTGTCAGAATTTGAAGTACGAGTCACGATGATACCGGCTGCTGTTGAGATCACCAGAGCTGGGATCTGAGCAAGAAGACCGTCACCGATCGTGAGCATTGTGTAGTATTTTGCGGCAGTGCTGACATCAAGGCCTTTTTGAATCACACCAATCGCCAAACCACCCAAGATATTGATCATTGTGATAATGATACCGGCGATAGCGTCACCACGTACAAACTTCGAGGCACCGTCCATCGCTCCGTAAAAGTCCGCTTCGCCTTCGATTTGCTTACGACGTTTGCGGGCTTCCGCTTCTGTGATGTGACCAGAGTTTAATTCCGCGTCGATCGACATCTGCTTACCAGGCATCGCATCCAAAGTGAAACGAGCTGCAACTTCCGCCACGCGGCCCGAACCTTTTGTGATGACCATGAAGTTGATGACCATCAAGATGATGAACATCACAAAACCGATCACGTAGTTTCCACCGACAACGAAGTTTGCAAACGAAGCGATTACGTCTCCGGCCGCTTTTTCGCCTTCATGTCCGTGAGTCAAAATCAAACGAGTCGTTGCCACGTTCAGTGACAAGCGGAACAGCGTCGTCATCAAAAGTAGTGACGGGAAAGATGTGAAATCCAAAGCTCTGTCGGTGTAGATACTCACCAAGAGGATCAAAACACTGATCGCCAAAGAGAAGGTCAAGGTGATGTCGAGCATAAACGGAGGCAATGGGATGATCATCACCGCCAGAATTGCAAGCAATCCAAACGCAATAAAAAGATCCGTGTTCTTCGTGATCTTATCGAATCTTTTTAAGAACTGAAACACTTGTTCCATTATCTTTTCTTCCTACGCAAACGATAAACATACGAAAGCACTTCCGCCACTGCGACGAAAAGCTCTCTAGGAATAACCTGTCCAATTTTCATTGTCTTAAAGATCGTACGAGCCAAAGGCTTGTTTTCCACGATAGGAATATTGTGTTCACGGCCGATCTCTTTGATCTTTTCCGCGACGTGGTCCGCACCCATAGCAATCAACTGTGGTGCCGGTAAGTTGTCCGTGTATTTCAAAACGACAGCAATATGTGTTGGATTCGTGATGATCACGTCGGCTTTAGGAACTTCCGACATCATTCTCTTACTCGCCATCTCCCTTTGGATGCGACGAATGCGAGATTTGATCATCGGATCACCCTCACGTTGCTTGTGTTCTTCTTTGACCTCTTGTTTGGTCATCATCATTTTCTTTTCAAGATCCCAACGCTGATAGAAGTAATCCGCCAAAGCGATGATGAGCATCACAGCTCCCACACCACCCAAAAGCTTCACCACCACAGCACCCAGATACATTAAAATTTGCTCGATAGAGAATGTGAGCATGTAAGGCACTTGACGAACTTCACCACGCAATAAGAAATACAAAACGACTCCCACCGCAGCCATTTTGAGCAAGGACTTCAGAGCCTCAACCACCGCGCGCAAACTGAACACGCGCTTGAAACCTTCTACAGGACTTAATTTTTCAAAGTTTGGAGACAGAGCGTCTTCCACTTGCAGGAAGCCCACTTGAAGAATGGAAGAAGCTGCGCCAATCACGCCAGCCATGCCCATCACCGGAGCCATGAGGATCAAAGCTTTCTCTCCACAGAAACGGAAGGCCTCCGTGAATTTACCTTCACGCACTAGCACAACCATGTCGTTTCCAAAGGAGTATTGAAAAACTTCGTAGAGATTTTTGAAGAAAAAACGACCCAAGGCATACACGCACCCAGCCGCCGCCAGTAAAATAACTGCCGACGCGAGTTCCTTTGTATGAGCAACGTTCCCTTTTTTGCGAAACTCTTCCCGTCTCGCATCCGTTGCCTGTTCGGTCTTTTCACCGTTCTCTTCAGCCATCTCGTTCCTTCCTAGAACTAAAAAGCTATTGTTATAAGTGTTTCATCACAGCAAATAGTTTGCTAGCTGTGATTTCAACTAGACCATTCATTTCTATAGCCATCAGCGGGAGACAGAGAAACACCACTGTCATTCCAAGCATGATCGTCACAGGCATACTTGTAACCAGGACGTTGATCTGGGGAACTGCTCTTCCCAAAATCCCCATCGCTAAGTTCGCAAGCAGAATGGTCACTAACACCGGAGCACACATCTTAATCGCCATTAACATCACGGTCTGACCGTAAACGGCCATCTCCGCAAATGGTCCCACATTAAGCGCAAGCGAGCTCACAGGCACAAGCTCGTAACTTTGCGCAATTGCACTGATCAACATGTGATGCCCATTGATTGCTAAAAAAACAAGAGTCCCAATTGTCGAATAGAATTGATCGATCGTGTTTCCATGCGATCCCAGCATGGGATTGTACATCTGAGATGCACTCAAACCCACGGACATCGACACCAAGTCCCCTGTCATTGTGACTACGAAGAAGAACAAGCGGGTTAAAAATCCCAGCGCTAATCCGACAATCAATTCGCGCACCGCTAAGCCAATGATATCATTCGAAATTAAAGCGTAGTCGACGTTGCCGACTTTCACCACCGGGAACAATAAAACGCTAAATACGATCGACAGGAGAACCTTGATAGCCACGGTGATCGTCGGAGAGCCGAAAACCGCTGAAGAAATAACAAAGGCGATCATGCGCAGAAAAATCAGCGCAAAAAGCAGGATCTGAGCCTCTGTCATTGAACTCCAGTTGATCACTCGGCTATTCCCTCACCATCACGGCAATATTTTCAAAAAGGTTCACCGTATAAGAACTCATCACGTCCATCATCCACGGACCTGCGAGCACAAACACCAACGCCACCACGATCATTTTTGGAATGAACGTGAGTGTTGCCTCGTTAATCTGCGTGAGCGCTTGAAATATACTCACAGCCAAACCGACAACCAGCGTGCTGATAAGCAACGGCGCTGCCAGCATTGCTGTTGTACGAAGAGCATCTTGTCCAAGTCGAATTACAAGTTCTTCTGTCATCTTTCACCTCTACCCGAAACTCTTCACCATAGAACCGATGAGCAGACCCCATCCGTCCACTAAGACAAAGAGCATGATCTTAAAGGGTAACGAAATCACAACCGGAGGAAGCATCATCATCCCCATCGCCATCAAAACGCTGGCCGCGACGATGTCGATCACGAGGAATGGAAGGAAGATGATAAAACCAATTTGGAAAGCCGTTTTAAGCTCAGAAACCACGAACGCCGGAACCAAAACCATTGTTGGAACATCCGCACGAGTTTTCGGTTTTTCCACTTTAGAAAGCTTCACAAACAACGCTAAATCCGAATCGCGAGTTTGATTGAACATAAACTTACGAAGCGGAGCCAAAGTATTTTCAATCGCCGCATCTTGAGAAATTTTTCCTGCAAGATAAGGCTGAATACCTTTTGTGTTCATTTCGTTGAATGCGGGTTGCATCACGAAGAAAGTTAAAAACAAAGACAAACCTACCAACAATTGGTTCGGTGGCATTTGTTGAACGCCCATCGCCTGTCTTAAGAAAGAAAAGACAATGATGATGCGAGTAAAACCCGTCATCATAATCAAAATCGCCGGTGCAAGTGTCAGCACCGTCATGATCAAAATCAATTTAACTGCATTCACAACTTCATTCGGATTATCTGTGGTTTTAAAACCCAGATTCACCGTTGGAAGAGTCACTTGTGCAAACGCGCTGGAACTGATCAAAAGAACCAGAGGCAAAAGAAGCAGACTCCAAAGAGTCCAGTTAATCTTTCTCACTGAAGAGACCTCATTCCTTTAAGACGTTTAGAAACGATATCTTTAATTCCACTGATCGCGAATTCTTCGTCAGCATCCAAGTCTTTTGCGGAACGTTTTTTAGGAGCGGGTGCAGGTTCCGCTTCGTCTTCGTTATTTTCGAAGTCCGCTTTTGTTGAACCTAAGCCGCCTAAAACTTTTCCGAAATTTTGCGGAGACTCTTCAGGCACTTCATCGTCAAGCAATGACAAGGGCTTGATCATAGAGATGTTGTGGTCTGTGATACCGATCAAAATCGACTCACCAGCTACACGCACGATCGCCAAACTCTTTTTAGGTCCCAAGTAGTGCTGTTGCAAAACTTTGATCTGCGTTTGGTGTTTCATCGCGCGAGGAACTTTGTACTTACGGAGGAAAAAGTAAGCACCCGTTCCCACAAGTCCCAAGATCGAAAGAGTAAAGAGAATGCGGAAAACGCCGCTGCCTTCGGAGGAAGCCTTTTTGTCTTTTTCAAGATTCAAAGGAATTTCGGATTCTTTGCGGTTATCTACTTTTTTCTCTGTCGAAGCTACAGTCGCTTCTTGAGAAGGTGCGGATTCTGTTGCTGCAACTTCAGCGGGGGCCGCTGCTGTTGGAGCTTCTTCCGCCGCGTGGGCAGAAACCGAAAACACAAAGATTAACGAAAGCAACAAACGCATCTGAAACCTCTTATCTGAGCTGCTCTACGCGCTCAGCTGGAGAAATAATATCTGTCAAACGCACACCGAATTTCTCGTTGACCACCACGGCTTCACCGCGTGCGATCAATTTGTCATTGACGTAAACTTCCATCGGCTCACCGGCCAATTTGTTCAATTCAATGACACTTCCCTGAGTCAGATTCAAAAGCTCACTCACCGGCATTTTTGTACGGCCCAACTCAACTGAGACTTTAAGTGGGATATCCAAAATCAAATTCAAGTTACGATCATTTTGCGATGGAGCTGCCGCTGCTGCAGGCTTTTTCGCGCCATCCGCCGCTGCCATACCCGCCGCTTCCGCCACGAGTTGATCCGCCAAGTTGTCCAAAGTATCGTCACCCATTTATCCCCCTACTTTTGCACCGGGCGTGTTACCTGGACCGCCACAGTTCCATGATGTATTCCGTAATAACCTTTAAATTTTCTCACGCCTTCAACATTGACATCGAATTCACCGGAAGCGTCTTGATCCAAAGGAATCACGTCGCCTACTTTCAAATTCATCATGTCCTTCAGCTTGATCTCAGTTTCACCAAGATTCACTTTGATCTCCATGTCTGTTTCAAGAAGCTGTTCTTGAATGATCGAAGTCCAAAGTTTTTTATCTGTCTGGTCAGACTCCACCTGGAAGCCTGTGGAAAGTTTTTGTTTAATCGGCTCAATAGTCGCATAAGGGATCACGATAGAGATCGTGCCCGTCGCGTTTTCAAGCTCAACGTCGAAAGTCGACGCGATCACCACGTCTGTCGGAGGAACGATACCCACGAACTGTGGATTCACCTCTGTACGAACAAACGAGCAACCGATTTTTTCAATCGAAGCCCAGGCCATTTCAAGATCGTTGATCGCAAGACCCACGACTTTTTGCACGATAGAAAGCTCAATCGGAGTAAAATCTTTTCCGTCGATCTTTGTATACGGACGATCTGCTCCACCAAAGAAGCTATCCACCAAAGCGTAAGCCAATTTACTTTCGATCACGAACAACGCCGAACCACGCAGGTTTCCGAAACGCAGAACACTCATGCACGTTGGCATTGGAAGAGTGTTGATGAACTCTCCGAATTTCAAAAATTCCGTCGATGTCAAAGTGATAGAGGCAATTTTACGAAGAGCCGATGACAAAGAAACGCGGAACGAACGCATGAATTTTTCGTAGATGACTTCCAACTGCGGAAGACGGCCACGAATAATACGATCCTGACTTGTCAGATCGTAGGAAACAATTTTGCGTTCATCCACTTTTCCCGCATTTTGGGCTTCGGGCTTGGATGATTCCGACGTCGCGACATCTCCATCAGAGACCGCGGCTAACAGAGCATCCACTTCACTTTGCGAAAGAACCTGATTCATAGTCCTGCCTTAGTTATAGATAAACTCAGTGAAGAACACGTTTGAAATCTTTCCCTGAACCAGGAAAGAGTTGATCGTGTCTTTGATCGTATTTCTCAAATCGTCTTTACCCTCGCGAGTAGAAACGTCTTCATATGTTTTCGAAGAAAGAATAATAATAATGATGTCGCGAATTTGCGCTTTACGCTTTTCGATTTCTTCCAGAACATGGTCGCCTTTAACTTCCAGTTCCATATTTACTTTCGCAACTTTGCGGCCTTTAGAGCCTGCCAAATTCACAATGAAGGTTTCAAGAGGCACGACTTTACCCACCACTTCTTTTTCTTCAGTGGCTTCCTTATGTTGTGCTTCCGCTTCACCTTTGATGACGTGTTCAATCTTTGGTTCCGCTGCTTCCTTTTTGCGTCCTTGATAAAGCATAAAACCCACGCCGGCGACGACGAGCATATTAATGACCGCCAAGGCAATAAGTAGTATAGGCTTTTGTCCAGATCCCCCGCTCGGAGCTGACGACGCTTCCGCTGCTGCCGCTTTTTCTTCAGCCACTTCATCCTCCATGATGAATGACCACAGAGTGGTCCTATCAAGATTGAAAGCAACACGGATGCCAACAGGACTCTGGTCGAGCGTCATTCATTGCAGTCCAACATATTTGATTTCAGGCAATTTTTGCCTCCCTGGAACTTGTTTGCCGGGTAGTAATTCTATGACAGGAGTCAAAGTTTTGGCGTGAAGATTTGACGTATAATGAATTTAAAAAAGGAGGTTCCTTATGAACAAAGATATTTTCCAAGGAAAGATCAAAGAAATTTCTGGAGAACTAAGAAAAAAATGGGGCGCTCTCACAGATGACGATATTCAAAGAACTAAAGGCAACGCAGAGGCCTTAAGTGGTCTAGTTCAACAAAAAGTAGGTCTCTCAAAAGAAGAAGCTTCACGGCAGGTGAATGATTTGATGTCGAGCTGGGAAAGAAAGTTCGAAGCGGACAAAGATGAAGCCGCTGATAAACTCAATGCCGGCATCGATAAAATGAAAAATAAATTATCGCATTAGTTGGCCGAGCTTCGAGAGAAAAGGGAGAATTTATGGACAAGCAATTTTTAGATGGAAAATTCAACGAAATCTCAGGAGCTTTAAAACAAAAATTCAGTAACTTAAATTTGAGCGAAGAAGAACTCAAACAAGCGATGTCGAGTCCCGATGAACTTGTGAATTTAGTTTCACAAAAAACCGGTCTTCCTCCAGAAGAAGCCCGTCAAAAAGTACATCAGGCGCTCGACACACTTCACATCAGCGATGAACAGGCCAAAGGATTCATGGCTAAATTCGCTGACAAAGTAGAAAGCAAGTACGCTGAATTTAAGAATAAACTCACCCACTAATTTAAAGAGGGTCCCTTACGGACCCTCTTTTTTATTCTTCACCTGTCATTTCAATACGGACGACCTTACAAGCAGATTCGCTTCCAATTACAACAACGCCGTAACTCAAAGAGCCACACTCATCCAAATCTTCTGGTGAGCAATGCAATACCGAGACATCATAGACCGTGACCAAACGATTCTTTCTGATTTCTTGAGAAACAACGTGAGCCGCCGGAGATTCAATCACTGATTCTTCACGATCTATTTGTGCCTGCTTCATAGCTGCACGGATCGCCTTTGTCTCACAAACATTTGCTGACGCCAAAGACGCAAAGAAGATACATCCACTAAAGACAAGAATTTCTTTTTTCATAAATCACTCCCAGACTTTTAATTCGAAAGCTGTATATCGAAGTCCAATCTTTGAATCCATTGCATATAAATTTAATTATTATTCTTTCCAGGAATATTGTGGAAACGCCGCCCTCTTTTGTCCCCTCCTGTGAGACTTCGACAGCGATAAGACCTTTACCTGCATTTTATTCGACTTGAGGACCTTAAAAAGGGTCTCCCTTTTGCTCTTAAAAAGCTGAATTGGGAGAGTGAACATGAAACTTTTTTCTAATCTTGCCATCCTTGCATTTCCTCTGATTTTGGCGGCACAAACAAGCTTTGCCAAATGCACTGACTGCACAACTTTGGAGTTCGGCAAAAAGGTTCAAGTTCCTCTTTTAAGCCCGCTGCTTCCTTTGGATTCAAAAGGCAAACTGGAATACATCGCTCGCATGGGTGTGGATCTTTTTAGAATGCCGACACAAGAAGAACCTGCGACCATTGCGTTTCTCGCAACTCCTTCTGAAGATCTTATGAACCGTTATAAAAAACATTTTGATGAAGGCACCTTGGGAATCTTTCTGACCGAAAGAGCCACCTACAACCGCGTTGAACATCCGACCATTCTTTTGATCGAAAGTGCAGATGCCTGGACAATCACACATGAGTTCATGCACTACCTTTTTGATCGCGCCCGCCTCTTGGAAGATCCAACCACAGAATCGCGCATTGTGAACAATATGACAGATGCCAAAGAAGATTTCTTTGGGACGTGGGACCGCTATAAAATGTTTGGTGGTTACGCCAACGAGGAACACAAGCAAGCCACCGTCGCCAATTTTGTGACTTTTGCCGACCTTCAACAACAAATCCTTTTAAGCTTTGAAATGGAAGAAATGGCGATAGAAAAGTTCTTACGCCTTATTTACATCCACCACAAACCCGTAGGTTTTGATCAAAACAGTTTCGATCGCAGCACACGCTATATTCGCAGCACAGGTTCGAAATCCCTGGATTATTTAAACGTGATGCTAAGTTCTTGCGATGATATTAGAAACACGCTGACTGCTAACGACCATGAACTTCTCGCAAAACTCAACAAAACCTGCTCGCAAGCTCAGGGATATAAAAATACGATCTTAAAAATCGGTAAAGACTTAAATATTGCGTTTGAGGTTCAGCATTGATCACATCCGCTTTGGCGAACTACAGAACTGTTTAACAACTATTGAGTTTCCGCACGGAGATGGTTCTTCAGAATTCCTTGAATCTGATGAACTATCTCTGCATTCCCAGCAACGATGGAATTTTTGTAGGGATGATATTTTTCTCCACGGTAAGTTTCAATAATTCCACCGGCCTCTTCGACAAGCAGAATTCCCGCAGCCGCATCCCACGGTTGGATATTGCGCTCCCAGTAACCGTCAAACACACCGCGGGCCACCTGAGTCAGATCATAAGCGGCAGCTCCGGGACGACGCACGCCTCGGCATTTGCGCACCATCTCGTCGAAAATTTTTAATTGCTCGGCAATCACGTTTTCATGTTCAGAAACAAATCCTGTTGCAAGCAAAGCTTTTTTCAATTCACTGGTTTTGCTGATTTGCAAACGACGTCCATTCACAAAAGCACCTTGCCCGCGAATCGCGGTGTAAGTCTCTTTGAGAATCGGCACATCGATAACCGCCAACTGAATTTGTCCGTTGATCTCTAATCCAAGACTGATGCAAAAAATCGGAAAGCGATGAATGTAGTTTGTCGTTCCATCAAGAGGATCCAAGATCCAACGCCCTTCGGGTCCCGCCGGAGCGATCTGGACCTTCGCCCCGGGCGCGTTTTGCGCGGCGAAAGTTTCTTCACCTAAGAATCCAATCGTAGGAAAATTTTTCTTAAGATGCTCCGCAATGACTCTTTCTGATTCTTTATCGGCTTCACTCACAAGGCCCGCTTGAAACTTTTCTTCGATGTGCTCTAAGTTACCGAAATAATTGAGAAGGACCTCGCGCCCTAAGCTCACGGCCTTGATAGCTTGACCTAAGACCTGCTTCCAATCCATTGATTTTACGCCATTTTCCATGCTTTTCCCTTTTGGCCCGGACTCTCTGATGATTGACCAGTTCCGAGACTTAAAGCTAACATGATTGAAGGGTCAAAGGAAGGACCTTAAACTTAAGCGATCAAGCGAGTTTAAAACTATGAGGATTGAAAAAATGAGTTCTAAAACCGATTCTGTTGTAAAACTAGCGATAGTTTTCTTTATCTCTTTGCTTTCATTTTCTATCGGAACTTTTGTCGGCAAAAAGTACAGTGACAATCAACACCAGCTATCAGCTTTAGAACCACAAAAAACTTCTCATTCAGCAGAACGCGAAGTCGCGTCTGTAACTCCTGAACACAAAGTCGGCGCGATGACAGATGAAGAAATCGCAAAGCTTGCGGAAGAGTTTGTGGCTGACGATGCAGCTCCAGCCGGCGAAACGGCTCAACATGGTGAGGAAGCAAAAGAAGAAGAAGCTCACCACGGCGATGTCGCTGAAACAAAAGCGGCAACGACTGAACCCAAAAAAGATATCAAAGACGTTCCAAAACCAAATCCAGCAGGCAACAAGTCAGCTCCTTTGACTAAAAATGAAGAGCCTCTTTCTGCTGCGAAGAACATTGCTTCTGGCAAAACGCCAACAACTCATGAAGTAGAAAAGAAAGAAACGACAAAAGAAGAACGTTTCCCTTCTTCTTTGCCAAAAGATGTTGCTCAATACGCTGTCGGCAAATTCACAGTGCAAGTCGCTTCTTATGCTGACGAAGGCGAAGCACAAAAAATGGCTTCCGATCTTAAGAACAAAGGTTACAGCGCATTCTACGTTCCTGCGAATATCAAAGGTAAAACTTGGTACCGCGTGAGTGTGGGTCAGTTTGCAACTCAAAAAGAAGCGCAAACTTACCGTGGTGAACTTTTGAATAAAGCAAAAGTCGGCTCTGCGATTGTTCAAAAAATCACTGAGTAATTAAATCCTCGATTTTAAATTCCTAAAAACCCCACGCCTCAAAAACGTGGGGTTTTTTATTTTCCCTGATGATTCATTCCATGTACGCGCACCGCAAAGTCCCATGCCGTTTCACCTGACATATCTTGATAATTTGCCGACGAATCTCGAAACAAGAACGTATGCATTGTGGTATCCGCAATCCAGGTTTTTACATTGGCAAAAGGAGCTGCAATGGCGGCAATTCCTGAGGATCCGAGTACCAACTGCCGATGAGCGTCCGGAGAAATATTGCCAAAGACAATCGACATCACAAGGTCTTTGGTGGATTGCAAGATACCGATATTCCACGCACTGTATCTGACAAAAACAGGTCCCATGTGCGGAGCCAAGAAGCCGTCATCCTGTTCGAATGGAAAGTCAATTTTTCTGAAATTTTCGTTGTAGTCGCGAATCAAAGCGGGCGTGAACTTAAGCCAAAAATTTCTCCCGAAGTGCAAACCCGGCGAGTCCGCAATCAGTGTCTTGTGTGCCGATGGAGATAGGTAAGGCTCCAACGTCACAGCATGCAGAAATGCTCCCAAAGCTCCTGCGGAAAATCCCCATACCGTCACATCTTTCGCGCTCTGAAAGTTTAAAATATTTTGCTGCTGTAAGTACCGAAACGTCAGAACAACGTTGTGATAACCGTTGTGATAAAGCAAAACAGACGGCTTATAAGAAGTAACGTGTTGTCCCGCATGCACATCGCCCGTACAGTATGGTAAGAACAAGGCGGTATGTCGATTCCAGGGATTGTTGGCCATGCTGTCATTCGCGAAAACAGAAGTGGGAGCTTGCTCCAAAGGTTGAAGACTTGTTAAAGGGCTATCGCCGTAACACGTTCCCTCAGACCAGCAGGCTCCTCCCCCCATAAATTCAACCAGCACCTTATCGGTGTCTTTACGATCCACGAAAACACTGTAGCTTTGCCCGTTTCCGCAGACGGCTCCTGGTATCGTGATTTTTTCCCAACTTCGGGCTTCTGCGAATGAGATAGAAAAACAAATAACAAGAAGGATATATTTAAATGTTTTCATGGCCCCATTTTATCGAAACCAATGTGAGATTAAATATGTACTTTGATGACACAAGACAAGAGTCTACTAAAGTGCCAATTGAAATCCTAAACGCAGAACGGCACTCCATACAGGATTAGGATCAAAATCCGACGCAAACAAAGCGCGACCTTCAAGGCCACCGACGAATCCAAAATCTTTGTTAACATTCAATGCGACTTCTCCACCGACAGAAACACCTGACATAAATTTCGGATTGCTTTTATCTGTGCGAGAACTTCCCATCAGCGTTGTGACGATCTCTTCCTCGTAAAGTCCCGCACCTATACCAGCATACAGCGTGGAATCGACACTGCGGTTTGGATTGGTGCCGTTAAAGAAATGATAGCGGCCCCACACGACTAAGTCCGTGTGAGTTCGGTCGATGGAAGAAGTTGTATTTCCCGTATTTTCTTCAAAGCGCGCATATTCTGTAAGAACACTGAACTTACGCATCTGCAAAGCCAGAGCGAAGTTTAAGGGTTTGCGATCCACGAGTTCTTGAGAATCACCGCGCTCGAAACGCATTTCAGGATTTAACAAAAAAACTTTTAAAATATTGGGATCTTCGTTCAAAGAGGGCATCTTCGCGCGAGAAACTTGGGCATTTGCGAAACCCGCAAATGTAAAGGCAACAATGAACAGCCAAGACCTCATTGCTCCTCACCTTGCGCCGGAGTTTTTTCCACAGTTTGTTTTTCGATTTTTCCGTTTTTACACGCGAAAGTTTCAGTCGTAAGCTCTTGAGAATTCGTAAGAACCTGGGCCAAGAATGAACATTCGTTTTCAGTGAGTGTTCCAAAATTCTCGACCAAAGCGCTCACAAATTTTTCAGAAGTATAATACTCATCATTTAAGACTTTAAAATCTTCTTTGATCTTAGGAAGAGTTTTAACAAGGATCTTCGCTAGGTCTTTACGTGCTTGCAAAGGTTCTATTTTGCGATCTTTGGCATAGATGTCTGTAAGACGCTTCATGAAACGAGAAAACTGTGTCGCCAAAGAATAAGCAAAACCCACAGAGTAATCTTTCATTCTTTTGTTATCGCCAGATGAATAGAACAGTTTAAGAGAGCGCAACAAAGACTCACGGCTTGGAAGCGAGTTCACAGAAGTTTCGTCTGCAACCTTCAAAGAGCGCGTTGACTTTTCACTTGGTAAAGATTGAGCGATGAAGTCAGGATTGCCTGTGTACATCCATCCCCAGAAGTCCGCTAATCCTTCGTTCAACCCGCGTGTCATTGCTACGTGGTAGTAAAAATGAAGAGTGTCCTCATCCATTTCATGACCAGGACGAGCGATCGGTAAGATATCTAATCTTTGACGAGTCGACAGATCTTCGTTCACGTCTGTGATTTTTAAAAACTCATCACGATTGTGAACGCTGCCCTTGTAAGGAGATTCAGGAAGAACCAATTTGTAAAACAGAGAGTGGAAATGTTCGTGCGCAAGAATCCCACCGTTGATCGCAATCGGCAGACCGTTTTGTGTGTATGGCACAAACAACATCGAATCCGTCACGCCATCATAGAATGCATTATTACGAACGCCGCCTTTAACTTTCACAGCCACACCAATATCACGCGGCCACTTGTTCACACCACCGGCACCCAACTCTTCGTCAAGTTCTGCCAGTTTTTGCATGTGCGCGTATACGGTCACCAATTGCTGGGTGATTTCGTTAGCGGGAATATATTCGCCGTTTTTGTTTTTGATAAAACGAGCATTCGGAGCATGACCATCCAGGCGGTTGTTCACGATACGAGGACTTAAGAAAAACTTCACAAAGCGACCAGCCACGGTTTGCAGATCTTCGATACCTTTAAGCTCAATAACGCCAAGAGAATAAGAACTTTGCGAATTGTTCATCGGCGCTAAAACACGGACGTCGCCACTCTCCTGCGCCGAATTAGGCGAAGGAGCACAAGCTCCAAGTGTCGTCGTTATGAGAATTGCCGCTGTGATCCGGCTAAAAACGCGCTTCACAAAATCCTCTCTAAGCACTATAAACGGAGGGTCCCTCTCGCCTATTGACTTATTGCGTTATAGTTATAGTGAAAAAGGGCAAAAATCTCAATGAAAACTTGAGGATAGACAAACTTTGTCAGTCTCACTAAAGTTTCGACACTGAACAAAGCCAACCAGGATCGGACGAGCCCCCATGGATGTACTTGATTTTGTTACCAAAAATCTAAACCCCTCGCAAAAAGACGCGGTGGAGACTCTTGAGGGTCCTCTGCTGATTTTGGCGGGTGCGGGCTCTGGGAAGACCCGAGTGCTCACTCACCGCATGGCCAACATCATCGGCCAAGGCGTTGCCGCCCCTGACGAAATCCTTTGTGTGACCTTTACGAACAAGGCCGCCAAAGAGATGGAACACCGTATTTACAAGATCCTGGCTGACATGGGGGCGCGCATTCACTCTCAGCTTTGGATTAACACTTTCCATAGTTTTTGCGTGCGCGTTCTTCGCCAGCACATCACTCTTTTGGACTATAAACCTTTCTTTGGAATTTACGATTCTTCAGACACTTTAAGCCAAATTAAAAAAGTCATGGTGGCCTTGGACATCAACGACAAAATGTACCCGCCTAAGAATTTCCAAAGCCGTATCAGCCAGGCGAAAATGTTGGGACTGACTCCGGAAGGTTTAGAGAAAAATTCCCGTCGTTTGATGGATGCAAAAACGGTGGAGGTTTATAAGGCCTACGAAAAAGAGATGAAGAAAGCCAACAGCTTGGATTTCGATGATCTCTTGATGAAGACTTACGAACTTTTCCGTATGTACCCTGACGTTCTTAAAATGTATCAGGAAAAATTTAAGTTCATCATGGTGGATGAGTATCAAGACACCAACCATATTCAATACTTGATCGTAAGAATGCTTGCAGACGCTCATCGCAACCTATGTGTTGTCGGTGATGAAGATCAATCGATCTATAGCTGGCGTGGTGCGGATATCAAAAACATTTTGGATTTTGAAAAAGACTTCCGTGAAGCGAAAGTCGTGAAGCTCGAGGAAAACTATCGTTCTTCAGCGAACATTGTGAATGCTGCAACGGCTGTTATAAAAAACAACACGGAAAGAAAAGATAAAACTCTTTTTACGTCCAATGACGCCGGTGATTTGATTCACGTTCGTGAAGAGAAAAACGAATACGACGAAGCGCGCTTTGTTGCTAAGACCATTCAGTCGATGATGAACGAGGGCGAAGGCTCTTACAACGACTACGCCATTTTTTATCGCACGAATGCCCAATCACGTGTGCTCGAAGAGCAGCTTCGTACAATGGCGATTCCGTATCGCTTGGTCGGCGGTGTTCGCTTCTATGAGCGCATGGAAATCAAAGACATGCTTTCGTATATGAAGCTTGCGATCAATCCGGCTGATGATATTGCGCTTAAGCGTATTATCAACGTCCCTGCTCGCGGTATTGGCAAAACGACGATTGAAAAAATCGAAGAGTACGCGGCTCACCATGGCCTTAGCATGTACATTGCCGCGCAAAAGGCTTGCGACGAGCGCTTATTCAATGCGGGCACAACGGGAAAAATCCGTCGTTTCTTAGAGCTGATGGACGAGTTGCAAACGAATGCCACGACTTTCAAGCTTGTTGATTTCTATCATATCGTTTTGGATCGTTCTGAATATCTAACTGCTCTAAAAAAAGATGAGTCTCCAGAATCACAGGCGCGTATCGAAAACTTAGAAGAGCTCGACAATGCGATTGCCCAATTTGCAAAAGAGCGCGGCGATGAAGCGACTCTCACAAGTTTCCTTGAAGAGATGGCCTTGGTGAGTGATGTGGATTCTTTAGATCAAGAGCAAAATTCTGTGACGATGATGACTCTGCATATCTCCAAAGGTTTGGAGTATCCGTATGTCTTCGTTGTGGGTCTTGAAGAAAACTTATTCCCCAGCGCTCGCAGCCTGGATAATGACGGCGAAGAAGACGTGGAAGAAGAACGTCGTTTAGCGTATGTTGGTATGACTCGCGCTCGTCAAAAGCTGTGGCTCACCTACGCCAAGATGCGTCGCGTGTGGGGGCAAGAGCAGTTCAATCCTCCTTCGCGTTTTATCAAAGAAATTCCTCAGGAGTATATCGACTTTAAAACGGCCGCTGAGGGACCGCGCTTTGTTTCTCGCTATGGTTCGAGCTCTTACGATGAAGACAGTGCTTTCTCAAGCCCTCGCTGGGGATCAACAGGTTCGGATCGCAATAAAGCGCGCCGAGAAACCTTCGACGACAGTCAGGATTTCCCTGATTATGAAAATGAAGGTGCAAACCAGGCCGCTCCATTCGCAAAAGGCATGCGCGTAAGACATCCCACGTTTGGCGCAGGAACTGTTTACGCAACTGAAGGAACTGGCGAGAACTTCAAAGTCAGCGTTATGTTCACCGACAACACTGTTAAGAAGTTCGTGGTGAAATACGCGCGCTTAGAACGCATTTAAAATTTTGATATTGAGCACCAAATGTATTTTTGTGTTGCAAAAAAACTGCTTCACGACAAACCTTGTTCGGCTACCTTAGGAGGTTTTGTGAAAAAGTTTATCGTATGTGCATGTTTATTGGCTTCTTCTGTTTCATTTGCCCAAAGACCGACTGCTACTAGATCTGTAGCTTCTTACGGTAACAAGGCTCTAAGCATCAGTCTTGGTATGACAAGCTCTGCTTTGAATATCGGCGGCAGAATGGAATTCAGCAATGAACAAGGTGCGTTTGGTGGTTATGTATTCCTTCAAACTGAGAAAAAAGATGCTGCTGTACCGCAAGTTTTGACTTTCGGTGGTCACTCTTTGATCAAGCTTGTTGATGCATCTAACGTAAACGCATACATCGCCCCAGGCATCGGCATCTCTATGATCAAAATGGAAGGTCAAGATGACGTAACTGCGGTAGGACCAAGCTTCAGATACGGCGCTCAAATGAAATTGGGCAACGTTGGTGGTGCAATCGGTATTGAGCGCCTAGAAGTATGGAACTGGTTTGACAGCAAATCTGCTGCAAGCGCGGCGTTCACTTCTGCTGTTTACACTTTCAACTTCTAATCTTTTTAAAGTTGAACTATCTAATGAAAAAGCCCGACATAGTTCGGGCTTTTTTTATTTTAAAACACCAAAGAACCGGACGTGCTCTTAGTCTTGTTAGGAGTCGCGTAAGATTGCCGCCTTACGGTTGAACTTGTTAGTGTTTTTATATGACTATACTTCAAAGAATCATCCTTGCCGCTTTGTTTTTACTTCCTAGTTTTAGCTTCGCCGCTCCTGCGGGTTTTTCTTTTGTGAACGCAAAAGAAATCAAAGAAGATGACGTCACTTTCACTTATCAATCCAATGACGGAACCTTTGAACTTAAGTGCACACATGTTTTTGATCAGCCCGAGTTGTCCGACTGGGACGTCTGGTGTGGTAAAGGCACAAAGATGCTTCGCCAATTCCGCGTGCACTTCTTAGTTCGTCAGTATCAGAGCAAGGCGGCTGACCGCTCTGCTTTTGAAGTTTTGTATTGGGTGATTGATCGCGATCAACATATGTCCAAAGCTTTTTCGTCAACCAGCTCTTGGATTCAATTTAGAAACTTATCAAATCTTGAAAAGATGTCTTTCAGTCAAGGCGTAGAAAACGACTATGCTTATCTGACTGTGGAGTTAAAGCCCACAAAATAAAAAAAGAGGATGGTCAAAGACCATCCCCTAACGGAAGAATCTAGCCGATCAGTTTTAAAGCTAATTGATTGGCTTGGTTTGCCTGCGCAAGAACTGAAGTCCCGGCCTGCAATAAAATATTATTTCGAACCATTTCACTTGAAGCCGCTGCCACATCCGTATCGCGAATACGACTGTTCGCTGCTGACAAGTTTTCTTGAGTCACACCTAAGTTGTCTGCGGTGGACGTCAAACGATTTTGTAAAGCACCCATGTATGCTCTCGTCCCGCTCACTGCTGTTTGGGCTGTGTCGAGTTTCGTCAAAGCTTCTTGAGCACCTTCTTTGGAAGAAAAATCAATACCTTCAAGTCCCAAGGCATCCAGTGTTGCAGCATTTTTTCCGGCATCAAATGTAATACGATCTGCAAACGGATCGTTACCAATGCCTACTTGAAAATCAAATGCAGGCGCTGACCCATCTAAAAGTTTTGTTGTACCCCATGTTGTGGATTTAGCAATCCTCTGCATTTCATCTTTGAGCTGCAAAACTTCTTTATTGAGCATACCGCGCTCTTTTTCACCGACAGTGTCCGAAGCGGCTTGAATTCCTAACTCACGCAATCGAACAATGATATTTCCAATTTCATTCAATCCACCTTCGGCAGTTTGAATCATTGAGATCCCATCATTGGCATTTCTTTGTGCTTGGCTTGCAGAACGAATCTGCGCTTTCAATCTTTCAGAAATCGCCAACCCCGCGGCGTCGTCTGCCGCTTTATTAATACGACTTCCAGACGCAAGCTTTGCCATCGAATCATTGATCGCGCGCTGCGAACCAACCAGATTTCTTTGTGCATTGAGTGCTGCAATGTTTGTCGTAACTCTCATCCCCATATTGATCCCCGTATTGATGTTGCAAACTTTTCGGGAATTGAAGAATGAACTTCACGAGACTATAGAATGAATTTTTCGAGTGATCTTAAATGGATACTTGTTTTAAAAGGCGAGTCTTGTGTAAGAGTGATTCATTTCTGTGTCTCAGCGTGAGAACTAAATAGAGAAATTCTTAGAATCTTTCAATGACGCCCATTCCGCTTCATACATCGAAGCATCTGGTTTTCTGATTTTTTCCGGAGCTGGACTGACGTATTCTGCGTGCACTCCATCCCATCCCACATAACGACGCGTGAGTCCCTCTTGTCCTACTTGGAAGCTTGGAACAAGATAAGTTTTTCCTCCGCCATCAGGAATATCAACAGCAAGATTTGGCATCGCAAGGCCTGAGAGATGACCCCACAACTCCTTTTGAATCTCCAATGAATCTTCGACGGAAGTGCGCAAATGATCTGTCCCAAGTGAAGGATCGCACTGGAACATGTAATAAGGTTTTACACGCAAGAACAACAGACGACGGCTGAGAGCTTGAATGATCGCAGGATGATTGTTGATTCCATTTAAAAGAACCATTTGATTCATCACAGGTACACCGTTATCGACAAATCTTTCAAGAGCTTCAACAGCTTCTGCAGTCAGTTCACGAGGATGATTAAAGTGCGACATCAAAAACACGGGCTTGTGCTTTTTTAGAATCTTCACAAGATCGTCTGTCACACGCATAGGGCACACGACCGGCATGCGTGTTCCGATACGAATGATTTCAACGTGTTCAATACGACGAAGATCTCCGAGCACGCGATCCAGTTGCGCATCACTCACAGTGAGTGGATCCCCGCCGGACAAAATCACTTCACGAATACCGGGATGAGAGCGAATGTAAGCTAATGCTTGTTCGTATTCTTCATTACGAATGAACGCCTGCTCTTGCCCCGTAAAATGTTTGCGTGTGCAAAAGCGGCAGTAAACGCTGCAAATATCTGTGATCAAAAACAACACGCGATCTGAATAGCGATGAATCACGCGAGGTGCGGGATTATTTTTTCTTTCTCCTAAAGGATCCAACATTTGTTGCGCGCCGTCTTCGATTTCAAAACGATGAGGCATCAAAATCTGCCGAATAGAATCGCCGGGCTCCCCTGCAAGACTTGCGTAGTACGGTGTCGTACGAATATTAAAAAGTTCTTTCCCTTCCGCAAACGCCGCCTTTTCATCTTGAGACAACTCAAAATGTTTTTCGAAATCCGTTTGAGATTTAAGAGAATGACGAAGCTGCCAAGTCCAATTATTCCAATCAGACTCTGCGATATGTTCTGGCTTAGGGCTTCGTGGGAAATGAAACTTCACGAGCTGGTTATGAATGAAAGATTCCGCTTAGGCAAGATGCCTTTTTAGTGCCGCAAAGGGGCTCTTTTGCGGGGTTTTTAAAAAGTTCCGATCGACAGCTCTAAGTTATTGAGATCAGATGTCTTTTCATCCTTCTCAGAGTGGGACACCAGAAGTTTGACAAGCATGCCTTCGCTCACGGCTCTTCTCAACATGAGAACTCTTAGGCATTTCGCTGACTTAGCTCCCTTGACATGGCTCCCCTCTTTTGGCCCGGCCCTCGCTTTACATCAAGGTAGGAAAAAGGGTCTGGATGCGCCCTAAACAATAGGAGGACTTATGAAAACTTTCACTCACCCACACAAGAAATGGGTCATGACAGGAGCACTGCTCGCTGTTCTTGGTTTCAATGTATCTTTTAACAATCACTCTCAAGATGGAATCGCATCAGCAGAGTTTGCTTCAACAGTCGCTGAAGGCGTTGTTCAAGGCAAAATCTATACTGCTAAAGGTGTTGTTCCTGTGAAGTACATCGATAACGGTGAAGACAAAGTCCTTGCCATTGTTCCAAAGAAAATGACTGAAGGAAAAGTGTGCGAAACTTGCGGCTTCGACTCTATTTCACTCAGTGTTAAAAACAAAGAAGACATCGACGCTTTGAATGTTGAACTGATGAAAGCAATGGAAAAGCAAATCAAAGCTGAGAAGCCTGCTGTTGCAACTACCGCGGAATCAACAACAGAAGGACAAGAGGGCGAAGAGAAAATTAAAAAGAGTCCTCTTGATGGCATCGTAAAGGCTTGCAGCCGTCGCTCAGATAAAGATGCAGAGCTTACTTGCATTAAAGATAAATATCTCAAAGTGCTCGCAGACAAAAAAGCTTCTAAAGATGTTGAAGCGGGCGAAGCTCTTGATTTCTATAAAACTGAAATCCAAGCTCGTCTTCTTAAACAAATCTCTGAAGCTCGCAAGTCAGCGGCAAGAAATCGCAGAGCTTACGTTGGTCAAGACTCACTATGGCGTTTGGAATCGGATGAATCTTTCGAAGATTCAGAAACAACGATTAAAAATGCGGGTGACGTGATCGCAGATTTGATCCGCGATGTTCCCGGCAAATATGAATCTGTGCGCAGAGCACTTTTGAATGCACAGTCTGACATTCTTAAATACGAAGCAGCTCAATACAGAAATGCATTTACAAGAGAAGTAAATTCAAAAGATCCGAGCGAGTATCCTTACTTGGTTGCCGAGAGACAATCTGTAGGACAAGAACTTAACTACATGTACGATGTGATGAATTCAAAAACTCAAAATGCGATCTACGATGCTTACAGCAACGACAACATCTCTATTGATCTAAGAAATCAGTACGCGAAATATCTCTCTGACTTCAACGCAAGACTAATGGAAGCTGTGACTGGTAAAGGTGATCTTCTTAACGGCATCACTGCAACACCAACCTTCGACATCAGCGGTCGCTTGGCAAATCCAGGTCGCAACGCTGGTACAGTCGTGGTTCCAACAACTCCAGGTGGTATCTCTTCAAGAACAGGTGCAACAATGAATGCCACAGGACAAACGATCTTGGTACCGGTTCAAGTTCCAGCAGGAGCTACAACGATGCCACAAATCGGAATCCCGACGCAAAATAACGGAGTGAGTTTTGGAACAATCGGACCTGCATCTGCAGAGTCTCTAAGAATGAGAACTGAAATTCAAAACCGCTTCCCACGTCAATAAGACGACAACTGACCTCAATCCTCCAACGGGTTCACGACGAGCCCGTTTTCCTTTTTTTAAAAACCTTCTCTTTTAAAATACCAACAACCGACATCAACACTCCGCCGCCGATACCGCCGCTACCAATCGCCGCAACAAGAGCACTCATATTGATTGTACCAGCCTGACTTGTAAGTGGAATTGAATCAACTCCGGCTCCACCTATCATTCCAAGAATAATAGCTCCAGCAGCTCCTCCCAAAAGACCGACGAAAGAATTTCCTGTAGGACCAAGACTGAATTTTTTTAATGAAGATCCTGCGACATTTCCACCGATAACTCCACTGATGATTGGAATAAGTATGGCCGCCCAATTCACGTTCTTACCTCCCTAGCGCATAAAAATGCGAATCTGCACAGGCTCACCGGGCTGCAGTGTTGTTATATACATTCTTACCGCAATGATTTTTGATTTTTCAAAAGTGTCGGTGACTTCGGCATTCAAACTGTAGTCACCTTCGAGGTGCCAAACAGGTAAAGACATTCTTTCGTCTGTGACGACTTCGGCTCTTTGTATTCTTACGCCCGTACTCTGAACTAACACCCGCACTTCTGAAAAATCTTGTCGATTGTTAGTTATGCCGATATTGCGATAAGTAGGTTGTTCTGCAGCCACTGTGGCAAACGCCACTTCTTTCCAAGGCACGTCTGCTTGAGCAGAAAGACCGGTCATCAGAACCGTTGAGAGAATTAAAAAAAGCTTTTTCATAACTCCTCCCAAATTTGATGATATAAGGCCCGGAGTTATTGTCCATAGAGATATATAAAGTCTGCTCTTATGCAAAAGACAGACGGCAAATAAAAAAAATCCCGGGGGACTTTCGCCCCCCGGGCCCTGCTCACCACCAAACAAAATGTAATCAAGTAGTCATCAAGCTGTCGTACAAGTTGCAATCACGTCGTAATCAAAAGCTGATGGCGGCTTTAGATGCAAATCCAAATGTGAAACCGTTCCCCAACCCGTCGTTGCCATTTTTCCAAGCTTCGCCAGGGAAGAGAAGACCGACCTGATTCACCCACTGAATTCTTTCAGTCGGTTTGTAAATCACTTCGATATCCCATTCTAGGCCCAGATCTTTTGCAGAATCAACAGAGTTTTTTACTGTATTCAATAATTGTCCGTAAACGAGTGTGTTGCGAACATCGACACGATCATTCCATGCATAACCAACTGAAGGAGCGATGTACATCGCATTGCTGATTGATTCATCATCCGCAGAATTTCCAACTCCCGGCAAGTTTCCATTGGAACCAGAAGCAGCATCCGTATCGTGACGATAAGGATTTGTATTTAAGAAATCTCTTTGTCCCAAACGATGGTTGAAAAGAAGCATTCCCGCATCGTAGTTACGATTGAATGCATAACCACCAAAGTCCGTTGAAGACGGATCATCACCTGTTGCCATACCAAGTTTCAATTTCCAGTCCCATTTCGACTCTGCACGAGGGATGTAAAGTTCCGCCGCGATTCCGTATCCGTTCACGCTGACGTCTTGAGTTCCTTTTGTCACACCTGTTTCACCAGATTGGAAGCCGGCTTCAAGTTTGAAACCGAAAGAATCAAAACCACGACCCAAAACAAAGTTCGTTCTTTGCATGTTCAGATTTGAATTTATCGAATCTCCGCCATAAGCATTAACTTGCCCTTGTGAATATCCCAAAACTTCTTTCACACCTTTGATGTTTTCTTGGTAAACACCGATCAAAGATTTATTTTCTTCGCTTTCGTACTGAAGTTGGAAACCTTGAGTAGTGATCGTGCCACCTTGACCGAATCCGCTGGACTGCTTACGAGAAAGCACTGGCATGATAAACCAGTCACCGATGACGACTTTGTACGCCACCATATCGCGAGTGTCGTACCAATGATCAAATGCACCTTTACCCGCGCTGTAAGTCATCCCCAAACCGAACTCAAACGGTGCACGACCCACAATCAAAGCGCCGTACTCTTGATTTACGTTTAAGTACAACTGGCTAACTTTGATATTTGTGGAGCCTTGGTTCTCGGCGTTGCCCGGGCTGTCATTTGTATTCATGCCCCAGATTTCACCAACTTGAGAGTTTGGATAAGCGTTGCTGTTTAGCACATCAAAGCGAGAGATGATGTTCACTCCATCAGCTGCGATGATTTTTGGACTCAAATAGAGATAGTTCAAGCCATATGCTTTTCTTTGAGTTGGTGTTGCCAAAGAAGGACGATCCACTTCGGTCCATTCAAAGCGGTAACCGCCATTCCAATCCAAACTCATGGCATTGGCAGTTGTGGACAAAAGAGCCACAGAAAGACCTAAAGCTTTCAAAAGATTTTTTTTCAGCATTTTCATTCCTTTATTTTGCAACGACACCCATCACATCCCCTTCACGAAGGATGATCAGGTCTTCATTTTGAATTTTAATTTTTGAACCCGCGTATTCAGAGAAAACAACACGGTCGCCGACTTGGACATCCATAGGACGAACGTGGCCTTTTTTGCCCATATGACCGCGGCCGACAGCCACGACATATCCTTCCAGATTTCCCGAAGTGTCCGCGACCGTATCAGGAATGTACAAACCGCCTGGAGTCATTTTTTCCGCGCCAGACACCTGCACCAAAATACGATCATCCAACGGAGTTACAAAACCGCTGAGATCCAATTTTTTCGCAGGAGCCGCCGCTTTCACCAAATGAGCTGCTGCAGGTTTTGCCGCCGCCATTTTTTTCGCTGGAGCTTTTTTCGTTACCGCTTTTTTTGCGGGTGACTTCTTAGCCACAGTTTTTTTAACTGCCGTTTTCTTCGCAGACGCTTTTTTAGCAACAGCCTTTTTTGCTTTCGCAGGTGCCGCAGATTTTTTACTTACTTTTTTAGGAGTTTTTTTTGAGACGGTCTTTTTAGCGACCTTTTTTACATTGGCTTTTTTAGCAGAAGCTTTCTTCTTAGCCACAACCAATCCTTTCATCCAAACAAGCTTTGAAAAATAAAAGCAGCTTATTTGCTTCAGAGAGAGTTTCGTACTACTCTTTATGTATGTTGCGACCACGATTAAAGACCATTTTAATTGCTTTTACAATCCTTGTGACGCTTGTAATCATCTGCGGGCTTGGGATTGCCGGATATTCTTACTTCGCTCTTGAAAAAGAACTCACCGCTAAGTTGGAATCTAAAAAGTTCATCGTTCCGACGGAATTCTATGCAGCTCCGCCGACTTTTTATTCTCACAGCGTGATCAAAATCAGCGACATTGAAAAGCAACTTCTGCGTCAGAACTATCGACGCCGCGACTACGACCAACGCCTTTTGCCCGGTGATTATTTTATAGCCAATCGCGAACAGTGCGCATCCCGCCTGCAAGTGGGACTCAATGAAAATCAAGAGGGCTGCATCGGCTGGGTGACGATGGAAACTCCGACCCGCGATGTGGACAACTCTATCCAGGTCGTTGTTGTTCAGAAAGATCAGCTTGTTTCGCAAATTTTTAAGGGCGCACCGTTTGTTGAAGTACCCGAAGCTCTGGCCGAAGCACCTCTTCTTGCACAATATATCGGCAATGAACCCTTGATGCAGAAAACGGTGACCTTAAGTGACGTTCCTCCTATGTGCTCGAACGCCATCATGTCCATCGAAGACGCCCAGTTTTTAGAACACGGTGGAGTCAGCATCAAAGGGATCTTCCGCGCTCTGGTAAAAAACATCACCACCGGCAGAAAAGCTCAAGGGGGCAGTACTATCACTCAGCAACTCGTTAAAAACTATTTCTTAACGAGCGAAAGAACCTTGAAACGGAAATTCAATGAATTCATCATGTCGATCCTGCTGGAGTCTCGCTTCAGCAAAGACGAAATTCTCGAAACCTATTTGAACGTTATTTACATGGGACAAAACGGCGCTTTTCAAGTGCGCGGTTATGGTTCAGCAGCTCGCTACTATTTCGGAAAAGAACTCGTCGATTTAAACTTAAGCGAATGTTCTTTGCTTGCAGCGATCGTCAATAGCCCCGGACTTTTTAATCCATTTAAAAAACCGGTGAATGCAGAACGACGCCGCCATTTGGTTTTGGAAAAAATGAAAGAGCTTGAATACATCACGCAAGCTCAAGCGGAAGAAGCCGACAAAACACCTCTTCCTAGCGAGCCTCGCACTTTGGCTTCGGAAACAGCGCCTTATTACCTCGATGCCGTTCGCAAACAATTGCAAAGTCAGGGACTGAATCCCGATGGATTAAAAATTTATACGGCTCTTGATTTAGAAGCTCAGGAAGTCGCCCAAGAGTCTTTAAGAAATCATTTGGATCAACTTGAGAAAAACAATAAATACATCAGCGGTCTCAAAGCAAAAGGCAATAGCCTTGAAGGCAGTATTCTTGTTGGCAACAACAAAACAGGCCTCGTAAGTGTTGTCGTAGGTGGTCGCAACTACCGTATGACACAGTTCAATCGTGCCATTGATGGACACCGCCAAATTGGTTCAATCATGAAGCCGTTCGTTTATCTCACGGCACTTATCAATGATACTGACGAAGGCACTCCTTATACGCCTATCACGCTTTTGAATGATGAAAAGTTCACTTACAAGTACGAAGGCCAAGCGTGGTCGCCAGACAATTACGGAAAAAAATATTTCGGCACGGTTCCCATGTTCTATGCTTTGAAAAACTCCCTCAACGCCGCGACGGCTTCCTTGGGAATTAAAGTCGGCTTAGGAAATGTCATTGATATCACCCACGCCGCCGGAGTGACTTCGGAACTTAAATCCTTCCCCGCAATGACGTTAGGGGCTTTTGAAATGTACCCCCGCGAAGTTTTGCAAAGTTATATGACTTTCGCAAACATGGGGAAGAAACAAAATATGTCTTTCATTCGCAGGGCCTTGAATTCCGATGGACAAGAAGTTTTCATTCACCAACCTTCTCCTGAACAAGCCGTTGATGCCGCAGCCACTGCAAGCCTGGTGAGCATGATGAAACAAACCGTTCTTTCTGGAACAGCTCGTTCAATCACTTTGAATGGATTTTTTAATCCCGCTGCCGGAAAAACCGGAACAACCAGTGATAACAGAGACGCTTGGTTCTCTGGATTCACGCCTTATCTTACGACCGTGGTGTGGGTTGGTTACGACAACAATCTTCCGCACAAACTGACCGGTTCCAATGGCGCTGTTCCAGTATGGACTCAGTTCATGAAAAAAATTGGAATCCGTTTCCCCGCCGATGATTTTGCATGGCCGGAAAACACGAAAAAAGTTTTGCTTGATCAAAAAACTTTGGAAGGACTGAACGCGTTTAGAGAAAACGATCCAAGTCAGGTTGAACTGATCTTTGACGAAGCCAAAGTTCCAAGTGGATTTTAAAGTTTGATTTCAAGGCCTTCGTGGGCAAAGTCCCACGCCACGGAGGGCTGTGTACCACTGTTTTGACTTTCGCGAGATTCATAGTATTCGCGAGTCTGACGTTTCAGTTCCAACACATGTTCAATGCGCGCGCCTGGATCGTGATGGGCAAAAAGAATTTTCTTAATACCTTCGCGAAGTGCGATATCCAATCCGACTTGCGCAGCACTGTGACCCCAATTTGCTTTTTCAGCCAACTCCGGCAAAGTGTATTGCGCATCGAAATACATTAGATCAATGTTTTGATAAAGAGGCAGATCCTCGCCCAACTCTTCACGAGTGATCCGAGTGCCTTCCGTGTCCACACAGTGTGAATACGTTTTTCCGCCAGATTCCACTTTCAGACCCCAACAAGGATCTGGATGATCCAATTTGTAAGGCGTGATTGTAAAATCATCGAGCTTATAAGGCTTTCGTGGCTCTAAAACATGGAAAACAATTTTTGCTTTCAAGGCTTCAAATGGAACCGGGAAGTAAGGACGACAGAAAATACCGCGAATCAATTTTTCCAGTTCAGGTTGCACGGCATAGTAATGAACTTCACAACCCGGAATAAAATGCGGAGTGAAAAACGGCAAACCGATAACATGATCCCAATGAAAATGAGTCATGAAAATATGAAACGGACCTTTTGATCGACCCGTCGTTCCCGTCATGATTTTTTCACTGAGATTACGAATGCCGCTACCGCCATCAATGATCAATTGAGATTTCTGGCTTTGAACTTCCACGCACGTTGTCGCAGCACCATAACCACCTAAAAGTGGCGTTTCGATATTTTGAATGTACCTAGAGATCTGCGATGGATCACGGTAACCCATAGCAAAAAAATTCCTTAACACTCCTTCGATGTGATAAGTCCAATCAGTAGGTGGTGGAGCAGATGGTAACGATCCCCGGACGCCCCAAAATTTAATCGTCAGCGACATGGAAACAGGATGACCTGTTTATAAACACGAATCAAACACATATTATTTGGTCAGGCCTTTGTCGTAGTTCACAACAACGTACTCGGACCATGGTAGTGCCTGACATGTGCGAACGACTCGCGTATCAGGTTTGTCTTCACTTGTTTTGCCTTCTTCGATCACGGCTTCACAAGTCCCACAGCTTCCCTCTAAACAAGAGTACGGTGGATTGATTTGCGCAATCAAAGCCATATCGAGCAAAGTTCTGCCCGATTCTCCCGGAACTTCGATCTCTTTTCCGTCGATGATAAATTTGATTTTCATGTAAATATCACAGCACCGTGTCCCGGTCGGGACAATAACTTTCTGGAGCTCAATGGCAATTACCGGTAACTCTTCATCCATAATAAATACAGGGTTGTAAAAGAGATCGATATCTGACTTAATGTGCGCCACCTATGAACTATGAACGTATCGGATTTGAAGGGTATTAAATCCGGTATTGAGCTTGCACTTTCATGGGACGCTTAAATCCAAGAGGGAGAGCTTATGATGCTCAAAAAACAACTTCTGGGCCTGGCCATGGCTTCAGGTCTTTCGTTCCTTGCCACTTCTTCAGCACAGGCTGGTTGGGAAGTTCTTAAACCCGCTAATGTCTGGGAAAGAATTCAAAAAGAGGTCGCTAAACAAGAAATCGGCGCGGGCGTCAACCTCGTCAATGCAGACATTCTTGATGGTCTTTCTACTTCTTTACGTTACCGTATTGAATCAGAACCTTCTTATGTTGATGGCTATTACACGCGTATTGATAAATACACTTTGAAGTTCGCTTTAAATCCGGGTGATTTCATTGACGATCTCGACACTCCGGTAGGTATCAACTTAGAGAAAAATTCAGAGATCATTTTCGCTCGTCAATTCAAGAGTCAAAAAGCTTCCTTGGTGGCTCTTCCTTACACACCAAGAAATCTTCCGTTCACAGCAAAAAAAGCGATTGAAAGACTTGAACCTGGTGACTTCGTCGCATTCCAAGGCCGCATGGCTTTCGTTCTTTCGCTGAGCCATGATCTTTTGAAAGGTGATTTCACAGCAGGGGCTTCCACTCACGCTTACATGTCGGGCGAATTCATGGTGCATTTGTTCCGTATGGATGACAATAAAATGCGCGTGAAGCTGATCGCTGTTCGCGGCAAAGGTGTCGGCGCCAACGCCGGTGTCGATTTATCTGAAGATCTTGAAATTTTTGGCATCAGCCTTCTCGACAATAAAATCGAAAGATGGTTGAGCCTGACTCCTCTCGATGCAAGCACGGGTTTAGGTAAGAACGATGTCATCATGCTTGATTACGTCTTTAATTTGAATGATCCGGAAGCGGCACAAGCTTACGACACGTTGATGCTGCACAAAGTTCAATTGAAAGACATCAAAGTGGCGAACCCTACCGTGTCTCGCAAAGATTTGACTCAAGAACTTTTGACGGACTTAACGGATATTGAAAAGATCGCTCTTCAAGACGGTCTTCTTCCTCCACAAGACCGTCGTATCGACCGTGTATTTAAAGGATCTTCTGAAGGTGTCAATAAAGACGCCCGCATTAAGTTCGGTTTGAATCTTTGGAAGTTCGAAGCTGGAAAAGCTTATGGCGAAAACAAAGTTCTTAGCTATGACAAACAAGATAAAGAACAATACTTCTTACTAGACACTCTTTCTCGTTACAAAAAAACGAAAATCTTGTTCGGTCTTTTCGGCGAAGAAACTTTGATGACTTCGAATCTTCTTTTCACTGCAGATCAAAACTGGAATCCAGGTCGTTTCGTGACTTTGACTTCCAGTGCAGAAATGAAAATGAAGGATGTTTCCGGCCGTGACCTAGACGAAATTCAACGTCTGGTTCGAGAAACCATTGGCGAAAAACAATACAGCAATATCAACTGGAACTCTTGGGAGTCTTCTCCTGGCAAAAAAGTAAATGGCTACTTCAAACAAGAAGTGTTCTTCAATCCTGAAGCATTGAAAACGTTGCCTTACATGGGTGAAGAAGCTTTGGCTGCGCGCTTTAAGCAATACATCGAGCTTAAAGGCCGTCCCCGCTCTCGTCCATTTGTAGGCGGCAATTCTCCAAAAGATTATATTTTTAATTGGGTGTCTGCATTCACAGGCGATATCCGTCGTGTGGCAAGCCATCTTACGGTGGTCATTGATGCGAAAAAATCTGTGCAAGAGCGCTTCGATGCTTTCGAAGATCTTCAACAGATTCCAATCTGGAAAGAAAGAGGTATTGGCTTCTTAATGTCCTTTATTTCTGAAGATCAACGCCCGAACCTTTTGCGTTATGAAATGGTTCTTTCGGCAAAAGGTGTTGAGCCTGTGGTTTATAGTTACGGTCAGTTCAGTGAAGAAAAATTGTACCGTTCATTGATGTACATCCAAAACATCATCCACAACAGATCCTTCGATCTACGCCTTTATACGGACACGAACGGAGAGTTCCGCACAACAGCGGCTCCCGCTCCACTTCCGTAAAAAAGATAAAATGCAGAATTAAAAAAAGCCCGATCAAACATCGGGCTTTTTTGCTTTAAAGAGGATCTACGAAAAGTTCCAAGGTCTGACTGCGGTAAGCATCGCTAGTGAAGAATACGTGAGTGTTTGAGACTGCCCGACCTGCCCAAGCCCCCGTATTCCCTGAAATTCCTGGGGTATGATTTTTAACTCCCGTCCCATCAGCATTAACTGAATAAAGAGTTAAGATACCGTCTCGTTCATTGTCAGCACGATAAAAAATCCGGTTAAGGCCAGGGAAAACCGTAAAATCGTAAATGTCGGCATTCGCATTCAAAGTGACTAGCTTTCTTTTTTGCGTTCCATCCCATTTCACCGCAAACAAATCCCATTTTCCCAAAGTCTCAATAAGACCTGAATAAACGATGGTCTTATCCGCATCATCCATGATTTGAACAGCCGTTCCGTTATTGGCATTAACCTGGCCTCCGGCATAAGGAGTCGCACTGATTTTTCTCAAATCAGTTCCATCGTAATTCATACTATAGAGTTCATAAACTTCCGGAGACGATTCGCTTAATGTGATCACTCGTTTATTTGCGCCTTCAACAAGACTGAAATAAGTTGAAGTATGAGAAGTCACAGGTAGTGAGGAGTTTAAAGAGTACAAGGTCTGCGTCGCGATATTAAATGACTTCATCGCTGTTTTTCCGTCAGTATACCAGTCACCAGTGAGCAGAACGTAGGCTGAATCAGGCGTGAAATCACATCCCGAAGCTCCTTGTGTTGAATTCACCCCGTTTGTAATAAGATAATTTGTCGCGGGAGTTACGGCATTCGCGACCCTCGCATCAAGTCTGCCTGTCGCCGCCATTGTACCCCAATAACAAATCCACTGTGAATCGGAAGAAATTTTAAAACCCGCAAGATCAAAGCTTCCGCCAATAGGAGCATTAACCGCAACCGGGGCACCACCCGCTGTAGAAATTTTATCGATCTCAACTTTTTCATCGACACGATAATCCCAGCGAAGAGCGACAAAGCTTCCATCCAATGCCACATCCCAACTTTGAATATTCACGGCATGAGAATAAGCCGGAGAAAGTTTGGTATTGCCCGTGCCATCGGCATTTACAACGTAAACGTCTATCACCGAGTCCGTAGTAAGATCACCCAAATACACAATTTGATTCGTGGCTTCGATATATTTAAATGCTGTGATATTGCCACCGACAGCATTAATTGCGCCACTCACCTTCACTGGCGATCCACCTGATGTGTTTACGACGTAAAGCTCTTCTTGTCCTGCTACATCCTGATCAGAGATATAAACAACCTTGCTGCCGTCAGCAGAAATTATCCAACTGCGCATCACTCCGCCACCTGCAGGATAATCTTTTGTCACTCGTCGTACATTTGAACCATCGGCGTCCGCAACGTACAAATGCATCTGAGAATCCACAACAGGATTAGAGCGGAATAAAATTTTTGATTTGTTTTCAGAGGCCTGAACAGTTCCGACGTCCCCAGATAAGACCGTCGGTAAGGATAAGTACTGTGGAGCACTTGGTGTCAAGCTTAACGAAGCCACGTGAAGCTCGTTAACGAAGTCAATATTTACGTCGGCTAACATCGCGGCTGTATTGCGTGACCAGTCTAAGACATAACTTTGAGAAGTAAAGAGCACGTCATTCTGAGGGCTCGCAATCGGAGGATTTAGTCTTCTTGAAGAGCTACCGTCTGTCGCCGCCAAATACATGTCATACTTTCCATCAATCTCCAAATCAGCAACAAACACCACTCGGTCGCCTGAGGGACTCACGGAAACCAAAGGATAATCACGAACAATAGACGACGAAGATATCGAATTCAGTTTTATCGGAGCTTCAGAACCATCTATCTTAACACTGTACAAATCATATTTCATATCGGCGGCCGAAGCCGGGCTTACGCCTGAAAAGTCCGCTGGAAAAATAATTTTCTGATTGTTAGTTATGATGAGGCTGTTTTCTTTAAAGGTTTGATACAAACCGTTGCGTACGACTGCAGCATTCGTTAATTTCAAGCGATTCGAACCATCCGTATTCACGATGTAAAGATCTACGATACTAGCCGATGTGGCCATGCCAAAGGCAAGTTTGGATGAATCAGGCGCCCATGAATAGGTGAATACATCTGTATTTGCATTCGGGCAGGCTGGAGAAACTTCTAGTTCACTGCGCGTCTCCAGATCATAAATCTCCATCGCGTAGCAACCTACGGTCGTGCGATCAACGCGATAGGCGACATAACGACCGTTTGGACTAAAAAGACCGGCTTCAATGAATCCTGTTGTTGAGGGAGCAAAGCTAATATGTTCGCCGGTTTCCAAAGAGACCACGGAACTTCCGGCACTGGAACCAGACACAAAACTTTGATTATCGCGGAAAAGCACCCACTTGCTGTTGCTGCTAACCGTATAACCGGGCAGCACCGTTTTTCCAGAGGACATGGCTGGTCCCAGGCGGCGTAATCCCGTACCGTCAACTTTCACGGCAAAAAGGGAAATGGCCTCATCCGTTTCTTTATCAGCGCGAAAAACAACCTGTGTTCCGTCGGGACTGATGATGAAATCACGAACGTCACCACCGTCTACCATAGAGCCATTCAATTTTATTTTTACACCGGTCTGAATATTGATGGCATAAAGATTAAATTCATTGTCTTTCGCTTCGATATCACCAATCGCAATCACCGTATCCTGATTCGGAGTCAAAGCGTAAGTAGTTACACCGCCCACGGGATTTTCAGGGCTTGGTCCAAACAAGACAATATCACCCGTTCCATCGGTTTTGACAGAATGCAATTCTTTGAGCTGTATACGCGCCACAGAGGAGCGTGTATACAAAGCACGAGCATATTTTTCGACACTAATGATAGGTCTTGCGACATCCAAAGCCCACTGACCAGAAATAGGATTTAAACGAGTTAAGCCAGTGCCGTTGAAGTTCACAATACCCAAATCGACGAGGTCATCATTGCGCAACGGCGCCGCCAGTAAAATCCTCCCCGTATTTCCATACTGCGTGATCAGGCGTACCGAAGCGACACCCGTTGCCGTAATATCAGGACTGATCTTATGCCATTGAGGATAAGCGATGTTCACAGATTGAGTTGTCGAAATATTCCCGGCCTGATCGAAATGCTGAACATAAAAATCAATGGAGTTTGCCGTTTCTACTGAGAGATTCAACCGAATCTCCCATCTATAAGACGCCGAACAAACAGCGAAATACTCTTGCGCTAAAGACGTTCCTACCTTCACAACGTTAAAAGGATCCGAACAAGTTCCTGCAATAGGATAGTTCGATCTTAGGGAAGACGCCGAGTAGTTCGTTGCGCTATCCGGAGAATCAATTGTCACAGTCGGCGGAGTTAAATCGACGAGAACGCGTTTCTGGTCTAATGATGTTTTCTTCGCTTCGGTCTCATCTTGACTGGCGCTGATTGTAATTTTGCCGTCTTGAATACCGTCCAAATCTAAAGACACTGAAAATGTTTTGTCCGCTTTACATTCAGTTGAAAAAGTACCGAAAGTGCTGACCTGAATCTCAACAGGTTTTTCAGTGTGTTCGCAGGAACCTTTAACAGCATAGGAACGAAAGTTTGAAGATGAGATTGTCGCATTGTCAGCATCAAAACTTAAAAAAAGTTGGTTTTGGCTATTGAAATCTGCAAGATTGGCGTCCAAAGAACAACCCATTCCCGCAAACAGACAAAATGCAATGACGTACCATATTCCCAGCTTCTGCATAATGATCTTTTCGGTTTTCTAAACTGATCTGTTAAGCGTGGGAACGCCAATGGGAACAAAAATGAGAGCTTCTTATTGAGAGTTTCTCTTCTTGAGACGGCTTAAAAGTTAGAATACGTGTTGATCTCTACATCATCCGAACTAATCTCGATAAAATGCGGTTCGATCAACCAGGACCCGCTGTTAAAATAGCGCCCGTTTGGCAGAGCTAGAACGCCCGCATGATGAGTGTGCCCAAAAATGATGGAATCAAATCCACGAGCGCACACCTCTTCTGCCGCAATAACGAAGTCAGGATGCTCTCCGGGCAAGGTTTGCACTTCGCTAGGACCTCTAAAAAAACGTCTGATTTTTGATTTTACTTCCTCAAACTTGATCCACAGTTTGTAAGCTCTGGGACTCACCATGAGCGCGAATCCTCCAAGCCACGTCATAAACTCATAAAGATCCGGACTTTTCACAAAAAAAGGATCATAAAGATGGCCATGCTCAATGCGAATTCTTTGATTGCCACACTGGACATTCAAAAACGGGGCAAGAATGAGTGGCCCCCAATCCTCTAAAAAATTTTCCAATAAAATATCGTGATTACCGACGATATAAAAAACCCGATTTCCCGCTTTGGAAATTGCTTTCACCGCTCGAAAAACTTCCGGCACGTCTTCTGCTAATTTGCGAAAGGATACTTGAGCAATTTCAAGTCCATCGCCATTGATGCAAACATCATATTTGTTTTCAGCCGCCCAATACAAAAACTCGATCAAACGCTTTTTTGTGCTGGAGAATGGATTACCCAAATGCAGATCTGAGATGACCACCATTTTTTTGGTCGAGACATCAATGATCATAACGAAGACTCAACGACTTCTTGCAGATTATTTTTGGAAAGTTGTTCAGCGGCAATCAGGGCTACAAGTTTTTCATTGGTCTGACGAATGCGACCGCTTAATTGTTTCATCAGTTCAAATGCAAATGTCGGATCCCGACGGATTTTTAATAAAAAACTGCCAGGGTCCAGAACCAACAATGTGGTATCGCCCACAGAACGAGCTGATGCGGAACGCGGTAAAGACTCTAGCAGCGACATTTCACCGACCATACTTCCCCGTTCCACTTTTCCAAGAATCACCGTGCTGCCTTCGACTTTTTTGTAAACTTCGACAGTGCCACGCTGAACAATGTACATCTCGCGGCTCAAATCTCCTTCACGGAATAAAACTTCTCCATCTGTGAGTTTAAGAACTTGTTGATCTGTAAATCTTTTGCCGCGCGAAGAACTTGAATTGAACATAGATTCATAGGCTATCAAATTATTTTTACCAAGCCACCGAGATCCACGGCTCTGGTCGTAGGTACCGCTCGCTTCTCGAGGTCAATGAGGTCAAATTGGTCTTTGGTATCCTGGACTAAACAAAGCCCGAATCACTCCGGGCTTCTCGATTATAACGGATTTATCAATTGCGGATACTTTGAAAGCTGCTCTCCATCAATACGAACTGCAACTCCGTGATTGATTTCCTGATCAACAAAAGAACCATCTGCTTTACGAATAACGGCTTGCAGAACATATTCAAACTGCAAAGTCGTAAAGAGAGTTCTCTTTTGGATGGACTTCAAAAAGAAAGTTCGTCCTTTACTTGTCAAAACAATCGCGCACGACTGCTCTTGTCCGATCAAACCCCCACGATGATTACATTCATTTTCACCAATCAATTCAGCAAGAACGCCTGTCAGTGAAAGTGTGGATTCAATAAAAGGAACACCGCTGAATTCTGCCTTCGGGTCCTTTTTAAGAATTTCCGCTTTTGCTAGCTCCAGCTCTTCTCGCGTGTAAGCAGGAACTAATGTCATTGAAATCACACCGATCTTAGTAATTAGATTTTTTCTGAATTCACCGTAAGAAAAATACGGTGTGCCTTCTTGATTAGTTGCGATCATCACAACATTCGGAGCCACGTAGTACCGATGGGGATCCAGGTGATCAGGGTAAATCGTCATCACGCCACTGTTAGCGACGTTTTCATTCACCACTGGGATCGCCAGGGCACTTGAAGCCACTAACGAAACAAAAAACAATGCCATCGTATTTTTCATTTTATTTTTCCTTTACCACACAGATATCACTGCATTCGATGTTAAAGTTTTTATCCAAAACTGCAGCCGCCTCCTGAGGTGAACACTGAGAAGCGAAAGTCTCCATCGCCAAAATCAAAGTGTTTACATAAAACTTTGCCGAAGTTCCAGAATACATACGCCCCAGAAGCTTCACCTCTTCACAGGCCAAATTGTCGACCCGAGGAGGAGGACCCGGGGGGTTCACAGGGTGAGTTCCTGAGGAACCTCCCCCACCGCAAGCGGCCAAAAACAACGGAAATAACCATGTGAGTTTTTTCATAAAAATTCCTAGTTGATTTGAACTTTCAAAACAGGAACCAAATTAAATTTCACGTCGTGACTTTGCCTGTCCAGATGTGTGCCTTTGACCATCACCGAATCTGCACGAGATTTCACAGACAAACTCAAAACGTCTTTAAAAGACTTTACTGAGCTTGGATCCGTCTCAAAGCATTTCTGTAAAAGATCTTTCTTATAAGAAACAAATGTCTGATCGTAATGCATCGTCGACGGTTGTTTCATTCGCGAAAGATTAAGAATCAGGTCTTCCACTCGGTTCACCTTCAGGTCGGAACAGTTCACTGAATTTTCAAATTTTTCTAATTCAGTGCTAGAGCTGTAACTTGCCTGCACAGGAATTTCCAAACTCAAAAAATCACTCTTCTTAGAAAGAGTTTTTAGTTTAGCAACTTGATCACTCTTAAGACTTATCTGCAGATTCATATAAGGACCCATTTGCCCTTGACGCAAAACCGTTTGTTCAGAAATTCCCGCATAAGGAATTTCAACTTTCAACGGAGCACCCGCTACCTGGGCCGTGAGCAACGTGAGTTTGTAACCTGGATAGGTCGCTTTCACCTTTTCCATCTCTTGACGGGCTAAATCACCGTCGTAAGTTAACGACAGACTTAAAATTCCGCCATCACCATCAAGATCCATCACATTCATCTCCAGATAAGGAGTGAGTGAATAGTAAACTGTTTTTTCATAGTCATTCACTTCATGGATCGCGGCCGAAGCCCACGATCCCATCAGTAATACCAATAACCCAATATATTTTTTCATTTGAAATTCCTTTATTTAGTCCGCCGAGATCACAAGACGATCGCGGTATTTATCGAGGTCTTTGATCACAATCGCCGTACAGAAATCACGTTCTTCTAAATCTGTGCGTTTCCAATTCCAAGTTTCTGTTTGCAGTTCTTCTTTACGAACAGAGCCTCCGCCAAAATGGAACAAACGATTTCCTGGAGCGGTCGCTGTCACAGGAGTTGCTGTCAATTCAGGAACGAACATACGTGCTGTGATTGTTTCCGAAATCTTTTGTAGGTATTCCCACTCTTTCGCGTCTCCACCGTTCATTGTGATTTCAATGGCTCTTTCTGCGTGCAGTTTTTCAACCACCGCTTGAATGCTCCAGCTAAACCAACCCCAGCCTCCTCCGTGCGATGCCTGGAAATATTCATACACACGCTTCATATTCACCTTGATAGAGGCATCCATATTGGGTCCGAATCCTTGCACCTTGTAACAGTAGTCCATTTTTAAGAGTGCGCTGCCCGCTGATTTTGTAAGAAGAGCTTTGAATGCTTTCGCACCAACGCCCGTCAAAACGGCGTTCACACCGATTTCGTCTTCAGCCCGACCACCGTGTTGAGCAAAATTGAATTCTTTAAACAGGTCCGTTAAAGGTTGCGCACCCATCGCTGTTGTTTGCAAACCAATCGTTGAAGATTTAATCGGCAAAACGGCGACTTCCACTTCAGGATGTTCTTTCATATAAGTATCAAGAGAGGCCTTTTGATCCGTGTCGGAAGCCAAGTGAGTCGTCATGGTCATATACGCTCCACCTGCTGTTGGATTTTCCAATCCCCAATAGACAAAATTGAAAAGAGGAACTCCGCTATTATCGGCGGAAAAGCGTGTGGAATTTGGGAAGAAATAAACTTTGTTAGGATTCGCGTGATCGCGATACAAAGTTAAAATTCCGTTTTTGATTGTTCCCGCCGTCTCCCCAAACAACGGAACCGCCAAAGCAGATTTGCTTAAAAGGGATGTAAATAAAAACCCCAAAAGCAGTGTTTTGTTTTTCATGAATGCCTCCAGTAATTGCCCGCATTTTTACGGGCAACAGAAGACTTCCTGCAAAGGGACAAGGCCTTACGAGACCTCATAAAAGTGACCTGGTAAAAGCTGCTGTCCGACGTCCGGATGCTCCTCAGCCATTTGACACTCATGAAATAGTTTCCTTTTGCCCCCAACAGCCCATTTTTCCGGGCAAAAATACACCACCCATCGCAGTCATAAATAGATGATTTTATTGAACTTTATAACATCATTCAGGTGTCTCAATATGGAACGCTTATTGCAGCTCCCCCTTGCGGTATGGAACAACGACGTTACAAAGACATTGTGGCATTCAAATGGAACCAAGGAGCTCCCCTGGCTTTCCATGCCCGTAATTTGGAAGTCGCTGAAATTTCTGAAGAGACCTGGAACGACATGCAAGAGACTTTACAGTCTTCCGAGGCCACTGAAGAACTCACTTTGTGGGAACAAGAGAACAGCCCGGAAGTGAAGTCTGGAAAACTCCAACCCGGCATCCGCAGCCTTACTATCAATGTCACGCAGATCTGCAATTTGAAGTGCACTTACTGTGCGGCAGGTGGTGATGGAACGTACGGAGCTGCACAGACGAAGATCAACGTTGAAAAAACTCTTCCGCAATTGAAATTCTTTATCGAACGTCTTCCAGAAGGCAGCCGCTTTAAAATCACTTTCCTCGGTGGCGAACCTCTTCTTTACCCAGACGGCATTCAAGAGATCGGCAATTACGTTCGTTTGATGACGGCCGGAAGAAATATTCAAGCTGGTTTTTCTATCGTGACAAACGGAACTTTGATCAACGAAAAAACTTTGAATATTCTTAAGAGCATCAAGGCCAACGTCACAGTCAGTTTGGACGGCCCGGCAGAGATCAACGACAAAGCTCGTCCAACAAAAGATGGCTCTAGCAGCACTTCACTTGTTGTCGAAGGACTTCGTCAGCTTGCAGACAACAGACATTCTTTAGGGCTTTTGACTGTGCATGGCGTTTTCAATCGCGAGAATTTAGATCTTGTGAGCGCTTACAACTTCTATCGCACGTTCAAGGTTGATCGCTATGAGTTCACGTACTCTGTGGAAGAAAATGACGACGCCAGCAATAAAGAATTCGTTGAGCAGATGAATTCTATCGCGGTTTTGGCTTATGCTTCTGGCGGCGAACCTGAACTTCGTAAAATCGGAATTTTTGATCAGCATTTTTCCGCTTTGGACAACCAGCAACAAACTGAAAACTACTGTGGCGCTGGGAAGTCTTTCCTGATGGTGGACGCGAGAAACAATCTTTTCACGTGCCCTTGGGAAGTGGGAAATAAAGATGAACAAGTGGGTCAAGGGACTCAACTCAACGAGGAGCGCTTGGCTCAATACCAGGCTCCCCTTATCGAACAGAACAACTGCCAAAGCTGCTGGGCTCGTTTCCTTTGTGGTGGCGGCTGTATGTTCATTCACAAGCAAAGCACGGGAAACAAGCACCAAAAAGACGGTCAGTTTTGTTTTCGCACGCGCGGCTTGATTGCTACCGCATTGTTATATTATAAAATGAGCAGGGTTTCCTGCTAAGAGGATGTTATGAAAAAGCAAACACATATTAAAAAGATTAAACCTCTGAAGCCCATCGCAACTCCGTCTACACAGATGATTGGGCCAGGCACTGGTGGAAACGGCGAAGGCTGTATCCCAGTTCGATAGTAATTATTAATTTTTAACGAAAAACGAGATTATGACTCTTCCTCCCTCCCCTGAAGAGACATCCTCCTCCCAAAAACGAGGAGACTATAAAGCGCTTGCGTTGCGAATTGCCTTCGCACTGGGGATTTCATTTTTCATTGCGCAAACGAATCTCGATTACCTTGAGTCTTTCCTCTACGACTTAAGAGTTCGCACTAAAGTTCTGAATCAAACATCCGGCAATATCGAGTTGATTTATATCACTCCGCAAACTGTTCAGTTGTTTAAAGGCTTTCCGACCGCGAAAGAACAAGCGTCTCTTTTACGCGGCCTTGTTGCCGAAGGTGCAAAGGCTGTCGTTTATGATTTTAATGTGAGCGAGACTCCCGGCAGTGTTGATGAAAAGAACGACTGGGAATCCAGCCTCGTTGAAAATTCCAATGTTTTCGTGGCAGGCCGCTCAACAGCCTTAAAGGGAGAAGAAAAACAACTTTCTCTTCCCGATCCTCTTGAAAAAGTGACTTTGGCGCCGGCTCCTAAAACAACGGATTTGGTGAACTTTGCTAAAGACGGCGTCACTCGTCGAATGATTTTAACGTACCAAGGTCGTTCATTGCTTCCAGTGCAGTTGGCAAGTCTGTTTAATCCTGAAATCAAAGACGTTGATAAAGTTCGTGGTCACTTTGATTTTTACGGAACCGATCAGGCTTACATTGATTTCCACAGAGCTAAAACTTATCCGTCCACTACATTTGAAGATGTCTTAAATGGTCGGGTGGATGCTTCTCGCTTTAAAAATAAAATCGTTCTTATCGGAACTGATTTAGGTCTTGATGAAGGCGAATACATCATGAGCCCGTACAATCGCGAAGTGACTGCGATGACTCGCATTGAACTTCAAGCCAATACGATTGATACGTTGATTCGCAACTCGGGCCCTGTGAAATCTCATAAGGCTGTTAATTGGATCTTTATTCTTCTTGCTTCGATCTTAACGACTCACGTTGTTTTGACGATGAAGCCCACTCGCGGATTGATGATCTTGGGTGGAACTCTTGCCGGATTTATCGTTGTTTGTATTCTAGCTTATTGGGCTGCGGGCTTGTGGCTTCCAATGGCGGCTCCTCTTTTAACAATCTTCCTTTGTTACTACTTCTTTATTCCTTATCGTTTGATCGTTGAGAATCGTCGCAGCTGGGAATACTACCAGAAGAATAAACTCTTAAGCCAAGTTGAAGAGCTTAAGACGAATTTCATTTCGATGATGTCGCATGACCTAAAGACGCCGATTGCGCGCATTCAAGGAATGACGGATATGATTCTGTCTGACAACGTTCAATTGAGTGCGCAACAGCGTGAGGCTGTGGATACGATCAAGCATTCTTCGGATGACCTTTTAAAATTTATCAATGCGATATTAAATTACGGTAAAATTGAGAGCCAAGGTGTCCAGCTTCATTTGCAAAGCAAAGACATCAACAATCTTCTTCAAGAAGTCATTCGTAAACACGAATTCCTAGCGAAGGTTAAACGCATTCAAATCGTTTCTGAATTGGAACCCATGTTTCCTGTGCCTGTGGATGCGGATCTGATGAAACAAGTTTTCTCGAATCTTGTTGAGAACGCCATTAAGTACAGTCCGGAAGACACGAAAATCATGGTGTCGAGCGAAGAAACTTCCACGAAGGTTGTTGTTCAGGTGGCCGATCAGGGCCCTGGGATCCCTTCGGATGAGCTTCAGAATATCTTTATGAAGTTCTTCCGCTCTAAGAACGCCAAAAGCTCGCCTATTAAGGGTTCGGGCTTGGGATTGTATTTGGCCAAATATTTTACTGAACTTCACCGGGGACGTATTTTTGTAGAATCTTCCCATGGTAATGGATCGACTTTTACTGTAGAACTACCAATCGAGCAAGGGGGTACACATGCTTAAGGTTTTGGTTGTTGATGACGATCAGGGCTTAAGATTGTCCGTCAAATCGGCACTCGCAGTCACACAACGTTTCGAAGTTGATGAAGCTTTCGATGGCGTCAATGCTATGGAGAAAGTGAAAGGCAGCGAGACGAAATATGATGTCGTTATTCTTGACGTCGACATGCCTCGCATGAATGGGCTTGAAGCTCTTCGCCAAATCAAAGAGTTCGATCCAGGTATTATCGTCATCATCATGACCGCTCACGCGACATTGAACGATGCGATTCAAGCTGTGAAAGACGGCGCTTATAACTACCTCCAAAAGCCTGTCAGCAGCGAAGACCTCTTGCAGTTGATCGACAAAGCCGTCAATGCTCACAACTTGATTTCTAATATCGCAGCGTCTGCGCCAGTGATGGTGGAGGCCGGTCGCAAGATCATCGGTCACACTTCTCAAATGCAGAAGGTGTTCAACATCATTCACCGCCTTGCTAAAGTTGAAACTCCTGTTTTGATTCGTGGTGCTTCCGGTACTGGTAAAGAACTTGTTGCGAAAGCGATCCACTACAATTCCGCTCGTAAAGACGAAAAGTTCGTCGCTATCAACTGCTCTGCAATTCCTGAAAACCTATTTGAGTCTGAACTTTTCGGTCACGAAAAAGGTTCTTTCACAGGTGCAGATCAGCGCAAGATTGGTAAATTCCAATTTGCCGAGGGCGGAACTCTTTTCTTGGATGAAGTCGGCGATATGCCGCAACTTATGCAAGTTAAGATTCTTCGTGTCCTTCAAGAGAAAGTATTCACTCCGGTAGGTTCTAACCGCGAATTCCCGACAAATGTTCGTATCATCGCAGCGACAAATCGTCCTTTGGAAGATATGATCAAAGCAGGAACTTTCCGGGAAGATCTTTTCTATCGTCTGAACGTTGTACCTATCTTTTTGCCAGCATTGGCTGAACGCAAAGATGATATGGAACACATGGTGAATATCTTTATTAAGAAATTCAACCAAGCTCATGGCAAACGCATCAACGGTATTGCTCCAGATGCAATGGCTGTTTTGAAGAAGCACGCATGGCCAGGTAACATCCGTGAACTTGAAAACGTGATTGAACACGCTTTCGTTCTCGAGATGTCGAACATCATCACGATTGCTTCACTTCCTGAATCTCTGCTGATCGCAACAGGCGTGAACTTGATTGATATGCCGGTGATGGATACGGCAATGAACGTGGCTTCTCAAGGTTTGGGTTCGGCGGTTCAAGCTCACGCAAGTCTGGGTGACGAAGACGACGCCGACATGGGTTCAGACTCTGACGATTTGGACGGAGAAGAAATGGTTCCGTTCTCTGGTAATGAGAGTTTGGATTTTAATGCTCAGAAGGAAGCTTTTGAAAAAGAATTTATCATCAAGGCTTTGAAGACATTCCGTGGTCGCATCAATCAGACGGCACTTCATGCGAATATTCCGAAGAAGACGCTTCTTCGTAAGATTGAAAAGTACGGCATCAATGCGAAAGACTACGTAAATTAGTTTTTAAATAAAGATTTAAAATTAAAAACCCACAGCTTTAACAAGTTGTGGGTTTTTTGTTTTTCAGGGCTTTAGCTGGCTTAACGCTTCGTTGAGATTCGCGTGCATCATCACGAATTCCGGATCTTCACTGATATGATGTTGATAACGATGGTAGATCTTGGAGTTAACTTCAGACTTGTGCAGGACAAAGTCGATTTGATCTTTGATACAAGTCAGGTCCGTCGCGACAATGTGCTCAGACTCATCGACGAAGGCGTCGATTTCGGCGATCAAGGCCGAGAACGGCTGAAGCCAAGCGAAGTTTTTGTCGTGAGTGAGGATTTGCAGGAAATCAAACGGAGAAATTCGGCGCTCAAAATACTTTTCAGCGGCGATACGTTCTAATTCTAGAAAACGTCGATGAAGATTTTTGAGGTTGCGACTTGCGTTCTGTATTTTGTCTTTCATAACACTCCCTGCAGATTCAATTTTATGTAAGCTCCGTCTTATTCGTCACTTCAAAAATAGAAAGTGGAAAACGAATACACTTTATGTCATTGTTATTAAACACGTGTTGTGAGGTGTCTATGGCTCTTTTTCCTTCATCCACTGTGACTCTTAAAAATGGGCAGGCAGTTTTGCTTCGTCACGCAGAAATAAGTGACGCAGAAAACCTGTTAAAAGCGGTCACGAGTATTTTTTCGACATCTCCCTACATTCTAAGCACACCCGAATCTCTAAAAACCAAGACCGTTCAAACTCAAGAAAAATGGATTCAAGACGCCAATCAAGATCCCCGCAATGCACTTGTGATCGCTGAGCATAAAGGCCATATCGTGGGCATCGCGGACTTTCATTCGTTCAAGGATGCCAAACGTTTTCATCGCGCAAGTTTCGGAATGTCTGTGCACCAAGATTTTCGCGGACTTGGCTTGGGTGAAGCTGTTCTTCAAAAATTAATCGAAGTCTGCAAATCCGTTGAAGGTCTTACTCTTTTAGAACTTAATGTGATGGAACCCAACATCAGCGCTCACAAACTTTACCTTAAAACAGGATTTAAAGAAGTCGGTCGCTACCCGGGCGCTTATCGTTTGGCTGATGGAACTTATGCCACGGACATCATGATGACCAAACATCTTTAGAATAAATTGTAGACGGGAAATGGAACGGACTTAATGGTGGCCGGGGATGGATTGCTCAGCCCTAAATTACCAAAAATATTCGAGCCAAAACACTTCACTGCTCCAGACTGGATTCCGCAGGTCGCATAATAAGTTCCGCCCTGAATACTAAACTCTTCGTAGTAATCCCAGTTCGTCGCTTGTGTCGATAACGATCCATTGTAAACGTAGGCCTGAGTTCCTGAACTAAAAAAGATTTTGGAATATTCCGCGAGGATAAGATTGCTCGCGACCAAAGATTCAGTTCCCGACAATACTACTGGCGCTCCAAATCCATTGCCCCAACATACGACTCCTCCGGAGGCTTTCGCTGCACAGCTGAACGAGTAACCTGAGCTAATCGCAATGGCATCCGTAGGAGAGCCGGTTATAAGACGGGCTACTGAAGTGCTTCCTCCGACGCTTCCTAATTGATTGCTTGTCGAGAAACCCCAACAATATACCTGTCCATCTTTAATTCCACACGCATGTTCGTATCCCACGGAAACAGCGGTTACACCGGACTCCATGCCTTGCACAGCCTGGGGATTCAGTTGGCAGTCTCCAACACATGAACTTGCTCCTAAGACTGTTGGATTGTTCCAGCCCCAACAATAAGCAGCACCGTTTGATACCGCACAGAAATGATAGGCTCCGTCCAAATCAGTCGCTTGTGTCAGATCCGGAGAGAGAGGCGCAAAAGAGGTTTGTGAATATGCGCTTCCGGAACAGAGAACCTGAGAGTTGCGGATAATGCAGGATTTTCCGGAGCTATTTGTTTTTGCGCGGGTCACACCAGAGAAGAATATTTTTTTGGCCATACCGATGGGTTCAAGATCTCCGGAACCACATTCTCCCAAGGAGTTATCACCCCAACAACTTAAAGATCCATCTGCGTGGACGGCCATTCCGACTCGGCCCATTGTCAGACGCTCGACATTTTGAAGTCCCGGAATTGTTGCTGGAGATGCCATAGGAATTTTGCCACTGGCGCCACCAATTCCGAGAAGTCCGTAAATATTTTTTCCCCAACACTTCACGTTGCCGTCTGTAAGAGCGCACATAGTGCTAGTGTAACCAGCAACATCGTACGAAGAAATGGAGCTTAAGCCGTAATTCTGTTGAGAAGCAACCAAAGGTAAGGACGTCGCCCAACAGTAAAGTCCGGAGTTGTCATCTTTAGCAATACAGAAATTGTTTGAGTTGAGTATTGATCTTAAATTTGAAATTCCACCAGAGAGCCCTGTCACTTGTGTAGGGACAGGGCCGATGCTACCTCCCCAACAATAAACTTTATGATCTGAAGTCAGGCCGCAGAATGAATTGATGGACGATGCTTCAATATCTATCAATCCCGCAACCATATTTTCAGTCAGTACTGCGGAAGAAGATGACATCACACCCGCTTTGGCCAAAGCACCTGAAGAATTGCTCCCCCAACAATAGACTGCTCCGATAGAGTTCAGCGCGCACGCGGCCTCGCGTGCCACAGCAACATCGACAAATGTTCCACTCAGCCCCACAACATCCGTTGGTGGAAGCAGGGAGCCTGTGCCTCCGCCGTCTCCCACCAAACCGCCGTAAGCGTCATATCCCCAACATTTAACTCCGCCGAGAACGACGGCACATCCGCTTGTAGCTTCTCCGATAGAGATTTTTTCCGCACCTGACGCAAGCAAAAGATTTGGAGAATTTAAAGGCCCGCTGGGAGTGTAACTTCCCCAGCACCATACCTGTCCGCCTGTTTTGATGGCGCAGCTGTAGCCCCAAGTCATATCGAAATCGAGAACATCCGAAGACATCTGAAGTGGCGTTATAGGAGTTGTTACTCCGTCGTACATCGAATAGTTCACACCGTTACCAAGCTGATCGCCATATCCACCTTCGCCCCAACAGCGTAGAGAATTGTTGGAAAGACGCGCGCAAAATATCATCGGACCCGCTTTCAAATCCACGGCTGTCACCGTCGAGTCTGCGGCTGCCTGAATTTGCAAAGTCTTGGATTTATTTTCACCTTTGAAAAGATATTTTAGCATCAGCTCATCTTCAAAACTTGCGGGAGCAGAAGCTGCAAATTCAATAACTAAAGTACACGACTGCAAAGGGTTGAGTTGCTCACTGCAAGTGCCACCAACTCCAGGAAAAATTCCACCAGCAAAGTAGAAAGGAGAATTTAAAGACCACGTTTGAATTTCGGAAATAATTTCGGCGCTGCGGTTGAACACCGTGACTGTTCTGGATATAGGAGTTCCGACCGCTCCCTCTCCAAATTCGAGTTTTACGACATTGAATTGCAGAGGCTCGCCACTAGATTCAAGCAAAGGCAACTCTTCACCTATCAGTGAAGCATCCAGGGAGCATCCCACAAGGAAAATAAAAAAAGTCCCAATAAGAGATTGTTTCCAAAACGTTCCGAAGATCATGAGTATTTTTTCGGTTGAGTTTTGGGGCATCTTGAATGGGAAACCTTGCCTTCTCAAATCCATTGCGCAAAATTTTTTTGACCGCCTATCTTTAAAGACTCTTAGAGATCAAAAGAGGGATATTCCTAATTTGAGATCCTCATCGAAAAGCCACAGGGATAAAAATTCTTATGCAAAAAGAGTGATTGAGAAAATCAAGAAAAACTCTTTCTCTTTTTTTCAATTTCTGCGACGCCTCTAGTTTTGTAATACGCTAAAAGGCCCGCCATATAGGTGTGCACATTTTTTGAGCAGTAAATTGTTTGGATTTGGTGAAGAGTGCTCGTTGACTCGTTGCCATTGAGTCTGTAGTTTCAGTCCCCTCACGTCTGGAGATTCTGTTTAATGACCATGAACCCGTTGCCGCCACAGGCTTACACGAAAGATACTTTGCTCAAAGCCTACCAGTGGCTGATGGTGCAAAACTCTTCGATCAAAGAGATGGCGACGACTCCGGATATTCTGGTGAGTTTGTATCTGAAGGCCACGCGTGATGGCGACAGTGCTCTAGAAAGACCGAGTATCCAGAACTTCAAAAATGAGCTTAAAAGCTTGGCTGGAATTATGGGGGAATTGGACAATCGCCCTCAACAACAAGCACCGATTGTTTCAGCTCCTGTGCATCACCATCACGTTGCCCCTGCGGCAGCGGCTGTCCACCAAGCCACTCCGGTCACAGCGGTGGTCGCTCCTTCTGCGCCGACACAGACTCAAGTGTCTTACACGGAAAAGACCGTGACGGCGACGACTCGCAACCCGGATGTTTCTGAGCTTTTGGATTCATGCAGCCAGGACATGATTCGCGAAGTCAAAGAGGAGTTCAACCTCAGTTCGGACCTGGAAGCTCTTCGTATGCTTATTAAAATCGGCTACAGTCGTTCCAAAGGCCTTCTGAAATAGCATTCCCTAGCGGTATCTGCCGGAAATCACTTAATTTAGCAAAAAAAGTAGTCTATACTCGCCGTCATGAAGAAAAAATACATCTGGCTTGTCCTTATTTCCGGCATCCTTGTCGCCCTTGATCAAGTTGTGAAAATTTACGTTCACACGCATTTCCACCTGGGCGAATCCGTGAGTGTGATTCCGAATTTCTTTAATCTTACTTATGTACGAAACTTCGGCGCGGCTTTCGGATTTTTGGCGGAAAGCCATCCTTCCTTCCGTGAGTTGTTTTTCCTTTCTATGCCACCAATCGCTTTGGTTATTATTTTGGGCATCTTGCGTGGAGTGAAAGACACGGACACAAAACAGATCATTGCTCTTGCGAGTATTTTTGGTGGCGCGATTGGAAACTACATCGATCGTTTGCGCTTCCGCTACGTGATCGACTTTTTGGATTTCCATCTTTACAACCGCTGGAGCTGGCCGGCCTTTAATATCGCCGACATGGCGATTGTCGGCGGAGTCGGACTCTTGCTTCTTTTAATGTTCATCGAAAACAAAAAGAAAGAAAAAACAGAAGGCGCCAAGTAGGCGCAGGGAAAAAGGTACCTGGTACCTTTTTCTTTATTTATTCGGAATGTTTTTGCGGAGTTTTCTTTGCAGGCTTTGTCGGTGAAGGCCGAGCTTCTTTGCGGCTTGAGTGATGTTGCCGTCAGAGCTTTGCAGAATATAATCGATATATTCGCGCTCCATGCGTGCTAAAGAGATTTCCTGATCGGGAACTTCTTCTCCCACGGTTTGATCCGTGAATGCTTTTAGAATCATGTCTGGAGTCACTGGTTTTGAAATAAAGTTGTGAGCACCTAGCTGCATGGCCTTCACTGCTGAAGCGACGCTGCCAAAACCACTCATCATCACGACTTTAACGTGCGGATTTTTAACTTTCAATTCACGCAAAAAATCCAAACTGTTTTCAGAGCCCACGCGCAGATCTAAAAGAGCCCAGTCGAAACTTTGCAGGGCATTGAGAGTCGGTGTTTGAGCAAAGGCCGTGACTTGAAGACCTCGCTCTTGCAGTTCTTCGGTGAGTACTTCGCGCAATCCCTGGTCGTCTTCAACGAGTAAAAGTTTTTTTCCTTTGAAGTCCATCATAATTCCTCCACCGGCAGACGGATTTGCGCTGTGGCACCTCGGCCTGAAGTATTATTGAAGATTTTAAATTCGCCGCCCGCCCCTTGTGCCATCATCGAAGCTGAGTAAAGTCCAAGGCCGTTGCCATCGGCCTTGCTCGTCACAAAAGGTTCTCCTAAACGCGAAAGAATTTCTTTGGAAAGACCTTCTCCGCGATCTGTGACTTCCAGAACAATCCACGAGTCTTGTTTAAAAAGGCGCACGTAAATCGTAGAACCTTCTGGAGACGCTTCATAGGCATTATTCAGAAGATCAAAAAATGTTTGTGAAAAAGCGAGAACTTGCAGACGGCAGGGCAAAGCTTCTGTCGTAAAATGTTTTTCAACCAATACAGGTTCGTTTTCTTTTTCCCATACTTTTAAAAGATCCGCTGTCAAAAGCTCCACTTGGACTTTCTGCAGTTCTGATTGCGAGGAGCGAGAGAACACGGAAGCCATGTGCTGAAATACACGCACACATTCTTCCAAAGAACTTTGCGCTTTTTCAAATTCTTCTTTCGCAGGTGAGTTTTCATTTGTGAGTTTTCTAAGACCGCGCTCCATACGAAGTTTTAAGGAATTCATGGGTGTTGCTAATTGATGAGAAAAACCCGCCGTCAATGCACCTAAAGCTTTCAAACGATCCGCCTGATGTTGGCGGTCTTGTAAAAGACGAATGCGTTGTTCGTTCTTGTGAAGAAGTCCTGAGAAATAGTGACTCACAAACCAAGAGGCCGTGACCAGAACCCATTGCGAAAGAAAACTTAATAGCATTTCAGAAGTGTCGGCGCCAACAGTGACCTTTGCGTCGAGATAAGTTTCAAATTGCAAAAGACCTAAGAGAGCTAAAACCGTCAAACCAAAAAGATACGACGACTTTTGTTTTAAGAGCATTCCACCTAAAAAAGCGTGAATACATAAAATACTGATAAATGGATTGTTGGCGGAGCCACTTACAAACAGCAAACCGACAGCGGCAAGCAAATCCACCCATAAATTTACGAGCACATGTTTTTGTCTTGCCGAATCTTCGCGAGGCCAAAGACCTTGCGCTAACACATTGAAAGTCGCGAGCAACGCAAGAACGGCGATGAAGTAAGGTACGTCACGCGTTTGCAAAAAGCCCCATCTTAGAAGAGGCAACGTTCCTAAAATCAAACAGGTAATGGCAATCCAACGAAAACGAATGAGTCCTGGCATGGGCTCTTCATAGCCCGGAGGACCTTTTGCCGCAACAAGTCTCTCTCTTATGCAACCATTCGTTGCATTTTTTAAATGCAAATTACTTGCAATTAAAAAGTGGGGCTGATAGAAGCGAACTTATTGGAGGAGTGTTCACGAATGAAAACGATGAAGGTTTTAGTATCTCTTTTGATTTTGACGGGAGCTTATCAGGCTCACGCTCAAAATATTCTGCAAAACATCCAGACGTCAGCGGCTATTGATATCACCGCGCCCTTTGACTTCGAGCACTCGGAAGAAAACAAACTCGATATTCGCTCGGCAGAGTTGTTGTTCTTTGGTCCTCTTGATCCGACGTTTGATGCGACTTTGAATTTCGCGGCTCACAATGAAGATGGTGAATTCAAAGCGGAAGTTCACGAAGCTTATCTAAGTTCCAGCAAATTGATTCCGTCGTCTCGTTTTAAAGTCGGAAAATTCTTTTTGGGCGTAGGTCGTTTAAATCAGTTTCATCAACATGATTGGGCTTTCATTTCCGCTCCCCGTGTTCAAGCGGAGTTTTTAGGTGATGAAGGTGTCGCCGATTCCGGAGCGGAGTTTTCAACTCTTCTTCCGTCGGATTCTTATTGGGATATCACCGTGGGTGTGACGAATGGTTACACTTTTGGTGAGCATTCAGAAACTCCAGCGGAAAAACCGCGTGTGCCGACTCATTATATTCATCCTGTGAACTTTATCGATTTCGGCGACAGCGGCGCGCTTCAATGGGGCGCGAATTATTTGGGAAGAACTGATGCGCACGGAGTGCAAACTCAGCTTTATGGTTTGGATTTTGTCTTTAAGAAAATGGAAGGCAAGATTCTCAATTTTCTTTTGCAATCTGAAATCTGGTATCGCAATCAGAGCGCCTCAGGCCTGGCGACTTCAGAGGATTTGGGAGCTTATGTTTATCCACAGTTCTCTTTAACAGAGCAGCTTTATGCGGGTCTTCGTATTGATTTATTCACGGAACTTGCGAGAAAATCGGAGGCGGATGGATCTAAGCAAGATAATTTCAATTATGGTTTAGTTCCGACACTGACATACAAGCACAGTGAATTCACTTTGTTCCGCTTGGCTTATGGCTATGATGTGCAAACGTATCAAGGTGAATCCGATACTGTTCATCAGAAAATTGAATTGCAACTTGTTTCTATCCTGGGCGCGCATCCTGCGCACTCCTTCTAGAGGTGACGTATGAATAAATTTATTTTTTCAATGCTTCTTTTGGTTTCTGTATCGGCATTTGCAAAAATCAAGGTCGTTGCAACACAGCCGGATATCGCTGAAGTCGTTCAAGCTATCGGTGGCGATCAAGTCGAAGTCCAAACTCTTTTAAAAGGATCGGAAGATCCGCACTATGCGGAAGCTCGTCCTGATTTTATTTTAAAGGTGAACCGTGCTGATGTGGTTTGTTCCGTAGGACTTGATTTGGAAATCGGATGGTTGCCAAAAGTTTTAAGCAAATCTGGAAACGAAAAAGTTCAAGAAGGCGGGCCTGGATTCTGCGCTCTTGGAAAAAGTGTGAAAGCTTTGGAAGTTCCAACGGGTGTGATTGATCGTTCTTTGGGCGATGTGCATCCCCACGGAAATCCTCATTTCGTTTTATCTCCGGAGAAATTAGCGGAAGGCGGAGCGGAAGTGGTGCGCGTGTTGTCGCTGGTTTTGCCTGCAAAAAGCTCTGAGTTCGAGAAAAATTATGATGCATTCAAAAAGAAGATGACGGAGCTTCACGATCGTTTGGCGAAGACCGTAAAGAAAGTGAAAGTTATGGAATACCATAAAGAATTCACTTACTTCTTTAATGCCTACGGATTGGAATCGCTAGGTTCTTTGGAAGAAAAACCGGGAATGCCACCTTCTGCGGCTCGCATTGCTCAAGTGGCTAAGATGGCAAAGGACAATAAAGTGGCCGTGCTGTTCGCGACCCCGTCGGCTCCTCATAAAACTTTGGAGCGCTTTCATGAGCTTTCAGGAATTCCTGTGGTGACTGTTCCTTCTTATGTTCAGAGCAGCGGCAGCACAGATGCAAAGAACATTGAAGCCTTACAAAACTTGTTAGTAAAATCCATTCCATGAGTCAAATTCTTGAAGTTCAAAACTTAAGAGCCAAAAGCCGTGAGGGAAAGTATCTCTCCCCTGCTGTGAATTTTGAACTTCTTGCAGGAGAAGTGCTTTTCTTGCGCGGTGAAAATGGCGCGGGCAAAAGCACTTTGCTGAAAACTCTTTTGGGCCTTCACAAATATTACGAAGGTAAATTTCATTTTCTGATTCCTGAATCTGATATTCAATATTTGCCTCAACTAGGAAACCTGCATTTTCATTTGCCGCTGACTTTAAAAGACATGTTGTCTTCTTCCGCTGATGTTCCTGCCTCTTTGATTAAAGGAATTGATCTTGATAAAAAATGGAATACTGCGAGCGGCGGAGAACGTCAGAAAATTTTATTGGCGGCGACTTTGGGAAAAAAACCTCGTTTGCTTGTGCTTGATGAACCTTTTAATCATGTCGACAAAGAATCGATTCAAGTTTTAGAAGATGCTTTAGGTCAGTTTTTAAAAGATCACCCGGAAAGTTCTTTAGTTTTAGTTTCTCACCGCGCCTTTATTCAAGATTGGGCCAAAGTTCGTTTTCTGGAGATCCGATGAGTTCGTTCTTTGAGCTTTTACAGATTTATCGTTGGTCTTTACCTGCCAGTGTCTTGATGGCCAGTGTCCTTGCGATGATTGGTTCGCAGTGGACGGCTCGCGAAAAAAGCGCCCAGATTTTTGTTTTAGGCCAAGGCTCTTCCTTGGGAATTGTTTTGGGATTGGCGATCAATATTTGGCTGGGTACGGATTATCACGGCTTGAATCTTTTAATTGGTCTCTCCTTAGGGTGGTTAACACTCTTGTTGTCGGATCTTTTGATTGAAACTCGAGCCGACCGTAATCATATTTATCTGACGCTTTTTGTTTTCTTTTTGTCTCTCACTTATCTTTTGACGTCCTTAACTCCCGCCTTGGAATCGCACATGGCTTCATCTTATTTCGGTGACGTGGCCGTGATGAGTGATAGCGGAGCCCAGGCGTGTCTGGTTATGGGCCTTCTTTTTGGTGGATTTGTTCTATTGAACTGGCGTGCTCTGTCTATGATTTCTTATCAGCTTGTCAATCACAGCTGGATTCATCGCAGCGGAAAAAATCGTCTTTTTGATATTGGGACATTGTTACTGACTACGATGGCCATTCAGAGCATGGGTTATCTTTTTACGATCGGTTCTCTTTTTATCGGAACAAGCTTTGCGGCTCATCGCAGTAAAAATCTGCGGTCTTATACGAAGCGAATTCTAGTGATTTCCTTTGTGGGAAGCCTTTTGGGGTTTGTCGTGTCATTGTTATCCACGACCTTACCCACAGTGCCTTGTGTTCTGATTGGACAGATGTTGATTGGATTATTAACTTACACGAAGAAATAGTGGAAAGAAGGCTGAGCTTCTTTCTTTTGTCCATCGACGTTAAAAAGACAGATCACTTCGGTGCGCACGCCTTTTTTAACATTAAAGACAGTTAAATCCGCATTCTCAATAATCTGATGAAGTCCACGACCAGCGCCGCCTTTATTGGAGTTCATGCTGCCCGCTTGACCGCTATAACAACTAATCAAGTAATCCACGATGATGTTTTTAGTTAAAGAGCCAAATGGATCTTTAACGGAAACTGCGAGTAACACGCCATCACTCGCGTAGCGAAGCTGAGATTGTTGATGAGTATCAAGCTGGATTTCTTCTTTACGGGAAATATGATTGAAGATGGATTTCCCTTGAGAGTCCACCGGTGCATCATAAATCGCGTTCATCAGCATTTCTTCAACAACGGTATTCACACGATCTAAAACCGTGCTGCGAATTCCCATCTTTTTGAAATAGGTATAAAGTTCTTCGCGCAATTCCTCACGCTGAGCCGAATGAGAAACCGTTTTACTTTGAACTTCGACTCCCCACGTAAGATATTTCTCAATACCAAAGAGGTCTTTATTCAAAAGCTTGCTTAGCGCTGTTAAGACGTAGCGAATGGTGGCGTTTTTGTCTTCGGCATCACGAGAGATGATGTGATCGACAAAGCGGTTGCGCTCCAGGATTTGTAAATTCCCTTGCACGTCTTTGCTTGTTAGAAGAACGGCGTAGGGAGACAGCTTATTATCCTGCACGGACTTAAGCACATCGACACACGCTTCTTCGCAAAGAACAATGTCATATTGATTTTCTTTTAAAAAGGCCTGGCCCATTTCGGAATCATTGGCGATATCCAGTTGAACACCGGTGCCACCCAAGGCCATGCGGATAGGAAGTTGCTGTTTTTTATCCGGCTCAACCAGAAGAACTTTTCCGCCGCCGCTTTTTTCGATAGCGCTTTGAGCCTCGTGCAGTTCACGATTGAGAATTTCGAAAAGACGAGCCTTTTCGTTCGTGCGCATCAATCGCTCTGTCAAAATGAAACAGTAGATTTGAAAAAGCAAAGCTTGAAAACGATCTTTGTCCTTCGGATGAACGTGCGCAAAATCTTCCGAACGAATAACGAAACATTCAACAGGCGTCAGGGCTTTCACCGTGGTCGACGTGAGGTTTGAAGTGATCACACTCATTTCACCAAAGACTTCGCCCGGTGTTTCGAGAGTTGCAATCACTTCACCCGCTAAAGAAACTTCCACTTTTCCAGATCGCAAGAAAAACAGAGAGCTATTCTTTTTTCCCTCTTGAAGAATAAAGCTGTCGGTAGGAAATGATTCGGTATGAATCATCGCGGATGCTTGCAGGAGCAAGTCCTCACTGAAAGACTTGAAAAAAGAAAACGCTTTAATTTCCTTGGCGATTTCAACTGGATGCAACTTCATATAGTTTCAATTATGTAATTAGTTATAAGGCCTTGACCAGAATCGTCTTGAATATTTTGGGGAATAAAAGAAAATTAAGTCTATCGTCGGTATGGAGGTTCTTTGTACCCGGTTATCCATGTTTCTCCGTTTTTAGAAATTCCCACTTACTATTTAGTTTTAAGTGTGACGATTTCTTTGGGACTTATCTGGCTTGTCCGCAGAGCAAAACGCTTTCAACTTTCTACCAAAGTAGCCCTAGACCTAAGTCTTATCGTTATGGTGACGGGATTTATCGGTGGTCGACTCTTTCATGTGTTTTATGAAGACTTTGAATACTATCGCCAAGATCTTTGGCGCATTCTGCATTTTTGGAACGGCGGATTTGTATTCTATGGCGGCGCGGTTTTGGCCGGTGTCTTTGCTTTGATGTACTTGTGCTCCAAAGTTGGAAAATCGGTAGATGCCTATTTGGATCTTTTTGCTCCGGTCCTTTCTTTTTCATATGCTGCCGGAAGATCTGCTTGTCTGCTTGCGGGCTGTTGTTACGGGAGATATTGCGACCTACCGTGGGCCATTGACGGCAGACATCCGACGCAAGCTTATGCTGTTCTTTGGGAGCTAGGCGTTTTATTTATTTTGCTTGGAATAGAAAAAGTTCCTCGTGCAAAACGCAAACCTGCCGTTTTGCAAAAAGATGGAAGCGTTTTCTTTTTATGGATGATTCTTCATGCGGCGGGAAGACTTTTGATGGAAAACTTCCGCGATGATTTTCGTGGACCGACTTTAGGTCTTTCCATTTCAAGCTGGATCAGCATCTGTCTTATCTTGCTGGGATTTTATTTACTCTTTAGGAAACCAACAGCCCGGAGCTCTGCAGGAGCTTCCTAATTGGCAAAAGGCTCCGCTTTTAAAAGTATCTAACCGGCATTGATCTGACGGATATCTATTGCGAAGAAGTTCTGTCGCTTCTTTTTCTGCAACACTCAAACTGACTGGAACGTATTCACGATAAGAATATTTTTGCAGAAAACGCGACATTTCTAAGCCTGCCTGCAGAGTTCTTGCGCAAGTGATATTTTCTTTGCAGATAGAAGCGACTTCCGAATCAATACTAGAAATTAGTTCCGGATATTTGTTCAAAAAAGACGGTAGACACTGAGATGCCGCGAAAAAATCAGACTGTCCTTCGCTTGAAGACCACTCGACTCCCTGAATTGTTTGGCGAGGTTCACCTCCCAAAATGTGTCCTAGCTCATGACAAAGAATTGCTGCCAAAGCTCCCGGAGTTGCTCCCGGTGCTCGCGCCATTCCTCCCCACAAAGAGATCTGCATCGCATCTGAATTCTTTTTTGCAAAAGCACCAAAGTAGGGATTTTCCCACTCTATAGCGACATACAAAGGCAAACCCGTTTCAGTGACAACTCTGTTATAGTTGTGAGCGATGAATCGACCGAGCACGCTGACATAGTCTTGTTGAGAAATAGAAGAGACATTGCTAGAGCCCACAGGAAGATAAAAATATCCTTCAATACTTTCTTGCGCATTGACCTGGCTCCCCGTTTTACCTTTCAGCAAAACCTTCGGTGATTGCACCATTCCCATCAGGAACCCGAGAAGCAGAGTAGCTAGAATATATGGAAGAACTTTTTTTAAAGACATAGCGAGCGGCAAGTTATCACACTTCGCTCGATATTAATACCTCGTGAAAGAAATTTAAGAATGAGAGCCCACGTCTCATTTTGAGACTGACGCAAAATGTCCCCTCTTTCCATAGTTTAGACAGTCGTTATTCCGTCAGCTCATCTTTAGCGAATTCTTGGGAACACTCGGCGATGGCATGACTCATGTATTGCAGATTAACTGAAGAAGTTTATCGAGACGAGAGAGGTTGATATGAAGAAGCTAATGGCATCATTTCTGGCGATTTATTCCGCCTTGTTGATGGTCAGTTGCGCGAAAGACAGTGGTGACGGTCAAACTATCGTCACTCCTCCAGTTATCACTTGCCCACCGGGTCAGGTGCAAAGCGGAACTGTTTGTGTTAACGGCACAGGCGTTATTCCTAATAACGGCGTTGTTCGCTACTACGACTACAACAGATATTTCTTTAATAGCTATTATGGCGTCAGCACGCAAAATGGCGACATGCAAATCGTAAATACAGGAGCTTTTAAAGAGTTCTTGAAACAAGCGATGGCGGTTTGTGATAGAAATATTTGGGGTTGGGAAGCCGGCCTTGCTGATTGCAACAACTGGGTTTCAGGATCTTTCCAGATCGAATTCAGTATTGATTCTTCATTGAAACCCGCTGTTTCTTTCACAGCTTACCCTGCTCCCAACTGGTATCAATATACATTGAGTGTTGGTATCAACGGTGGCGGTATGGCTTTCAATCCGCTTTACTTGAACCAAAACAATACGTTCAGTTTAATTAACAACAGTCAGGGTTTCGAAATCAGAGCCCAAGGTTCTTACTGGAATGGTGGCGGATTGAAATTGATCCAAATCCAAGTTCTTAAAGGAACTTTGAAAGACGGTTATTTCACATACGATCTTTATTTCCCGTATAACAACGTGGCGACAAAGATTGCGACTGGAAAATTCAAACGTCGCTAAGCTCCGCGTCTTGCACTCGGTGCAAGAGTTAGTAAAAATTCAAGTATGACCGAACCTCAAAAAGCTCGACAGGTCAAATGCCCACAGTGTGGGCGTTTGACTTTGTACACAGTAGAAAATCCTTTCCGACCTTTCTGTTCTGAGAGATGTCGACTCATCGATTTGGGTGAGTGGGCCAGCGAGTCTTACCGTATTCCCACCTCGGGCTCTTCAAGTGATTCTTTAAGTTCTTCTGACGATGACTATGATGATTCATCGGAGAACGAACATTAGTTCCTTTGAAAAGCGCACTCAGAGACGTTTTCACATTTTGCTATTGACGAAATTTAGTTTTTGAATTTTGATTGGCATGTCATTGGATGACGAAGAGTTATCATCAAGATTTTAATTACAACGAGAAGACACACAAAAGTGTCTGAAAGAGGAGTTCACATGAACAAAGCACAACTCATCGAAAAAATCGCAGCTGAAACAAAAGTTTCTAAAGCTCAAGCTGAAGCAATCCTTGATTGCGCAGTAGAAAACATCAAAAAGTCTGTTAAAAAAGGCGACGATGTTAAACTTGTTGGTTTCGGTACATTCACAAAAGCTAAGCGTAAAGCTCGCACTGGTCGCAATCCACAAACTGGTAAAGCGATCAAAATCCCAGCTGCTTGGGCTCCAAAATTCCGCGCTGGCGCAGAATTCAAATCAATGGTTAAGTAATCGTTTTTTACGATTAAAAAACCTAAAAGGCGTTCCGCATGGAGCGCCTTTTTTATTTGTAAGCGCAAGACCTTCTTGTCCTTCCTTTTTACCTTTCCTGGTAGTAGCCTTTTGTTATGGCTCAGTTTACGAAAAAAATTAAAAGAATCGGTGTCTATACTAGCGGTGGCGATGCACCTGGAATGAATGCAGCTATTCGTGCTGTGGTTCGTGTCGGAATTGCACAAAATTTAGAAGTTTACGGCGTGCTTAATGGTTACGTCGGAATGATTGAAAACAAAATTCAGCCTTTGCAACTTCGTGATATGGCGAACATCATTCAGCGCGGGGGAACAATTCTGAAAACGGGCCGCTCGACGGATTTTATGAAAACGGAAGGCCGCGCCAAAGCAGCACAGCATCTGAAAGATGCCGAAATTGATGCTTTGGTGTGTATCGGTGGTGATGGTTCCTTTAGAGGTGCTCATGCATTGTGGGAAGAACATCAAATTCCTGTGGTGGGAGTTCCCGGCACGATTGATAACGATATTTATGGCAGTGATAAAACGATCGGTTTCGACACAGCAGTAAATACCGCTCTTGAAGCCATTGATAGAATTCGTGATACGGCTGCTTCGCATGATCGTCTTTTTATCGTTGAAGTGATGGGAAGAAACTCGGGATTCATTGCTTCTCACGTGGGTCTTGCTGGTGGCGCTGAAGAAATTTTTACTCCAGATGGCAATACGACTGTGGAAAAGGCTCTTGATCATATCAAAGACGGTATTTCTAGAGGGAAAACCAGCAGTATTCTTGTGACCGCTGAAGGACAAAAGCCTGGCCGCGCGTATGATCTTGCTGATGCCATTCGCAAAAAATCCGGTATGGACGCTAAAGTTTGCATCTTGGGACATCAACAGCGCGGAGGTTCTCCGACAGCGGCGGATCGTATTTTAGCGAGCCGCATGGGTGCTGCGGCTGTCGATGCTCTTCTTAAAGGTTATTGTGACGTGATGATCGGTACTGAAGGCGAACGCCTGATCCAAGTGCCTCTGGATTTAGTCACGAAGCACGAGAAGAAATCCCAATTGGATTTGATTTCTTTGGCGAATATTCTTGCCACTTAAGACTTCATCTTGAATTCTAAAGCATATTCCATTCAAGTTTGCAGAAATGAGGTTCTATGAAACGCCTACTTTTAGCTTTGGTTCTTGTCTTGCCATTGCTTTCCGGATGTACAAAAAAAGAAAACGAAATCGTTATCGGTGAATATGATTCTTTGACTGGAAGTGATGCTACTTTCGGATTGAGTTCAAATAAAGGTGTCCGCTTGGCCCTAGATGAGATCAATGCCGCTGGCGGAGTGAAAGGCAAAAAAATCAGCCTTGTTACTCTAGATGACCAAGGGAAAAACGAAGAAGCAGCAGCAGCGACAACTCGCCTGATCACGCAAAACAAAGTCGTTGCGATTATCGGCGGTGTTGCTAGTGGCCGTTCTAAAGCGGCTGCTCCGATTGCACAAACTCACAAAGTTCCTTTTGTCTCTCCGGCATCGACAAATCCGGATGTGACTAAAGTGGGTGATTATGTTTTCCGCGTCTGCTTTATCGATCCATTCCAAGGTTATGTAATGGCGAAATTCGCGACGGAAAATTTGAAAATGAAAAAAGCGGCGATCCTTCGCGACGTGAAAAATGACTACAGCGTGGGCCTTGCCGACGTGTTTGCTGCTGAGTTTAAAAAACGTGGTGGTGAAATCGTGGCGGATCTAAGTTATCAAGCGGGCGATATCGATTTCAAAGCGCAATTAACACAAATCCGCTCTAAAAACCCTGAGGGCATCTATGTCCCCGGTTATTACACGGAAGTCGGATTGATTGCTCAACAAGCGCGCCAATTAGGTATAAAAGTGCCGCTCATGGGCGGAGACGGTTGGGATAGCGATAAACTTTCTGAGATCGGTAAAGAGGCCATCAACGGCAATTACTACTCAAATCACTACACGACGGAATCTTCAGACCCGGCGGTGACTGAGTTTATTAAGAAATTTAAAGCAAAGTACAACGAGACTCCTGACGCTTTGGCCGCCTTGGCTTATGATGCCGCAAAAATCTTGGTTGCAGCTATGGAGCGCGCTCCTGACTTGTCAGGCAAAGCCATTCGTGATGAACTAGCTAAGACGAAAGATTTCGGCGGAGTGACTGGAAAAATCACTTTGAATGAGAATCGCGACGCCGTGAAAAGTGCCGTGATCATTCAAGTGGACGGTAGCAACCGCAAGTACATCACGACGATCACTCCATAAGGATGGTGCATGCAGGATTTCATTCAACACATTATCAACGGTATCAGTCTTGGATCTATTTACGCACTGATCGCCCTTGGATACACGATGGTGTATGGAATCCTGAAAATGATCAACTTCGCCCACTCCGATGTTTACATGGTGGGCGCCTTTGCCGCCTACTATGTCGCCCGCTTCTTTGGAATTGATGCAAGTCCTGGCATCGCGACTCTAATCACTCTTCTTGTTGTCTCGATGGTTTGTTGCAGTCTCTTGGGACTGGCTATTGAACGCTTGGCTTATCGCCCTCTTCGTAATGCACCTAAATTAAACGTTCTTATCACGGCTATCGGCGTGAGCCTTTTCCTGGAATATGCGGGACAAGTTGTTTTCGGCGCTGATCCTAAAGTTTTTCCTGAAGTGATGAAGGACATGGTTTTGTTCAACATTGGTGATGTGGAATTAAAATCTTTTGATGTCACGGTTCTGATCGTGAGTGTTCTTGCGATGCTGGGACTTCAGTTTCTTATTTTTAAAACCAAATTGGGTCGCGCGATGCGTGCAGTGAGCGCGAATGCCTCTGTCGCAAGTCTTTTAGGCGTGAATCCAGATCGCATTATTGCATTTACATTTATCGTTGGTTCTTCTTTGGCCGGCGTCGGCAGTGTTCTTGTCGGAATGAAGTATCCCAAAATTGATCCTTTGATGGGAATGATGATTGGTCTTAAAGCGTTCGTCGCAGCCGTTCTTGGTGGAATCGGCAATGTCGGCGGTGCGGTTTTAGGAGCACTGATCATGGGACTTTCCGAAGAGATGGTCGTTGCTTATCTTTCCAGTACGTACCGCGATGCTTTGGCGTTCGGTATTTTGATTGTGATCTTGATCTTTAAACCTGCAGGCCTTCTTGGTAAATACACAGTGGAGAAAGTCTAATGAAGTTTATTAAGTCTCCACTGATTGCTATTGCGGCCTTATCCCTTCTGGGTCTGGTCTTTGATTTCAGCGTCAATGCTTACTTCCAATTGATTTTGCTTTTTGCTTTGGTGAACTGTCTTCTTTCAATGAGTTTGAATCTTGTTAACGGATACACGGGACAGTTCTCTTTAGGACACGCGGGATTTATGGCGATCGGCGCTTACTTCTCTGCTTACGCAAACACACACTGGGATCTTTTGCCTCCGTCTCTGCAAGCCGTTGAGTTTTTTATTTGGGCAGGTTGTGCGGGACTTGTCGCGGCAGGTGCCGGATTCCTGGTGGGCCTTCCTTCTCTTCGTCTTAAAGGTGATTACTTAGCGATTGTGACTTTGGGCTTTGGCGAGATCATTCGTGTGGCGTTGTTAAATATGGATTTCTTAGGCGGCCCTCGCGGTTACTCGAATATTCCTGGATTTAGTTCTTTCTTGTTTTCATTCATTTTTGCTTCTTTGTGGCTTGTGATTTGTTTCTTCACTATTTGGCGTGTGATGCATTCCACTTATGGCCGCGGATTTTTAAGTGTTCGCGAAGATGAAATCGCGGCGGAGGCCATGGGTATTAATACCACTCGTATGAAAGTGCGCGCGTTTGTTCTTTCCAGTTTCTTTGCAGGTGTTGCGGGTTCTTTATTCTCTCATTTTACAAACTTCATCAGTCCTTCCTCTTTCACGTTTCTGCAAAGCGTGAATGCCGTAATCATGGTCGTACTGGGTGGCATGGGTTCAATGACGGGCTCCGTGGTAGCTGCGGTCTTTATCACGGTCTTGCCGGAAGCTTTACGTCCTTTGCAAGAGATCACAGGCGTGGATCTGCGTATGGTGATTTATTCTTTGTCTTTAGTTCTTGTGATGATTTTACGTCCTAAGGGCCTTTTCGGTGATCTTGAGATCACTGATGTTTGGAGAAAATATGTCCGACGTTCTGCTTGAAGCTCGCAAGATCACCATGCAGTTCGGCGGTCTTAAAGCCGTCGACTCTTTGGAATTCCAAATTAAAAAAGGTCAGCTTGCCGGACTCATCGGTCCCAATGGTGCGGGAAAAACAACGGTGTTTAATATGCTTACGGGCGTATATTCACCAACTCACGGTGAAGTGGCTTTAGAGAGGAAATCTTTAAAAGGACTTAAGCCTTATGAAATTTCCCACCGTGGTGTGACTCGTACGTTTCAGAACATTCGTCTTTTTAAAGGCCTCACTGTTTTAGACAATGTCTTGGTCGCAGGTCATCAGCATATGCACTACGGTCTTTTTGATACGCTTTTGCAAACCCCTCGTTTTAGAAAAGCTGAAAGTGATTTACAAGACAAAGCTATGAGTCTTCTTAAGATCTTTCACCTGGATGAAAAGGCTCATAAACCTGCGAGTGCCTTGCCTTATGGTGAGCAAAGAAAATTGGAAATCGTGCGAGCGTTGGCCACCGATCCAAAAATTATCTTGCTTGATGAACCGGCTGCGGGAATGAATCACTCTGAAACTCATCACTTGATGGAAACGATTGCAAAGATTCGTGAGCAGTTCAAACTGACTGTTTTGTTGATTGAGCACGATATGAAACTCGTCATGGGTATTTGTGAAAATATCATTGTTCTTGATCACGGAGTGAAAATCGAAGAAGGAACTCCGCAGAAAGTGCAAAGCTCCCAAAAAGTAATTGAAGCCTATCTGGGCGTCGAGGAGAAAGAATGAGTTCTCCATTATTGATTGTTGAAAATCTCGAAGTTTTTTATGGCTCGATTCAAGCTTTAAAAGGAATCAGCTTTTCTGTGGATGAAGGCGAAGTGGTTTCGTTGATCGGTGCGAATGGCGCTGGCAAAACGACGACTTTGCGTGCGATCTCAGGTCTGGTTCCTAACTCAGGACAGATTTCTTTTAACGGACAAAATCTGAATGTAGTGCCGACGTTTAAACGTGTTGGATTGGGTCTTGCGCAGTCTCCAGAGGGCCGTGGCGTTTTCCCGCAAATGAGTGTTTATGAGAACCTTGAAATGGGGGCTTATTCCCGCTCGGACAAAACTAATATCAAAAAAGATCTTGAGATGTGTTTTGAGCTTTTCCCTCGCTTAAAAGAGCGGATGTCGCAAATGGCGGGAACTCTTTCTGGTGGTGAACAACAGATGCTGGCCATCAGCCGTGCTTTGATGTGCAAACCGAAGATGTTGCTTTTAGATGAACCGTCTTTGGGATTGGCGCCATTAATTGTGGCGCAGATTTTTGAAATCGTGAAAAAGCTGAACAAAGAAGGCATGACCGTTCTTTTGGTTGAACAAAATGCGCGTATGGCTTTAAAGATTTCTCACCGTGCGTATGTTTTGGAGACAGGACGTATCGTCATGCAAGATTCAGCTCAGAATCTTTTAAACAACGACGAAGTTCGTAAGTCTTACTTAGGCGTTTAATCTAAGAACCGGAAATAACAGGAGGGAATGACACTTTGAAAGTCGTTCCCTTATCTAGAACAAATTCATACTGCCAGCGATACAAGTCACAAATCGTTTTCACCCACGCTAGTCCCAAACCAATACCTTTTTGAGTGCGCACGACATTCGCACTTTTATTAAAAGGCGAACCGATGCGCGATAAAACTTCGGCAGGAATGCCCTCCCCAAGGTCTCGGACTTGGAACGATCCTTCATGGAAAGAGATTTCCACTTTGTCTTTGGAATACTTCAAGGCATTGCTAAGAACGTTGTTCAGCAATTGCTCCAAGTGAAGTGGATTGCAAAGAACCTGAAAGTCCGTAGCTTGAGTGATCTGAATACGGTCACCATAGATTTTTTTTAAGTTTACAAGAACGGGAACCAGAAAGCCTTCGATATTCACGACATAAAGGTTTCCGGGAATCTTTTGGGTTGTAAGTTCCGCCCAATCCAGAAAGCTTGAGACCGTCTGAGAAATTTTATCGATGTTGGATTGGACTTCCTGCACCGAAGTTGCATCAACTTTGTATTTCTCTGAAATCACTTCAAAGTCGCGGTTTACAATTGTCAGTGGCGTTTTCAGTTCGTGAGCCATCTGGAAGGTCCAAGACTTCATGAATTTTCGACTGACATTGATTTTTTCAACCATGCCATTGAGAACCTGAATCAAATTGCGGAATTCATCCTGCCGTTGAAAGGGGGCATCCTTTGCATAACGCGATAAAGCGGCTGGAAGCTGTGGAAGTTCCGCGTTGGCTTCGAGGGATTTCGTCACTTGGTTTAAATATTGAGCCAAAGTTTTGATCGGCGAAAAAAGGTAGGCTGACAAGAACCACGTCAAAATAAGAATAACAACTAATATTCCAGAAATCGCCCACATGGTTCTGTTGTTAACATAAGTCAGAGAAATAAAACTGGCGTCCACAATCACGCCGACTTGCAAAGTGCGCGTAGGAAACCGCGGAAGTTTTAAATTCAAAACTCGCACGAAATGCTTGGGTGTCGTGAGCGTAATCCATTTCGGATCTTGCGGAATTTCCATTTCAAGAAGATCCACGTTTTGCGTGGTAAAGAGGATCTCCCCTTCCCGCGTACGGACAATAAAGAATTTTCCTAAACGATCTGGACCCAGCTCCTCTGAGATGATTTGGTCGGCCTCTTCGTCATCGTAAGTTTTAAGTTCGGAAAGTTTGGATTCAATAATGGACGTCGCCGTTTGACGAATTTGGTCGTCAAGAAACGACAGACGTTCCGTTCGAAAATAAGTTAGGAGAATGCCCGCAACGGAAACCGTTGTCGCAATAAGAACCAGCAAAGAGATAAAGAAGAACTTACGTCTCAAGCCAGTACCCCACATTGCGCATGTTTTTAATGGCAACGGATGCAGAACTTGCTTCTAATTTGCGACGAAGATTGTTGATGGTCGCCTCAACAACCTTAGATTCAATTTCGCTGGAAGACTGCCAGATTTCCTCTAAAAGAATTTCTCTGGGAAAAATTTTTCCAGGATTGGAACTGAACATATAAAGAAGTTGAAACTCTTTTTGAGACAAAGCCAAAGACGTGCTTTGAACTTTAGCCAAGCGTTCTTCCTTATTAAGGATGAGATTTCCCACCTGCAGAGTTGCGCGTTCATCGTAAAGACTTTTTCGACGCGTGAGTGCGTTGATACGCGCGAGCAACTCCACCGCAGAAAAAGGTTTAGCCAGGTAATCGTCTGCCCCTGCATCCAACGCCAGAGCTTTTTCAGACGCAGTATCAATCGCAGACACAATCAGCAAACGGGAATCCGCAAAGGCCGTTTTGAGATTTGGAATCAAACTGATGGAGTCAACTCCGTTGAGAATACGGTCCAAAATGATCACGTGAGGATAAAAGCTTTTCGCTTTGAGAATGTGCTGCAAAGACTCGACAGAGGTCGCAGATTTGACACTGTGCCCATTAGACTCCGCTAAGATGGAGATCTTTTTTAGGATTTCAGGCTCGTCATCGATTATTAGCAGCTTCATTGCGCTAAAGATGGCATCTCTTTTTGAAAAAATAAATCTCAATCTTGGAATCTTTTGAAGTTAAAAGAATTTTTAACTCCGAAAGTTGCTGGTGTCAGCCATAAAAGTATCCTTAGAAACACGAATAAACTTTTAAAGGAGTAAATATGCGTTTATCAGCTATTCTTGTTGTTGCTTTGATGGTTACTGGTCAAGTTTCTATGGCGGCAGGCAAATCAGAAGCAAAAAAATTCCAAAAAATGTGCAGAGAAGAAAATCCAGGCGCTTCTAAAGCAGACGTTAAAAAATGCGTAAAAGAAAAAATCAAAGAAGCTAAAGCAGCAAAATAGTTTCTAGACTTCGTCTCTGGTTTCAAGACTCGACATTCTTTGCCAGCTCGAGGATTTTAAAGCTCCAAGTATCTTAGACTTGGAGCTTTTTTTTATTTACCGCCCGTCATCACAATACATAACGCCCGGAGGAAGAATCTTCCAACGGCACTTCATTCCCCCGGCGGCAATCAACTCTGTCTCGATACGAGCGGAAGACTCTTCACCTTCAAGAGTGAACTCACGCACATCATCCACAAAAAACTGATCCTGAATCGACTCCGTAGTAAACGGAATCACCTTAGCGCCAACCACGCGCCCACCACTCACTAAAGAGAACTTAAGCTCAAGCTTCGTGTTCACATTGGGATTCCGAGAATAATGAACATCATACTTAGAATTAAGAATACGGATAAAAATCAAAGACTCGCGAGAAGAAAGATCAATCATCGCTCCTTGAATCATGGGAATCTCCACGCCATTTTCAATAAGTGACAACTTCACATCAACATCCCCACGCAAAGCGCGTTTATTGATACGAAGATCATACCCATAATCCAAACCCGTCGTAGTATAAGAGTAATAAGGAAAATCACTCTTAGAAGCACAAGGCTCCATACAAGATTTATCTTTAGCCTGAGCCAACGCGGAAGTAGCAGAAAACGACAACATCAAAAGCCCCAGAAGAGCCACAGCTTTGAATTTCATAAAAAAGTTCCTTTGTTAATTTCATCAATCAAAACAAAGGGTGCAGATATCATTCCCAGAATGGGATCTTGAAGGACTTTCTGAAATTACCAAACGCACTTTGGTAATCATTGAGAAGACTCATTTATAAAGACACTGGCGCACATTAAAAATTCATCCAGAAAACGCACAAAGAAAATCATTCGCCTAACTTTTAAACCAACTGACAAAATATGAAAGGTGCAACGAGCGTCGTGGGTTTTGTTGGCGGAGGGAGTGTGGCAGTTCTGCGCAGTCAGACCTCCGCGCCGACACGAAGTCGTACCAAAGCGCGGCGAGGCAGGATGCCGTGTCTGGCGGAGCGGAACTGCCACACTCCCTCCGCCAACAAAACCGCACCGATACTATCGATTGAAACCTAAGACATCTTCTGCAAGAGGACTTCAAACTCAGTCCCATGCCCATCTTTAACAGGACTTCGTACAGAGACCTTCCCATCATGGGCTTCAACCACAGCTTTCACAAAAGTAAGGCCCAACCCCATGCCATATTCAGAACGACTCTTATCACTGCGATAAAGTTTCTGCCAAATCATGGCATGCTCATCCGGCGAAATCCCCGGCCCCGAATCGGTCACACGCACAATCACATTCTCTGTTTGATTGATCGTCTCAATGGTCACTTCTCCGCCTGACGGCGTGTACTTATGCGCGTTATCCAAAAGATTCGCAATCACACGACTGATAAGTCTGGCATCGACAAGAGCCCAATCATGACTATCAAGTTTTTGGATGACCTTAATATCTTTTTCTTCAAAAGCCATTTCATAAAGACTCATGATCTCTTTAACGATTTCAGAAATATATTTTTTTTCAAGTTTCAACTTTTTACTGCGATTTTCCGCTTCGGTGATATCTGTTAAGACTTGCAGGAAGTTCAGAATCTTGTCGGAGTTTTCATAGCAACTTTGCAAAGCTTCTCTGTAAGACTCAACATCCCCTTCACTTGTTAAAGCCAACTCGGCACGTCCGCGAAGTCTCGTAACCGGCGTACGAATATCATGAGCCAAGTGATCGAAGGCTTCTTTAAGTCCGCCAACAAGTCCCTCGATTTTATCGAGCATCTTGTTGCAAAGAACTTTAAGTTCTTCGAGTTCATCGTCACTGCCACCGACAGGAACACGTGTTGAAAGAGAACCGCTTTCGATTTTCTTCATCGAGGTGATCAGCTCACGCACAGGACTGAGAGTTTTGTTGGAAAGGAACAATCCTCCCAAGAATCCAATCAAGGCTACCGGCAAGAGGAGCCACCAGAATATTTTTTGTAAATTTCTTAACTGGAGGTTCAAACCCTCAGTACTTTTTGCGACGACGACACGATTGCCGTCTTTCAGAATACGCCCGATGAAAATAACGGCGTCACTGCCATGAAGTTCCGGCATTGAGAAATCAAAGCTGTGAGCTCTTTGCCCCAACACTTCAATACGGAGCGACTCCGTATCAACTTTGAAATTAGGAAATGGTTCATGAAAGAATAAAACTTCACCACGCGGTGAAATCACCGAAACTAATAGAGCAGCATCACGATCGTAGTTCGGAATATAAGCAAAATAATCCTGAAAGTCTTGCAGACCTCGGATCTCAATGCGATTGCGGTACTCTTCGACTTTGGCTTCAAGAACAACACGCTCCTGATTTTGTAGAGCGTGACTTATTTGAAAATAAAGAAAACTGAAGATAACTGTTGAGCTGAGGATCAGCACTAAAGAGTACGCTAAGGTCAATTTAGTGCTGATTCGGAAAAGCGTCGGTTTAAGACGACTTAAGAACATATCCTACACCTCTGACTGTATAGATAAGTCGTGTAGGGAAATCTTTCTCTAACTTGTTGCGCAGACGACATACTAATACGTCTACCACGTTTGTTTGAGGATCGAAATCATAATTCCAAACTTCTTTAAGAATAGTTTGTTTGCCGATGATCTTATTCGGATTGCTCATGAATAAATCCAACAAAACAAATTCTCTTTCTTGAAGATCCAACTTGCGACCCGCACGAACCACTTCACGATTCAAACGGTTCAACTTCAAGTCTTGGAAAACCAATGAAGTAACTTCTGACGCCTTTTGCGCGCGCTTCAAAAGATTCTTCACGCGAATTTGAAGTTCAGCCATCGCAAAAGGTTTTGTGAGATAATCATCTCCACCCATGCTTAGACCTTTCAATCGGTCATCAAGTTCACGAAGTGCGCTGAGGATAAGAATCGGAGTGTTAACTTCTTTTTCGCGAAGAGACTTTGCAAACGTGTAACCGTCCATCTCTGGAAGCATCAAATCCAAAACGATGATATCGTAATGGTTAGTTAATGCACGCTCGTACGCGCGACGACCGTTTGATTCAACTTCGACTTCACCTTCTAGTTCGCCGAGGCCTTGTTTAACGATTGTTGCAATTTCGTTATCGTCTTCAACTACCAAGCATCTCATTTAGAGTCACCTTTGTTACGTTCATGTTATTTGTGAGGCTAGGATATATCAGATTTGTTTCTAAACAAAAGGTGCAAATTTCATAAATGGGCCTAAACAGGCCATTATTACACAGTTTTAATCGACTCCCTCTTGGGCATTGCAGAATTGAAACCTGTTTCGCTCTGAAACACAGTTGCAAAAAATAAAAAAACAGGCTCCTGGTCAGGGAGCCTGTGACATGGTCTTTATAGGTCTAGTTAGCTAGGATTATCTCTTAAGTTGGATAACCTCGTTCAAAAGTTCATCCGTTGTCGTGATTGTCTTCGCGTTGGCTTGGAAACCACGTTGGTTTTGGATCATGTTTACGAATTCTGTCGCTAAGTCTACTGTAGATCTCTCAAGAGATTTCGCGAACAACTTACCGCGACCAGCAGCGCCCGGTCCACCCAAAGAAGCAGTTCCAGAATCTCTAGATTCTTTCAAACGGTTGTTACCAACTTTGAAAAGAGCTTCTGGGTTTTCGAACTTCGCAAGAGCGATCTGAGCCAAGTCAGAAGCTTGTCCGTTCGAGTAAACCGCCGTCAAAATACCTTCGTCATTGAACGACAAACCAGTGATCGTACCGGCTGCCGCACCGTCTTGATGCCAAGAGATAAGGTCTGAGTTTTTACCGTACTGTTTCGTACCGTCCAAACCTTTACCACCGTCTTTAATCGCATCACCGAAGTTCAATTTAACTTCTTGTCCTTGAAGAGCACCGCCCTTGAAGTTGAAGCTCGACTCTGTTGTCTCTTGGCTGTCAAGTTTACCATCCACTGTGAATGTCAACTTACCGGCACACACTTGAGACATCATGCCTTCGTCACCGCCAGTGATCTCTTTACCGTCAACAAGGCCTTTGAATTCCCACTCACGGTCAGCCACTTTATTGAAGAAGAAGCTTACCAAGTGTTTGTTACCTTGAGAGTCGTACATCTCAACACCTGTAGAGTAGTGAGAAGTCGAATATGGATCTTTGATATCGAATTTCTTAGTCGCTTCCATGCGCGAGTCTAAGTTCAGATCCAATTTCAATTCTTTAGTCGCTTTCGCTGGGATCAAGGCGCGAGGGAATTTAATATCCGTCATTTTGTTAACGATATTGCCCTTCTCGTCTGTTGAGAAACCTTGAACTTTTTGATTGTCGTTAGTTACTAGGTAACCTTCACGGTCAAAGTGGAAAGAACCGTCACGAGTGTAAGACTCGCCATCAGAACCTTTTACTTTGAAGTAACCGTCACCAGAGATCGCCAAGTCAGTTACTTTTTCTGTGGCGTCGATATTACCTTGAGTCAAGATAGGATTTACTGCACCGATCTTCACACCGCGACCGATTTGGTTACCACCAAGAATACCTTTTAAGTTTTTAGAAATGATATCTTGGAATTCTGCACGGCTCGCTTTGAAACCGACAGTGTTCGCGTTGGCGATGTTGTCACCGATAACACCCAAAGCTTCGCCTTGAGCAGTCATACCAGACACACCTGTGTAAAGAGATGAAAGAATACCCATGTGACCTCCATGTCGTTGGCGTCTTCAATCGGAATCCGCCGTTTGGAGGGCCTCCTCTACGAGGACCAGCCCTAATTCTTTTATTTAATTTTTCTAACCAAAGTTAACTAAGCCCATCCACTCTGCTAACTTTTCTTTGCGTTTAGATAACTACCGTTGAGTCGATGTTCGTGAACACATTTTCTTTCAATGCATTCTTGTCCATCACAGTCACAACTGTGTTGTTCTTCACGCTGACGATCAGTGCGGAGTCATTCATTAACACTAATGAATCCTTCGAACCTTTCGCCGCCGCTCTCGAAATCGCGTCTTGCAGCTTCGTGATATCCTCAGGTGAATAACTTATTCCCCGAGTCTTCATCCGCTCAATCGCGTGATTCGAAAACTTCACTCCTTCAGCGGCCTTGGCGAGGCCCGGATTTCCCTGAATCATGTTCTGAGGCTTCATGCCTCCGACATTACTCAGAGTCTCCTTGAAGGAGGGTCCCGTGCCCAGATCCGGTTGTTTCACCTTCGCTGGTTGCTGCGGAACGAGTTGATCTAGAGTTTGTATCTTTTTTAAGTCCACCATTTTATTTCGCCGTCTCCTTAGCGATCTTCTCCATCATGTCGCGGGATAAACCCACTGTGTTGAGGATATTAGATTTTGCCGCAGGAGCCGGAGATGGTGAAGCCTTTTGTTGCTCTACATTCCCCTCTTTTACAGTTTGTCCTTTAGCATCATCCTTTTTCAAGTCTAGGTTTGTAACATCATTTACTTTCTGGTCGTTGTTCATAAGACGAGGGTCCGTAATCTTTTTCACGTCAGAGAAGCGAATCGCCTGATTTCCAACGTGAAGAACAGGGCCTTCACTCGAGTAACTCACGCCCGTGATGATTCCATCGAAGTCCGTCTTCAACGCAATCTTCTTTCCGTCTGCGCCTTTTGCTTCTGCCATGAATTGATATTCACCAGGAGCTGCTTTCATCGCTCTGTCATCTTCACCGTTCCAAGTGAGTTTGTTTTCACCCTTCTTGAGACCTTTCAGATTGTAAGTGCGAACAACAGTTCCCTCTGAGTCACGAACTTTCACCGTCACTTCACTTGCTTCCATCGGCAAGTTGAATTTGAAATCGTGATCTTTATCCGTCGGTCCACGCACCACTTTTGAAGAATCACCCGCAACGGCTTTACCGATCAAGTTCAACGCTTGGAAATTTTCAGAAGGTTTTTGTCCGTTCTTCATTTCTTCCAATGTCTTGTTCATGTTCTGCATTTGCTCGAGTGATGAGAAGTTCGCAAGCTGGGCTGCCATCTCATGGCTCTTCAATGGATTCGTTGGATCTTGGTTTTTCATTTGCGCAAGCATCAGCTTAAAGAAAGCATCTTTATCCAAATTTGGATTTCCCACCGTGCGAACTTTTTTTGATGGATCTGTCCAGTTTGGATCGACAATTTTATTTAAGACGTCGCCGACGTTTTCACCGCCGACTTTTTCTTTATCTTGAGCACTGATATTGGATGCGCCTGCATTCTCAGGTTTCGTCGTTGTCGCCCCGAATGCATTCACTCCTAGTTTGGTACTCATGACTGTCATGCTTTACTCCTTCTAAGTTAAGCAACTAAATTTAATCCGCTCCCCTTGCCTTCAACATTGCGTGCACGTGCTGTGCTCGATGTTTCGATGGGTTGCAAAGGATCGCGACCACGATTTCCATAACCTTTTAAGTTTGGCATTTCCAAGAAAGATTCTTTACGTCCTTGTGAACCGAAGTTTTCATTAAACTGGTTCCAGAATTGACGAGTTTGATCCCTCTGGTTTTGGCCATTCATATTGGTTTGGTTTTGTGTCGCCGTATCCGCAGATGCTGAGTTCACAACATCCACCTTCACATTTTCCATCGAGAGCTTGTGAGCAGCAAGACTGGTTTTCAGTTCAGCTAGACTAGACTCAATCGTCTTCTTCGCTTCCTGAGTATCCGCCGACATCTGCAAGTTCACTTTGCCGTCTTGAAGCATCACTTTGAGGTGAATCGTTCCCATGCCCTCAGGGGTCATTTGAACTTTCATCTCACCGCCACCTTTTTTAATCAGGTATTGCGCTTGATTCATGAGTTGTTTCACGGCCGCTTCGTTTTCTGCAGGATTTGCCGGAGCTGTCGGAGCCGCTGCCGCCATAGGAGCTGCCGCGTTCAATCCCAGAGTTTCACCTTTGATAGGTGCTCCGTGAATGCCCTCAAGCCCTGTCAGACTGCTTTTGAAGTCTGCGGCTTTTTCCACAAGCTTCGTCGCTGCTTCCTTACCGCCCGTCATCAATTTTGCCGCAGACTCTTGCGAGTTTTGCTGCATGAAAGATTGACCTTGCGATTGATTTTGGAAGAACTCTTGGCTCGCTTTGTTTTGGACATTCGGAATTTGTCCTTGCATTGCGATCGGGGCTCTTTCCAATTTCGGAGCTTGCGCTGCCTGTTGGAATTCATCCATCAGTTCTGGAGTCTCTTCACTGCCTGCCTCTTGCGCTTGCTTTGCTTGAGCCGCTTGTTTTGCTGCTAAAGCGGCGAGCAATGCCGGAGACATCGCCTCTTTCATTTGCCCTTGCAAATGCGGAGGCAACTCTTCAAGCTTCGGTCCTTGCGCCGCTGCCGGAGGAGTTTGTGGCATTTCCGTTTCAGGAACTTCCATTGGCATTTCATCTTGAGCGATGTCTGCCATCGAAGAAGAATCATCCATCATCATTCTTTGTGCTAACGACGCATCCAACGAAGGCATTCCACCAGTGGGAGCCATCTGCGGTTCTTGTCTCATCCAAAAACTTTTATTCAAGCGATCGACAGAAGCACCCATGGCATCTTGTTTGCCTTGAGCCGCCGCAATACGCGCTTGCATATGTTGTTGAGACATACCCGCACCCACAGTCATTTCTGACGCAGGTTTTGGTTGTTGCTGTTGTGGCATTTGGTTCAATTGAGTTAGCAAAGCCACATACATCGCTTGCGCTTTGTCTGCGTCTTCATCACTCAAACCTAATTGCTCAATAACAGCATTCGCTGTTGTTTCGGGAGATTGGGCGAGTTGTTTGTCGTCCAGCTGGGCCATCGCCTCCACAAGTCGTGTGGGGGATATTTCGAATTCACTCTCGAAAGAGTCCATGAATTCCTGAATTGCCTTCTGTCGAACCGTCGCCTTTTTACTAATCTTCCCGTCGGGTTTGCTGACCTCTTCCGTCTTCTTCGCTTCTGCTTGCTGAGGCTTTGGATCATCTTGATCTTTGGGCTTCATCTCGCGTTGCGGTGAATCTTTCACTTCTTTCGGGTTCTTCGAAGTTATTTTGTCTTCGAGAGCCTTTCCGAATGAAGATTCGGAGCCGGAACCTTTGAAATCCTTATCCACCGTTTTATCCGGCGGCGATTTCAAATCGGTCGCACCCACCATGGGAGGGCCGACTATACTTTGTAACAAACCTTCCTCCTTCCTTGGAAAAAGTTTTATTTCTTATTCGCCAATTACTTTGTAGAAGCGGGCGAACGTCGCTTATAGCCAGCAAACATCTCAGATAACACCTGAGCCTTTTCTGGCTTTAATAAATTCATAATATCAGCAGCATTCTTCTTTTTCATACGACCAAGTATTTCAACTGCCAAATCCTCGTCCATCGTCTCAAAGACTTTAGCCGCTTGTGGTGGCTTCATATTCGAGTACATCTGTACCAAGGTATCGACTTTCTGGTCATCAGCCTTGACGCGATCTTCGAGCATCGAAGAAATTTTCGTTCTCATTTCTTCAAGCTCTTTCAAACGTTTTTCAAGATCCACTTTTTGAACTTGCAGTTCACTCTCCATGCGATTGAGTTCTTCTTCACGCGCATCGAGTTCTTTTTTTCTTTCGTTGAGTTTTTTAAGGTGATCAATTTCTGCAGAACTCATTGTCGCTGGAGCTTCCGCCGCGGCTTCTGCATTGACTTGCTCTTGTGCTGCAGGAGCCGGTGCTGGCTTTTCCGGATTTTGCGCAACAGCTTCACCTGTCATTTGAATTTCTACACGCTTAATAAGATTTTCTACTTCGTCGTGATTCTGAAATCCCCACACCGCAACAAGAAGTCCCATAAAAGAAACGCCCACCATTTTCCACGGCACAGAAGCTTTTTTTCTTTTTTTAGGAGCGCTCATTTTCATGCGGCGGCGGATTTGTTGTTCAACGTCTTCAGAGGCAAGATCAAGATGCAAACGCGTTGCTGAAGGATTTTTCTTAAACTTCACGCCGCCTTGTTGATCGGCGACCTTGCGTGCATTCTGAAAAAATTGATCATATCCGCTTTTCATCTTATTCCTTCACGGCTTTAAAGCGCAGGATGCTTTGTTCATCCATCTCTTTTTGGTCCTGAGCGAGTCGATCCTGTTTGTATTCCTCAAACTTGTTTTCTCGCATCTTCTCCATAATTTTATATTCGAGCGCGCATTGTCGCAAAATTTCTCTCTTGGACTCGACCAATTTCTCGATTTCTTGAAGTTTTTGCTTTTGCCTGTGGATGCGGATTTCCTGGCCTTTTAGGAACTCATGGATCTGCGAAAGAGCTGGACCTTGGGCTCCCCCCTGACTGGCGAAAGCACCTGCCTGCGCGTGGGCATTGGTTTTTTGCCCTTCCATGTGATTAAGGCGAGCCATTTCTTCATTAAGAAGCATCATGGCTTCTTGAAAATCTTTTTGAGCTAAGTTTTCTTTGATTTTACGGTGCTCAAGAACTTTTTGGAGAGGGAATTTGAATTTCATTAAGGACTACTCCAGTTCCGGGCCCTGCACACTGTGCGCTCCGCGCTAAGCATTAACCAGGATTTGCTGCATATAGCGAACGGTCTGCGTAAATGTCGTAGGATCTTCGACTCTTTGTTTGAGGAAGTCGTTGACCTGATCAATCACTTTTACCGCTTTATCGATTTTTGGATTTGATCCCGGTTTATACGCACCAATGTTAATCAAATCTTCTGCATCTTTATAAACAGCCAAAGTCTCGCGCAGTTTTTGCGCCAGTTTTGCGTGTTCAGAAGATGTCACAGCCCGCATCACACGACTTGCACTTTGCATGATATCAATCGCAGGGAAATGTCCCTTTTGTGCCAAAGAACGACTCAGAACAATGTGTCCGTCGACGATGGAACGAACAGAGTCCCCGATAGGATCGTTCATATCATCACCTTCAACGAGAGTTGTGTAGAATCCTGTGATACTGCCTTCGCCTTCAAAAGATCCGGCGCGTTCCAACAATTTTGGCAACGTCGCAAATACACTTGGCGTGTAACCTTTTTGTGAAGGAGGTTCACCGGTGCTAAGACCGATCTCCCTTTGCGCCATTGCAAAACGTGTTACAGAGTCCATCATCAAAAGAACGTTTTTACCTTGAGAGCAGAAATACTCTGCCAAGGCTGTGGCAACGTAAGCACCACGCATACGAAGCAAAGGACTTTGATCACTCGTTACGCAGACGACAACAGATCTTGCCATCCCTTCCGGACCCAAATCATGCTCGATAAATTCACGGACCTCACGGCCACGTTCACCGATCATCGCAATCACGTTGACGTCAGCATTGGTATTTCTCGCCATCATCCCTAATAAAACGGATTTACCAACTCCAGAACCCGCCATAATTGCGACACGCTGGCCAAGACCTGCGGTTAATGCGCCATTGATAGCTCTGATACCTAAATCAATAGGTTCGCGAATAGGTCGTCTTGCCAGAGGATTGCGAACTTCACTATAAAGAGGAACTTCGCGGAAATGTTCAACTTCACCTTTGTCATCCAAAGGACGGCCCAAACCATCCACCACACGGCCTAAGAGTTCATCTCCGGCACGGACCGTGGCGATTTGACGAGCCAGAGTGATTTTGGAACCCAAAGCCACGCCTCTCATGTCATTCAGAGCCATCATCAATACATGTTTGTCTTTAAAACCGACGACTTCAGCAAGAAAAGACTTTTCCATGCCGCTCGGATTGATTTTCACGATGCTACCGACACTGGCCCCTGGAAGATAGCCTTTGATAAGCATGCCATTGACTTCTGTCACCTTCCCGCTATCGCGAGTTAAGTGAATGGAGTCAATAACGTTGGCGTATTTATCCAGATTCAGTTCAAGCTCGTTCATTAACCAGCAATCCTGTTTTTTACTTTGGGCATATTTTCAGCAAGAGTGGTCCAAAGCTGTTCGATACGTTGTTCAATACGCGCATCGACTTCACCGTAATTCGTTTCAACGATACAACCACCGTCTGAAATTTCCTGATTCGGTTCAAAACGGATGCGTTTTACGAATTCAAATTCACGTCCTGTTTCTTTTTTTAGTTCCTCAAGGAACTCAAACTGAGATTGGGAAACGTGCACCGTAATATTCTCTTCGTCTTGCGAAAGGCTCACGGCATCACGAAGAATTTGTATCATCGCTTCGTTATTACCTTCCAGCTCCGCTTTCGCTAAACGAGAGGCCATACGGAAAGCCAACTGAACCAAATGCGCTTCGTTGAAAGAAGCCATTTCAGTTTTCATGTCCTTGATTGTATTTAAAAGAGTGTCCAAGGTTTGCATACGCTCGGCGATTTCCGTAGAAACCGCTTCAAAAGCCTCTTTACGGCCTTCTTCCAAACCCAGATTGTAAGCTTCTTTGTAAGCGCCTTCTTGAATCTCTTTGAGCTTCTCCAAAGCGGCGGCTTCGACTTTTTCCTCTTCGCTGACTTTTTCGACTTCATCAATTCCCGTTTGCACGCGAACCGCGTCGTTCATACGGAAGTCAGAGCCTTTGCTTTTTTCAGCAAGATAATTCAAAGCCTGCTCGGGTGTACCCAGGTCAAAACGAACGGGCACGAAATCCAAGACTGTCTTTTCTGCCACTTCCTTAGGAAGGACAGACTTAGCTGCTCTGCTAGAATTAGACCATTGCATCTTCCGAACCACCTCTTGCAATCAAGATCTTTCCTTCGGCTTCCAAACGTCTTGCAACGTTGACGATCTCTTGTTGCGCCGATTCTACGTCTGACAAACGAGAAGGTCCCATGTTCGACAAGTCTTCGCGTAACATCTCTGCCGCACGAGCTGAGATATTTTTGAGAATCTTGTTGCGAATATCTTCGCTGGCTGTTTTGAGAGCCAAAAGAAGTTTGTCGTTTGGTACTTCTTTGAGAAGTGCCTGGATACCACGGTCGTCGATTTTGACGATATCGTCGAAAACGAACATAAGTTTGCGAATCTCTTCGGCCAAGAGAGGATCTTTCTCTTCCAGGCGCGACATGATCGCTGTTTCCGTGTTCTTGTCCATAACGTTGAGCATTTCGGCAACCGGCTGAACTCCACCCAAAGCGGCCTGTTCAACAGTGGCAGTATTCGATAATTGATTTTTCAAGACGCGGTCGATTTCCGCGATTAACTCCGGATCGACGTGTTCTAAGTTAGCCATACGCAGAACCACTTCGGCTTGAAGCGCTTCCGGAAGACGTTTTAGAACCTCGCCTTTTTTCTCTGGCTCTAAGTGCGCTAAGATCACCGCGACTGTTTGCGGATGTTCATTCACCAAGAATGTCGCCAAAGATTTCGCATCGACCATCTCCAAAGATTCCAACGAGCGTGAACCACCGGAAGTGATATTCAAACCCCCGAGAATACCGCGGGCTCTTTCTTCACCCAGAGCATCGACGATTGTGTCTTTGGCAGAGATATTTTCAGAGAAGATATAATCTTCCGTTTCAGAAACCATTTCATAGAACTCTTCAAGCACACGTTTTGTCACGTGCACAGGAACGACGCGCAGTTTGCTCATTTGGTTGATGAGCTTACGAATGTCAGCGTCGTCCATACGGCGAAGAAGGACTTTCACCGCATCACGGCCCAAGTAGTTGATAAGGATTGCGGCCTTATCAAAACCTTTGAGATTTTCATACTCGATATTATCAGCCTTATGGAGTTTCATTAGCTATCCTTCCTAACAAGCCACATACCAAAAGCATTGGCTGCTTTCTCTTCGTCGCGAGACATGGCCGCCATAATGCGGTCCTTGAGAAGTTCGCTCTCTGCCTTTTCCGGATCGATAGATTCCTGCAACACAGGAAGAGCTGTCGACATACCAGGAAGAGTGTTATCCACAGATTGAAGTTCTTCGAGTTCCTCAATAGTACGAGGAAGCATTTCTTCCACGGAGTCCTGGAAGCTGTCCGTAATCCATTGCATGAAAGGACGAACCACGATGAAGAAGAACAACGCCAAGCTAAATCCAAGCAATGCCCATTTGAACAACGCATGGATCAACTTCTTGCGCTCAAGAGTCGTAAGAATCTTGTCAGCTTCAGAGAAGTCTTCAGGTTGGAATTGCATGTTTTCAATTCTTACACTGTCACCGCGAGCGGAGTTGAAACCAATCGCGTTTTTCACCAAGTCTTCGTACTTTTTAAGCTCTTCTGCTGTACGAGGTTGGTATTTTGTTTCCGTTGTGCCGTCTGGTTTTGTTGTTGTGACAGCCATTCCGTCAACCACAACCGCGACACTCACGCGCTCCAAATTTCCTGCGGCTTCACGGATGTTGCGCACAGTTTTTGGAACTTCATAGTTTGTTGTTTTGATTTCTTTTTTAACGTCTTGTTTGAAACCCACTGTTCCTTGATCTTCAGCGCCAGGAAGATTCGAACGTGAGCCCGGAACACCGGAAGGATTTGTGCGGGCGCCATCCAAAGATTCTTCTTCAGATTGTTGCGAGCGAATCGCTGTTTTATCGGGATCTACGGATTCTTCAACAGAAGAAATAATACGGTGATTGAGTGTCGCATCGACCTTTGCCACGACTTTCGCGTGACCCACAACTTTAGAAAGAATGTCTTCGATACGATTTTCAAGATCGCCTTCGATTTTTGCTTTGAGATCCAACAATTCATTAGATCCACCGGTGGCACCATTTTCCTGACGAGTCAGAACTTTACCGCGCTCATCAAGAACTGTGACCTTGTCTGCATCCATGCCTTCAACCGCATTGGCAACAAGGTAACGGATACCACGAACTTGATCTGGAGTGAGTTCTTTACCTTGGTGAAGTTCAACAACAACAGACGCCGTCGCAGAACCGCTTTCCTCAAGGAAAGTCTTCTTATTTGGCAATGCCAAGATGACTTTGGATTGTTTCACCGCTGTCAAAGTGTTGATGGCTCTCATCAACTCACCTTGAAGGGCTCTTTGATAATTGATTTTTTGCGCGTAAGAGTTCATCCCGAAATCTTGCTTATCGAAGATCTCAAGGCCAATTGATCCCATCTTTGGAGAACCGATTTCAGACATCAACGTCATTTGTGTTGAGTGCAAAAGTTCTTTGGGAATCGCCACTGTTTTACCTTCATCGCGCAATTGGAACGGAATGTTTTTTTCGTTCAATTTCGCAACGATTGTAGAAACTTGTTCAGTAGGGATGTTTGTGAAAAGAGGAACGTAGTCTTTTCCAGAAGCCATGAAAACCATCGTAAGCAAAGCCACGATAGCAATGACTGTAACCGCAACGACCGAAAGTCTTTTGGTTGGTCCCAAATTTTTAAAGAACTCGCGAAATTGGACAACCAATCCACCAAAAATTTTATTCAAGACAACCCCTCCGCCAAACTAACCTAAACTTCCAAACTCAAATAAAAACTAAAGAATCAGACCTGCATCTTCATGACTTCTTGGTACGCATCAATGATCTTGTTTCGAACTTGCACCATCACTTTGAGAGCGATGTCTGCTTTTTCCGCTGCGATCATGACGTCGGCCACGTTGTCTGTTTTGCCTGTCGCGAGATTTTGCATGGCTTTATCTGAAGCCTTCTGCATTTCATTCACGCTACCAACGGCGTCTTTTAGGGTGTCGGCGAAGCTCTTGCCAGTATCGGATGTCGAACCAACTGATGAAGGGCTCTCGATGCTTAACGACTTGGAATCACGAATGCTTCCTGTGTCGAGAAACCTGTTTGCATTTGATACAGTAAAACCCTCCATGGCTTCACCTTCTCCTATATGAAAATTGTAATATAAATAAACCTAAAAAAACCTAAAATTTTGCCGCGGTCTAGGAAAATTACTCCAGCGAAGCTGGAGTGCTAGCCTACCTTCCTATCTCCAGCGCGCTGAGTGCCATATCCTTTGACGCCTGCAGCGCCGTCACGTTCGCCTCATAGGAACGCGATGCCTGTATCATATTGGTCATCTCTTCCATAAGGTTGATATTAGGATAGGCGACGTATCCGTCAGCATTCGCATCAGGATGGTCGGGCTCGTATTTCAACAGCGGCGCCTTACGATCCGAAATAACATCCGTCACCTGGACCCGTTGAAAGTTTCCTTTCGGGTCTGTTGACGTGATGATCTCACCAAAGTTTTTTGCATCCGGCATCGCTTCAAAGACCACGTCTTTTCTGCGATACGGGCCGCCTTCAGGAGTCTGGGTCGTATTGATATTGGCGATGTTGCTGGCAATGGTATTCATGCGCATTCTTTGCGCCGCCATACCACTACTGCTTACTCTCATCCCTGTTAAGAAATCAGCCATTGATTACTCCTAACGCCCTTCGGTCGCCGCGTATTTTAGAGCCGCCATTTTTTTATTAATCAGTTGAAGTGCCGCTTTGTACATGATCGCGTTCTCTGACAAAGCGGACATTTCTTTTTCCACGTCAACGGTGTTGCCGTCGTTGTTCACTGCGCCTTCTGGATCATCATAAATATCAGGGCGAGTTTTGCTAACGGAAACTCCGCCGACTCCAAAGTGTTGTTGGTCGCTGGTGCTCAGAGCATTGCCGCCATCCAAATCCAGAGCTCTTTGCAAAGCTCCTTCAAAATCCATTTTCTTTGCGTGATAACCCGGAGTCTCTGCATTCGCGATATTCGACGACGTGACATTGTGACGAAGCTGTCTCATCGACAATGACGTGGCGAGAGCGTTGGTTGTTTTATCGAAGAGTCCACTACTCATAAAACACCTTCCTCCTTGTATTCGTTGAGTTTATTTCTCAATGTTCTAATACTAATGCCTAACATCTGTGCTGCGCGCGTCCGGTTCTGTGCCGTCAGCTCCAAGGTCTGTATAATAAGACGCTTCTCGACCTCAGAAAGGGACATGCCGGGAGCAAAATCCAAGGCCATATCTTCAACAACGGCCTCAAATTGAATGGATTCAGGCCCAATGAGTGAAGATTTTGCAAGAACCACGGCTCTTTCCAGCACGTTTTCAAGCTCGCGGATGTTGCCAGGCCAGTTCCAAGAGTTCAAACGGTCAAAAGCCTCCGCGGTCAAACGAAGGCCGCTTTTCCCGTGCATGATCTGCGCAACTTCCAGAATAAAATTCACGATATTTTGAAAATCCGTCGTGCGATCTTCCAGGCGCGGAATTTCAAGGTGAACCACCGCCAATTTATAAAATAAATCCTGACGGAATTGTTCTTGTTTAACCAACGAACGAAGATCGCGGCGAGATGTCGAAATAAATCTGGGACGAGAACCATCGGTTCTTTCCACAAGTTTCATCAAATCGTTTTGCAATGCGGAACTTGCGCAATCCAAATCTTCGATCAACAATGTGCCGCCGTCGACTTTTGAAAAATCAAAACCACCGGCATTTTTGCAATCAAGGCAATACAGGCGCGGTGAACGGCTTTTCGTGTACGTGTAACGGGCCAAACTCGTTTTGCCCACACCTGCTTCACCCACAATCAATAAACTTGCTTGTGTAGCTGCCAATTGCAAACTGAGCTGCTTTACTTCATGCATTCTTCTGTCTTCAATGTGTAAAGCATCAAAATCAAAGTACGACATCAAAACTCCTATTTGCCTTGCTCGTTCTCAGACATCGCTGGAATTCTTTTGATATATTTCTTATAACCATCGCGCCATTCGGAATTCTTAAGCTGCTCCTGCGCCAAGTTTTTCCAGAACGCACTTTTTTCACCTTTAAATTCATTCCAAACTTCCGCGGCCTTTTGAATTTCGCCCCGTTTGAAATAAATCTGTCCTAGCTTGTAACGAATGGAAGAAAGAGGACGGCTTTCTTCATACTGTTCAAGAAGCTTGTCGTAAGAAGCAATCGCTTGTTCTTGCTGGCTCTTTTCCAAATGAATATCGCCCATCATTTCCAATGCTTTGGCATGAACGGACGGAGCGACTTTGTCAGAGTCCTTTTCTAGCTTATCCACCATTTCCAGGGCTTGAAGAGCTTCTGGAGAGCGGCCTTGTTTCAATTGCAGTTCCGCGAGTTTCAAATAAGGTTCTGCCACCAATTCAGGTTGACCTTTCCACGTACGAAGAAGTTCACCCAAGTAACGAATCGCCGATTCGTTATCACCGCGCTTTTCCAACAAACGAACGGCGATATTCACGCGTTCAATTTGTGCGTCTTCTTTAAGCTTCTCTGGAGTTTTGATGTTTTTCAAAAACTCATAGGCTTGATTGTATTTGTGTTCTTGAGCGAACACGGCTGCCAAACGCAGATTCAATTCATCTTCAGACGGAATTTCTTCTTTCACCTGAATTTCTTTAGCTTCCGGCGTTCCACGAATAGCGTAAACACGATTCAAAACATCTTTATAATATTTTTCAGCTTCCACTGGCACGCCACCCATTTCAAAAGCGCGACCGACATTGTATTTCGTGTCTAGACGCTTTGAATTTTTAAGCCAGCTATCTGCATACTGCGTGTGAGTTTTAAGAGCTGTGATAAAATCGCCGTGATCAATTTCCGATTGAAGTTTGTCATTGATGTTCGCAACGATGCGGTTTGTGATCAATGGCACGTCCACAGAAGTTGGATGTTCTTTGTAGTACTTCGACAAAAGATCAATCGCTTTTTGATTTTCATCACGGCGAGTGTAACCGTCAGCCACCATCACCGTTGAGAACTGCTCGATATTTGGAAGATCAATCTTTTTAGCCAAAGACATGATTTCTTCCACGGCATTGTTCACTTCTTTGGGTTTCATGCCCTTCATGCGGGCACTGAGCAAACGCAAGCGGGCGATGACAGCACTTGGACTTTCTCCGTAACGGAAATAAGTTTCCAAGTACGCCCCCATCACGCGGGATTTATCCACGCCGAAGATTTCTAAAAGCTCACCCATACGAGTCATCGCAAAAGCAGCATGATCGCTGCTTGGGAATTTTTTTACAAATTCACGATAAGCATCCAAGCTTTGGTTGTAGTTCTTCATCCAGAACAAAGACTCTGCTTGGTTGTAGTAAGCATTCGGATAGTAGTTCTGACCTTCTGGATATTTCTTTAAAGCATTTTTATAGTCTTCAACTGCTTTCGCGTAGTCTTTTGCACGCACCCACACGTCACCACGACGGAAAGCGGCTTCCACTTTCAAATCACGATTTGAAGAATTTTTTTCTACATCATCAAACTGAGCAACAGCGTCTTTCCACTTATTCAGTTTCATGAACGCAAGACCTGTTCCTAAACGAGCTAGATCTTTCGAGAGGGAATTTTTATCTGCAAAGTTTTTATTATCGATATGCTCTTTGAGCAGACGAAGCGCACTGAGGTAGTCACCTTTATCCAAAGCAAGATAACCGATTTTTAAGGACGTTCTTTCCGCCAAAGGAGATTGCGGATACTTTGCAATGGCCTCTTTGTATCTTTGAATCGCTTCGTCGTAATCTTTGGGACGACCATTTTCTTCCCACAAAGCCAAATGCACATCGGCCGTCATATAATCGACGACTTCGTTGTATTCTGACTGTGGATATTTATCTTTAAACCACTCTTGGGTTTTCAAATAAACCGCATATCTTTTCTTTTCAAAAAGAGTCAAAAGAAGACGCGCTTGTTTGTTTTCTTCCGTAGATTTTGGCGACACTTGATAGAACGTCGGAGTCACTTTCATCTTTTCCCAATAACCCACCGGAGTTTCCAGCATAGGGAATGGGATATAATAGTTATCCTTGGCGCGAATCATCGCCTCTTCTTTAATTTCGTAATCCTTCACGGAAAAACGACCGTAATCAGGATCACCACCATCAAAGATACCAGACTTAACGGATTCATCATTTTGTGCAACCGCAACACCTTGACCGGCAATGGCCAAGGTATCTGCTGTTGCAGGCTTTCTGTTCTTACCAGCTTTATCAGTTTTTGCTTTTGCTACTGGTTTAGCGCCTTTAGCAGGAAGCTCCGTTGGCAGAGTTTCTTCTTTTTTCGCCACAGGCTTTGCTGCTTTTTTAACTTTAGTATTTGGATTCAAATAAAAATCCATGATCAAACGTGACGGTTGATCTGTCAGATAATCAAACGTATCGATATCATCACCAGAAAGCGTGAATTGAATGACGTGTTTACCATCCGGACCTTTTTGATCGACAGTCACGCCTTTAACGAAATCACTTTTAAAAGTAGAAAGGGATTGAATCGTGGAATCATCCAAAGCGGGTACTGTCATTTGCACGACAGTTTGGCCTTTGTTTTCAAGGCGTTTGACGTCATAGTCCCAATTTTGCTGACCCATCAATTCCATGTGAACAGTGTCACCTTGAAAATTGATCACGCCATTGACCTTCCCAGCTTGCGCTGGAGCTAGACCAAAGAACAGGCATCCTGCCACAACTAATAATCGCAAAGTGTTCACTCCTTGAACCCCTTCTTTTCCCTTCTTTGTGCTGTTGCACATACGGTGCCAGGTCTTTCCAAGGTCCATTGGCAAATAAGTTCAAGATGGGCAAAAAGTTTCATAGAATTTCTGGCGGGGCCGACAAACTCATGACAGAGACCTTGGTCCTGATTTGATGGATCAAGACTGAATTTTCCCTCAGAAGATTCCGATAGATAGGTGCTATGAGAAACCACTTCATTGTTTGCATCATGAGTTTACTTCTTGGAAGTTGCGTGTCGGTACAACTCCCCGGCGGCAAAGTCACGTCCGCTAAGGATGTCGGCTTTTCTGCACCTGGATCACCGTTCAAAGATATGAGCGGAGGAAATTCCGATAAAGCCTGGATCAGCGAAAGAACAGGCAATACGATTTCCTATCTTTCCGAATGCGGCAGCAGCAGCGAGCCGACACTGCAACAACTTGAAACGGATTCTCTTGGGGCCCTTTCCGATTTGCATATTCTCAAGAGCGATGAAGTTTCTTTCAATGGGCGCGCTGCTCGTGAAAGTATTTCTCAGGGAAAAATCGATGGCGTTCCCGTGCAAGTTGCGTTGGTCGTTTTTAAAAAGAACGGCTGCAGCTACACACTCAGCTACGGCGGAGTTGAAAAACAGTTTTCTTCAGAACAAAAATACTTTGAAAACTTTAAACAGAACTTCAAGGCGCCTTAATGAATAACATCGGCTTGCCCTTTACTGAATTCATGATCGAAACCCTCCGATTCATCGGCGGCGTTGGTCTTCTGTTCAGAGATGTTTGCAAAGAACTTTTCCGTGGAAAGTTTTATTGGAAACTTGTGGCAGAGCAGATTTATCAAATCGGTTTAAGATCCATGCCTTTGATCGTTATCACCGCCGTGAGTATCGGAATGGTGATGTCTTTGCAATTCGGCCTGGGGCTGGAAAAATTTGGCGGAAAACTCTACGTTCCAAAACTTTTGGCCGTCACGATCTTACGGGAAATGGGTCCGGTGTTCACCAGTCTCATGCTGGCAGCGCGTGTCGGTGCCGGTATTGCGAGTGAAATCGGCAGTATGGTTGTAACCCAACAAATTGATGCAATTCGTGCTTTGGGAACTTCACCAATTAAAAAGATCGTGATTCCAAGAGTTCTTGCGGCTCTTGTCACTCTGCCGATTCTTGTTTCCATGGCCAACATCGTGGGTAATGCCGGTGGTTTGATCGTTGGCGCAGTTGAATTGAATCTCGATCCTAACTTTTATCTTTTGAAAGTTATGACGACTTCAAGCATTCAAGACTATCTTTCCGGTTTTGGTAAAACTTTTTTCTTCGCTCTTTTTATCGCCGTTCCGTCTTGTTATTTTGGTTTGACGGTGAAGGCGGGAACCAAAGAAGTCGGTATTGCGACAACTAAAGCCGTCGTTGTCTCTTCCATTTTGATTGTGGTGGGAGATTTCTTTTTGTCTAAACTCTTTTGGATCTTCGAGAAAATGATATGAGTGAAAAAAGAGAAGGCGTCATCGAAGTTATTGATTTTCACAAATCCTTTGAGAACAAAAAAGTTCATCAGGGAGTGAGTTTTTATGTGCGAAAAGGGGAATGCCTTGGCTTGATCGGCGGCTCAGGAACTGGCAAGAGCGTTCTTTTGCGCAGTCTTGTCGGACTTGAAAAACCTGATCGCGGGCAAATTCTTATTAACGGTGTTGATATTTCACCGATGGGTGAAAATGAACTTATCGAAATCCGCAAAAAAGTGGCCTACGCCTTTCAAGGCGGTGCTTTGTTTGACTCCATGACCGTGTTTGAAAATCTCGCTTATCCCCTTCGCGAACATTTCAAACTGAGTGAAAACGAAATCACAACGAAGATTCTCGAACAGCTTCAAGAGTTCGGTCTTGAGGGCTCTGAAAAACTTCTTCCCGGAAGTTTATCTGGCGGTATGCAAAAGCGTGTCGGACTTGCGCGAGCGATGATGATGCATCCCGAAGTCGTTTTGTATGATGAACCCACGGCGGGTCTTGATCCTTACAACACGAAACGCATCCAAGAATCTATTTTAAGTTTAAAATCCAAAGGAGTGACTTCTATTCTTGTCACTCACGATATGCCGACTGTGTATGCCGTTTGCGACAAGGTCGCTTTGCTTCTCAACGGTCGCATCGGTGAACAATACACAATTGAAAAACTCAAGCAGGAGCCTGCCGGAGCCATGAGTCAGTTTATCAACGGAGAAAGTGCCTAATGGAATCACACACAAGCACACAACTCAAAGTCGGAATCTTTCTTGCCATTGGGATTGTTGTGATCTTAAGTTCGATCTTTTTCTTAGGAGCCGACAAAGCTCTTTTCACATCTTATGTGCGAGTGCATGCTCACTTTGAACAAGTGCAAGGTCTTTCTGCAGGCAGCGTTGTTTCCCTATCCGGTGTGACGGTGGGTAACGTTGAAGAAATCACTTTCTTGCCAGAGATCAACTCACTCGACGTAAAAATGCGTATCAATGAAAATTACATCGGCCGTATTCGTCAGGGCTCTCAGGTGGAGATTCGCACGCAAGGTGCTTTGGGCGATAAATTCGTCTTTATTATTCCCGGGGACCCTCGCGGTGCTGTTGTCAAAGAAGGTGATATACTTGACGTAGCGAAAGCCACAGATCTTTTTGGAATTATTTCTGAGCGCGGAAATGAAGCCAATAAAATTTTTGATATCATCACGGAGCTTCAAAAGATCACTCACACAATCAACTCTGAAAATCGCTTGGGTCGCATTATGGGAAATCTTGAAACAGCGACAACACATTTAACCCAGACAAGTAAGGACGCGCAAAAATTCATGTCCGAAGCTTCAAGTCACGGTGGCGGAGAGAAGTTTGCAAAATCCATCGACAAACTCGATGCGATTCTTACGAAAATCGACAAGGGCCAGGGCACTCTGGGGGCTCTTATCAATGATCCTTCCTTGCACAACCAGTTAAAGTCCGTGCTAGGCGGAGCGACTCGTAAAAACAATATCAAAAATCTTCTGCGCACGTCGATTGAAAAAGAGGAACAGTAGCATCTGCTGTCTCGCGATGAGACAGCATTAAATATTCCTCAGATTATTTTAAAATCCTTCGGACGACTTAACAAGATGCCGATAAGAATTCATGACCTGGAACGTCGTCGGCTTCTTTCTTTTATTCAGTGTCCCTTCATGGGCGATTAACACTTTGACTGAAGGTTACCATTTGGGTGCGAGCTCAAAGGTCTCCGTGCAAGGTCATGGCACATGTCGGACGTTTTCAAACTCGAGTGGCGCAAAGAATTTTTTCCTTCCAACAAAAACATCGACGGCCTACTCCACGTTCATATCGAACAAACCCTCTCCGGTGACATACGATACTTGCCAATCCTGTTATGAAATCAAAACCAACAGCGGCGATTACCTCGGTAATAACGTGTATGATATTGACCCCGACGGCGCTGGCGGAGCAGCTCCTATTAAAACATATTGTGATATGACTACACAAGGTGGCGGATGGACGCTGGTGTGGTCGAACACGCGCAATGGAACTAATAAGCCTGCCTCGGGTTTGACTTACGACCAAACTGTCACTTCGGTGCCTCGTTGTTCAACAGCCAATAGCAGCACGAGCGACTATAGCGGTAACTGCTCAATGATCAGCTCTAACAAAGAGGCTTTCAATTACTTTCTGGGATTGGACAATTGGAATAAAATTGGTCGAAACAAACGCTATATGGAACTCATGTATCAATGGAGCAGTGACAACGGCGCTGGCACTCAGCAAGAAGCGCGCATGAGTGTGCAGAATTTGGATCCTCTTTGGTCCTACACATTAAATCTCAAAAACTTAAATCAAACGGTAGGGTCTCAAGCGCCAGGTCTTATGGTTCTCCATAACGGTTACGCGCTCACGACAATGGATCGCGACAATGACACTCATGCCAGCTACAACTGCGCCGGCTATTTTAATAATTCTCCTTTCTGGTTTGCAGCTTGTTGGAGCGGCTTTCTCTACGGCGGTGCCGAAACAAGTGTCGGCGGATATTATAACGGCGCTTACTGGAGTGGAAGTTTAAAACAATGGGGTGATGCTACAGGAAACGGCGCCGGTAACGGATGGATGTATGTGCGCGAGTACCCGTACTATGCAAGTTGTCTTGAATTAAAAAATCTCGGTGGTATTAGTACCTCAGGATACTACCAAATTGACTCTGACGGACCCGGCGGAAATGCCCCTTACCAAGTTTACTGTGATATGACCAACGACGGCGGGGGCTGGACAAGAATCTTTCGCCACAACGTCTCCGCAGGATATTTTTCCACTGTGACAGAAGCGCAGTCTTTCAACGAGGGCACTCCCTCTTCAACAAAATATTCGATTTTGAATAAAATCAAAGATTTCAAAACTTATGATCGCTATGTCTTTCGTATCGATTGGCCAAGCGTTCCCGCTCAAAAAAATATTTGGGTGCAGGCAACGGATCCCAACGATGACGTGAACGTCACTAATTATTTAGGAATAAATATTTCTTCCACCACCAATGCGTGGGGCGGTCTTGAGTTAGGTAACGGCACACACGGCCCTGTGAACGGCAACAAGAGCTATCTTGACGGCTCCGTTAATATTGGAAACTACTATTATGCGATCGGCTTAACGGCTCCTTGGGGAACTCCTGGAGGATATCCTGCGGCAGACGCTGTTGCGGGTTCGGGAGTGAGTGTCCCTGAAGTGGAACTTTGGATTAAAGAAGCTTCGATGCCTTCGACAATTCCGAAAAGCTGTAAACAGTATCGTGATCTTGGCTACAATTATGGCAGCGGCACTTATGTGATTGATCCTGACGGTGCCGGAACTGGAAATCCTCCTTTCCGTGTTTTCTGCGAAATGGTTGTTGATGGAGGAGGTTGGACGCTCGTGGCCTGGAACTACGGAAACACAAGTGCCACAGGAATGGCAGCCACCTTCCTCACAACGCCTGTGAACCCTTCCAATATTCATCGCCATGCCGAGTTTTCAGGAGGAGGACTTGCTTCGATTAACGTGGAATCTTTTTCTTCTTTAGTGAATTCCACAGACGCGATGCTGATTGCGCCCGCCTACACAGGATCGCCGTTCATCGACAACGGCTTGGGACAATGGAACTACAATTCCACTCGATGTGCGGGAACCCTTCGCCACACAAGTCGCACAGCCGGATGTGCGGGACAAACTGCAAATGACAACTATAATTCTTCCGATCAATTCAATATCTCTGTTAACTCCGGGAACGAGGGTATTGTTCCCGGTTACATCGCAACAGAGCTTTGCTATAGCGGCAAAGGCTGGTGTAACTTTGGTTTCTATTTAAGGTAAAAAAGCTGGCCCAAAATCCTTTTTCTGAGTCCCGCAGATTTTGTTTTCGTAAGATTCTTGCACATGGTCTTGAAGAGAAGGAAACGTGAGTAGTGAAAGCCCTCACGCGTCACTATTGTTGGATTCATGGAAAAGATCATTCAAACAACAGTCGTCGTCATCACTTTGTTATTAACCCTTCAAGCCACTTGCTTCGCGGCGGATTTTCAATACGTGGTGCCGTTTAAGGAAGTCGGTTTAGATCAACTGAGCACAGAGGTCGTCTATCACGATCGACTGCAAACCAAGACGGACAGCAAAGAAATTCAAGTTGTTTGGAAAGACAAACTTCATAAGCTCTTTAAGCCCTGCCACCTTTCCAGCCGCTTGGCCTACGAAAACACCGAAGAGGCTTGGCAAAAACAAATGAAACTTTCAACGGAAGTGGTTTGGGCTTTTTAAGCCGCCAAGAATGGGCACTATCAAACTTTTTGACAGTTCACTTCCAAGATAAAAGCTCTTGGCCTAGTTGCGATTTTGCAGGCAAGCATCGCATGAGAAATTTGCTTGTTCTTGCTCTCTTATTGTTAAGTGCCTGTGAAGGATCCAATTCCCGCAATATGGTTCTTTCCGCAGATAAATCGGACTCTATCGTTGGAGGCCGTGAAGTTCCCTATGCCGATCCTATCACGCAAAAAGTTCTCAATTTTAAAGTTCTCTATGACAGACAAGAAGTCACAACGGAAAACACCATTGAAATCACTTGGAAAGCGTTTCAGTGCACGGCAGCCGCGATTGCTCCGCGAATTGTTCTGACAGCGGCTCATTGCCTTTCTGAAGTCGCAGATATCAATCGCATCGAACTTCCAACCGCAGACGGAAAAACGGAGTATTTTAAAGTTATAAAAGTTGTTCCCCATCCTGACTACGCGAAAGACAAAACTTCTGATCTTGCACTTTTGCATTTGGAATTGGCTCTTCCAGAACAAGTTGAAATTTTAGCCCTGCCAAGCAAAGAAAATCCGTTGAATCTCACGACAATCAAAGCCGCTGGATTCGGTCGCACTTCGGGAAGAAAAGACGTTGCAGCCGATGGCGGAACTCTGCGCACTGTGGATTTGAATGTTGTAAATTTTAAAGCCAGTGAGCAAACCTTTTACGTCGATCAAACAGCCGGTAAAGGTGTTTGCCAAGGAGACTCCGGCGGACCGGCTATGTTGGATATCGGCGTCAGCACTTACCTTGTGGGCGTGGTTTCAAAGACCCGTTTTATTCCCGACGCCAACGGAAACGCTCCTGACATCTGTAATTACCGTGGCGAGTACGTGAACGTTCAACATTATTTGGATTGGATCGTGCCCGAAATGGAGAAACTTTCTCTAGAGTAAACATTCAATCTTATCGGCAACTTGGGTGCAAAATAGCTGGCACAAATTTAGCTCACATTTTCCAGACTGCTTTCAATTTCGTTTTTGGAGACGTTAGAAACAGATTTGAAGAGGTTTTAGGTGAAACGGTCCGCTGTTCTTGTAACAATTTTGGGATTGTTGGGTTCATTTTGCGCCCACGCCTTGACGTCGACAAACGTTCTTCCTGAGGGAATCAACAGTCCTTCTTTCCGTTTCGGTATGATTGACGGGATTGATCAGAAGTACACTGAAAACGGAACTCTGATGAATCTCGGAGATTATAAGTCTGTCATCTTCGACGCTTCCCACTTAGCAAAATTCAATCAAGACGCCAAAAAACTCATTGAAGCTTTGAACCGTTTTGGCTCGCACAGCTTGGGCGATAACTTCAACTTGGGAGTTTTGCGTGTAGAGACCATGCCGAAAGTAAAATACTTCGCTCCGGTCTTTGCCCGGGGTGTGACTGCAAAGTGGACTCTGGGAGTGGGACTTCCCATCGTCAGTTATGAAAATAAAATTTCTTTGTCTCAGCAATTTTCAAATATCGAATATTATCGCGCACAGTTTTCAGGTCTCAGTCCGGAGCTTGATGAAGCGTTAAATACAAATCTAGGACAAGCCACCAATCAGACTTTGCAACAAAAAGGTTACAAAGCTCTCACCAACCGCAGCGAATCTTTTTTGGGCGACGTGCAAGTCGCAAGCGTATACAAATTCTATGAAGACAAATCCCAAGCAATTATTTACCAAGCGCAGCTGAGTATTCCGACAGGACCTCAATATGATCCAGACGACCTCGCGGCGTTAAATATTTTTGGTCGAACAAATGTGAACAACACCATTGCGTATTCGAAACAGTTGACCTCGCGAATTTCAGTTGTCCCTTACCTCTCTTATATTCTAAATATCCCCGATCAGATCACCGCCCGTGTTCCGACGAATGAAGATGACACACTTCCTGACGCCAACTCCAAGGAAGGCGTGAAAAGACAACTCGGCAACACAGCGACTTTGGGTGGAAATCTGTTTTATGAACTCAATGACAGTTGGACTTTCGGTGGCGGCTACGAATACGCCACAAAGGATGAAGATCATTTTAGCGGTTCAAAAAATTCTCGCTATGATCTTTTGGCACTTAATACGGATATGAAAGCGCAACGAGTGAAGGCGGAAGTGTCTTATAGTTCCGTGAAGTCTTATTTTAAGAAGACCGCTTTGATTCCGATGATCGTTTCAATTGAAGTGTCTGATGTGATCGCCGGAATGAACGTGGAAAGACAGCTGGTTCAAGAACTTAATTTAATGATGTTCTTCTAGAGGGGTTGAAGAGTGAAAAGGTACATCAAAATTTTAATATCAACGACAGTTCTGATAAGTGCCTGCGCACCCAAGGTCGAAGAACGTCGTTTTGATGCGCCTACCACATCGTTTGGCCCACGCTCGGCAGATGCCGATGTTTCGTCGGGTTTAAAAACCTTTGATGCCTCCCCTGCTCAGCTTTCTTGGCAGGCTTCGGTTCCGACGGCGGTTTATTTTCAACAAGCCGAAAATCTCGTGGCCCTTGGAAAACTTACGCACAATGAGGCATTAACAAACAAAGGTCTTCAGTGGATTAAAAATTTCTATCAACAACCGCAAACTACCAACTATGTGGATTTAGCACAAAGTCCTTTTGCTGCTCTGGCGGCAGCACAAACGCAGGAAGAAGTGCAAAAAACTTTAAATGAAGTTTCAACGGAATTGGAAAGATCCCGTAAAGTTTTAAGAGAAAATATTTTGGCTTTGGGAAAAAGCTATTTATGGCCACAAAAACCCGAAAGTCTTGCAAGTGTTCTTCATCATGCGGAAACCTTCACAAGTATTGTGCTAGATAATTTAAATAACATGGATTTGCCACAGATGATTTCTGAAGGCGTCCATGACGAGTTGATCGCGCAAACACAGCCTCTTTTCAAAGAGGTGCGCGCTCTTTTAGCTGAACTTGATAAAACAAAAACGCTGACTCAGTCCTTAAACCTCGTGGAAAACGGGATTAGCAAATTTGAAGTCGAGTTAACGCCTGAATTAAGCCAAAGTCTTAAACAAGGGCGTCAGATCGCACAGGGACTTGATGCTATTAGCGACGAACCTCAGACAGGTCTTACTGTTCTTGTGGATATCTGGAGAATTCTCACTCCCGAAGAACAGGCTCTCTATTTTAAACCTGTGAATGATGACCTCTATGATTTTCTGACGAAGCAAGATGCTAAAGAGTTAGACTGCCTTCGTCGCGATGGTTGCTCCGGCGGAATTTTTAAGGGTATTGCAAAGAAACTCTTCATTCTTCCAAAAATTAAAAAGTACGGCTTAGACCAACTGCGAGCCCAGATGAATGAAAAGACGCGCGGTTACGTGATTGAACAAATCCAAGCCTTTGCTCAGACTTTCGCAACCGAAATTCCCCAAACCTTTGCTGATAAGATTGATGCGGGACTTGTGAGCAAAGCGGGCGAGCTTCTTTCCGTGCAAAAAAACTACGCGGATTATATCAAAACGCTTTTGGCTAAATGGGGGCAAAAAGTTTTGCCAACCTTTAAAGGTCAGGTTTCTGGTTTTGAAGTATCCACCGTCAAAGTTGATATCTCTGCCAAAAATAAAATGTCTTTGCAAGGTGTCGGTACACTCACAGATCTTAAAGCCAATACCGCTGGAACATCAATGATGGCCAACACTCTCTTGCTTGAACATAGCTCCCCTGCAGAGGCCTTGAGTCTGCAGTCAGCTCTTTCACAAGTGAATAAATTAATTAGCATCGGTGGCTATCGTGACGATCAAAACAAATTAATTCCAGCCTTGCTGTCACCTGTGGAGCATGAAAAGAAGCCTTTGGACTTAATGAATCTGACAGCGTCTTTGATCTCTTATCGCATCCCGGACAAAATCCGTATGCAAGACGCCTTTCACGCAGATGAAAAAATGGTTTATGACAAAAACTTTTCTGCCGCGTCTTATGCGGAACAAATCAAAGGTCTTAGCCACATGCTTCGTCTGACGGCCGACTGGAAGGAATCTAGCTTTGATCATATCTTAGGAAAAATCAAAGCTCAGGAACTGACGGAGGAAATTCAGTCAGAAGCTTTAAACCGTTCTTTATTTCCAAAAGATATGCTCTTTGCCTTAAATATTGGTGACGTGGCGGTTCTGCTTCAGGATATCACGAAGAAAGCGACGCCCGTGTTCTTACTGACTTTGAACAACGATGTTCTATGGGCCGATCAATACTCAACAAGCGCAGAAACTGCAATCATGGCCGGAATCGTGGATATTAAAGACGGTCGCAAGTCGAATGTTGTTCAATCTCAAGATGTCGCAAGATTTTTATTATCCATTGGCGACTTCCTTAGTGCGACTGAAGGAGTTGAAAATACCAAGTCTTCCATCTTGCTAGAAAAGGACGCTCAAGGACTGGCTCCTCTTGACGCTCTTCTTGAGGGCCGTCGTGATTTGAAACTTCTTGTTGTCGCATTGGCAAATTTTATTTCCAATCAACTGATGACGAAAAAATCTTTGTTGCAAGCGCATTACTATTTGAATGAAAAGGAGCGCTCGAACAATCCAGAGTTTTTGGTGGAAGAACAGATTTACGGAATCCGCGCGCTCCTAAAAGCCTGGGAGATCACAAAACTAGACGCTTATCTTTGGTCCGCCCAGGAAATTTACTTCGCGATGAATAAAGAGCTTTATAACTCGAAAGAGCGCTTTTACATCAATGGCGACGGTTCAAAGCTCGACTTCCCTCAAAAAGTGAACGCGCTTTTAGCTTTGATGGAGTTGAAACCCCACCTTCCGAAGGCGAGCCAAGTTCAACTTGAGAAGATTTCAACTCCTTGGTTGAAAGCCCTCGAGGAACTCCAATAGAAGAAGACTTCTTAGTCGTTGTCGCCCTCTGGAGCGATTTTTTGGATCATCTCTTTAAAACTCTCTTTATCTGAGTTCGGAACTTCGCGGCGGTCCAAGGTGAACTTGATATATTTTACAAAATTTTTCTCAAATTTCTGATTGATCGTGTCGCGGATGTGATTCCCCATAAAGCTCATTTGTTGCATCCACGTCGAGTTACGCACCCAAACGAACAATACGCCTCTTTGAAAGCCCACAGGCTCGGCGTTTTTAGCGATGGTAGGACCCACAACCTCTTCCCATTTTGCCCATAATTTCCAGCGCATAAACTGCTCGGACAATGGCGACTTGCCATTTTCGAAAAGACTCTGTAGTACTTCCGAGCCGATAGATAATTTGCCTTTGGGTTTCTGATTGGAATCCATTAAGAAAAGGTCTACCACAAAGATGACAAATTTCACTCAAAATCAAAAAATTACAGTCGTTGGCGCGGGGCTCGCGGGCTCAGAATGCGCTTTACAACTTGCTGACATGGGTTATCAGGTCGTCCTTTACGAAATGCGCGATAGAACTATGACTCCCGCGCATAAGACAAATAAGTTTGCAGAACTCGTGTGCTCGAATTCTTTTGGCAGCCTGGGTGAGCATTCAGCTCCAGGACAACTGAAATGGGAAGCACAGAAACTGGGTTCTCACATCCTTAAAGCCGCTTTTGAAGCGCAGGTTCCCGCAGGACAAGCCTTAGGCATGGACCGTGAAGTTTTCTCTGCGGTCATGACAGAGAAAGTTAAAAATCATCCGCGCATTGAAGTTCGCAATGACGTTGTAAAATCTTTGGATGAAATTCCTCGCCCGGCCGTGATCGCAACAGGTCCTTTGACTCACGATGATTTAGCAGAAAGCATGCGCAAACATTTTGGCGATGAGTTTTTGTATTTCTTCGATGCCATTGCGCCGATCATTGATGCGGATTCAATCAATACAGAAATTGCGTGGAAGGCCGATCGCTATGACAAGGGCACGGGTGATTACTACAACTGCCCAATGAACAAAGAAGAATACAATCGCTTCATTGAAGAAATTAAAAACGCACGCAAGATTGAGCCCAAAGATTTCGAAAAAACAGACTTCTTTGAAGGCTGCATGCCGATTGAAGTGATGGTGGATCGTGGCCCTCAGACATTGCGCTTTGGTCCGATGAAACCGATTGGCCTGGATGACCCTCGCACGGGTCGTTATCCTTGGGCTGTCGTGCAACTTCGCCAGGACAACAAAGAAGGCACTGCTTACAACATGGTGGGCTTTCAAACGCGCATGGCTTATGGCGAACAGGTGCGCGTCTTCCGCATGATCCCGGGTCTTGAGAACGCAGAGTTTTTAAAGCTAGGAAGCATTCACAGAAATCTTTTTATTAATTCTCCGAAGAGATTGAACAAAGATCTTTCCAGTAAAAATGATCCTTGGCTGTTCTTCGCAGGACAAATCACAGGCGTGGAAGGATATTTTGAATCCACTTGCACGGGGTTGATGGTTTCTCGCTTCTTGCATCAGAAATTGCAAGATCGTCCGTTCTCGCCGCCTCCGCGCGCGAGTGCCTTTGGATCTTTGCTTGAAGCTATCATAGATCCCACAAGAGCCGAGCACTTCCAACCAACGAATATCAACTTTGCTCTTCTGCCTCCCCTTGCGGAAAAAGAAAGAGACAAAGAGCTTCGTAAGAAAAAACAAATTGGTTTGGCCAGAGAAGCACTGGAAAGTTGGCAAGCATAAAAAAAGCCCGGGTCCTCCGGGCTTTTTCTTTTTAACGAATCGACATCAAAAACTCAGACGTCTTTTTAATCCACGGCAGATAGGCATCCACGCGAGAGTAAATGGAATTGTTAGGACATTTTGCCGTGATTCCTAAATCCAAAGCGTCTCCGCGACTGACAACAGCTGCTAAATACAACTTTCCATCTTTTTGAATGTACGCAGGTCCGCCGGAATCTCCTTGGCAAACACCCTTGCGAGTCGACTGCGCCATCATCAATTCCGTTTTTCCAAACTGAGCTGCTTTGATTGTTAGATTTGTGGTGCGAAGAACTCCTGATTTATTCCCAATCCATGCTGAGCTTACACCGTATCCGGCAACGACAGTCTCGGTACCCGCTTGAAGATTTTTAAAATCACCATATAGCGGAGCAGGAGCATAACCCGCAGGCAAGTCGCCTGTAATCCGCACTAACGCGATATCGGCTCTGTCTTGCTTTTTACTATTATCGAAGTCCTCATGTTGCAAAGCCTTCAATGCATAACGAGAGTTATAGGCGTTCATGTCATTAAAATCTTGAGTGAAAAATACCAACAAATCGTGAGAACCCGGAACCACACAATGAGCGGCGGTTAGAATCAACTGCGAAGAAATCAAAGTGCCTGTGCAAAGAGATCCTGTCATTTCATCAAAAAGCCCCACCGTCGAGCGCGCAATCGGAGAAACCATGTTCACCTTCTCACCGCCCACGACGCCGCTTTGAGAATCTTGCGAAAGAATTTCGGAGGAATTCTGTCCCGCGCACGCCGACATCATCGCCGCTGCCATCAAAGCCATCGAGAGTTTTTTGATCATAGATCACCTCAATTGAGTGACCTAGTTTTAGCAGTTTTTCAGAGGGAAAGGGGGAAAAAGATGGAAAGTGACAGACTTTGTTTCTGTCGAAAACTTCGTCACCACCAGAGGGAACTATTGCGTTTTAAGAAGATGATTTTCAGAGGAGAAGCGTTTCTTTCATTCGAAGAAACACTTCCATCAAAAGACTAAGCAAGATCTGCTTCGCGTTTCAATTTCCAATCGAGAGTCGGCATATCCACTTCAGGTTTGAAGTGCTGACGGCAACGAGCTTCATAAGCATCGTGAGTTCCCACAAGAACTTGGCCATCTCCGCCGGAAGTACGTTGCGTGCGGCTTGCGGTATTTCCGCAAACAACACAAACAGCGTGTTGCTTTGTCACGCTTTCTGCAATCGCCATCAATGTCGGCATGGGTTCAAAAGGTTTTCCCTGCCAGTCTGTATCAAGGCCCGCAATGATCACGCGAAGACCACGGTCTGCAAGATCTTGCGCTACTGTCACAAGATTTTGCGAAAAGAATTGTCCTTCATCAATGCCCACCACTTTGGTGCCGGGCTTCAGATGATTCCAAATTTCATCCGCATCGTTGATCGGTAAAGAATCAATCGTTGTCAGATCGTGAGATGTGACCGCCATCTCGTTATAGCGTTTATCAATGATCGGTTTGAAAACTTGAATTTGCTGACGCGCGAACTCGGCACGACGCAAACGACGGATCAGCTCTTCGGTTTTTCCACTGAACATGGAACCTACAACTACCTCGATCCAACCTCTGGCATGAACATAAGAAAATTCAGACACGTTAACCCCTCAGTTCGTTGTCTTCATCGAAATCACGATCAAACAAACCGTCCGGAGAGTCAATCAGGGAGGGCTTTCTGCCTATTTTTTAGAATAACCTCGCGCATTAAGGCATCAGATTTGAGCTTTCGTTTTGATAACGATTCTGAATTTTCAGCCAAATGTTTGAGTGTGGACCGGTAATGCCATCAGGTCCGCTGGCTCCATTGGGATAACGGCGATCATTTTGGCCACCAGGCAAAAACTTTTGCAACTCTTGTGAAGACGCGGAGTTCCCGCCCACGCGTTGAGCTCCATTCGCGTTGGCCACAGTCCCAGAGCCGGAGCCATTTCCGTAGGCGCCGTAACTGCCGCCTCCACCACCGTAGAAGCCACCAAGAACACCGTGCTCATTGCCATCTCCGGCATTCGCGACACCACGACCGGAAGCAGAGCCGCCGTTACCACTTCCGCCGCCGGAACCTCCAAGCGCTTCTCCACCTTGACGGCCTTCCGCGACAGTTCCCGGTCCCCCTGAGTTCGGTTTTCCTTGAGTGATCGAGGGAGTTCCAAACATATCTCCGCCGCCGCCACCAGAAGCTTGCGAAGGCAAACGGCCGGAAGGATCTGAGCTTGCGGCAACAGATTCTCCTCCCTCTTTTTGTTCGGCTAAAGTGCACGTGCGATCATTGGGATTTTTCTGACAGATGCACACGCGATTTTCGACAGCGGCTGTTGGGTCTGAGCAATCAATGGGATTGGCGCGACTGCAACCTGGATAAGAAGGTGTGGCTTTACAAAATTCAGGAGCATTGGCAGCAAGACCGCCGTAAGTATCTTCGCGACATCCGGCAGACACAGTCAGAGCATTTCCGTATTCTTTAATCGCTTTTTCCGCTTCAGTAATTTTGGTATCGAGAGCTTCACACTTGGTTCTATTTCCAGAAACGTTGTTTTGATATTGCGACATCGCTTCTGAAACTTGTTGCGACGTTAAGTGCGGAAAACATGTCGATGATCTTTCAGAGATAAACGTGTTCACTCGCGCACAGCTATCAAAACAAGAATTTTGAGCCGCTTTACATCTAGTACGGAAGGTCGCCACGGTCGCATTCGCAGCTTGGCTGACCTTTGCCATCTCCGTGCAAGATTGCGTGATACTTGCTGCGGCGGTTGCACCTAAACGAATCGCCAAATCATTCGTGGAATTTGAAAACGAAGCGAGATCCGAATCATTTTCGCTATCACAGTTTGAAACGGCGATCTGACTTTCAGCCTCGCATTTTTGATAAGCTTCGGCGAACTCCGCTTGGCACGCGCGAGACTCTGGCGTGTTGGGATCTTCTTGCGGAGTTGGAGTGGTGTCATCCACGGAAGGCGTACTCGCCGTCGTTGTTGGAGAAGTCACAGGCGGACGTGAAGTTCGAGGCGTTGACGCTGTCGAAGTCCCCGCACCATTCATACAGGCGTCAAACGCTTTGGTTCCAATAATCAGACCTTGCGCTTGGCACTTTTTAAACTGCGGGTTGTCCGGGTGATAACGCTGAGTCATGCTTCCGTCGCTGCGCTCAAGAACACCCCCGGTGGTCTTCAGGCAGGTTTCGTATTCCTGACCGCATTGGGTTTTGTCTTTACTCTTTTTCAGGCAGGCGTTCAAACTGGGTTCGCAATACTTCACCCCGACAAACGGAGCAGCATTGGCTTCCAACGAAAGGCCGATCGCAAAGGCTAACGAGACAATAGCGAGCCACGATTTCATAAGACCATTCCCCTGAAAATATAGACGAACTGCCATTTACTTTTCGGAATCTTTGCTTCTAAACATGATCTTTTTTAGGGTCTGCGTCAGATTTGTGAGTTCTGTCTCAGTTTGTGACGCCTGCCTGTAACTCCCCACCAGGGTTGAAGATTTTTCCAAAGAGGTGCCGATTTTCTGCAGGAACCGTCGATTTTTCATATTTTTAAGGGTCTCCAAAGCTCTTAATCCTTGCCCCTGCTCCGCACCATCAGGTAGCTAGGCCGAACGTTATGGGTAGGATTTTAAGATTTCGACAGAAATTAACCCGCGCGTTCCTTGTAGGAGCGTTGGGTGTCACCACCATCGCCATGAATGGCTGCGATGCCATGTATTGGGATGAACAGGATAGCCTTGCTAAGGTTCAGTCCAAAGGTGAAGTCGTTGTCCTTACCACGCAAAGTCCTCTTATATATAGTAAGCCCAAACGTGGCGACGCCTTCGGGATCGATCACGACCTCATGGAAAGTTTCTCGCGCCACTATAATATTAAAATACGCTATGTTGTTTTACCGGATGAAGAGTCGGTGGTCCGCGCGCTCTCTAAGGGCGAAGGCGACGTGGCAGCGGCTCGATTGAGGACTCCTCATAATAGTATAGGCTTTTTAACAAGCCCGGCCTTTGAAGAAACTTATTTAAGTCTTTACTGTCACAAGAAGTCGCAAGTTCAAAATATCAAAGACTTGAACGGCAAAAAAATCGCTCTCCTTAATAAAGATAACTACTTAGGACTTTCCGAACGTCTTCGCCAGCTTTCTCCGCAAGTTCAACTGGAGATCCTTGAAAACACCAAAACTCAAGATTTGATCGCGACACTTCCGCAAGGAAAGAGTGATTGCGTGATCGCAGAAAACTTCAGCGGAGATTTCTACACTCGTTATCATACGCAAGTCGAAAAAATCGCAGCGTTAACGGAGTCTTACTCTTTGAGTTGGCTTTTGACTCCGGACAATCAGGATCTTTTGCGCTTGATGCAGTCTTGGTATCAACAGGCTTCACGTGAAGATGAAGTGATGCGTGTGCTGGATCGTTATAAAACTTATCTTGCGCAGTTAAATAAACGCGACATTGCGAAGTTCTTTAAAAAAATTCGCTCGACGTTGCCGATCTATAAAGACGCCTTTAAAGAAGCGGCTGAGGAACATCATCTTCCTTGGCAGTTGGTGGCTTCGGTTGCTTATCAAGAATCTCATTGGAATCCAGATGCTCGCAGTTTCACAGGCGTTCGTGGTTTGATGCAATTAACAACGGACACAGCCGATCACGTGGGTATTGAAGATCGCACCGATCCTTTGCAAAGTATTTGGGGCGGATCAAAATATTTGCGTTATCTCTTAGATAAGACGCCTACGAATTTAAATCCTAAAGATCGTTTGGCATTGGCACTGGCGGCTTACAATATTGGTCTTGCTCACTTAAAAGATGCTCAGAAGTTGGCTGAGAAAATGGGTCGCAATCCTTATTCTTGGCGCCACCTGCGTGAGGTGTTGCCGCTCCTTGCAGATCCTGAATACGCGGCGGAGCTAGAATACGGCCCCGCACGTGGTTACGAGACTGTGGATTTTGTGGAACGTGTGAAATCGTTCTACAATCTTATGAATTCCGCCGGCTAATAAAGTACACGACAGTCGTCACAATAAAAACAAACGCTCCCAAAAAATAAACTTCCTTCTTAAAGAAGAATAAAAAAACTATTGAAACTAAAGCCGCCATTCCTGTCAGCACAGGAAATTTTCCAATTGAAAATGGCACTTTGAAAGAGCGTTCTTTTTCAGGCTCGACAAATCGCAAATGAATAAGAGCTAAGTTAATCACTGAAAACGCAAACATCGTCGCAAATGAAGAAGCACTGGCCACAACCTCAATGCCTCCAACCGGCAACAAAGTGAGTGCCAAAACAAAAACCGTCACGGAAGCCATCCAAGGTGTCGATCTTTTCGCAGAAAATTTCGCAAACATCTGGGGCAGATCTTTTTCCCGGGCCATACTAAAGATCACCCGACTTGTTGAGAGCATTGAAATAAGAACTGTGTTGGCGGTCGAAAACATGGCGATTCCACCCAAAGCTTTGGCAATAGAAGGACTTGTTTTTCCTGCAATATCACTTAAAGGAGCATCGCTTGTAGCTAGCTCTTGCGGCGAGCCCAAGGCCAGAGCCGCTAAACTCACCAACAGATATAGAACCGTCGAGACCGCGACGCTTATTAATATTCCCTTAGGAAGTTCTTGAGGCTCGCGACTTTCTTCAACAAGGTTCACAATGTTTTCAAAACCGAAGTACGCAAAAATAACAAGCGCGGCTCCTGAAAAAACAGCTCCATTTAATGTTGGTGTCGACAGCACTTTTCCAAAGTTTTCCGATTGCATTCCCAGCGTGATAAATAAAATCAATCCGGAAATTTCGATAAGTGTGAAGACAATATTCATCCAACTGGATTCTTTGATGCCGATGATATTTATAACCGTGAACAGAAATAGAATTGCTATCGTCGTGACGGTTGTCGGTAAGGAAACAAACTGTTGCATGTATCCGGCAAACGCCATAGCCACGGTCGCTGCTGTTGAAATCCCCGCAAACACCATCATCGAACCACAAAGCAGAGACAAATATGGCAAAGTAGGAAAAATATTTTTCAGATAAATATATTCACCGCCCGTTTGTGGGTAAAGAGTGGCGAGTTCTGCGTAAGAAAGAGCAGTCAGAGCGGCGCAAAAGGCCGCGAGCAAAAAACTCACCCATAAACCTTCTTGAGCAACGCCGGCCGCTTTTCCGATGATGGAATAAATTCCGGCACCAAGAATCATTCCTATGCCGTAAAAAACAAGATGGGGAAGACTGAGTGCCTTTTTCATTGGCATATAACAACCTCCACGAATAGAACGAAGATCTTTAACAAATTAAAAAGCCCTCTTCATCAGAGGGCTTTTTAATCTTTTTTATTCAACTGTCACTGATTTTGCGAGATTGCGTGGCTGATCCACATCGTATCCCAAGCTGCACGCCAAGTGATATGACATCAACTGAAGCGGAATCACTGTCAGGATGGAGTTCACCGTCCAGTGTGCTTTTGGAATCGCCAGGTAGTATTCACTGATCGCGCGCAATTTTTCGTTTTCACCTGTTCCGATGGAAATCACTTTTCCACCGCGAGCACGGGCTTCTTCCAAATTGCTGATTGTCTTTTCGTAAAGATGGTCTGTTGGAGCCACCATCACGATCGCCATACGCTCGTCAATCAACGCCAAAGGACCGTGCTTCATTTCGCCAGCCGCATAGCCTTCGGCGTGCATGTAAGCCAGTTCTTTGAGTTTTAAAGCCCCTTCCATCGCAATCGGGAAGCTTGTGCCACGACCCATGTAAAGGAAACCGCGGAAAAGTTTTAAACCAGAAGCGGCTTCTTCGAAATATTTGTCATAAGCCAAAACGCCTTCCATCTGACTTGGAACTGCGAGGATGGCTTTAACCAATTCTTTTTCCGTTGCTTCATTCATTGTTCCGCGAGTGCGGGCAATCGCAATCGACAAACAGTGAAGAACAGCCATCGTGCTTGTGAAAGCTTTTGTTGAAGCCACACCGATTTCAGGACCTGAGTTCATGTACAAGTGACCATGAGCTTCACGATCGATTGTTGAGTTCTTCACGTTACAGATACTCAAAGTCGTCGCGCCCATTTCTTTGGCCATGCGAATCGCCGCCAAAGTATCTGCCGTCTCACCACTTTGAGAGATTGTGACGACCAAAGATTTTGGTGGAATCACAGGATTGCGATAACGGAATTCGCTGGCGATATCCACTTCCACAGGGACTTTTGCCAACTGTTCAATCAAATATTTTCCAACCATGCCAGCATAGTTACTTGTTCCGCAGGCGATGATGAAAACACGGTCGATGTTTTTAAACACTTCCTGCGTTTTTGCCCAGTCTGCTTTGCTATCAAGCTCTTCTAATTTCTGAACAGGTTGACCACCGAAGCCGATGTTTTTCAAAGCGACGGAGAAGCTCTCAGGATTCACATGCGGTTCAATCGCAGCTGCGACAGCACGCGGTTGCTCGTAGATTTCTTTCAGCATGTAATGAGCGTATCCCTGCTTTTCCACCATCTCTGGATTCCAATTCAGCTCCACGATCTTCTTTTGAATCGGGAAACCATTGGCAGAGAAGAATTGCACGTCGGCGCCTTTGATATTCGCGATTTCGCGATCTTCAAGATACACGAATTGTTTTGTGTATTGGATCAATGCCTGAACGTCACTGGCGACAAACACTTCTTTAGAACCAAGACCGACAACAAGAGGTGGGCCATCTTTAAATGCCACCAAACGATCCGGCTCTTGTTCCCACATCACAAGGATTGAGAAAGCGCCGCGGATTTTTTGCAAGACGCCTTCAACGGCCTTAAAAAGATCCTTCGTCGTTTCAATTTCGTTCGCAATCAAGTGCGCCACCAGTTCAGAGTCTGTGTCTGACGTGATCTCAGCCCCTTGCGCCAAAAGCTCTTCGCGGATTTCAAGATAGTTTTCAATGATCCCGTTGTGCACAAGATTGATTCCGCGCACTTGGTGCGGATGGGCGTTTCTTTCAGAAGGTTTACCGTGAGTCGCCCAACGAGTGTGACCGATGCCGATATGACCATCGAATTTTTCGCTCGTGAGTTTGTCTTCAAGAGCTTTTAATTTCCCCTGAGCACGCACGCGCTTGGTTTTGCCTTGATCCAAAATCGCAACACCGGCGCTGTCATAGCCACGGTATTCGAGTTTTTTAAGACCATTGATAATAATATCTTTAGGGTTTTGAGGGCCTAAATAGCCGACGATTCCGCACATGCTTCACCTACTCTTTTGTCTCTGACTCGACAGCTTTAGGAGCGTAGTTTTCTTTTACGAACTGCTTTCCACGGGCCACGGCCAAAGCTTTTGCTGGTACGTTTTTAGTGATCGTTGAACCTGAACCGATGATAGCATCATCGCCGATTTCAATGGGAGCTACGAATTGTGTGTCACTTCCCACAAACACGCGGTTTCCGATCTTCGTTTTATATTTCTTTCTATCCGCAGCGTAGTTGCATGTAATCGTTCCGCAACCCACGTTGACCTCTTCACCCACTTCAGCATCGCCCAAGTATGTTAAATGTCCTGCTTTTGATTTTTTGCCAAACTTCACTTTTTTCATCTCAACGAAGTTTCCAACGTGAGCTTCTTCCATGATTTCTGTTTCAGGACGCAAACGCGCGTAAGGTCCGACAGAAACACGGTTGTGAAGTTTTGAGTTTTCCAAATAGCTTCCACCGCGCACTTGCACGCTGTCGGCAATTTCTGAATCGGAAATGAAACAGTTGGATTCAATCACGCTGAAAGAACCGATTTTGGAACGACCGCGAATGAACACATTCGGGTAGATCACAGTCCCCGCGCCGATTTCCACGGATTCTTCCACATACGTTGTGCGTGGATCAATCATCAAAACGCCCTCTTCCATCAAACGCAAAGCTTTGCGTCTGAAAATCATGCGAGTCGCTTTCGCCAACTCCACTTGATTATTCACGCCGACTGCTACTTTCGGTGTCGACTTGATCGCTTGCACGCGGCATTTGTCCTGAATGCAAAGAGAGATCAAATCCGTGATGTAGAATTCTTTTTTAGAATTGTTGTTTTTGATTTGAGGAAGATATTCCGCAAGCACGGATGCTTTCACGATGTAGATGCCCGTATTGATCTCGTCAATTTTCAATGTCTCAGCAGAAGCGTCTTTCGCCTCTACGATCGCCATCAATTCACCTTTGTGACGAACGATACGACCAAACTCGCCAGGAGCTTTCACAACAGCTGTGACAACAGCAAGATCACATTTTTCATCGCGGAAGATGCGCACGAAGTCTTTGATGTCGGAAGCTTCAATCAGCGGATGATCTCCGTTCATGATCACAACATCACCTTCAATGGTTTCTGGTTTTGCGCAACGAACCGCGTGTGCTGTTCCCAGTTGTTCATCTTGAACGTAACAAGCCACGTTCATAGGCTCGACCACTTGGCGTACCAAGTTCTGGCCGTGACCAACGATCACGCGAACTTCGGCGGCGCCGGCTTGTTTAGAAGCTTGAATCACTTTTTCAATCATAGGGCGACCGGCTACGGGATGAAGGACTTTAGGAAGAGGCGACTTCATGCGAGTCCCTTTTCCTGCCGCGAGCGCGATCACCGTCAACTTCTCAGATGCTTTTTCTGACATGTGCGAACTTCCTTTTAAAAGCTTTTCTTCTCTGAAAAAAACAGGCTTAATTATGTCATGCAAGGAAAAATTTTTCACCAAACTTCTTGGGCAATCACCGCGAAAGGCACACCGATCGAGCTGTATAAAAAATCACACAGTTCGAGTGACTTTTCAGAACGCCCGATTCTCTTTATTGGCGGGGTTCACGGCGACGAACCCGAGGGTGTTCGTTTAGCGCAAGAACTTCTCACATGGCTCAAAGCAGAGGAAACTCGGAATTCAGAAAAAATCCGTCCTTGGCTGCTCATCCCTTGCATCAATCCTGACGGTTACTCTCAAAATCAAAGAACCAATGGGAACGGTGTGGATCTGAATCGCAACTTTCCCTGCCGCGATTGGAGCCCCGACGCCAAAGCTCCTCGATATTACCCTGGCCCTTCGCCTGGAAGTGAGAAGGAAGTTCAAGCTTTGGTGAAACTCATTGAGGACGAAAAGCCACAGCTCATAGTACACTTTCATTCGTGGGAGCCTTGCGTTGTTTACACGGGTCTGCCCGGAAAAAAGGCGGCTGAGATCTTGGCCACCGGAACCGGGTATGAGTGCCGCGAAGACATCGGCTACCCGACTCCGGGAAGTTTGGGACAGTTCGGATGGATCGAGCATCAAACTCCCGTAATATGTATTGAAGAGCAGGAGCACATTGATTTGAATTTGGTATGGCCGCACTTTAAAACGGGCCTTGAGATGCTGCTCACAGGAAAGAATTCTTGATGACGAAGTACAAATCCATCGCTTTTGATTTAGACGACACGTTGCTCGACACATCGGGATTGTTAGTCCCTATGGCGTCGCGCCGAGCGTGCGAAGCGATGATTGCAGCGGGCCTGCAATGCAGCCTGGATGAGTGCCTGCAAATGCGCCACGAACTCGCTGCGAATTTATCTCACACAGAAATCTTCACGCAGATCGCCGCGCGCTATGGAACGAATCAGGAAGGCAAAGCGATTCACGATGCGCTTCAAGAGTTTTACAATCCTTTTGTGCCAGCGCATTTACCCATGCTTCCGTATTCTCTTGAAAATCTTGAGAATTTGAAATCGCGCTATAATTTGTTTTTAGTGACGATGGGTTCTTACGAGTCGCAAGTAAAAAAGATCAAAGCTCTGGGCATCGAAAGCCATTTTAAAAAGATTTATATTTTAAACGGCTTTGTTGGAGAGAAAAAAAATTCTGCCTTCTTAGATATTTTACGCCTGGAACGACATCAACCCCACGAATTGCTCAGCATCGGCAATCGTCTTTCGAGTGAAATTCGTGACGGCAAACGCGCCGGTGCAGACACTTGTTACTTTGCTTACGGCGAACACGTCGGAGAAACTCCGCAATTTCCTGAAGACCATCCTGATTTCACCATCACTCATCACAAGGATTTGATCCCGACATGCGGACTTTAAAAGCCAGTTTTCTTTTAATTGGTCCTTGGGATCCAAGACTGCAAGAGCTGGGGGCCCATATCGCCACCGATCTTCAGCAGGCTTGGCACTGGATGCAAGATTCCACTTATGACGTTGTCGCCTTGTCAGTCACTTTGATTTTAGGAAAAAGATTTCCTGAGTTTTATGAAGAGATCAAACGCTCTTCCCCCGGGATTCAATTCATTGCGGTGGTGCCTGAAGATTTTTCCGCTCACCAGATGGCGTATCTTCATGAAGAGTTTAATTTTTCGCGAGTGATGACAAGCTTTAACGATGCGGATTTAGAAACGCATTTGTTTTCTGCCTTGGAAGAAGCCAATCAGCGCAAGCAAGATGAAAACTTGGCTCTTCTCATTCGTGAGCAAACAGCGCAGTTGAAGCGTTTGCAAATCGAACTTGAAGAGCGCGTGCAAAAAAGAACGAAGTTTTTAACGGAAGCTCGTCGTAAATTATTTTTAACGAACTCGCGTATTGAAGGTTTTAAACGCGCTTTGATGGCAGTCCATCAGGCAAGTTCCGTGGGAGAGATTGAACAGCTCTTGAATGACTCCATGGCTGCAACAGTGCAAACTTCATGGATTCGTTTGTTTTATCATCCGCAAGATGAACTTTTCGCTCGCCAGGTGCAGGCGCAGCTCAATTTTACTCAATTGCAGGTTCCTCTTTTTAGACATCATGAAAAAGTGGGCTCGATCTTTTTCTTGCGCGCTCCTGATCATCCGTTCACTCGTGAAGAAAGTGATTTTCTGACTCGTGTGGCGGAAGCGGTGGCCTTGGCTCTGGATCGTATTCAGAAACTCAAAGAGTCAGAGTCTTTAAAAGAACAATGGGAAGCGACGTTCAACTCCATGTCGGACCCTGTCGTTTTGATTGATACGAATTACGATATCATTCAATCGAACAAGGCTTTGGATGAACGCCTGCGTGAACAAGAAAAAGAACAGACGTCTCGCAAATGTTATAAAGTTCTTTTTAATCGGGATGAGCCTTGTCCCGGTTGCCAGCGTGGAAGTAATTTCCGCGTGCAATCGCGCAGCTCCACGCCACGAAGCTTTGATGTCTTTAGCCAAAGCTTGCTTTTGGATTCGGACAAGCCGCCTGTGTTCGTGAATCTGTATCACGACATCACTCAGCAGTTAAAAATGGAAAGACAGATTCTTGAGTCCGCGAAGATGGCAGAGCTTGGAACGATTGGCTCCAGTATCGCGCATGAGTTGAATAATCCTCTGGGCGGCATTTTGTCTTTCACTCAATTGATTAAGATGGACATGAGCCCTGACAATCCTCTTTATCCTGACATTGTCGAGATGGAAGCGGGCGTGCAACGTTGCAAAGAGATCGTGCAAAATCTTTTGGGCTTCACGCGCAATCCGAACGCCGATCAAGAAGGCGACGTCAGTTTGAAAGAAGCATGTTTGCGTGCGCTGAAAATTGTTGAACTGCAAACGAAGTCTCAAGGTATTGAAGTGAAGTTACACTTTCCTGGCGAAGACATTGCCGTTCGTGGGCATTTGAATTTGTTGGCGCAAGGTTTGAAGAACGTTCTGCAAAGTTCCATTGATCGTGTCACCGATAGAAGTCGCCATGAGAAAGGATTTCGAGGAATTCTCGATATCGAAATTTCTGCCGACCTGGACCTTGCCCAGATTTTAATCAAAGACAATGGAACTCCAGAAAAAAATCCAAGTCTTCCCATAGGCTTAGGTGTTTCTGTGGCTTCACAGATCCTTCGCGATCACGAGGCTGACCTCGAATTTTCAGCAGGTCCAGGCCAGGAAAATCTGGCAAAAATTTCCTTCTCCCGTCCAGTTTTAAGGTCCTGAAAGCCTTACCAGGCGCGGATTTTTTGACAGTACCGTCAAAATCACACTATCCTAATTTAAGGGAACATTTTCCCCAAAGAACCCACCATGGAAGGACGGTTCATGCGAAGCCAAAGAGTTCTTATATTAGATGACGAGTCATCACTCCGCACCGCTCTGTTTAGAGTGCTCGATAGAAAAGGACTTAACGTTATCACTGCCAACAAGATCGAAGAAGCAAAGGTCTTGTGCCAAGGCGACACTCATATTGACTTAGCTATTGTTGATCTCAACCTTCCAGATGGTGATGGTATTGAGTTCATGACTTATTTAAAAGGCATGAGCCCGGCGACCGAAGTCATTATTCTGACCGGTCACGCGACTATTGAATCTGCGATTCGTGCAACTCAAAAAGGCGCTTTCCACTTTGTGACAAAGCCTTTCAATCTTGAAGAGCTGATGAGCTTAATTGAAAAAGCTCTGACTCATAAGAAGTTGCAACAAGAAAACCAACAACTTCGCTCTGAACTAAATAAGAAATATAAATTTGATCAAATCATCGGAAACAGCGACCAGATCCAAGGCGTTTTGCGTTTGATTGAACGCGTGGCTGATTCCGATTCCACTGTTCTTGTTACAGGGGAATCTGGAACTGGAAAAGAATTGATCGCTCGCGCGATTCACTACAATTCTCCTCGTGCAACGGGTCCCTTTATTCCTATCAACTGCGGTGCGATTCCTTCGGAACTTCTTGAGAGTGAACTTTTCGGTCACATGAAAGGTGCTTTCACGGGTGCTATCGCCAACCGCGTAGGTCGTTTTGAAATGGCCGACGGAGGAACGATCTTCCTTGATGAGATCGGTGACCTTGAACCTTCTTTGCAGGTAAAACTTCTTCGCGCTTTGCAAGAGCGCAGTTTTGAACCGGTAGGTTCGACAAAAACTGTGTCTGTGAATGTGCGCGTGATTGCAGCGACAAATATCAACCTGGAAGAAGCTGTTGAAAACGGCAACTTCCGCGAAGACTTGTTCTATCGTTTGAACGTCATTCCTTTGGCAGTTCCAGCTCTTCGCGAGCGTAAAACAGATATTCCTTTGTTGCTCACTCACTTTATGGATGTGTTTAACAAAACCAAAGGTCGCGGTTTAAGTGGTATCACTCCGGATGCGTTGGAATCTTTGGTGAATTATCCATGGCCTGGAAATATCCGTGAACTTGAAAACTTGGTGGAGCGCATGACGATCCTTAAAGGCCAAGGTCACATTGATATTTCGGATCTTCCTGTGAAATACAAATCTGGAAAAATGGCTTCTTCGGAAGTCGGCGGCCTGGAAATTCCTGACAACGGGATGGATTTTAACTCCGCTGTGGATGCTTACGAAAACGCATTGATCTTAAAGGCTCTTGAAAAAACCGGATGGAATCGCAATCAAGCGGCGGCTTTATTAAGACTGAACCGCACGACACTGGTGGAAAAGATCAAAAAGAAAGGTCTGACTCCTCCAAACGAAATCACTCCGACATAAAAAACAAAACCCGCTTCAAAAGAGCGGGTTTTTTTGTTTCTACTTTTTGCAGTTCTGAAGTTCATCATTCACGAAATCTAAACGCAATGCCGCGACCATCAGAATTTCGCGCCCCTTCATCTCAGAGACAGAAGCGAAACCTTTAACGGTTGTTCCTTCATACGGAGAGTTAGGATCATTGGGATTCTGGCGGAAGAATCGAGTGATCTCGACATAGGGAAGCTCGATGCCCCCGGAAAATGATTTTGTATCGATTTTAATAATTCTGTTGGGCACTCCAGGAGCCGTTGTACAACTGTACACACCATCTTTGTAAGCAAACGCTGACGAAGCAAAAAGTGTTGCCAACAAGCCTAAGAATAGTTTCATAAGTCCTCCGATTTTTAAAATAGACTTATCTCATTCTTAGTTTGATTTGTTGTCACTCAATGATTCACCCTATGTCATATTCGGGCTCGCCTCGCGATCATGAAGCTCATTCTCTGACCGAAGTTTTATCATCGACACGATGAACACCATCAATGGCCATCACCTTTCTTTTCAAGGCGTCACTTTCTTCTGGAGATTGAACAAATCCTTGAATAGAAGCGCGGCCATCCCTGACTCGGATATTCACGTTTCTGGCTTCGTCAGAAAAACCAGTGTCTCGATCTAAACTTCGACGAGCCATTGCCTGCAAATCTCTATCAGAGTGATAGGCCGTTGCAGGTTGGCGATGGTAATTTTTGTATGTAGGTCTGACAGTTTGAGATCTTGAAGAATCTCCTGCGGCATTCGCTGAACCCACATAGAAAATAAGGATGAGAGTTGTTACAAGTTGTCTTTTCATAAAATCCCCCAGTTTTTCCTTTATGTCTTTATCATAGACCTCTGGCATTTTTCGGGAAGACCAGCGCCCAAAATTCGTTGAAACTGTGCTTCGTGGCACTTGGCGAAAAGCCCTTTCCATTTCAGAGCAGTCACATAACCAGAGTTCGGACACGAGCTTCGTTAATGTTTTGTTTTATAGGACCTCGTCACGGTGGAGACTTTGCATCTAGGTATTTTTCATGGAGTCTTCTATGAAAAAAGTTTTCCTGATTATCGGTCTTCTTGCCTTTTCGCAGTTGAGTTTTGGGGAACTCAAGCAATTTAACTTTCCTTCCTCACTCGGAAGCTTGCGCAATGAATGCCTTCGCCTTGAGGACCAGTTTCCGGATTTTGCGTGCCTGAAATTTGAGTTCTATCAAAGCTCTCCAGAAACTTTGCAAGCGGATTTGACAGAACTCATTGATACGAACGACTACAATCTGCGAACGTCCACTTGGCCCGAGCTTATGCGCATGCTGATGGCCTCGATGGATGCGCAAATCTATCGCTATCAAAACCCCGATGACATCGAAGTTCTTCGTCGCATAAAAGCAAAGAACCAATGGGAACTTTTAAAACTAAAAGACGGTCTGCGCGACTTCTGGGTCGATCCCCACACCTATTGGTATCCGAGTGTCGATGCCATTAGTTTCATCGCCATCAACGAAAAGACCTCTCAAATCCTCGTTATTTCCCACGGCGAAAGAAACTAAAAAGGAGAGGTCTCCCTCTCCTTCTTTTTATTTTTTCTTAAATAAGTGAAGCATTTCAAAGAGCGCATCCATTCCGGCGAGCGCTGTGATGTCGGCGTGATCAAACGGTGGGGAAATCTCCACAACGTCTCCTCCGACCAAGTTTGGAATTTGGAAAGCGCGGAAGATTCTTTGCACTTCGTAGGTTGTCAGGCCCCCTGGGACCGGAGTTCCTGTGCCGGGAGCACAGCTTGGATCAAGATTGTCGATGTCGTAACTGATGTATGTCGGTGTGTCGTCAAACTTCGGAAGTGTTTTTAAAAACTCTGTGATCGGTTGATTGCGAATCTCGTCGACTGTGATCACACGAATGCCGTGTTTGTTCACGAAATCCAAATCATCTCCGCCAGCCAAAGGACCGCGGATTCCGATTTGCACCATTTTTTTAGGATCAACCAAACCTTCTTCCACCGCGTGACGAGCAAAAGCGCCGTGATGGTATTCTTGCCCCCATGCCGCCGGATAAGTATCCAAATGCGCATCGAAGTGAACAAACGCCAAAGGCTTTCCGTATTTTTTGCGAAGAGCACGCAGAACCGGCAATGTTGTCGAGTGATCCCCGCCCACCGCTAGAAATCTTTTATTGTGATTTAAAACTTCACCCACGAATTTTTCGATGCGTTCGTAAGTTTGGTGTTGATCAATGGGCACCGTGGGACAATCGCCGATATCAGCCACTTTGAGTTTTTCAAAGAAGTTTTCCATGCGGGTCATATGGAAACCACGACCTAGACTTGAAACGTCGCGCACTTTAGCGGGAGCAAAACGCCCGCCGGGACGATAGGAAACTCCTCCATCGTAAGGGATTCCGAAAATGCCGACCTCGTAGTCTGCGTCTATTGCAACGTAAGGCAATCTGAAGAAAGTTTTAATCGCAGAAAATCGGGGAAACTCGCGTCCGCTGAGTGGTTTGTATTCCATATTGACTCCTCAATTATCTGAAGACTACATTACCGCGAATGACTGTAAAATACGACTATAAACTCGATCACAAACAACTTACGCAATGGTACAAAAAGAACAACCGCGCTTTGCCATGGCGTGAAAACAAAGACCCTTATCGTATTTGGCTTTCCGAAGTAATGCTGCAACAAACCACAGTCGTTGCGGTCATTCCTTATTTCGAAAAATTTCTTAAAAAGTTTCCGACAGTCCGAGATTTGGCAAAGGCTCCTGAAAGTGAAGTTTTAGAAGCTTGGGCGGGTCTTGGTTATTATTCTCGTGCGCGCAATCTCCATAAAGCCGCTAAGGCCTTGGCAGAAAATGGATTTCCACAAACGGCGGCCGAGCTTTTAGAACTTCCTGGATTTGGTCCTTACACGTCTCGCGCTGTTGCGAGTATCGCGTTTGGCGAAAAGGTCGGCGTTTTAGATGGCAACGTGATTCGTGTGCTGTCTCGTCGTTATGGTTTGAAATTAGAATGGTGGAACAACAAAGGTCGTGAACAACTGCAAACAATCTCTGATGAGCTTGCGGCCTTGGGACAATCCGATGTTGTCAATCAAGGGTTGATGGAGCTTGGAGCAACGGTTTGCACTCCACAAAAAGTAACTTGCATGTTGTGTCCTTGGGCTGCGACATGTGTTTCGCGTGAAAAGAATTTGGTGGAAAAACTTCCGTTGAAAAAACCGCGCAAAGAAAGCGAAGTCTGGGTCTGGAAGCCCCTTGTCGCGATCAAAGACCGTAAAGTCGCTCTTGTTAAGAATGACTATGCTCCTTTCCTGAAAGGTCAGATGATTTTCCCGGGCGAAATCGCAATGGAAAAAAACAAGCCCAAAGCCTATGATGCCAAACACAACATCACACATCATGATATCTTTATTCAGATCTCTCAGCGAAAATCAGTAGCTGGAAAAAATATTGAATGGGTGGATTTGAAGGAGCTTAAGAAGGTCAATCCTTCTTCGTTGCTTCAAAAAGTATTGCACAAGGTTGAAATATGAAGTGGATGAGTACGGTAGTTGCGGCGTTGTTGTTATGTGTGGGATGCACTCACCTTAGTATTACAAAAGACGTTCTAACTCCCGACTATCTTCTTGCCAAAGGCTCTAAGCAAATCACATTTTTAGGCGACAACGATCATCCTCGTTTTTCTGACGACGGTCTGAGACTTCTCTATACGAGCCGCGGTCGTGCGACTCACAAAGGTGCGCAGATTTACGAAATGGATCTGCTTAAAAACAAAGAACGTCGTGTGACTTTCTCGGATGGTGACGCGTTTGATGCAATCTACATGAGTGATGCGGAAATTCTTTACGCTTCAACAACGGACGAAATCAAAGAAAGTCCCTTGCTCAACAAAAGTTTCAATAAAGATTATCCTCCATCAGACCTTTACATGAGTGATCTGTATGGCAATGACATCCTTCGTATCACGCAACAACCCGGATACGACGGCGAGCCTTTGTTTATCACTCACCCGACAAAACCGTTTATTCTTTTGACCTCTCGTCGCGGAGATCTTTTAGGAATTTATCGTATTGATCTCAAACACCTTCCCGTCAGTTTGATTTCGGCAGCGAAAGAAAAAGAAAAACGTTTTCCAACCATGACCCCTGATCGCACGCAAATTGCCTGGGTTGAGAAAGATTTAAAAACTGAGGAGCAAAGCCTTGTCCTCTTTAAACTTAAAGGGAAAATTCCCTTTGTTTTGAAAAAGGGCGAGGGCCTTTACCGCGATCTTTTCTTCGCTCCCCGTGCGCCAGAAAGACTTTTTTATAGCATTCTTCGCAAGGGTGAAAAGCAGTACCAGATTGAAGTTTATGATACCGAGAAACAATGCACTCAGGTCGTTTTTAAGGGCAATGACTCTTTGTTTTCCCCTGTGGTCACAAATGAATCTACGGAGCGTCTAGCCTTTGTACGTTTATTTCAGGATAAGAAACAAATTTACATAGTGAATTTGCCGACCGATTTAGGCCCTTGCCTGGAGACCCCGGCTCAAGCTACTCTTAAAGAGTGAAAAGCTTTTTAGGAATCCTTTTAAGTTTACCTTTAATCAGCCTGGCAGCCCCTTATCCGGCCACCAGTTCTTCGGCGCTCACAGCTCCCGAAAAAGGTCTTTATTTCCTTCACAAAGGATTCACTTTAAAAACAGAAGGCACGAACTGGGTTCCGGTTCCTGGTTCTGAGCAAAGCCTTCTTGATACCGTTCGTTTTTCTTCTAAAGACAATCCTAAAGATGGCAGCCTGAGCATTCGCACGGACAAAGTGGCAAAGACCGCATCGCTCGATCTTTACACTCGCAAATGGATGCGCGATTACCCGAACTATGGTTTTGAGGTGATCTCTGCAAAGAATTTCACTTTGAACGGCAGCCCTGCTTTGGTTGTCGATATGCTTTCACGCTCTAAGAACAAACAAATTCGCCAGGTGATTTTGAAGAATGAAGATCGTGTTGCGATTATGACTTGTTTGGATGATAAGGCGAATTTCAACAAGGCTTTGCAGAACTGCAATCAGATTATGAAGTCTTTTTCTTGGAACACTTTAGAAGTTCTAGAACAAAAAACAACGCCAGCTCCGACGAAACAGTAACCGGCGTTTTTCTTAATTAATACAAAAGATATTTCTTACGTTCTTTCGCCCAAGACTTTTCGTCTTTTGCTAAAGCGGCATCTAAATCTTTCGGTGTCGCTTTTGGATTTTCAATCCAATCTTTTAAAGCAGGTCCGCCGTTGATCACGTCAAAGGCCAAACGATCACGCACGTACTCATAAGCAAAATCGCGGTAGATCGGATATTTTGGATGCATTTCACGGATCACCTTCAGCATCAATGCTGTTAAACGGAATGGTTTAAACTGATCGTGCTTATAACTTTTTGCATCCGTGTGGAACTGGAATCCGTGACAGAGTTTTCCAACGTGTTTGTGGAAAGTTGGTTCAAAATAACATTCACGCAAAGTCACACCCTTGTGCCATTGCGGAGCTTTCTTTTTCATACGCAAAAGAACTTCAGCAAAATCGATATCAGAAGCTCCGATCATTTCTAAAGCCCTTGTCGTCCCGCGCGCTTCAGACAGCGTTGTTCCTTCAATCAGCACGGTCCCTGAGTAGGCTCTTGCCATATTGAGAGATGCTGCATTTGGAGATGGATTCACCCAAGGACGTTTTGCATCCCAACCATAGCCGGGTCCTTTTTCAGGCGAGTAGCCCTTCATCTTTACGACCTGCAAATCCAAATTCATTGTGTAGAAGTCTTTAAAATAAAGAGCGAGTTCTCCGACCGTCAGGCCGTGGCGCATAGGAATCGGAGCTGCTCCCACGAAGGATTCCCAGCCTGGAAGCATTTTAAAACCTTCAATGGGACGACCCGCTGGATTCGGGCGATCCAAAACGATCACACTTTTCCCAAGGGCTGCACACTCTTCCATCACATAAAGCAATGTTGTGATGAACGTGTAAATACGGCAGCCCAAATCTTGAAGATCAAAGAGCAGAACATCAAAGTGTTCCATCATCTCGGCCGTGGGACGACGAACTTCGCCGTAAAGACTGAAAATAGGAATTTTGTGAACGGGATCAACGAAGTCAGGACTCTCGATCATGTTGTCTTGCTTATCGCCGCGCACTCCATGCTGAGGACCAAACGCACAAGAAAGTTTTATTTTCTTCGAAAGAAGATCCAAGCTGTGTTGAAGATTTTCATCAACACTCGCAGGATGACAGACAAGTCCAACTCTTTTCCCTTTGAGTGACTTGAGCATTTTGGGATTGGAAAGCAAAACTTCTACACCGAGCTTCATACAACTTCCTTGTTATCAGAAAATTGTAAACACACCCGATAAGCAGAGCAACGCAAAACACACCCAAAAGTCTAGTGACGCTTAAGTATTCTTACGCAGCCACTCCGCCATTGGTAAAGCGAAGTATGTAAAGATAATGTCGGCACCTGCTCTGCGGATCGAGTACAAAGTCTCTACCATCGCGCGTGTTTCGTCGATGATTCCTGCTTTTGCTCCAGCTTTGATCAGGCCATATTCACCACTCACGTTGTAAGCAGCGACTGGCAAATGCGTGTGAGATTTCACAAGGCTGATGATATCAAGATAACTCAACGCTGGCTTTACCATCACCATGTCAGCGCCTTCAAGCTCATCGAGTTCTACCTCACGAAGAGCTTCTCGGGCGTTGCGGAAATCCATTTGATAAGTTTTTTTATCGCCAAATTTTGGAGCCGAATCCAAGGCTTCACGGAAAGGACCGTAGAAGCTTGAAGCATATTTTGCAGAATAAGAAAGAATGCCTGTGTCCGTAAAACCTTCACTATCAAGAGCGTCACGAATCGCTCCGACACGACCATCCATCATGTCCGATGGTGACACAATATCAGCGCCTGCTTTTGCATGCACAATGGACATCTTTGCTAAAATCTCCACCGTTTCGTCATTTAAAATTTTGCCGTTTTTCACGACGCCATCGTGTCCATCAGAAGAATAAGGATCCAAAGCGACATCTGAAATCAATGTCACATCAGGAAATTTATCGCGAATCATTTTGAGAGTTGTTGGCAAAAGACCATTGGGATTCAGTGACTCTTTTCCGTACGGATCTTTGAGTGTTTCGGAAAGTGCCGGAAACAGATCGAACGTTTTTACACCAAGGTCCACAGCTTTTTGCACTTCCTGTAATAAAATGTCAGGGCTCATGCGGAAGATCCCTGGCATAGAGTTAATGGCTTGGCGTTCGCTCTTTCCTTCACACAGGAACAGAGGTAAAACGAGCTGAGAAACCCTTAAATCGGTCTCTGCCACCATTTGGCGCAAAGCTTCTGTTTTACGATTACGTCTCGGTCTTTGAGTGAGCTTCATATTACCTCCACCCTCTGCCTACTTTTGGGGCACATCTTTTACAGGGTCGAATGACATTTCCGTGACACTTTATTGAAAGTTTAGTGATAAACCTATCTCTACATGGAAGATATACTTCTCGTTCACAGAAAATCCAATAGAAACTTCTCGGAGTCTCTTCAAGATGCAGCGATCTGGCAAACATGTTTGCGCAAGATTCTTTTTTGCACTGAAGTGGAGCTCAATACGTACACGGATTTTTTGGAGGCCGACGATCAAATACTTCGCGGTGAAAAAGCATTGAGTCTTCTTTTGGAAATCTTATGCGGACTTCACTCGCCGATCGTGGGTGAAACGGAAGTGTTCGGTCAATTTAGAAATTTCGTCGAATCTCGCAAACAACTTCAAGACACACTTTTTGGTGACCATCAAAAATGGTTGAACTTCATCATGGCTGAAGTGAAAAAGACGCGCTCAGAACATTTGGTGGGTTTGGGCTCGCAAAGTTACGGCAGTCTTTTACGTAAATACAGCAAAGATCTTGAAACGGTGACCTTGTGCGGTTCAGGACAATTGGCGCAAGAAATTCTTCCTTGGCTTGCTCACAAAAAATCAATGCAAGTGATCTGCCGTAATCCTGCAAAAATGCAAAGCTTTGCAGAGAAATACAATAATCTAGCTGTTACGACTTACAATGAATCTTATGTTCATGGCGAGGCGATGGTGATTGCCGCTCCGTTGACTGACGCCCGCATTGTGGAATTGGTGAACAAACAAGACACTCGTCCTTTGATCATCTTCGACCTTCGCGGAGAAGAAAATGAATTGCCGGTTTTGGCTGCAAAACAATTCTCTCACGTCAAAGTTATGGGCCTTCATCAGTTCTTTGCAGAAATTGAAGAAACAAAAAAGGACACGCAAGTAAAGATCGAAGCTTTAAAAGCCGATCTTTTGGAAAAAGCCGTGGCCTTTACGCAAAGAACGGAGCTTCGTCCTCTTGGTTGGGACGATATATGCGCTTAAAAATCTCCGCTCGCAAGAGCGATCTGGCGCGTCTTCAAGCCTTTATGGTCGGGGACGCTCTTAAAAAAAAACATCCCGGTTTAGAAATTGAATACCGCTTCAAAGAATCTTTGGGCGATAAAAACCTGACCGATCCTCTTTGGAAAATTCCTGAAAAGGGTGTTTTCACTGAAGACTTCTATGGTGAATTAATTCGTGGTGAGACCGACATGGTCGTACACTCCTGGAAAGATCTTCCGACGGAGCACAAAGACGACACAGTGATTGCGGCGACCTTGCCTCGCGCCGATCAACGTGATCTTTTGCTTCTTAAAAAATCTCACTTTGATCAAATTAAAAATTCTCAAGCACTTCGAGTTTACAGCTCGTCTCCACGCCGTGAATACAATTTGACGGATTTTTTTAAAAGCCATCTGCCTTTTGCTTTAAATTCCGTGAAGTTTGAAAGTGTGCGCGGAAATATTCCAACACGCGTGCGTAAACTTTTGGAAGATCCGAACATCGATGGCTTGATCGTAGCAAAAGCCGCTTTGGACCGATTGCTCACGGCAACACAAGATGAGTTTAAAGAAGTTCAAGGACTTCTGCGCTCTTATCTTCAAAATCTCACGTGGGCTGTGCTGCCTTTGAGTATTAATCCCAATGCCGCCGCTCAAGGTGCCTTGGCAGTTGAAATTTTGTCCACTCGCAAAGATTTGCATGACATCTTAAAAACGATTCATGATGAAAGCACTTTCCGTTGCGCGATTAAAGAGCGCGAGATTCTTTCAAGTTTCGGCGGCGGCTGCCATCAAAAAATCGGTGTCGCAGTTTTGGATCGCCCTTATGGCGAGATCACTTTGCTTAAAGGTCTTACGGATCAAGGCAAAGTCCTTGATGCCCGCTCGTTGACGACAAATCCTCCCCAATTTTCTGAAAACGAAATGTGGTCTGGGGACGTGAAAGCGGAGCGCGTGCCACTGAATGTTGCGCCTTTGGACTCAAAAATTAATGCCTTGTACGTCGCTCGCAGTGAAGCGTGGCCCGAGGGCCTGAAATCTCCTGGATTTGTTTGGACCGCAGGGCTTAAAACATGGAAAAATCTCGCGCAAAAAGGTATATGGGTTCATGGATCTGCAGAGAGTTTGGGAGAGCAAGAAGAAGCTCGCATTGACATTCTTGCAGGGACTCCTCTTCATTGGGCGAAACTTTCGCACGAAGAAGGTTATGAGTCGAATGTAGAAACTTTGCCTTTGATTGCGACGTACTCTTTGAAATCCACAGGACACTTGGGTCCTTTTACAGGCAAAGAGAGTTTCTTCTGGAGCAGCGGCAGTCAATTCCTGCAAGCTGTGCAAGAAGCTCCTGAAATTATAAATAGACACCACGCCAGCGGGCCGGGAAATACTCACAAAGTGATTCGCGCTTATCTGGAAAAGAAAAATGCTTTTGATCCTTCACGAGTAAGAATCTTCTTGGATCAAGATGACTGGAGACAGCAATGCAAAAAGTAACTTCTGAAGAATTATTTCAACGCGCTTTGAAGGTCGCTCCGGGTGGAGTTCACTCCCCTGTTCGTTCTTTCAAAGGACTTGATCGCGCTCCCGTTTTTTTTAAAAAAGCGGAAGGCGCGTTTTTGACTTCTGTTGAAGATAAAAAATATATCGACTTCTGCCAAAGTTTTGGTCCGTTGATCTTAGGTCACCTTGATCCTGAGGTGAAAGAAGAAGTTCATCGCATGGTCGACACTGCATGGACTTTCGGTGCGACAGAAATTTACTCTTTGGAATTAGCAGAGTGGATCACGTCGACTTTGCCGTTCATGGAAAAGTTGCGTTTCGTTTCTTCTGGAACAGAAGCCGTGATGAGTGCTTTACGTGTGGCCCGTGCAGCGACAGGCCGTACAAAAATTTTGAAATTTGAAGGTTGCTATCACGGTCACGTTGATAATCTTTTAGTAAAAGCCGGAAGCGGTCTTGCGGGAACAGCGGCGTCTTCAAGTGCGGGAATTCCTGCGGAGGTTGCAGCTCACACTGTTGTGACTCCGCTAGATGACGAAGCCCGCCTTGAAGAAGTTTTCCAAGTTCAAGGAAAAGACATTGCGGCTGTGATCATTGAACCACTTCCTGCAAACTATGGTCTTTTGGTTCAACGTCCTGAATTCTTAAAGCGTGTTGCTGAACTTTGCGAAAAGAACGGCAGTTTGTTGATTTTCGATGAAGTGATCTCGGGTTTCCGCGTGGGCCTTCAGGGCATGGTGGAAAAAACGGGAATTCGTCCAGATCTCGTGACTTATGGAAAAATCATCGGTGGTGGTTTCCCTGTAGGATGCTACGGCGGTAAAGCGGAATTGATGAACATGGTGGCTCCAAGTGGAGACGTTTACCAAGCCGGTACTCTGAGTGCGAATCCCATCGGTATGCGTGCGGGCCTCACAACTCTTAAAAAAATGCAGCGCCTGGATGGTTGGAATGTTCTTGAAAAGAGAACTCAAAAATTTGCTGAGACTTTGCGTGCGGGCTTTGCGAAAAAAGGCGTGCCTTTGGAAGTCAGTGCCGTAGCTTCTTTGTTCTGGATTCATGGTCCAACAAAATCTCCGATTCGTTCCATTGACCAAATTCCTGGAAATCAGGGAGCGACGTTCAAAGGTCTTTTCTTAAAAGCGTTGGATAAAGGTGTTTACTTGGCACCAAATGCTTACGAAGTAGGTTTTGTCTCTATGGCTCACACAGATGAACTTTTGGACCAGGCCGCTCATACTATTATTGAGTCTGCGGAGTAAGAATGACGAAGTCCTTCCTCAAACCTCATGTGAAAACAGCGTTGGCGATCGTTTGGTTCGCCTTTACGTTTTCACTTGTGGCTTGGTGGTGGGTGTTCTTCCTTTTACGCCTCAATCCCACAGAAGAATCAAGCCTTGAACAACTGCAAAAATCCCATCGCATGTTTGCATGGGAGGGATCGATTTTGCTCGGAGCAATTTTGATTGGTGGAATTGCGCTCGTGATATTTTCTTATCGCGATCAAAAGCGCCATCAACGTCTGCGTTTTTTCTTTTCGACATTCAGTCATGACATTAAAACGTCCATCGCTCGTCTTCGCTTACAGGCGGAAGTTTTAGAAGAAGACCTGCATGGAAATACAAACCCGGTGATGAAGCGTTTGATTCATGACATCCAACGCTTGGATCTTCAGCTAGAGAACTCTTTGCTCTTGGCAAATCTTGAAGCGGGCGAGCTTTTAAAAGAAGAAATCTCGTTAAGCGATTTGCTCTCAAGCCTTCGCATTGAATTTTCTGAATTAACTTTAGAACTTGAAAAGAACGCTGTGATCTATGGTGATCGCAGAGCCCTTTTGAGTGTTCTAAAAAATCTTCTTCAAAATGCCGTGATTCACGGAAAAGCCACCACCGTCCGCATTAAAGTGCGCGACTTGGGTGGCAGCCGCATTGAACTGCAAATTCAAGACGACGGCTTAGGTTTTAAAGGTCCTCTAGAAAAACTGGGTTTGGAGATCCTTAAATCTCAGGACTCTCGCAGCAATGGCATTGGCCTGCTGATCACCCGACGTCTTCTGCAAAAAATGAATGGCGACGTTATTTTTGAATCCAAAGACAACGAAGGATTTAAATCCCTTGTTGAGCTGGAGGGTCATTTGAAATGAGAAAAATCCTTCTTGTCGAAGATGATACGTCCCTCGGCGAAACTCTGACAGAGCGACTCAAAAAAGAATATGATGTCGCTTGGGGAAAGACCTTGGCTGAAGCCTGGACTTTGTTTTCGAAATCCAAAGACTTTGATTTGATTATTCTTGATGTCGGTCTTCCTGACGGAACAGGCTTTGAGCTTGCTGCCAAGATTAAGCAAATCTCTCCGGTTTTGTTTTTATTCCTCACAGCTCAGGCCGATGCAGAGTCGCGCTTGCAAGGTTTTGAATTGGGTGCCGAAGAGTACATTCCAAAACCATTTCATTTAAAAGAGCTTTTAATTCGCGTAAAACACGTTTTGGATGCCCATGCTCCGGCTCGTGAAATTGAACTTGAAAATTGCACAGTCAGCTTCACAAATATGTCCGTGCAAAAAAAATCAGGGCAGATCGAATATCCTCCCGTGACGGATATGAAGATCCTGCAACTTCTTATTGAAAAATCCCCTCGGGTTTTAAGTCGTGATGAAATCATGAATGAAATCTGGGGTGTTGATAAAAATCCAAGTCACCGAACGATTGATAATATTATTGTGCGCCTCCGCCAACTTCTTGGAGACGACGGAGAAAAACACATTCGCTCCGTTCGCGGCGTTGGCTACCAGTGGTCCACAGAGGAGAACTCATGAATACACTATTTAAAAACGCTCAACAAAGAACCCCTCAAGCTGTTCCACCGATCTGGTTTATGCGTCAAGCAGGCCGTTATCACAAACACTATCAAGGCTTGCGCTCTCAGCATTCATTTATGGACCTTTGCAAAAAGCCGGAACTCGCAGCCCAAGTGGCGCTGGGGCCAGTAGCTGAATTTGATTTCGACGTTTCCATTTTGTTCAGCGACATCTTATTCCCGCTTGAGGCTTTGGGTATGGGATTGGATTACACGGATCACGGTCCACAATTGGGATTTAAATTAAATCCTGAAACGATCAATACGTTGGGTTCTGTTGATAAGGCTGTTGAGTTCATGAGCTTTCAAAAGGAAGCGATGAAAGCGACTCGCGCCGTTTTGCCCTCAAACAAAAGCTTGATCGGCTTTGTCGGCGGCCCTTGGACTTTGTTCGTTTACGCGGTTGAAGGTTCGCACGCAGGCTCTTTGATTCAGTCAAAAACTTTGATTCATCTGTTTCCTAAATTTCTAGAGAAGATGTATCCACTTCTTAAAGAAAACATCCGTCTGCAATTCGAAGGTGGCGCTGAAACGGTCATGGTTTTTGATACGGCAGCAGGAGAAGTATCTCCGCTATTCTTCCAAGAGTGGATTCAACCTGTTCTTGCACGTATTGCTCAAGATTATCCGGGTAAGATCGGTTACTACTCTAAAGGAACTCAGTCTGTGTTCTTTAATAAAGCCTTTGCGGAGCTTCCTTGGGCAGGTCAGGGTTTCGATCACCGTTGCTGGATCCCGGACTCTTTCAAAGTTCAAAATAAAGGTTTCGTTCAAGGAAACTTCGATCAAAGTTTGTTATTTATGGATGACAGTGATTTCAAAAAAGCATTGCAAACATTCCTGACTCCAATGAAGGCCATGACCCTTCAGGAAAGAGCGGGTTGGGTTTGTGGTTTGGGTCACGGTGTTCTGCCTAAAACTCCAGAAAAGAATGTGAAACTTTTCGTGGAGACTGTCCGTAAGGAGCTCGCATGATGAAAGATCTTTTAGCAAAATACGATGTTCCCGCTCCCCGTTATACATCTTATCCAACGGTTCCTTATTGGGAAGTAAACCCGACAAGTGACCAATGGGTTCAGCATCTCAGAGCGACTCTTCAAGAAAAGCCAGGTGGCTGGTCGCTTTATTTGCACATTCCGTTCTGTGAATCACTTTGCACATTCTGTGGCTGCAACAACATCATCACTAAAGATCACAAAAGGGAAACTCCCTATGTCGATTTGATTCTAAAAGAATGGCAGCTTTACATAGAGCAAGTGCCTGAACTTTTAGAAAAACCGTTAAAGCACATTCACCTCGGAGGAGGAACTCCAACGTTCTTATCAGCAGAGTCTCTTGTGCAACTCCTTCGCCCGATCATGTCGCGTGTTAAAGTCGACCTTAATGATTTTGAGGGTTCTATCGAAGTCGATCCTCGCCGCACGAATCCACAACAATTAAAAGCTCTGCGTGAGCTGGGCTTCACACGTGTGAGCATGGGCGTTCAAGATTTCAATCCTGAAGTGCAAAGACTTGTGAATCGCATTCAGCCTTTTGATATCACTGCGAACCTCACAAAAGCCGCGCGTGATATGGGCTACACTTCGGTGAACTTCGATTTGATCTATGGCCTTGCGAAACAAACCCCTGAGTCAATCCGTGAAACAGCGAAAGCCACTGTGCAACTTCGCCCGGACCGTATCGCTCTTTACAGTTTTGCTTTGGTGCCGTGGATTAAACCCGCCCAAAGACTTTTTAAAGACGAAGACCTTCCGAAATCAGCTGAAAAACGAGAGCTCTACGAAATCGCTCGCGGTGTTTTGCTTGAAGCGGGCTACGTGGAAGTTGGCATGGATCACTTTGCTCTGCCAACAGACAATTTGTGCGTAGCTATGAATGAAAAGCGTTTGCATCGTAACTTTATGGGCTACACGGATCAACGCACGGATGTTCTTTTGGGCTTGGGTGTTTCTTCAATTTCTGAAACTCCTTACAGCTTCCATCAAAATGAAAAAGTGCTGCCTTTGTATGAAGCTGCCCTCGATGAAGGTCGGCTTCCAACACTGCGTGGACACGTTTTAACGGCGGAAGATCAAGTTCGTCGTGATCAAATTTTAAAATTGATGACCGAGTTCGAAGTGAAATTCACTGATGAGACGCAAGAGAAACAATCTGAAGAGTTTTTAGCCGAGATGATCAAAGACTCCTTGGTTGAGGTTCGCGAACACAAATTAGTTGTGAAAGAGGCCGGACGTCCTTTCTTACGAAATGCATGTGTGTTCTTTGATGAGCGCTTAAAGTCCAAACAACCTCAGACAAAAATCTTTTCGCAATCTATATGAAAAAAGTCAGCGTGATTGGCGCTGGCTTTGCCGGGCTCACCGTAGCTCTCAGACTTGCGCAAAAAGGTTTTGAAGTCGATCTCTATGAAAGCTCTTCCCGCGTAGGAGGGCTTTTAGGTACAGATGTCACCGATTACGGAATAGCAGAGCGTGCCGCCAATGCTTTGATTTGCACGGAAAAAGCGGTGGGCCTTTTCAAGGAATTGGGCATAACGCCCGTCACTCCTTTGCAAACTTCGAAAAAAAGATTTCTTTTTCGCGAGACTCCTCGCGCTTGGCCATTGAGCTTTGTCGAAACTGTGGGGTTTCTGGGCCGTCTTCTTCCCAGGGCTCTGGGCGGCAAAAAGAATTTAAAACCCCGTGATAATGAAACTTTACAGACGTGGGGACTGCGCAATATCGGACCTCACGCCACTCAATACATTCTAGGTCCTGCCATGCAGGGAATTTATGGCAATGAGATTTCGGGTCTGAGTGCGGGTTTGATTTTAGGCCCTATCTTTTCAAAAAAGAAGAAAGATAAATACAAAGGTCTTTTGACAGGGCCGTACGGAATGCAAGATCTTGTGGATCATTTGCTGGCGAAGCTCAAAGAACTTAACGTCAATGTCCGTTTAAACTCTAGCGTCGATCCCAAAACTCTTTCAGGACCTCTCGTTGTCGCTACATCAGCTCAAGCCGCAGCAAATCTTTTAAAAGCCTCACACCCTGACACCTCAGAACTTTTAAAGCGCATTCGTATGTCGTCTTTGATGAGTGTTACGTTGTTCTTCAGCAAACCCCAGACATCTTATCAAGGTTTTGGCTGTTTGATTCCGCGTGGATATGGCTTAAAATCTTTGGGAGTTCTTATGAACTCTTATATTTTTAAAGGCCGTGATAAAACTTATAACGAGACATGGATTTTAGGTGGTGTGGAAGAAGAAGCACTTCTTGATCTTTCCGATTCAGAAATTTTGACACTAATCGCGGAGGAGCGTCATCGCATCCTCGGCCATAAGGAAAGCCTTCTTGATTATCGCATCAACCGCTGGAAAAATGCTTTGCCTTATTACGATCTACAGCTAGAAGAAACTTTGAGAAAATTAAACCGTGAGGCTTCAAAAGATTTGTACTTGCACGGAAATTATCTTGGAGGCATTGGTTTAAGTAAAATACTTGAGCGCAGTGATATGCTCGCAGAGGAGATTGCGAATCAACATGGCTAAAAAAGGTGTCTTGCTTTTAAATATCGGAAGTCCTAAGTCCTACGAAGTCAAAGATGTAAAAAAATACCTTAATACGTTTTTGATGGATAAAGACGTGATTAATTTGCCATTCGTTTTTCGTTGGCCTTTGGTTCACCTTTTGATTGTTCCTCGCCGCGCTCCTTTTTCCGCAGAAAACTACAAAAAAGTTTGGCTTCAAGGAGAGGGCTCTCCTCTCACCGTCTACACCCAAAGATTTGCCAGCCGGCTTCAAAAGGATCTTGGCAGCGATTATCTTGTAAAGGTCGGCATGCGCTATGCGGAACCGGGAATTGAAAAAGCTTTGCGTGAATTTGAAGAGTCTGGAGTTGAAACAATTATCCTGGCTCCCCTTTTTCCCCAATATGCGGAAGCCACGACAGAATCTTCGCTGAAAGAAGTCGACCGATTAGCAGGCCGTTTAGGAATTGATATCCCCACAGAAAGCCTGCCTCCGTTCTTTGATGAAAAAGCATTTATTGATCCTACCGTTCGTATCATCCAAGAAACTTTGGGCGACGAAAAGCCGGATCATTATCTTTTCTCGTTCCACGGCCTTCCTGAAAGTCATATTCGCAAAGTGCCTGGTTGTTTGCGCAGCGACGATTGCTGTTTTGAGGAAAATGCCTGCGCCAAGAATTGCTATCGCGCTCAATGTTTTGAATCCGCGACACAGATCGCAGAATCTTTAGGGCTTCTTGACAGTCACTGGAGCGTCTCTTTTCAATCACGATTGGGCCGTGGCGAATGGTTAAAACCAGCAACGGATCACTCTTTAGAAATTCTTGCGCAAACAGGAAAGAAAAAAGTGGCGGTGATTTGCCCTTCGTTTGTCGCTGATTGCATCGAAACCTTGGAAGAAATAGGAATCGGCGGGCAAGAAACGTTTAAAGAACACGGCGGTCAGGAGTATCATCTGATTCCATGCTTGAATGATGATAAAGAATGGACATCAAAGTTCGCTGACTTAATTAGGGAATTAAAAATAGTAACAGCGGAATCAAGATAGCAGTCATCAAACCGTTGAGCGCCATCGCGAGTCCTGCGAAAGCGCCAGCCATTTCATTGATTTGAAAAGCACGGAAAGTCCCAAGACCGTGAGCTGCAAGTCCCATGGAGAATCCTTTAACAAGCGGATCTTTTACTTTCACAAGCTTCATCACGGTGCCAGCCACAATGGCCCCGACAATTCCGGTTATCATCACAAAAACTGTCGAGAGCGTTGGCACCCCACCGATCTTTTCTGAAATTCCCATCGCGATAGGCGTGGTCACTGATTTTGGCGACAGAGATAAAAGAATGTCATGGGGAAGACCTAAAAAATAGCCCACCAGGACGGCACTAAAAATTCCGATAAAAGATCCCACGGTCAAAGCAATCGTCAGTGGAACTAAAACTTTTTTAAGGCGCGACAGTTGATTGTATAACGGCAGCGCAAATCCCACTGTCGCCGGCCCCAGCATAAAATGAATCGGACGAACGCCTTGGAAATATTCTGCATAGGGAATACGAAAAATCAGAAGAACGGCGATCACCGCCATCATCGTAATCACCGGAGGACTCAAAAACGGATGATCTTTTCCGTAAGTACTAAGTTTTCTTGCCGCAAGATAAAATCCGAAAGTCATAATCAAAGAAAACAACTCAATCATGAGAAGTCTCCGTCTGATTTTTCTTAATAAGAACATTAAAGAACCAAGCTGTTACAGCAAGAGTGACGGTTGTACTTACCAGCAGAGTCACTCCCATCGCCCAACCGTATTTGCCGAACAAATCAAAATAATCGATAATTCCAACACCGGCCGGAACAAAGAAGAGAGCTAGGTGCGCATTCATGAATTGGCTGAGAGCTTCGACTTTTTGTTTCAATGGTGGATACAAAACCAGAGCGATAAAAAAATAGACCATTCCAAGAACAGGTCCTGGAATAAACAAATGAAGGAGTCGAACCGTTCCCTCACCCAAAAACTGAAAACAAAGCAAGATGAGAAGTGCCAAAATCATGATGGCAAAGACTAACACTCATCCAAATGTAAATGCAAAAGCTTCCACATCCGGATCTAAAAATTCAATTTCAAAAGTTCGATCGCGAATGTCGCCTGCATCTTTCTGGCGAATCAGTTGATACAAACGATTCTCTTTGACGATGCCCTGACCTTTTTCATCCACATCCATTCCGTGATCCGCTCCCGGCGCGTGCCCATCAATATTGACACGAAATCGAACTGAGGAACCCGCTTTATGAGGACCTAAAACCAAATGTAAATCGCGTGCATGAAAACGATAAATTATTTTGCCACCTGCTTTGGTGAGTGTGGCACTCTCATTGGAAATGCTCCAACGACCGCCTAGTGTCCATTCGTTAAGTTCCAGATTTTTAACTGCGACGTAATCTTCCTCGCGGTCCGCTTTCAGAATCGGTGTTAGTCGTAAATTTTCAGCACGAGCGTAACCAACATACGTCTCTGGGGATTTAATATCGTTCATTTGCGGGGCCGCTTGCGCACCCCGTGCTTCCACTTTCACTACACCAGAAGAAATTGCGGGTTGCCCGCCCTCTTTGAGAAGGTCTTGGATAACCATTTCGGACTCTTCATATTGTCCTTCACCAAAGTGATGATGACGAAGACGCCCCTGTCGATCCAAAAAATAATGGGCAGGCCAATAGTGGTTATCAAATGAATTCCATATGCGATACTCATTGTCCATTGCCACAGGATATCCAATCTCAAGTTCCTTAATAGCTTTTGCAACATTGTCGGGATCTTTTTCGAAAGCGAATTCAGGAGTGTGCACGCCGATAACCACGAGACCTTGATCTTTGTATTTCTCTGCCCAAGCTTTCACATAGGGTAGCGCGCGCAGACAGTTGATGCATGAATAAGTCCAGAAATCCACAAGCACGACTTTCCCTTTTAAGGCCTCAAATGAAAGAGCGGGCGAGTTAAACCATTGAGTGGCTCCGGCCAAACTGATTGGAAGATCGTTCATGGCTTCTAGATCTTGTTTCTCCACCCCGCTAAGCTGAGAATTTTCACCACGGAAAATTTGGATGAGCTTATTTTCGATATCTTCCGTTTGAACTTTGGAAATTCTAGTAAGAACTGTGCGATCAAGGCCAAAAGTTATCGTTAAAACTCCAAAAAGTACCGCGATACCTAGCGCGATTTTTATTCCCCGTTCTGCTTTCAAAGATTTTTTCAATACTCCTAAAAATTTTCCCCCGGCGACAAGAGCCAGCATCAGAGATGTGGCAGCTCCTAAAGCATAAGCCAGAAGAAACCAAATGGCACTTTGCGTACTTCCTTGAGAAGCCGCCCCAGTTAGAATCAGTCCTAAGATAGGTCCCGCACAGGGAGCCCACAGAAGACCTGTCGCAACTCCCAACAAGAGAGATTTAGAAAAACTTGCTTGAGACTTTGAGTTCTCGCTGAGTTTTGAACCCCAACGTGTGAACGGTTCAAAGAACCTATCGAAAAACTGTGGAAAGATCAGTGATAAACCAAAGACTGTGAGAAGAACAATGGCAATCCACCGTCCCCAATTGTTGGCTTGAACAATCCATGCTCCGCCGAGAACCGCCAAACTTGAAAAAACCGCGAACGTCAAAGCCATGCCTAACAAAAGGGGCAATCCACTTTTTCGAAAAGGTTGATCTGCTTTCGCAAAGACAAAAGGAATCACCGGAAGGATGCAGGGACTTAAAATCGTTAGAACTCCCCCAATATACGACAGCACTAAGAGCCACATGATCGTCTCCTCTGCACGAGTCTGTCCTAAGACTACATCTTTCAATTATCCCAGAAAAGTTGTTAAAAACCATGGTCTTGCCTAATGACGGATTTGGTAAGGTGTCATTTCTGTAGACAGCAACCCCGCCTTCTTTTGCAGCCTAACTAGCGGCATACCTTGCATATTTATATGCTTGATGAACCTATCACAGGCGTTTCTCATTTTGAGACAATTGATTCTTACGGCTTTGATCATAGCCGTAGGGGCTTGCTCGTTCAAAAAAGATCCGGAGAAAAACGACTCAGTAAAGCCGACAGTCATTAACCAACAAGACAAGGTTCCATCCATAAACCTAGAAAGTATTATAACTCAAAGTGATTCCAAGAAGGCGATTGAAGAGCTTTCCAAGATTAAAATAGAAAACATCAACGGCAAAAACACTAGTGACGGAACACTCTTAGATACCGCTATCCGTTTGGAAAAAATCGATTTGATTAATTATTTGGTCCTTAGAGGATCAAATGCTTTTCAACTTTCGGAAGAAAGCTACAAAAAGATGGAACACAACCAATCCATCAACGATGCTTTTGCGAGCCTTCATAAAGATATTTTCTTTAATATCTTGAACCGTTTTCCCTCGAACGATGGCATCGAGGAAAGTGATTATGATGATTATGACAAAGCACTATCTGCCGAAAAAATGGGTCCTATCGGCTGCCTCAAATACATAGATTTTTTGATGAACATAAAATTCTTCTGGCGTAAGCCTACAGGTGCAGGAATATATTACGAAGGGGCTACAACCAAAAATATTGAGTCTGTCGTTTTGCGAACTCTTAACGTAAGTGAATGCTCCCAATACAAAAAGCAATTTAATCTAATTAAAGTAAGCGAATGGATTTCTAACGAATTCATCCATCAATTTTACCAGGACTTCGAATCCTCTGATTTTATTAAATTTCTGTTAACTCTCCCTAAAGAACGCTTCTTAAAAATTACAATCACGAATTCGTTCGATGACCAACTGCCAAGGCAACTTCGTATCGATCCTCTTGCATTTATAGTCGTAAAAAAGCCATGCATGGAGGAAGAAAACTTTAATAGTTGGTATGGCATTTTCAACAAGCTTGAAAAGGGTGGCTACAACTATAGTGATACCTTTCAATACAAAACGGATGAAGAAATCAAGTCTTGTTCGGAAGATGAATTTTGTTCCGACCCGGATGGTAATTGGTCAACGCTAACAGCGGTGTTCAATGGATTACTTAAAAAGAATGAAGATGATCTTTCTACTTACGAGCGATACGTCTCTAGCATGAATAACGCTGAAGATGAATTAAACGAAGATGACTTAGCTGCCAGAAAGAAAATAAAAAAACTTGTCTGCAAACATTTCTACGGGGAAAAAGATGAATAATTTAATCGGAATTATTGTCATTTCTCTCCTTTTATTTTCGGGATGCTCTTTCTCGAAGAACCCGCATCTGGAGGTTTCTAAGAACGAAACCAAGCCAGCTTTATCGGAAAAACAAAAAAATCTTATCGCCGCCACAAAACTGGGAGATATTAACTTAGTAAAGTCTATTGCCGCCAGTCTTTCGCCTTCAGAGCATAAATTCTTTGATACCGAAGAGACACCAATGTCGATTGCGATTGAAACCAATCAACCTGAAGTCGTTCGTCTTTTTCATGACTTAAATATAAATCCGGGAAATCTTGGTCGTATAAACGAGACACTTAACCAGAAAATTCTCAATGTCTCAGTAAAAAAAATATATGAAAAGATCAACATACTCGAAGCCGAGAAGATTAAAGACCAATTTACTGCATCAGAAGAAGCGTACTACGACACTCAGTCTTCGATGCTATTTAAAGAGTTAGAACAATATCTCTCGGGACACAAAAATGAAGCTTTGGCTAACCTAAAGAAACTAGATCTCAACTGTTTGTTTGTCGCCAATCAGGCAGTTGTGTGGATGCAGGCAAAAGACGCCAATTCAAACTTCAAGGAAATGATTCCCCTTCTTCAAGGCTTGTCATGTTCTTCTTCTTCAGAAAATTTGGACCAAATTTATAAGCTGGAATTGGTACGTCAATTCCAAAATAATTATAATCAAACAACGCTCTTAGAGTTTATTTTTAAACATCCAAACTTTGGTAATCCAATGTGGAATATTGATAATTCAGGAATTTGGATCAGCCCTTCTCTTTTACTGAATGTTGTGTATAGCGATGAAAACCGCCCCAACAGCAAGGGTCATCATTGTTCAGAAGGAATGATGTGCTCAGACGAAATATCAAATGCTTACCAATCTAAAATAGAAAAGCTGAGCCTTGCCGGAAACAAGTATGACTTAATCCTCACGAAAGATGGAAAAATCCTTAATAGCTTTTTGAAATTCTCCGCGACTCATATTAATGACAATGACGAATTTTATGTGACCGTAGCCCTATATATGTACGGAAAGAGACACTATACGTCGCCAGATCAAGAGTCAGGAGATAAACCAGAGGTGATTCCGTGGAGCATCTGGTTACAAATTGCAGAAGAAGGGGTCCACGATTAACACGCAAAAGGCGTCACTGTATCAAATCTGTACACTTCATTACCTATATAAAATGTGCACGGTAGGCACATAAGTTGTAAGAAGTGGGACGTTGCTAGGAGATAAGAGATGGTAAATTCGTTGAAAATGAAAATGTTGTACGTAACGTTGGGTCTGATTACTGCTTCGTCCGCCTCTGCAAAGGTATACGTGAACTCCATGTGTACGATGAGGGCCAACTCCCAAAATAAAGTTATCGATGGTGATAATAATAAAGACGATAAATTTCCATTAGCGTCTATTTCTAAAGTAGTTACAACTTTGTGGGCTATCGAAAAGCTAGGCCCAGACTATCGATTTACCACTAAGCTTCATGTCAATAGAGTGGGTAATAACGCTTATGATGTTCACATTGAGGGCTCACGAGACCCACTTATTAGCAGAAATACCGGATATTTCCTCGTCTCAGAACTCAACAGAGCCGGTATTGATATCAAAAATATCGAACGCTTAAGCTTTGACGAAAATTTTCTAATCAACTGGGGACTTGAAGAGCATCCAGGTATTGATACTCCCTACTATAGAACTATGCAGGCTCAAGTCGAAGCGGTTCGTGGCCAGCTCGTTGCAAACTTTATCACGCCTATCGATTTTGGGAAAAATAGTGCATATAACATTCTTAAAGCTAGGGCGGCAAAAATTGGTGTTTCAATGGAATCAACACCAAAGATAAATGTGCGTCAGGTTGAGTTTGTTTCAAAGAAAGATTTTGTTAAACAAGCTGATACAACAACGCTTCTTTATAGATCCACTCCTCTTAAAACAATTTTAAAACGAATGAACAATCAATCCAATAACTATATTGCGGATAACCTTTACTGGAATCTTGGCGGAACATCTGAGTTTAATAAATATCTTCAATCATCGTTATCATTGAGCACCAACGAGATGGAATTCTATCTTGGGTCTGGCAACAATGCAGATTACATTCTAAATCCGGGTGGCAAAGCTGTTTATAACGAAGCGACTTGCGAAGCAATGATCAAAGTTCTTTATAAACTGGACAAGTCCTTAGAAGCAAAAGGACTTCAATTAAGTGATGTTATGGCCGTCGCTGGTAAAGACAATACTTCAACAGTTGCGGAAAAGTACGGATACGGTGGTGTTTTCGCGGGTTCAACAGTGGCTAAAACAGGAAGCGTCGATAAAGCTAAAACACTTGCTGGCACTGTCTCCACGGCAAAAGGCGAAATTTATTTCGTTGTTTTGATGAACACTGACGGAAGAAGTGAATGGGGTTCTGCAAGTGGCGTTATCAAAGAAAAAGTAAAAAACTTAATTAATTCAAATGGCGGCCCTAAAGACATTGGCTATAAAAACGAGATCATAGCGTTGCCATTCGATGCTGCTTCAAAACTTCAAAATGCAGCTAATATTTCGTTGGGAAAAAAATAAGTAGGTTAACTGATGAAACACTGTAAACAAATACTATCTCTACTAATAGTTCTGGCTGTAGTTCATCCTACATTTGCGAACACAGCTCAGACCAACCTGAACAAGGAAATCCAAAAGGCCGCTCAAGAAGGAGATACTTCTAAGTTTATGAAGCTAGCCAAGGATAAATCTTTGGATCTAAATGCCCAGGATGAAGAAGGAATGACTCCTCTTATGAGCGCAGCTTTGGGCGGCAACGAAAAGATTGTTCAATTCCTTCTTGCAAAAAAAGTAAACCTTGAAACAAAGAATAAAGTTGGCGACACGGCTTTGGCAGTTGCATTGACAAATGACCAATTTGATATCGCTAAACAACTTATTAAAGCTGGAGCAAAAGTAGATATCACAGTGGCTGGAGACAACAGTGATACTCTTTTAATCAGATCGGCTTCAGGAAATCTTGGAACTACGAAGTTAATTCTGGAAAAAAATGGCAATTTGATAAACAAGACAAACAAGCTCGGCGAAACGGCTTTGATGAAGAGCATCGAATTCCGCTATAACGATATCACAAAACTTCTTCTAGCGAACGGTGCCAACACCAAACTAAAAAACAAAGATGGTAAGACGGCTCTAGATATAGCAAAAGAGTCCAACAACGAAGAAGCCATCAAACTCCTCTCAAAAAAGTAGAAAAAGGTACCTGGTACCTTTTTCTTTTTTATTTCGTGCGATCCGGTGTTTTGATTTCACCGCAGGCGATGCGTTTGCCAGAAGCTCCTGAAGGCTGGCTTTGATAATCGTCGGGACGTTCGTGAATAATGATGGTCGTGCCGCCTCTTTTGAGCAAAGAGTTCGGACCTTCTTTTAAAGTCACCATAGTATTGATTTCTTCTGAATGTCCCTGCCCATCTACTTTAACTTCAATGTTTTTCAAATCACCTGCATGAGGTCCGCCTTTTACGTGGCCATGCTTTTGTTTTTGGCTGGGATTGAAATGCTCGCCGGCCGATTTGAAATCAGGACCTTTGCAAACACCCTTTTCATGAAAATGAGCGGCATAAGTTCCAGGAGACAGCTTTGTAAGATTGATTGTGACTTTAACACCATCGGGTTCCTGAGTGAGATTGAGATCTCCGACTTGTTCCCCTTGAGCGTTGTTGATGATGACCGCGACAGGCTCAATCACTTTTTGCGCCGCCCACACAACAGATCCCGAACTGACAAAAACAAAACAGAGTAAAGAAAGTTTTCCCACACGCTCCTCCCCATTGACGTCATTGGAACACACGAAGAAATGAGGAGATAATTAAAAATAAGAAAGGGACCTTGCGGTCCCTTTTTAAAATCCGTCTTATGAGAAAAGACGTTTGAAGAATCCTGAGATCTTTTGTCCCAGTGATTTTTGTGCGACCACTGGAGCATGCTTTTTAGCATGTTGCGGGTGTGGTCCCTTACGATGTTCATGGCGTTTTTGATCGTGGCGTTTGCCACCCTCATGACGTCTTTGCTGATGTTGATCAGGACGCTTTCCGCCTTCATGTTTTTTATGTTCCGGACGTGGTCCACCTGGACGGTTGCCTTGAGCAGATCGTTGTTGATCACGAGGACCTTTTTCATGACGGCGCTGTTCGCCACCACGACGCTCGCCTCTTGGTCCGCCACCACTGCGACGTTCTCCGCCGCCACCGCCTTGACGCTCACGCGGAGCACGGGCACGGTCCAAAGATTTTGGATAATGACCTTCATGATGGTGAGACATCGCTTTGAAGTCTTTCACCAACTGATCGTTTTCCAAATAACCAACTTCTACTTTGTGTTTCAAATAATCTTCGATGCGTGCCAAAGCTTCGATGTCTTTGTCACCCACCAAAGAGAACGCTTGTCCCGTTGTACCCGCGCGACCTGTACGGCCGATACGGTGAACATACGATTCACTGTCGTTTGGAAGTTCATAGTTGATCACCATGTCGACACCCTTGATATCCAAACCGCGTGCTGCCACGTCAGTTGCCACCAAGATGTTCATGTTGTTTTCAGCTTTGAACTGCTCAATCACGCGATTGCGTTGCGCTTGAGTTAACAAGCTCGAGATCGCCATCGCAGGAATGCCGTTATCAACCAAGAATCTTGCGATTTTCTCTACACTTAACTTGAAGTTTGTGAAGATGATCGCCTGTTTTGGGTTGTGCACTTTCAACAAAGACAAAAGCTGCTGAGGCTTTTCATCACTGCCGACGTGGAAGATTTGGTCTTTCACGTTTTCAGCTTTGGCTTGATCGCGGCTGATGTTGATTTCAACAGGCTCAGAACCAAATTGGTAAGCCGTGTTCAAAACATCGAAGTTCAATGTGGCGCTAAAGACCAAGAACTGACGTTCACGAGGCACTCTTTGCAAGATGTACTTCATGTCGTCTTTAAAGCCCATGTCGAACATGCGATCGGCTTCATCGAACACAATCGCGCGAACTTGTTTCAAGTCCACCAAGTGTTCTTTGTAAAGATCAATCAAGCGGCCCGGTGTTGCGACAATAAATTCAACGCCATTTTTAAGCGCCTCTTTTTGTTTGTCGTAACCCGTTCCACCGTAAATCGCAAAACCGCGAAGACCTGAATCGACGCTGAATTTTGTGATGTTCTCTTGAACTTGTTCTGCCAACTCGCGAGTCGGAACCAAAATCAAAATAAAATTTTGTGGTTTCCAATCTTTGAAGGCGCGTTTTTCGTAAAGTGCTTTTTGTTCCTCAGTCGCGTCACCTGGTGCCGGACGAGCGCGAAGGATGCGCTCCATAAGAGGAATAACAAAAGCGGCGGTTTTTCCTGTGCCTGTTTGTGCAAGTCCTGCGACATCCTTACCTTCAAGGATGTGGGGCATGGCTTGTTCCTGAATCGGTGTGCAATCCTCGTAATTCAATTTTTGGATTGCAGACAACAAACTAGGCTCTAAATTCAACTCTGAGAATTTCAACTTTCTGTACTCCAGTCTGAAGCTCCCAAAGTAATCACCGGGAAGCGAAAAGTCAAAGCAGGTGCTTAAAAGCCGCCCACAAACATCTTCAAGGCCTCGATGAAAGCCTGAGGTTGATCTGAGTGCACCCAATGACCGGCATTGGGGATTTCGACGCCCTTAATCATAGAATTGTGCGCCAGCATTTTCTCGTAATTTTCGCGGCTAAGTTCCTTGGAGTTTCCGCCTCGGACCAACAAAGTCGGAACCTTAAGGCTCCCCACCTCGGCCCAACGGTCCCCTTGTCTGCCTAAACGGACCGAATCAATAATTGCTTGTTTAGAGAAGCGCCAGTCCACGGTGCCGTTCGGTTTTTCCTCCATATTAGAGTAAAAATAGTTCGCCATAACCTGCACGTTCTCGCGGGTCTTGGCCGTTTTTACGAAATCCTCAAAGAAATAGCGCTTCGCCTCCTCACGAGAAGCAAAGGGACTCGGCACCAAATTCAATAAATATTCGTAATACTCATGAGCTTGAGGGTTGCCTTCAGGGCCGATGTCCTCAATGACCAGATGGCTGAGATATTGGGGAAAACGAGAGGCGAAGTTTAAAACGTTTCGTCCTCCCATCGAATGGCCGACCAAGATAAATTTGTCCCAACCAAGCTCATCCACGATTTTCTTAAGGTCATTGGCGTAATCTTCGGGAGAGTAACCTTCGGGAGGCTGAAAAGAACGGCCGTGCCCGCGTTGATCGTAGGCCAAGCAATGTTCCGTGGCCTCAAGGCTGGAGATGATTCGACGCCAGTTTTGCCCATAGCCCATCAAACCGTGCACGAAAATCCACTTCCGTCCGTCTTCGGGGCCATAAAAATGATGGTAAAAATTCGCTAAATAAGACATGGCCTTTTTATACTCCCGAGAAAAGGTCTCAACAACGTTTGAATTTTGATGCGAAGGGATGTAGATTCAGCCTCGATGACATCTCAGCAAAAGCCCCAGCTCCATGAGGACTGGATCGACTCCTACGCCTTAAGAATTGTCCGAAGTCTGCAAGACTCCGGGTTTGAAACCTACCTTGTGGGCGGCTGTGTTCGCGACTTGCTTGTTGGCATTCATCCGAAAGACTTCGACATCGCCACCAACGCTCTTCCCAATCAAGTTCGCAAAAAAGTTCCCAATGCCTATGTGATTGGTCGTCGCTTTAAGCTGGTTCTTGTCAAACGCGGCGATCAGCAATTTGAAGTCGCTACTTTCCGTCGCAACGTCACTCCTGAAGAATTAACAGCCATGGGAGACGACACGGTCGAGGGAGACAACTACTTCGGTACTGTCGAAGAAGACGCTCAACGCCGCGACTTCACGGCCAATGCGATTTTTTATGATCCTGTTCAACACAAGTTGCTGGATCATTGCGGGGGTCTTCAAGACATTCAAGATCGTGTTTTGCGCATGATCGGCGATCCGAAGGAACGCTTTATCGAAGATCCAATACGCATTTTGCGCGCGATTCGTTTGTCGCATAAGTTGCATTTTTCTATTGAGTCTTCGATGCGTGCGGCGATTGCCGAATGCAGCGTGGAGCTTAAAAAATCCGTACTTCCTCGCCGTCGTGAAGAGTGGTTGAAGTTCTTGCGTTTAAACGAACCTCACCGCGCCTTCATGGAGCTTTTTGATTTGCACATCATGGAGCAAATTCTTCCGGGCTTGCAATCCGTGTTCGTAGATCCTGCAAAAATGGAGACTTTCGAAATCCATCTTGCAAGAATCAATTCGGCCCAAATTGACAAAGCCAATCCGATCGAGCTTTTTGCAGGCTTTATGCTGGCATTTATGAAAGCGCAATACGGTGAAGAACCTTGGAATCACGATGAACTCGCAAATGATCCAAAGCTTGCGTATTTCATGCGTGAAGAAATGGGTATTTTCAAACAAGAGATCACGATCTTCTTTAAAGCTTTGCACATCATGCAAGGTCTGCACAGAATCGAAAACTACTCTCGCAAAGGCGAGCGTCGTCAAATGGCCTTCATTCACAATGAATCGTTTGGCCTGGCTTTGAAACTGGCAAAAATGGATTACTCTCTTTCGGGTGCTCAACTAGCGTACTGGTTGCAGCAAATCGAAAAATACCGAGGTGGCCTTCCAATGAAGACTACCGAGGAACCTCAACACTAATCTTACGTTTCATATTCTCATTATAGTACATCGAGCTTCGATCTGAGGCTCGGAACTTGTTCCGTACTGATTGTCATAAGATAATCAAATTGTGTAACCATTAAGGAGTCGTCTCAAAGTGGCCTAAGCCAGCAACACGAAGACTCCAGGGAAGGTTAGCGATGGGGCAAGACAAAAAGAATACGTTTTTGATTATCAGTGGCGATAAGACGCGCATCCAGCGCTGTACCGATATTCTCACAAGAAACTTTGAAAACAGTTCCGTTTTTCATGGAGCAGAATGGTTTGAAGCGAAATACAAACTCGACAACGTTCATCCAAAGGCCGTACTCGTTGACGAATATCTTCCTAAAGGTTCCGGCTTTGATATCGTCGCTAAAATTTTAAAAGAAAAAAACAATAACGATATTGCGATCATCATCATGTCTTACATTGCTGATCACGATATGTTTTCTTCCGAGGTTGCTTCAGGTCGAGTTCAGTTTTTGACAGAGCCCGATCGCGAACAAGCTTTGGTCGACTGTGTTTCCAAAATCGTGTCTCCTAAAAAGAACGACGACCAACCTCAATATCAACTAAAGCAATTGCAGGCCGGTGAAGTGCTTTTCAAAGAAGGCGACAGTACGGAGCTTGCTTACATTGTTAAAAAAGGAAGTCTGAGAGCTTACTGCTTAGGTCATGATGGCGACAAAGTAATGCTTGGTGAAATCATGGCAGGAGAATTCGTCGGAGAGATGGGTCACTTTAATCACGACCCCCGCTCTGCCACAGTGGAAGCGATCACTGAAGTGGAATTGATCGCGATTCCTAATAAGAATTTGGACAATGTGATCTTTGCGCGCCCTTCGTGGGCCAAAGCCCTTGTGAAAACACTTTCACAAAGGCTTAAAAAAGCAAACAAAGCTCTTACTGGTTAGACTTGTTGCCCAGTTTTTCCCAAAGATAAGTGAACTCCAAAGTATTCCATAAAATACTTTGTTCTAAGTTGGCGGTCCTTGCGTGGCCGCCTTCTGTATTTTCATAGTAGAACAGAGGATGTCCCTGCGCTCTCATCTTCGCCACCATCTTGCGTGCATGGCCTGGATGAACGCGATCGTCCTTTGTGCTCGTCATAAAGAACGCTTCAGGATATTTCGTCTTTGCATCGACTTTTTGGTATGGCGAATATTTTAAAATCGCCTCGCGCATTTTAGGATCTTCAGGGTTTCCGTATTCATCCATCCAACTCGCACCTGCAAGAAGCTTGTGATAGCGAAGCATATCAAGCAAAGGCACTTGGCAAAGAACAGCATTGAACAAATCCGGTCTGAGAACAAACGTCGCTCCCGTCAAAAGGCCACCGTTCGATCCGCCGCGAATTCCCAAGTGTTGAGGTGATGTGATCTTTCTCGCAATCAAGTCTTCCGCAATCGCGATATTGTCTTCAAAAACTTTATAGCGATTTTCCTTTTGCACAGCTTGATGCCAAGCCGGACCAAACTCCCCGCCGCCGCGCAAGTTGGAAAGCACGTACACGCCGCCTTTTTCCAACCATACTTTTCCTAAGACGCCGTTATAAGAAGGCTGCATTGGAATTTCAAATCCGCCGTAACCGTAAAGCAACGTTGGATTTTTTCCGTCTTTTTTAAGCGATTCTTTGGACACTACGAAATAAGGAATTTTTGTTCCGTCTTTGCTGGTAGCTTCAAAGCGCTCTGAGTGCATACCGTGAGCGTTGAATCTTTCCGGAGATTTTTTTAATAATGTAAATCCGTTTTTAGAGTCTTCTGCATTTCCTAAAAAGTTTGATGAGGGTGTAAGGAAATCGGTGTACACAGCCAAGTAATTATCAGATGTATCCTCTGTCGATGCCACCACCGCCATGCCATTTTGACCTAAAGACACTTCCTGTTGAATCCACTGGTTGGGCCCTTGATAAGTGACCTTCACAATTTTTGCTAAAACGTTGTCGGTCGTTGATAGCATCAGATAGCTTTTTGTCGAACTTGCCCACTGCAAAAACTTTTTCTCTGTAGGAGCGAAAACAAGCTGCAAGGAATCTTGAGCTTTTTCACCATCAAAGATTTTATCAAAAGGCATCGCAACAAGACTGCCCTTTTTAAATTGTTTTAGGTCGGAGCGCAGAACGTAAAGTAAATGATCCTTAAAGACACCGTTAAACTGCGCATCTTGTGGCATCGGAATTTGTGTCTTCTTACCTGAAGCATCTTCGTACCAATCAATGCCTTCATAGAAAGACAAACGACGTGTATGGAATGTATAGTTTTTCTCTGGCGTGAACTCCACCCAGCTATAGACAGACATATCCGTCTTTTGTCCCTCGTTGACGACTTGAGCTGTCGATAACGGCGTGCCACGTTTCCACACCTTCACGATACGTGCATAACCAGAATCCGTCATTGAGTCCGGACCATAATCAGTGCCCACGAAAACTGTATTTTCGTCTTTCCACGTCAGAAGATTTTTTGCTTCAGGAACCACGAAGCCATCTTTAACAAACTCTTTGGTTTTCAAATTGAATTCACGGATCACCGTAGCATCTTTACCGCCGCGAGAAAGGTGAACGAAAGTTCTTTCGTATTTAGGGGGAAGTTCCGAAGAACCTTTCCACACCCAGTTTTCATTTTCTTTTTTTGCAAGAGCATCGAGATCTAAGATCACGTCCCACTGAGGGCTTCCTGTTTTGTAACTAGCCACCGTTGTTTTACGCCAAACACCACGAACGTGCTTTTCATCTTGCCAGAAATTATAAAGCTCTCCATTTCTAAGCTTCACATCTGGAACACGGTCCTTTGCTAAAACAATCTTACGAATGTCTTTTTCCAAGGATTTAAACAAAGGATCTTTTTTAAAATGATCCAAAGTTTTTTTATTTTCATCTTTTGCAAATTGCAAAGCTTTCTGTCCTTCGACTTCTTCAAGCCACAAATAAGGATCTTCGACTTCTGAAGCCGCGTTATTTTGCAGAGGTTTTGATTTGCAGGCCCCAAGCATTAGAGGCATAAGAAGGAACCACTTTGGAAATTTCATAGATAGACTCCTGTCGATAGCAGGAGTCTATTCTTAGGGAATACTCTTAAGGGTTCAAGGATTTAATAAAGGCCTCGACTTGCGGTAATACTTGCTCGTATTCCTGGTCATGAAATCCCAGGGAAGAACGCATCATTTCAGGAGGCATCTGGCGTGTTTTTAGTTTCACCCAGAAAGAGCTTTCAGAAGGACTTGATAAATTCAGCATCGTGCCGCGCATGTCTCCCAAAATTTCTTTGCCTGTGTCTTTTTGAAATTGCGTGTGGCACATAGCGCAGTTCTTTTTCACAAAAGGCACCAACGGTTCAAAAGCCTTTAATGTTTTTTCAGAGAAGCCACCAACGACAAGGTCTTCAGGACGAACTTCCGCTTTCTTACCTTGAGAGATTCTTAAGATCGCTCCGTTTTTATCATCTATAACTAGAATAGAACCGTCGTTTAAAGCCGCAAGCCCTGTCGGAGCTCCCCGCGGACGGACACCTTCTTGCGCTTTCCAGCCAAAGACAATTTCTTGATATTGAGTGTCTGTGGGAACGCCTCTTTCATCGACCGGATAAGCGACAATACGTTGTCCATATTTTTGATAACCATGCCACGCAACCAAGAGTTTTCCTTTTAAAGATGGCAAGAGTTCACTTCGGTAATACAAAAGACCCAGTGGTGCCGTGTGCGCGGGCATAAACACTTTCGGAAGAGCAAATTGTTTTGCGCACATCTCAGGCGCAACTTTTCCCTGAAAGTTTGGCGCCACTTCACCGCGCGAATGACAATACGGCCAGCCATAATGACGGCCTTCTTCTAAAATATTCAATTCTTCATAAGGCAGATCTTCACTTGGAAGATCAATTCCATTTTCACCTTGAATCACGACACCTGAAACAGGATGAACGGCCAAAGCCATGGAGTTGCGAAGACCACGTGCGAAGGGTGCAACCTTGATCGCTTTTCTCTGTGAATCATTGCTTAAGTTTATTTTCCAAACGGCCGCACTTGCCAAAGGACTTTCAGACTGAATGCACTTTCCACTTTCATCTATAGTTTTGATTCCGGAACCACAATCATCTGAAGGAGCACCTACGTTGATATACATTTCCGTGAACGTGCTATTCACAGCCATTTGCAACAACGGGTGTTTATTTTTGTACTTTGTCGCCATTGAATTGTATTCAGAGGCACTCACGTATTCATCTTTACGGAAAATAGATTTCGCAAAATCATTCACAACGACTTCAGGAGTCGCATCGATATTAAACTGTCCTGTCTTTGCATCCCGTGGAGCAAAACGCACAACTCCTGTCGGAGTTCCAACGTAAAGACGTCCCTCTGGGTCCATCACAAGTCCATTAGGCATCGTCAGTTTTTTTGTGGGAAATAAATTAACGATCGCGGTTTTTTCAACGCCTTGAGAATCTTTACCACGATATACAGCATAGATGGTGCCTTTCGCATAGGCCCAGCCACCCATTTCACTCACGTAAATCACACCTTCTTTGGATTGAACGGCGTAACGAGGCATCTTAAGACCGTCTTGTTTTCCAGCGAGAATCCCAACACAGATTCCTTCAGGCGTTCCGACCTGCACTTGCGGCAAACCGTCGCAAAGAACAGTGGCATCGAGGCGATAACCAGATTTTTCGAAGACTTCAGCGTAAGCTGAAAAGCCCGCCAATAAGGAAAAAAGAGTGATCCATTTTGAGACATGCCATTTTGCCTTCATGACGTGAGTCCTTTCGAAGGAAGATCCTTCTAAGAACTCAGCAAGAATCGTGCGCCTCTGTTCGAATTATTTTACCCTGGTTTAATTCAAAATGAGATTAACGACAATAGCGCCACTATTTGTTATTCATGTGGTCTATCTAATCACCTTCACTCCAGTCACTGACGCAAAATCATTATCAAGCGTCAATAGCTGAGCATGGCTAAAACGAGCACAAGCTAACACCATAGAGTCCGCCATTCCAAGATCAAACTCCAGGGATAAGTCTCCGGCCAATAGAGCAATATCCCTGTTGATTTCCATAGACTTGTACTTGCTCAGTGCACTGACGACTTCTAACGAAGTTTCTTCGCTCGTTTGTTTTTTTAATTTTCTATAAATTTCATAGATCACGAGAGTTGGAACAATAGGATCTGTATTTTTTAAAGCCTCTTCGCATTTCTTACGAAGAGGGCCGTCACAAACAATTTCGATCCATACAGAGCTATCTACAACCATTAGATCTTTCTGTCCTTTTTATCACGAAGATCTTTGGTGTTCACTTTGCCATATTTTTTAACCGTATCTCGCAAAACGGACAACTGTTTCACCGGCACTATGTATGCGATTCCACCTTTGGCAATAACGTCAACCTCAAGACCCGGTTGAATATTAAGGGCTTCTCGAACCTCTTCAGGAATGACTACTTGATATTTGGACGAAACTTTTACAGACATACGTTAAGTATAACAGAACACTTATCGATGTCAATATCGTTGAACGATAGCCCTGCAGTTCCACAGGGCTCCTAATTGATTTTAAGCGGCGTTACGAGTTTGGATTTGGCCTAAAAGATCTCCGGCAATCTTATCCAGAGGGAGAATCTTATCTGCAGCACCTAATGCCACCGCAGCCGCAGGCATTCCATACACCACGCACGTTTCTTCGTTTTGTGCGACCGTGTAAGCTCCTGCATTTTTCATCTCTAACAAACCTTCGGCGCCGTCCTTACCCATTCCGGTCAAAACTACACCCAAGGCATTTTTACCTACGTACTTCGCAACGGATTTCATCAAATAGTCTGCCGCCGGACGCACACTGTGCAACGCGGGACCTTGATGAAGTTTCACGTAGTAAAAGGCACCACTGCGTGTGATTTCCATGTGATAGTTTCCCGGAGCAATCAACACGCGCCCAGGAACGACTTGATCACCCTCTTGCGCTTCTTTCACTTCGAAAGGGAAAAGGTTATTCAGGTTTTCTGCAAAAGATTTTGTGAATCCCGGTGGCATATGCTGAACAATCAAGGTTCCCGGAATATCCGCAGGCATACCACTTAAAAAAACTTTCAAAGCTTCGGTTCCACCTGTTGAAGAGGCCACGGCGATCAACTGATGCGTGGTTCTTGCAAGTGAAGTCGGGCTTACTTTTTTTACGGGTCCCGATGCTGGAACCACTTTTTTAATCGGATTGATACGTGCTTTGGCAACGGCTCTAACTTTTTCCAGAATCGTTTGCGACAGTGATTCCAAACTTTGTGAGACGTCAATGGAAGGTTTTTCCATGATCTCAATGGCACCCGCTTCAAGAGCGCGCAAATAAGTTTCAGAACCCGTTTTCGCCAAGCTTGAAAAAATAATCGTTCGAGTTGGAAAATGCTGCATGACCTTTTCCAGGAAACTAATGCCATCCATGCGAGGCATTTCCACATCCAGAGTCATAACATCAGGTTTAAGGGTCACCAGTTTGTCTCTTGCGATATAAGGATCTGAAGCTGTTCCTACAACTTCCATATCCGGTGCGGAGCTAAAAATCTTCTCTAGAAGTTTTCTGATCACCGCAGAGTCATCAACAATCAGGACACGAATTTTCTGAGCCATAAGGCGCCTCTATTAGAGCTTTTGGTAAACAGCTCTTGAAAGCGGTTTAAGTTGTTGGTGCTTGACGTTTCCAGATTCAGAGTGGCCTAAGATGAGGTATCCACCCGGAGCCAAACAAGTCACCAAATTGTCGATCACCTTCTTCGTTGTTGCTTCATCAAAATAAATCAAAACATTTCGACAGAAGATCACATGGAACTTGTGCTGAAATTCATATTTCGGATTCATCAGATTGAATGGCGCAAAGCGGATCATGCTGTGAATCTGATCCTTGGCTCTCCAGAACTCATCACCTTGCGCTTTGATTTTTTCAAAGTACTTGTGACGTTGCGCTGGAGGAAGACCTTGCATCTCACGCTCTTCATAAGTTCCTGAAGAAGCCTTTTTTAGAACTTGCAAATCAATGTCGGTCGCCAGAATACGCACTTTGCTAGCGGAGTTATCACCCACAGCTTCATTTGCCGTCATCGCAATCGTGTAAGGCTCTTGACCTGTGCTGGCCGCCGCACACCAAAGGCGGATGTCATTGCCAAATTTGCGACACAAATCAGGAAGTACACTGCCGAGGAAATCAAAATGATTCGACTCGCGATAAAACGACGTCATGTTCGTTGTCAGAGCCGAAATAAACTCTGACACCATTTCCGGGCTGCCTCTATCGATCATCGTCCAATACTCTTCGTACGACTTCAAAGAATGTCGTCTTAATAACTTCACAATGCGATTGCGAATCAATGCATGGTTCTTTGGAGTCAGTGGAAGATCCACGCCCGCGAGTTCATACATGCGTTCCGCAAATTTTGTAAACATCTTATCGCTGAGCTTGATCTCTTCAAAATCGTAAAGAGAACCTACAAGCTCATTCTTTTTTACAGCCGTCATGCTGCCATCTCCCTACCCTTAGTGACATTACTCACTAAAGCTCCTGGTTCAAGAATAAGAACCGTACGACCATCACCAAGGATCGCGGCGCCCGCAACTTCAGGAATATTTTGTCCTGTCGTAATTGGTTTAACCACCACTTGTGCCTGTCCCAAAACGTCATCCACAGGGAATGCCATTTGGCCAGTCATGGATTCAATAATCACAAGCATGGTCTCTTCACGACGAGCACTCAAAGAGTTCTCGCGTTTTGCCATGAGCTGCTGGTCTTTTTTGTTGAGTGTCCAATTGATGGATCCCAAAGTTTTTGAAACATCAATCACCGGCAAGAGCAGTCCACGAATGCTCGCCACTTTTCCTGCTCCGGAAATATGCGTGTAGTCTTTTGGTAGGACACGCACGATTTCACGAATGGAATGAATTGGTAAAATATAACGGGCTCCATCCAAAGCCACGATGATACCGTCGGTAATCGCCGTGCTAAGAGGAATCGTCAAACGGAAGGTTGTTCCCTGACCTGCTTTCGAGAAAATATTGATCTTCCCGTTGATCTTATCCAAATTTGATTTCACAACGTCCAAACCTACACCACGGCCTGAAAGATCCGAGATCTTATCTGCCGTCGAAAAACCCGGTTGGAAAATATATTGGAAAACTTGTTCATCGGGAATTGATGCGGGGTCAACACCTGTTGGCACAAAGCCTCTTTCAATAGCTTTTGCCAAAACTTTTTCGCGATTGATACCACCACCATCGTCACAAATTTCAATGATAACGTTACCACCTGATTGTTTTGCGGAAACGACCACTTTTGCTGTGACAGGCTTGCCTCTTTCCAAGCGTGTTTCTTTTTTCTCAACCCCGTGGTCCATCGAGTTACGAACCAAGTGAACGAGAGGATCACCTAATAATTCAAAGACGGTTCTTTCAACCTCGGTCTCTTCACCGATAAGCTGCAAATCCACAGGTTTATCCAAACTCAACGACACGTCACGAACGATACGCTGAATTTTAATGAACATGGATTTTAGCGGCGTCATACGAATGCTGAGTGTCTTTTCATAAAGTTCACGAACTGCTTTATCCAGTTGATCAACGATGGCTTCTAAACGAAGATTCACACCACTGCGAACTGTTTCATCATGAACTAATTGATTCTTTAAAACCACAAGCTCACCTACCGCGTCCAACACGGAATCCACACGGCCCGTATCAACTTTGATAGCGCTTGTTTGTTTTGCAGGAGCTTTTCCAGAACCACCATTGCCGCTTGAAGAGGCCGCAGGCTCAGTCGGCGCTGCTTTTGCTGGAGCTGGTTTTGAATTTTCAGCCACCACTTTCAACGCAGGTTTTTCAGGAGCTGGTTGTGCCGCAACGGGTGCTTGCGCTGGCGCCTGTGCCGCCGCTTTTTTCTCTTGTTCTTCTTTCGCATAGAACTCAGCTTGATCTTCAGGAGACAATTGCGCCAGAAGTTCTGCAAGCAAGTCATGGTTTGTAACATCGTCGGTCGCCTCCGCAGCTGGAGCTGGCGTCGCAGCAAAGAAGTCATCAGGAACCTGTTCTTTAACTTCTTCGGTAGAAGCCGAAGCCGCTTCTTTTTTATGTGAAGACGGTTTGCCTGAAAGCTCTTCCGTTAAAGCGACAAGCTGCTCTCTTAGAGCCGTCGTATCCCAAGGAAGATTTTTACCTTGTTGTAAAGAAGAGACGCGGTTTTTAAGTTCGTCACCAGATTGAAGCAAAAGTGAAATCGCATTGGAGTTCACAAGCTCAGGACGCGAACGTAAAAGATCCAAAAGGTCTTCCATCACATGGGCAAATTTAGAAAGATCTGTGAGACCGACAGCGGCCGCGCCCCCTTTTACAGAGTGAGCTACACGGAAAATATCAGTGAGATCCTTCGCAGGATCTTCACTGTTTTCCAGTCTCATCATATATTCCTCATACTGCTCCAGCATGAACGCAGACTCGTTGAGGAAATCCATCTGCAGTTCTTCGAAAAAGGCATTATCACCGCTCATGTGCGTGCTCCATTAGTATTGAAAAATCACAAGAAATTATCGGATGATAGGCAGGCTAACTATTTACATCATTGGTCCAGAATGAGATTAAATTCCAACCCGGTCGGGCCGACAACTTTGCTCTCAAGACCTTCGTCCTTAAATGTCTCAGTACGGGATTGCTCAAATCCTAATTTATTATTTTTTGAAAGAGTCGAGAAATTCTCTTAAGTCCCCTTAGATTTTTCTCGAAGAGTCTGGGGTAAGGATTTTATCTTCGACTTTGAAAGGCGATTACAATGAGCGATAAAGCAAAACCAGGTCAGTATTTGACGTTCCAATTGATGTCTGAACAATACGGAGTTGCTATTGAGACTGTGCGTGAGATCAACCAGTTCGGTGAAATCACTCCAGTGCCGCGTACTCCTGATTATGTTAAAGGTGTGATGAATTTGCGCGGTAAAATTATTCCGGTTGTAAATCTTCGCATTAAATTCGGTATGCAACCACAAGATACAACTCGTGACACATGCATCATCGTGATCGACACTGAAATCGGTCAAGTAGGCATGATCGTAGACTCAGTGAAAGAAGTTGTAGATCTTCAAGAATCACAAATCGAACCTTCTCCGGTACTAGGTAACGAACACGCAATGTCTTTCGTTCGCGGTATGGGTAAAGTCGACAACAAAGTTGTGATCCTAGTTGATATCGTCTCTGCATTCTCTGCAGAACAAATGGGCCACATGGCTCAGTTCTCTCACCAAGAAGAAGCGAAAGCTGCTTAATAATAGGCGCGAGTTTCCTCGCGTGTTTTGAAGATAAAAGGGCGAGCTCAAAAAGCTAGCCCTTTTATTTTAATAAACATTACTTAGTTGTTTTCTTGAGCGAGTTTAATAATAATCTACTATGCTCAAATATCTCTCTTTTATAGTGATCTCTGTATTTTATTTAGAAATTTCTGCCAGTACACTTGCATGTCCCGACGGGCAATATCCAGTTAAAGCTCATTATCGACACTCCTATTACCGAGCTAGTGGAACCCTTGTGAGGGCCACGAATGTCAAAGCACATTGCAAGTTGTTAACTCGTGGTTATATCTATACGAAAAATAGATTTAAGGATGGCTTACCCCAAGGGTGGCCCCATTCAAAAGAACGAGCGAAGGCTTGGAAAGATGGCGAAAAAAGCGTCCTCATAGATATACTCGACAACCTTCCTCAAGAAATTTTAAGCGAGAAAATTGAGGGATTTTATAGAGCCGAGCGCTCTAAAGATTATCCTAACCCAGCCAGTAGTTCTGACGGAATTATCGTCATCTATGACTCTGCTTTTGATAATAAAGACGGGTTAGACAGAGTAATAACGCATGAGTTGTCACATCAAAATTACGAAGACATTGGGGAAACTGCCAGACAGGACTATCGTCGCGCTACGGGATGGCACCTTGAGCTCGAAAAAGATAACAAATATTATTGGCAAGGCCGTAAGAATGGATACGTTGAAGAAGACGGAAAAATGTCGCCTAACGAGGATTATTCCAATAATTTTGAACACTTTATAAACAATCCTGATAAACTGAAAAAGACCACACCTTCGGCGTATGAATGGTATCAAAAGAGATACGGCGATAAATTGGGAAGAAAGGGTTCCGGCAAATGAAATGTGGAGTTTTGATTACAAGCCTTATTATGTTGGCTGGTTGTGCAAGTACCTCAGGCAAAACTCAACGTCTTACCTACGAAAATGTTAAAAGCCTTTCGGTTGGAAAATCTACTTCCTCTGAAGTTATCGCTACTCTAGGGTCTCCGAGTGACAAGAACTCTCGGGACGGCTACTTTTCCCTGCAGTTTAATGATCCCTCAACAGGCGTTCAAAGGGTAACTGCCAACTTTGACGATAAAACATCAAAGCTCATTGGCATTTTATGGATCCCGACAGAGTCTGATCCACAGATCTCTCTTTCAAATACTCTTGAAAGTTTTCAAGGCGCTTCTTTTGTAACGGAGCAAAGTGAAAGAGATAGAATACATTCTATCTCACGGGTCAAATTTTATATTGATCAAAAGAGAGGGATTACGATTCGATATGATGAGAACCTGAAACAAGTCGAAGGCATCTCTTTTTATGAAGGCACAGGCCGCCTTCCCTCTAACAATCAATAATGATACTTTTTAACTAATTTAGAAAAAGCCCACGAAGTGATTCATGGGCTTTTTTCCGTGAACGTATTTCAAAAAATCACTCGCATGCTTTTAGTTCTTCTGCAATTTCTTTTCAATCATTGGGTAAAGAGCAAATGAAGCTCCAAACACGATGTGAGCGGCCCAATCCCAAAACATCGGAACTTCACGGTTCCAGTAATCCACGCCTTGCATGATATTCATCACAAGTGGAATTAAGACATAAGGTCCTGCCATTGAAACCACGCTGACGCCAAGACCCAACATCAAAGCCGCACCCTTAGACTGAGGCTGAAGTTTACTAGCCACGACTCCGTAAAGGACACCCCAAAGAAGCGACGGCCCCAATTGATGCAACAAAAGTCCTGCGAGCAATGCTCCAAGGTGAAACCCTTGTAGAGCCGACTCACCAAATAAGACCGAACCAATCACTTGCACAGGATAAAGAGGGCTCTTTCCCAAGAAGACGGTAAAAACGACCATGACAACGACCGCCATGATAAGTCCCGCGATTTGTCCTGTCACAATACCCGTAACAAGAGACCGAGACATTCCGGAGTCTCGAGACGAAACAGCCGTTAAAGGCTTTACAGTGTTTTCCATAATTACTCCTTTTATAAAATTCTTTCTGGCTTCATAATGATCCCGGGAATAAAAATGGTAAATACTGTTTAAATTGTTTAAATAGATAAGGAGGCCCTATGCAAAGTCTGCACGCCAATCAAAAGAAGATTTTAGAATACCTTTTGACCCAACCCGATGGGGCCACGCTGGATGAAATCGCGGACCATTTAGAGATTACAAAAACAGCCGCCAAGGAACACCTTATCAAAGTAGAAGGTTTGGGCTTTCTGTCTTACCGAGATGTCAAAGGCTCTGTGGGACGACCTCGTCGCTATTATCTTCTTTCTCAAGAAGGACACGAAGCTTTTCCCCGTCAGTACTCGTGGCTTTCAAATATTATTCTAGAATTTCTTGCTGAAGACGTAGGAGCCGCTTCCGTTTCAAAAATGATGGAACGACTTGCAGTTCGAGTCGCCGAATCCATGAAACCCCGCTTTGAAAAAACCGGCTCCACGGCAGAACTTTTAAGTGAGATCGCCAAAGCGCTTAATGAACTCGGTTACCGCGCCACCCTTAAACAACGTGATCTTCGCAAAGGTGCTGTTATCGAAGCCACAAACTGCGTCTATCACACCGTTGCCAAAGCCCATCCGGAACTTTGCAAGTTCGATACGAAATTTATCGAAAAGTCTTCTGGAGGATTGAACGTCAAACTAGAGAGCTGCATAGCCCGAGGTGGCTCTGTCTGCCGATTCTGCATAAGAAAAAACCCATGAATTTCTTCATGGGTTCCTCTGAAATCTAATTCAATTTTCAATTTTACCAAGCGCCGCTTTTTTGAAAGAACGTGCCGACAGTTTCAACAATCGCCGAAGCATCAACTTTGTGTTTGCGGTAAAGATCCAAAGCCGTATAAGCACTTTGTCCGAATTCGCCGTGAACACCCAAACTCTTTGCAGAGATCGTCGTATCCGCCTGCAAAAGCGCATGAGTCAACATCTGACCAAAACCACCGACTAACTGATGATCTTCCACAGTCACAAGGCGACCTTGAGTTTTTTCAAGAGCACTCTTCATTGTCGCAAGATCCACATGATTCACACACGCACAGTTCACAACAATCGCGCCCACACCTTTTGTTTCCAAATCTTTTGCAGCTTGCAAAGCTTGTGGAACCAAAGAGCCTGTCGTTGCAATCGTCACAGATTTTGTCTTGTCATTCGCTGTATCCACCAAGATCTGCGCTTTTTTCAAATCATAAGAACTTGGAGTCACATAAGACTTAGGGAAGTTTTCACGACCCAAGAAGAACACTGCTGAATTTGGAACTTGTCCCTCTTTACGAGCCTTCGCAAAATTCTCAATCACGGCATAAACCAAAGCGTCTGCCTCTTCACTGCATGAAAGAGAATACACATCCACATGAGGAATCGAAGACACCATCGCCATGTAACTCAAAGCTTGGTGGGACGCTCCGTCTGCGGCATCTTGGAAACCCGTGTGCGAGAAGATCGCGATGATCGGAGCTTCTGACAACGCTCCCATCGTCAAAGGCAAAGCGCCTTTTGTCACACCAAATTGTGCGAATGTATCTACAACCGGAATATATCCCAATTTAGAAAGACCCGCTGCTGTAGAAACCATGTTGCTTTCTGCAATACCGACATCAAAAGAATCTTGAGGAAACTCTTTGCGGAATCCAGCAACACCTGTAGAACCTGGAAGATCCGACGTCACACTCAAAACCGGAAGACCCGCTTTACGAGCGCGTACCATTGCAGCAGAGACACCCGTTTGAATTTTTTCGCCCGTGTCTTTCACCGCTTTCGCTTTAATCTCGGCTTCCCATTTATTGAGTTCATCAATCCACGTGTTGTAAACCGCTGGCAAAGTTTCGCCACCGTAAATTTCACTTAAGAAGGCTGGCAATTCAGAAGGACTTTTCAGAGGAAAACCGTGACCGCCCGAAGCAGACTCGGCTGTTTTCTTAGTACCAATGCCTTTGATTGTTTTTGCATGAATCACGACTGGTTTCTTCGGATCAGCTTTAGCTTGTTCAATTGCAGTGACAATCGTGTCATAGCATTTTTGCAAGTCGTTACCTTCAGCCAATGTGATCACATTCCAACCCAAATCTTTTAAAGAGTTGAATGTTGGAGTCATTGAGAAAGACTCCGCATCAATACGACCCGAAAGTTTTGTATTGTTATCACTGATAATCAAAACGTAAGGACCCATCTTTCCTGTTTGCGCAAGACCCGGAATCGCCGCGAAAGACTCTTTCGCTTCACCTTCCATACAAGCGCCATCAGAAATCGTCGTCACAGTGATACGATTGCGACCCGAGATCGCTTCTCCCATCGCCAGACCTTGAGTCTGCGGGAAGGCCGAACCCAACGGACCGTTAGAAATGAAAACGCCTTCGGGGAAACAGTGAACTTCACCGTGACCTGTTAGGCCACTTTCAATAGAACGGAATTTTTTTAGACTCTCTAACGTCAAGCCCGCCATGTGGTAGTTCGCTTTTAAAGCATACAAACCATTTTCGCAGTGACCAGCGTCGTTCACCAAGTGAAACAAATCATACCATTGCTTTTTTTCGCGAGCGGCAACATCAAAAACGTGACCATGCAAAGCTGACATCAACTCAGCCAAAGCCGCCGGACCACCGTAGTGAGACGCTGCTCCGCCAAGGACCGCATTCATGTCCATCAAAGAAACAAGAGCACGAGTCGAACGAGGGTCTACGACTGGAATCTGACGTCCGTCTTTGCTTTTAACGAAAGTTTTAAATTGAGGTTCCTGTGAAGGGTTCCCCGCGAGTTTTGTTTTGATTTGGATGGGTTCTGTCATAGGATAAAGTTTTACTCTGGAAGACGAAGTGGGTAAAGGGAACAAAAGCTTACCGGGAGCGTTAAATGGAAAAACTCTACTCTCATAACATTCGCGATATCCTGAAAGTGGAATTACATCGCCACCTGGACTGCTCGGTGCGTTGGAGTACGCTTGTAGAACTGGCCCCTCAGGTCGGAATTCCCCTAGCCTCGACCTCACAAGCGCGGAAGGAGCAGTTTTTAATTACAAGTCCGATGAAGGATTTGAGTTCTGTTCTTAATAAATTTCTCAACGCTCAAAAAGTCCTGGCAAGCGAAGAAATCCTCACGCGTATCGCATTTGAAGCCTGTGAGGACGCGTACAATGATGGCATTCGTCTGCTCGAACTTCGTTATGCCCCCACGTTCATTGCCGAAGGTCATAAGAATCTGACTTTCGAAAAAATCCACAAATCTTTACACAAGGGCATTGAGATGGCCCGCAAAAAGTATCACATGCTCATTGGTCTGATCTGCATCGTACAAAGAGTGAAACCTTTCGCCGAGGCAGAGAAAGTCGTGGATTTTGCAATCGCTCACAAAGATAGTTTTATCGCTTTAGATCTTGCCGATAACGAAGAAGGGTTCGATCCAAAAGTTTTTGCACCTCTTTTTCAAAAAGCGAAAAAAGCAGGTTTACGTATTACAGTTCACTCTGGCGAAGCCCCCGGGCCGCTCTCAGCACAGTGGGTGCAAGACAGTATTGAAATTCTGGGTGCTGAACGGATCGGTCACGGAATTCAAATCGTGCATGATCCAAAAGTAATCAACTTTGTACAAAGTCGCCGTATTCCTTTAGAGATATGCCCGATCAGCAATTACCTGACCCAAAGTTTTAAAACTTATGAGGACCACCCGATTCGTCAACTGATGAATGCAGGAGTTCTTGTCACCATCAACTCTGACGATCCCGGAGTTTTTGCAACCACACTCAGTGACGATTACGAAGTTCTTCACCGCGTGCATGGTTTTACAAAAGAAGATTTTCATCGCTGCAATCAAGTCGCTTTTGATGCCAGCTTCTTTCCTGATGTGGAAAAAAACAGATTTATGACGGATTTTTTTGGATGAAACTGAAAGAAGAACTTCTCCACTTGATGCGTGAAGATGAGGCGGTTCGCGAAGCGCTTGCGAGCACGGGAGAACTTTTTCAGGGATACAATCCGCAAATGGAAAAAGTGCATTTACGAAATGCTCAACGCCTGAAAGAACTCATCGAAGAAAACAAAGGTTTTCCGACAATCGCCCAAGTCGGCGAAGAGGCCTGCGTCGCTGCCCTCAGAATTGTATTACACGCCATCAGTTGGCCGGAATTTATGCGTGCTCAAGAACAAGTGTTGACGGATCTTGCGAAGAAAAAAGAAGTTCCTGCGCTATATGTAGCTTGTCTAGTGGATCGCATTCGTTTTTATGAAGGACTCAAACAAGTTTACGGGACAAATTCAGATTGGGACGAAAACGGAATTCTTAGAATCACGGATGTTGAAGATCCCGACAGTCTTAACAAGCGTCGCGCTGAGGTAGGACTTTCTCCTCTGGAAAGTATGATCATCACGCCGATGAATGTCGAATATCATCCGCCGGACCCAGCAAAGCGCCACCAAGAATTTCTTGAATGGACCAAGAAAACAGGATGGCGAACGGCTTAAAATTCCAATTCTCCTTTTTTATTGAACGGAATAGAGAAAAGTCCCATCTGGGCCGAGCCTTTAAGTTCGTACTCTTTACTCAAAGTACCCTTTAAAAGACCATCAACCAAAGTGCCCACGGTGTTATATTTAAACTTCAGTGGGACAACGACCGTATTTTCACCTTGCGAAGGAACGTCAACACCCTCTTTAAATTCACCTTCGGTCACGTCTTTCCCTGACAACGTCAAAGCATAAGTTATTTTTCCCACGCGCAACGGAACAGGATTTGGATTTTTCACATTGAGTTTCACATGCACCAAGGCGTCTTGGGCCGTTACATTGGAAACATCAAGTCCCACAACGGAAACTTCCGGATCCTTCAAAAGGCCTTTTGTAAAAGACGAACAAGCCGTTGCCATTGTTAGAATTACTATCACGAAAAAATAAGAGATCTTGTTCATAAGTTCCTTCGCTGCAACGGACTATTGCAAATTTTCGGTCTTCGGTTCATCTGCGAAACGAATTTTGATTTTTTCAGAAGGCAGTCCTCCCGTCACTTGGGAAAGCCAGCCTTTGATGAATTGCTCAAGGGACGTTCGCGCTTGTTCACGCACAGTTTTTCGATGCTCGATGGATTTTTCGACAAGCAGACCCATCAACTCTTTCTGAATTTTTTCAAGAGAATCTTTTTCACTGCGAAAAAGACTGCCTTTTACCACGTCAAAACGAAGTTTGCCAATATCCACGGCCGGAGTGCTATTGCTGAGTCCTGGCACATCCACAAGAATTTCGTTATTCACCAACTGAAACTTCCAACCTCGATTCATATCAACGAAAAAACTATATTCTACTGGGACCGTGGCTTTCACGACCACATCAGGAAGATCCACCCAAAAAGCTTTTAGCTTTGATGTTCTTTCAAAGACTTCGGTCTCTTGAAGTTTTGCGACCTGCAAACGTTGTTTTCCGACGATTTGAGTCGCATACGAATAAAAACGATGTTCGATATTTTCCGTAAAAAGATCTTCAACGGTGGTCGCCTCTTTCCCGCGATAGGCGTTAAAAAGGCCGAAAGCAACAACGCCAATAACAAGACCGGCAAGGAGATATTTAAAACGAGAAAAAGACTTCATATCTGCATCTTATCTTAAGAAAAGCCAACCTGCCAAGGTCGAGAGAATTGCAGAATTGCTACTCAGTCAAAATGAATCACGTTAACCTAAACAAGAGAGGCACAACTATGAATATCAACTCCATTTTGCATCATCCCCTTTTTAATCAAATTGTTCTTTGGGTCGTTCTTGGACTTGGTGTGGGCGTCGCCGCAAAGTTGGTCATTCCAGGCAGTGAAGCCATGGGCTGGATTCGTACGATCCTGCTAGGTCTAGCTGGATCTTTTCTGGGCAATTTCCTGGCGCCTCGTGTGTTTCACTGGCCTACTTACACTGCTTTTAGCTGGCAAGGAATTTTAATCGGCATCGCCGGAGCTGTTGTTCTTGTTCTTATCAACCGTGTGGTCACGAGGTCTTAATGAAAATTTTTAGAAGGTTTTTAGTTTGTTTTCTTGCGGCCCTCACAATAACTTCACCAGCGCAGGCGAATGTTCTGGGAAATATGCAGACCTTTGCTCCCAATCCAGATTCCCTGGTATTTCAGAACATTCACTCTTCGCAAACTTTGGAAAAGAATTATTTCAATATCGGCTTCTTCGCCGCCTATGTACGAAACGAATTGAGTGTTTACGATAATCTCGTGCAAAAGAACTTTGTCGATTACAAGGATAAAGCTTTTACGTTCGACTTGATTTTCGCTTGGGGTGTGACTCGCAATTTAGAACTCACTTACTCAATGCCAGGATATTTCAGTCAAGAGCCCGACTCAGGTCAAAGTCAGCAGAATTTTATCTCTGAAGGAATTAACGGGCATCGATTGGGATTTAAATACAATATCTCTCAAGAAAAAACCGGCGGTTTCGCTGTCGCTGGTTCCGCGGATCTGACAACTTCCGTCGACAATCCCTACATTGGAAACTCCCCTGCCCCGATCTGGAATATTGAATTCATTTATGACAAAAAAGATCGCGACAGCGGTTACGGATTTAACTTAGGGTACAGAAAAAGAACTCCGGGAGATCCTGCTGCCACAGATTATTTCTTGCCAGTGAGTGACCAACTGATCGCCTCTGCGGGTTATGTTACAGGACTTACAAAAAAATGGCGTTTCCATGCCGAGCTTTTTAGTTCTTACGGTCTTAAAAAAGACTATCACCCCGATCAAAAATACATTAGTTCCCTCGAAGTTCTTCTTGGCGGAAAATACCGTCTGGCGAGGAACCTGTGGGGACATTTTGGTGCGACTGCCGAAGTCATGCCAAAAGGTCTGGCTCCGGATTATCGCGTTTATCTTGGAATCAATCATTTCTTTGGTTTCAGTTCAAAAGAAACGACGACAACGACGGTTGCAAAAACCTCGACCTTGTCGGTTCTTCCTTACGAACTCAACCTCGCACAAAATGAAAAACAAAAAATCACTGTCAGTGGTGGTGTCGCTCCTTATCAGTATGAACTCTCTCAAGGTCTAGGTTATTTTGACGAAACGACGATGGAATATGTAGCTTACGATCAAGTCGGTGATGATGAAATCATCGTGAAGGATGCCGAAGGTGCTGTGGTCACAGTTCCTGTGCATGTTCGCGAAAGCAATGCCGCTCCAAATACTTCAGCAGAACCACTAGAAATCAATCCATCCGAAATCACGGTCTATACTGGTGGTGTTGCTCACATCAAAGCCAAAGGTGGAACTCCTCCCTACACAGCGGATTTAAGCCCTGAGTTCTTTGGAAGTATCTCAAGCCGCACTTTGAAATACATGGCGCCGACACATCCCGGTGACGTTGAAGTTATTGTTAAAGATGAACAAGGACAAAAAGCGAAAGCACTTGTGCATGTCGTGGCAATTCCAAAACCAGCAAAAGCGCTTCTGCTTAAAAACTTGAATTTCATTTTCAACACAAGCAACCTGACGAAAGCTTCTCAAAGAGAGTTGGATAAAAATCTTTCAAGCATGTCTCAGGTCAAAATTAAAAAAATCATCGTTGTCGGCCACACGGACAGCATTGGTTCTGACGAATACAACCAAGAGCTCAGCCAAAACCGCGCAGAAACGGTGGCGCAAATTCTTCGTCGCAAATTCAATCTGAGCGAAGACCAAGTGGAAGCCGTGGGTTATGGTGAAACTCAACCCATTGCCACCAACGAAACAGAACAAGGCCGTCTCACGAATCGTCGCGTGGAATTGAAACTCTATTACAATCAGTAAACCCATGCGCTGACGGAGCGTTCTCTGTCAGCGCAGAGAACGCCTGCTCCGAATCAAATCAGAAAAATTTGCAAACCCCGTCTTCCCTCGCTAAATCAGTGGAAATCAAATAAGCCTTCGACTAGAAATGGCTTTTTCCAAGCGAGGTTTACGATGTCTGTTTCTCTTCTAAAAAACGTGTCGTTCTTGTTCGTTGGTCTGACCTTGTCAGCAACTACTTTTGCGCAAAACAAACCGTCTGATTTGGTTGTGAGCAAAGTAGAACTCCAAACTTACCTTCAAAACAAAAACACCGTGTCGACGGTAGCCAGTCAGTGCTTGAAAAGAACCTGGGATACACACATCGCTTTTTTTAATAAATATGGAATTTCTAAATACTACGGCGACCGCAATCCTGCGATTGACACTCGCGAAGAACGCTTGGAAGTCATTCGTCGTGTTGGAGCTCCGGCAGAAATCGTCAATCAACTTGAAGGTATTAGTTGCATCGGACTGACTCGCAAATGTCTTAAAGAAGGTTTTGAAGCGACACAAAACCCCGTGCTTAAAAATCTGTGGGAACGCATCGACAGAAACACGATCGCCAACGGCACCTCTGGAGTTGTCTTAATTCAGCATTTGCAAAAGTTGGGATGGAAAGTTCTTTACTGGAATCCTCGCCCCGACCTCAATACGCGATGGGATGCCGAAGATCCGATGATCATGGCTGGCAAACCAGTTAATTGGGATTCAGGTGTGCGCAATGATTTTGGACAATTCATTTATCATCCCGCTTGGGGCATGCATCAAATGCGCTATGACGCTGTCATGAGAAGAGACATGTACTACACCGTTCGCGTTGATGATAAATCTACTTTGGTGGGCTTTGATAAAGTCCTTCCGGAAAGTTTTAAGAAAGTGCCGTTCTTCGTCGGTACGGCACACGCTGGTTATCACGTCTTTCCGGGAGCCTTCTCAAAAGTGATTGAAGCCCACAGTATGCGACGTCTTGATGCGATCGACAATTTGGAGGTAGGAGAATTCAATCCTCTGGCTTCCGGAGGATCGCCCCGTTGGACTCGCAGTGAGAAATATCGCTCAGGAGTTATTGCCATTCCTCCGCAAGATTGATTTGATTCAAGAAGGAGCCATTATGAATGTCAAAGACAATGAAATTAAAAGCCTTCTAGAAAAATACAAAAAATTCACCGTCTATGGCCTCAGTGGCGATCCCACAAAAGCCAGCCACTATGTTCCCGTCTATATGCGTGACCACGGCTGGCAAATGGTGGGAACTTATCCCAAAGCCCATGACGTTGGCGGTTTTCAAATCTATAAAACTTTAAAAGAAGTTCCCTCTGAATACCGAAAATTCGTTGATGTGTTTCGCAGTTCCGAGCGTATTCCTGAAGTCGTCAATGAAGTTTTAGAAGTCGGTGGTGTTGAGGTACTTTGGCTGCAATTAGGAATCTCCAACCCCGAGGCGGAGAAACGCGCTGAAGACGCGGGAATCAAAGTCGTTTCCAATCGCTGCTTGATCATCGAACACAAAAAATGGTATTAGCTACCTATGGAAAACAAATATCTCTCTGGCTTCGGAAATCATTTTTCATCTGAAGCGCGCCCCGGTGCGCTTCCTCAAGACCAAAACTCTCCGCAAAAGGCTCCTTTGGGCCTTTATCCAGAGCAGCTCAGCGGTTCGGCTTTCACAGCTCCCCGCGCGCAGAATTTGTACACGTGGCTTTATCGCCTGCGTCCGTCAGTCATGCACAAGGCTTTCAAACCACTGAAAGAGCTGACACAAAAAACATTCTTTAAACCGCAACATACAAATCCGAATCAAATGCGCTGGAATGCTCTTCCAGAAATTAACGGCCATTTCCTAGAAGGCCTTCGCACTGTTTGCGGCAATGGCTCCAGCCACGAACAAAAAGGCATCCACATTCATCTTTATTCCTTCAACAAAGGAATGGAAAACCGTTACATGATGAATGCCGATGGCGATTTTGTGATCGTTCCACAAACGGGCTCTCTGCAAGTAAAAACAGAATTGGGATTCATCGAGGCCGAGCCAGGAGAAATCGTCCTTGTTCCGCGCGGAATGAAGTTCCAAGTCAATCCTTCGAATAGCCCTCGCTGCACTGGATATATCGGCGAAAACTTCGGTCATCCGTTTCATCTTCCAGAGCTTGGACCGATTGGCGCCAATGGCCTGGCTCACCGCCGTCACTTCTTAACTCCGGTGGCTGCGTTTGAAGACCAAGAAGGCTCTTTCGAACTTATTGGAAAATTCAACGGCGAACTTTGGAGTGCTGAAATGAATCACTCTCCACTAGACGTCGTCGCTTGGCACGGGAACTACTGCCCATTCAAGTACGATCTTCGTAAATTCAACACAATCAACACCGTGAGTTTTGATCATCCAGATCCTTCTATCTTTACGGTTCTGACTTCAGCTAGTGACACACCAGGAACGGCGAACGTGGACTTTGTGATCTTCCCGCCCCGTTGGATGGTCGCTGAACACACGTTCCGTCCTCCGTATTTCCATCGCAACATCATGAGCGAGTACATGGGCCTTATCTATGGCGAGTACGACGCAAAAACAGCTGGTGGATTTATGCCAGGCGGGGGAAGTCTTCACAACTTCTTCTCGGCTCATGGACCCGACGCCGAAACATTTGAAAAAGCCAGCAATGCAGACTTAAAGCCAAATAAAATCCAAAACACCATGGCGTTCATGTTTGAATCACGAGTGCCTTACATGGTGACTGACTTTGCTTTACAAAAAGGATTTATCCAAGAGGATTATCAAGACTACTGGCAAAGTTTTAAAAAGAATTTTAAATAGTAAAAAGCCTGGTGATGAACCAGGCTTTTTTATTTTTACAATGTCGAAGTCACATCATAGCTGTGATTCTGCGGCGTCAGCCATTCATGCAAAATGCTGATCAATTCATTTCGACGAGTCGGTTTCGTTAAAACACCATCGAATCCCGCACTTAAACATTTTCTCGTCTCTTCACTCATCGCATGAGCCGTCAAAGCAATGATCGGCGCCTTAAAGTCTCGCATGCGAATGCGATGAACAGCTTCGTAACCATCCATCATCGGCATTTGAATATCCATAAGAATTAAATCTGGCTGTGAAGTTTGCAAAAGATCCAAAGCTTCCTGCCCGCTTCCCGCTTGCAAAAGAGTGATGTTTTGCGAGCGCAAATATCGATCAATCAACAGACGATTGTCGCTCACATCATCAACGACTAAAATTGTTTTCCCTGCAATGGAAGATCCTTGTATGGATGAATCTTTTCCGCTCGCCGCTGAAAGAGTCTGCTGCACATAGGGACTTAATTCTAACAACAAAAAGATTTCAAAAACAGAACCTACACCGACTTGCGAAGAAACAAGCTGCAAATCCCCACCCATTAAACGCGCAAGCTGCCTTGAAATCACAAGGCCCAAACCTGTTCCGCCAAAACGACGTGCCGTTGAGACATCGGCCTGACTGAATGGCTGAAACAATCTTTGGACTTCGGCGTGAGTTAAGCCCAGCCCTGTATCTTCAACGGTGAAAATGACCTTACGAAGTCTTCCTGCCTCTGCCGAAGATTTACAATCCTGACCTTTCACTTGAACGCGGACTTCTCCCTTATCAGTGAATTTCACAGCGTTACCAATCACGTTCAGCAAGATCTGTTTTATACGTAGAGGATCACCCATCATCATCAGATCTTGTTCAGGCATTGATATCTTTAAAGCGATCCCTTTCTCACTGGCACGAAAGCCAAGAACCGATTGAACATCAGTAAGGACATCCTTAATAGAAACTTCTTTTCTTTCAAAATCCAGGCGTTGCGCTTCGATTTTTGAAAGATCCAAAAGATCATCAATCAAACGCGATAAAAGTTCCCCGTTTCTGCGAATCGCATCCAAAAAAACTTTACGTTCATCTTCGCTGACTTTGTCTTGATAAAGAATATCGGCGAATCCAAGAACAGCTCCTAGCGGGGTTCGAATCTCATGAGAAATATTCGCAAGAAAATGGCTTTTGGCTGTATTTGCTTCTTCAGCTTTTCGTTTGAGCGTTTCCACTTCCTGCACATGGGCCTGAGCTAAACGACGCTGTTGATCCAACAAAACAAACGTGCGCACTTTGCTGCGAACGATGTGAGGATCTAAAGGCTTAAAAAGAAAATCTACGGCGCCGGTTTCATAACCTTCAAAAAGTATGGAACGCTCGCGCTGCTCTGAGGTCATTAAGATCATGGGAAGATGTTTTGTTTTTTTAGCGGCACGAATAAGACGGGCCAATTCAAAACCGCTCATTCCCGGCATCTGCACATCCAGCAAAGCCAAACCGAATTCGTGGTCCATCAAATGTGCCAACGCCTGTTCACCATTTCTGGCAGTGATAATTTCGACATCAGTATTTGAAATCAAGTGCGACAGGAACAGAATATTTTCGATGTGATCGTCCACAACCAGCAGCTTGGTTTTTTCCATGCATTTCCCCTAACCATGAAATTATATCCGCTGACGTGCTGTTGGGGACTGCATAGCACAGGGATTGTGAATTACCAAAGAAAAATAAACCCGGATTCTTTGTGTGCAATGGCAACTAGGGCCTATTCGCAGTTTATGCTACTTTAAGCCCATGAAACTCTCGGCCTCCCTTCGAAGCATTCTCAGTAATGAGTTCCTGGATAAGCTCGACAGAGACAAGATCTGGGATCTCTCAGCGTCCCTTTCCTATTACACCGCTCTCTCTCTGGCTCCGCTGATGATTCTTCTCATCACCTTTGTTTCATTTCTAGGGGCTGATTTTAAGAGTGAACTCATCCACCAAGTGGAAGGCCTGGTCGGCGCCCAAGCCAGTCAAGCGATCAAAACCATTGCGCTGAGTGCGGATAAAACACCCGAGGCCCGCGGATTTGCTGGCGTCATTGGAGTCATCACTTTGCTTTTTTCAGCAGGCGCGATCTTCAGTCAATTGCGCCGCTCGCTCAACACTATCTTCGAAGTCGACACCGTTCCTGCCGAAGGTGAGCCCGGGTTTCTGCAATCGTCGATGGACTTTGTAAAGCGGCGAATCTTCAGCATGGGAATGGTACTGGCTTTCGTTTTTATTTCCTTGGTATCGCTGGTTGTGTCTTCATTTATTTCCATGACCCTTCATGGGATGGCCGCTGTCGTCGTACAAACTATCAATCTTTTAGTTTCACTGATTATTTTTAGCATTCTTTTTGGCGCGATTTACTTTTTCATTCCCCAACGACCCATTCCCGCCGTCGTTGCCATCACAGCCGGACTGATCACGGCATTTTTATTTTCTATTGGAAAAACACTGATCGGCCTTTATTTGGGCCAAAGTGCTCTGGCCTCTTTGTATGGAGCAGCCGGCTCTTTCATCGTTCTTCTAATGTGGGTGTATTACTCTTCGATCATCATTTTCATCAGTGCAGAAATCGCCAATGAAATTAATAAAACCCATTAGATCTTTATAAGCCGCCCCACACTTTGACAAAGCCACCAAGCTAAGGGAAATTCTGGGACATCACTTCAACCATGAGGAGTATTCCATGCTTGAGCTTTTTCCAGAGATCGAACCGTTCAATAAAGGCATGCTGAAAGTTTCAGACATTCACACTCTGTACTGGGAAGAGTGTGGAAATCCCCAAGGAAAACCCGTGGTCTTTTTGCACGGCGGACCGGGCGGTGGCGTTCACCCTGATTATCGCCGCTTCTTTGATCCAAAAACTTATCGCATTGTCCTTTTCGACCAGCGCGGTTCTGGACAATCGACTCCCAATGCGGAACTTCGCGAAAACACGACATGGGATTTGGTAAAAGACATCGAAACTATTCGCGAGATGCTTAAAATCGACAAGTGGATGGTTTTCGGCGGAAGCTGGGGTTCTACTTTGGCCCTGGCTTATGCGATCACTCATCCTGAGCGCACCAAAGCTCTTGTCTTGCGTGGAATTTTCTTATGCCGTCCTTCTGAAATTCAGTGGTTCTATCAAGAAGGCGCCTCACAAATTTTCCCTGACGTGTGGGATGAGTATCTCAAACCGATTCCAGAGAATGAACGTCATGATATGGTGGCCGCCTACTACAAACGCCTGACTCACGAAAATTCAGACGTGCGTTTGCAGGCGGCTAAGACATGGAGCAAGTGGGAAGCGGCGACTTCTCGATTGATTGTGGACCCTAAGGCCATCGACGAATTTGATGATCCTGAATATGCTTTGAGTTTTGCGCGCATTGAGTGTCACTACTTCACGAACAACGCTTTCTTTAAAACCAACAATTGGCTTTTGGAAAACGTTGCGAAGATCCGCCACATCCCTGGCGTTATCGTGCAAGGTCGTTACGATGTTGTATGTCCGGCGCGCTCCGCTTGGGAACTTCACAAGGCATGGCCTGAAGCAAAATTTACAATCGTTCCTGACTCTGGCCACGCGGCTATGGAGCCTGGAACACGCTCAGCTCTTATTGAAGCCACAGAGAGCTTCAAACATCTGTAAGAATTTCAGCCATAAGGGATCTCGCGGTCCCTTATGGAAGCCATAAATATTATCAACTTGTAAAGTGGTTCCAAATTGGGTTTATTAGCTTTCACGCATCACAGAGGGTTGTGGTGTGAATCCGGGGGGATTTAGTGAAACTGAATAAATTGCTTTTGGCGGGGATCGTTTCAAGTCTGGCTCTTACAGCCTGCGCACCTCAAGCTAACAATTCATCAGGCGAAGTTCAGGCGTCAGGCGACGGAATCATTGGCGGCACAGAAGTTAAAGCTGGTGATAAAATTCTAGAAAGTATCGTGGCTGTTTACGACTCTTATGAAGGCCAACTTTGCACAGGTTCTCTTCTTCCAAATAACTTAGTTCTCACAGCCGCTCATTGTATCGGGCAATTCGAAGACGCTATGTACATTATGTTCGACACGGCTTTGGGGCCTAAATCAGAGCGTCGCCAAGTTGATAAAGTTGAAATCTCCCAATACTGGGAGTCTCGTCAGAACGAAAAGAAGGACACAGGCGACATTGCTTTGATCCACTTCACAGGAACAGTTCCTGCCGGTTACAAACCAGCGACTTTCCTTAGCAACAGTAATAAAAAACTTCTTAAAAAAGGTGCTTCTGTCGTTCTTGCTGGATACGGAATCACAAACGGGGTGACAGGAGACGGTGCGGGAACTTTGCGCATGACGACTGTTAAGATCGAAGACCCACAGTTCAGCACCTCTGAAATCAAGTTGAACCAAACTGAAGGCACTGGCGCTTGCCACGGTGACTCTGGCGGTCCAGCGTACATCGAAATCAAAGGTAAATACTACCTTTGGGGTGTTACAAGCCGCGGAGTTGACGATGCTGCCAATGACTGCTCGAAGTACTCTGCTTACACAAGTGCTTTGTACTACAAGACATGGTTGAACAGAATGGCCAACAAACTTTCCACTTCGTTGGTAACTCCTCAGGTTCAAAATTAATCTCGGATAAGACACCAAAAAGTTTTTTCAAACTGCAAAGGGCTGCTAGGAAAATAGCAGCCCTTTTGTTATTGAATGAGCGCTCAATTGGGGAAATATGAAAACGAAGTTGTACGTCAGCTCATTAATCGTTTTAGCTTTGACGGCGTGTGGGGGATCTCAGTCCGCGATAGACACGCTGGTGGATTCAGACGCTATCGTAGGTGGAAAAGACACTACGAAAGACAATGTGATTTCAAAATACGTTGTGCTTATCTATGACAATCCGACAAAAACTTACTGCACAGGGCTTCTCATCAAAAAAGATGTGATTCTAACAGCCGCTCACTGCGTGGGAGCTGACTACAAAGGTCTTACCCTGGCGTTTGGCCTGAAGCCACTGTCCGGTGACTATGTCATGCGTTCTGCTGCAAAAACATGGGTGCACGACAAATACAAAAAATCCAATTCTGCCGATCGCAATGACATCGCTTTGATTCTGATAAAGGGCAATGCTCCGGATGGCTATCAGACGTTGCTTCTTCCAGATAGCAGCTTTCCTTTAAAGGCCGGTTACACTTTCACAGCAGCGGGCTATGGTCGTATTTCCGGTAAAAAAGTTCCTAGCACGGACACGCAAGGCTCAGGTTTTCTACGTAATGTGGACCTTAAAATTGACAGCATGAGTGCTAATGAAAGCCAGTTCTACGTTGACCAAAAATCGGGGCAAGGTATCTGCAGTGGTGACTCTGGCGGCCCTGCATTGATGCGCTACCAAGGGAAAGACTATGTCGTCGGAATTGCCTCAGCAATTTCGTGGAGTGTGCCTTCTGAAATTCGCGAAGATGAAAAGAAACAGTACATCGACAACAAAGACGTCTGCGCAGAAAAATCCATCTACATGAACGTAAAACAATACCGCACGTGGATTGATGACGGCTTAAAGAAGCTGCTGAATTAGTTGACGGATTCTTTCGCCCAAATCTTTGGGGCTATCAAAAAGAACGCGATGGGAAGAGGCCGGTACGGTTTCTAAACGAAGCCCCTGCACCTCTTCCTGCAAACGACGAGACATTTCCATAAACTTTTCGTCGCGCTCTCCGACCATCCAAATCACTTTTTGAATATTCTTTTGAATCAACGAACGCATGTTTTTTTGTTGCGCCAAAGACCACTGGGTTAAAGCGAGGCTCAGTGTCTCACGGGAATATTCTTTTTCAATACGCAAAGGCTCCGTTTCTCCGCCGCCAAAAACAGGCTGCGCATTCCAATTGCGTAAGACCGTTTCCCACGGAGCTTTTAAAAACTCTTCGGCCCAGTAGGAATCATTCATCCAACGTTGACGACGCTCTTCAGAGATCGGATCAAAACTTTCGTGAGGATCGTTAAAGCCAGGATTTGTAGAGACTAGAATTGTTTTATACCAAAGCGCTGGTTTTTTTTCGAGAGCGTGCAAAGCCAAGCGCCCGCCAAGAGAGTATCCAATGAGGATGTTGCGCTCTCCTGCGCAGCCGTGGGCTTCAACAAGTTTTATGAAATTACCGGCCCACTCTTCAAACGTATGTTGAGGTCCTAAAGAGGCGTCCTTGAAATAATCTGGAGTAAAAATACGAAGACCATCGTGCTGCGGGAGATGTGCTTTCACCACCGCCCAATCAGAAGGTCTTCCTAAAAATCCGTGAAGGAAAAAGAGGTTCACTCTTTCCACAGAGATTCGTACTCCTTCCAGAATTCTTGAGTTTGCTCCCAATTTGGGGTGAGCTCGATGATTTGATGATCGTCCAATTGTGTATTCACAGGAATATTATGCCACTTTTGGTAAGACCAATTCCACATCTTTGCCCATGATTCGAAAGAAATCTGGTGCTTGTTTACGAATATCTCTTTTTTGAACATACGAGAGAAGATCTGGCCTCCTCCGTTGTTGATAACGACAATGCGAAGTTTACGCGCTTCGAGTTGAGAAGTTGCCCAAAGTGACGATAAATCATACAGCGCTGTTAAATCCCCAACAAGACACCAATTTTCTGCCTCTGGATGGGCCCAGCCCAAGAATGTCGAAAGCTGTCCATCGATACCGTTGGCTCCGCGATTGGCGGCAACACGCAAAGGAATGGCATCGTGTGAGGAGCACGAATCCCATTCACGAATCGGAAGTGAATTTCCAAGATAGATCGAGCCGCCTTTCATCTTTTGCGAAAGTGCGTAGATCATCCCTTGTTCTGAATCAGGATATTTCATCAAAAGACCGCGCACGGTTTCCGCGCGACTGCTGTCTTCGATATTCAATTTAATATTTTCACGCTGAGGATTTGAAAACTCCACCTGGCTTAACAAATCCAAAGAGTTCACGTGTTGCACAGGACGGCTGAGTCCTGTGTAGTGATTAAAGCTCACCGAGAACACCGGGATGTCTTTGTATTTGTCTTCAAGATCACGCCACACACGCGTTGTCGGAACTCCCCCGATACGCAAGATAGAATCACAGAGTTGTGATTTTAAAACTCGATGAATCATCTGCTCGCCAGAGCGAATTTCAATGTCTTTGATGTCGGGATGACCGCGCAGACTTGAAATGCCTTCGCAATAAACCGGAGCTTTGTATTGCTTCAAGAAATCAAGCACGGTGCCGTAAGCCTTCTCTGGCAAAATTCCCACCATCACCAGAGGTTTGTGAGAGTTCAGGAAGTTTTCCATCTCTTTTAAAGTTCCCAGTGGCAACTGCCCTGGAAGTTTTGTTCTTTCGGAGTGACCTGGGAAATCAATCTTAGGCACGGGTCCGTCGATGAGCGGCTCTTCAAAACACACGTTCACGTGAATAGGTTTTTTCCAAGAAAGAGATTTGAAAGACACGTGAGAATTTTCCGCATCAATATCCAAAGCAACTTCATTGTAGTATGAAAAGATACCCACTTGTTCAATCGTCTGCGGAGCCCCTGTGCCGCGATAGTGTTTCGGACGGTCTGCTGTCACCATAATCAGTGGCAATGAGGAATAAGTTCCTTCAACAGCTGCAGGCAAAAGTTCCGCGACGGCTGTTCCTGATGTGGTGATGATTGCGACCGGACGACGTGTGCTTGCGATACGGCCTAAAGCAAAAAATGCCGCCGAACGCTCTTCAAAGAAAGAATACACTTTGAGGTCTTTGTTCTCTTCAAGGATATACACTAGCGGACTGTTGCGTGCACCGGCGCAAAGAACAAACTCGCGCACTCCTGTGTACACCAACTCTTGAATGACTTTTCCCGCTAACTCCATATTTGTCATACATCAAGCCCCAAAATCTTTCTTACGGACAGGCGTTTTTGATAAAGCTCTCTCCACTCACGCTCCAATTCACTGGCCGCGACAACGCCGCAGCCGGAACCAATCATAGAAGAGGTCTCATTCCATTGCAAATTTCGAATGGCGACAAGACACACAGCCTCCTCTTTACCTATAAAGGCAAAAGGTCCGCCAAAACCGCCGCGCCCCTCTTGTCCGGGGAACTCTTTCATCCATTTGTACCCTGCCGAACGAGGTGCTACTCCCAGCGCAGGAGTAGGATGCAGTTGCTGAATCAATGAGAAAAACTCAGGCTTTGTTTTACACTGAATTTCGATATCGGTTTTCAAATGATACAGCGTCGGAAGCTCGACAATTTTTGGACCTTCAGTCTTCACATCGCCCCAAGGGTGCAGCACCGACATCAAGTCTTCTAAAACGTAGAGATGCTCTTGCATTTCTTTTTCATCATGAAGCAGAGATTCACGGCGTGTGGATTCACTCTTGGGACATGTGCCGGCCAGTGCCATCGTTCGCAGATGTCCTTTTGCATAATCAAAAAGAAGTTCCGGAGTTGCTCCTAAAACGCCTTCGCCCTTTTGCCATAAACCATAAACGTACAAAGTTTTCGGCGCTTCTAAAAGAGTCAAAATCATCTGCGCGCGCTCTTGCGGAGTCACCGTTTGTTCAGATCGAGCAAAGACCGCGGGAACAGTTTTTTTTATTCTACCTTCTCTGATGAGATCCTGAGTGCGCTGTAAGGCTGTTGCGAAATGCTCTTTCAAAGGTTCGTTCCAAGGTGCTTTCCCTACGGGGGCCGCAGCAGGTTTCTGACCTAAGAAGGCCTCACAATTCTTACGCAGCTCCTCTGTGGAAAGGCGATGGATTTTGGCTCCGCCGAGCGCTGGAGAAGAGCCCAAATCGTAGAAATCAGGGAAAAACACTGTAATTTCGTCACGATTTGCGTCGGAAACAGGGTGAAAAGGCCCCTCAATAAGAATCCATTGATCCCTATGGCGCAAGAGGGCCCCTGCCTCCAAAAAGTTTGTAATGCCCGAGAGCGTTATGCTATTCTGCCGTTCCATTTAAGAAGTCGTATTATGGAAATGCCAACTATGCAAACAACTCCCTCAACCCAAATCGTCAATATCGGTGGATATGATATCGGCGGATCTAACTTCACAGTCATGGCTGGGCCTTGCTCTATCGAAAGTTACGAGCAGTTCATGGAAACAGCGAAAGGTGTGAAGGCCTCCGGCGCGCACATTCTTCGTGGCGGTATTTGGAAGATGCGCACTTCTTCAAAAGACTTCCAAGGTTTGGGTAAAAACTCTTTCGACTTCATCAAAGCGGTCTGCAAAGAGACCAACATGAAACTTGTTTCTGAAGTCACGGACGCTCGTCAAATCGAAGAAGTTTACGACATCGTTGAATGCTTCCAAGTCGGTTCTCGCAATATGCATAACTATGCTTTGCTTAAAGAGTTGGGCATGCAGAGAAAACCTGTATTGTTGAAGCGTGGTTTTGCAGCCTTGATCACAGAATGGATTAAAGCGGCGGAGTACGTGACGGTCGGCGGAAATCCGAACGTGATTTTATGTGAGCGTGGTATTCGTACATTTGAAACTTCGACTCGCAACACTTTGGATCTTAATGCCGTGGCGTTTGCAAAAAAGAATTCTCACTTGCCTGTGATCGTTGATCCTTCTCACGCTGTGGGCATTCGCGCTTTGGTTCCTGATTTGGCTTACGCAGCTGCGGCTGTGGGAGCTGACGGCATCATCGTCGAAGTTCATCCTCGTCCGGCAGAAGCTCTTTCTGACGGCATGCAAGCTCTGACTTTGGATGACTTCAAAAACATGATGATGAAGCTTGATAAGATTCTTACGGCGATCGACAGACCTCTTCATAAGGTGGCTCCTCATGCAAACTAAACATTCTCCAAATCCGGAAATCATCCGCTCGATGTTTTCAAAAGTGGCTGCGAACTACGACAAAGGGAACAACGTTTTGTCGATGGGCATTCACCACTTGTGGAGAAAAAAGTTAGTTAAGTACAGTGGCGCAAAAACCGGCGATAAAGTTTTGGATTGCGCGACGGGTACGGGCGATCTTGCAATTGAATTTAAAAAAACAGTGGGCGCAACGGGTGAAGTGGTTGGTACGGATTTCTGTGCCGAGATGTTGATTCCAGCTCCAGGCAAAGCCAAAGAGCGTGGCCTTGAGATCAAGTTTGAACAAGCCGACGTCACACAGCTTCAGTACGCTGATAAGGGTTTTGATGTTTGCAGTATCTCTTTTGGTATTCGCAACGTCGGTGACCCAGTAAAAGCTTTGCGTGAAATGGGACGTGTGACGAAATCAGGCGGCACGGTGATGGTGCTTGAATTCGGTCAAGTGAACGTTCCTGTTTTCGGTGCACTTTACAATTTCTATTCTCAAAATATCTTGCCTAAAATCGGCGGTCTTGTGACAGGTCAAAAAGAAGCTTACGAATACTTGCAAAAGTCTTCTGCGGCTTTCCCTTGTCGTGATGAGTTCTTGGGCCTGATGAAAGAAAGTGGCGCTTACTCTCACTGTGAGTATGTTTCGCTTACTGGCGGTATTGCTTATATTTATAAAGGCATTGTGAAGTAAAATCATTCCATCGCCAGCATACGACGAAACTCCACGCGAACTCCGACGGGTGGAGCGTTTCCTTCAAGACTGAGAAGTTCTTCGTAGTAGGAGACCTGAGGTTGTGGCGGACGAGGATCAGGAATGTATTTCTTTGTCGGACATCCCCAAAATGCCAACCCGATCATGACAACTAAAAGAACGAAGAGAGAGAGCTTTTTCATGGCTCTATCTTCTCTCCGTAAAGTCCGCACTGGAAGCGCTTTTCACTGAAGTGAGACAACTCACAAAGAATTACAGATGAAGATCCCTATTCTTTAAATTTTCGCAACAGGGATCTTAGCTTTAGTCCTGAGAACAATTTTTTACGAGTTTCAAAACCTGACGAATTTCAGAAACACTCAAAGCCATCGGTTTGATTGCGCAGGACACTTTGCTGGAAGTTTTCAAATAGTCGCTTAACGGCTTGAGGCTCTCGCGATTCATATTCCAAAGATCACTGAATTCTTGGTTGTAGGAAGGAAGAACATCTTCTGCAGCAGAGCCACTGAGTTCCACAAGGTTTTCGATGTGGCTCTTTTCGCTGCTCTCTGACCAATTGAAAGATCCGGAGAGAACTTTTGCGTTGTCCACGATCATAAATTTGTTGTGCATTTGGAAGGCCATGTATTCTGAAACTTCCAAATTGTAGAACTTCACGCGCAATTGCAGGTTGCGATGGCTTAACAAGTATTGCGCTCTTTTTCCAATATCCATGAAGTCGTCTTGGCTGATCACAAGATAAATTTTCACGCCACGGTTGGCAGCCACTTGCAAAGCCTCAAGAACCGGCTTTAAACGCACCCGCGTTGTTGCAATTTTGATTTCGCTTTGAGCTTCGTTAATAAGACGGACCACTTGATCGGTGAGGCGCGATGGCTCGTTTGATTTTCTATCCAATGTACGGGGTGAATTGAAGAACACTTCCACGTCGCCCTGATCAAAGAAGCTCACTTCATTTGTTTCGTTATTGTCTGAGTGTCGACCAAATTCTTCGGAGTTCACCCACAGACGATTGAACTCCTGCTGGTAGCGGCTGGTGATTTCGTTTTCTTTAGTAAAGAACAGGATGTTTTCATTGTAGTTACGGTAAGAAGACAAAGACCAGTTCGCGCTTCCCGTGATCACTTTGTGATTGCTTAGACCTGCATCAATGACGGCAAACTTGTGATGAACCTTTACGGATTTTCCTAAATAACGAACGTCAATGCCAAGACTCTCTAAAGCGGACATCTTCTTTTCATTTTCTTCTGGCGTTGCGTACCCTTCAAAGATCAGACGAATTTGCAGACGTCCTTCCTGAAGGCGTTTCTGTACCGAAGGTGATTGCAGAACTTGAATCACCGGAGACGCCGACGTAGTTTCCATATTGTACATAGCAATATCAACCGTGCTTTGTGCCTCTTCAATCCAAGTGGCGATCTTTTCTAAAGTTGGATCGTGTGGATGAAAAAGGACTTCCACTTTCGCATAGGAATTTACGGCAAAAAACAGGGCCCAAAAGAAAAGAATCGTTTTCATAAAGTCTCCTCGACGAGGGACTTCTAGCCGACATTCGAATCTTATGTCATCTGCATGGTAAAGAGATTATTATTCTTATAAGGAATAATGGGTTTGGAGGACCCAAACCCATTATAAAAGACTTAGTAGTGCCAAGGGAACTTAGAGAAATCTTTAGGACGTTTTTCTACGAAAGAGTTTCTGCCTTCAACAGCCTCTTCCGTTCCGTAAGCCAAGCGAGTCGCTTCCCCAGCGAACAATTGCTGACCCACCAAACCGTCGTCACAAAGATTGAATCCATACTTCAACATGCGCATCGCTGTTGGTGATTTTGAGTTCATTTCGTAAGCCCACTCCAATGCCACTTTCTCAAGATCTTTGTGAGGGATCACGGCGTTGACCATGCCCATTTCAAAAGCCTCTTGAGCAGAGTAATTGCGGCCTAGGAAGAAAATCTCACGCGCACGCTTTTGTCCTACCATGCGAGCCAAGTAAGCTGAACCATAACCGCTATCAAAACTTGCTACGTCTGGATCCGTTTGTTTAAAGACGGCGTGCTCTTTACTTGCGAGAGTCAAATCACAAACCACGTGAAGTGAGTGACCGCCACCAACAGCCCAGCCTGGAACAACTGCGACAACAATTTTAGGCATGAAACGAATCAAGCGTTGAACTTCTAAAATATGCAAACGACCCAAGCGGGCCAAATCCATTTTGCCAACGGCTTCTTTGTCTTCGTATTTATATCCGTCTTTTCCACGAATGCGTTGATCTCCGCCAGAGCAGAATGCCCAACCGCCATCCTTTGGAGAAGGACCATTACCTGTGATCAAAACAACGCCCACATCCGCTGTGATACGCGCGTGTTCTAAAGCTGTGTAAAGCTCATCCACTGTTTGAGGACGAAAAGCATTACGAACTTCAGGACGATTGAAAGCAATACGAACTGTGCCCTGATCTTTCGCACGATGATAAGTAATATCCTGAAACTTTACGCCAGGAATTTGAACTTCTGTCCACCACTCTGGATTAAAAATATCCGAAACCATTTTTTACCTCTTTAGATACGGTCCGTTTTAGACCATAAGTAGTGATCTGCCAACACCAACCATGTCATAGATTCCAGGACTGGTATGGCTCTGGTGACAATACAAGGGTCATGACGCCCTTTTTTTGCGACATCCAGAATCGAACTTGTCGGTTTAAAAGAAACTCGCAATAAAATGCTTTCACCGGTAGAAATGCCACCGCGGATGCCACCATAAGCGGCTTGAGAACCTTGATGAAAATCAGTGCCCTTCACGTCGACGGCATCAAAACCCAAACCCAGCTCAAATCCGTTCGTGGCACCGACACTTAAAAAAGCCTGCGCTAAGTCGGATTTGAGTTTATGAAATACAGGTTGTCCCAAATACGCCGGAGGATTTTGAATGAGGATTTCAGCGACTCCACCGTAGCTATCTCCTTGCTCCTGAGCCTTTTTAAGCAAAGCATCGACTTCATGATCGCGTGTAGAAGGAAAGCGCGCCTGGAAAGAATCAATATTCTTAGACGTCACTTGCTCACGCTCTTCCTGAGTCAAAGTGAAAGGACCGATTTGCGAAGCATAGCCGATCACTTTGGTTGGCGCACTCACATGCTTCATCATCATTTGCGCGACAGAACCTGCCATCACACGCGACACGGTTTCACGCCCTGAAGAACGTCCGCCGCCACGGTGATCACTGTGACCGAATTTATTTTTCCACATGTCATCGGCATGACCTGCGCGAGGACTTGTTTTAATATCTTTATAATCTTGCGAGCGCGCATCTTGATTGCGCACGATGATCGCAATCGGAGTTCCTAAAGTTTGTCCTTCAAAAATGCCGCTTAAAACTTCCGGCGCATCCGTCTCTTGACGGCCTGAAACAATTTGCCCCGAACCATGATGACCAGGACGGCGACGCTCCAGTTCTTTTTTTAAAAGAGCTTCATCAAACCTTACACCTGCAGGACACCCGTCAATCACGACCCCCAAAGCCGTTCCATGACTTTCGCCAAAACTTGTTATCACAAAACGGGAACCGAATTGATTTGCGCTCATAGCGCCTCCTCACAGTTTTTCCAGAAAATTCTTTGGCCTTGCGCTTGACCTGTGAACATCACAAGTCCTGATTGATAATTGGCTCCGCATTTTTGTGCGTACTCACGGCCCAAAGAGTCTTCTTTATAATTTAAATCAAATACCATCGCTGGATTCCATGAGGCTGGTGGCATCAATGTCTCTGACGAACGAGGAGCGGCCCAGATCAAAATCTTAGGCTGCAAATCTGTGGCATCTTCACTTCCGACGCGAGGTTTTCCTGTGCGCGAGGAAAAGTAACTTGCATGCGGCAAAGCTTTTTGGATCATTTCTAAAACACCACCGCCGCCCCAAACAAATATTTCTTTTTGCAGTGGTGCAATCATCCCGACACCCTCAATGAGTTCTGCAAATCCCTGGTCGTCCGTGGAAGTTCCCAGCCACATCTTTTGGTTTTCATTCCAATAAAGCGTGTTGAGAGCTTTTAGTTCCGAGGACGACACGAGCTTCGCCGCGTTTTCTTTATGTGGAGACGTCACTGCTGCGTATGAAAGTCCGAGCTTTCTTAAGACTGGCAGAGCTTCGCTCCATTCATCTCTGTGGATAGAAATGGCAAAGACGGGAAGATTTTTTTTATGAAAGAAATCAGAATGCTCCATCGGAGTAAAGCTGTGCGCTACCGGATCGCCAAGAACGGCGGCAAATTTTTGCGACTTTTCAGCCGTCATAAGCCAAGCCCACAAAGACGGTTGATCCCCCGCACTGCCGGTGTCTTCCTTCCAAAAATTAATAAGCTGCTGACCTTTCTTGAAACGGCGATACCATTCCCAACGACCAGAAGAAGAACGCGGTAAAAAACTGCGTTTTGTTGGGGAGGCTTTCTGCCACTCTTCACCTTGCAATAACTCCTGAAAGTTAGACACTTCAGGGGCATACTTCATATGCGTGACCTTATCTTCAAAACGCATCCACTCATTAAAATGAGTCCGGTCGTGCAATGACAGAATCAGTTTGTCCTTAGAAACCTGATGAAGAATATCTTCGGGTGTTCCTAGTTCCCACGGCCAATCTATCCAAGTAGACCGATTTACTATTTCAGCATTGGCGGAATCACTCCAAAAAGAATTCCAATCTTGGTTCTTCCTGAAGGAATAAATAAATTTATCGTTGGATAAATCTTGAAGGACACGACGAATTTGTTCTCTCGAAAGAAGATCATCGCGCAATTCAAAAAAACCAAGGCCACGGCCAGCGTAACGAGCTTTGAAAAGAGACCATCTTTTTTCGGTCGCAAAAAATTCCGGCAAGATCGTGAGTCCCCCGCACACATCTTCAAGCATGTGCGTAAGGATTATCTTTTCCATAGCCATGGCGTGATGACGATTTTCGAACATGCCTTCAGGCATCAAATAAACTTCATCAGCGCGATCACGATATCTTTGCTCACGCACTTCGGCCCTTTTATAAAATTCTTCAAGAGGAGAAAGATCCGGCTCTAAACGCGGGCGATTCAGAAAAATTCTTCCATCTAAATCTGTTTTTCTTTTTACCCACAGGACACGGACCGTTTCTGGAATCACAGAAAGATCAAAGCCCGCTCCCAAAACCAAATAAGCGTTCTGATTAGGTCGTTGCAGGATTTCTAAGAAAAGCTGTCTTTCCATTTCCCGGAAATAAGTTTCTCCATGCTCAAGAAATAACTCACGAATGGATTTGCCGATCTTCTTTTCGATCTCGGTATCCAAATCGATAAAATCCACGGACGAATCTCGGGTATAAAGCATCAGACGCTTCATCAACTCCGTTTTTCCAGTTCCGCGATGTCCAACAACAGCCGTAATCATGGTTTGATTCCTATCATGTCCCAGAATTCAGGAAAACTTTTATTGATCACGTGAGGCTCTTCAATGGTGATATCGTGGCCTTTTAGTTTCATCAAAACGGCCGCCATCACCATGCGGTGATCTTTGTCGGGATTAAACTTCACACCATGCACGGGTTGTTGTTGAGGATTCCCGTGGATAATCATGCCGTCTGGCAAAGACTCATGCTTTACGCCGACTAAATTCAATAAATCTGAAACTCGGGCAATACGATTTGATTCTTTACTCACTAAGTGAGGTGCCCCATAAAGTTTTGAAATTCCTTTGGCCCAACTGCACAGCACAGCCAAAACCGGAAAAAGATCTGGAGACTGAGAAAGATTGAATCCAAGAGCCTGCGGAGTCGGCGTCTCTTTCACGGTGAGAGTCGAACCCTGCACAGAAAAATTCACCTGCATTTTTTCAAAGATATCTAAAAACACGATATCTGGCTGTGTGCTTTTCTCTGAAAAATTCGTAATAACGACTTCGCCAGCTAGGGCCCCGGCGGAAGCCATGGTAAACATCGAGCTGACATCGGCTTCCACGGTCCATGATGTTTGCTGAATGTTTTGCCCTGCGGGAATAATATAACCTTGCGACGTCTTTTGAATCTTCATTCCCAAAGACGTCAACATCTCTAAAGTCAGTAGAAAATAGGACTCGGAGTTTTTACCGCCTACCAATTCAAATTCTAAATCAAAATCCAAATTCCAAGCATTTAAAACCAAAGCAGAAGCGTATTGGCTGGATTCCGCCATATCCACCTGTAAAGGTGCAGAAGGCTTTTTCCAACCCTTCCCTTTTACGGTCATTTTGTCTTCGTAAATGTGGGCTTCAACGCCAAGCTGGTTCAAAAGATGCACTAAACCTTTTTGCGGTCTTTGCAAAAGACGGCGTGTAGCGCCGAGGCTGTACTCACCTTGATTGCGAGACACCCGAAGGGACATAAAACGAAATGTCGTTCCACCTTCGCCACAGTCAATAACGCCCGGATCATTCAGATGTTTGAGACCTTCTCGCATGTGGCGAACATCATCACAGTCGGAAAATCCCTGAAGCTTAAAAGACGGAAAATAACTTTGCACAATCAAGGCGCGATTGAAAACGGATTTTGATCCAGGTATCTCACCTTGAAAATGCAGCTTAGCCATTGAGTTCTTCCTCTTTTTGACGGCAGACTTCCATTAATACTTCATCCACCGTCACTTCGCGAATCACGCATTGACCTGGTTTTTTCAAAAACACGAAACGCAGGGTTTCCGATTTTGTTTTCTTTTTATCGCTAAGAAGCAATTTTCTAAAATCTTTTAAAAGCGCCGCTTTTGTTTGCAAAAGTTCGTCACGCAATGGAGAAAGCAAATACCCCACAACCGGAGAGCGCTGAATTTTTTCATACTCACTCACCGTCATGATTTTGTTTTCCACACTCCAGCGAAGTGCAAAATCCAAACCATAGTTAATAGCCACACCGTGAGGAAGCTTGTAATAGGCTTCCAACACGTGGCCCATGGTGTGTCCCAGATTCAGTATATGACGATGACCGGATTTTTCTTCAGGATCTTTAGAAACGACTTTGTTTTTGGCATCAATGGAGGCCGACAAATATTTCCACATAGTGGCTGACGTAATTTCAAACTCTTTGGAAAGATCTGCCCAAAGTTTGCCACCAGCAATCCAGGAAATTTTTAAAAGCTCGCCAAAACCTTCAAAGGCACGAGCTTCAGGCTGTGCAATAAGAAGCGAACGCACCAACACGATTTTATCAGCAGGATAAAAAGTGCCGATCTGATTTTTTGCCGATCCGACATTCAAAGCGGTCTTCCCGCCGTGAGCAGAGTCAATCGCAGAAAGCCACGTGCTGGGCATTTGTACGAGTTTCACACCACGCTTAAGAATGCTCGCAACAAATCCACCGAAATCCCCGACGCTGCCGCCCCCTGCAACTACAAGAGTGAGTCGACGGCTGGAAGTATTCTCGCAGAGTTGAACGATTTTAGATATGTGCGCTGGGAATTTTTCGACGGCTTTCAATTCTTCTCCGGCGCGAACACCGTAAGACAAAGAAAACTGTTTCATCCATTTTTTAAAAGCGGGTGATTTCTTAGGAAGAACCTCGTCGTAAATCAACAGAAGTTCTTCACCTAATTCAGAAACTCGCGGAAGCTCGTTAGAAAAGAGCAAAGAGCTTTTTTTCATTATTTAGATTCTTTGAATTCAGCTTTGGCTTTTTCGTAAGACTCTGACAATGAATCCCAAGCTTTGCTCATACCAGATTTCATTTCGGACCAAGCCTTGCCAGAGCTTTTTTTAAGTTTAGAAAGATCTTTTTTCATCTCGTCTTGCTTTTTTTCAAGAACGGCGATTTGCGCTTTCATTTCTTTTTTAGCTTCGCCACTTTTCTCTGAAGCCTTGGCCTTCATTTCAGAAATTTCTTTCTTCAAATCCGCCAACTTGTTTTCCATGTCCTTTTGGAATTGTTCTTTTTGTTCTTTAGTATAATCAGCTGCCGCAGAAGCCGCTTCTGTTGTTTTTTGCTGAACGTCTTCTTTTGTCGTTGCTAGTGAAACAGACGAAAATGAAAGAGCAAGAAGGGAAATAATTAGGAATTTCATACTGGTCTCCTTTGACGGAGACCAGTTTACAAAGAGGCTTATTTTACTTCAAGAATATTGAGCTGAGTCGCCTCTACCGTGACGCTCACGGGCTTTTTACCATTCAAACTTTCTTCAAGTTTCTTCTTATAGGCATCAAACTCTGCCACATCTCGTCGCAAATAATAGGATCCTGAGGTTTTCACAAAAAGGACCACAAGCCCCTCGTCGTCTTCACGCAATTTTTTAACCACATCATTCACGGATGTACGCTGTTGTTCAGCGCTGGCTGGTTTGCGGGCCTTTGAATGTGCCTCCGCTGAGTTCATTCCCATGGTGGCTGCCAAAGTCATTGCTGCTACAAGAATCCACTTCATGATTCACTCCTTTAAGGTTGAGATATATTCTTATCGGCGACGCCAGGCTCAGCTAGAGCCCGACCTTCGTCCATACCCTCAACGGTTCAAAGTGAGATCATTCTAATGGCACTGAATTTCTAATTTTCCCTGCGGAAGTGCAACTGTGAAGAAAAATGGACCTTCATTATTTTGCGTAAAGCTATAGCTGCCGGCTTTAATGCTCGTAAAATAAGAAAACTCCACCATCACAATTCTTACGTGAAAATTCTCCACATATTCATCGAATACATAACTTGCAAGATCAGCGTTCGGATGGACCACCGGTAAAAGCTCGACTTTGTTTCCATTCACTTCGCAAACTGGGTTGATTGAAGCCCATGTTTGTACTGAAAACGCCATTAAAAATGCCAACAACAAAAATTTCATACCGTCTCCTTGTGGTGCGCAAAATAATGCACCTCAATAAATTAGTAAAATTCATTATTTTAACTTTAAAAGTAAGTATTATTAATTATGGATTTAAATCTGACTCACCTTCGCTACTTCGTTTCAGCGGCAAAACTTGGCGGCCTTGCTGCCTCCGCAAAAGAAAATCACGTGACTCAATCTGCGGTGAGCCAGGGAATCCGCAAGTTAGAGGAGGCCTTAGGTTGCGATCTTCTTATTCATCAAAAAAACCGTTTTAAGCTGACTCAAGAAGGCGAGGCTCTGCTTTCAAAAGCTGAAAGCCTTTTTGTACAGGTCATGGAACTTAAGGAACATCTTCGAAGTACGGCGAATGAAATCAGTGGCGACGTTACTTTGGCAACTTCAGCCACCATTGCACAATTTGTTTTGCCTTCTGTGATTAAGAAAGCAAGGGACTCTCATCCCCTTCTTAAGCCTGTCATTCAAATTGGTGATGTCGCTTTTATTCTTAATGAAGTGAAAAAGGGCCGAGCCGAATTAGGCATCGTGATTGATGACGGAAATGTTCGCGATGTGGAAAAAAAACTTATTCAGGAGGGCGTTTTTTGCTGTGTTCAATCGAGCAGCCAGAAATATTCAGACAAAGCTCCATTTATGGCAACACGCGAAAGCCCCGGCGTTGAGGAATTAAAGAAAATTTATAAAAAGAAATTTTCAAAGCTTCCTGAAATTGCGGTGGAAGTGGAAAGCTGGGAAGCCATCATTGGTATGGTTCAGCAAGGTCTGGGCGTGGGCTTCGTTCCAGATTTGGTATTATCACAACATCAAAACATCAAAGAGGTCGCTCACCTTGCGGAACTCGGTCAGAAAATAAAATACAAAACTTACCTCATCCACAAAGGAGAGCATCAGCTCTCCCGCCAAGGAAAAGTTTTTTATCAAAAGCTTTTAAGCACTCTAGCCTGAGAACGTGTGGCAACAAAAACAACACAAAGAACAGAAGCCAAACAGCTTACCAGAAATACGGACGGATATCCTTTTTGAGCTGCGAGCCAACCAAAAAGGAAATTACTTCCTAAAAGCGAAAGATCCCAGAAAGCCGTGTACCAACCAAGCACATTGCCTTGGCGAGCAGGCTCCACACCGCGCACAGATTCAATCGCCAGCGCAGGATACATGAGTGCCAAACCAAGTCCGCCCAATAAAGATCCAAACACCGTCAAGAGCCAAAATGGAGACACAACCACACAGAGCATTCCCAATGCCGCTAACGATGCGGAACTTGCAGCCACACGCGAACTGCTGTAACGGTCAATCCAGTGTCCTCCGAAAACTCGCATAAGAACAAATCCCAAACCGTAAGCCACAACCATCCAGGCGCCATAATTCCAAGAGCGTGAAGAAAAATACAAAGCACCGAATGTAGAAACCGCAACGAAGCCTGTGGAAGCTAAGGCCAAAGTAAATCCGGGAGCCAAAGATTCTTTAGGAATCCATTCCACGGATTTATCTTCAGAAGAACCGAGAGGAATGCTTTCCTGGAAGAATGCAACAACACCGAAGATGGATGGCGGAAGAATGGCGGCAATCGCCACCGCTAAAAATCCCTGAACACTGTTAATAAATCCGCCAACCATGGGTCCTATCGTTGCACCCAACCATAAAGAAAGTCCGAAGAGGCTGACCAGTTTTCCTTTTTGCTCTTTAGGTGCTGTCGCAATCACCCAGGTCGTTCCAGCGGTAAAAGTAAAACCTTCGCCGAAGCCTTGCAGAAAACGAGCGACACCAAAGAGCACATCCGAAGCCGGAAGAAGAAAAAGAAGGCTGCCTAAAGCACAAAGACTCGTTCCAAATGCCAGCGTTCGCCAGATTCCAAATTTAGACGTCGCTCGCCCCACAAGAAGTCGTGACCCCACGGCCCCCGTCGGTTGCAAGCCCATAATAACGCCGACAGCGACATCTCCCAAACGAAGCTTTTCATGAATGAATAGCGGAAGAACCGGAATTAAAACTGCAATAGCGAAGAAAACTGAAAACGCAGCTGCAAAGACAAGCCAGAACTGCCACTTCCATTTGTTCATAAAAGAACCTCCACAAGATTTTCCTATTGTGGACCTTCTTTTTGATCTGGTAAAATGATTTATAAATATGGTCTTAATCATTTTTAATGATGAAAGGATTTTATGAACGCTTCAGATCTTCAAGTGTTTAAGGTTGTTGCCCACGAGGGAGGCATGACTAAAGCCGCCCAGGTCCTTAATACCGTTCAATCCAACATCACCGCTCGCATCCGCATTCTTGAAGAAGAACTTGGCGTTCCTCTTTTCTATCGCGACAAAAAAGGTGTGCGCCTAACCTCCGCTGGAGAACGCCTTATTCCTTATGCAGAAAAGATCCACGATCTCTTAGCTGAAGCCAAGGAAATCGTCGCACAGACAGACACTCCTCAAGGAGCTTTGCGCATTGGTTCCCCTGAAACAACGGCGGCTCTTCGTCTTTCAAATATTCTCTCAGACTATGGAAAAAAACATCACGACGTGGACCTGTCCCTAATCACGGGAACCACCGAGTTTCTTATTGAAAACGTTCTTGCAAGAAATCTGGAAGGAGCTTTTGTTTCTGGCGGTGTCGATGATCCGCTTTTAGCTTCGTTCCCCGTCTTTGAAGAAGAAATGGTTTTCTATATGCCGAAAACAGCCAAAGATCCGTTTTCATTTTTAAGAAATCAAAAAGCCAAAGTGTATGTCTTTTGCACGGGTTGTTCTTACCGCCGCCGTTTAGAAAAAATTCTGATTGAACACAACATCACGCAAGTGAAAGTTATGGAGATGGGTTCCTTTGACGGCATCTTAGCTTGTGTTGGTGCAGGATTAGGAATCACTCTTTTGCCAAAAGCCTTCAGCGAAGAAAAAACCTGGAAAGCTCGCTGGTCGCACAATATCGCAGTCTACGGATTAAAAAAATCAGCTGCGATTGTGCCCACTTATTTTATACGCCGGAAAGACACATTTCTTTCGCCCGCTTTAAAATCTTTTATGGAGATTATTTCGTAAGATCCCAATTGATCTCAGAGATTCCTTTAGAGCGTAGATACGCATTGGCCTTGGAAAAAGGTTTTGTTCCGAAGAACCCGCGGTGAGCTGATAAAGGTGATGGATGAACAGCCTCAATCACAAAATGTTTTTTGCGATCTACAAACGAGGCCTTCTTTTGCGCGTAAGAACCCCACAAAACAAAAACCAGATTCTCTTTTTGCTCATTGAGGACGTGGATGATTTTATCCGTAAACTCTTCCCATCCTTTGCCTTGATGAGCCGCCGCCTTCCCATCTTCCACAGTCAAAACAGCATTCAAAAGCAAAACACCTTGCTCTGCCCACTTGGTCAATGAGCCGCTTTTAGGAATTTGCGCTCCAACATCGGCTTGCAACTCTTTAAAAATATTTTGCAAAGAGGGTGGAAAACGAACGCCATCGCGCACAGAGAAACAAAGTCCATGAGCTTGTCCCGGACCGTGATAAGGGTCTTGTCCAACAATCACGACTTTGACTTTATCAAAGGGAGTCAGATTCATCGCTGCGAAATATTCTTCACCGCGAGGATAAATAGTTTTTCCTGCTTTGTATTCTTGCACAAGAAAGGCACGCAACTTCTTCATGCGTTCGCTTTCGAACTCATTTTGAAGACGCTCTTTCCAGGATAAATCTAACTTTACTTCGGGTTTTGTTTCCATCTCATCCTGACACACGACATAGGTCCAGGGAACGGATTCTAATGCAATCCTATTCGTTTTCAAATTATTTTTTGCTTCTTCCCTAACTTGACCAGACAAATTTAGACCCCATTGTTACAATAAGACTAGAGGAAAAGGAGGCCGCCTATGACGACTCTTCTAAATCCCACCATACAACTTATTGAACAAAACCCGGAAGTTAAGTCTTTTATATACCAGCAGATCTCCGAGTTTGAACCCTTTGTTACCCCACAAACCGTCGTTGCTGTCGTGGCAAGAGACCCTAAGAAACTTGCGCTTCAGTATGAAACAGATGGCAAGGAGTTTACAAGGGAAGGTCTCAAAAAGCTCTACCGTATAGCCATAGTCCTGAACGAAAGTGGGACGACTGTCGAAGCTGAAGGCGTCCACGAAGACATTTTTGAAGCAATCAAAGCAGCGAAAGATAATCTTCTGACGAAGCTTGTTGCGATTCAGGATTCTGTTATCAGCCAACAAGATCGGATCATTGAGATCAATCATTACTTGCAACATCCAGTTCTTCATTAAGATAATGGGGCTTCTTCCTAAAGGAGGCCCTCATGTTCAATCCAAATATGCCTTATCGCAGCGCCGGTCGCTGCGGTCTTAAACTCAGCTCGTTTTCTTTAGGCGGCTGGACGACCTTCGGCGGAACGGTGAAAGACTTCACATCCGTACGAAGCATCTTGCGTCTAGCCTATGAAACAGGAATCAATTTCTTCGATATCGCAGACATTTACGCCAAAGGTGAATCTGAAAGAATCATGGGAGCCGCACTCAAAGATTTTCCTCGTCATGAGTTGGTGGTTTCGTCCAAAGTCTTCTGGCCCATGAGCGATGACATCAACGACAAAGGTCTTTCTCGCAAACACATTCTTGAATCCGTAAACAAAAGTCTTCAGCGCATCGGCACTGATTATTTGGACATTTACTTTTGCCACCGCTATGACCCCGAAACTCCTGTTGAAGAAACCGTGCGTATTATGGACGACCTCATTCATCATGGAAAAATTCTGTACTGGGGCACGAGTGAATGGACAGGAGAACAAATTCAAGAAGCGATGGATGTGTGCGAGAAGGGTGGCTACTACAAGCCGCAAATCGAGCAACCGCAATACAGTCTGCTTGCTCGTGAAAAATTTGAAAAAGATGTTAGACCTAAAGCGAAGGAACACGGCATGGGCCTTGTGACATGGTCCCCGCTAGCTTCCGGAATGTTGACAGGAAAATACGACGAGGGGGTCAGCGAAGGGCGCCTTTCCCGTATTGATTGGTTGAAGGACACTTTTTATACCGACAAAAATGTACAAAGAGTGCGCGACATGAAAAAGATCGCCGATGCCTTAGAGTGCACGCGAGGACAATTGGCTTTGGCATGGTTGGCGGCCCAAGAAAATCTGACAAGTGTGATTCTTGGAGCCACGAGCATTGAACAACTCCAGGAGAATCTTGGCGCTATTAAAGTGAACATCACACCTGAGGTCGATAAAGAACTTAAAAAACTTTTCGCTTACTAGGAAGAACTGCTTGCTGATCAGGAATTGCTTTTTGTCTTTTTTGCTGTTGTTGGGATTTGCGAATTTTTCGCTAGCTACTCCTTTGGAACTCAAACGCGGCGAAAACTATTTTGTGATCGGCGTGGGAGAGTACGATTACCTTCCTCACACAGGCTTCGTGAATGGGCGCTTTGCCGGATTCGGCGAGGCCGTTCTTACCGCCTTTGCAAAAGCCAAAGGATACACCTTTGAATATAAAGCGGTCTCTATTCCCCGCATGTTTAAGGTTTTTTTGGAAGATGCCACAGTCGACTTCATGTATCCCAATAATGAATACTGGGATGCGGAACACCAACGCAAAAAGGGAGTTCTGTTCAGCTCACCAGTGGTCACCTACGTCGACGGTATCGTTGTCCGTCCCGAAAATAAAAAAATTTCTTTAGCTCAGTTAAAGTCCATTGGCATTATTAAAGGCTTTGATCCTATTCAGTACAAAGATTTGGTCAAAGAAAAGAAAATTAAAATGTACGAACACAGTGATGTCGTAGCACTCCTAAAAATGGTACTCAACAAAAGAGTCCAAGGAGCTTATCTCAACCCTCTGGTCGCCGCCTATTATTTGAAAACCCATGTAAAGTCCGATGAGATGCTTGTTCTTGCCGACAAATTACCTTTCATCAATTCTTCTTATTATTTCTCGACAATCAAATATTCCAAGGTGCTCGGAGAGTTCGATGAGTTTCTAAAAAAAGAGCGTTCGCTCATTCAAAAACTAAAAATTCGGTATGGCGTTCAAGACCCCTTCCTAAAAGACTCTAAAAAATACACGCCCCCTCTTGTCTCTGAAGAGACATCTTTCGTCACCGATCCGTTGTTCGCGGAAAAATAAAAAACGCCGCTCACTCTTAAAATAGTTAGCATTCATTTTCTATCTTTTTTGAAATTCATGTTCCGTCGGCCTCCTCATTGCATATCTTTTATGTCTGTTATTTAACTGTTTATGTTAACTCACAGTTGTTAGCTTTGCGCATCACACAAGGAGATATATATGAAAGCCCTCTCAGCCTTTTTAATTTTATGCGCCTCTACGCCTTCCGCCTATGCCGCTAGCACGACAACTTGGGACCTTAATAACCAAGATGCTTACTCTTGCTATGCACGCAATGGCGTCTATTCTGACGGCGTCTGTATTGATGCTTCAGCCTCTGCACATGTAGCTGCTATTTTGAGTAACGGCATTCGCAAAGGCGGCGGCAATGAAAGCTCAGTGGGAGACACTGTCGTTGAAGGAGATGTCAAAGTCACAAAGGCTTACGACAATCCTCACTTTCGAGAAATATTTATTTCTGTCAGCGCCATTCCTCGCGATGAAGTGTTGAACTACAATGAAAAGAATGAACAAAACTATCACAACTCCAATCGCTTGCGTGCGGATGGATTTGTCGATCGTCCGTGGATCTTAGCTAATATCGGTGCCAACATCGCTGTCACAAACTCTCAGGACGTCACTGTTCTCGCCGGAAGTTTTCCGGCCAGTGGTTTGGATCCTTTAAAAGGAAAACCAAGTCGTTACTATATGACAGCCCCTTACGGCATCATGGTTCGTTACGACAAAGGGATTCAAATGAACTATCAACTTAAAGAAGAGTTGGATCGCGTGATCCTGGCTTCTTTCAGTGTGATTGATGGCGATGGCCTTAAAGGTGAATCCAATATTGATCCCGCTGACTCGCGCGCGAATTCGTATCCGTCCTATGCGGGAACGATGGAGCTTCGAATCACCAATGCACTTCGCAAGGTTTTTGAAAAATCATCGCCTTATTTAAAAAACCATGACCTTTACATCGGAGTCACCGGAAGCCGCGGAGACACTGGGAGCTATGCAGGTCAAAAAAGATCTCAAGATGATCTAACAACGTACTTGGGTTATATGTTCACTTCAAAATATGGGCAAGCCGAAGTGCGCGTCTTCCGCTCTGACTTTAATCGCAATAAAGCTGGCAACGGCGATGGACGTCACGGCCCTCAAGTGGAATCCAGCGCTCAAGGTGTTGAAGTCGCCTATCGCGGTTTGGAATCGCGTCTTTGCACTTGGGATTTTTATTTGAACAAACATATCTTTGAAAACAACAGCCAGTATCCTGACGGAGAATTCACTTACGACAATGTCCGTGGTGTCAAAGGTTGGACGGCGGGAACAAGCTGCCGTAACTTCTGGGGCGTCGATAATTTGGATGTCGGTTTTGAATATGGAAACGTTGAATTAAAGAGCGCACCAGGAACAAAACTTTCCGGCGCCTATCCTCTAACATCGAACTTATTCAATCTGACGTTCACTTATCGCTTTGGTTTGCACAAAGCTTATCGAAAATAAGCAGCGCCAAGTGACAAATACATTTACCAAAGGCCGGGAGAAAATGCGGATTTTTTGCCTTCATTGAGAAGGTATTTGAGAGAGAGTTTTCTCATATAAATGTTGATGCCTTTTGGCACCCGGTGGTTTCTTTTTCGAAGAATGGGTTATACTGAGTTCGTAGAGAGAAACAAGAGATTCAGAAAAAGCGGAAAGATAGAAACGAGCTCTCAGGAAGATAGAAAGCGATGCTTAAGAGAAGTCTTAGATTCGCAATGTTTAGATTCTATGAGAGTCGTCCGAGACGGGACTTGATCGAATGATTGAGCCCCGTTTCCATTTTTAGATTAATGTTCTAATGCGACAGGAAGAAAGTTCGTCGGAGAAGAAGCGGTTGCGGCCTTCTCTTTTCCAGTCTCCAACTTCACAAGTGAACCGATAATGTCTTGCAACTTTTCAAACGGTTGCAAATTGGGCGGAAGATTTTCTTTAAGCTCCATTGTCAACACAGGCGTTTTTCTTTCAAGCCACATATAGCGGCCCAAGCTGCCCGGATAGTTTCCTAAAGACTTCCACGGAAGATAATCAAACTTTGGTGGCGGAGAAACTTTAGGCCCGTCGAAATCTAAAACCTTTAAAGGCGTATGTACCGACACCACGAAATCCGGTTGGAAATCTTCTAAATGGTGAAGAGCGCATTTTGTTTCAGGTTCACTCGCGGCTTCCGCACCGGGGAAACGACGTGGATTGGATTTTGTTGTGCGCTTCCAGTTTTCAATCGCTCCTGTTGTCCAATCTTTTGTTGGAAAGTTGCGATTGATATCAATCTTGTTCGCATTCGTGCGAGTTTTGTATTTCACACCGTCGGGATTTAGAACTGGAATCACACGCCATGAGTTGCGTGGATCAATGCCCTCAAGACGCTCCATCCAATAACGACCCACAGTTCCCGCTGGAGTTTCATCTCCATGGATCAAGCTGAATACCAAAACTTTTTTCGCACCTGGAGTCGCAGAGATTTTATCGTAGTGATAAATAGGTCGCCCTTCTGCACTGACACAGATAGAGTCGACTTTAACTTTTTCACAAGCTTGTTTGAGCATTTTGTCATCCCAAACACCCGGAAACTTTTTTAGATCGTTCATGCAGTCTTGTGGAACATTAGAAAAATCGGCTCGCGCCGATACGACTGACAAAAACATCAGACTTAATATTAATGTTTTCATATACCCCGTCTTCACATCCCTATTATCCCAGGTCTTTTGGAACTCTCAAGATGAGAAAAGAGCGATTCCTGCATTTTCTCTGCCCCAAGCTGAGAATCCTTACAAACTGACTAAAGTCTTAATGCCTTTCGTCCGTAATGTAAAGGGTGTGACCAATAGGACTCAGTGGGAGGATGTATGATGAACCGTGGTAGTTTTAGTTTCGTAGCGATGCTGGTGATAAATCCCATCGTGATACTGTTTTATCAGAATTGCTCGATGACCCCGGTAAGTTATGCGAAAAATACAACACCCCGTCCCGTCGTCTCAAGACAGATCGCCTCGGAAGCAAAACCTGTTGTTGCAGAGGTTGAAAAACCTGCTTGCCCTGAAAACAAAAAAGAATGCGCTAAAGCGGAATAATTAGATATTCATCTTGTGAATATCTGAATTCTTTCTATGCCTTTTACTTATCATAGAGTCCCTTGCTAGAACTGACTTGACGAAGCGTTAGTTCGAAACAAGGAGGCTTCTATGAAATCATTTATTCTTTCTCTTACATCATTCCTAGCTTTGGTAAGCTCTCCGGCTCATGCATTTATCTCTTCCCAAGAGGAAACCCTTCTTGTTGAAGCCATGAACCAAGTCAATCCAGCCCAAGTGCATGTGGAAAACATCCGCTGCTCTTTGCGCAATCGTATGTGCTTAGTCAAAATGGAAGTAGGAGCACACCAACGCCGTGCTGGCTGCATGATTGAGCGTATTAGCGATGCGGCAGATTTGTATACGGAGAATGTAGATAAGGCGACAGGAAAGACTGTTGTCTCTTTGTCGCCTTATACTCAGGATTCTTTAGATCGTTGTGTCAGTCAGGTTCTTTAGTTTTGTGATTCAAGCATCGGGTTCACGCGCGCCTTGAAAGTCTTTTTGAAAGTTTTCAAGACCGTGAATCCACGCTTGGCGCGAATCTCTTTGGCTTTTTCCTCAGACACAGATTCGTATTTGAAAGTGTTGGATGGATTTGAAAGTCCTAATTTCGTAAATGCATTCTTAGCGTCTTTATCACTCTCAGTTCCTGTGAAAAATGCAAAATAATCCTCACCCACATCAATGTAACCTTCGTCGTAGTCGCCGATGATCACATAACCGTCATGAGTTTGTCCTGTTGGCAAAGCCACGCCGACAAGTTCAGGAATGTAGATCACGTCTCCTAAAGCGTGCGCTAAAGGATCTCCAGACACCGTGAAGTATGGAATCAAACAAGTCAGTCCCGCCACTCCATCAGAAACTTTTCCGAAGCCGTAACCATAACCGCATTTTTTGAGATCTGTTTTATTGAAATAAGACTGATTTTTTTCGGCGTCATATTTGTGATAAGAGATGCCAATGCGCTTTCCGCTGGCGTCTTCAATCAAGCAAGATCCTTCGATCATGCAAGCGCGATATTGTTTGGCACAAAGCCGAGTAAGAACCTTACCCTCTGCTGTGATCACCTTTCTAAGGTCGCGCGCTTCACAGTGCATCTCAGAAGTTTTAATCAAACTTGTATGATAGGTCGATGTACTTGCCGACGTTTGCAGGCTTTGCGCCAACGCCAAGGAACTTCCCAACAAAGTAATCAACACCAGACTGAGTCTCATAAGGTCTCCCATAAAAATGAAATGAGGCTTAACGGAAAACCCTTTTGCTATAAGTGTTCCAGGGAATGCGTGGTTTTATTGGATTTATAGCGGTGAAGAGATGTCTAGATTTCTCATTAAGAGACATTTTTGGGCGTCACGATAAGGCCTCCGTGATTGCTTCGAAGGCCTCTGCCCTATCCGCGATTATTGATAGAAAAACTCTTCCTTAACGATCTTATCGTCTTTTACCGTGTAAAGAGCGATCTCTTCCATCTTCGAACGCTTGCCGGTTTTCTTGTTTGTGACGTCGTAGTTGTAGTGAACCGTAAAGCGGTCCCCGTGCACCATGGGTTCCGAGACCGAGCCGCCATGGTATTCCATATTATCGAGCCACCATTGATTCTTTTTGCGAACTCCTTCGAGACCTTTGATTTCGCGCGGAGCCTCGGGCATATCGACCGCCTCAATACTTTGAATATCTTTTGAGTAGAGTTTTTCTAGAGCATCCAGGTTTTTGCCTTGGCGACAGAATTCAACCAACTTTTTTGCAACGTCCGTTGTAGACATGGGACCTCCTTTTTAGATGAGAGGATTATCGAAGCACGGAAAAGGGATGTCAGTATGACTTCCCACAGCGGAGAAACTGGACCTTCTAAAATATTTTAAAAAAGGCTATTGACTTACACATTATTTACACTGTAATTTCATATGTAAGTTATGACAAAGAAATTGCCCCTCCCACCACTGACACCCAAAGAAAAATCGGTCCTCGAGTTTATCGAGAGCCATATCTTAAGTTCAGGAGTTTCTCCGTCATATCAAGAAATTAAGGATCACTTCGGTCTGGCTTCGTTTAATTCGGTTCAGAATTATCTGAAGCAGTTAACTAACAAGGGATATATCGAAAATCCTTTGGGCCAGAAAAGAGCGATCCAGGTGCTGCACTCGGCTTCAACAATCCAAGAGCAGCTCCAATCAAAATCAGTCTCGACGAAGACAGGGTCTCCTCGCTCTCAGCTCCTCCAGGCTCGTGACGAGATCCTGTCCCTTCCCCTTCTTGGGAAAGTAGCGGCGGGTCAACCTATTGAAGCTCTAAAACACGACGAGTTCGTGGATGTTCCTCCTTCCATGGTTAGAAATCCTTCCAAGTCCTTTGCGCTAAAAGTGCAAGGCGATTCCATGATCGAAGACGGCATCTTTGATGAAGACATTATCCTTGTGCAAAAACAAGAGTCCGCAAGCAATGGCGATATTATAGTGGCCACTGTTGATAACGAAGCCACGGTAAAACGTCTCTATTTGCGTGCGCGTCCTGACAGTGGCTCTAACGAAAAAATGGTGGAGCTTCGCCCGTCCAACTCAACAATGAAATCCATGTGGTATTCTCCTGAAGAAGTTTCCATTCGTGGAATTGTTGTGGGACTTATTCGCAAGTTCTAAGATTTTGTGATACCTCTAGCGCATGCAAACGACACATGCGCGAATCAGCTATAACGATAAATCTAAATTTTATAAAGAACTTCAATCGGAAGCCGCTGGCATTCTTGAAAAGGAATGGTTCGTCAATCTTGCGAATATTTCAGCGCTGCTCAATCAACATCTTCCTGACATCAATTGGGTTGGATTTTATCTTTTGCATAAAAACGAACTGCTTTTAAGTTCTTTCCAAGGACTTCCTGCGTGCACGCGCATTGCTCTTGGAAGAGGAGTTTGTGGAACTGCTGCAAAGACTTTGCAAACGCAGCTGGTTCCTGATGTCGATCAATTCCCGGGACATATTGCTTGTGATGCCGCTTCTCGATCAGAGATCGTGATTCCTTTGATTCACAACGGAAAGTTATTAGGTGTTTTAGATATCGATGCGCCGATTTTGAATCGCTTCGACGATGTCGATAAAGCGGGTCTGGAAAAGATTGTGGATATTGTTTTAAAGGGCACTGAGTGGCCTGAGGCGTTTATCGCCTCAGGAAACACCGTCACGTCTAATCATGAATGAAAAAACCAATACGACCATTTGGATTGTTGGCAGCGCCAGGCCACCAGTCAATTTTAGTCGTGTATTGAGCTAAGTAGCTCGCTTCACCCGCCATACTTTGCACAGGCTTGTAAACCCCATTAGCTTCTTCATGCTGATGCGTTGACGTTTCTGGAACCACCAAAGACACGTGCCCAGAGCGATTGACATCTCGTCGTTGCGTTATAATCGCGCAAACTTTTCCGCTATTGGCAGCCTCTTGAAGTTCCTTGGCACTTGCGTATCTGTTTGCACTTTCATTTGCGTCGTTGGGATCTCCGACATAAACGGTTCTCCAACCAAAGAGATGAGAATAAGTGGTAAACCAATTATAAATATCGTTAGCGCGAAGCTCTCGAGCTTCTAACCACACATCCGTTCCTCCGGATGAATAACTTAATTGCGCTTTTAATAACTTTCCACCCAGCAGTTGATCGGCGACCTCTTTATTTTTTGCAGCATTTCGAGCGGCATCAATCCACCAGACGCGGGGAAAATAAACTCCTGCAAGATAGCAATAATCGAAACCGTAAACATTGCAGAATGTTGTATTCCCAGTTGGCGTGTACCTTGCCGAATTTGCAACATCTAAATAGCGAATGATCTCATCAAGCTTCGCAAGTTTTTCTTCCACACTCGAAAAGAGATTTCTGCGAGGCGCTCCAGCCGCTGTTTCAGATAAATTCAGAGGATAAGCTTGATAACTGCTGCTAGTCCTTGTTCCTTTGTTTTTATCCATATTGCAAATCCAGTTCACAACACGCAAATTAGTGGAAAGCTGTCCCACCGGAAAAATAGCGCCATAGAAGGAAAAGCCACCTTCAGGCTCATTGAGATTAAAATAGTTCACTCCATCTGCGACACCGGGAGATAAAGTGAATTCCTGCTCTTGGAGATTCGCAGCTTCATCAAACTCATGACCCCAATAGATTTTTACCGTTTCCCGGTCTTCATTCACCTCTGTGACAAGGCCCATTCGATTTTCTGAAGAACCTTCCCAAACTAAAACCGTCCCAACACTGGGAAGATAATCAATAGGACCTTCGTGAACTGTGACAACATTGGCCGACTGAATGGAATCAAAAATTTTCGTCGCAGTCAGCTCCGACATTTTATCTTCAATTTCCAAATACACATCCGTGTACTTAAATTCGACCAAGTTGTTTAAATTCACTCGGGCCTGCGAAGCCATGGATAGCCATGATTCAGATAGATATTTTAAAACACTGTTAGACATCACTGCCTCCACGAACGGCGTCTACAAGATCGGCTCCCCAAGAATCAGGTGCCACTGTTGAATCGTTAGTCATGCCACTGACAACGGATGCCATGTAATCATTCTGCGATGTCGCAGATGCCTCCGCAGCGTTTGTGCTTGTTGTTGCTGTCACCTCTGCTTCCAAAGTTGATCCATCTGTATTTTTCACAGAGATAGAACCACCTTTTGCAGCCACTGCCTGAACTGCTGAAGTCTGGGCTTCTGACATTTTTTTCGACGCTTCATCAGGTGTCGAAGATTTGCTTGAAGTCGCTCCCGCACCAATCGCACTGTTAATAGCTTTCTGAGTGAGCTCATTAGCCTGTTCTTCCGTGATAAGACCTTTAGATTTAGAGTCTTCAATTTTGTCGATGACTCGGTCCATATCCTTCGACATTTTTCCCTGCAACGCCAACTTCGTCAGATCCGCAGCTTGACCCGCATAGTATTGAGCCGAGTTGTAAGCAGAATCCAAAGCTTTGATGGCATTGGCTTGGTTCGCAGCAAGACCTGTTAAGTCTCGGAACGCATCTGATTTTCCAACCAAAGACAATGCTGATGTCAGACCCTGTGGATCCGGAGCGCTCGGGCTGTTTTGAATGTTGATAATCGGGTTCGGGAATGATGAAGACGTCATGTTACCCAACGTCTGACTGCGTGAAGCATTTGGATCAACACTGCCAATAGCCGTCGGACTGTCTGGAATTGGAGATTGCTCCCAACGCCAGAAACGATCTTCTTCAATTTTTTCACAACTGTTGCAGCTTCCCATCACCGCCTCAGCAAAAACTCCTTTTGTCGGAACAGTGACAGTCACGGGATCTGGGTCATTCGTACGATAGAGTTCCAAAAGATCGACCACTTTTCCGGTGCTATCGACTGGATACCTAAATGTCGGATTTATGTATTGACCGGGAGCCACTGGCATAATCAAGCAGTTGCCAACAACACCGATAACTTTATTATCGACGACGCTCGCGACGCTGCGACCGTTCACACCATTTCCAGTACAAACAATTCCATCCAAGAGCATAAAGCGGCGCTCTGGAGACATTCTTACCCAAATAGCTTTGTGATAAAGCTCAATATTCGCATTCAGGTGATCAATCAAATTGTTGCAAAGAGTGACGTCTTCATCTTTGGGATTGTGTTTTTCTTTAAGACTGAGTGGCGTGTATATCCAAACATCGTCAGCCGTAGTAATATCATTGTTAACACTTGTATCCGAAACAAGCCACCCGTCGAAATGCTCCGTCGAATATCCAATCTTCGCCGATTTCACAATGACACTGCTGCCACTTGGAAGAAGATAAGACGCCGGAACTAAGCTTGAAAACAGATTGTAAGCATCAGGGAACAGCGTCTTAAATGCAGATAAAGAATCTTTTTCAAACTGAGCGCTCAATCGCAACTGACTGATAGAATCTCTTGTGATTTGCGGCATGTTTCCTGTGCTGCGAATAGAAACTTTCAAATCCACCTTATTGCGGAATTCTGAAACCAGAGTGCAATCGATAGGAATCTCTGTGCTTCTTCCGTCTTTATCGACAGCATAAAGTTTGAGCTTATTAACAAACTCCTGCGCGATTTTCATTCCGTATTCGCTTGCGAAATAATCGTCCAAAGCACTTTGTTGTGCCTTGTATCTATTGTAAAAGGCACTTGCCGATGTGTACGGCATCAACAAAGAAGACCAAAGCCAATTGCTCGCAACAAATTCATCCGTAGAACTATTCGCAGGACACCCCAATCTGAATGAAAGAGTGATATCTCCTTTTAAATTCAGAATCTGTTCTTCGCAGTATTTGCCATTAGGGAAATTCGCGTGTTCCCAATTGTCCAAATAACGTTTGATCGCAGCGAATCCTTTTCTATATTGAGGCAAATAAACACTGCGACTTAAAATATCAGACCAGCGATCTGCTTTGTAGATGTCAAAAGGTTTCATTTCCAGAGGCACAAACAAGCATTCCTGAACTCCGACCAATTTTTGATAAACTTTAAAATGTCGAAGGACTTCGAAATATTGCATGGTCATGGAATGACAGTGATTATAGTTTGCCACGGTTTCGCTAGTGACCTGGAATTTCTCGCCATCTGAAACAGTTTGAATCACCGTGCTGCGCTGATTGCGAACCGCCGAAGCAGATTGACTTGTTTTATCCAACAAAGACTGATGCGTGGAACCTGTCGTCTCCCGGAAAGAATCCTGACTGGCTGTGGAAGAAGCTTTGGAACTTCCACCGGAAGCTCCGACAACGGCTCCAAAAGCAACACCGTAAAAACCTGCAACACCCGCTCCGCCACCAGCAGAAAAAGAACTGCTTTTGGCTGAAGAACTGGCGTCAATAGACTCTGATAGAGTGGCATTGACGATTTCATTGATGTCTCTGTCTCTTGTTATCTCCGCATCCAGTCTTTCACTGTAAGATAAACTGTCATCTCGTAAAGCGGACGTCTTATGTTCCCAATCATAGACGACGATTTGTTTCTTTTGCCCCGGCGCCAGTGGAAGACTGTATAAAAGATCACCGATGGAATATCCATCCGCCGTCCACATTTGTTTGAACTGAAGAAGATGGCCGTGAGCAATTTCAGTCGCCTGATAAATCGTTGGATCTTCATCCCAATCCACCACGTGGTTATCATCCAGTTTCGTGCGTCCGCCATAATCTGTAACAGAGCGGTCCACTAAGACACGAAGTTTACTTCTTTCATTGAGATGAAGAAGTTCTTGAATATCCGAAGACTTCAGTGATTTCTTTTTTAACATGTATGAAGAAAGAACATCTTTATTGATCGTGTAATTGTTCAGCATGGAAATTGCCGAAGAATCATCAATAAGCTCTTTTGTTGAAGAACTCTCATTCCCGTAAAGAAGTTTGTAGGAATTTAGAAAACCAGGTAAAAGCCATGGCATATCGCCAATGATATCGCGAACCTTTACGTCTGGAGCGTCCGTCAGTGTAAGACCCTTGACCTTAGGTTCCGTGATACGTACGGCCGTGTAGTAAGAGAATTCTTCTAAAATCTGCTTGTCTCGATGAAAATCAAGATTGCAACCGCAGTCCTCGTTTTCCTCAGCCGCTTCATAATCCAGAACAAGAATCAGTTTTTCAGGAAAGTTATCCGTTTCGGAGTCTGTAAGCTTGATATCAACTTTAAATCCGCCTTTCAGTCCAATGAGAGCATAAGCACCTGCAAATTGACCGCTCACATACGGAATAGTGAAATATCCCAAGCTGTCAGTTTCTGCGTACCCGGAAATAATATAATCGCTGCTTGTTGGATTCTCCGTTGTCGACGTGTAGATGACCACCAGAGCATTCGACATTTTTTCGACATTGTTAGAATCAAGGACCCTACCCTGGATATACTTCGGCATTTGTGAAAACAGATCTATGGAAACAGGCTGGGTCAAAGCCAACGGTGTCGCATTTTCAGGTTTGAGCGACATTTCTGCATTCTGAAACTGCCGCTCTGTAAAAATTGTTCTTGCTGTCTGCGAGCCGTTCGGTAACTTCGCGTATACGACCAAGCCTTTGTCTAAAAGAACCGGATAAGTCTCGACAATCGAAATTTTAAACTTTTGATAACTATAATCCGGCTGAGCATTCACAGAGCGCACAACCACCAGATCATTCATTGCGACGCTGTACTCAACGACGACACTAATATCCGCAGAGTCAAAATCCGTTTTATTTTCAACAGCAATCTCGCTGGAATACGTGAACATCGTGACTTTGGGAATATCAACAATATCCGGCAACGACGGTTTATTTTCGGAAGTGGAACCTGTCCCCGATTTTACGGATTCGTTGATCCCCGCAATTCCCGGAATGATTTTGTCCATGATAAGACCACCAACTCCCTCGGTGATTTTCTTTTCAGAAAACGAAAAGTTCTTTCCTAACTCTGTGATGAGATCTTGAGACAAACCTGCCACTGAAGAGAGTGAGCCCTTGTTTGTAAACGATCCTTTTTTTGTGCGTGTTTCTAAAATTTCCGTCGCAGTTTCAGAGTTGATACCAGGAATTCTTAGAAGATCTTCATACGTCGCCTTGTTGATACTCTTGATGCTCATAACCATCCTACTTCGAAGTGCTAAACAAAATTTTTTATGAAAACAATTTTCAGCTTAAGTGATGTCAAAAGTCGATAAAGCCTCATAAAAATTCTGCAGCATTGGACTATCGGTCCTATTTATTACAAAAAACTTAAGACGAAGGTCTAAGAAAGGACCTTTGCAGAATAGACTTGCGGACTCTCTGGGTGCGTTTTTTTCCACAGAAAGGCGTCAAAATAGTAGTGACAAAAAAGAGGTGTGAGATAGAGCGCGACCAACGGTGAAAGGGTCACGCTTGTTAAATCTAAATAATATTCTTCAAAAACTCCTTCAAGACTCCCGAACAACAATGCTGTCATCAACACAACAGCTGTGCCGAATTGTAAATTACTAAAACGTTTTTGTGTTCTGGATAGAGCCAACGACATCAGCGCAAAGTAAGAAACGCCGTGGGCAATCACGAGGGGAAAAACGATTTCAGCGGCCGTTCGACCGCATAAAAAACAGACTCCATAAAGGACCGTAGGAAATACTGCCGATAGAACACGATTCCATTCCCTGTTTTTTTTGAGTCGCAGAGTTTCAAATACCAACCATAATGTGACTCCGATAAAATAGAAAACCAAAAGAGTTTTGTAGATATCTTCATTCGGGAAACGAAAGATGTCTTGGTCTGAATAATCATAATTCCAGACAGGGCCCGTGCGAAAATGCGCGATGAGAAATGGCATGAAGCAATTAAAGTACAAAAGATAATCCGCCCACTTTACGTAATTTCCGTTCAGACGCTGATACCATTTGTGAATACCAAAGAACTGACGAACGTTGTGAAAGATGGTGGCATAAATAATACAAGCCGCAAGACCCGGTATTTGAAAATAACCCCATACCCAAAATAGCAAAAAGAAAAACAGCGGAGCATACACGTAGGCCTGACGGCGGCGACGTTCTTCGGGGTTTAAATAAGTTCGCCACAGAGTTGTATAAACATGTCCTGAATCAAAAAATTGCAAGGCGACGAAGGTGTAAATCCAGAACGCCGTAGTTGGCGACGGTCTAAGAATAAAAAAACTAAGTAGCAATGCCGCTAGTCCCGGAAAATAAAGCCACAAAACATCTTTGCGGAAAGATCCTAAAATCCACGTCATGCTTTTTCACCCTCGAGTTCCTGTCGTGGGTGCCCCCATGACGCCGCTCTGACAAACAGGCGTGCTGCCACCTCGGTTACAGGCAGGATGGATAAAGTGAAAACAGTGTAAACGACCGGATGAGCGGTAAAATCGTCAGAAAAAAATGATCCTATAAATAAATACAAAAGCTGCGTTAAATAACAAAGACCAAAGTGCGTAGAAAGTTTTAAACCGCTGAGCCAACGTACGAAAACAAATCCATGAAGCTTTTCGTTCAAAGACTCAATCAACGACAACCTGATAAAGAAGAAAATCCAAAGCAGATGTGACCACCACACGATAGGTTCTTGCCTAAAGACGAAACAATAGAAATTTTGGTTCAGAGGAACAGAGTAAAAAGCTCCCCAATAAAAAAGACTTCCGAATAAAGCGGGCAACCAAAAGAAGATTTCATTTTTCAAAAACCCCTTCTTCAACTCTGGCTGCAGTGATGACTTCGATAAAGAACCAAGATAAAAACAAAACCACGTCAGGCCGATCCAAGGAAGCAAAGCCCAACCGCCTCGCCCTTCATTGTCGCACACTCCAAAAAGAATGGAGCGAACCACAAGAGGAACGCTTTCATTTTCTGCTAAAAGAAAAAATGGAATCCACGTTAAAAAGAATCCAAAGACCCCGAGAGCTTTTAAAACTTTTGGATAGCGCTGCGCCACCAGGACTGAAGCGATCGAGACAATCAAAAACTCGTAGATGTCCCACTCCCAAAAAATGCCGGAGAAAAAACCTCCAAAACCAGTGAAGAGCAGAAAAAGCGTTCCGGCGCCAAGCAACACTCCCAATCGACGCGTTTTTTCCGTCGAAAGATTTTGCCGACCGAAAAGAAAGAACGACAAAATGACGATGCTAAATCCTGAAAATGAAAATGGCTTGCAGATTTCAACAATGAAATCAAACAAGGTGCCTTGATGAAGACTTACGTTGTAAGGTTCCGCGTAAGTATCTGTGTAAACCTGACTGATGGCGTGATACTGCACAATCGGGATGAACGACAGCAGTCTCACAATATCAATAAGGTGCAGCCGTTTTTTATTCATGGGTAATAAAGCTCCATATCTTCGGGGGACCGATAGAGCATTGAATCCGCTGGCATGTTAAATTCACTTAAAATGGCATCAGCTAGAACGGCGATGGGTCCTTTCATAAAGCGATCGTCAAAAGAACGAAGCTCTAAAATTCGCGCCTCCCTTTTACTATCCGCAATAACATCTACCGTCTGCATCACGCGCGAGGAAAAGATCACTTCGTGCTTTAGTTCCTCTGGATTCGTTTTGTAAGAGACAAAAAACTTTTCGGCCGTTTGTTTATTATTGCGATAGAAAACTCCGCGCAAAGCCTTTTCCTCATAAAGTTCGGGATGAGGAATAGATGTTTTTATGTCAGAAAGAGATTCTTTATAGTAAACCGCAAAGACATTTTCATCGAGGTTCCACTCCAACCACAAAAGATCGGACGCCTTTTTTCCTTTTAAGAAATGAATACTTCTTTTACGCAAAATGGCTTCCGCCATTTTTTCGGCCTCGCCGGTCCAAACCGTGGGGCCCATGGCCAGCCGACGGGTCTTGAGTTTGCCGTTGTTAGAAGAAACCGTCAGACGAAAATAATTCCAGGTGGAGTTTGGTGAAACCTGGTAACCCCAATCGGACATGTGCTCAAGACAGTATTGGATATACTTGCGTTCTTCAGGCGAAAGTTTTTCTAAAATCGGTGCTCCTGTTTTCTGTTCGTACCACTGCAAGAGGCGACTGAGCACAAGCTTGTAATAACCCGGCGCGGATGGGTCCATGTACATAGAGATCGGCACCGCTACAACCTGACAGCCTAGCAAAAGACAAAATGCCATAAGAAGACGCTGAAGATATTTTACCATCGGAACCTCTTCGGACGGTAAATGCTATTCACGTTCTTCTCGGAAACTTCCGCTTTGCTTGTGACAGAAGTTAAGATCGTCAAATTTAACAGCGTCGCGTTTGATAACCATGGCGACAACGAATCGTAATTGAACACCGGCTTCTCTGACTTCTTTGAAACAAACATGAAAGCCTCAATAGGTCCATAAACTACAGCGTTATTAAAACCAGCCGCGCGCAGAGAACTCAGTACAATATCTTGAGGAGCAGGACGAGGTCTTTTGTCAGCAGCGTTGATTCCTCGCCAAATCGGCACATCGGCCACAAAAAATCCCTGAGGAGAAATCACAGCACTTAAGGACGAATAAAATTCGACACTAAAAAGCTTACCCAGCTCATAGCTGACCGGAAATGGAAAATCTACGAAGACACCATCAAAGACTTTTTTCGTTCTGCGAATATAATTAAAGGCGTCGCCAATAATCACTTCCACACGCGGATCGTAAAGAGATCCACGATTGAGCTCTTTGATATCCTTATGCTCTCTTGCCAGACGAATCATAAAAGGATCTAACTCAACGAGAATGATTTTTTCGATGTCGGTATGCTTTAATAATTCCGCAACCAACAGGCCGTCACCAGCCCCTAAGACAAGCACCTCTTTAGGATGAGTGTTGGAAAGATTAATAGCACCTTCAACCATAGACTCGTGGTAAGTTCGCTGGGTAAGACGGCTAAACTGAGGTTGCATGTTTAAATAAAGAGAAAAGTCACCCGTGTCTTCGCCAGACTTCATAAATTTATCAGGAATCGTATCTATAATCTGATAAGGAGTGACGTAGCGGTCTACATCAGTGAAGTCCTCCATATAGAGGAAAAAGTTTTTCACTGCGTTCCAGGAAATTTCCGGCACTCGTGTTTCCGAATAAAAACTTTTGATATAAGCCTGCTCAACGACATCCGTGTATTTCAATGTCAGAGAAGCGCTCACAAAGAAAAGGACCGACGCCCCTATCGTGGCTCCCCATCTCCAGACAGCTTTTTGTGCTCCAAAAGCAATAATAACAGTCGCGATAAAATTTAATATGGCAACTAAGACAGAACTTCGCGCTAAATCCAAAACGGGAATAAGATAAAGCGAGACAGCAAATGATCCCACCAAGGCACCCAGATAATTAATTCCTAAAATGCGATTAAAGGAATTTTCACCCGTCTTTTTTTCGTGAAGCTTGATAAGCAAAGGCAGCTCCATGCCCGTTAAAAAACCCACGAGCAAAGTGCAACCTTGTAAAAGAAAAACTTTTTCTGATCCCTGTCCCCACCCCGTCCAAAAAGGCAGGTAGTGATATAAAAACACAGATAAAAATGTGTAAGACAAATATAGAAGAGGTACGAGAAGAAGTCCCACCAAAGCCAGGGCTATTTCCAACGCAAACAGGGCGTGGCGTTCGTTTTTCTTTTTTAAAAGCCCCACGGCCTGAGAGCCCAGTCCCATCGCGACTAAATAAAAACCCAACGTGATGGACTGACTTAAGATTTCATCATTGGAAAACTGCATGAGCACGCGAGCAATCACAAATTGATAGCTGATACTGCAAAAAGAAAGAAGAAAGGAAAGGAGGTAGATAGTCATGTCTTCACCTCCGATTTTGCAAGTATATAAAAGAACGCGATGGCGTTTAAAACCGCGCAAAAATAAAGACTGTTCGCTACGCCCCACAGTGGCAAAAGGACCAACGGAAAAATCAAAGTCCCCAGAAACATTCCGAAATAATCCCAAGCGAGAATAAAAGATTTACGGTTCGTCGGCACATTATCCATGAGATAGGGCAACTCAAAACCCGAGATCAATCCTGCGGCAATGACAGGAAGATAACTTAAAATTTCAGCCGCAAAATAAAAAGACTCGGGAAAATTCTTTGGATCCGTCGCCATGATCCACCATGGTCCCGCAATTCCGACAACAACAAGAGAGATTTGCAAATATGGCAGAGCGATCTTCCAGCGATCATACAATAAAGAAGACACACCGAGAGTGAGAGTGAAAAGTCCTATCGTTGTGGCATAGCGAAGAGCTGTGTTACCCAATGTCGCCGAAAGCATTTGCGCAAAACTAAGCTCATAGACAACACCGACGAATGCCAACAAAAAAGAAAATAGCTGTCGCTCGATATAATTAAAGTTAAGGATTCGCTTTAATCTGGTTGTAGATGGCATCATACTTGTCTTCGTTGTTATCGATGTAAGAAGTCGGGCCAGAAAGAACAGCAAGGTAAGTTCCTTGGCCATCCTCTCGTTGAACGAGCGCCACTGTCAAAGTATTGCTTCCCAACTGCATCGACCAAAGATAAGGAGGCTTCAACCCGCTTCCGGACTGTGCGGGCGGGCGGTCTGCCGAACTCTCAGAAATATTATCTATAATAGCTGATTTAAATCCGGGAATGGCAGAACCATACTCTTCCAAAAAGCCCTGCAATTCTGTGGGACCGTAGGTTCCTGCTTTCGCCATTAAACTGAGGTTCACTTGTGTTTGAGTGTTGTAACCATGAATGGCGGCAACACCGTCTTCAATGTCCAGCGGCCGATAGTTCAAATCGTTGGGATACGGAACCGCAAGATGCGACTCTGAAGTAAAATTATTTTTTGCCTGTTCCGAAGCCACCTGAATAGGATCTGGAAGAGGTTGATTGCCGGGTAATGAAGAGGGATCGTCCTCATCATCTTCGTCATCGTCGTCACCTTTTTGTGTGTCGCCGCCAGAGCCACGACCGGGTTTTGAAGCAGAACTTCCCCCGCCGCCGCCATTTTTATTTCCCGATTTTTTTCCTCCATCATCAGAGCCACCGCCACCGGCGCCAGCCCCTCCTCCACCACCGCCTGCACCGCCGCGTCCACTTCCTCCTCCTGAAATATCAGCGGCAGAAGAGCTCGACGAAAGAGAAGAAGACTTTGATGCCGTTTCAAAACCTAGAAAATCAGCAACTCGGGAGTAAACTGTTTCGAAGAAACTCATTTGTGAATGTGAAGATGAATTTGAAGAAGGGGACCAGGAGGAAGAACTCTCAGACGAAGAGGCATTATGTTCGCTAGGTGTTCCTCGGCGAAAATCGAATGCGGGCTCTTTCCGCTCATTTTGAGAATGAGAAAATGAGACCGAATGCTTCTTTAAGCTCGCGATTCCAGCGAAGGCTATTAAACCCAACAGCACGTACAAAAAGGTTTTTTGTTTCATGTCGTTTTAATTTTACCAAACATGTGCTGAAATGATAGTACGTAGATGAAAATATCGGTCGCTCAAAGATCTAACTGTTTTTAATTTTCACTGGAACGTATATGTATCAAAATAAGAATGGTTTCACCCTCGTTGAAATTCTTGTGAGCTTAGCCATCCTCGCGACTGTCTCGATAGGAGTTGGTGCCATCATCCAAGTGGTATTCAAACGCCAAGCAAATATTGTGAATAAAACAGAGTCCAATGAATTTATGAATTCACTTGGGAAATGGCTTCAAAGCGCCGCCGGTTGCAGTGCTGCTCTAATGAATTTACCTGCGCCTACCGCAACCGAAACTCCTTTGACCATTAACGGCTACAACGGCTATGGCGGAAACAATCTTCCTATCGCCGACAATTTCAGAATCAACAATCAATTGTTGATTAAAAACGTAACGATCAAAGATAAAGGTGCTGCACCTTCCACCTTGCAAATCGGTACGAACATCTACACGCGCAAAGTCGCACAAATAAAAATCGGCTTCGAAGAGCAGACAGCGGGAACCTCTGTAGAGATGAGAACGCGCTTTATTGAAGTGCCTATCTTAATTGGTCCTACGAACACAATCGCGCAATGTCACATCGAAACTTCATTGGCAGATGCATGTACGGCGATGGGTGGAACTTACGTTGCTTCTTCGAACACGTGCAAACCTGCGACGAATTGTCAGATGAAGGGAACTTATACTGTGCTCACCTGCACACCGAGCGATCATGGATGTGATCCTTCGTTCAGCGGAGACTATAGAAATCCTCTTACGAACTCTACGTCGTGCCCTTCAGGAGCAACACCATCAATTCTAGGAAGATTTATTCACACTCATGAAATAGCTTGTGGAAAAAAATGTCCAACGATTGTTATTACAAACCAGGAGGACTTTTACATTTGCATGCAATGCAGTTAAACAGAAAGGGCTCTGCCTTCATTATAACTTTAAGCATTGTGGCTCTTGTGGCGGTGCTCTTTCCTATCTTAGTGCAATATTTAAAAACTTCTGATGAATCTGCAGCAACACGCAGACGTCAGCAAGAGTTTCAAGCGATGATCACGGCACTTCATCTAGAAATTAACGATGGAGTTTCTTGCGCTCGCCTTCTGGGTTCTTTACCCCAAACAATCAATCCCACACTTCTCAATGTTGAGCAGCCCTTACGAATCAATACAAATTATGCAGGCGAACCAGGCCCTCTTCAGGACGGATGGAGAAGCGCTCAATCTGACATCACCATTGAAACGGTTCGAATCATCGTTAAAAAAAGATCTTTAGACCAAAACGGCAATCCGCGAGTTGTGACTTTGGATTGGCCCCCGTTCATTGGAAGCCTCAGTAAGTACGAAGCGGAAATCATTCTTACGCCGAAGGACCTTTCTTGGAACCCCCAGCCAGCTGAACGGAGAATTCCTATTTACATCAACGTTCTTCCGCTAAGCTCGACGGCGGCGCGTATTCAACAATGCTTCGGACCCGGCTCAATGGCGGAAGCCTGCGAAGCTGTCGGCGGCGCATTTGATGGTGTGAATTCTCCCGTGAGTTTGCGATGCAATCCGGATCTTCGTTGCATAAACAGCAACCAAGGTATCGTGACATCTCCGGCAGCCTGCACGGCCCCTTACATTGCTAGCTACGTTGGAAACTTTAGCGGAACTCAGAAATATATTTGCACTTGGTGCAATAGAAACCACTAATTCCCCGCCTTTGGTTTGTCTTTCGGGAAATGGCTCGCTCTAAATCCTCCTTCGAGTATCCTAGTGGCACATGAAAGACGATGCCCTTCTTAAAAAAATTCGAAAGTGCACACTCTGTCGCAAGGATCTGCCTTTGGAGCCGCGACCTATTTTGAATTTTTCATCTTCGTCAAAAATTTTAATCACAGGACAAGCTCCAGGAATTAAAGCTCACGACACGGAAACCCCTTGGAATGACGCCAGCGGCGATCGTCTTCGACAGTGGCTAGGAATTTCCAAAGAAGATTTTTACGACGCTAGCAAAATTGCAATCGTGCCGATGGGTTTTTGTTATCCCGGGAAAGGAAAATCCGGCGACCTTCCTCCCCGCCCCGAATGCGCAGAAAAATGGATGAGTAAAATTCAGGAGCATCTAACGAACATTGAGCTGCACATTCTTGTCGGCGGCTATGCTATCGATCACTTCCTGCCGTCTCACGCAAAAGATCTTACGACAACCGTGAAGAACTGGGAAAAATTCTATCCGCAGTTCATCCCCATGCTTCATCCGTCTCCACGAAATAATATCTGGCTAAAAAAGAATCCGTGGTTTGAAAAAGAACTCGTCCCCGAAATGCGCAAGCTTGTGCAAAAGGCATTGAAGAAGCAATAATGCTCCTATGCAAATTATTTTAGAAACTCCAAGACTCTATTTAAGAAAAATCGAGAATTCTGATTTTGATTCTCTCCAAAAAATTTTATCGGACCCCAAAACCATGGAATTCTGGCCCGTACCTTTTTCATCGGAGCAAATCCACACATGGATTTCAAACGCGCAAAAGGATTACGCGGAATTGGGCCGTGGAAGATTCGCCGTCATTGATAAATCCAGCGGAACTTTTATTGGTGACTGCGGATTTAAGCGATACGAGATCTTAGGGAAAATGGAAAACGATCTGGGATACATCATTCACCACGAATACTGGGGACAAGGGTATGCTTTAGAAGCCGCCAAAGCCTGTCTTGAATATGCCCGCGATGTGCTTAATCTCGACCGAGTTGTGGCAAACATGGAAACTCGCCATATTAAATCTCGTCGAGTCGCTGAAAAAATCGGAATGAAGAAAGAACAGGAATTTGAAAATCCCCGAAACAGAAATTTGCCGACATTATTGTATGCCTGGAATAGATGATTCATTTTCGGCAAAAACAAAGGGGATGCACGCAATGAAGCCGCATCCCCTTAAATCCCCTCGAGATGATATCTATATATAAAGTACGCCGTAGGTTTAGCCGCGAGCGTAGCGTTTGTTCATGGATTCGCGAATTTCAGCACCTTCGATGCTAAGACGAGTCCAAGGAATCGCACGAAGTCTTTCTGGTTCGATTTCCTCTTCTGTCTCTTCGCAGTAACCGAAAGAACCGCTCTCGATGCGAGCCAAGGCGCTTTCGATTTCCATCAATTGTGAGCGGAGTCTTTCGTGCATGCTGAGGAATTCTTGTTCAGCCAACACACGAACGGTTTGATCACCTTCATCTCCACCCTTTTCCTCGTTCTGGTCCAAGTTCAATCGAGCCTCTTTCACTCTGTTGAGGATGTCTTGCTTCGATTGCAAAAGCTTTTGTCTGCATTCAGCGACGAGCTTTTCAGAGATAGCCATATTGCCCCCCTGTTCCTTCCAGCTTAAGTGCCAATTTGGAACTGACCTATTAAGTTCTACCTATGTAAATTTTGCAACTAAAAAATCTTACATTAACTTAAAATTAAACAAATCTATGAAAATCTTGATGAATCCCTGAATGTGGCCATAGATGCGCCGACCCAGGAGTCCTCAGAGGAGGATTTCCCCGTCAGTTTCTTAAAATTATAACCAACTTCTTGATTAGAACCCCACAATCAATCGCAGCGCGTTAGAAATTCTAGCCCTTGGCTGAGAGAAAAGAAACGCAGAAAGCAGTTTATCCCTGCTAAATCTCACTATGAAACAGTTCGGATTGGCGAGTGACAGAAGGAAAGCCCGATGGAGAGGCTTAAACGAAAACGAAGGCGACCTAGAACGGCCGCCTTCCCATACGCGTCGCTTTGTATTCTTCCCCCGAAGAAGCGAGCGTAAGCTGAGGCAGATTACTTAAGACAAGAAGCTACGCGCGCCAACAAATCCCCTGTGGCGTCGTTGAGTTTGGCAGCCATTTTTTTCCCCTGAAGACCGCGAGAGCGGAAGGCCTGCGCTGATTGATCCATTTGTGAAGAGACGGTTTTAACTGAAGACCCCTTGGCCGTTTTCACAACTGTGGAATACTCCTCCAAAGAAGAAGCAAAAGTTTCGTGATTATTGATAAGGCTCGCCACCACCTGCTGTTGAGCCGCTTGCATGGCTTTGAGCTCTTGTTTGAGCTCAGCACACTGAGTGGCCGAATAAGAATTGGCAGCAAAAAGAACGACAGAGAAAAACGCAACGATAGTTTTCATTTTGGGGGAGCCTTTCGTTATGGCTCCCACTAAAGCAACGAGCTTGCCACCTGAGATGGCTTTTAATTAGGCCTCAGGTGACGTTTTTGGCTTGGACTTGAGAAATTTTTCAAACTCGTTCTTTGTTTCGCCAGAAGTGTACGGCAAAAGAAGACGTGCTACGTGGTGCTTACCACGCTCGATACTGCGCTTGCCGGGTTGCTTTTCAGCAGATTCAAAGAACTGTAGGAACGTTGTCGCCATTGCGAGCAAAGACTCGGCAATGTACTGCATCTCAGAAACTTCGTCGATCTTCGCCATCTTTCCGTCCTTCACCCATTGGCGGTAAAGGATGACCATCAACTTCATCATTTTCTGGATGTGGGCTCTCCACATTTTCGCAAGCTGCTGGTCACGGCGGCGAAGAGCGTACATCTCGCGGTGGAAAAAACGGTAGCGCCAGTACAGTTCAAAGTTCTCGTTGATGAATTCCAAAGGGCTTACTTTTTTCGTGCGACGAGGGCGCCAAACATCGTAGGTGTCCTTTGCCATGCGCTTAAAAAGCTCCACCAAGATTTCTTCTTTATTGTCGTAGTGGAAATAAAGGTTTCCTGGGCTGATATCCATCGCCTTTGCGATGTGATTGGTCGTGATAGCCACGACGCCGCTGCGATTGAAGAGTTCGATAGAGGTAAGGAGGATGCGTTCTTTGGTCTTCATGTAAATTAGTCTTTAGTCCAAGTCCCTCTGAGAGTCACGTAAGAACAGCCCGAAAAGCGCACGAGATATGGGTTTCCGGCGTCTTCTTTCGAGATTAGCCTTGTAAGCGTTTATTTCTTGGTGCTACCATAAAATAATGCGTTCTAAAAACAAATATAAGTTGTTAAAACTATTCGCATTTTCAGGTGCATGCCTTTGCGGCCTTTATTCCCTTATGGGTTTCACGGCTTCCGAAAGCCAAGAAGCTCAAGTGCACAAGAAAATTCAAACTCAACTCGATCAGCGCGTTCAAATCGCCAAAGCTCTTGGCGACAAAGTTCGTTCGAATCAATTTCCAGAGAAAGCGGCTCTTCCATGGAATGGTGAAGATCACACGGTGACCTTAAGCTACACCTTGGATGAAGATCTTCAGCGTGAAGCCGATCGTCTTTTGAAATCTTATAAGCCTGATTACGGTGCGATCTTTATGATCGACGCTTCCACGGGCGAGGTTTTGGCGATGTCGAGCTTTCAGCGCGACAATCCGCAAGCTGCCAACTTAAACTTACAAGCAACCTTTCCTGCTGCTTCCGTTTTCAAAGTTGTGACTGCAACAGCAGCGGTGGATAAAGCGGGCGTGACTCCCGAGCATAAAATTCGCTACAACGGTGGCGCGTACACTCTTTATAAGAAAAATGTTCTTTCTGACAAAGTCACTCGTTGGACAAATGTCATCACTTTGAAAGATGCTTTTGCAAGATCCATCAATACAGCTTTTGGACGCTTAAGCATTGAGAATCTTCACCCTGAAGATTTGAACGAATACGCGAACCGTTTCATGTTCAATCAAGAAATTCCTGCTGACTTCCCGGTGGATATGGGTGTTGCCTACATTCCTCCAGGAAAAGGTTTTGAATTGGCAGAGGCGGCTTCCGGTTACAACAAAACAAATCGCATGAGCCCTGTGCAAGGTGCGATGATCGCGGCGTCTGTCGCTAACGACGGCCAAGTTGTGATCCCTTACCTTATTGATTCTGTGAAAGACGAAAAAGGCGAAACTCTTTATGAAGGTGCCACTCTTACAAATGGCAATATCATGAGTAAAGAATCTGCCGCAAAAGTTCGTGAGTTGATGGAGCAAACAGTGGCTTCGGGAACATCTCGTCGCTCGTTCCGTCCGATCATGAAAGACCGCAAGTTCCGCGAAATTGAGATGGGCGGAAAAACAGGTCACCTGACTGGTGACAACCCTCGTGGTCGTGTCGACTGGTTCGTAGGATATGCTTTAGACAATGAACGCAAAATCGCTGTGGCAGCAATCACGGTGAATAAAAAATTCTGGACAGTGAAGTCAGCTCACCTTGGGCAAAGCATGTTCAGAAAATATTTTGGTCCGATCGTGGCTGACAACAAAAAAGGCCGCGTGATCTCTTCTGCAAAATAGGAAAAAGGTACCTGGTACCTTTTTCTAACCTTCGTTGTTTCCCGAATCTTCTTTTTTCTCATGAACAATTTTTAAAGGCGTGACATCCAAGACGTTGGATTCGTAAACCTCACGCTCTTCGGGCGCTTGATCGAACCCAGTTCCGTCATTGCGATATTCGTAATAACGAAAACCTCCGCCCATATTGCCCATGCCAAAACCGAAAGGTCCACCGCTACCACCGAAGTTAAAGTTTGCAGAACCTTTGGCGATTTGTTTTGCCATGTAAGCTTTAAATCTCCACACAGCAATATGACGAAGACCCGGCAAAAATAAAATCAAGGCCAATACGCGTGCGAAGAAAGACGGAATTAAAAACAACAGACCTGAAAGAAAAATCGCGCCTGAGTGTAAAATGCGCGACGCTGGAAGTTGACCGCGCATCACCGTTGATTGCAACGTCATCACGGCCATACGCCCTACCGTTGCCACGATAAAAAATCCCAAAAGACATGGCAGCAGATAAAAACCTAGCGTGTTCAGAAAGCCCCACTCCTGCACAGCCAAAAAGAAAATCACGATTTCAGCAATGACTAAGGGAAAGGGAATAAAAAACACAAGGGCTCCTTACAGATCCAACGTTGCCACCACAGGGCAATGATCGGATCCTTCAATTTGTTCGAGAATATCTGCTGAAGACAGATATTTCTCAAGGCCTTTTGAAATACAAATGTAGTCAATACGCCATCCGCGATTTGAAATACGCCCAAATGTGCGCATATCCCACCATGAGTAACGCTTTGCTTCGGTAGGTTTAAAATAACGGAAGGTGTCGATAAATCCTAATTCCAAAAACTGATCCATCCACACGCGTTCTTCCGGCAAAAATCCACTTTCTTTCGATAAACCCACGGGATCAAAAACGTCGATGTTTTCGTGAGCCACGTTATAGTCTCCGACAACAATGACTTGCCTTCCGGTTTTCAATTTTTCTTTTAGATGGATATTAAGATCTTTCAAAAACTGTTGTTTGAAGTTGTGACGCTCAACTCCTGATCCTCCGTTAGGAAAATAAATATTGTAAAGATCAAATGCGCCATGATCAGACATCACGATACGTCCTTCAGATTCATAATCAGGAATTTCGTTGAAATGATACTGCACACTTTTTGGTTCCACATGAGTGAAAGTCGCGACGCCTGAATAGCCTTTACGTTTTGCTGACGACCAATAAGAGTGCTCCCAACGCAAATTGCGCGCTTCTTCTTCAATTTGATCAATGTGAGCTTTTGTTTCTTGAACGCAAAAAATATCAGGCTTCTCCGCTCCCACAAAATCCATGAGACCTTTTTTATAACAAGCTCTAATTCCATTCACATTCCAAGAGATGATTTTCACAGTTTCTCCTTGTGTTTCCGCTCTATCGGGGGCATCTATAAATAGCAGATACAAGGAGACAGTGTCCATGCCAATGATTAACCAGCCCGCACCTCATTTTTCAGCTCAAGCGGTTTTCGACGCCGGTGAAGTGAAAGATATCTCTTTGAATGATTATAAAGGAAAATGGCTCATCTTATTTTTCTACCCACTGGACTTCACATTCGTATGTCCTACGGAGCTGACTCAATTCCGAGAACATTTACGCGATTTTGAAGCGGCAGGAGCTTCTGTTGTTGGTTGCAGTGTGGACTCTGTTCACTCTCACAAACGTTGGTTGCGCGATGATCTTGGTAATTTGGGTTACCCGTTGGTTGCTGATTTAACAAAACGCATGGCCCGTGATTATGGTGTTCTTATCGAAGATCGCGGCATTGCGACGCGCGGAACTTTCATCATTGATCCTGAGCAAAAACTTCAGTACATGGGAATTCACAACACGTCTGTGGGACGTGACGCTAAAGAAATTTTGCGTGTTCTTCAAGGCTGCCAATCCGGTGAGCTTTGCCAAGCGGGCTGGAAAAAAGGCGATCAGCACATCACGCCGCTAAAATAATGAACGACATTAAATCAGAATACATCCGACAATTAAGAACTTCTTTTCCAGAGCTTGAAAAACAGCCTCTGGAAAATCTTGTCGCCGAAAATCTGATTTCACCGTTCGCAATTGAACTTCCTAAATCCGTTCTTGAACAAGCTCAGAAAATCATTTCTTTGCTTTTTTCCTTGCGTGAAAAGCCCTCTTATCTGAATCACTACAAAGAGCTTATTGCGGAAAAAGGGCTTAAAGATCCCGGAAATAAATCAATCATGATGAGTTACGATTTTCACGTGGATGAAAATCAAAATTTGAAGCTCATTGAAATCAATACGAATGCTGCCTTTCTGGTTTTAGGCCATCAAATGTATCAGATGAAAGGCCACCCCCGGCCTGTTTCGGATTTTTCCCTGGCAGAAATTGGCGACAGCATTCGTACGGAGTTGCGATTGCAGGGTAAGAACGTCGCCGAAGCTCTCAAGATCGCCATCACCGATGAAGCGCCTTCTGAGCAACGACTGTTTGTGGAGTTCCTGGTTTACAACGAACTTTTCAAATCGTGGGGATGGGATTCTCACATCCAGGATTACCGTGAGCTGTTCCAGGATTTCCATCCGGAATTTATCTACAATCGCTACACGGATTTCTTTCTTACGGAGCCCGGCAGCCAGACATTGCGTGAAAAGTTTTTGAATCGTGAGGTCTGCCTGTCGCCTAATCCATTTGAATATCTGCTTTTGGCTGACAAGCAACGCTTGATTGACTGGGGAGTTCCCGGCTTCTTGGAGTCGCAGGGCCTGGCTGGCGAAGATCTTCAACTGATTCGCCAAACGGTTCCTCTTTCTTATGACATCTGCCCGGCAATGGCCGATAAGATTTGGACGGAAAGAAAGAAATTATTCTTCAAACCGAAGAACGCTTTTGGCTCAAAGCAATCTTATAAAGGAGCCTCCGTTAGCAAAAAAACTTTTGAAGAAATCATGAATGCCGACATGATTGCACAAGAGTACGTACCGGCACCGGAAGTGAATTTGACAACACCTGACGGCGAACAAAAATTCAAATACGACCTTCGTTGTTATGCCTATCAAGGGCGACTGCAGCTTGTGTTGGCTCGCATTTATCAGGGACAAGTCACAAATTTGCGCACCCCTTACGGCGGATTTGCTACTACACTCTTTAAATAATGCATTTACTGTTAGTCCTTTTCTTTTTATTCCCAGTTTTTACAGAAGCATCGAACAAGGCTCCCTTGCGCGCGGGCGTTCCGATCACACTGCCGCCACCTTTGCTTTTTTTAGATCAAAATACTCCGCAAGGAATTTTGCCTGAATTCATTTCAAGTCTCGCGCAAATCCTAGGACGAGAGCATTCCGTGCTTGCGTTGGCTCGACCGCGCATTCCTGTCTATTTAGAGAAAGGCAAGTTGGACTTTTTCTGTTATACGATTCCTGCGTGGAGTCCTATTAAAGACAAGCTGACATGGTCGGCCCCGCTTTTTTTAAAACGCGAGATCATCGTTGGCCCGGCTCCTCTGCCGAAATCATTGGATGAGTTTAAGGGCGTCGTCATCGGAACGTCCCTGGATTACACTTATCCGAACTTAAATCCGTACTTTCAAGATAAGTCCCTCGTGCGCGAAGACGCACCCACCGACGAGGCAAACTTAAAAAAATTGTTATCCAATCGTGTAAGTTACGTGGTGATCGACGAAGTGTTTTTCGATTACTTTAAAAACAATCATCCTGAAATTGAAGAAAAGCGCCAGCGTCTCTTAGTGCAAGAGTATCCGATTGCCTGCGCCATCAGCCCGCATAGCAAACTCACGAAAAAAGAATTCGACGGTGCGGTTCAAAAACTAAAAACCTCCAAAAAGTTGGAGGCTCTTTTTAAAAAATACAATTTATCCGTTCAAGTACTTTAGTTATTGCGCATATCCGGAATTGAATCGTAGCGAATGGAAAGATATTGAGTCACCTCGCGCTCTTTTTTTACCAGCATGAGTTCAAACTCCGTGTGCGAGCGCTGATAGATCTTGTATTGAGCGCCGGAACTTTTCAGCCACTTCTCTAGATCCGTTTTATTTTTTAAGGCAGGGCTCTTTAAATTCCAGAAAGAGTACTTATTTCCTTCCGTCATGAGCTGAAACTGCCACAGACTTTGGCCTATTTTTGGTTGCTTCCGAGTATCGATCAAAGTGGGCGCCAGCAAAGAAAAGCGCTCTTTACCAGCTTGCGGAGCGCTTCCACAAAGAATTTGCGATGCTGCTGTTTGCTGTAAGAAAGACTGATAACCATAAAGCTTCACCGCCTCGTTCCCATGCTTGCCTTCAATATAATATTCGACATCTCTTGCCACCAAAACTGCTTCTGGCAAGCGAGACACGGTGCCGACGAAATCGTTACGAATATCCGTAAGGAACTCCGGACGCTCTTCACATGCAGGCGCCGAAGCGAAAGAAGGTTGAATCAAACGGCCGGAAATGTCCTTGTTAACGGCAAATGAACTTGTGGAAAGTAGCGCTAGAAGCAGAAATCCAGGTGTCTTCATGAAGTCCCCTTATTTTGTCCAGTCCAGTATTCGGAAGAATTTTTTTAGGGCTTAATATTAAAGTGCAGGCCTGGCCTGCCGATATGAAGAGTGTCTCATTTTTCTACAAGGAGTGTGGAAGCATCATGACGATGAAACATAGCGGCGCTCGAAAGCTCAAGGAACTGTCGAACTTTTATTCTTCCTTTGATCAACTCAATGGTGTTCACCCTTGGATGGATGCTGTTAAGGATGGCTATGTCTCGTACAAGGTGCGAGAGCTTCAAACAGGAAAAGTCGCCTACTTCAACTTCATACTCGCAAAAGAAATGGGTCTGATCGCTCCCGATCATCCTCATCAGATGACGGAAGAGCTTGAAAAGAAACTCATTGAAACTTTCTCTCTGCAAATCATCAATGAATACGACGAACTCACTCACCGTCGCGTTGATCCTGAAACCATTCGCCCTCACCGCTATATGGCGACTCGCTACTTGCAACTGCAACACGCTAACAAACAAGGTAAAACTTCCGGCGATGGCCGTGGCATTTGGAATGGCACTGTTTATCACCGTGGCATGACATGGGACGTGTCTAGCCGTGGTACGGGTGTCACTTGCTTGGCTCCTGGCGCTGTCGAAGCACAGAAGCCTTTAAAAACCGGGGGCACTGAGTTTGGTTATGGTTGTGGTTTAGCGGAAATTGACGAGCTCTTAGCGGCCTCAATCCTTGCCGAGGTTATGCACCTACAGGGGCTTCGCACAGAGCGTGTTCTTTGTGTGATTGATCTCGGGAAAGGTTACGGCATCGGTGTTCGCGCGGCCCCGAATTTGATTCGTCCAGCACACTTATTCCTTTATTTAAAACAAGAAAAATATGAAGCCCTGAAAGCCGCGACAGATTATCTGATCGATAGACAGACGGACAATAAAGTGTGGGATATCACAGCGAAGGGCAACGCAAAATACGATGAGCTTTTGGTTCATGTTTGCAAATCGTTCGCGGATTTCACCGCACAAATGGATATCGATTATATTTTTGCGTGGCTTGACTGGGATGGTGACAACGTTTTAGCGGATGCCGGAATTATTGACTACGGCAGCGTTCGCCAATTCGGAATTCGCCATGATAAATATCGTTATGATGACGTTGAAAGATTCTCAACAAATCTGAACGAACAAAAACAAAAAGCCCGTTTGATCGTGCAAGTGTTTGCGCAAATGGTGGACTATCTAAAAACTAAAAAGAAAAAACCACTGCGTGTTTTCTCACGCCATCCTCAGGTTGAGAAATTCAATCAGCTTTTTGATGAAAAACGTGCGGAACGCATTTTGTACCGCATGGGCTTTAACGCCAGCCAAAGAAGTCATATCTTAGCTGAGAAAAATCTTTTTGAACGTTTCGATAAAGAGTTTTCTTTCTTTGAACGCGCTAAAATCAGTGGCAGCAGTGAAAAAGTGGCTGATGGAATCAATCATCCGGCTCTTTACAATATGCGCTCTATTCTACGTGAATTGCCGCGCTTTTTGATGGAAAGTCCAGTGCCATTTGAAAAGCGTTGGATGACAGAAAACGTGTTTTTTAAAACAATCCTTTCGGGTTTCGCCAAAGTTCGCGACGCTCGCATGGGGGAAAAACAAAGACGTCACATTCAGGCCTTCCAGGAACTTTATCGTGAACTTGTCACGGTTGCGGCCGGAAAACAGAAGCCAGAAACAATCTTGAAGGGAATTTGTGAGCGAGCTGACAAGCTGAATTCCGATAAACGTATCACTGGAAACGCGTTGATTGAAATGGTTGAAGAGATCATCACTGAAAAGAAAAAAGGTCTTTCAATGGATCAGATTCAGAAGATCGTCGATCGTTTGGTGTTTGAGAACAACGGTGCTCCTGAAGTTCCTGTCAGTCGTTTTTACCGTGATCTGCAAGCCACTCCAGCGGTGAAGATGGATCTGTATGCGAAACTCTTAAGCCTCGTTGAAGAACATAGCGAGTCTATTTAGGTGTTCTTCTTGGGAACACCTCAACCTTAAATTTCAGAAATCTTTCTGTCTCACCAAGAGACCTTATGTCTTGGATGATTTTGTCTAGAGAGTAAGCGATGTCTATTCCCTCAACGTCGCTTTATTACTAAATTTATTTTCGAACATGGCATGACTTTGCATATTCCCAATCCATGGGGATGGGGTTATGAAGAAAAAATTTTTGATTGCATCATTAGTGTGCGCTTCTTTGATAATCGTCGCTTGGGGATTCAACTCTCTCAGAAAACTTCCAGCCTTCGGCGGCACCGTCTCAGAAAAGGTCGAAAAAGTTTATATTTCCGTTCCTAAACCAGAGAAGGAGTCCGTTGAAATCAACGACAGCCGCCTAGATATCGATGCCAGCAGCGGAGCTGTCGTTGAAAAATGGAAGAGTCTCTTGAAATCGCCAGCTCATTAGCCAGCTTGTTTCACCGCGATCTCTCCGTATTTCGTATCAATTCCCATAATGTGTGCTGTGAGCCATGTCTTAAGAAACTGAAAGAACGCCGGAGTAAGAACACCCGTTTTTTCAAACTCCGCCTGATGTCCTTTAAGTCTTTCAATCAAATCTTTATGGATCTTTTTGTGAACGGCCGCATGAGAATAAGGAAGAGTATCAAAGAATTTCTCTTCATGATCAAAATGTGTGATTGTCCAGGCGGCAAGCTCACGAATGATCGAGTTCAGTTCAATCTTTGATGCCTTGGCTTCGTGACGCTCATAAAGGCGGTTCATAATATCAACAAGCTTCTTGTGTTCGTTGTCCATTGCCTCAACATGAGTCGATAACTTCTGTTGGTCCCATTTAAAGAATGTGTCTGCCATAATTTAGCTCCCTTTATATTGCATTCACGCAATGTATCGGGTGGCGTTGGAGACTTCTATATGATGGCCATCATGTCTGACAAAAAATTATTTTAAATCGGCAAGTTGATCGCGGACCCAACGTCGAATAATAGGATATTCCTCGTCTTTAAGAGAATGATCTTTCTCCATTTCAACCCAATCCACACGAAGGCCTGCGTCTTTGAGTTTATCCACCCCGTATTTAGTTTCTTCAAGAGGAAGAACGTCGTCCTGGTGTCCGTGTGTGAAAATCCATGGGGTCTGGCGAGCTTCTTGAGAAAGGTTTGCTCTCCAACGAGGGTAGAAATTAAAGTAGCCGCTGATACCAACGATGCCACCTAATTTTTTTGGATAATTCAGACCGATATCAGCACTGATCAAACAACCTTGCGAAAATCCAAAGAGGAAAATCTTTTCGCTCTTCCAGCCTTGATTTTCTAAGTCATTCAAAAGATCAAAAAGTTTTTCGCGAATTTTAAGAACGCCTTTACCTTGAAACGGAGGCTCCCCATACCAAGTGTAACCGTCCATAAAGCGACGAGGAGCGTTCAGCAAAAGATAATTCATTTCCGGAAGGTTTAGCTCTTCGTTAAAAGAGAAAAACGGCTTAATGCTGTCACCGCGACCATGCAGAACAATCATTAAATTGTCCGACTTCTTTTTTGCCGGAATAAATTTATGCTTAAATAAATCTGTCGTGATCATAGCCCCGCTCTTGCCACTGTGCTTGCACAGAATAAAACCTGACGCGCTTTTGAGAGTTGAAGATCTTCGCCCGTCGCACTTTCCTCTATATCCAAACATGAATCTGAAGAGTAGAGTTTTCCTGCATTGAGAATTTGTTTCTCAGGCGCACGCAATGGATTGATAAATTGATCGTTTTCGCGGCCTACCCAAATATTATCAAAACTCACCGTCACGTCAGGAGTCAGCCCTTTCATTTGTGGAGAGCGCCCTGACGGCAGATAGTAAAATCCTTTGGTTTCAAAAAGAGCGATCTTTTTATTTTGTGACCAGTACTCGCCTTCCTGGAAAGAACCCTTACCGAAAGTTCTTTCGCCAACAAGAACCGCGCGATTTAAGTCACGCAAAGCTCCCGCCACGATTTCAGAAGCACTTGCAGAGGCGCCGTTGATAAGAACGGCCACGGGAAGATCAAAAATTTTTTCTTCTCCGCCAAAATACTCTTCTGCTTTTTTACCTGGATCGAGATAACGAACTTCGAAGATTTTCTTTTCAGATCCGACAAACAGGCTTGTGATACAAGCCGCTTCTTCCATCTGCCCGCCTGGGTTGTCACGCAGATCTAACAACAATCCACGGACGTGCGCTTTTTTAACAATCTCCAAAGACTCTTTTACTTTTTCACAGGCACCTTTGGCGAATTTGTTAATACCGACAACGCCGATTGGTTTGATACCGTCAATCACGCGTGTGGAAACAGTGGCCACGGTGATTTCTGTGCGACGAAGTTTATATTTTTTCTCGTTCCCGTCGTGACTGACCAAAAGAGTGCTTGCCTCACCCACTTCGCCTTTTAAAAGCTCCGACACGCGCGCCTGCAAAAGACCTTTGAGCTTGTGACCGTTGATCTCTAAAAGAACGTCGCCTTTTTTAAGACCTGCGAGTTTTGCAGGACTGCCTTCTGTCACTTTGCGAATTACATACTGGCCGCCTGAAAGTCCCAACACCACTCCCAAAGCTGTAGAGCGGTTGTCGGCTTTTGAAACGACTTCTTTAAACTGAGAAACCGGCATCAAGTACGTATGTGGATCACGAAACACAGAGATAAATCCGTTCAAACCCAAACCCACCATCATCGATTTTTGCGAAGATGAAATGTAACGAGATTCGAGTTCTTTCCAGGCTTTCATGAAAGAGATCTTCACGGCTTTGTCGGTGTTATTTGCGAAGAAATCTCTCCAGGGCTCAAGTTGTTTTTTCTCGGAACTCATGTCGCTAGACAAAGCTTCATGAACGGGAACTAAGTTTCCCTCGGTGTTGAGGCTTAAGTTAAAACGATTTGCAATTGTGAGAACGGAGTTTGTGCAGGCCAAGAAATAACGCTCGGAGCTTCCACACGTTTGGTCTTGCAGAAGATCTTCCAAGGCAGCTGGGCCGAGCCCCGTCTCAGCCCAGTAGTCCTCAACGGACTTAACCTTGGAAGTGCCACTGTTTGAACGTGACAAGGACAGACTGACCCCCACGGCCAATACAAACAATGAGAATATGAACATGCGTGGTGAACTGAGCACTCATCGCCTCCCGACTAGTGACAATCCTGAGCAATGGATGTGCCTGCTCAGATCGAATTGGTTCCCTTTTGAGGGGCTTTTTCAGTATTTTTTTCTGGGTTGAACAGGGCCTCAACAGAGGTCCTTTTTGCTGCCCCTTTCCTTGAGAAAAAGGCCTTCCTGTAATAGGTTCAAAGGACTAAGAAGGACTGGATTTTTATGATTATTGTTACTGGTGCAAATGGCTTTATTGGCAGTGTGATGGTGTGGGAGCTCAACCAAAGAGGTCATACCGATATCGTTGCCGTAGACTCTGTCGGCCTTTCCGAACGCAATCTTTTGAGCAAAAGAAAAATCAGTCAGTTCCTTTTGAAAGATGAGCTTTGGGCTTTCTTAAATACCGACAAAGCCAAAAAAGAAGTTACGTGGATCATCCACATGGGTGCTTGTTCTTCGACGACAGAAACCAACAAAGAGTTTCTTTGGGAGAACAACACTTACTACACGCAAAGAATTTTTGAGTGGTGCGCTGAACACAAAAAAGACATGATCTATGCTTCGAGCGCCGCAACTTACGGTGCCGGTGAACTTGGTTTTGACGACACAACAGATCCAGAAAAACTTCGTCCGCTTAATTTGTACGGCGAATCCAAAGTTCTTTTTGATCGTTGGGCTTTGAAACAAACGAAAACTCCGCCGCACTGGTATGGCTTAAAGTTCTTCAACGTCTTTGGACCGAATGAATACCACAAAGAAGCGATGTCCAGCGTAGCGTTTAAGGCTTACAACCAAATCAAAGCTAACGGCGCTTTGGGACTTTTTAAGTCAGCCGATCCAAAATACAAGGACGGCGAATTCATGCGCGACTTTGTGTACGTAAAAGATGTCACCGGTTGGATGGCTGAACTTATGGAGAAAAAACCGACCAACGGTATTTACAACATGGGCTTTGGTAAACCACGCACGTGGCTGGATCTTGCAAGTTCTGTTTTCTCTGCCATGGGTAAAGAGATGAAAATCAACTGGCTTGAAATGCCTGAAAATATTCGTGGTCAATATCAGTACTTCACAGAAGCAAAAACAGACAAATGGTCGGCAGCCGGAATGAGTGCAGCGAAATGGCCTTTGGAAAAAGCTGTGGCTGATTACGTGCAAAACTATCTTTCTAAAGACGATCCTTCACTGTAAGCGAGACAACATGGAGACGGACTTTTTACCACCGCACTTAAGAAAATACGTCGTAGAACAACACTACGAAAAGTATACTCCTGTGGATCAAGCTGTGTGGCGCTATATCTTGCGCCAACTCAAAGCTTTTCTTTCTAAACATGCACATGAGTGTTACGTCGAAGGTTTGCAAAAAACCGGTATCGACATCGAACGCATTCCGCACATTGATGACATCAGCAAAAAACTGCAGGCGTTTGGCTGGAGAGCCTTGCCAGTGAGCGGATTTATTCCGCCAGCAGCCTTTATGGAGTTGCAATCTCTAGGAGTTTTGCCGATCGCTTCGGACATGCGCAGTCTTGATCATCTTCTTTACACGCCAGCTCCTGACATCGTTCACGAAGCTGCGGGACATGCACCGATTTTAATTCATCCCGAATTTTCTGAATATCTTCGTCAGTACGCTCAGATCGCAAAGAAAGCGATCATCAGCAAGGAAGATTTGGATTTGTACGAAGCCATTCGTGAACTTTCGGACATCAAAGAAAATCCAAGCTCTACACCAGAACAAATTAAAAATGCAGAAGTGACCTTAGAAAAAGTGGGTAAAAGTATTTCCCATATTTCTGAAGCTTCTGAACTTTCGCGCATGAACTGGTGGACAGCGGAATACGGCCTTATCGGTAAACTTGATAATCCAAAAATCTTTGGCGCCGGTTTGCTTTCCAGCGTTGGCGAATCCAAGTGGTGCCTAAGCGATAAAGTTAAAAAAATTCCTCTCACTGTGGATTGCATTAAAACGGGTTACGATATCACAGAGCCACAACCTCAATTGTTTGTTGCTTCTGACTTCAAAAACCTTTCTCAAGTTCTTGAAGAAATGGCGTCGAAGATGGCGTTCCGCTTAGGCGGCCTTCAAGGTTTAGAAAAAGCCATTCAAGCGCAATCCGTGAATACTGCAGAACTTAATTCCGGAATTCAAATCTCAGGTCAAATCGTTGAAGCGATCACGGATGACAGTGGAAAACTTGCTTACCTGCGTTTGCAAGGCCCCTCACAACTTTCTTATGCAGATCAGGAACTTTCCGGTCATGATAAAAAATATCATGCTCACGGTTTTGGAACTCCGGTCGGCTATTTGAAAGCTCATCCTGAACAATGCCCGTCCACTTTCACTGAAAAAGATTGGGCGGCTCTTCATGTTGAGCCCGGAAAGAACACACGTCTTGAATTCACTTCCGGCGTTGTGGTGACCGGAACAGTGCAAAGTCGTCTGACTAAAAACGGAAAAACTTTGATCGTCACCCTTTCTGATGCGAAAGCGGAATTCAAAGGGCGTGTGTTGTTTGCTCCGGAATGGGGCACTTTTGATATTGCAATTGGCTCTTCTGTGACTTCTGTCTTTGGCGGACCTGCAGATCGGGAAGCCTATGGCGAAACTTCAGATTTTGTTGCCAAACGCGTTCCGATTCCAAAATATTCGGGCTTTGAACTGACTCGTCACGATCACTACGGCAACGTTCGTAAAATTCGTGAAAGCAAGATCACGGGTGACGAGCTGGTGAAGTCTTTAGAAAAAGTTATCGACGCTCATCGTGCGATCTTTCCAAATGATTGGCTCCTGTTCCTGGAGGCTCTTGAAATCGTCAATGCAAGAGCACCCCAATCTCCTCTGAAAAAACAATTGGAATTGGATTTAGCAAGCCTTTCAGAAAAAGACGAAAAAACAAAAGGCCTTATTCACGACGGCCTTACCCTGGCGGGAGCCCTTTAATGAAACGTCCCTTTGAGGTGCGCATTGTTCTAGTGCGCACTATTTACGAAAGAAATATTGGATCTACTTCCCGTGCGATGAGCAATATGGGTTTCGATAAGCTTGTTCTTGTAGCTCCAGCTTGCGAAATCACTTATGAAGCTCAGCAAGCGGCAGCAACCGGTCAAACAGGTCTGCAAAATCGCACAACCTATGCGACGTGGGATGAGTTCTTAGAAAAAGAGCCTGAAAGTATTAAGATTTGCTTCACAGCTCGTGATGGCAAAGGCCGTCAAGTGCGCGATATCGACGACGTTCTTACCGACATCGCCGATCATGCTCCGCAATTTCAAACACAGAGTGATATCCCCGTTGTTGTCCACTTGATTTTCGGTCCTGAGGATTGGGGATTGGCTGCAGAAGATTTGGAACATGCGAATTTTTGCGCGTGCCTTCCTACGTTTGGTGAAAACTGGAGTTTGAACTTAGCACAGGCCACACTTTTAGGAATGTTCTCACTTCGCAAAAAATGGGGCGGAGAACGCACAAAGTTGGATGGTGGAAAACTTCGTCGTGCTCCTCAGGGAATCAAAGGTATCGATCCAGATCAGACCTTGAAAACGTGGCTTGAAGAAATGGGTTTTGATCTGACTCGCCAAAGAAAGATCAACGTCTACACAGTTCTGCGCCGTATGCTTTTGCAAAACACACCAACAAAAAAGGAATTGGTGGTTCTAGAAACAGTTCTGCAACAAAGCATCCGCAAACTCCGCGAATGGAAAGCCTTCCAAAAACGAGATTAAAAAAGGGTCCGCACGGACCCTTTTCTTTTACAGCTCTCGGGATTTGATTTCTTTAGGAATAAAACTGCGATCGACTAACTGAGAAAGTTCGATGGGTTTTGCAAGGAGTCCTGCTTCGACGGCCATGTCATGAATAACTTTGATGTCGGCGTCTTCAGGTGTGAGCATGCGGTAGCTTACGCGATCTCCCGGTGTTGTAAGAACATAACGAAGAAGTTTTTCGTCTTGGCGATAATAAGGAGCCGCCACAGCCGCTGCTTTTTCGCGGTGGGTTTCCGCCCATTCGCCACTTTCAGCGATACCTGCGACAAGTTCTCTTACGATATCGGGGTTATTCGCCATCAAATCTTCGCTGACAATTAAAACGCAGGAAATAAATTTCGGCCAGATGTCTTTGGCGTGATACAAAACTCGGCCTACACCGTTTAGTTCTGACTTAGCGGCATGAGGCTCACCGACAAAGTAAGCGTCGATGCTTGAGTTCGCCAAAGCGGCTGGCATTTCAGGAGGAGGAATTTCAACAAACTGAATTTTTTCTGGTGCTACACCTTGGTCCTTCATCAATTTACGAATGACTAAGTACTGATTGCTGTAGCGGCTTGGAATGGCAAATTTCTTTCCTTCCAAATCACGAAGGTTGTGAATCGGTGAATCTTTTTTCACCATCACTGTCGAACCGTCACGATGTCCAAGATAAACGATCTTTGCCTTTACACCTTGTTCGCGCAGTTTCATCGCCATGGGCGCGATAAAGAAAGCGGCCTTCAAACGCCCTGCCTTAAAGGCTTCCGCCATTGTGGGGAAATCCGTAAAGCGCTGGGACACAAAACGATAATCAGGATTGCGGCTTGTCGCAAAGTCGGTCACAGGACAAGTCAGATGGCAAGTCACCGGAAGAAAACCCACGTCCAAAACTTTCTTCGCTGTTTCCGATTTTTTCTTAAAATGATTTCTCATCACTCCAAGACCACCTAAAACAACCGCAGCCAAGACAATTGAAACAATCCACTTTTTATTTTTCAATTTCTACCACCTGTTCAGATTCAAATTTTAAATCCTGCCAAATTTGTTCAACCAGATTTTCTTTGTGTTGTTTGCTCTCATAAAATTTTTGAAACGTGGCAGGTCTTCCGTTCATAATATAAATTTTCTGAGTTAAAGAAAGAGCCTCGGGAATATCGTGAGTCACCAAAACCACGGCCATCGGGAATTCTTTTAAAAGCTCCGACATATATTCACGAGTTTCGCGACGGATTAAATAATCCAATGACGAAAAAGGTTCATCCAAAAGCAAACCATCGGGACGACCGATCAAAGCCCGCGCGATTTCAGATCTTTGTCTTAAACCCCCTGAAAGCTGTCTGGGATAAAAACTCAAAACACGTTTTAAGTCCAAAAGATTGACCAATTTTTCAAAATCCAAACTGCGAGATGCATCAATTCCGCGAAGACCCAGCCGAATGTTTTCTTCGACTGTAAGCCAAGGAAATAAAGCATTGCTTTGATGCACGCGACGCCAAAGGCCCTGCCTCTGAATGGTTCCTGTTGATGGCGAGTCATCCCCGGCAATCAAATGCAGCAATGTTGTTTTACCGCAGCCACTAGGCCCGATAAGACTTAACGTCTCCCCTTCTGCGACTTGAAAGTTAATATCTTTCAAAACCGCGTGCTGTGGATAAGAGAAGCTGACATTTTTAATATCCAAAAGAATTTTACTGCTCATAGCTCCATCTCACGTGGGATTTGCGATTGAGTCTTTGCAGACCATAATCAATGAGGTGGGCGATCACAGCGATCACGATCATATTTAAAACCAAAAGATCGGTGCGCATGCCGTTTCGTGCATCGGAAATAGCAAAACCAACACCTTCTTTTCCCGCAAGCATTTCGGCAGGAACTAGAACAATCCACGCAAGCCCCGAAACCAAGCGAAGCGAAGACACCACTTGTGGAAGAACGGCGGGAAAAAGAATTTCAAAGAAATATTCGGCACCACTGAAATGATAATCGCGGGCCAATTGATCGTAAACTTTCGGCACGTGAAAAACGGCGTTCATCGTTGCAAACAACAACGGGAATACACAACCTAAGAAAATTAAAAAGATCACCGGCATATCGCCGATACCAAACCAAATCACTGCGAATGGAATCCACGCCAATGGTGAAAGACTGCGAAAGAAATTTAAGTAAGGTGAAATAAACTGACGAAAAGATTCACTGCGGCCCAGTAAAAGGCCCATGGGAATTCCGACCAATGCCGAAAGTAAAAATCCGCAGACCCAGCGATAAAGGGACGCCATCACATCAATGAAAAGACGTCCACTTGAAATCTCGTGAGTCGTCGCATCTATGAATGTTTTTAAATAGGGAAAGAAGTCTTCTCGATAAACTTGCAGTCGTGACAATACTTCCCACAACACGACAAGCATAACCAAGAAAAATATCGAACAAACCCGAGACCACTTCATGTCAGTGATCACAACATTATCATTCTGGAAACTCAATTCGTAGTTCTAATATTTCAATTCTTAATGCGCTTCTTAAAGAAGATTCCCGCAAGCACGAATTTTCAAAGTCTTCGGATCAAAAGAAAAAACAACGTTTTCTTGGGAAGTGAGCCTGCTCTTCAAACAAGAGTACAAAGGACCACGGTCCACTTCCAAAGTTTCCGAAACAGTGTCAAAGCGAACTAAAAAATTATTCTTTAAAGAATTCTTTTGCAGGCTTAGGACCTTGCCACTCAAAGCAAGATCCGCAGACGCCAACAAAGGAAGAAAAAGAAAGGACATCATTACGAAGAGATCAAAGCCTCTTGGATTTTGTTTTCTTGTTCACGAATTTCACGAAGGCGATGATCCAGGCGCGACAACATCTGAGCCATAGTCTGTCCTAAATCGTTAAGTTCATGAATACGTTTCAGCGTGATATCTTCTTCGCCTCCGACCAAACGGAGACTTTCAAGCTTTGCGGAATTCAAATCGATCTCTTTAGAAAGAGACTCTAATTTTTGATTGATCTTCTTGCGGTCCTCGACCAGCGCCTTTGTCATCTCGCGGATTTCATCAAGGCTTAGAACTTCGAGTTTTCCAGTTTCAAAGGCATCTTCTTCTTTATCACCTTGGAAGGCTTCCAAGAAAAGAGACCATTCGTTTTTGAGGGCTTTTATGATCGACCTACTACTGTCATCACCCATATATATTAAAATACTCCTGCGCTCTTCGAGCGACTTGCGGATTCATCGGCCTTAGGAACTAAGAAATAACAGAGGCCGTAACCCAGGATCGCAACACCGAAAGTTATCAGGGCTAACAGGACAAAGCCCGTTCTGACTAGGCCCACTTCGATGCGATACCTTTTAGCTATTCTAGCACAGACGCCAAGAAGCTTTCTATCTAGAGCTTGGTCCAGTCTGTCGACGCGGGGCAAGCAAACCGCCAGGATCAAATAAAAGAGGATTCCAGTGCCGAACCATAGGACCGCAATCAACCAAATGACGCGCAATATCCAAGTTTCGATACCCAAAGCATCAGCTAGACCCTTACAAACCCCGGCTAAAGCCCCGTCGCTCGCGCGGGTCCATCTATAATTTGCAGTTGCGGAAGAAGAGGAAGTCATCAAGGCCTCCTTAAAAAGTGCCTGTGATCATGAAGTCATTCCCGAAAGTCAAATATCGAGGATTCTTCACATGAATCTTATCTTTCATTGTCGGCACTCGCACGGTCTCAGTCCATGAACGAGAACCACCCGAGCCCATGATAATCGGAGCTTGGAACATATAAATGCGGTTCACGAGTCCCTGATCGACAAAAGAACTCGCCGTGAAAGCTCCGCCTTCAACCATCACGGAACGAAGTCCCTTGAGATGAAGCTGAGCCAGAAGATCCTCAAGATTGAGATCTCCACCGACATTGGTTTTTACGTAAATGATTTGTGGAGCTATTGAAAGAGTTTTTAAAGTCTTTTCGACGTTCTCTTTCATATCCTCTGCCACACACCAGAAGACATCAGAAGCAGCGTGAATTTGCGCAAGTTTTAAGTCTGCAAAACGATAGAGAAGTTCCGCCTCACCATCAATCACGACAACTTTGTTTTTTTTATTAATTTCAGGATGGCGCACATTGAGCGAAGGATTATCAAAATCAATTGTGCCTTTTCCAACTAAGATCGCATCGTGACAAGCGCGCAGGTAATGAACATATTCGCGCGATTCAGGTCCCGTGATCCACTGACTTTCGCCAGAACGTAAAGCCACCTGTCCATCAAGACTCGACGCCATTTTTAAAGCGACAAAAACTTTTTTCTCGCGGAAATTCCACAGGAATGCTTCGCAGACTTCTTCAAGTTTAATTTTGATTTCCCGATCCTCTTTGAGATCAGCGCTGGAAAAAACTTCGGCTTCAATTCCTGCATTGCGAAGAATATCGGCCCCTTGTCCGGCCACCAAAGGATTTGGATCAATCAAACCGAACGTGACTTTCTTAAGTGGCAGCTTCGCCATCATCTTGGCACAAGAAGGAGTTTTTCCCTCATGAGCACAAGGTTCTAAAGTCACAAAAACATGGGCGTCTTTAAGTTCAGCAGAGGAAAGATTTTTAAGAGCATTCACTTCGGCATGAGGGCCGCCGTAAAATTCATGATGCCCACAAGCGAGAAATCCACCTTGCGCATCCAAAACCACAGAGCCGACTAAAGGATTGGGGCTGACTCGCGTCGCCCCTTTGTAAGCCTCGCTGATGGCAAGTTTCATCGCTTGCTCTTCAGTGAGTTTTGTTCCGCGCTCTGGAAGTGGAATGTGCTTAATGGATTCCATGCACCCTTACTATGTTAAGTAACCGCGTTCTTTTTGATCGCGTTCAATCGCATCAAAAAGAGCTTGGAAGTTTCCGTCACCGAAACCGTCGTGACCTTTACGTTGAATCACTTCATAGAAAATCGGACCGAAAGTGTTCTTCGTGAAGATTTGCAACAAGTAACCGTGCTTATCGCCGTCGACAAGAATCGCGTTCTTTTCAAGACGACCCAAATCTTCTGTCACGTTCGGCACACGGCCCGGCAACATCTCATAATACGAATGAGGCGGCGGAGTGAGGAATTGAATGTCGCTGTTTTTTAACTTCTCAAGTGTTGAAAGAATGTCGTTCGTCAACAAAGCCACGTGTTGAATTCCAGAACCTTTGTATTCATCCAAGTACTCTTGAATTTGTGACTTAGATTCTGTCGGTTCGTTGATAGGCACAGAGAACTTTCCACAAGGCGAACGCATCGCTCTTGAAAGCAGGCCTGTTTTTGAACCACGAATATCGAAATAGTGAGCTTCATAGAAGTTGAAGATTTTAACGTAAAACTCATACCACTTGTCCATTTCACCTTTTGGAACGTTGTTCGTGAAATGGTCGATCACTTTAAAACCAACTCCTTCTGGAGCTTTGTCTTCCGGTTTTACCTGGAAGATTTCGTTGTAAAGTTTGTCTTGGTTCTTATCATCCATGAAGTAAATCAAAGAGTCGCCGATACCGTAGATCGCTGGGAATGGTGTTGCGCCTTTTTGATGATCGTTGCCTTCATAAGGACGAGCACCGCGAGCAACAGCTTCTTTGAAAGCATGTTGTGCATCCACAACACGGAAGCCCGTTGCACAAATGCAATTGCCGTGAAGTTTCGCAAAGTCCGTCGCGAAAGTTTGCGGTTCGCAGTTCAAGATGTAGTTGATATCGCCTTGACGATACAATCTGATATTTTTTCCGTGAACTTGTCCTACTTCTTTAAACGCATAACGCTTAAAAACTTGTTCGAAATAATGAGCATCGGGACCGGAGTATTCGATGAAATCAACTCCATTAAGTCCAATGGGATTTTTCTCTGTAATCTGAGCCATGGTTCCCCCTAAGTCAGAGTAATCACTGAGGTTATTTTGATCAAAACAGACTGACAGTAGCCCCATTTCAGGCGTTATTCAAGCATGAATAAACTTAGGAATATCAAGAGCTTATGACGGCAAAACTGGTCCTGCTCTGACCTGTATGGGCGATTGCAAATTAAAGGTGGGCAATAATAATAGAATTAACTTCATATTTGTTTATAAACTCCGATTCTTAAATCAGAGGGTAGAATGTCCAAACAGAGCACAGAAAAAACACCAGCGTGGTTCTATATTGCTCTGGCTATTCAGACTCTGCTCACCATTCTTTTGATTGGACTGTTAAAAGATCTGATGTGGATCTACTAGTATTCGACGTTTGACGAAAATAAAATTCCGTAAGAGTTGAAACCGCTTGAGGCTGCATCTTTTGGAGTGTTTGAAAGATAATAAATACCCACAATGAATTCATTGTTTCGGCGATTCATCGAAAGACCTGCCGAAAACATATTGAAATCCGCATTCTGAGATTGCGTGTAAGCATATCCGGTCAACAATTCATAAGAACCGGAAAAGCCGTGACGATACCCTAAAGAGCCTTCCCAAACTTCATCGTTTAAATATTTTTCGTTGTTGGAGTTGTAAGCGGACGTTGCACTCACATAGACAACGTCAAAGTACAAAGAATTCGCCGGAGAAAAAATAAATTCCTGTCCTAAACGATACGCAAACGGATTTGTGCCATTAGGATCAAATGATTTGTCCGTTTCTTCCACTGTTGTCGGAGAGCTTGAACTGGTTGCAAAACGCTGTGTGTTTGCTGTCGAAGAAATATCCGCAAGCGTTTTCATTGAAAGACCTATGTGCCAGAAGTCTGTCGCTTTATAAAGAAGTCCCGGAGTTACAAACAAAGAAACCGTTTTTTGTTCCGTCAAATTAAATGACGTCGCCGCCGTGACTCCTGTTTGAAAAGCTCGCGTGTATCCGTAACTTTTTTGCGTTTCTATAGAGACACCTGCGGAAACACCCCAAGCTAAATCAGAGTTTACCGTGTTCGCAAAAGTCACTCCTGTTGCAAGTTCCTGATAATCAATACGCAACAATGTTTTTACAGCCACCCCTGAGGTCGTGTATTCAGATCCGCCATAAATTCTAAAAGCCGTTGGATTAGCAAGAAACACAGCCATTGTTCCATACTGAGTTGGAAAAACGCTGGCTGCAAGAAGCGGACGAACCGTCATCTCTTCTGGATCAACAGAGTACTGAGAAACATTAAACTCCTGACGAGCAACGGCGTTTCCACTGACACTCAAGGCGGTTTCTTTGTTTTGGCGAAAACCCAATCCTGCCGGATTTAGTAAAACATTTCCTGGCGAATCAATCATCGCTCCACCGGAGTTTGCCAAAAATGCTTCGCGATGTCCTACGGGACCTGCGTAATTCACAGCCATGGCAGAAGAGCTGACGAGTAAAAGAAAAGAAATTATCTTTAGACGCACTTTACTTTTCCATTCGTTTGTAAAAATCCAATACCTTTGGATCTACAATAATGGAACGAGGACTCCAGCCGATCAAGTGCAAACCTTCTGAGGAACGCAAGCGGCTTAAAGCGACATACGCATGACCTGGCTCCCACAACGAACTGAGATCGCACCACAAATCATCTAACGTGGCACCCTGACTTTTATGAATCGTGGTTGCATAAGCCAATGTCAGAGGGAATTGAATAACAGACGCCATGACGTTGCCTTCAGCATCTTGCAGAGCAAAAGAAGCTTTATCGACTTGCACTTCGCGACCGTTGTCTTTTTTCACAATGATTTTATCAGTGGCAATATCCGTGATCACGCCACGTGTTCCATTCACCCAACGCTTTTGCGGATCGTTTTGCAAAAACATCACTCGGCAGCCCAATTTTAAAATCAGCTTCACCGGCACCGGAGCTGTCTTCATTAAAAGCTCAACGTGTTTTTCAGAGCCAAAGTAGATCGAATCAATCGTCACTTCTTCTTCGTTGAGTTCGTTAAGTTTCTTTTCATTGAATTTTTCCGCGTACACCTTGCGCCCGAAAAGACGCGTGCCTGGATGATCTTCATCGTGTTCTTGAATGTGTTCATTTAAAAAATCGCGCACTCTTTCACTGGAAAGCCCGTGGCGAACGTCACTTAAAACATCAAGGAATAAATTGTCGGAAACTCTTTGATTGTGAGATAGCATCGACGTTTGAAATCCGCTTTGATTCCAAACCATATTCAAGAAACACCAATCACGTTGTCCCGTTTGCGTGACGGGAGGAAGTTGCGCGAAATCTCCGACAGAAATTATACGCATGCCGCCCCAAGGAAGTTTGGATTCACGGGCTCTTTGTGCCAAAGCTTCAGCGATCATGAGAGCCTGCCCAGGGATCATCGAAATCTCGTCAATGATAACCCCTTCGACTTTGCGAAGGCGCGACATCAAACGCGTGTCTTTGCTTGCACGCTGATAAGTCGCATCGGGCCCGCCCTCCATAATTCCTAGGCCGAAGAAACTATGGAAAGTCCGTCCGCCTAAAAGAACGGCGGCAGCTCCCGTGCTTGCAAGGATCGGCATTTCTTTGGGATCGAGTTCTTTCATGAAGTGACGAACAAGAAAACTTTTCCCGCTACCGGCTCCGCCAGTCAGGAAAACATTTTCACCGGAACGCAGAAGTTCCAGGGCGTCAGCTTGTTCAGGAGAAAGATCAATCGGAGTTCGTGTCATGAATGGAACGATCATGCCATTTCATGATCGTCCCTACAAATGAAATTGAAGCAGAATGCCTCAACGATTAGCGAGAAAATTTACCGTTCAAAGTCATATCGCGCTGTACGATTTCGCAGATTTCCTGCGGGCCACGACGTGGGTCTGTCACTTCCCAACGGCAGCGACGGTCGTAAACACGGCGGTCTAAAAGGCTCACACGGATCGTGTTGTAGTCATCAGCAAAAGATAAGACAACCTCACGTCCATCGATCATGCAAACGCCCGGATCGAAATAAAAACCTGCAGATTCAACCGCGCCCTTGCGAGTCACATAAACCCATTTAAGGTCGTTCATGGAAGAACGGCACTCTGGCATAACCAAGCTGTCGCCTCGAGAATCTTTGTAAAGCAAAGTAGGCTTATTACCTTGGAATGTGATCGTTAATTGGCCACGACGGCCTTCGAAAGAACCTGAGTACACGCCTTCTAGTTTTTTAGCGCGAGAAAGATACTCATCAGGAACTTCACCGTTTTCAATTTTAACAGTCTTACAAGCGGCCAAAGCCGTAGTTGCTAACAAAAGCAAAACAAAACGTTTCATAAAAATCCCCCTCCTGTTCGATTATCCCGGAAGAATAGCGATGACAACTTTTCTAGACCCTTAACGCCCTCGATCATAGTCTCAAAGGCCTTTAAAATGAAATAGAGCGGGATTACCATCTTAAAACGATTAACCAACATAATGGAAAACACATCACCATGCTTAAACTACTTTTGATCTCTAGTTTGGCGCTTTCAGCTCAAGCGAAAACGGCAAAGCCTGTCGTCCCCTCTTCTGCGATTCCTGAAAAAAGGGAGTTTCCTCTCAACACTGAAGTGAATCCTTGTGATGACTTTCACAAATACGTTTGTTCGAAGGCCGAAGCCGCGTTCAAGCTGCGCGATGATCGCAGCATTCACTTGTTTGCGTTCAGCGACTCTCGCGAGCGTCTTTTGGAAGTTAAAAAGAAGTTCATGAAGGAACTTCCTCTGAAAAAAGACTTAGATGCACGCACAGAACAAATCCGCGATATGTATCTCTCTTGCATGAATGCGCCGGAAAGAGCGAAGGATGAAAAAGCCGTCGTCACAAAAATTACTCAGGAAGTTGAGAAAATTAAAACTCCTGAAGAGTTGATCCGCTATTCTCACGCCAATATGCCAAGAGGTTTGGGGAACATGGTTTCCCTTTGGGCTTCACCAAACTTGGATGATCCAAAGAAAATGGACGCCATGCTTTATGCGAACTTCATGCTTCTTCCGGATCACAAATACTATGAACAGCCGGAATTGCTGAAAGAGTACGAAAATCTTTTGACAGTCTTCTTCCAAAATATTTATCCGCATATTAAAAAATCGGAAGCTCAAGCCAAAGCGCAAGGCGTGATTGCTTTGGAAAAAGAATTTATCAAAACATATCCTGTGACAGCGGTTCGCCACCAACGTTGGAGCGAAAAGCGCGTGAGCACGCAAGCAGACCTTGTGAAGAAATATCCAAATCTTCAATTGGGCTTGGCCTTTGATAAAATTCCACCGGAACTTGTTATCAACACGCCGATTCCAGAGGCTTTTGATTTCGTAAATGCACAAATCACGACTCGTCCTTTGGAAGTTTGGAAAGATATTTATCTGTACAAAGCTTTGCAAGATCAGATGGACGATGCTTACCAGAAGTTTTTCAAAACAGGATTTAACTTTGAAAAGAAATTCTTTGGTGGCCCGCAAAAACGTCCGGATCGCCAAGAGCGTTGCACGAACGTCGCTACAGATCATTTCATGAAGGAACTTGACGCTGCTTTGGTTGATAAGGTGTTTCCGAACTTCGATGAAACAAAGATCAACGAAGTGGCTTCACGCATTCGCCAAAGCATCTTGGATGGCTTAAGTGCAAACACGTGGCTTTCTAAAGAAGGTAAAAAGGAGGCGATCGCCAAAATCAAAACAGCTCGCCTGCAGCTTGTGAAACCTCACACTGACAAAGAATGGGATTTCATGCCTCTTCGTACGTACTCGAAGAACAATTACGTGCAAAACGTGATGAAGTACAACGAAGCTCGCTGGGAAAAAACGATGAAAGAAGTTCGTGAACCTGCGAATCAGGATTCTTGGGGCATGGGACCATTGACAGTGAACGCGTACTACAGCAGCAACGAAAACAAATTCGTTTTGCCGATCGGGATTTTGCAATATCCATTCTATGACAAAGACGGATCTGTAATTGAAAACCTGGGCGCTGTTGGTGCGGTGATCGGTCACGAATTGGGTCACAGCATTGATGACAGCGGCTCCAAATATGATTCTCAAGGCCGTTTGAAACAGTGGATGACGACAAAAGACATCATGGAGTTCAATCTTCGCGGTCAAAAAATGATCGATCAATTTGCGAAGGCGGATCATGACGGGAAACTGACTCTGGGTGAAAACGTCGCCGATCTTGTGGGCCTCACATTCGCTTACAATGCAGCTTTCCCGCAAGGTAAAGGCAGCGTAGAAGATAAGAAAAAATTCTTCGTCGCTTACGGTAGATTGTGGTGTTCCGTGACTCGCCCGGATTTCGATAAGCTCATGAGAAAAACCGATCCGCATGCCGCAGGTTGGGCTCGCATCAATGAGCAGGTAAAACATCAAGCCGCTTTCTCTGAAACGTTCCAGTGTAAGGAAGGCGACAAAATGACCTTGCCTGAAAGCGAACGCGTCCACATTTGGTAATTTCCTTCCGAGGGACGCTCCGATTCAAGCGTCCCTCAAATCTTGGGCCTGGGCGGCATAAGTCCAGCGCCCGGAGCGCAATAGAGCGCCCTCGCGCTCAGTCCTCATTACTTTCCTTGCTGTAAATTCCTGCAAATGTTATGGTTAGTCTCTTGGCTGTGACGCAGGAGGAATCTGTGACAGTGAAGTTAGTAAACTTCGAATCTAAAACTGAAAACCCTCATTATGAGGGCGTTTATGACATTGCTCCCGTGGAGCTGCAAAAAATGATGACGAACGTAAAAATGATCGATGTTCGTCAACCGGAAGAATACGTCGGTGAGTTGGGTCACGTGCCTGGATCTGAACTTGTCGTATTGGATACTCTTCCCGATCACCTTTCTAAACTTCCCAAAGACCAAACGGTCGTCTTCATCTGCCGTAGCGGCGGTCGCTCTGCCAAAGCAACGGCTTACGCGATGATGAATGGACTGACTCACGTTTATAATATGCAAGGTGGAATGCTGGCTTGGAATGACCTTCAGCTTCCGGTTGAAAGATAAGAGAACTATGCCTGGAAAAGTATTTGTAAATAGAACGTTGAATCTAAAAAAGATTCGTTACATCGGCGTCGACATGGACCACACGTTGGTTCGTTATAACAGTGAAAACTTTGAACGCCTTTCGCACACAACAATGATCGAAAAATTGATCAAGCGCGGTTATCCAGAAACTTTGCGCAAGCTCACGTTCGATTATAACTATGCGATCCGCGGACTTGTGATCGACCGTAAGATGGGAAATCTTTTAAAGCTCAATCGCTACACGGCGATTCGTGCGAGCTACCACGGTTTGAAACCTTTGGATTTCAAAAGCCATCAGAAGTTGTACAAGTCGACTTACATTGACTTAAGTAATTCTGACTATTTGGCTGTCGATACATCTTTCTCGATTTCTTTGGCGAACTTGATCGCACAGATCGTTGAATTGAAAGACACGGATCTTGCCAACAAGTATCCTGAGTATTCGCAAATTGCCGATGACGTGTTGGATGCTTTGGATGAAGCTCACCGCGACGGTTCTTTGAAAGAAGTCGTTAAGAAAAATTTGGATCATTACATTATCAAAGATCCACAATTGGTGGCGGGTCTTGAAAAATTCCGTCGTCATGGAAAAAAGATTTTCGTTTTAACGAATTCTGATTTCCACTACACGAAATTGCTTTTGGATTATGCGATTCAACCTTTCTTAAAAGAACACAAGTCTTGGCAAGATCTGTTTGAGATCGTGATTACGTTTGCTTCCAAGCCTAAGTTCTTCTACGAAAATCAAAAATACCTTCGCGTGAATCCTGCCGACGGTACGATGACGAATATGGAAGGCAAGTTGACTCCCGGAATCTATCAAGGCGGAAATGCCAAGAAATTCACGAACGATCTTGATTTGGCTGGGGACGACATCCTGTACATCGGAGACCATATCTACGGCGACATCCTTCGTTTGAAAAAGGATTGCAACTGGAGAACGGCGATGGTGATCGAAGAACTCGACATCGAAGTCGACAACAACAAGAAGGCTGAACCTATCAATCAGGAAATCGAAGTCTTGATGAAAAAGAAAGAGCCTCTTGAGGATGAACTGACTGAGATCATGACCCGCAAAATTGAAAAAGCGGCGGATGTGAACGAGTCGCAAATCGAAACTCTGCAAAAAACAATTTCAGAGATCGATGCGCAAATCAGTCAGCTTATTAAGAAGCAGCAGTCCATGTACAACGGCAACTGGGGTCAGTTGATGAGAGCCGGTAACGAAGAAAGTTATTTCGCTTATCAATTGGACCGCTATGCCTGCGTTTACATGGAAAAGTTGGCGGATCTTTTGGATCTTTCGCCAAGAACTTACTTCCGTGCGCCTCGCCGACCGCTGGCTCACGAAATTTACTAATATCTATTGTATTACGTAACTAAAAAAAGAGGGGCTAATGCCCCTCTTTTTTTATTCATTTGGAGACTGTGCTTTTACTTTTAATATATTTGGAACTTCCGGCGCCCAATTTTTTACGTCACAGAATGTCGGTTTAATCTGAACACCTGTATAAACGTGACGACCTTTCGATGCTTCTCCTTCTAAGAAAAGAGCGCGATCCAAATCACAAAGAACCTGAACTTTTTCTAAAGCAAAAGTTAGCTGCAGTGCTTTGCCTGAATACTTCGGGGACGCCATAGTTACTTCAACAATTTTTGAAGATTCTGGTTGCGCACCTCCGCGACCAAATTTGATGCTATCAATCCGAATGTCTTCAATCTTGATGTCATTGTTTTCAAGCAAAAGAACGTCAATCTTTCCTTTTGCCATTGGGTCAATCGCTTTAAGCGCATCATGCGAAGTCTCTAAAGAACCCGTCCAAACTTGGTCGGCTTTTAAGCGATACAACGCTGTAGGACTCACTTGATTACTTGGAATTGGTCCATACACCATCACTGAAGCGCGAGAATCGTCAACGCCACGACTTCCGTAAGCCCAAAATCCTGGACATGCCGTATCTTTACTTCGGTTTATCTTTGTATAAATAACGTCCGTGATAGAATTGCTTCCGACAAATGATGCCTTGACGATTCCAGGTCTACCTTTAGAGGTAAGAGAAAATCCTGAAACTGATTCTCCCGGTTTGATACCTTTAGATAATCCTTTAGGACTCCAACCAAAGGAAGTACTGCGGGAAAAAAAGTGCGGTTCCTTCCATCCTACCGGCGAGCGTGGTGTGCTTTTTTCATTCGGTTTAAGATTAAAATTCCTAACAGGTATTACACTGTCTTTAGAATTCGATATTGAGTACTCGTAAAGATATCCATCATCAATATTTTGAGCTTTGCTAGTTACTTCAATATCAAAACTGTTATGCGAGTAAGGACACGTATCAGCCCAACTCGAAAGCGCTATGAAGTTGAATAGAATAAGCGCGATATATTTCATAGCCCTCTACCCATCAATTTCGCCAATAGAAAAAACTTTTTGTTAGACATTTTTCTAACCTCATTTTTCAAACAAAAATTGTTTATTAAAAGTAGAGGGCAAAGTGAAATTTAATTGAATTAAAAAATCAAATGACACAGCAAACCAATATTTGTTTTACACGCGAATAAAAAAAAGGGAAAGGCTAAAACCTTTCCCCTTTTTCTTTTCTAATTTTCTATTTAATTAGCGAGCTGTCTGCTCAATCCAAGTCGTCGCTTCGTTTACTTTTGCGTAAACGCCTGGTTGACCCGCGCGAGCGCAGCCGTTACCCCAGCTTACAACACCGATCAAAATATTTTGTCCGTTCACTGTTTTCGCGACAAGAGGTCCACCGCTGTCGCCTTGGCAAGAGTCTTTGCCACCTTGTGCGTAACCTGCGCAAAGCATGCGGTCTGTGATTGTGTTCTTATAACTTTGATTGCATGAATCGTGAGAGATCAATGGCACGTCTACTTTTAGCAAACGATTTGGCAATGAATAAGAATTTTCATTCGTCACACCCCAACCCGCCACTGTCGCCATGATCTGATCTCCAGAGTCAGGAATCGCGATTTCCGTTGTGTTGATTTCAATAGGTTCGTACTGAGAATCTTTTGAAAGCTCGATCAATGCAAAATCGAAATCCGCACTGTTATCATCGTATTGAGGATGAACGATCACGCGCTTTGGACGGATCGTTTCTGCTTTAGAAGCATTTCTTTGATCGTGCAAACCAATCACGACATTTTTAATTGTCGAACCTTTTGCACAGTGAGCCGCTGTCAAAACCCAGTTCTTCTTAATAAGTGAAGCGCCACAGAAGTGACCGCCATAAGAACCGTGCAAAGACACGATGAACGGAAATTCACCTGGAGTGGCTTCCACACCGCCCACGATTTTTGTTTGAAAATCGCTGCTTGGTTTTGCAAAAGACGTTGCCGACAAACAAATAAGACCGACCATCAAAAGATGATTCATTAGCTTCATAAACGTTCCCCCTCGAAACTTTTAATAAGAGCCTTTGTCAATTTCACTTCATGTGTGTGTGACTCGACAAAGGAAAGAAGAGGAACTCGACGTTGGTCGACCAGGGAAATCGCACCCCAAGAACTTAATTTATCCAGAGTTTTCAATAATTTAGGTGTTGTTTTGCAATTCTTCTACTGTACATCACTTGGTACTTTACATTACACAGTACCTAGCATAATTTAGTACCGAAAGGTGCAACGGTATGAATGCGCAGTTTAAAAAAGGAGTCCTTGAATTGTGTGTGCTCACGATGATTGGGCGCAAGGACTACTACGGCTATGAGTTGGTCGAAGAAATTTCTAAAATCTTGGAAATTTCCGAAGGCACTCTTTACCCGATTCTTCGCCGTTTGACGGAAGAAAAGTATTTCGAAACGTATTTGCAAGAATCCTCCGAAGGTCCTCCCCGCAAATACTATCGAATTACGAAACTGGGAAAAGAGTTTCAAAAAGATCAGTTCAAGCAATGGATGGAATTTAATAATCAAATCGAAACGCTTATTGGCAGGGAAATCACATGAACAAGCAAGAGTTCTTAAAAACGCTTCGGGAAGAACTTGAACGTCATCAAGTTCCAAATGTGCAGGACATCCTTTCAGACTATGAAGAACACTTCAATCACGGTCTGAGCAAAAGAAAAACCGAAGAAGAAATTTCGGAAGGATTGGGTTTTCCTCCCACGATTGCGAAAGCTCACAAAACTGAAAGTCTTATCAGCGAAATCCAAAATCCTGAAAACGGATTTCGGTGGAGTCTCGCTTTCAATGTGATCGGCCGTCTTTTGGTGATCGCGCCTTTCAACTTTATTGTTTTATTTATTCCGGGAGTTGTTGTGCTGTCCCTCCTTGCATCCGGTTGGGCAGTGGCATTGGCTATTGGCGCTGTAAGCTTAGCCCTTCTCTCGCTGCTACCCACGCTCGGCGCCCTTTCCGCTAACGCCTGGGCGTGGGTAGCAGGCATTTCTTCCAGCATGGGACTTTTTGGCATGGCTGTTTTGGGTGGTATGGTGATGTTCCTCATCACCAAGTACATCATCATGGCTTTGATCAATTATCTTCAATGGAATCTTAAATTCGTTTTACAAAAGTAGGAGTACAAAATGAATCTCTTTACGAAATTTTTCGTCGCTTTCTCCGTATGGACAGTCGCTTTTCTAAGTCTGGCTACTTATGCCGGAGGAAAAGCTTTTGAAACGGATCCTCAACTTGTTTCCAAGCTTGAAGATAAAATGAATGTTTCTATTCGCGTAGGTGGAGTTTCCAAAAGATTCCACCGCGATTCAGAAATGGTTAACACGCAAGACACTTGGAACTTCGCCCCTCCCGCGGAAAAAATGAAGATCAAGTTGTTTGCCGGAAATGTCTCCATCAAAAAATCCAGCGGAAATGAAATTAAAATCACCGCTACGGGAGATTTAGATAAAAGCAGAGCTCCCCGCCTTCTTGAAGCTGAAACTACAGGAAATGAACTCAAGATCAGCGAACCTGAAGGAGACGTCGTTAAAAAACTCGATGTGCATATCGAAGTTCCTGCTTCATTCGCTCAAGAGCTTGACGTGCTTACTGTCAGCGGCAATGTCACGGTGGAAAATTTAAATTTAGATGAGTTGGAACTTAAAACAGTTTCTGGCGACATCGCCTTAAATCAAATCTCTGCTAACAAAATAGATATGAAATCTGTTTCCGGAAATCTCAATGCCGAGGCTGCGTCTATTAAGAAACTCGAAGGGAAATCCGTGAGCGGTAACGTGGCTTTTGCGAATTCACTTCCTGTGGATATTGACCTGACATCCGTTTCTGGCGATGTAAAAATGAAACTTGTTAAAAACGATAAAACGCAGTTTTCTTTAAAATCTGTTTCTGGGGATATTAAAAACGCTCACGGCAGCAACAAAAACGGGAATTACAACGTTAAAGTGTCTACCACAAGCGGCGATATTGAAATTGAATAATTAAAAGCCAAGGAGGCTTCCTATGCTAAGAATGTTTTTCTTTATGACCGCCGTCTTGCTTGCGGCGGCATTCGCAAACGCTGAATCTCAAGTGGGTTTTGTCGACATTCCAAAGGCGGTTCAAGCCACTTCTGTCGGTAAGAAGGCCAAGGCCGAGTTGGAAGTTCAATTTAACAAAAAGAAAAAAGAACTGGATCAGAAAGAAGCTAATCTTAGAAAACTTCGCGACGATTTGGATAAGAAAAAATCCGTTCTTTCTGCAGCTGCACTCAAAGAAAAGCAGACGGAACTTCAAAATGAAATGCTAAAGTTCCGCGAAGAGCTCGGACAAAGCCAAGCTGACATCCAAAAAAAGAATGATGAACTGACGAAACCCGTGATGGAAAAACTGCAGCGAGTGATCGCCAAAGTTTCTAAAGACAAAGGTTTTTCAATCGTCTTCCAAGGCACGCCCGACATTTTGTATGCAAATCCCGCGGTGGACCTCACCGACGATGTCGTTAAAGAGTTTGAAAAAGAAAAATAGCCCTTCGAAAAATACTTCCATGGGAAAAAGGTACCTGGTACCTTTTTCCTATGACAAAGTGGATCTTAAGCCTCGTAGTTTTAGTCTCTGTTAGTTTTGTCTCTTATAAAGCCGGACAACGTTCCTCTTCTGCCGCACAAAGTGCCGAACAAATCGAAGAAAAAGTAAAAGAAGATTTAATTGAGCTCACCCGCCAAGATTTTGAAGAGTATCAGAATTTAAAGTCCCTGGAAGATCGTTATAAAAAAGCTGATGAAATCTTAGGAAAAATCGTCACCGTTTTCTTGGCTGATCTTGGTTTAAAGCTGGGATACAAACCGACAAATCCGGCTCTTTTAGATGCCGCTTGCTCTATTGCAGCACCAACAGCGACTCCAGTTCCTTCTCCTGAGCCTTCACCGATGATGTCGCAAGAAACTCCGCAACCGACACCGACTCCTGCTCCTAAGGCAAATTGGACTCGCAGTGAATACAAAGTACGACAAGCTCGTGATGAGGCCGAAGCCCTTGAAGAAGCGCGCAAGCTTGAGATTCCGGATTTCTTTGACGCCATTAAAAGTTCTGGTGCCATCAGCAATCAAGAAGCGCAAGCCGTCAGTGGTCACTTCCAAGGCGAGATTACTTTCTTTGATCGTAAAGCTCATAAGAGCGATTGGTTTATTGAATGGGAAATTCCTTACAATAAAAACTCCAAAGACGACACTTTCATTACATTAACAGACAAAAGAAATGGCAAGACCTTCAGCCGCACCCGGACGGGTAACGGCAAATCCATGCTTTCTGGAAACTTCTCAAGTCCCGCAGGCAGCAAGGCTGTGATCGTCAATGTGTACGGCGATGATGGATACATCCAAATTTATCCTCGCGACAATCGAGGTGCGACCTGGGTTGGAAACTACTACGAAAAAGAAAAACTAGGCCAATACAAAATGGCAGGCCAAGTGACTTTAAATAGAACAGAGTAAGAAGGGAAAAAGGTACCTGGTACCTTTATTCTACCTTAACGGTCTTTTCTTCATTGGAATTTTTCAAACGCTGCGAAAGTGTTTTCACCAAAGCTTTCGACCATGCGGGTTTTGAAAATAACACGACATCAAAGTAGCTGCTGGGGATTTCGATCAGTTCACAGTCGGTGACACTCATAACGAAGGCCGATCTGGCTTCTCCGTTGATATAGGACATCTCACCGACAAATTCGCCGGCTTGAATATGACCTAAAAGAACTTCTTGTCCCTGCTCTTCACGATAAGCTTTGAGTTTTCCTGATTTCACCAGATAAATGAAATCACCTTTGTCGCCCTGACGAATCAAAATCTCGTTCGCAGCGAGGAAGCGCAAATGATAGTGAGAGTTTTCAACGTACGAAATCCAATTCAATGCTCTGGTAAAAGCTTTTACTAGCGCTCCTTCTTTTAAAGGACGCTCTAAAAACTGCACTTGTCCTGTCACGACTTGATCCACAAAGCGTTCGGGTTCAAAAGGTTCTGTCGAAAGAACGACGGCAATACGTTCTTTGCGATGAAGAATTTTTTCTGTCAGATCAAAGGCGCTTAATTTTTGCAGATTGGTATCCAGAAAAACCACATGAGGAGTCACATTTTCACTTTTAAAAAGAGCTTCCACACCATCTGTCGCGGTAAAAATGGTGGCGTTTTGAAAATGGTTTTTGATGAGATTTTCCAAAGCTTCAATCTCTTTGGGAGTGCTTGAGGCGATAAGAAAAACTTTTTTGTTTTCAAGATCAGACATAGAGGAATCCTTCTACTACGCAGACCTTAATAATAAGTTTTAATCAAAATTTATCAAAGATTAGAATCGGCCCTTGGACTTTTGAAGAGAACATTACCAAGTCAGAGGTTCACCGTCGCGGAAGAACCCACCATTGGGTCCACCTTTTGGTAGCGTCGCTGCCCACAAGATCCCTTTGATTCCTTGTTCTACCGAACGATCCGCATTGGGACCACCCATATCGGTGCGCACCCAACCTGGAGAAACAGAGTTCACGCAGATGTCGGCATCACCGACTTCAGAGGCAAAAAGATTTGTGACCATATTCAATGCCGTTTTGGAAAGACGGTAAGAAGCCGAAGCCACTTGGGCTTGTGACAACTGCGCCATACCACTAGAGACATTCACGATGCGACCGTAGCCTTCTTGTTTCATCAAAGGAAAAATCTTTTGTGTGAGCAGGAAAGGTCCCAAAGTATTCGTCGTGAAAGTTTTTAAAACCGTCGAGGCTTTCGTTTTAAAGACGGAAGAATTTCCGCCGTCTTCACTGTCGATCAAAATTCCGGCGTTATTTATCAACACATCGACAAAACCATACTCTTGACGAATCTGGTTTACGAAATCCGTGATGCTCTTTTCTGAAGATTGATCGAGCTTCATTGCAACCACATCCAGATCTTTCATCTTTAAAGCATTGATCTGTTTTTGCGCCTTATCCGGGTTGCGCATCGCCATGATAACTTTGTAGCCTCGTTGTGCTAACGCCTCGCTTGTCGCAAGACCTAATCCACGATTTGCTCCGGTTACAATGGCGATCTTTTTCATAAAACAAAACTCCTTAGTTTGGACGAGGTGGAACTGGGATTTCTAAACCACCGCGAACTAAAACTCCTGTGGACCAATTTTTTGCATCGATCACACACTCTGAAGAAATTGTACGCCAGCGCTCAATCGGGAAAGAATAAATCGTTTCAACCCATCCCCAACCATTCCAATCAATCACGCGACGATAGCCCACACCAATACCTTGGCGCACGGAACGAGTCTCGCGGTGGAAAGTCAAAAGAGGATAATGCAATTTCAATTTTCCGTCTTCAGCAAGTTGAGCTTGGGCTTCTTCATCAAAAACACAACCGTAGTAACCATCAATGCTGCGCAAGCGACCTTGCAAGATTTCTCCTGCACGCACGTCGCGATCTGTGGGAACGCGGAACTCAAAGAAATAATCAGAGGGAGCACCGTTAGAATAATAACTGCGCGTATTCAACGTTAATTTACCATTGAACTCCACCAAACGAACAACGGCTTTACCGTCTTCACTTCTCCACTCGCCTTCAAGATTGCTTCCCGCCTGTGCGGAAAGACCTAAAAAAGAAACCGCGGCTAGAGCGATTAATTTCATTTTCATATTTCCCCCTTGAGGAAAAAGGTACCTGGTACCTTTTTCTTATTTAGAACCGGCGTTTCTGTTAAGCAAGATGAGATAATCTTTAGCGCCTGTTTGTTCCATCATTCCTGAATACTTATTGTCTTCAAACTTTTTGCGATACGTTTTGCGGGCGATGTTTTGAATCATGCAACCCAACGCTCCCGTTCCCGCCAAGTCTTTTCCTTGCTCCATCTCACACTTCGGCTCAAAGAATTGTTCTTGTTCACGAGTCACGGGAAACTTTGTCACTGAAAAACTTGTGACGTCGAGCTTGTACTCTTCTTTCAAACGATTGGCAGGGTTTTTCTTCAACAATTGCGAAGAATAAACGTTCGGCACAATCACGGCCACACGCAAGCCCTCTGCGCGAGCTTTTTTAACTCCTTCAACGAAACGATCCATCTCATCTTTGATATCAATGCGCATGTTCGAGCTAAAAAGTTCGACGTAAGGAAGCATCGGTTCAACGACAATCACGTCGTACTTGGAGCCCGGCTCTTGATTGGCTTCAAAGAAACCGCGCCACAATTCCATGTCTTCGATGTAGTTCGGCGTGACTCCTAATAAAACAATTGGAGCCTCTTTGATCTCCAAACGAAGTCTTTCAAAAACACCTTTGCCTAATTCTTCAGGAACATGAACCTGAGAAAATTTGATCTTAGGAATCGACTGCGGCTGAATTGAAAAATTCATGGCAAAATAGATACCTAGAGCGATAACAGCGGTCGCGCAAATCCAATATAAGTACTTCATGGGCGAGAACTTCGCTCAGTTTAGCGTTTAAGTCTAGTTTCCAGAGCCTGGCGCAGCGTGGTATTCGGCGTTGAAATCTGTTAGAATTGTGCTAGTTTGCGACCATTACATAAGGACTTGATCTCTTAAAGGACAGGTACCCAATTATATGAAGGCGACAAAAACGAATTCTTCTATTTCCTATCTCTTGATTGGCTCTGGCCGCGTCGCCCGCCATATGGGCCATTACTTAAATTTGTTAAATATCAGTTTTGAATCCTGGGACCGCTCCCAAGATCCGCATGCTTTGGCGCGCAAAGTTTCTTCTGCGACTCACATCCTTTTAGCTATCAGCGATGGAGCTTTGGCAGGATTTTATCGCCAGCACCTAGCAGGTCATGAAAAAGTGGTCGTGCAGTTTTCAGGAGCTCATCATTTTGAAGGCATGATCTCGGCCCATCCTTTAATGACGTTTGGGCCCGCGCTTTACGATTTAGATTTTTATAAAAAAATTCATTTTACTCTGACAGGGGTTTCTTCCTTAGAAGAAGCTCTGCCTGGAATTCCTAATTCATCCTCTGTGATCGAGCCTTCGCAAAAAGCTCTTTATCATTCTTATTGCGTGCTCGGAGGAAACTTCGTCACTTTGCTTGTTGGCAAAATGCTTTCGGGTTTTTCAGAAATGAAAATTCCGGCGGAGGCAGCGCAAGTTTATGTAGAAAAAGTTCTCGCCAATACTTTTGCTGATCCGGCAAAGGCTTTGACGGGTCCTTTGGTTCGTAAAGACGTTGAAACAGTGAATGCAAATTTACAAGCTTTGAAAAACGATCCCTACCAAGAGATCTATCAAGCTTTTCTAAAAACTTATTGGCCCGAGTATCCGCGAAAGTGAGGCCCTTATGAAAACCATCCTTGATTTCCAAGATAAGAAAATCAAAAAGCAAAAAATTTCCATGCTCACCTGCTACGACTATTCTTTTGCGCGCATTGCTGCTGCCAGCAATATCGATTGCCTTTTAGTCGGTGATTCTTTGGCAATGACCATGCACGGACATAAGACGACTTTGAATGCTTCAGTCAATATGATGGCCCTTCATACAGCGGCGGTCGTTCGCGGAGCCGGAGATAAATTTGTTATCGGTGATCTTCCGTTTATGAGTTACCGCAAAGGCTTAACGGCCAACATGACTTACGTTGAAAAGATCATGAAGGCTGGAGCCCACGCTGTGAAACTGGAAGGCGCCTCTGGAAATATTGAGCTAGTTCGTCACTTGGTGGATTCCGGTGTTCCAGTGATGGGTCACTTGGGACTTACTCCCCAATCTGTGAATCAATTGGGTGGATTTAAAGTTCAAGGCCGCGATGAAAAAGCGCAAAAGAAAATCAAAGAACAAGCCTTGCAACTTCAAGACGCTGGAGCTTTTTCAGTCGTGCTGGAGTGTGTGCCTTCAAAGCTTGCGCGTGAAATAACAGCCGCTTTAGAAATTCCAACAATCGGTATTGGTGCGGGTCCTGACTGCGACGGACAGGTTTTGGTTCTGCAAGACATGCTTGGAATGAATGAAGGATTTAAACCAAAGTATCTAAAAACTTATTTCAACGGTTATGAAACTTTGAAAAATGTTTTCAACACTTATCATGATGAAGTTGTTGAAAGCGCCTTTCCTACAGAGAAGGAGAGTTATTCATGATTCAAGTTTTACGCTCGCCTCAAGAATTTAAAACCTGGCGCTGGGGAAAACACGGCTCCATCGGCTTTGTCCCGACTATGGGGGCTCTGCACGAAGGCCATGAGTCTTTGTTGAAACGCGCTTATGATGACAATGACTTTGTCGTGCTTTCTATTTTTGTGAACCCGACGCAATTCAATGATCCGAACGATTTGGAAAAGTATCCTAAAACTTGGGAAGCCGACCTTGCGATGGCCGAGCGTAACGGCGTGGATGCTATTTTTTATCCAAAGTATAGCGACATGTATCCGGATAACTATCGCTACAAAGTCACAGAGAATGAATATTCTAAATTGTTGGACGGCGCTCACCGCCCTGGACACTTTGACGGCGTTTTGTCGGTGGTGATGAAATTGTTTAACATCGTTTCCCCGACGAAAGCTTATTTCGGTGAAAAAGATTTCCAACAACTGACTTTGATCAAAGGCATGGTGGATAGCTTCTTTATGAATCTGGAAATCGTTCCTGTTCCCACAATGCGTGAAAAAGATGGTCTTGCCATGAGTTCTCGCAATACAAGATTGTCTGCCGAAGAGCGCGCCAAAGCTCCAGCGATTTATAAAGCCATCACGGAAAGTAAATCTGCCGAAGAAGCGGCTATAAAACTCAACTCTCAGGGTTTTGTTGTCGACTATGTCACTGATATCGGGAACCGCCGTTTTGTTGCGGCGAAATTGGGAGAAGTGAGGTTGATAGACAATGTCGAAATCTAAAGTTCTCTTTATGATGACGGGCTCTATCGCCTGTTACAAAGCGTGCCATGTGGTTTCTCGCCTTGTGCAAGCCGGTTGCGAAGTGCAAGTGGTGGCAACACCGTCGGCTTTAAAGTTTGTCGGTAATGCAACCTTAGAGGGCCTGACGGGAAAGCCCGTAGTGAGTGATATGTACGCCACTGGCAACGTCATGGATCATATTCATTTGATGAGATGGGCTGACGCGATTTTGGTGGCTCCCGCAACGGCAAATTTCATCAATAAAGCCGCTCAAGGTGTGGGTGATGATTTAGTTCAGACTTTGTTCCTCGCTCACGATTTTAAAAAGCCTTTCCTTGTCGCTCCTGCGATGAACACCAGTATGTACAAACATCCGGTGACGCAAAAGTCTTTAGAGGCTTTGCGTGGAATGGGTATTGAGATTCTCGACACCGCTTCAGGAATTCTTGCTTGCGGTGAAGAAGGTTGGGGAAAACTTTTAGAGCCTGATTTAATTTTGAAATTCACTCTGGAGGCGTTAAAAAAACAACCTGCCACGGCCGTTGACCCTGCAAAAGCAGCCAGAGCTTCCGCGTTTTCTAAAGTGAAAGTTCTTGTTACTGCAGGCGGAACGCAAGAGCCTATCGACACAGTTCGCGTGATCAGCAATCTAAGCTCTGGTCGCACAGGAATTGCTATTGCCGAAGCCATGGGGCAAATGGGTTTTGATGTAACGCTACTTCAAGCTCACGGGACTTCGCTTAAAGCAGAGCACGTCGCAAAAAAAGATTTCTTCACAAGCTTTGCGAGCCTTGATGAGAAAATGAAGGATTATCTTTCGCAAAATGAATTCACACATGTGATTCATGCCGCGGCCGTTAGCGATTACTCCGTCGACACGATCGAAGTGAACGGGAAAAACTATCATCCATTTGAAGTGAAAAAAGTCAGCTCTGATGCCGATAGCATGAGCATTCACCTTAAACGCAACCATAAGATTGTGGATCGTTTAAAAGACTATTCGAAGAATAAAAACATCCAAGTGATCGCCTTTAAACTGACAAGCCATGCTTCTGAAAATGAGCGCAAAGCGGCTGTTGAAAAACTTTTTAAAGGTTCTCATGCGGATTATGTCGTTCATAACGACATGACAGATATTGATATTGTTAAAAGAACTCACAAGTTCACCTTGATCAATTCAAAGGAAGCCGTCCCTTGCGAAAGCTTGGAACAACTGACTTACGAACTGATTCAAGTGCTTATACCCAAGGACGCTATATGATTTTATGCCTAGATGTCGGCAATACACAGATTTATGCCGGTCTTTTTGACAAAGACAAAATGGTTTTGTCTTTCCGTAAGAACTCCAAAAGCGGAGCTTCTTCGGATGAAACAGGAATCTTCCTGCGCAGTGCGATTCGTGAGAACGGTTATGATCCTTCGAAGATCAAACAAATTGCGATCTGCAGTGTCGTGCCTGAAGTGATTTACTCGCTTCGTGGTGCGTGTATGAAGTACTTCAATATCAACCCATTCATCTTGCAAGCCGGAGTGAAAACGGGTCTTAAGGTGAAGTACCGCAATCCTCTGGAGGTCGGCGCCGATAGAATTGCGAACTCTATTGCGGCGACTCACTTGTATCCAGGGAAAAATCTGATCTTGGTGGATCTAGGAACTGCGACAACATTTTGTGCCGTCACCAAAGACAAAGACTACTTGGGCGGCTCTATCGTCGCAGGTCTTCGCTTAAACATGGAAGCACTTGAAAGTAAAACCGCGAAGCTGCCATCGGTGGAAATCATTTCTATGCATGAAGCTTTGGGACGTTCGACGGTGGAAAGCATTCAATCGGGTCTATACTACGGTCACTTGGGCACGATTAAAGAACTTCGTGAGCGTATCACGAAAGAATGTTTCCAAGATGAAAAGCCTCTTGTGATTGGCACGGGCGGATTTTCTTCATTATTTGAAAAAGAAAAAATATTCGATGAGATTGTGCCGGACTTGGTTCTTAAAGGCATGCTGATCGCTTTGCAATACAATACTTAAGGATTTCGATTATGAATTTATCAATGTTAAGAGCAAAAATTCACCGCGCGACTGTCACTGGAGCGGACCTTGATTACGAAGGTTCCGTGAGCATCTGTCCTGATCTGATCAAAGCTTCAGGTTTGCTCATCAATGAGCGCGTAGATATTTACAACTGCAATAATGGCGCACGCTTTTCAACTTATGTGATCTTAGGAAACAAAGGCGAGATTTGCCTCAATGGAGCTGCCGCCCGCCACGTCCAACGAGGCGACCTTGTGATCATCTGTTCTTACTGTGGATTAAGCCTTGAAGAAGCCAAGAAGCATGAGCCATCAGTGGTTTTTGTCGATAACAAAAATCGCGTGAAGGCCAAACGCAAAGAAGACGTTAAAAACAATAAAAAGAAGAAGGCCTAAGCCTTCTTCACGTATTGAGATTTCAGATTCATCGCGCCGAAACCATCGATCTTGCAAGAGATGTCGTGTCCATCGGCGCTATCAAACACCAAACGGATGTTTTTCACTTTCGTTCCTACTTTCACAGAGGAAGAAGAACCTTTCACTTTCAAGTCTTTGATCACAGTAACCGTGTCACCGTCTTGAAGAATGTTGCCGTTCGCATCTTTAATAACATTCGACGCGGGAACCTCTTCTACAACCTCGGTGGAGGCATGCACACTCCACTCGTGACCGCACTCTGGGCACACCCACAAGTTGCCGTCTTGATAAATATGTTCGGAACCGCATTTAGGACATTTTGATTCATTGCTCATGCGCTTAATAAAGCACATCGAAGACAATTTGGCTATGGCTCGACGGAAATATTATTTGCAGTAACGATATTGACTCATCAAACCGCGAGTTTTCTGCGCGCCCGCGATATCGCCACCACGACGTTTGTTCCAATCATCACTGCGCAAAGGTCCCCAGTAAGTTCCCTCTGGACCTTTCGATGTTGGAGTCATCAACGTGTCACGATTTTGAAGTTCTTTCGCAAGAAGATCGATACCGCATTGGATATTTTGATAAGGCACGTGCAGATCACGCGCTTTCGGACAAACAGGTTTCCACACCTGCAAAAGACCGATCGCCGTTCCGTTCGGAGCATTTCGATTGTCGTTGTTCGGATTACAACTTGATTCGGAAGACGCCATCGACATGATGATCCACACCCAGTAGAGCTCTCTTTGGTCTTTACTCATCTTAGGATAATTCGGGCACCACTTCGTGATGTCATCCGGAACGTTCAAGCCAAAGGACTCCGGCTTGTCTTTGATTTGTTGAAGAGTGTAAGAACCCCAAGCTCCCAACTGACCTTCTTTATTGATGAAGTGATCACAACCTTTGGCAAACTTGGCGCTAGCATCTCCCCCGATTTCACGAGCGAGATCACGGTTCAAATCTTTTTCGTAAACGAACCCTTCTTTTTCACGAGCCGCCCACGCCGCGTCTTCCATTTCATAAGCGGCGTCTTGCAGTTTGTTACCGGTATTACCCATCGCGGATTTGGAACCGCCACCGAACATCAAAGGACAAAGTCCCAAGATCAATTGAAAGATATTTTGCTTTTGTGTGGCATCGGCTTGCGCTTGAACAGCTTGCTGATTTGCAGCTTCGACCGCCGCCATTTGGGCTTGCTGTTGTTGCACCATGTATTGTTGTTGAAGCTGCATGTTTTGAAAAACAGCTGCAGAGTTGGGTGCTGTTGCCGTTTGCGCTTGGACGAGGAATGGAACCGACATGATGAAAACGACAAATGTTTTGAAAGTCATATTGGTATCTCTTTCCCCAAATCTCATGATTAGACTTATCGGGAAATCGCCTTATTCCATGAGCTTACGGCGTCAAAAACTCTAGATTTTCTCATTTTGGGATCGTTTTGCCCCCGACTTAAGTAATGCACAGCGAAGAATTGTTGGGAAAACGTTAGCTTTACGGAGTTTTCTTGCAAGCTGAGCGATCCGTGAATTAGGTTTTACGCGTGAACCCCGTATATGCTGCGAATAGGGCGCAGTGTTTCTACTAGACACCAAGAAATGTCTAACTATGGAGGATAGATGAACGTTTTGATGCTTACACTGGTGGTCCTGTTTTCTGCAAACTTCGGACATGCCGCTCCCGCTTCTCAGGAAGTTCCTTACTACGGCGAGAAATTTTATAACGACCTCGCTTCTGGAATTAGCAACAACGATTTAAAAAATAGCATCAAATTAGTTTTAAGAAGTTATCATCTCCGTGTGAACGGTGGCCTTGATCAGATCGTCAACAACTGCAGCGGTTCTAATTGTTATGCGCAAACTTCGATCGGATACAACGGAGCCCGCGTTTACTTGATGGGTAAATTCTATCTTCACGATAATGGCGGCGGAAATTACTCAGTAACAGATGTCTACTGTGACAATGAAAAAACAGCCGCCGATTTCAGAGGCGGAAATGCTCCCGCTCCCAACAGAATTCCTGACAGCAACGTGATCAACGTTGAGCACACGTGGCCACAAAGCCGTTTCTCTGGCAAATTCGATAAAGGCACTCAAAAAGCCGATCTTCATCACCTCTTCCCTACTGATTCAAAATTGAACTCTGTTCGTGGTAACAACAACTTCGGTGAAGTTGTGAAAGACACGAAAACTTTGGGTTGCCCAGCGTCTCGCTTCGGCACTCCAGATGGCGGTGGTAAAGAGATCTTTGAACCACCTCACAATCACAAGGGAAATGTCGCTCGCGCCTTGTTCTACTTCTCTTTGCGCTACGATCTTCCGATCAATGCCAGCGAAGAAGCTTTCTTGCGCAAATGGGCGAAAGAAGATCCGATTGATGACGAAGAAATTCGTCGCAACGATGACATTTACCAAACTCAAGGTAACAGAAATCCATTCATCGATTTCCCGAACCTTCAAGACAACATCGCTGATTTCTAGTTTATTAATTCCAAATTAAATACCGAGAAGGGTCTGTGAAAACAGGCCCTTTTTCTTGACGTCATGCGACTTTTCAGAGAAGTTTCTGGGCATGGCTATCACCCTTCTACAACTTCAATCCGGTTACAAAGCCTTTGGTTCAAAAAGTCTTTTTGAAGACGCCACCTTTGCTATTAACGAAGGGGAACACGTTGGTGTCATAGGTCCCAACGGAGCCGGTAAATCCACGCTGTTTAAAATCCTGGTCGATCAAGAACACCTTGATCAAGGCATCGTCACGAAATCTCAACAACTGCGCTTGGGATACCTAGAACAGGAATCTGACTGGAATGTGGATGAAAAAGTTGAAGAGTATCTTGCGAAGAACTGTATTAAACCTCTGTGGGAGCTTAAACAGTTCGGTTTGAAGCTGGGATTAAGTGAAGCGCATTTTCAATCGCATTTAAAACAACTCAGCGGTGGCTATCGCATGCGCGTGAAGCTTTTGTACTTGATTGGACAAGAGCCGAATTTGCTTCTGCTGGATGAGCCGACGAACTTTTTGGATCTTGAAACTTTGTTGGTGCTTGAAAATTTCTTACAGGAATTCAAAGGCGCCTTCCTTTTGATTTCGCATGACCGCGAATTTCTTCGTCGTGTAACGGATCATATTTTGGAAGTTGAATCCGGCGACATCGTGAAGTTTCCAGGAAGCCTTGATGACTATTTTGAGCAAAAAGCGATGCTCAATGAAATTTTGCAAAAACAAATTCTTAATCAACAGGCCAAACGAAAATCCATTATGGATTTCGTCACTCGTTTCGGTGCAAAAGCCACCAAAGCCCGTCAAGCGCAAAGCCGTTTGAAAGCTTTGGAAAAAATGGAAGTGATCGAGATGAAAGCGGCTCCCACACATTCCCACATCCATATTCCTCCGGCAAGCCCGACGGGGAAAACAATTTTGGAAGTGGAACATGTGGATTGTGGTTACGGCGACAAAGTCATTCTTAAAGATGTTTCACTACGCTTAGAGCGTGGCAATCACTTGGGTATCGTGGGTCTTAACGGAGCTGGTAAATCCACTCTGCTTAAATCTTTGGGCGAACAAATTCCTTTAGTGAAAGGTTCCATTAAGTGGGGCCATCAAGTTAGTTTTTCTTATTTTGCTCAGCACACTCCGGAAGCTTTAAATCCCGAGCACACTGTGATTGAAGCGATGGCATCGCTGGCTCACAAAGAAGTGACTCATCAAGATGTTCTTAATATCGCAGGAAGTTTGTTGTTTTCAGGTGATGCGGCTTTAAAGAAAGTCAAAGTCCTTTCAGGTGGCGAGAAATCTCGCGTGGCCTTGGGGCAGATTCTTTTACAGAAATCTCCGTTACTATTGTTAGATGAACCGACAAATCATTTGGACTTCGACACCGTTGAAGCTTTGACAACGGCGTTGGAAAAATACGAAGGCACAATCGTCACTGTCAGCCATGATCGCGGTTTCATTGGTCGTGTTGCGAACAAAATTTTGGAAGTGAATCACGGAAAACTCACCCTATATCCGGGCACCTACGATGAGTACGTATGGAGTTTGCAAAAAGGTTTCTTGGCAGATCGAGTTTTCGAAAATGCCAACGCCTCCGTCCGCTTCACTGGAAAATCGGATGAGTCCACGAAGTTCAACTACAAAGAAGAGCGCAAAAGACTTGAAGGCCAGATTAAAAAATCCCAAAAGCTTATTGAAGACTGCGATAAGAAGATTGCCGATCTTAATAAGATGAGAGATTCTTTAAATGAAAAACTGATGAATGCGGCGGGAGAAAAAGCGGGAACTCTGGCAAAAGAGCTCCACGACACGAGCGCTCAGATTGAAGATCTTGAAAACACCATGCTTCAAGCCATGGAAGATCAGCACAGTTTTGAAAGTGAACTCAAACAGCTTGTGGGGTCGTAAATGACACGAATTCTTTTGATTGCTTTGGCTTTAAGTCTAACGGCGTGTGCGAGTTATTTTAAGAAAAAAGAGTGTGAGTCTACCAACTGGTTTGAACACGGGAAGAAAGTCGCTCTTCGCGGTGAATGGCTTAATTCAGACAAGCTTGTAAATGAGTGCCGCAAAGTCGAAGCTGAAATTCAAGAATCACAACTGGATCAGGGATTCAAAAGCGGGATGCAAAAATACTGCAGTCCTCCTTACGCTTATCAAGTCGGTAAAAGCGGCGACTTCTATTCTCGCGAAGTTTGCGAAGGACCTCAGATCAATGTTCTTTTGGCGGAACATAAAAAAGGGGTCAAAGACTATTGTGCAAAATCCAACGGTCAAAATGCCGGAACCTCAGGCAAGAAGTATCAAAACATCTGCCCTAAAGATTTAGAACCCGCATTTTTGGTGGAATATCGCAAAGGTCGTAAGAGATACGTGCAGGCGATGATCAGTTCACGCGAATCCGACGTTCGTGATATCGAAACAAAAATTTATTCTCGCAGAGCCGACTTAAGTTACAACCAAGGTCGCCTGGGAAGTCTTGAAAGAGAAGTTTCCTCTTTGGAAGCTCAAAGAAATTTTACGCCGATTGCGAATTCATCACAACGCAGTTACTTGGATGGACGAATTTCTTCTTTGTCGACGGATGTTTCTTCATTGCGCTCGACAGTTTCTGGCATTCAGATAGACATCAACAATCTAGAGCGCGAACGCCAAACGAAGATGGATGAAATCAAAGAGTTTAAGGCAGAACTGCCAAGTCTTGATTAGTTATTAGTCCAAGTAACCAAGAAATCAAAAGGCTCGATGTAAGTAGGATGAGCCTTTTGCCAATCCGCTCTCTTATCACAAGTCGGTACGTACAATTCAATTTTCTGGAATTGCGTCACGGAACCATCACCTAAGTATTTTGTCGCTTTAATAAAGTAAGTCGCGCCACGCTCTAAAGAGAAAAGAAACGTCTTTTCAGTTTGGCTCACAGTGTGGGTTTCTGTGTAAACATCTTTTGTCGTCCCCACTTCAACCGTATAGCCAAAAGCCAAACGATCGCCTCTCCAGTTAAGTCGCGCTAAAAGATCTTGAGAACATGTTGTTGGAAGAGGTTTGGATGGAACGCTGGGTGTTCCTCCACCATTTGCTTTTTTCACTTCGTCTTCTTTAGGCGAAGAACATGCAACAAATGAAAGAGTCAAAGCTGCCACTGCAAGTAATTTTAGTGTTTTCATACAAACCTGTTTCCTTTGCACCTAATGGTACTCAAAGAAAGCATCAGGTCCAAGCAGTTTTTAGTTGGGTACGCGGAACCATTCGATCGCGTCCACGTAAGCCTTCGGCTGATAAGCTTTGGCCTGTTCACTCCAATGCACTTCGCGCCAGCCAAGGCTTTTAAAAGACGGACTTTCTACATCACGTTTCTGGATAAATTCAAAAACATTGGCAACCTGTTCCAGTTCCGCCTTCTTCATTAAAAGAGACGGCAAGTGAAATTGCACAAAGGCGATACCCTTATTCTGGGCGCCGAAGCCTTCCGCCCCCTCGCTAAGGAAGCGAGAGAACTGAATTTCTCTTTTCGAATCGCAGTGATCTACGACCAAAAGTTTTTCCGTCATGTCGGCGTAGTCCATGACGTAACTAAAGTTATAACCGCCGCATTTTTCAACTACTGTGCGTGTGGCTTTGATTTGTCCAAAGGATTTTAACGGAATCGGATATCGCGATGGAAGCATCCAAAGATTTTCTTTATCTTGAAGAGCGATCTGCAGTTTTGGCTGGGACTTTGCGATCTTTATAAACTGCTGAAACACTTTGGAGCTTTCTGACAAACCTTCCTGACTGACGTAAAGAACGTCAAAGGAAGCTTCTGCAAAAGCATCTTGAAAACCATTAGAGCGAAGTTCATTGGTGAAGTTTGCAACAAAGAGACGATGAACCTCAGAGTCTTTCATTGCTTGTGAAGTCGCAACAAAAGAGTTCACGTTTTTGATCGCGTCAGCCGCGCGCAACAATATAGTCTCTCGCGCTCCCGGAATTCCCGCTACCGGCACAATTGGCAGTGCAGGAGAATGCTCGGAGCGTAAAAGTTGAGGCAGATTTTGTGTGAAATAAAAACGCTCTTTCACCGAAAGATCTTGAAACGAACGAATCCAACTTGTGACCAGAAGAGGTCTTAAGCTCATCTCAATCACCTGTTGATCAATCAAGGACACGGCTTCCTGTTTGTTTTGGCAAGCGGCGAAATGTTCAGATTGTTTCCATGGCGAATCACAATAAGCCGAAACAGATTTAATGACATAAGGCCATTTCACTTTACGCAAGGCAGTTTTGATTTTTGTTGTCGGATCACCGATATCCAAATCACCGCTTTGCAAATACAAAAGAAAATCTGTGACGACTTCCTCCATCAAAGCTTGTTCGGAAAACAGAGCCTCATTTCTTTCACGATACCAGATTTTTAGAAGACCTTTTTCAAGATGCCCCGGAGCTTCCAAAAGTTTTTCGCCGATATAAATTTGATGACCTTGAATACGGAAAAGATACGGTCGGTCTTGCAGAATTGTGATCTGCACCTTGCGATAGAAAGGCTCCATGCTTTCAAGGAGCCTTTCTGTCTGCTGAACGCGGTAACTGAGATCCTTCACATGCTCGCTAAAAAATTGATTGTAGGGGGTCGCTTTGTTAAGAGCGCAACGAAAAATGGAGTCCGTTCCGCTCTCAGCGAGCCTGTCAATTCTTTCGACAACCTTGGAATCGATACAAAGCGGCCTCTTCGTCATCTGAAGAACCATCAGGCTAAGTAGGCCAAAACACACAAAACTCAAGGAGGTCAACCAACGAGCAATCATAGTAAGAGCTAAGATTGCAAAAGGTAGACCTCACTGATTCCGATATTCTCAAGAAAAACTTCATCGTGGGACACCACCAACAAAGCCCCTTGATATTCGCAAAGAGCTTCTTCAAGCACCTCAAGACTTGCGATATCCAGGTTGTTTGTCGGTTCATCCAAAATTAAAAACTGCGGCGCTGGGGAAGCCAAAAGAATTTTCGCAAGCGAAGCCTTGAGCTTTTCTCCTCCACTGAGTGAATTTACTTTTTGATGAACTTTTTCTCCCATAAATTGAAAGCGCGCCAGACGGTTTCTGGTTTCAATCAAATCATAGCGAGATTGTTCCATCACGTTTTCTAGAATCGAGTGATCTCCGTTTAAAAGGGAATACTTTTGATCAAGAAAAGCCGTTGCCAAATCTCCTTTGTGAAGAGCCCCGAAAACTTGCGCCTCAGAGGGTGCTTGCCCCAACAGAGTTTTTATCAAAGTGGTTTTACCAGCTCCGTTAGCTCCTGCTAAAGCCCAGCGTTTGGGACCTTTCATCACCATAGAAATACCTTCAGGCCACAGATTTTTTTCCTGAGAAGAAAATTTGATATTGAAATCTTCGAGTTCAAAAATCAATTTTCCTTCAGGCACTGAAGTTTCCGGTAGTTCCAAGCCCAAAGTGCTTTCGCGTTTTGTCTTTGCAAACAAATCTTGAAAACTCTCTTGGGCTTTTTCCACACGTTTTTCCTCATGAGACTGAATCCTGCCATGGGTTTCCTGCGCACGACGTTTTAAACCACCCGCAATAATGCGCGGAATTCCGCCGCGAGCCGCCTTGCGAGTGCCTTCTCTCATACGCTTTTCTTGCGACTGCAGTTTTTCTTTGTGCTCTCTTTCCAATTTCTTTTTCTCACGACGAGCGCGATCCAGTTTTTCCTCTTGAAGTTCCCGTTCATTTTCTTTTTGTTCTTTATAGAACTCATAATTCCCGCCATAGACGGACAATCCCTGATTTGAAAGTTCCAGGATAGAGTCCACGTGATTTAAAAGATCACGGTCATGGCTGATTAACAGCAAAGCTCCTCGGTAAGAATCGACAAATTCAGCGATGTAGCTTCGCGCTTCTTTATCCAAGTTATTGGTAGGTTCATCTAAAATAAGCAAACCACCAGCTCGGGATAAAGCTTCCGCAATACGCACGCGAGTCCATTCGCCTCCGCTCAAGGTCGTTAAATAACTTTCTAGCGAAATATTTTGAAGCAAAGGGCCCCACTCTTCGGCTGAGACATGAGGACTGTCCCAGAGATGAATTAAATATTCCGCCACAGTTTGATTTTTCGCCTCTTCGGATTGCGCTAAATACACAATGGCGTGCGATGCTTTGATTTCTCCTGACGAAGGTGAAAGCAAGCCCGCTAAAATTTTAGCCAAGGTACTTTTCCCCACGCCGTTAGGTCCCACCAGTCCGTAGCGAGAAGCGTTTAAAGAAAATGAAATATCTGAAAAAAGTTTTTCGCCTTGAGGAAGCTCAAAGCCTAGCGACCTTACGGTCACGTTTATTAAATTATTTTGCATATAGAAAATCCGTCCAAAGACCCTGAATGAGTCGAATGAAGTTTTAGAATAAGGAATAATGACGGATTTAATTTCTCATAGACGTCAGGAGTGACCCCGACAAGAATAAGGCTAACATAAGGCCGCGCCAATTACAAGAGCGGCCTTTTTTCAGGCCCTACCAGCACGGTGGAACGACTTGGATACCTTTTAAAACGGACTTGATGGCTTCTGCGTACTTGCTATCTTTCGTAACAAGAATCACATCGCCGTTTTTATCTTTGGCTTCAGGAAGTTTGCCCTCGCACAAAGTTTTATTTTTTTGTTCATCGTGAGTTGTTTTAGAAACTTCACCGGGAACTGCCAGGAAGCCTTCCAACTTCAACGCGTCTTTGGTTCTTGTAACAACCATATAAGTCATACGGAAAGTCGCACCGACTTCGCGGTTACTTAAAGCGACACCTGTGAGCGGCACCAAGCGAAGTTCTTCTTTGGTTTCTTTATCAGGATAACGACCAATAGAGATTTCTTTTAATTGATAAACCGTCTCAGAAAGGAAAGCCTGTTCAGCACCTTCTTCTTTCAAAGAGTATTTAAGCAGGTGACGAGCCTCTGCATCAGGAACTTGTTCAACAGTGCGCTGAACAGAGATCTCACATGAGCTCTTTGTACCTAATTGCAACAGGTGGCAAGTGGCCTTGCTCTTATCCAAGGCTTTTGCTTGAACAAAAAGAGACTCAAGAGCTTCGCCGTTCACTTTTCCTGTGTCTCCCATCCCATTGTCAGCTTTGATTTCCACATTGAAAATACGCACATCAAAACCTGTCTCAGACATTTTTTTAACAAGCTCATCGTGACGAAGGTTCTCACCTTGTTGAAGAATATAATTTTTAACAACACGGATGTTGTTATAATCACCTTGATTGAGCGGTGTCGCTTGCACAAGAGTCGAACGCTGAACCGCAGGTTTTGGAGGCGTCTTACCCGCAGCACGTTGTTGAGTTTTTCTTGCTGTCTCTTGTTTTTTTACTTCTGCATCTGCTTGCGCTTGCTGAGAAACATCTTCCTTCGCAGCTACACACTGGGATTTAGGAGAAATTTCTTTAACCAGATTGCAAAGCTGATCGCCCGGCAGGTTTTTAAGCGTGTAAAGACCTGTGAGGAATTCTGTCAGAATCAATTGGGCTTTATCCGCGTCAGTCGCATCTTTCACCGTGCGTGAATCAATCCACACTTCAAACTGTGTTTGACGAGCTTGGGCTTGCGCCGTGGCTTCAGAGTAAGTCATCGAAAGAGACTTCGCCTCGTCCTTTTTAAGATCCATTGGAGCAATGATCCATTTTTTTAACTTAAACAGTGTTGGCCACGACGTTGTTGAACCTTCACTAAGCTTATCGAAGGCGGCTTTTAAATGCTTTTGATAAGGGACTAAGCTCGTTGGGTCGACGACTTGACCTTCTTGTTCTTTGGTCAGCTTCGTGCGCCCGGCGACAGATTCCACCCTTGCATTTTTATTATTTGACGCCACACGTGGAGTGACCTGGTGACTAGCCTCTTGACAGGCTGACAAAATAAGGGACGTCACAACCAGTACGGAAGGGATCAAATAGGAATATCTGCGCTTAGAGTTCATAAGAGCACCTCTTAGCATTCTTATTATCAAAAGTAGTGCCCCGTCTCATTTTGAGAAAGCCTTAAAATCCTCTCACTGAAAGGGTATTGCGAATCGGGTGGATTTTTTGGCCCCAAGATTGATCCTTACGGCGATTTGTGGGAAGTTTATTTGGTTTTGAAATACGCACTTTGGATCGTTGTATCACTCATTCTACATCTTGCTCTTGGCAGCTACCTTTGGTTTTCCAACCACGAAAATCCGCCTTCTCTTCATGAAGAAATCCTGGATCTCACGTTGGCAACTCCTGCCACTCAGACGAACAGTGCTAACTCCGCAAAAGCCCCCTCATTGGTGAAAAAACCTTCGATATCTTTGCCCGCTGGTTCGAATGGTAAAAATGTTTCCGAAACAGCGACCAATGAAAGACCTATAGAAGGAACAAATTCTTCTGAGAATGGTGATTCCGCACCTGTAGGCTGGGGTGAAGTCACGCGTTTTCCAAAAGTGGCGAAAGAAGTGAAAGCCTCCTATCCCGCTGAAGCAAAAAAAGCCGGAGTGGACGGTGCCGTTGTCCTGGATGTTTTGATTGATCGTTCGGGGAAAGTTCGTGACGTCAAGGTGATCAGTGGTCCTGGCTTTGGATTGAATGAATCTGCCATTGAGGCTTTAAAGCAATTCGAATTTCAACCTGCGCAAAAAGGATCTGAATCCGTTGCAGTTAAGATTCGTTATACCTACCGATTTAAATTAGATGTGAATTAACCAAAGGGAACTCATCGTGAAACAAGTTTATTTATTGCTTTCCTTATTGATCAGCGGCCCGGCATGGGCTCAAGAAACTCCGCCCTCTTTCGAGACTGTAGTAGAAGATGTGGTCTTTAATACTTCAAGTCGCATCGTGATTGATGAAAAGACGATTAAAGATTCCCGCGCGCCCAACATTACTTCTCTTCTGGCGAGTCAAGCCAATGTCACTGTAACCAACACACCGTTTCAACCAAACTCCATCTACATCCGTGGCGGAGACTCAAGTCATTTACTAATTTTGGTCGACGGTGTTCCTTTCTATGATGCTTCAACAATTCAAAGAACATTCAATCTTAATTCTTTGGACGTCAAATCTGTTCGTCGCATTGAAATCATCAAGGGCAGTCAAACCGTGCTGTATGGTGGCCAAGCTTTAAGCGGGGTTATTAAAATCGAGACTATTCCTCAAGAGCTTAAAGAAAAAAACGGAATCCAAGGAGAGCTTGGAACACAAAATGCCCGCGATATTTCTGCAACTCATACTGAAATGCTCACAGACGACAGTGGAGTGATTATTCGCGGTCATGGTTCATGGAAAGATGCGGAGTCTCCAGTTTTAGGTTCATCTAAAACTTATTCGCGCAACAACTGGAATGCGGAAGGCGCTTACGCTTGGAAGGGTGCCGTTGAAGGACATCTTAAGGCCAACTACATTCAGGAACTCAACTATTCCGCAACATCAGGTATGAGTTATCAAATTGTTGATACCTCGAACTTTGAACAATATGCGCGACAACTAGGTGTGTCTTCTAACTTGAAGTTCAATAATTATGCTTGGTCTCCTCGTCTGACTTTGAGTGCACAAAACAGCCTTCGCACTTTCAATCAACCTGTGACTCCAGAAAATCCTATGCTCACAGATCAAGACTATGGCGCCAACCTGCGCACAGTCCGCTTAGATCTAACACCGATTAAAACTGATAAGCTGACTTTGACGACGGGCTTAAGCTACATTTTTGAGGATTTCGTGTATCGCGATACAGGTGCGGAAAAATCAAATTCTTTTGCCGAACAGCGCGGTGTTTTCGCTAAAGCGGATTACCAACTGGCTCCTAACTTTGTCGTTTCTGCCGGAGGACGTGTTGAGAACTGGGCGGATCAAGATCCGGTGAGCACGTATCAGTTGGGTTTAACTTTGTTTGAAAAAACAAAATTGGAAGTTTCGACGGGATATAAAATTCCTTCGTTGTTTCAGCTTTACTCCACTTATGGAAATCCGGATCTGAAGGAAGAAAGAGCGACTCAATACAGTCTTTCTCAAGAAATTCAGTTGAGCGAAAGACAACAGCTGTCGATCACACTCTTCACGTCGCAATTTTCAAATCTGATTGTGACTCAGGGAAGTTATCCTTCTTTGAAATACACGAACGTCAACAAATCAGAAACTCGTGGTGCCGAAGTCGTGTATACACTTCGTCCAACGGACACGTCGTCGCTTTTAATGACTTATGGTTATCAAGAACCACGCGATATCGACAACGCTCGCTGGTTGATCCGCCGTCCTCTTGTGAATGGCAGCATTAAATACATTCAGACTTGGGGACCGCAAACAGGCAGCTTGGAAATTGTCGGTGCTGGTGAAAGACTGGACCGCAATGGCAGCACCACGCTCACGACTCTTCCAGGTTATGCGATTGCCAACGCTTCTTATTCTTATGAGTTAGGTAACGGCTTGACGGCTTACACTCGTCTGAACAATCTTTTAGATTACCGCTATCAAGAGACTTATTCGTTCTACACAGAAGGATTTTCCGGCGTTATCGGTGGTGAGTACTGGTTTTAATTAAAATTTCTCTTAAAGCCTCTCGCGAGAGGGGCTTTTGCAAATAGCCATCAAATCCCGCCGCCAAACATTTTTCTTCATCACCCTTCATGGCATGAGCCGTAAGAGCTACGACATAACCTTTGTAGTTTTTCTTTTTCAACTCTTCAAGGGCCTGGAAGCCGTCCATTTGCGGCATTTGAATATCCATTAAAATTAAATCATAAGTCTTATTACGGGCTTTTTCGACAGCCTCAATTCCGTTTTGGGCCATCTCAATAGCGTTCTCTTCAACGCCCAGCTTTTTTAAGTATCGGGAAAATAAATCGCGGTTGTCAGAGGCATCATCGACGATCAACACACTGCTGATCGCCTTAAAGCTATGCCGCATATGATTTTCCTCTGGAACCGCAGGAAGATCCCGACCGTGATCCGCTTTTTGATAGGCGACCGTAATCAAGAAGCTGCTTCCTTTCCCGGCAGCACTTTTATCCAAGATTACATCACCACCTAAAAGACGCGCGAGCTTGCGCGAAAGAAAAAGACCCAGTCCCGTTCCTCCAAATCTTCGTGTCGTTGAACTGTCGGCTTGAGCGAAAGGTTGAAACAAATTACCTCTTTGTTCGGGAGAAATACCAATTCCCGTGTCGGTCACCCGAAACTGTAAATTCTTATTGCATCGGGCTTCAAGCTCCACATAACCCTCGTCCGTAAACTTGATGGCATTACCGATGACATTAATTAGAATCTGACGAAGCCGTGTTGAATCTGAAATTATAAACTCGGGAAGTTTTTGATATTTCACTTTCAGATCAATGCCTTTTTCTTCAGCGCGTCCTTTTAAAAGATGCACAACATCATCTAGCAAAGCAGGCAAAGAAAACGGAATATATTCAATCTGAATTCGTTCGGACTCGACCTTTGAAATATCCAAAATTTCATCAACGATGCGCAAGAGCTGTTGGCCGTTACGCAGAATCGTTTCAATAGTATTCCTTTGCTCTTCACTAAGAGATTCATCCTCTTTGAGCATTTCCGTAAAACCCAACATCGCTCCCAGAGGCGTACGAATCTCGTGACTGACGTTGGCCAAAAAGGCACTTTTCGCCCGGCTGGCTTCTTGCGCTTTATAAAACAGTCTTGAATTTTCAATCGCAATGGCCAAGCGGCTGGAAATTTCATCCGCAATAGATAAATCCATTTCATTAAATTCTTTTTTCTTAAGCAAAAACGTCACGAAACCAAACGGTTTTTGATCGCGGATTTTAATGGGTGTCACAATCATCGAACTTATAAATATAGGTCGATCTTCAGAGGAGGCATCCGTACTAAAACTTTCAGTCAGATGCAAATCCATATCCACACGACGGTAAAGCTCTGACTCTCCAGAGCGCAGAACTTGGGCAGCCCCAAAAGCCGCGTCCCAACGCAGTGGATGGCGTTCACGCCAAGCTTTAATATATTTTTCATCAAAATTATCGTGCGAGGTCACTTCCGTAATCGCAACGTCATAACCTTCTTCATTTAAAAGGTCGACAATACAAATATCAGCCATGAAGCCGATCACTTCTCTACTAAAACTTTTTAGAATGCGTTCTTGATCAAAAGATTCTGCTAGCACGTAGCTTAATTCAGAAAGAAAACCCATCTGCTTGGCGCGAGCCTCCGCCGCTTCACGTGCCAACTGCTCTTCCAAAAGGGCCATTTGTTGTTTTTCGGCTTCTTTTCTTTCTGTGATGTCTTCAGAAACACAAAGAAGATATTCTGGCTTTCCTTTTTTATCAAAGATCGGAATTTTTTTGGTATGCAAATACCGTAAGCCTTGCGCCGTTTGAATTGGCTCTTCCGGAATGTCCACGACACGCGACTGTTCGACAACATAGCGGTCATTCTGAGTAAAACGATCGGCCTGTTCTTTCGGAAAGAAATCGTAATCGGTTTTACCGATCATTTGCGCTCCCGGAATTCCAATTAATTTTTCTCCGGCCTTATTAAAACGAACAAAACGAAAGTCTTTGACGTCTTTAACAAAAACCATCGTCGGCATATTTTCAAAAATCGCCTCAAAGAAGGCTTGGGATTGCTGAAGCTCTTGTGTGCGCAGTGAAACACGCTCTTCCAAACGCAGATTGGCTTGCTCTAGCTCTCGTTCGATTTTTTTTCGAGCGGAAATATCCAAAATCAGAGCGATCACTGTGCCGTCTTTAAACATAGTCAAAGAAACCAGCGCCGGAACGCGGTGACCATCCTTGTGAATATATTCTTTTTCAAAACCGGCAATAGTTTTGTGTCTAAGAAGTTCGTCGATATGGCCCTTGCTAATCTCGACATCCTCTGGCGCCGTGAGTTTGATCCAATTCAGCTCATGACGTTCAAGATCACGACGAGTGTAACCCAACATTCTTAAAATATAATCGTTCGCATCCAGAATTGAACCATTCATGGTGCTTGCGATAATACCAATCATGTCGGAATCAAAGATCGTTTTGTATCTTTGATCTTGCTGATACCTTTCCCGGGAAGGTTCCATTTACGTTCCTCCCAAACTCCCAACCTACGCTTCCAAGAAAATCCTTTCAATGGATTCCTCAGAGGATTGAGAGCCGACAAGAATTATGGCTTTGTGACTTTTCCGAGAGGTTTTAATTTTCCGACTTTGCCGACTTTGGATGGCAAAGCATGTTGAATTTTTTCTGTCATCCACGGATCAATTGCCAAGAGTCTATCCAGATTTAAACCTGTTTTTACTCCCATGCCGTGGAACATATATACAACGTCTTCAGTAGCCACATTGCCTGTGGCGCCCGGAGCATAAGGACATCCGCCTAAGCCGCCAAGACTTGTATCGAACACCGTCACACCCATTTTGTAGGCGGCAAGAATATTCGCCAGAGCTTGCCCGCGGGTATCGTGAAAGTGACCTGCGAGTTTTTTTACAGGCACAACTTTTTTGAGTTTCTTGAAAAGAGATTCCACTTGGCCTACATCTGCGACACCAATGGTATCGCCAATAGAGATTTCATAGACGCCAAGCTTATGCATTCTTTTGGCAATTTTGATCACACGTGCTTCTGGAACTTTTCCTTCAAACGGGCAACCAAAACATGTTGAAAGATAACCGCGCACTTTGATTTTATGCTTTTTCGCCAAAGCCATCACCGGCTCAAAGCGCTTAAAGCTTTCATCAATCGTGCAGTTGATATTTTTTAAAGAGAAGGATTCCGAACAAGCTGCAAAGATCGCGATTTCTTTGACACCACTTTTAATGGCGTCTTGCATACCGCGCTCATTGGGCACAAGAACGGAGAATTCCGTTTTTTTAGGAATCTGTCCGGCTTTGACGAGTGCAAAAGTTTTTTCTACCACTTCAGCAGTACCCGCCATTTGCGGAACCCATTGCGGAGAAACAAACGCACCGATTTCCACGCGTTTTGTTCCAGCTTCGATCAGTCGTTTTGCAAATTCCACACGAGTGTCAGCATCCAAAACGGCTTTCTCGTTTTGAAGACCATCTCTTAATCCCATTTCCACAATAACAACTGACTTTTTCATAGTGCCTATTTATCGGTTTCTGGCTTAATTCTCACAAGGGCTTTTCCAAGAGCTACTTGTTCACCCACTGTGCAATTCACGCTGTCGATCGTTCCTGCGATCTCGGCCTTTAAAGTATACTCCATTTTCATGGCTTCCATCACGAGAACCGCTTGTCCCGCTTGAACAGCAGAACCTGGAGTTAAAAGAATCTTTGTCACTTTACCTGGCATTGGCGCCATGACTTGATCCGAAGAACCACCGGCACCTGCTTTTTTTCGAGACTTTCGTCCAGAACCTGCATCCAGAGTGAAAACACGTCCATTGTGGTGCACCCACAAAGTGCCTTTGATCAATTGCGCATGAGCTTTATGGTCGACGCCATCGATACGTACTGTTACTTCCATCTTAGATACCTCTCCAGTAAGAAGCCCATGGAGACGAAGTCGCAGCCGCGACAGTTTCTCCACCACCGCGAAGTTGCAACAAAGCTCCTTCTGCGACTTTCTTATCGATTTCAGAAAGTGCCGGCTCTTTGATCGGTTCGCTGAAATAAGTTTCAATAAATCGTGTCGTCATTGTGCCCATCACGAATTCTTTGTGTGAAAGAATCTCAATTAAGTACGGAATATTCGTGTGCACTCCAAAAACTACAGAGTCTTTTAAAACGCGGATCATTTTTTGAATTGCGCGAGGACGAGACTCATCCCACACAATCACTTTTGCAATCATCGGATCGTAGTATGGCGTAATAGTGTCGCCCGCTTCAAAACCATATTCGTAACGGCGACGAGGACCTTCCGGCCATTGAACTTCACCCAAAAGACCTGTTGAAGGAACACCACCCAAGAATGGATTTTCCGCATAGATACGGCACTCAATCGAATGCCCTTTTGGAACGCGGATTTGTTTTGGATCGTGAACGTATTCGCCTTGCGCGGTAAGGATTTGCATCTTTACTAAATCCACACCAAGAACTTCTTCTGTCACCGGATGTTCAACTTGCAAACGCGTGTTCACCTCAAGAAGGTAAAACTCGCCGTCTTGCAAAAGGAACTCAACAGTTCCCGCCCCTTTGTATTTTCCAAGAGTGGCAATGGCACAAGCAGCTTCCCCCATGCGACGACGAAGGTCATCCGTCAATGATGGAGAAGTTGCTTCTTCAATAATTTTTTGATGGCGACGCTGCACGGAGCATTCACGATCAAAAAAATGAACGACATTGCCTGTGCTATCTCCGAAAACTTGGAACTCAATGTGTTTTGCGCGATCCAAATATTTCTCTAAGAAAACTTTCGGAGAACCAAACGCCGACTGAGCTTCACGTTGAGCGGATTCAATCAATTCCCCGGCTTCCGCCGAAGATTTAATCAGCTTCATCCCGCGACCACCACCACCGGCAGCGGCTTTCACAATCACCGGGTACCCGATTTTCTCGGCTTGTGTGATCAGGTGAGCGACATCTTGGTTTTCACCTTGATAGCCCGGCACCAAAGGAAGACCTGCTTGTTTTGCTAGATCCTTACAGTGAACCTTATCACCTAAAGAACGAATCGATGCTGCAGAAGGACCGATAAATGTTAATCCTGCTTTACCAACTGCTTCCGCGAAATCAGCATTTTCAGATAAGAAACCAAAGCCCGGGTGAATCGCTTGTGCGCCACCAGCTAAAGCTCCGTTGATATTTGCTTCAATATTCAAATAACTTTCTGCTGTGGGAGCTGGACCGATGCAGACGGTTTTTGTTGCCATTCTATAAGCGCGAGTATCAATGTCGGCCTCAGAATGCAAAAGAACTGTTTCAATGCCCAATTCTTCGCAGGCTTTGATGATACGAACGGCCACTTCGCCACGATTGGCGATGGCGATACGAGAGAACTTACCCATTATTGAGGTCTCCAACTAGGTTCACGTTTTTCTAAGAAAGATTTAAGACCTTCTTGTCCTTCGGCGCTTGCGCGACGTTCAGCAATCAAGATTGTTGTGTTATCGCGTTGCTGACTCCATGTCATAAACGGCAAATCATTCAAAAGTTTTTTTGTTTCACGAACAGCTTCAGGTCCGCATTGCAAATAGTTATGCAAAACTTTTTGTACGGCTGTGTGACCTTCGCCCGCAGGAACTACTTCTGTCACAAGTCCCGCTTGCTGAGCAATGTGCGGATTGAAGACAACTCCTGAAAGCATCAAAGGGCGAACTTTTCCAGCGACGGCTTTACGATTAACGAAAGCACTGATCACGGCTGGCGCAATTCCCAACTTCACTTCGCTAAAACAGAACTGTGTTCCTTCCTCAGCGATCACTTCATCACAGATGGCCAACAAACCCAAAGCTCCACCGAAAGCAGCGCCATGAATTTGGCCAACGATCGGAAGCATGCAGTTCGCCATTGTTTCAAACATATTAAAAAGTTTGAGCGAGTCCTCGCGGTTTTGTTCAAAAGAGAAGTTCACCATCTCTTTCATCCAATTGAGATCCGCTCCTGCGCAAAATGCTTTTCCTTCCCCTTGTAAAACAATCGCGCGCAAATCTTTGCGGGCATTGAGATCGCGGAATGTTTTCGTCAATTCCTCGATCATCTCAGGATTAAAGGCGTTTCTAACTTCAGGCCTATTGAGTTTCACATAGGCCACTTGATTCATCTCTGCAACGACAACAAATGACATAACTACATCCTAAAGACGCCTTGAGCTTTATCACCCCAAGACTTGTTAAGGCTTGCTGAAATTCCAAGTGCCAACACACGACGTGTGTCTGCCGGATCAATAATTCCATCATCCCAAAGACGAGCTGACGAATAATAAGCAGAACTTTCTTTCTCGTATTTTTCAAGAGTCGGACGTTTGAACTCCGCTTGTTCTTCAGCAGTCATCGTTTGTTTTTTCGCAGCCATTTGATCAAGCTTCACAGTGAGCAATACGTTAGCCGCTTGCTCTCCACCCATCACGCTGATCTTGGCATTCGGCCACATCCACAATTGACGTGGTTGGTACGCTCTTCCGCACATGCCGTAGTTTCCGGCTCCGTAAGAGCCACCAATCACGACTGTGAACTTTGGCACGTGAGCATTGGAAACGGCCATCACCATTTTTGCTCCGTGTTTTGCAATACCTTCATTTTCGTATTTCTTACCGACCATGAAACCTGTGATGTTTTGCAAGAAAATCAAAGGCACTTCGCGCTGCTCGCAAAGTTCAATGAAGTGCGCGGCTTTCAGCGCGCTCTCGCTGAACAACACGCCGTTGTTCGCGATAATTCCCACCGGCATTCCCCAGATATGGGCAAAACCCGTGACCAACGTTTTTCCGTAAAGAGCTTTGAACTCATGAAACTTAGAACCATCCACGATACGCGCAATCACTTCACGCACATCAAAGGGAACGCGACTGTCTTTAGGAATGATGCCGTAAAGTTCTTTGGCATCAAACAACGGTTCCTCAACAGGAGCCATTTTCATTTGCACGGCACGTTTGTGATTTAAGTGCGCTACAATGGAACGTGTGATTTCAATGGCGTGTTCATCGTCTTCGGCAAAATGATCTGTTACACCACTCGTTTCGCAGTGAACTTGTGCGCCACCTAATTCTTGCGCATCAACGATCTCGCCTGTTGCCGCTCTTACAAGAGGAGGTCCACCCAAGAAGATGGTGCCATTGTCTTTCACGATGACGTTTTCATCACTCATCGCTGGAACGTAAGCACCACCGGCCGTGCAAGATCCCATCACCACAGAAATTTGCGGGATATTCGCTGCTGACATACGAGCTTGGTTATAAAAAATTCTTCCGAAGTGATCGCGATCCGGGAAGACATCGGCTTGCATTGGTAAGAACGCACCGCCCGAGTCGACAAGATAAATACAAGGAAGACCGTTTTCAAAAGCGATCTCTTGCGCGCGCAAATGTTTTTTCACCGTCATTGGGAAGTAAGTTCCGCCTTTAACAGTGGCATCATTCGCTACAATCACGCACTCAGTTCCGTGAATCACGCCAATACCTGTGATCACACCCGCACCCGGAGCTTGGCCTTCATACATGTCCCAAGCAGCGAGGGTTGAAAACTCTAAAAACGCTGTTCCACCGTCAACAAGAGCTTCGATGCGCTCACGTGCTGTGAGTTTGCCACGCGCTTTGTGTTTTTTCGTCGCGTCTTCTCCGCCACCTTGTTTAACGAGGTTCACTCTTTCGCGCCATTCGTTCACGATACCCAGCATAGCATCGCGATTGACCTTAAAATCCGCAGAGTTTGTATCTAAATGACTCTCTAAAATTTCCATAATTCCCTTGTACTGCTTCAGCGCTGCCGCGCTTATGCCAGCGCTGGCGTATGTTTAAAACTCAAATTCAAACGAAGTTCGGCGACAGCTTGTTCATTGCTGTCGAAAACTTTCAATTCAGCTTCTGCCTTGGCTTCGCGGTGATCGCGCAGTTCTGCTAAAACAACTTCGCGAGTTGTCTCTGGCAATTCCATGCGCACGCGGCAGTCTTCGCTTTGCTCTTTAAAAAATTCAGACTCTAAACGAGTCACGGTGATTTCAAAATTTCCAATCGGAGCGTGGCGCATCCACAACAGTTTCGCTGCTTCAATCGCCGCCGTTGTGATCGCCCCTTCGTGCATGTGATTTGTTTCCGTGAAATTGCGTGTGCGAGAAGGGATCACCATCTCCACCTGTGTGTCTGAGAGACGAGAAATTCTCAAACCCATGCCTGCTGAAAAAGGTCTTACGATATCAAGAGCATAACTCAAGGCAGCATGCGAAGCTTTAGGTGAAACTTCCTCCAAAAGAGCGGCCAAATCCGCAGCACTCAAACGAATGCCACGATCTTCAAGCTGAGACTTGAGTCCTTCTTTGGCAGTCTGCAATTGCTGACGCAAGTTTTGCTCCAGCTCAATCCCCTTTGACATTAAGATTGTCAGCCATTGTTGGTTCATGAGATATCCTCTCTGCACGGGTGTTGAAAAAAACGGAATATCATGGTCGGATAAGGATGTCAGTTTTATCACACTGAGTAAATAGAGAGAGGACTCTAGGAATGAAGAAAATTGTTAGCCTCGTTGTGTTCATTGCAGCGCTTGTTTGGACTTGGAACGTGATTCACACTACAGATGCTGTGGGATTTGAGACGCACTCCGGCATTCAGGCTAAATTGGCGGAATTGATCAAAAATACTTTGTCTGTGAAAAAACCAAACGCAAAAGAGTTAACTATCACTCGTTTGTGGACAGAATCTTTAGGTGAGAACAAAGTTCGCGCCGTTTTTGCTTACAAATTCATCGACACTTCCGAGGGCGGCGAAGCTCTTGAGCAAGTGATCGAAGGCGAAGCGCTTTTGCACCGTGAACCTTCCGAGGATTCCGCTGTTGATAAATGGACTCTTCAATCTGTGAAAACAACAAATGACATCGTGGTTTTCACTGAGGGTTCGACACTCACTCCGGGCGAAGAAGCTCCGGCGCCAGAACAAACTCCGGCGGCAACGCCGACACCTGCCCCAACGGCAACTCCTCACAAGTAAAATGCCAATTCCCACTCAATTTATCCAAATTGATGAAGAGGGTTACGGACTGAGCCGCGAGGTTCGCATCCAAGATCCTCTTGTGGGACAGGAACTTCTGCAAAATCTAAAAATTCACGAAGGCGGAACTCTTCTATCTACCATCGGGACAACTCCGGTGATTGTCGAAGCCTTCGATGAACCTTACGTCGCTCAACAAATTCATTTCAAAGACGGCTCGTGGGAAATCTCTCTTCCTTACGGTGTTCATTTTGCTTTTGCATTGGAATCTCTGTCTTTGGATGAGTGGGATCGTTTCCACGGCTACACTTCGAATAAAATTCCTTTCGTGATGTCACGAAAAGCGCAGGCGAGTTTTTTCAACATGCTCGACGAATTCGGCGACGAGTTCATTGAATTCCAAGGGAAAACTTACGACATCCCTCCTTACTGGCCAGACAACGAGGACGTTGAAAAAGAAACTTACTGGAGTCAGATCTACAAAACAGAACCAAATCCCGGTTGGAATTTAGGTGAACCTGCGGAAGCGTTGAAAGACATGCTTCCTCGTCTGAAAATATCGCCTTCTCGCGTTCTGGTTTTAGGTTGCGGTGAAGGTCACGATGCTGCGTTTTTTGCGCAAGCCGGTCACTTTGTCACGGCGGTGGATATTTCTCCGCTGGCTTTAGAAAAAGCGCGCAAACAATACGGCCATTTGGAAAATTTAAAATTCGTCGAAACCGATTTGTTTAAACTCCCTCGCGATTTTGATCAATCTTTCGACCTTGTGTTCGAGCACACGTGCTATTGCGCGATCAACCCTGCAAAACGCCAAGACCTTGTCAAAACTTGGAACCGCGTTTTAGTTAGCGGCGGCCATTTGATGGGTGTCTTCTTCACCTTCGAAAAACGCCAAGGCCCTCCTTACGGAGGCACCGAGTGGGAACTGCGCCAACGCCTCAAATCCGCTTACCAACCGATCTTCTGGGGCCGCTGGCAAAAATCCATTCCACGCCGCCAAGGAAAAGAACTTTTCATCTACTGCAAAAAGACTTAAAAAGGTGCCAGGGGATATTTTGCGTCTACGGTGCGGCATCCAGTGATGCGCTGTAGACGCAAAATATCCCCTGGCACCTTTTTTCGGAGACCCCTATGCATATCGAATTTACTCAGGCTGATGACAGTCACGTTGAAGACCTTGTTGAACTTGTGAACTCAGCTTATCGCGGAGATTCGTCGAAAGAAGGTTGGACGACAGAAGCGGATCTTTTGGATGGTCAACGTGCTGATGAAGATGGAATCCGTGAGATCATCAACAAAGATGATTCTGTTATTTTGATTGCCGAAGACGATGATACTGGGGACTTGCTTGGCTGCGTTCACCTCGAAAAGCAGGGAGCGAAATGTTATCTGGGAATGTTAACCGTCGATCCGACTTTGCAAAGTCAGGGAATTGGCAAGATGTTGTTAGCAGAGTCAGAAGCCCTTGCACAATTCTGGGATTGTACTACCATTTTTATGACGGTGATTTCAGTACGTACAGAGTTGATTGCTTGGTATGAAAAGCACGGCTTCCGCAACACAGGTGAAAAGAAACCTTTCCCTTACGGCGACGAACGTTTTGGAATCCCCAAAGTAAAAAACCTAGAATTCACAGTTCTAGAAAAGAAAATCTAAAAGTGTGATTCTTTTAAGGGGGAAGCGTGATCAAGGGATTGATCTTGGCGGTTTTTGTCGGGTTCGTGGGTGTTAGTGCTCAGGCGAAAATTGAGATTCCGAATGATAAAGATGTTATGTATCACTTCGGGGCTTGTAAGTCGGAATTTTTGCCTTCTAATTTTCAACTCTTTATTTGGAATATCAAAAAAGCGGAAGCGAAAGCCGAGTGGGCGCGCGATTTTGAATACTTCACGCCGAAGTCTGATGTTGTCTTGCTTCAAGAAGCCATGATGGACAATTTTGTACCGGCGATCGCGTTGGGACAAAAAGGCTTCTGCTGGGATTTTGCGACAAGCTTCATCGATAACGATCGCAACCCTACGGGCGTTATGACGGGATCTCCGATCATTCCTCTTTCGATTCATTTTTTAAGAAGTCCCGGCCGCGAACCTGTGCTTAAAACTCCGAAAATGGTGATCGTGGCTGAGTATGCTTTAGCCAATTCGCCAGAGACTTTGTGGGTTGCGAACATTCACGGACTTAATTTTGTCTCTAATAAACTCAACCGCGAACAGATCGAACAGGTTGCGGCTTTTTTGAAGAAGCACAATGGCCCAGTGATTTTTGCGGGAGACTTTAATTCGTGGAACAACGAGCGCTTGCAAAACTTGGATGAGATTTTAGGAAAACTTGCGATGAAGAAGCTTTCATTTGCCAATGATGATCGCAAACTGAAGCTCGATCACATCTATGTGCGTGGCCTTGAAGCAACTCGAACAGACCTGCATAGAAACATCAACAGCTCTGACCACAAACCGCTGACCGCCGAATTCCGTCTGAAATAAATTTCTGTTCGCACAGAGAGGCTTTCCATTCTGTAAGGCCTCTCGAAGAAAGCCTTTTAAGATTCATTTTTCGTATAATAACTTCTTCTCTATGTATTAAAATTTTTCTCATTTTAAGCGCATAGTGACTTCATTGGAGGTCATTATGTCTTTAAAAATTGCTGTGCTAGCGCTTTTCGGGATTTCTGCCGCCTCCATCTCATTTGCCGATCAAATGGGTCCTAATGGCGACAAATTCTACGAAGAAGCAGCTCACTACGAAAACGCCTGCAAAGAAGAACCTTGCAAAGCTCCTTACACAGAACAAGTCGTTTACAATCAAAAAAACAAATTCAATAAACTTTCTGTTGAAACCAAAGAAGTCCTAAAAAAGATCGCGGTTGAGCAAGCGCAAGTTTGGGGCGATACGATTCTTGAGGGTGATTACCATGCTACGGGCCGCACTCGCTTGGATTCTGTTTTGGCTTTCTATAAAGGCAACGAACTTGTTGGCTATAAAATCCAGTACTCTGAAAAAGCTTGGTACACAGGCGACTGTGATTTCGACGGTTCTCGTGAATCTCTTAAGGGTTGCAAAGAAGGTCGCATCGTTGAGGGAAGTTACGTTTCTTCTGACGCGCAAACTTATTTTAGCGATGAAGAACGTTACGCTGAGTTCTCTTTTGTTGGGAATTAGTCTATAGTCGCCTGAATATGGCGATCGTAATCGAAACCAAAGATCTTACCCGCGTCTATCAGACATATCAAAAGCCCGAAGGTTTTTTAAATTCTCTTCGCGGCTTTATCAATCGCAAGCACATTTCCCGCACGGCCGTTGATAAAACCACTTTGCAAATCGAATCCGGTCAAATCGTAGGTTTGGTCGGCGCCAATGGCGCTGGCAAGACAACATTGTTGAAAATGCTTTCAGGACTGGTCACGCCGACAAGTGGTGAAGCTTTAGTTTTGGGCTACAGACCTTCTGAAAGAAAAAACGAATTCCTTCGCCAGATCAGTATTCTGTTAGGTCAAAAGAATCAATTGTGGTGGGACATTTCTCCTGCGGATTCTTACGCTTTGCTTGCGCGCATTTACGATATTGAACCTGGCTATGCACGCAAACGTGTCGAACATTTGGCAGAGATGCTTCAATGTTCACATGTTCTGCACACACAGCTTCGCCGCTTAAGCTTGGGTGAGCGAATGAAGATGGAAATCATCGGCGCCCTTTTGCATGAACCGAAGGTTCTATTCTTGGATGAACCGACGATCGGTCTTGATATCGTCGCACAAGAAACGATTCGGGAATTTCTAGATGCTTACGTGAAAGAAAAAGGTCCCACGGTGATTCTCACGAGTCACTACATGGACGACATTGCCAAGCTTGCTGACAAATTACTTTTGATCAGCAAAGGACACATCGTCTATCAGGGAACCGTTCCTGAATTTGTTGCGAAATCGAATAGCGAACTTGCTGAAAACGAAGAGGTTGATTTTGAAGACGTCATTCGCCGTTTTTTGGAAACGGAATCTCGCGTTCGCTAAGCTCGCGATAGTTTCCAATTTAGAATACAGACTAAATTATTTTGTCGATGCAATTGTGCAGCCGACCCTCACAACGGGAATTGAAATTCTATTGTGGGTCGCCGTCTTTGCGGGAGCTGCAACAAGTGAGATTGCGGGATTCGGTCGCGAGTATTATTTATCCTACGCTCTTTGGGGCGCGTTCTTTGCACGTATTTGCACAAGCTGGATGTATGAGTTTCGCATGATTCAAGAAATTGATTCAGGCAGCGTGAACAGCCTTCTTGTACGCCCGATGAGTTTTTATGAATATTATTTTTCGCAATTGATGGGATATAAATTTATCACGACGATTGTGTCGATGATGATCCCGTTAATTGCCGTCAGTATCTTTGATCTTCCGACAAAATACGCAAGACTGCCTTTGGCCTTTGCCCTGGAGTTTTATTATCTGATTCTTGTGCATTCGATCAGCTTCATTATTGCTTCATCGGCTTTTTATCTGAATAAAGTCTATGCGCTCACTGGGGCAAAGAATTTAGCGTTGTGGCTTTTCACCGGGGAACTTTTTCCTCTGGATTTAATGCCTGAACCGTTTAAATCTTTCGTGATTGCTTTGCCATTCAGTGCCGGAGTTTACGTTCCTGTGGGCTACCTCACAGGACGACTTGAAATTGATTCTATTTGGCAGTCGTTTATTTCAATCACGGTGGCGATCGTCATCGTAAACGCGATCGGCGCTTACATGTGGCGCAAAGGTGTGAACGTTTACACGGGAACAGGAGCGTAAAGATGAAAACTTTAAAAAAGTATTTCTCTTTATATCTCGCTCTTTTCCGCACAAGCTTCATTGCGGATCTTGAATACCGCGTGAATTTTCTTACGCGTATCGCGACCGATATCTTTTGGTATCTTGCCCAGATCATCACCTTTGAAGTTTTGTTCCGTCATACTCCTAAAATTGGTGACTGGAATCTAGAACAAATGCGTGTCTTCCTGGGCGTCATGTTTGTTGTTGATGGACTTTACATGATTATTCTCTCTGAAAATCTGGATCAGTTTTCAGAAAAAGTGCGCAAAGGAGATTTAGATTTGCTCCTTGCAAAACCAGTGAACTCTCAGTTTATTTTGAGTTTGCAAAAAGCTTCAACGGCGATGATCGGGAATCTGATGCTGGGTACGGCGTGGTTTATCTACAGCCTTGTGCAACTGCCCGACTTTGAGTGGCTTCGCCTTTTGTGGCTCCTCGTTCTTATTCCGTGTGGACTCATTGCTCTCTACGCTATGCGCTTTGTAATGGCGTCAACGGCGGTCATCTTTGCGCGTTCTGAAAATCTTCAGTTTATTTGGTATCAGATTTATCGTTTAGGAATGCGACCTGATTCGATTTACGTGCCGTGGTTTAAATGGTTTATCCTGACAGCATTACCTGTGGGTGTGATCGCCAGTGTTCCTGCCCGCGCGCTTCTTGAACCGCCGAACTTTTTGCTTTTTGCCTGGGTGGTGGTGCTTTCGGGACTTTTAATTTATTTATCAAACAGATTTTGGAAATTCGCATTAAAGTTTTATTCGAGCGCAAGCTCTTAAAGAAAGGTTTTAGTTATGTTGAAAATTTATGGATCTCCGATGTCAAGCGCGGGTCGTTGTTACTGGATGCTGGAAGAGCTGGGACTTAATTACGAAGTCATGCCTTTGGATATGAGAAACAAAGAGCACAAATCAGAAGCGTTCATGCAATTAAATCCCAACGGCAAAGTTCCCGTTCTTGTAGATGGCGAATTCGTGATCTGGGAATCTATGGCGATCACAAACTATCTTGCGAAGAAACACAAAAGCCCTCTAGCGGCGCAAACTCCTGAAGAAGAGGGACATGTGATGCAGTGGAGCTTCTGGGCTTTGGCTGAATTCCAAGTTCCAGCGGTGAACTGGCTTATTCAACAAGTCTTCGTTCCTGCTGAACACAGAAATCAACAAGTGATTGACGACGCTAAAAAAGCGATGCCTCGATTGCTGACGGTTCTTGATAAAGGGCTTGAAGGAAAGAACTATCTTGTGAACAACAGATTTTCTTTGGCTGATTTGAACGTGGCTTCTGTTCTCAATATCGTGACAGCCTTGGGTTACGATACATCTTCTTACGCAAACATTCAGCGTTGGGCGAAAGCTTACGCAGATCGCCCTGCTTTCCAAAAAGTAGCGGCTATGCGCAAGCAGTAGACTTCTTTTACGAGAAGCCGCGATTAAAGCGCGAGCTTCTCGAAATCGTTGATCTTCGTTTTGATCACATCAATGGATTTCTGCCAGAATTCAGGACGGCGGATGTCCTCACCTAAATGTTTCTTCACTAAATCTTCCGCTTTCATTCGGCCTGTGTCGCGAAGAATGTCGATGTACTTTTTCATAAATTCGCCGCCCAATTCTTTTTTGCGAGCATAGATACTCATGCTGAAAAGATATCCGAACGTGTAAGGGAAGTTATAAAAACTTCTTCCCGCCATCGCAAAGTGCAGCTTGGTCGCCCAGAACATTTTGTCATTCGCAGACAACGTTGGACCATACCACTTCGTCCAAGCTTCATCCGTCAGACGGATCAGTTCATCAGAACTTAAGCTTCTTTTTTCACGCTGTTCATAAAAATTCTTTTCAAACTCAAAGCGCGCAGGAATATTGATTAAGAAGCTTGTCGCTCCTTCGATTTCTCCCCAGGCAAATTCGATTTTTTCTTCTTTGCTAGAGGCTTCCTCAATCAGAACATCATGTAAAACTGTTTCAGCAAAAATACTCGCCGTCTCTGCCAACGTCATGGGGTAATGAGTTTGCGAGCGCGGAAGATCTTTCATCACCCACGAATGAAAAGCGTGACCCAATTCATGTGCCAAAGTGGAAACGTCACTGTTGGAACCCATGTATGTCATGAATACACGAGGTTCGCGACGCTTTGGAAATCCCGTGCAGTAAGCACCATTGCGTTTATTTGGAAGAACACGTCCTTCAATCCAACGCTTGTCCGCCATCATTTTTACGAACTCACCCATTTGCGGATCAATCGCACTGAAGGAGTCTTGAATCAAAGTCAGAGCTTCTTCGTAACTGCGCTCTTTCTTTCCACCAGACACCGGGCTTTGCGCCAAAAGATCCCAAGGATCTAATTGTTTTTTACCCATAAGCTTTGCCATGATCTGCGGGGCTTTACGAGTCTCAGATAGATTGTCGTAACAAGCCGTGAGCATCGCCTCTAAAGTTTCTTTTTCAATGCGGCTGCTATGAAGAGCGCCGTCTAAGAAATGCACAGGCTTTGCGTAGGATCTTTTTTTATTCACTTCATGGCGCCAACCCGCAAGAGAATTTAAAATCGCAGCAGCTGTTTCTTTGTGATCAGTCCAGGCATTTTGAATACTCTGCCAAGCGACTTTGCGAGTTTCTTCATCCACATTGCGAATCAAGGCACTGGCTTGAGCAAGACCCACGGTTTCTGTGCGATCCTTGTACTTCAAATGACAGCGCATGGAACCACTGAGTTTTGTATAAAGGTCTCCCCACGCACGCATTCCGGGATTTGAAACTGCTTCCAGCAAAGTTTCTTCGCCATCGGATAACAACGTCATGCGGAGTTCGCGTTGGTTCTTCCACAAAAATTCAGAGGGTTTTAATTCAGGATGCGCCAACACTTTCGCAAGAAAGCCATCTGAACAGCGCGTGAGAAAATTTGAAACAGGAATAGAAACTTGCCAAAGGCGAGAGGTCAAACTCGTCAATTCTGATTCTTTCGCCTGGGCTCCTTGATCAGAAGAATCCACAGACAAAACCGAATGAACGTAAGTCATCATGTTATAGGCGTTTGTCGTTGCCGTTTCTTTATCAAGAAGAAACTTTTGTAGACCTTCAACATGCGAATCCGCTGGATCACGCCCCTCTTCGCTCGAGATCTGCAAAGCAACCTTCATGGATTCCGCCAATTTTTCAAGAGAGTTCACAAGTGTGAACTCTCCATCAAATTCTGCTTTGTATTCAGGTGAATTATAAGACGAGTACTCTGATTCGATATCCCAAGCCATTTTTTCCATAGGCTTTAGAGTACCATGCAAGGAAGGCGGGATCACGGTTTTGCTGTAAGCCGGATTCTGTCCTAATCACCAGGTCCCATAATTTGTCCCGATAATCTTGGATGATCATTCCTCTGGGAGTGCCATTACTGACACCCTCAAGCGATCTTACCCGAAAGCTACGGACTGGCCGTCCTACTAGTGCTTCCCTATTTGATCTTGCTCCGCGCAGAGTTTGACTGTTTTCACTCCAGCGGCTCCCCAGACCCTCCCGTTCCCGGTATCTGGCTCATAGCCCTGGACATTCTCTCTGTTTCACTGTTCCTAACGTTACCGTCGAGGGGCGTTACCCCTTGCGCTGCCATATGGAGTCCGGACTTTCCTCTCTAATATCAGGAAGTTAGAGCATTATTAGAGCGATCATCCGCAAAACCGAAGGGGATTTCTAACACCCCCCAGCAAATAGCGCAAGAAGGTTTTCTTCAATCCCATTTTATTTTACTTTCTACGTATCGTTTACAAAAGGAATTTATCATGAAGATCCTCGTATCTCTATTCGCGTTCGCTTTGACTCTTGCTTTGACTTCACCTTCTTTGGCTGAAGAAGGACATGGTGGCGGTGGCCATGAAAACCTACCTGAAAAAATGAACGCACTTTTCCCACAGCCGGCTGAGAAGCCAGAGAAACACGATGTTCCTGCAAAACCTGAATTGTCTGCTCCAGCCTATTTCTCTGAAGTGGCCGGCGACAAAACAGCTTTGACATGGAAAGCAGTTCCAGGTGCTGACGAATATCACGTTCAAGTTGCAACAGATCCAAACTTCAAATGGCTTGTCGCAAATGAATACCACCACAAAACAACTTCTTTTGATGTCACTGGTTTGGAAGCTGGCAAACACTACTTCTGGCGAGTGGCTGCTGTGAAATCAAATAACTGGAGCACGTTCCGCAAGAGTTTCTTTGCGACGTCTATGTTCGCGACTCCTGCTGCGAAATAAGTTTCCCGTTTTTAATGGTAAAATCTCAAAAAAAGCCTCTGGAAGATCATAAATTCCCGAGGCTTTTTTCTTTAGTGTTCCCAGTAAAAACATGGGGACACTTCACAATAAAAATCTCAAGAAAACCTAAAAGAATCCCCTAGATAACCGACAAGTATTCTATGGAGATCACCGGCACGTTCCAGCGCATAGTTGCACTTCTTTTGCTGAGCTTATTCACAGTAAGCTGCTCCATGAATGCATCGTTAAATCCAGCGATCACGGAAAATCAAGTTTTCATGAAAGTGTCCGTTGAATCGGGAACTGCTGTTGTTCTTGAAGAAGGCATCGGTCATCAAATCACTCTTGCGATCGATACGCCCTCTATTCCCGGGATCACACTGAAACCTGAAAATCTACAATGGCGCATTGATGATGAGGACCAAGATTTCGAAGCGTCTTCTGGAACGTTGATTGTGCAGCCGGGAATTACTTACGTCAGTTTCATCGTGAAAGCTCTTCGTGATGGTTATATCGAGAATGACGAAAGCTTCGTACTACGTTTCGACGGCGACCGTTTTTCGAATCTTACAAACAACAGTATCTCTTTTGTCGTAAAGGACAAAACTGAACGAGCCAAAGTGACAGCGACTTCTGCCAGTTTGAACTTCGGTCCGCAACTTAAAGACTCTGTGACAGAAAAATCTTTAACCTTCACCAACTCTGGCGACGCGAGTGCCGAAGGACTTTCTTTCGCTAATCTGTCATCGCCGTTTTCTTATAAAGGCGGAAGTTTTCCTGGGACCGGTGGAACTTGCGGTGCCGTTTTAAATGGCCATTCTTCTTGTTCCGTTGTTTTGACTTATACTCCTACCGAAGTGAATTCTCACTCGCAGAATCTTTCTTGGAATTATAACAATCCTGACCAGTCCGATAGCGGCTCTTTAACGATGTCAGGTCTTGGCGTCGAAGTCGCAGCCATCTTGGGCGGAACTCCCAGCAATCCAAGCAACACTGAAAATTTAAATATTTCCGTTTCAGGTTTTAATATCACTCACTATAAATATTTTCTCGGCCCAAGTGGCACAATAAACTGTGCAAACAGTTCCGGCTATTCTCTTGAGACACCTATTAGTACAGGGATCTCAGACAGCCTCCTTTCACTGAGCAATCAGAATTTAAAAATCTGCGTTGTCGGAAAAGACTCCAATGGTTTGTGGCAGCCTTATAATTCCGCAACAGCTTATTCCTGGACATTTGATACCATCAAACCTTCCGTCGTGATTGCTCAAAAAGTCGGCCAAACGGACCCAACAAAAGATCTGCCTGTACGTTTTTCTTTAGTCTTTAGTGAACCTATTGCTGAAAGTACTTTGTCTGACTCAGACATTAGTTTTATCGGTTCAGCCATCGTTAATACGCACACACTGGTCAAAACCGACAGCACTCATTATGAGCTCGTTGTCTCGGGTGTCGACAATAACGGTGTGATTCAACCCGTTTTAAATGCAGATAAGTTCTCTGATTTAGCGGGAAACCTGAATACAGCTTCGACAGCAACGGATGATCAGGTCACTTATGACAATACGGCTCCGCTGCTTCCTACTTCACTTTCTTGGATTCAAACATCGCCCTCCAAAGCGTCTCCTGTGACGGCGAAGTGGACTCTCTCTACAGCATCTGATGTTGCTGAACAAAGAATTCAGTTCTTTAAAGACGCCGCCTGCTTAACTTTAGATGGCAGCGCGATCACATTGAGCCCTTCTACGAACACCAGAAATTTCTCGGGCCTTGATGGAGAAACTTATACTTACAATCTCACTCTTATCGATACGTCTGGAAATATCTCTGTCTCAGGATGTTCTGATCCGATCTTGTTGGACCGCACGGCTCCAAGTTTAGCGTCATTCACTCCGCCAACAAGTGTGCGTTCGGCCTTACCGACTTCTGTCACTGTTGTCTTTAATGAAGACATGTCGCAAACGTCTTTAGAAAACGCGGCAAACTGGAGCGCGTTGTGCTCAGGAAGCGGCGTGATTTCTATTGCGGGTGTTTCTGCAAGTTCATCAAATTCCGCAACGGTGAATTTGAATATTTCAACAGCTCCGACAAATGCGGAGGTTTGTACTGTCACCGCAAAAAATACTCTCACGGATTTAGCGGGAAATCCTCTTTCCGCGGCCGCGAGTGCACAATATACTTTAGATCTACCTGGTGTTGTTACTTCAGTGACTTCCTCTTTGGCTAATGGATCTTATAAAGCGGGCCAAGCCATTCAAATCACCGTGCAATTTAGTGAAGCAGTCACTGTCGCTGGAGGAACTCCAAGTGTTCTTATTGAAACTGGTTCTACCGATCGTGCTGCCACGTACACGGGTGGTTCTGGTTCAACAACTTTAACATTTCTGTACACCGTTCAAGCTGGAGATAACTCAGCAGATCTTGAATATGAATCTATCAACGCCTTGAACCTCAATAGCGCCACGATCAAAGACAGCTTTGGCAACGATATGATTTTAACGTTGCCGACGCCAGGAACTGCGGGAAGTTTATCAGCAAATAAAGACATCGTGATCGATACTCAAGCTCCTGATGCCTTTGTCATTGCAGGTGTCACAGGCGGAACTGATTCCACACAAGATGAATGGCTCACCAATGGCAGCACGGGAACTTTGCACTGGGGTGCGGCTGTTGGAAGTACACAATATAAAGTCGAAGTTCGCAGTGCGGATGCTTCATCCGTAGTCTGCGCTCAGCAAACTGTAACCACGACTTCGTACACATTTACAGGTTGTACTCTTACAAATGGAACTCAATACACGGCGCGAATCTCTGCGCTAGACGCTGTTGGCAATTCAACGAATGCTTCCAACAATGATTTCTTATTCACGGTTAACACGTCTGCAGTCATTGCGACGATCACAGGACAACCTTCCGGTAAAACCAATCAGACAGTTTTAAACATTGATGTCGCTGGCGCCGACGTTCAGTCCTATCGCTACAAAGTAGGTGCTGCGGCATCTACAAACTGTGCCGACGCCTCCGGATATTCAGGTTATATTGATGTCGCAACAAATATTGCGGATTCGGTCAATGCCTTAGGCAATACGGATATCAAGATCTGTGTGCTTGGAAGAAACTCTGCGAATGTCGACCAAGCTTTAACTTCTGCAACAAGTGCTACATGGACTCAGGATTTAGTGGCGCCGACTTTGACGATCAATCAAAAAACGGGACAAGCAGACCCAACAAATGCAGTTCCAGTGGAATTCACTGTCGTCTTTAGTGAGGCTGTGAATCCAGCGAGCTTTACAACCGCAGATATTACACAATCCGGAACCGCAACGGGTGTGACCTGGAACCTGACGACTTCTGACAATATCACCTGGTCTTTAAAAGCCACGGCCATCACAGGAGCCGGCACTCTCATTCCATCTATTGGCGCTAACAAAGTTACCGATGTGGCCGGCAATAACAATACGGCAAGTTCAAGCACTGATAACTCCATTACCTACGAAACGACGAAACCTTCTTTAACTATTAATCAGAAGGCGGGACAGACAGATCCAACCAACACGCTTCCAATTGAATTTACGATCATTTTTACGGAAGCCATCAATCCAAGCACATTCACGACAGCGGATATCTCTCAGGGAGGAACCGCATCAGGAATTACTTGGGCACTTGGCACTTCAGATAACATCACTTGGACATTGACGGCCTCTGCCGTTACGACAGCGGGAACTTTAATTCCTTCTATCACAGCTGGCAAAGTGAGTGATCCAGCCGGAAATACTAACAATGCTTCCACAACAACGGATAACACCGTCACTTATGATATTACAGCACCGCTCAGTGCCACCTCGCTTGTATGGCAGCAGACTTCACCAACAAACACGACGGCCTTAGTTGCGCAATGGAGCAAGTCAACAAGTACGGACCTGGCTTCTCAAGCTGTGCGCTTCTATACAGGAGCTACTTGCAATACGTACACTGGAACTGAAAACTCTGTTTCAAGTTCAACAACGTCTTCCAACTTTACCGGCACAAATGGAAATACATATTCCTATCAGATTATTTCCACGGACACTGCGGGAAATACAAATACGTCAGCGTGTTCGTCAGCCGTCGTCGTTGATACAACAGTTCCCACTATCACCAATGTCACTTCGAATAAGGCCAATGGCTCTTATACAGTGGGCGAAGTCATTGATGTCAGAGTGACCTTCTCTGAAAACGTGGTTGTCATAGGAACGCCGCTTATTGCCTTAAATACGACTCCCGCTAGATCCGCGTCTTATGCTTCTGGAAGTGGAGCGAATACCTTAATATTCAACTACACAGTTCAAGCGACAGATACGGTGGCTGATCTGAATTATGTCGCGACAAACTCGTTAACAATTGCTTCGGCTTCAATTAAAGACACCGCAACCAACAATGCAACACTCACACTGCCGGGAATAGCGGCCGCGGGCTCGCTCGGTACAAATAAAAATATTGTGATTGATACCACGGCACCAAGTATTACGACCTTCACTGTTACCAATAGCTCTCCAACCAACAGCACGACATTTAATATCACTTCTGCGGTTAGCGGAAGTCCGTCGCACTACTGTATTATGGAGAACAACACAACCGTGTCTGCATGTACTTGGGTGAGTGGTGCAAGCTTACCTGCAACGTTCACAGTCACAACCGTAAACCAAGCGAAAACACTTTATGCCTGGGTGAAGGATCTTGCAGGCAATGTCAGTGCTATGGCGAGTTCTGCTTCGATTACCTATGATGATACTCCTCCGGCGGCGACTTTATCGGGACAGCCCACAGGTTCGAGTGCGAAATACGCTTTGAATATTGATGTCGGCGGCAGCGGTGTCGTTGGATACAAATATAAAATCGGTCCCACAGCTTCAACAGATTGCACAGTGGCGACAGGATATTCCGCCTCAGAAATCGCAGAAGCAACAAACATCACAGATAACATTTCAGCTTACGCCAATGGCAGCGTTAAAGTTTGCGTCGTCGGAAAAGATTTGGCAGGAAACTGGCAAACTTATGCCGCAGCCACTTCGACAACCTGGACGAAGAACTCACCAAATATTCAATTCACGGTGACGACATCAACAGTTTCTGAATACAACGATCCTACTCACACAGTGGCTGTTAGTATTCCTGCTGCAGCCGATATTGCCGTTTCCGTTAGCTACACCTTCTCGAATGGATCCGCACCGTCAGCGACGATGGGAAGCGACTATACGGCTGTAAACGGCACTGCGACAATCGCCGCTGGCAGCACTTCGGTGAACATTGCCATTCCAATTTTAGATAACAGTACAGAAGAGTATGACGAAACATTCAAGCTCACTTTAAGCTCTCCTGTGGGAGCTTATCTTGGAACAAACACCGTGCATACTGTGACGATCACAGATGACGAAGCTCCTCCCCTTGTCACTATTCAAGACGTTTATGTAGTTGAGGGAGCTTCAACAAGTTTGATTGCGACACTGTCGCATCCGACCGACAAAGGATCCGTGTCAATCAACTGGACAAGAGACGTTTGTACCGGGGTCGACTGTGCCGCTGCGGGAACAGATTATACAATGACTGCGACATCAGGAACAGCTTCGGTTCCTTCGGGAAGCACGTCGATCACATTTGGAAATTTAACAAGTGTGGATAATGCGGTTGATGAACTTTATAAACGCGTTCCTATTAAAATCACTGGCATCACCGGCGGTACATCGTACATCTCAAACGCGGATATCATCATTAACGACAATGATTACTCCGCAGGAAAAGATGCGATTGGCATTGAAACAGGTGATAATCACAGTTGCTCTTTAACGAGTGCCGGAAAAGTTTACTGTTGGGGTTACAACGGTTCCGGACAGTTGGGTCAAGGAAACTATTACTCTAGCACTTATCCTAAAGAAGTTTCTCTTGCTGCTCCTGCAATTAAAATCGCCGCCCACTATGGCGTGAGCTGCGCTATCTTAAATACGGGTGCTATCTACTGCTGGGGCGTCGGTAGCCACGGCTCTTATCCAGGTGCCGGGTTGACGGGAACAGGTACAGTTTCTTCCCGCACAACTCCAGCTCTCGTCACGGGAATGAGTTCAGGTGTCACAGATGCAGGCATAGGTTACCTCAACTCATGTGTTATCAAGAATGGCGGCGTGTATTGTTGGGGAGCAAAAGAGTACAACATTCTTGGCGACCCTTCTATCGTATCTTCGACCACCTCTCCTGTTGCAATCAGCGCGCTCTCTTCGGGCGTGAGTAAGATCGCGGTGGGATGGGTTCACGTCTGCGCTATCAAGGCCGGAGAACTCTATTGTTGGGGCGCTAATACCAATGGTGAAGTCGGAGTCGGAAACTTCAATCCTGTAAACACACCAACTCTGATCAGTGGTATCGGAACTGTAGTCGATGCTTGGGCCGGTCTTTATGGAACTTGCGCAAAGAATAATGCGAATCAAGTTTACTGCTGGGGCAACAATGGTGATTACCAAATCACGTGGGGCACGAGTGCCGATTCCAACTCTCCGACGCTTATGACAGAGCTTGCTGGAGCGACGGACGTGTATTTCGGTTATCAGTTCTGCGCAGTGATCAGTGGTGAGCTGAAGTGTCGAGGTCGCAATTATTATGGTGAAATGGGTATCAATCGACCTTCAGGAAGTACTATTGAGCCACTCACAACGGTGGTCGGTGCAAGCTCGGGTGTCACTGCGGTTGCCGGAGCCCATCAAGCGCACACTTGCTTCATTAAGTCAGGTCAAGTTTACTGCACAGGAAATTCCGGTTTTGGACAACTTGGAGATCAGCAAGTTTTGCAAAGCAACGCTCACGTGCTAAGTCCTGACTATGTCGGCGCTTCTTCAATTGCCATGAATGACGAGCACGGCTGCGGAATCTTTAATGGCGCGGTCAAGTGCGTTGGCGACAACTATTTCAATAAGGTCGGAAATCTTTTGGTGGATAGAATTTACTTAGCTCCGACAAGTGTTAAGAATATGGATTCCGGCGTTACGAAAATAGTTGCGACTCCGAGTGGTACGTGTGCTCTGAAGTCAGGCGCCGTGAATTGCTGGGGACGCTCGTGGCTTCGTGGTTCCACAGCCACCTCAGGAAATCCAAATGTGCCTGCAGGGCTTGGCTCAGGCATGGTGGATCTGGCCGCAAGTTCCTCTTATGACTTTGCTTGCGCTATTAATACAGCCGGAAAACTTTATTGCTGGGGTTACCTTGATATGTACAGCATGTTTGATCTTGCTTCATATACGAGCTACGCAACTCCCGTGGAGATCACTTCCGCCGGAACTGATAACGCCAAGGTTCTTATCGGTCGTTATCATGGTTGCGTCTTAAAAACAGATAAAACGGTTTGGTGCACGGGTCTTAATTCCAATGGACAACTTGGACAAGGTGACGCCGTTTCACGAGCGGGATTTGTTCAAGTTCCTGGATTGACTAATATCGACGAAATATCTCTTTCTAGTTATGGAGGCTGCGCACGTATTGGCACATCCACATTGAAATGTTGGGGTCAATACCCTGGACACGGTACAAGCACCAATGCTCTCTCACCGATTGACGTTACGGGCAGTCTTACCAATATCACGTCTCTTCACAGTGGATATATCAATCATTGTGTGATCGCCAATGGCGCCGGCTATTGCTGGGGCTTCAATCGCCAAGATCAGCACGGAAATAATGATTATATCACTGCGGAATATCACTTCTCGCCTACGGCCTTAAGCACTCTAAATGCCTTCGGAACTGTGACTGATATCAAAGCTCAGGGAGCCTTCGGCCTTTGCGGCAAAGTCGGAACAAACTGGTACTGTTCAGGAATGGATTCTTCAGGCCAACTCGGAACGGATAAAAAACCATTCCGCCTGGCCCCTGTTTCCGTAGGACCTTTCCCGAATTAATTTAAATGCGTGCGGCAGAACCGTTGGCGCGCGCCGAAGAATTTCTTTTTCTTTCGATTTCCTCTTTGGGCACTCGCACCGTCATGCCCGACATTCCTCTGCAAGACTCTGCACAGCTACGGCAAATATCCGCACATTGCTGAAAGACTTCGTCATACTCATACCGCTCGCATTCAATGGCGCAAGCACGGCAGAGCTCAAAAGTCAGTTCACAAGATTGATTGTAGAATTCAGACTCCGCGATCAAAAGTCGCGCCGTCATCTGGCACGCATCAACACAGAACTGAAGCAGTGAAAGATGTTTTCCCGAGAAGGCCGTTCCCTTTTCCTCCATACAATAGTGTAAGGTTTCAAGACAACTGCGAGAACAACTGAAACAAAGGTTAATACATTTCGTAATGTCGCTGTCTTGTAGTGGATGAGTAGGCATAACTTCCTCCCTGAAATTAGCTTCTCTTTAAATATATGACGAAAAAATAGAATCACGAAAAAGATGTTCAAGTTCATCGGGGGAGATTGTTAAAGAACATTTAAGAACGCTCCGACACCGGTGTCAGTTGTGAAATTACAAAACTTTAATACCCAGCCGCTTTTGTAATTTTATTAAAATTAAATAATCTGAAAGACTTGTTGTATGACTGAGTCGGTTTACGAAGCACTGTTAAACTCCAACGCCGTGATCGAGTTCGATATTCAAGGCAAAATTCTGTGGGCTAATCAGAATTTTTTAAATCTATTGGGGTATCAGCTTCATGAACTTGTCGGACAACATCATTCGATTTTCTTACCGGAATTTTATCAGCATGAATTTGAATATCTGGAAATGTGGAATCAATTGATTGCAGGTCATACACAAACCGGCGAGTTCAAAAGACTTTCCAAAGAAAAATCCATCGTGTGGATTCAAGGTTCTTACACTCCCGTGCGCAATCTTCAGGGAGAGATCGTAAAGATCGTGAAGATGGCTATGGATGTGACGGAGAAAAAAAGTCTTTCTGAAAACCTTGAAAAGAAAAACAAAGAGCTCCTTTCAGCGGCAGCCAAAGCCAAAGCCGCTACCTACGCCAAATCTGTATTTTTGGCAAATATGAGTCACGAAATCCGCACACCGTTAAACTCTATTATCGGCATCACGGACACATTGGCTGAAACTCTCCTTGACGATCAACAAGCCTCTTTCGTTGAAATTCTTCAAAGAGCCAACAATCAGCTGATGACGATCATCAACGATATACTGGATCTTTCAAAAGTTGAGGCTGGAGAAATTGAGTTAAAACTTCTGCCTTTTGATTTACAGAAACTTTTAGACGAACTCGTTGCCGTGCTTGGATTTCGAGCAAAAGAAAAAGGGTTGCAACTTAACATACAAGTTGAAGAAGATGTTGACGCTTTCTATGTGGGTGATCAGGACCGATTGCGCCAAGTTTTGATGAACTTACTTAATAACGCCATTAAGTTCACCCACAAAGGAGAAGTTTCTTTAAGAGTTGCCAAAAATCGCACTTCCCGCCCCGGAAATATTCTTTTCTGTGTTGCCGACACAGGAATTGGAATTCCCCGCTCGAAATTTAAAGATATTTTTCAACCTTTCACCCAAGCGGACTCTGCGACCACTCGCCGGTACGGCGGCACGGGGTTAGGACTTTCCATCACCAAGAACATTGTTCAATTGATGAATGGCCAAATCTGGCTTGAAAGCGATGAGGGTATTGGCAGCGTTTTCTATTTTACGGCAACTATGGCGTCCACCACAGAACGAAAAACAACTATGCACAACCCCTTGCAAGGACGATATCAATTGAGCGACATCAAACACAACATTGCTAACAGCCGTCTGCGCATCCTGATCGTTGATGACGTTGACGACAATCGCAATCTTTTTGGAATTTATCTGCAAAACACAATTCATCATATAAGCTACGCCCAAAGTGGAATCGAGGCTGTTGAATTAGTAGAACGCCAACACTTCGATATTATTTTTATGGACGTGCAAATGCCGGGAATGGACGGCTATGAAGCCACAGGTCTTATTCGCGCTATTGAACAAAAGGCCGAAAGAACGCCGGCACGCATTTTTGCCTGCACAGCCAACGCATTTTCTGAAGACGTCGAAAAGAGTTTGCAGGCAGGATGTGATATGCACCTGTCGAAACCCATCCGCAAAGACACTCTCATTAAAGCCATCAATTCATTTTTTAGTTCGACGGAAGCTGTTTATTAATCTGATGGCGATCCAAAACCGTTTGCCGCGAAAGCCCTCCGGCTTCCTCGATAGCGTAATAGACTTTTAATGATTCCGGATGAGCGCTCCAATGATAAATCATTCCTGCACACATCTTACAGGGTTTGTGGGTGGAGTATAAAGTTGCTCCCTCGGGAATTTTCTCTTGGGATTCTTTAAAAAGTCTCTGTAGCAGATTCACTTCAGCATGCAGAGTCTTATTTTTGGAGTTAGAGTTCACTCCATAACTTAAAACAGTGCCGTTAGGGTCCACTAAAAAAGCGGCGATATCCCGATCATAATCATGCAACACTTCGCCACGGGGAATCTTCTGTGCAAGTTTCTTTGCAAGCTGTAAATACTCTGGAGGGTTCGTCACAGAACCTTGAGAAATCCACCGACGTACTTCCTGCAACGGGACTTGGTTTTCGACATTCAAGTGGCGCACCGTAATCAGGGCCGCTTCTTCTTCTCCTACATTCTGAAAGCGCAAATTTAAACTCAAGCCGTGATCAAGAGGAAGAATATTTTCCGAAACACGTTTGGCGACAACTTTCACCATGCCCCGACACATTTCCGTCAACGGGCTTGTTGTGAAAATTCTTTGGCGTAAAATAAAGAAACTATGATCGACAAACTCGTCAAACAATCCTTGTAAAAGTTTAACCGTCGCCGACGACGGAGCACTGAACGCTTTAGAAAAATACGCATAGTAGAGAACACCTTCGTGCTCGACAAACGCCACGTCTTTTCCCGGTTTATTTAATATAAAAGCTATATGCTCCGCTCTTTTTTCCGCCAACATGAAGGAATAAGTACCATAACCCCCATTTTTTGTCTAAATATCAACCATGGACATGATCAAGAACCGCCTGGAAAAGAATTTTAAAAAACTCAAGAGCTGGTCTGAGCGTCATCAGATTGAGGCCTTCCGTCTTTATGACCGTGACATTCCCGAATATCCATTCATCGTCGATGTTTATAAAGATCACTACGTCGTTTACGACAAAAGTGACTTCATAAAAGATAAAGATAAAAATCACCTTCCTCATGTTATTGAAGCCCTCAAAGCTCTTTTCAAGACTTCGGAAGATTGTATTGTGATTAAAAAACGTGAGCGCCAAGAAGGACTTAAACAGTACGAAAAGTTGGATTCCAAGGAGCAAACTTTTTCCGTGCGGGAATCCCAAGCTCTTCTAAAAGTAAATCTTTATGATTATCTTGATACCGGATTGTTCCTAGATCACCGTCCGATGCGCCAAAAGGTTTTCAAAACAGCGAAAGACAAAACATTCTTAAATCTTTTTTGCTACACAGGGTCTGTCAGTGTATTTGCGGCCCTGGCGGGGGCCCGCACGACAAGTGTCGACATGTCTCAGACCTATTTGCGTTGGGCCCAAGACAACTTCGAACTGAATAAGATTGATTTAGGTGATCACAGCTTTATCAATGCCGACGTTCTGGAGTGGTTGCGCGCCAATCGCGATCACGCTGCTTTTGATATGATCTTTTTAGATCCTCCCACTTTTTCCAATTCCAAAAAAATGGAAGACAGTTTTGAGGTCGAGCGTGATCAGGATTTTCTCGTCGATGCCTGCATGAGTATGCTGAAGCCCAACGGAGTTTTGTATTTCTCGAATAACAAACGAAAATTCAAATTGTCTGAGAACATTCTTGCCAAATACACCGTCAAAGATCTGACGGAGGAAAGCATTCCACAAGATTTTCACGACAAAAAAATACACTGTTGTTTTGAAATTAAAAATAAATAAGAGACTTATCTATACGGTAAGGTGAACTCACCTTCTACCTGCGCTTAGAATTGTTCCAAACATTCAAAGTGAGGTGAAACGTGATTTCAAGATTTGAAAAGCTCTCTTTGGGAGCTCTAATGTCTTTTTCTCTCTTAGCGTCTACAGTTTTGGCTGAAAATCAAAGCGTTCCGACTCCTGAAAAAGTAGCGCGACCACCGCAATATATTATGATCGGTTTTGATGGCGGTTTGGATTTAAGGCAGTGGCAAGCCACACGCGATTTCGCAGCGGACATGACCAAAAACAACAAGCCTGTGAAATTCACATATTTCATTAGTGGCGTTTATTTTCTTCGCCAGGCCAATCGACACTTCTATGCTCCACCAAAACATGATGTGGGATATTCAAATATCGGTTTTGGCGAAAGTGCGATGGGTATTGCTTCCCGCCTTAACATGATGAACGATGCTTATGCTGAAGGACACGAAATTGCTTCTCGTGGCAACGGTCAGTTTGACGGTGCTCGTGAAAATTGGGACACAAATGACTGGGATTCTGAATTTAAACAATTCAACGATTTGGTCTTCGGGGCTTATTTCAACAACGGTCTGACTCCGAGTTCAAAATACCCTCAAGGGTATGCTTTGGGAGAAAAAGATGTCGTAGGCTTCCGTGCTCCCCGTTTGGGCGTGAACGAGGCTCTATGGCAGACAATGAAGGCTATGAACTTCCGCTATGATGTCTCAGTTCCCGGTGCTTCAACTCTGTGGCCGACAAAAAATAAATACGGCTTCTGGAATATCACTCTTCCTATGATTGAGATGGCCGGAACTGGTAAACTAATCATCGGCATGGATTATAACTTTTACTATGTTCATTCCAAAGCCAAAGAGGATCTCGCAAACCGCGAACACTATCGTAAGGAAATGCTCGACTCTTATATGAACTACTTCAATATGAACTACTACGGTCGCCGCGCGCCGGTGAGCTTGGGTCACAACTTTGAGAAGTACAATGGTGGCGCTTACTGGGACGCTCTTCAGGATTTTGTTAAGAATGTCTGCGGAATGCCAGAGGTAAAATGTGTCAGCTACAAACAATACGCTGATTGGCTCGACACTTTAACTCCTGAAATTCTCACATCTTACAAGCTAGGGCAATTTGACCTGCTTCCACGCCCACGTCGCCCTAATATTCAATAGGGTTTCGCGAGTTTGGTAACTCTTTGAAAGGACGATTTTTTTCTTGTCAGGGGGGTGAAAAGATCCTAGAACCCCCCTTTCATAAAAAACACATCCATTTCTGGGAGGACAGTGAATTGAAAGCTCTAGGTCGCCATATTTTAGTTGAGTTCAGTGGTTGCAACGCTGAGGTTTTGAACGACGTTTCGATCATCGAAAGAAGTATGATTGAAGCCGCGCAAATCGCAGGCGCTACTGTTATTAATTCGACTTTCCATCACTTTTCTCCATGGGGTGTGAGTGGTGTTGTGGTGATTCAAGAAAGCCATTTAGCAATTCACACTTGGCCTGAATACCGTTACGCCGCTGTCGATCTTTTCACTTGCGGCGATTCGGTTGATCCTTGGGTTTCTTTCGAACACTTGAAAAAAGCTTTCCAGGCTAACTACTCTGCTCTTGAAATGAACCGTGGATCTCTTCACGTTATTCAAAAAACAGATTTCCAACCCAAAGTGATGCGCGAGAAACCTTCTTTCGATTTGACGAAAGGTGTGCAAATCGAGCGCAACGTATGGTTCACCGACAAAGACGAAAACCAAGCTTTGTCTTTGCGCTACACCGGTGAAGTTCTTTTCGACGAAACAAATCCATTCCAACGCGTGCGTGTTTTGGATTCTTACTCTCACGGAAAATTCTTGGCGATCAACAATATGGTGATGTGCACAGAGCGTGACGAGTTCCACTATCACGAAATGATCACTCATCCCGTGATGCAAACTCACGGCAACGCAAAGAACGTCCTTGTGATCGGCGGCGGTGACGGCGGAACAATCCGAGAACTTTTCAAGTACGATCAAATTGAAAAAGTGACGATGGTTGAAATCGATGAAGCGGTGATTCGTGCTTCTAAGCAACATCTTCCGCAAATCGCTTCTGAGTTCGGCAACCCGAAATTGAATCTCATCATCGGTGACGGTATTCAATTCGTAAAAGACGCGACTCCAGGTTCTTACGATGTGATCATCGTGGATGGTTCAGATCCTGTCGGTCCTGCGCAAGGTCTTTTCACGGCAGAGTTCTATACGAACTGCAAAAACGCACTGAAAGAGGGCGGCTTGATCGTCACTCAAGGCGAATCTCCAATGTTCCATGAAGGCACTTTCGTTGAATTAAACCAATGCCTTAAAGGAATTTTCGGTAAAGGAAGCGTCCACACTATGCTTTTCCATGCAACGACATATCCATCTGGAATGTGGAGCTTGCAAGTCGGCGTGAAGGGACAATTCCACCCAGCAAAAGACTTCAATAAAGACAAAGCGCGCCAATTCTCTACGGCCAAAGGTCTTAAGTACTACAACGAAGATTTGCACACAGCGGCTTTCTCTTTGCCTACCTTCGTCAGAACAATGCTCGGCGAAAATGCTTAATTCATAGACCGCCTCCTATTTTCATTATAGTTTCAATTGAGACTAAACAATAGGAGGCGTACATGTTCAAACTACCTACTCTACCATACGCAAAAACCGGTCTTGCTCCTTTGTTCAATGAAGAACAAATGACTTACCACTACGACAAACATCACAAAGCTTACATCGATAACTTGAATAAGTTTGCTGAAACAGATGCTTCTCTTAAAGGAAAATCCCTTGAAGAGATCACTCTGACTTCTTCTGGCGGCGTATTCAACAACGCGGCTCAAGCTTGGAATCACACTTTCTTCTGGTTCGGAATGTCTCCGGCTGGTCAAGGTGGCAAACCTTCTGCAGATCTTGAAACTGCGATCAAGCGCGATTTCGGTTCTATGGATGAGCTGAAAGCGAAATTCGTCGATGGCGGTGTTAAAACTTTCGGTTCAGGCTGGATCTGGCTTTGCACAGATGCATCTGGCAAATTGAGCCTGGTTTCTACCTCCAACGCAGCAGTTCCATTCACAAACAACGGCCCAGCTCCCTTGCTAGTTGCTGACGTTTGGGAACATGCTTACTACGTTGATTACAGAAACCTTCGTCAAAAATATCTTGAGACTTTCTGGTCGCAAGTAAACTGGAACTTCGTTTCAGAAAACTACGCAGCTAAAAAAGTTCGCGATTTGACAAAATCAATGACGTAGAAAAAAGGTACCAGGTACCTTTTTCCACCAAAAGGGACTGCGCTTAAAGCCAGTCCCTTTTTTATTTAAAGCTCATAGAAAGTCGTCGATACCAAATACAAAGTATTTTTTGTGTCAGGCGTATAATACACGCCGATAGATGGACGAGAGAAAATCTCTTTAGGACGAAACTGAGACCACGCCATTCCAAGACCTGTGCTCATTTTTTCATAGGGAGAAAGACCCGCTTCGCGCAAGTGTCCCCATGCAAATGTCAGCCACTCACGATCTTTGATCTGATATTGCACATCCAGTCCCCACTCTGCCTCACACTTCAACGAATAAACTAAAATCAAGCCATTGCTGGAGTCGATACGCCCACAGACATTCGTCACAAACGGAGAAAATGTAAAATCACTGCCAGAAAGGCGATAATTAAGACCCAGCTGAAACGAGGTCAAAATTAAATCCGGCTCTTCAATAACCTTCCCATTCTCGGTCACTTTCGATTTAAACCGAGTCTCTGTGAAAGAAAGCGCCCAGTCCGTCGTTTCCCCGCGATAAACATTCACCTTTGCTGTGTAGTTGCTACTCCCGGGAACTGTTAAATAAAATATCGGCACAACTCCGACTTCCAAACGTGAAAGCAATCCCACGCTTAGAGCGTTTGCTACAAATTGAGAGTTGATATTGGCGCCACCTGTTTTCTGAAAGCCCACTTTCCATTGAGGAAGAGTTCGCGCCGACATACTGACAACCGGATTAAAATGAACTCGAGGTTCCAGATAAGATTCTTCAGCCAAGACATTCAAAGAAGAAATGAACACACATAAAAGGATCAAAATCCGCATAAGTCTTAGCCCTCTTATTTTAACCACTTGCGCTTGGGATCTTTTTTATCGACAGGCCATGTGCTCCAATTGATTTTTAAATCACAGGCTTTCAAGAAATTTTCCAAGATCAATTCGATGTCTTCTCTTTGCCAGAAATCTTTGGCGTGTGTGCTTTTTGATTTCAAAGCGATATCTGAAACCAGCGAGTAAACCATACCACTCATCGGAGGAATCAAGAATCCCATCGTCGATAGAACTCCTTGAAGACGGGATAAGACTGATTTTCCTCCCACGGAATGCATCAGCACGAACACCGCGCAGGGTTTTCCCATAAGAGCTGTCGACGCCTCAAGATCCGTCATATCTTCCAAGAGCTTTTGCAGAGGACTTCCCCACGAATCCCAATAAGTCCCTGTGACAAAAATCACACCCGAGGAATTCTCAATCTTTTTTCTAAGCGCCGATCCATAAGACGTTTTCGCTAAGTGAACAACATCCACGGAGCCCTGGCCTTTAAAGAAGGGCTCAATGGCCTTGATCCACAGAGCGCAGTTTCCTTTATTTCCAGAGGGACTGCCATTAAGAATTAAGATTTTTTTCATAGTCGACCAGCCTGTTTGCCCACCATCGGGATCCAATGTTAGGTCTTCCCCTGAAGAGGGAAAATCCATGTTCAAATTCGTATTTGCTTTATTATTGTCCGTTTCTACAGCTCACGCCAAGGACATCCGTCCACTTTTTGAAGCTTTGCAGGACTCCGGCGAAAAATATTTTATCACGGGTACCGTGTGCGAGCAGGTTGCTAAACTCAACCTTGAGAAGATTTATAAAGCCCCTGAATACACAGTCACAACAGGCATCCAGTACGGTAGCGAAAAGCGCGTGATCGGAGAATTAGACGTGATCGTTTTCCGCAACGCGAATCAATCCGCCGTCGTCATCGCGGAAGTCAAATGCTGGAACAGTTTGGGCGGAGCTTTGAAAAAAGCCAAAGAACAACGCAAACGTTTCTTAGAAACTTTGGGCGCAGGTCGTAAATTGCGTGTGACTTGTGGCGGACAGGATTGCGATTTAACTGAAAAGAACTTCAACCAAGTTCAGAAATTTATTTCGATCTCTCAAGATGGCGGCCTTGAAAAAGGCTTCGATATGACGTTGGGATATTCTCTTGATGAAATGATGGAACTTCGTAAGCAGTTGATGTCCTGCCAAGAACGCGGCGAATGCCGTCGCCCTTAATTCAAAAAAGATGAGGGCGCCTCTTGCAGGCGCCCGTACATGGAGGGATGGGAAAAGGACCGCATATTAGTCTGTGTGTACTCTCATCAAGCCACCTCCTTGACTAGGGTTTCGTCGGTTACAGTAACAGGGACTCTTCGGGGAGGGTCTTTAATCTCAATGAAATTTAAGACATCTCGCACCCCGGAGAGTTCCCATGCCGATGCGACCGCCATCGCTTTGAGTCTTGGACGGTAAACTTCACCATCAAGTTTGACGATGCCGTCGATCACTTCGACTTCGATATGCTCTCCGCCGATTTTGATCATTTCCGCCATTTGTGACTCAAGGATGTTGGTAATTTCCTCGTCCGTTCTATAATAATCTGCCGGAACTATGATTCGATCTTCCACGGCCCATACGCCTTCTGTGTCAGAGATCGCTTCCAGCGCCGCATTCTTTTTGTAGGAAGTGTCAACAAAGCCACTGACAATGACTACACTTCCACGGACGACGATATCAAGGTCAGCCATGCTTACTCTTTTATCCCATTTTATTCTGTCACGAATTTTTTTAAGAAGAGTATTCATAAGCTGCTCCTTCTGCCTCGGTTGATTATCAACTATTTTCTTAAGCCACTTCCTGAGTTTCAGGAAGTGGTTCAAAATTCAACATCGGGTCTCGTCTGTGATGTTGAGCTTTTTTAGAGGATCTTTTGCTAAGAATAACTTTCAATGCAGAAACCGTTTTAGCTACACACGCCTTAAAATTCTCATCGGTTTTACGCACTTTAATCACTGTGCGCATGCGCGATGGTTTTAAGATGACCTCACAGATGTAACTAGGTTTGCGAGTGGAGGTTCGGTGACGATCCGATTCAACTCGCACTGTGAGGTGAGCACCACTATCATATTTGAAGAAGTCTTCAATGGCCCCTTCCACTTTTTCTAATAAATAAGCTTCAAGGTTCTCAGTTTTAGTGATGTCTCTGTAGTAGATGTCTGTTTGCATGATCTACCTCCTTGTTCTTTTCTTATTATCGTTGAGAACAACAATTTCTTTAAATATATAATTTTGATGGTATAATTAGGATAAAGTTATATATTCGCGCAGCTTCCCAGAGGAAACGCTAGAGGACTTCGATACTTACAGAGCTGCAGCGAAAGGCTAGTTCCAAAAAGGCTCTGAAAAAGCCTTGTCATCAGGGGGTCTAGATTCATGTTTAACTACAACCACTTATATTACTTTTATGTAACGGCAAAGCTCGGTGGCGTCAGTAACGCCGCCAAATATCTTCATATCAGTCAACCTTCACTGAGTTCACAATTGAAAGTTTTCGAATCTTCCATAGATCAAAAACTATTCGAGAAAAAAGGTCGACGCTTGCAACTCACGCCTGAGGGAGAACGCGCTTTTGCCTATTGTAAAAAGATTTTTGATGTCGCCGCCGAGTTCGCAGAAAGCTTACGCTCCCCTTCGGAAAAACAAAGCCAAAGAATTCGTATTGGTGTTACAGATCAAGTGGAGCGTCCTTTTATTGCCGATCTTTTAAGTCCGCTAATCAAGGAACGTAAGCGCGGTGTTGAAAAAACTTTCTTCGTAAGTTCGGCCCCTTCCGAAGATTTGATCAATCAACTGCGCAGTCAATCCATTGATTTGGTTTTAACAAATAAGCCCATTTATTCTGAAGACGTGAAAGAGTTTGCTTCAGCAAGTATGCCGGTGAATTTGCTTGTCTCTACACAAAACTTAAAAGAATTAAAGATCCGTATTTCTAAGGGCACGTCCGCTTTGGAGTTTTTAAATGCAGTTCCGTGGGGGCTTATCATTCCTTCTTACAAAATGAAACTGCGCCATGAAACGGATTTATTCTTTCAAGAGATCAAGGCTAGAAAGAAAGTGGTTTTTGAAAGTGATGTGATGTCTGTTGTAGGTCGCGCAATTATTGATGGTGCCGGTGTCGGCTTTCTTCCCGTTCCCTATGTTTACGATGAAGTAAAATCCGGAGTTTTGACAACCATTGGTCCAAAGAGTGGTTATTGGAAACACACAGTGTATTTGCTGGGAAGAAAAGACGCGAACTACGATGAAGTCGTTGAGGATGTTAAGAACAGCGTAAAGCGTTTGGAAAAAATGGTTTAAGGCGCAGAGATTTTCTACGCCTTAAACCAGGAGGATCTTTAGTAAGGTTGACGAGCTTGGCTGTTTGCCAAATCCATCGCCATCACAAGAGCGATTTTTGTGTAAACCGCTGAATGCTTAAAGTTGGAATCAGGGCTGATGATATCGTTTGCTGTGTGAATCTTCTGATTGCTTGCACGGAAGGTCGCTTCAAACGGCATCAACGCTGCATAACCTTGACGGTTCCACGAAGCGTGATCACTGCAACCATATCCACACTTGTCATCAACGATGCGTGCATGCAAATAAGTGTCATTCATCGCTTTTAAATAATCACGAAGCCAAGCGCTTGTGAAATCTGTCATGCTACCGATCACAAGCTCACCAGAACCCGGGAACAACGTCATATCCAGTTGAAGAACTGCAACGACGTCTTTCTTTTCCGCTTTATATTGTTTTGCAATTTCAGCAGAGCCCAAAAGACCCGACTCTTCACCTGCGTACCAGAAAAATTCCACTGTGCGCTCTGGTTGAGTTTTATTCATCAAGATGCGCAAAGCTTCGATCAAGTTTGCAGAGCCCGAAGCATTGTCGTCAGCACCGGGAGCCGCTTTTCCCCCGCCCCATGATTGATTGATGGAGTCTAAGTGACCGCCCAAAACGATGATTTCATTCGGTCTTGCACTTCCCACCAAACGCACACGCAAAGAATTTTGCTGTGTTGAAGAGTGTGTGATCTCAGAAATTTCGTAAGGAATCGTCGCATTGGAAAGCATGGCTTCCAAACGCTGTTTCATCTCCACGACGTGCTTGTTAGGCTGCGAATCGCGATTGTATCTGTTTGGAAAAGCTGACAACCACTGAACGTAGCTGCGCAAATTGTTTTCACTCACTTCACTCAATGCAGCTTCAATGCCCGCATTTTTTTCTAAAGAAAGAATTTTAAATGGCGCTCTTTCGTAAAGGTCATTTTTCTCTTTGATCTTTGCCATCTCGTTTAGCATTTTATCAAAGCCGTTCGACTGCAACATCACATCCGTGCTGAGGTCTTCAAAACCGCCGCACTTACCAACACTGTGTGCACGCTCTTGAATTCTTTGCTGCATCAGCGGAGTGACAATCGCGTATCCTACTTCCACGCTCTCGTCTTTTGCGAGAACAGGAATATTTAAGGCGCGAAGGTCCTTAAGATCTGCGAGAATGGGCTTAGTTTCAAAATTTTCAAGTGAAGGAACGTGGGCCATTGCATTCGATGCAACGAATAAAAGTGCCAGAGCGGCCATTTTCATAATTCAATCCTTTGAAATACACAAAAACCATCATGGTTTTAGTTACTGCAAAGTAATGGTATCGTTTTTGTCCTCATGTTGGCAAAGACAATTCGCTTATTTTTTCAACATGCACTAAGATGCCTTTCTATGAATAAAGACATTCTACTCGTGACCCTGAACTCTTCGTATCCGCACAGCTCATTTGGGCTTCGCTATCTCATGGCGAACCTTGAGGAACTTCAAGACCGTGCTGAGATCATGGAGTTCACCATTCAGCGCGATCCCCGCGATGTTGCGGAGGTTTTATTGCGTCAAAAACCAAAGATTATCGGCCTTGGCGTTTATATTTGGAATGCCCAGGAGTCTTTGGAGCTTGTGTCGTTATTAAAAAGAATCAGCCCCGAAACGGTCGTCGTTCTGGGAGGTCCTGAGGTCAGTCACGAATCAGAAACCAACCCCATCTGCCAAATCGCAGATTTCACTATCAAGGGCGAAGCGGATTTCTTGTTCTATGAGTTCTGCAAAAACTATTTAGATAACGGCGTTCTTCCTTCCACAAAAATCGTGGCTGGGATTTTACCCGATATCAAAAAAATCAAAACACCTTATGGCCTTTATAGCGATGAAGACATTCAAAACCGCGTGATCTACGTCGAAGTGTCTCGAGGTTGTCCGTATCGTTGTGAATACTGCCTGTCGTCCTTAGACAAAGCCGTGCGCAACTTTGAACTGACAGAGTTCCTGCAAGAGATGCAAAAACTTTTAGACCGTGGTGCGAGGCAATTTAAATTTATCGACCGTACATTCAATCTAAGTCCGACGACATGTACGACAATCTTACAGTTTTTCTTAGACCGCATTCACTTGGGCCTTTTCCTGCACTTTGAAATGGTGCCGGATCGTTTGCCGGTCGAAATCCGCGATTTGATCAAACAATTCCCTCCTGGAGCTTTGCAGTTTGAAATTGGTATTCAAACTTGGAATCCAGAAGTCGCGCGCCTTGTGAGCCGTCGCAATGACTATGAAAAAGTGAAAGACAATTTCCGCTTTCTCGCTTCAGAAACGGGCGTGCACACTCATGCGGATCTAATTGCGGGTCTTCCGGGTGAAGACCTAGTCAGCTTCGGAAAAGGTTTCGATACCTTGGCGGAACTTCAACCTCACGAAATTCAAGTGGGCATCTTAAAGCGCCTTAAAGGTGCTCCGATTGCCCGTCACGATAAAGAGTGGGAGATGGTTTACTCTTCTCATCCGCCATTCCAAATTTTGCGCACCAAGAATATGGATTTTGAGACTTTGCAAAAGATGAATCGCTTTTCAAAGTACTGGGATCTTTATGCCAATAGCGGTGTCTTTAAAAAGTTTGTGAATGTCTTGCGAGAGCGCTCACAAACTCGTGAAGATAAATCCTTTTTCTGGGAGTTTTTTGACTTCAATGAGTTCTTAACGACTCGCTATGCGCAGTCCTTTGGAATTTCACAACTCAGTCTTTTTGAAACAGCGTACACGTATCTTAAAGATCACGTAGGCTGGTCGCAGGAAGATGCCAAAGCCTTGATCCTTGAGGATTACTATGCGACTGGGAAAGTGGATTTACCAAAATTCTTAAAAGACTATTCGCAAGTGAAAAAACATTCTTTGGGTGAATCGTCAGACAAGACAAATATTCCTAAACGACAGCAAAGACATCTCGCGGGGAAGACAGAGACCGTTTCATAAAGAAGCTTGAAGCCAGCAAAAGACCAAAACCCGAGACCAGCAGTGCGCTTCGAATATACATAAACCGAAGCCACTGCGAGTGAATATCATCCCAGTCCGATAGCGGCGTCATGAGCTGCCAAGAATGAGTTGCCCAAGTCATAACAGCCTCATCAAGAACACAGATCAAGGCAAAAGCGACAAGCATGAACTCCAAAGTTCTCCATGCTCTGCGCAGATAATACAAATTAGAAGCAATCGAAGCCGTGATGAGAATATAAAAAAGCGGAGCCCATGCCGAGAATGTTGTATCCATGGACTGACGAAGTTCAATGTAAGATCCCATTGAAAGCTTTTCCATGGCGGTCCCCATTCCTAACACGAATGCAAGGGAATTACCCGCCATGAGACCCACCATCAAAAGGCTCATGTATCTCGAAACTACAGATACGCTCATAGCGAAAGTCTATATTCTCTTGTTTAGAGAACCACAAGTTTCTTTTTTGAAATCAAAAAATCCTTAATGCTCACGCATTTTTTTTGCGTAGCCTGTGTAGGCGATGAGCGGATACTTTGTGAATTTAAAACGAAAGTCTTTGGGAACAACTCCACTTCGCAAAAGTTGAAAGAATGCTTTCTGCGCGAAGACGGGCCGAATGCCTCGAAGGGTCATCAACTCCAAGCCCACGTCGTCCATCCAGTCGCGCAATTTATCTGGATCGATAAATAGCGAATAGACGTGATTGTCCTTTGGTGTGTTTTTTACAAACCACTCCATCCCTTTGATCACAATAAGCCAGGATAATGGATTTTTGTTAAAGGTGTTGAAAAAGAAAAGTCCACCGGGGCGTAAAACTCGCGTGGCTTCTGCAATCACCTTGCTCGGCTCAGACACGTGTTCGAGAACATCCATCGCCGCCACAACATCGAAACTCTCTCTTGGAAATGGCACTTGGTAAATATCACCCTGCATGTAGCGCACGGTGCGTGTTCGATCGTACTTTTCTGCTACTTTTAAACTGGAGGTTGAAAGGTCAATCCCGGTGACACTGTGACCGGCTAAAGCCAAATCGTTTGAAAGAAATCCTCCACCGCATCCCATATCGAGGATTTCTGCACGGTAACCTATATTGCGACGAATTTCTTCCAGGATCCATGGCAGTTCTAACTTGTGCTGGTTTCGCAAAAGAGCGATGGGATCGTCTTGCGCTTCATACCAGCGTTCTGCCAAATGGTTGTACACATCGTTATTGATAATTTCCCGGTCTAACTTCGCGAGATCCGAATCCATGCAGAAACCTCCCCATTGATTCAAGCTACCAAAGAGCTTGAGTTTTCAGGGAGGTTTCGCGAAGTCCAGTGGCAAGAATCACGAGCCTATTTTAAAAGACCTTCTGCTCTCATGGCTTTTTGCACCGCTGGGCGGCCCATCATTCTTTCCATAAAACCGAAAAGATGAACGTATTTTGACAGATCTACTTTCAAGAAATTGGCCCATCCCAGAATTGTAAATAAATACGCATCAGGTGCCGTGTAAGCCTGTCCCATCAAGAAACTGTTATTTTCGAAGTGACTGTTTAAGAATGCAAAACGACGTTCCATATTAAGGAGAATGCCTTCACGGTAGTCTTGAGCACCTGATGGATTATTCGGAAACATTCTTTCTGTCGCAAAAAGAGCGCCGAGACCTTTATGCATTTCAGTTGCTACGTAGTTCATCCATTCCAAACAACGATAGCGATCAGGAGATCCTACTTTTGGAATCAAATTCATTTCAGGCTTCTTGTCGCACAAGAACTGTAAAATCACTGCGCACTCTGTAAGAAGTCCGCCGTCAGGTAAATCCATTGAAGGAACGGAACCTTTGGGATTGATCTTGAAATAGTCGTCACCTTTGGAAGTTTTCTTTGTGCGCAGGTCAACGGACTCCGCCTCGTAGCTAAGGCCCAACTCCTCAAGAATAATATGCGGAGCCAACGAACACGCACCTGGTGAAAAATAGAGTTTCATACTTTTGATCCTTTCATATAGACTAAACACATGAGTGAATACATCGAGATTATCTTCCGTTGGGCTTTTGGATTGCAAATGGTCTTTTGGGGACTCAATGGTTTTTTTTATTGGGTGAAAATTCCGCCTTCGGGACCGGTTATCGACAAATTTGTTGAGGCCTGCATTGAAACGAAATTCATCATGCCCATAGTAAAACTTGTCGAAATATTTTTTGGAGCTTTTCTCTTATTAGGTTTCGCAGTGCCACTAAGCCTGACAGTTTTTGCGCCTCTGATTTTCGTTATTACCGGCCTCCATCTCTTTCACAATCCGAAGCATTGGGGCGTTCTAGGGCCGATCACAGTTCCTTATCTCGTTTTGATCTTCCTTCACGGCGGAACTTTATTACGACTTGTTCACTAAAGCTTTCGTAACTTGAGGCCAAAACACTTATTTCTGTAGATAGTCGGGACTCTATGGAAATAAGAAAAAAGTTTTCTCCGACGAATTGGTTTTTTGTTGCAGGTCTTTGCGGAATTCTTCTCACGCTGTTGTGGTTCTCTTTCATAACACCCCAGCCTAAAAATATTCGCTTCATTCACCCAGATTTGGATTCCACGGATCAAGCGCCGTCGACGGTTTATCACCGCCCTCATCAAGACGGTCTTTACTGGTTAAACTTTGATACAGAACCTATGCTTGTCGCACCAAAGCGTCTTCATTTGCGCACATTTAACTGCGTTCATCAGCTCAGCACTTCTCATGGAGAATGGAATTTTCCATCCAATCAAAATATAGTCTGCAATAATAAAGACGGCGTTGTTCTTCGCAATACAGCTTCGATATTAAGCCAACCGACGACATGGTATATCGCCGGCAGCACCTCAGGAGGCAACTACGGCGTTATTCTTGATGTTGATTGGACCGAGTGGCCCTTCGCACTGGGACTGACAGTTCTTATGATTTCATTGGGCTTGGCTGTTTATGGAAAGTTACCCACGATGCAAAATCCAGAGCGCGTTGCCGTGATGATTTTTTTAGCGGGCGCCTTTTTTCTTCGTTTCTGGTTCGTGTTTATTATGTCTTCCCCGCAAATGAGTTTATTTTCTGATATGGGAATGTACTTTGATCGCGGTTGGGAGTTGGACCGTGGCATTTACCATACAACACAAACCTTTCAGCCCATTGGCTATACGCTTTTATCTTTGTGGGTTCGTCACTTAGGCGGGTTTCCGCTTTTGAATTGGTTGCAGGTATTCTTATCTTGGGGCGTGGTCTTTTTGATTTTTCTTATGGTGCGTGAACGCTTTGGAAAAATAGCAGGACTGATCAGCCTGCTTATCGCCAGCACTCATATTCCTTTAGCAGCCTTGGCCTCTATGCATATGGCCGAAATGACGTATGCCTTTTTAATAACCTTCACTCTTTGGTGCCTACTCAAAGTTCTGAAACGCCAAACGCTAACAGGATTTTTCATCATCGGGTTTTTGCTGGCCTTTGCATTTTATTTTAAAGGCAATCACGCTTTCTTTATTCCGGCATTTTCACTGTGGCTTCTTTATCGGGATCGCAAAAATCTTTCGGCCGCTTTTCTCAAGGTCAGTATGCTCGCTGTGGGCTGTTTGATCGTTATGATTCCTCACGTTGTTTGGACAGGAATTCACTATGATAAACCTCAATTGGGACCTACGGCAGGAGCTCTTAACTTTGTCGAAGGAAAATGTCCTTCTAAAGACAATCGCGACTCCCGTGGTGCGCGCTGGATGTCTCCGCTCTTTGGAGTTTTAGGAGAAAGAACTTTTAAAAAATGGCCTCGCCCTTTCACCGATCAAGCTTATTTCTGGAAAGAAGGATTTAAATGTATTGAAGAAAATCCGGCCGTTCTTCTTTCTAGTTTCCGCTATATCTACTATCTTTTTGCAGGAAATACTCTGTGGCCGATTGCCGAAACACCGATGAAGACCTGGTATTATCCTTGGGAGATATTCTTTTTATATGGACTTCTTCCGTTTGCTCTTATCGGCGCTTTAAGCCTTTCACGCAAAAAGGATTCATTCACCGAAGTCGCTGCTTTGATGATGTTGACACTGTTTTTTACCGTGTGGTTTTTCAAATCAGAAAACCGGTTCCGCGTTCCCTTTGACGCGATCATTATAGTCTGGAGTTCCGCCGGGTTAGCTTGGGCTTTAGAAAAAGTAAAGGTTTGGGTTCTTGAAAAACCCAAACCCTCTTCTTTGCCTCTGGAAGTAATTAAGGCTTCATCACCAACGTAAAAACCAAAGCCAGAATAGCAGGAACGGCTTGAACGTAAAAAATACGCTTACTCACCGTCGCGGCACCATAAATGCCCGCGACAATCACACAACCTAAGAAGAAAAGTTTTAGCTGGTAACTGAATAAAAGATCTGGATGCACAAGACTCCAAATAAGCCCCGCCACAAGAAAACCGTTATACAATCCTTGATTGGCAGCAAGAACTGCTGACTCTTTCGCCTTTTCCGGCGTGTTTCTAAAGATCTTTAATCCTAAAGGCTTCGTCCAAAGAAACATTTCTAAGTACAGAAAATAAAAATGAAGAACAGCAACGACTCCTACAAAAATATTTGAAAGCATTCTTATCCTACTCCATTCACATCAGAGATCTGTTCATTCAATGTCCAGAAGTCAAAAAGATATCCGCAAAAGAAAAGCCCGCCGGTAAAAAACCAAATAAGACCCGTCACCCATTTTCCCATATAAAAACGATGAACACCAAAGTAGCCTAAAAAAGTAAGCAGAATCCAGGCGATGTTATAGTCCACTCGTCCTGATTTATAGCGGCGGTCAGCTTGACGATCCATTGATGGAATTAAAAACAAATCCACCAACCAACCGATTCCCAAAAGACCTAAAGTAAAAAACCAGATAGTTCCCGTGATCGGTTTACCGTAATAAAAGCGATGCGCTCCCATAAAACCAAAAATCCAAAGGATGTAGCCGATCAATGTCGAGTGGGTTGTATTTGTCACGAGGTCTTCTCCTTTTTATTTAAGTATGCACCAAATTGATTCATTACCCAAAGATGAAAGAGAGCTTGCGTCCATCTATAAATGTACCAAGGTATGCGCGGTTCAAAATCATGAATAGCTGCAATCACATACTCTCCGCCCAAAACTTCACGAAATTCCAAGCGACCACGAACCGTCTTGCGCGCTAGAAGTCCGCCGCGCACATAAAAAAGTTGTCGATGAGACCAGCTGCGCTGAGGAGCATATTCCAGAACCAAAAGACGGATTAATGGAAAGCGCCAGCAAAAATAAATCCAGTTATCTTTCACTTCAACCTTCAAGAATCCCGGTTGCATCTTCGGCAGAAATTCTTGATAGCTTTTAGCGACGCTCTCTGCCGTTTTTCCTTTAGGTAAAGAGATTCTTTGCACCGAGCGAACGACATGTCGACGCGAGAACGTTCCTTGAAATGCCAAAGGAGCTTTAGATTCGTCGTAATCTTTCAATGCTTCCGTAAGAGCCTCCTCCACGCTCATGAAATGATAGCCCGGGATATGCAAAGCTCTTTTGGGATTTACGATAAGAGAAGTTTTTAAACCTTCCACCAGAGGACGCACCAAAGCCTTCGGAGCTTTCGTAATTAAGCACACCCAAAGTGTGGAAAGCCCTGGCGTGACCAAAGGAAAACGAAAAAGTCGGCGGCGAAGACCGCAAATTTTCGCAATCTTTAACATCATCGAGGAATAACTGATGGCTTCAGGCCCTCCCACATCGAAAACTTGATTGAAATATTCTTTATTTCCCACACAATGACTGAGACTAAAAACAATGTCTTTCAAAGCGATGGGCTGACTCTCTGTGCGTGTCCAGGCAGGACACAACATCACGGGCAAACGCCTTACTAAACGAGTCATGATATGAAATGACGATCCTTCCGCACCCAGAATAATCGCCGCGCGAAGAACGGTTGTAGGCACCGAGCTTTTTTTAAATACCTGTTCAACTTCCCAACGACTGCGCAAATGTGGCGATACTTCATCTTTATCATCGGGTCTCATACCACCTAGATAAATAATTTGTTTTACTCCGGCCTTTTCAGCGGCTCTGACAAAATTATCGGCGACGATCAAATCGAAATCATCAAAGGTTCCTTGAGTTAGATGCGCAGAGGGACGCATGGAGTGAACAAGATAAATTGCTACATCCACATCGCTTAATGCCTTTTCCGCATCGAGCAGGCTAAAAAGATCACACTCGCGCCATTGCACTTTCGGGTCCGGTTGTTTGTTCCCCGAACGACTTAAGGCCACGACTTCGTGATCCCTTTTTAAAACTTCGACAAGGGCCTTGCCAACAAAGCCACTGGCACCCGCAATTGCGACCCTCACAGAAAATCTCCCCAAAAGAAATAGCCTATCACATCCATGTCTAGGTTCTAAAAAGAACCGACAAAATACAACAACTTACGCAAGCACCTTGACAAGAATTTTTGCGCACACATGTTTGTAATGAAAGAACTCATAAAGGAGGTTTTTCTATGAGACTTTTAACACCTTATTGGTCAACTCAAAGAACAACATCAACAGATCTTTTCAACGAGATGGAGAAATTTTTCGAAAATTTCGCGCAGGCGCCTGCCACACAAACAGAGCGTACTTATTCTCCAGCCTATGAAATCACAGAAGGTGAAAATTATTACCTAATTAGCGCGGATCTTCCCGGTGTGAAAAAGGAAGATATTAAAATCGAGATGAATGAGAACGTTCTCACCATCTCTGGCGAAAGAAAACGAGATAATAAAACTGCTTCTTTTAAACGAAGCTTTAGTGTGCCGAACACGGTGGACTTTGAAAAAATCGAAGCCAACCATGAAGACGGTGTTTTAAGTATTCAATTACCTAAAGCTGCCGCCATGAAGGCACGCACTATTGAAATCCAATCTAAAGCTGGGGATTCTTCCGAAAAACTCAATACTCCTTCCCACTAATCGCATTCTCCTCCCACGAGGGCTTGGTTCCCCACCAGGCCCTCTCTTATTTTTAGAAAGACGTATATGGATTGGCAGCTCGTTTTAGATTTTTGGTTTGAAGAAATTGATCCTAGCTTCTGGTTTATGAAAGATGATCTTTTTGACCAGCAGATTCGCACCCGTTTTTCTAAAACGTATGACTATGTGGTCGCAGGGAATTCAGTGACGTGGCGACAGACTCCCGAAGGCCGATTGGCTGAAGTGATTGTGCTCGACCAATTCGCTCGCAATATGTTTCGCGATACTCCCAAAGCATTTGCCACCGATCCGCTGGCATTGCATTTGGCGCAAGAAGCTGTTCGCGTAGGTGACGACCAGAAACTTTATTTGGAACAAAGATCTTTCATCTATATGCCTTACATGCATAGCGAAAACGCTGAAGTTCACAAAAAAGCCCTGGAACTTTTTTCGCAAAAAGGTCTCGAAGAAAATTTAAAATTCGAAATTCTTCATAAAAATATTATTGATCGTTTTGGCAGGTATCCACATCGCAATAAAGTTTTAGGCCGCACTTCGACTCCTGAGGAGATCGAATTTTTAAAAACGCCCGGATCTTCTTTCTAGACTGTTGCCTCTTTTTCATCAAAAGATGATACTAGATGCAAACGAGGTCTTGCTTGAACAAAAAGAAACTCATCGAAAACATTCGTACACAGCTTATTCATGACTTGGACGTTTTAAAACAAGCCGCGAAGGCCACATACGAAGCGGCCACTCATGAAGAAAGCAAACCTGAAAACGAATACGACACTCGTGGTCTTGAAGCTTCATACCTTGCAGGAGCACAAGCCAAGCGCATTGCTGAAATTGAAGAGCTCTTGGTGATTTTTAAACATGTCGATATTAAAGACTTCGGGCCGAACGATAAAATCAACTCAACAGCTTTGGTTGAAGTCGAATCTAACGGCAAACACAGTTTCTTTTTTATTATGGCAAAAGGCGGCGGTCTTAGTATTTCTTATGAAGGTCGTACCATTCAAGTTATCACTCCGAGCAGTCCTTTAGGTGAAGCATTGCAGGACCTGAAGGTCGGCGGAATTGCCGTCGTCGAAAACGGTGATCAATTCCGCGAATATGAAGTGATTAATATCTGGTAAGACTACTGTCGTTCCTGGTACGCCTTTTGTGCGCGTTTTTTTAATTCCTCAGGGGAGACATCTTCTTTGTGCGTTGATATCCACCAAATATATCCAAATGGATCTTTTAATTTTCCGCCACGGTCTCCATAAAACTGATCCGCAACAGGACGATCCACAGTCATTCCCGCTTTCACAGCTCTGTCTACAAACGCATCCACATCTTTCACATAAAGATGCAACGTCATTGGAGTTCCACCTAAAGCTTCAGGGCTGCGAAAATCCATTTCCGGAAATTCATCAGCAATCATCAGATTGCCTCCCGCCACACGAATTTCGGCGTGTCCGATTTTCCCAGAAGGATCTTCCATGCGGAAAAGTTCTTCGGCACCGAAGGCCTTCTTATAAAAATCAATGGCTTTGGCAGCTCCGCGAATACAGATGTAAGGAGTCAGCGGGGCCTGCGGATTAGGAACGGGTTCTACATTTTGCGCCATAAAAACCTCCATAAATAGAATTGTATTTTAGAAGGTGTTACGGGAACTCGCAAATTACTTTCTGGCAGGGTAATTCTTGCTAGTTCCTAGAACTTGGCATAGGATTTCGAGCCATGGGTACAGCGATTCAAGATGTTATTATTATCACAACCGGTGGAACTATCGAAAAGACGTATAACGAATTCGATGGTTCGTTAGAAAATCGTGGCACCAGCATCAAAAATCTTCTTCTTTCAAAGATGCGCCTTCCGTATACAAACATCATGGTGTACCCGCTTCTCAGCAAAGATTCTCTTTACATGACTGATGCTGACCGCACTTTGATTGCGGCCACTGTAAAAGATCAAATGCAAAGAGGCTCCCCTATTGTTGTTTTGCATGGCACGGACACGATGAGCCTAACAGCTGAACATTGTTTCAAAGAGTTGGGCACTCCGAAAGTTCCTGTGGTCTTCACAGGGGCAATGATTCCGATGGGTTTTGAAGACAGTGATGCCGCTCAAAATGTGACGGAAGCACTTCTCACGGCTAAGCTGATGAAACCTGGTTTTTACATCTCTTTTCACAATCAAGTTTTCAACGTTCCTAACGTCAGAAAAAACAAAGAAAAAGGAACTTTCGAAAGCTTTTAAGCTTTAGTTTCTCATTTTGAGTCTTGGGATTTATCAATAATTTCCGAAGAGTGGGGTATGAAATCCTTGATCTCTTTCTCTGCCGCTTTGATTTTTATTCTTACTTCGTGCACGCATCTCTCGACGAAAGTCCAGTCACAAGCGAGCGAAGATCGTCCCGTTCCTTTTGAAACCAAAGGCAGAACTCCTGCGGCGGAAGAACTTGACTGGTGGGCTGCAAAAGCTCAGCACGTTCAACAAGCAAAATGCCGTGTAAAACTTCCTGCCACAACAGCAGAAATTGAAAAGTATTATCGCGATATGCCGAATGGACCCGGGTTTGAAGGTGGAATTTCCGAGATCTCAGGAATCCGCTTGGTGGATGAGAAACCGCGTTTGGTATTAGCTCTTTCAAAACTTCTTTCCCCGGCCCGTGAGTCAAGGGAGATTGAAGGCACACCAAAAAATTTCCAAGAGAAATTTAACGTCAATTCTTCTTGTTCGAAAGCCCTTTGTGCCGCTCAAAAGATTTTCGGAAGAGATGTCGGACCTCAAATGCTTTTTTTGATGGATAAGTTTGACGTGAACACTTCACCTTATTCATTCATCAATGCGGATACTTTCAATGGCCTTGAAATTGTTGACGTGATCCGTGCATTTGAACTTGTGAATCCCGACCAAATTCCTTTTGGATTTAATAAGCAGCTCATTCGCTTTAAGCGTGGATACACACGAGCTGCTTATGTAAGCGATGACGGCACCGTTCTAGCCAACGCCTCTATTGAACTCTTTGATAGCTGGGCCCAGCAAAATTCCCTTATGCGCCAGTATACTCTTTTCCATGAAATTGCCCATAATCAAGCGGACAATCAGTTCTCGTCTTATGATCGCTCTGCCTCCTGGTTAGCCTTAGGAAACTGGAAAGAAACAAAATCTGGCGACTTTGTGAAGGAAAAGCAAAAAGCGATGCAAGGTCATCCGTATGTTTCAAAGTATGGAGAAACAAATCCATTTGAAGACTTTGCAGAAAGTGTCACGTCATATCGTTTAAACCCGGCTCTTTTAAAAAGTAAATCCATGGATAAGTACAATCTGATTAGACTCTATGTTTTTGACGGGCTGGAGTTTACCTCTGAAGCCAGTTGCCGTCAGACTCCTTTGAATGTGCAATATCAAAAGAAAATTAATCAAGATGGTGGAGATTTTACTGCTGCTGACAAAGAAGCTATTCAAAGTGTCTGCCGCGAAAGTTTTTATCAAACCATTTTAGGAAATATCCCCGTGAGCTTCTTTAGTTCTTGTGTGGACTATGAAGCCGCACAACGTTGGCAAAAACAAAATGCCTCGCGCTTTCCTGACTTAAATTCGCAAGCTTTGTATGATCCGAAACTGCGCATTAGTAATTTGAAGTTCAAATCCCTATCGAACGAGCTTCGTAATAACTTGGCTCCAGAAATGACGGATTGGATTCTCGAATCTATGTCGGTCAGATCCTATAAGATGAATTCACAAATGAGCAATCAAGAGTACTGTGATGTGTGGGCCGAACTGAAGAATCGCGTCTATCCAAAAATCAACCGCGACAATCAATGGTACCGCAATGCTATTTTTGTTTCACGTGATTTCAATCCCCATGAGGGAGCCGCCCGCGGACTTTGTTTGGATCTGGTGAAAGGTTTTACGCCGACCTCTAAGTCATCGGCTTCAACAATTAAAAATTGGCTAAAAACAACAACCACAGTGGGCGGTGGCGCGCAAATCACTGAGCGCGGCATTACTCGTGAGAACTTATTAAAATACATTTTAGATAGAACAAATCACTAAAAAAAGTTGCCACTGCGATACTTCCTGTAGTCGGATAAAGACTGTGGAGGTATCGCCATGTCCGTTCCATCCCATCTTGACGAAAATCCTATTCATGTTCTTTATCACAATCTTTTACAAGCGTGGAATCAACAAAGTGCTTTAGGTATGGCAGAGCTTTTCACAAGCGACGGCAACATGATTGGCTTTGACGGCAGTCTCGCCAATGGACAAAATGAAATCGGTGAACACTTGGCTCCTATTTTTCTAAGTCATCCAACGGCGACTTATATTAGCAAAGTTCGCGAGGTTCGCTTCTTAAGCCCCACAGTTGCTATGTTACGAGCTGTCGCAGGAATGATTCCACGAGGTAAAAATGACATTATGCCTGCGGTCAATGCTATTCAAACAGTCGTAGCCGTTAAAAACCACGAACATTGGCGCATTGCTCTTTTTCAAAATACACCGGCGGCATTTCATGGACGTCAACAACTTGCCGACGATCTTACTAAAGAACTGCGCGATGAATTAAAGCTTTCCAATATTTCAGAAAAAAGCTCACAGGGATTTTAGGGTTACCGAGGTTCGTCAAAAATAATTGGCGCTGGACAATTCGGTAGCACCTTTTCATAGTTGTAGCTCTGGAGGCTTTCTATGCTTTATGAAACAACCAATCCCCCTTTTATAAAAATGCTTCGCAACCTTCTAGAGATCCTGGATAAAGGCGCTCAGTTTGCAGATTCCAAAAAAATTGATATGGAAGTTTTGCTACACTCCCGCTTAGCTCCAGATCAGTTTCCTTTAACTCGCCAAATTCAAATTGCGTGTGATACAGCGAAACTTTGTGCACATCGTTTGACTGGTAAAGAAGTTCCGTCTCACGCAGATAACGAAAAAACTTTCGGCGACTTCAAAGCCCGCATTGAAAGTACGATTTCCATCTTAGAAAAATTCTCTGCAGCTGACTACAAAGGTGCGGAAACCAAACACATCACTCAACCACGTTGGGAAGGCCAATATTTAACTGGAGAAGAATACGTTCTTCATCACGCTATTCCTAATTTTTATTTCCACGTTACGACAGCCTACTCAATCTTAAGACACAACGGCGTTGAGATCGGCAAGAAAGATTACTTAGGAAAATTGCCGTTAAAAAAATAATTTTTCTGTAAAGTGCTATTTCTCGAAGACGGGGCTCCTTGCCCCGTCTTTTGTTTTGTCAAAATTCGCCCGACCTCCGTGTCCAACCGTTTCAGCTCCTTCATTAAAAAATAAAATTCTTGTGTCAGCCGTCGTGAATTGCGCAGAAAAATCTAAAATTTTGACCGCAAGCAGTAGAATGGAAACAGAAAGGAGATTTAACAATGGAGGTGTGACATGAAATTGATACATCAAATAACATCTCTCGCTATCACTCTGTTTTTTTTAACAGCCCAACCTGTCCATGCGGAACCAATGGAAGTCATGCAAAATGACAAGATTCCAAACATGATTGAAGACCTCAACCCCTTTGATCCCAATGTCGAAGAAGTGCTCCGCCACTACGACGAAATTTATGAAGAGGAAACAGGTCAACCTTCGCATTTACCTGATGAATCGTTTATCAATGATATTATCGGGTTTGCAAGCTGCTACCGCAGTGAATGTGCGGTGTGGGCTCAGGTTGTGAAGTCATCACAAAGATTGTATTTGTACGTTCATGGAAGACTCGCGGACTCATGGCCTGTTTCAACAGGAAAAGCGGGATATACGACTCCTAATTTTGATAGACACCCTAACGGACGTATTTACGACAGGTATACATCTACCAAATATCCAGAGGGAGATTATAATGGCTTAGGCAATATGCCGTACGCCGTTTTTATTGCGGGAGGATTTGCGCTTCACGGAACTCCGCGAGGCAATTGGCCTAACTTAGGTCGCCCCGCTTCGCATGGCTGTATTCGCATGCATCCAGACAATGCCTATCGATTTAACCGCTTAGTTCGTAGTAACGGAATCCAGAACGTTTGGATTACAGTTCAATGAGTGCGTTGTGAGCGAGAGCAAAGCGGCGATTTTTGCTGATCACAAAGGTCGCCGCTTTCTATTTCCCAAGTTGAAATTTTTCAAAACGATGAAGCTCTTCTTCGATAAGTTTTTTATTCGATGCTGATTTCATCTTCGGAAGCCAATTCCATTTTTGAATCAGCAACTCGTTCTTATCTCGGTCAGCTTTTAAATCTATCGCAGCGACAACCTGATCGCCGACTAACACAGGCAAAGCAAAATATCCGTAAACGCGCTTTTCTTTCGGCAGATAGGCTTCAAAACGATGCTCATAATCAAACAAAGCCTGAAGACGCTTTCTTTGAATCACCAGTGGATCAAATGGAGAAAGAACGTGCACAAGCTCCTCATCCAGCTCCACTTTCTTTTCAAGAACTTCAGGCTTCACCCAGAATTCTGTCTTTTCAACACCTTCAATATGAACAGGAAGAAGTTCTTTCTTGCGTGCTTTCGCCTCGATAAGCTTCTTTATTCCCGGTTTTTTCTTAGCGTCCAAATAACAAATGGAATCAACACTCGCTAAAGCTTGAGAACGTAATGAGCGCTCAAGGAGATACTCCAAAATCTCTTTTTCAGTTGCCGCCTTAGGTTTCTTATCCCAATCAAAATGTCGATCCAGCAATTCATACTTCTTCAACATCCCTTGACGTTCACTGATCACAAGGTGTCCGGTGTAAAATCCTAACTGCAACGCTTTCTTCGACGGTTTACGGCTGGCCCAGGGATGACTTTTCTCAACAAGAACGTCATCCTCAATATCACGGATAGAAAGAGGTCCTTCATTTTTGATAAGCTTTAAGACCTTTTGCATTTCCTCTTTTTTAACGGATTGAAACCACTTGCTCGGTGAAAGGCGCGTGCGCTTCATATCATCCATAAAAAAGCGGAAGTCTTTCGTGGGAACATAGGAAAGAGCATGAGTCCAATACTCAAACACTGTTTTATCTTGGGATTGCGCTTGATGGAGATGCTGGCGTTTATAGTCGGGAATGCGTGTGAAAAGAATATGGTGATGGCAGCGCTCAATTACATTGATTGTATCTATCTGTACATAACCTAAGTGCTCCACCGCAGCTTGGGTGGCTTTTGCGCCTTTTCCAAAAGGAGCTCGTTCGTGCAACCCTTGCGCTTGGATCCATAGACCTTTTGCTTGTTCTTTTGAAATAACTTTTTTCATGAAAACATCTTTGGTGAGCGAGTGTCGGTTTTCTTCACACTGGCTTTTTTATTCCACTGAAATTTTTTAAGATCAATCTGATCTTGCTCGCCAAACTCAATGCCTTCCTTAACAAGAAGACGCTTTTGCTTTGTGTACGAAGATGTCGACGGTGGAAACGAAATCTTGCCTTTGGAGTTTAAAACACGCTGCCAAGGAAGATTATGACTTTCAGAGCAAGAGTTGAGAATCCAGGCGACTCCTCTTGATCCCTGTGGTTTACCGGCGAGCTTTGCGATTTGGCCATACGTTGCCACTTTTCCTTTGGGAATCTTTTTAATGAAACTAATAACTTTCTTTGAAAAATCGGTTTGTTCCATCGCGGACCTCAAATAAAAAAAAGGGAGCCTTAGCCCCCTTTTTAGTTTAACCGACTGCATTTTCCAAGAGAATTAAAATAATTCCGATAATCGATCCGCCTGCAATCACGCCTGCGGCAAGAGTTTCCTGATTATCAACGAAAGCGCGATAACCAAAGCTTGAAGTATCTTTAAAACGTTTGCGTGCAAGCCAGAATAATAAAGTTCCTAAAGCCATGGACCACGCGTCCGCAAAACGCAAAACGAATCCCAAACCCAGACCCACGCCGGAAAGCGGAAAGCGACCTTTGGTTTTTTTATTTAGAATTTCAATCACGATTCCAAGAATGGCTCCGACAAAAGCCGCAACTTGAGCCGTCGGATGAAGATTGCTAATTCCTTTTGTTAAGACTTCCGAAACACCTTTCCAAATAGACGCACTTGGAAGCGGCAGACTTTCAGATGTGAACATGGAAACGTCGCCATGGAAGAGTGAATAGAAAACAGGAACTGCAACTAAGCCACCTGCAAAAATTCCTAAGACATGGCCGACCGCTTGGTGACGAGGTTTTCCACCTAACATGTAAGCAGGCTTAATATCCATGAGCAGGTTGCTCGCATTTAAAGAAACTTCGGACGTGATTCCCGCTGTCATTAAGTTCGTTGTCACGTTGCCAGGAGCAACCACACCGTAAGTGATTTGCGTGAGCTTACCAAGAGCTCCGCCCGGAGTGATCGCCGTTAATCCCGTCGATGTGACAGCAATGAGTGTAAAGATAAACACCAAAGGAATCGCAAGGAGGCCCAACCAATAGTGAATGCCGAACCACACATGACCCAAGTAAACTGTGATAGCGCCAAGAACAGGAATACCTACAGCAAAGATCCACATTGGAAGTTCGATTTTATCCAAAGCATCTGACTTCTTTTCTTTTTTTGAAAACATCTTTGCAAAACTTTGTACAATGATTTGCGGTTTTGAAAAGAAACCGTACAAAGAAGATGTCGTCATCACAGCGGCACCTCCCCACAGGGCCCACATTGTGATCGCTTTAAATTTCGCCTCAGGAATAATTCCGGCATCAATAAGAATTGGGGCACAAATGAAATAATTGATGAAGCCACCGAGCAAGATCGACATCGCTGTCTTCATGCTCATCAAACCGCCCGTTCCCATCATGACGATGGATGTATCAAACTGAATGGTGAGATCTTTCAAAGGACTTCCTAAAATTTTAGGTGTCGCAAATTTATAAATGAAATCATCCCAATAATGAGGAAGAGCCAAGAATTTTAGTTTTAAAGAATCCAAAACTGCATCGGCTCTTAAAATTTCAATCAACGCAGAAAGTCCGGCACCCGCCATCATGAGCTTCGCCTTAAAGACGCCTTCTTTACCTTCATCGGAATGCAGACTTTCAAGCACAACGCCGGCAGCGTAACCTTCCGGAAATGGCATTTGTTCATCGTTGATAAAACGCTTTTTTAAAGGGAATGCAAAAAGAACTCCCAGCAAGGCCAATACAACGATCCACCAAAATGTTTGCCACATTGGAATCACTTGTCCAGTCACCATCATGTAGGCCGGAATTGAAGCCATCATGGGTGCTGTCATATATCCGGCACTTGTTGCAATACTTTGCATGGCATTGTTTTCAAGAATCGTCATGTTCGAGCCGAGTTTCATTTTCGCCATTAATTTAAAAAATGCGAAAGACAGAATAACGGAAGAGATCCCTACTCCCAACGTCCATCCCGTTTTAATTCCGATATAAAGATTTGTCAGACTTAAAACACCGCCAAGAATCATTCCCGTCAAAGCAGAACGGAGAGTCAGCTGAGGCATATCGCCTTTATAGACGTTCTTCAGCCACCACTCATCTTTTTCTTCAAGGGTCATCGAGTGAACTTGTTCTTCGGAGAGTTCTTTAATCATAGCACGTCCTTCGTTTATTCCGAGGACAGTATGCTATAGGTAATTTCCTTGTGACCAGAAAAAATCCCAGCCACAAGGGATAATTTTATTTTTACCTGTAAGACCGGAACCAAATAGCGTTATCAGTTCCTTTTACAAAAACCATGAGGTGATCTTTCGCCGAAGAATTTGCTCCTGGCCCTGAAGAAAGTCCACCACCTAAAGATTCCCAACCTGACCAGCTACCGCTGAACCATTTGTGCCAGAGGGCGTTGTCTGTACCACGAGCAAAAACATCAAGCCGTCCATTTCCCCATGAAGCGACATCGGGTGATGATGTCAGCACACCACCTAACGACTCCCAGCCGGACCATCCTCCACCGCTAAACCATTTATGCCAGAGGGCATTGTCGGTACCACGAACAAAAACATCTATTCGGCCAGCACCCCAAGACGCAGCACCAGGGTCAGAAGTTAGTACTCCTCCAAGAGACTCCCACGCAGACCATGAGTTGCCGCTAAACCATTTATGCCAGAGGGCATTGTCTGTACCGCGCACGAAAACATCAAGTCGATTACCACCCCATGAAGAAGCCGCGGGACCCGAAGTGAGAACGCCGCCCAACGATTGCCATGGAAGCCAAGCGCCGCGGAAAGTGCGCTGCCAAAGGGCATTGTCAGTTCCGCGAGCGAAAACATCGATTCGGTTTCCCTGACATGTGCACGCAGGTGAAGAAGTAATAACACCACCAAGCGAAGTCCACGCTGACCACTTCGTCCCGTCCCAGTGTCGGAACCACAATGCATTGTCAGTTCCTCTCACAAATACAATCGTACGGAAGCCCGATCGCGAACACGAGGCTGGGTCAGAGGTTCCGACACCACCAATGCTTGACCAATCCGACCAACCTGGAGCGCGAGGGTCTTCGTGCTGTGGTTGATAATCGGAAATCACATAAGGATCTTCTCTACCGTCAAGAGCGATAGCGCTGGTAGAGACAGAAGCTCCGGCCAACAAAGTTGCTAATAAGACAATCAAATTGAAACGCATATCATCCTCCTGAATCCTTGCGTTTGGATTCTTTGACTCAAACTTAACAGAGGCTTTTTGCGAAGCTAGAGCAATCGAAATTCTTGTTAAAGACCTCAGTAAAATGGTGAGCCTTGGCAACCGACTCGACGTAAAGAAAGCCCGACTTTATTTTTTCACATTTTGTGACTTTGCAAATTTGAGCCTCTCTTTTGTGTTGTAGAATAAAGGCACTCATGGAGGCGAAACATGCTTAATAAGACAATCACTTTGACCCGTGTCTTCGATGCTCCCAGGGAACAAGTTTGGAGGGCATGGACTGATCCTGAACGCATCAAACTCTGGTGGGGACCGAAAGCTTTCACAGCCCCTTCGATCAAGAATGACCTGCGCATCGGCGGCACTTACCTTTACGCGATGAAAGACGCTGAAGGAAAATTATACTGGAGCACAGGCACCTACAAAGACGTGCGCTATCTGGAAAAAATTGTGGCAACAGATTCTTTCGCTGATGAAAAAGGACACATTGTTTCTCCAGCCGAATACGGAATGCCGAATATGAAAGATGAATTGGAATTGACCGTCACCTTCGAAGATAAAGGCAATCAGACGAAGCTCACTATCGTTCACAAGGATTTTCCTGCCAATTATTTTGATCAGTGCGTGCAAGGATGGAATGAATCTTTGGATAAGCTCGATGATGTCCTTCGCAATGAAAGACCTGCGGAACTCAATCTTTAAAAGATATCAGGCCCTTGCAACCACAAGAGCCTGATAATTCAAAATCATCTATAAGCATCTTTTAGCTTGGCAATATCGAGCTTTTTCATCGTGAGCATGGCCTTCATCACGTTCTCTGTTTTAATAGGATCGCTGTCGCTCATCATGTCTGCCAAAACTTCAGGCACGACTTGCCATGAAACGCCATATTTATCCTTCAGCCATCCACAGGGCTCCGTCGATCCGCCCTCCGATAGCTTTTGCCAATACTCGTCGACCTCTTCTTGAGTTTTGCAATTCACCATCAATGAAAGAGCATGCGTGATTTCGTTTGTTTGCTCTTTTTGACCTTCCATCAAGACAAACTCTTGTCCACCAAGAGAGAATCTTGCGTGCATCACCGTTTTAGTTTGAGGATCCTTATGCATTGTTTGCACCATCGAGTGCTTAAAAGCCGAAGTATAAAATTCAATGGCCTCTTCACCTTTTCCAAACATTTTTCCTGTAAATAGAATGGCCGGAGCGATCTTTTGTTTGCTTTCGGAAAGAATCAACTGCCAAGGAAGACCAAAACGATCCATGCACCAAGCGTATTTTTTTGCCCAAGGATACTCCTTAAGCTCAAATAAAATTTTACCGCCTTTGCTCAGCTCTTTCCAAAGATGATCTATTTCTTCTTCTGTTTCACAAGACACGAAGAGTGAAACACCGGGAGTAAATTTAAAAATAGGACCGCCGTTGAGGGCCACGTAATTTTGTCCTTCTATTTCAAATTCGACAGTCATCACGGAACCTTCTTTTCGGCCAGAGACTTCAGCTCCCGCTTTTCCGTAATAAGCCACGCGTCCTAACTTCGATTTTTTGAAAAGAGATGTATAGAGTTTCGCCGCTTCTTCCGCCTGATTATCAAACCAAAGACAAGGATCGATTTGCATAAAGCCTCCTTAGAATTCGCTTTCATCGTAGCACCTGGAGAAAGCCTTGCCTATATGTGCAAATAAACAGGTCCAATATTGGACACATTAAATTTTCTGAACATTCAGCAAAATGGAAATCCCTTTGCTGTACTTTATCACGAAGAGCGCTTTTTTCTCTCTAAGACAGAGAAATTGGCCGACACTTTTTGCGAAGAGAAAACTTACTCTAACCACAAGGAACTTTTATGGAAGCAAAAATGACTCATCAAGAAACCGGAACTCGCAAAGCCAATCTAAAACTGCGCTGGGAAAAAAGCCGTATCGTTTCCATTAGTCCAGATGCCGACCTGACTGAAGCAGCCAAGCTGATGAAAGACCAACAAGTCGGAGACGTTCTGGTTATGGGAGGCCAAGGCCCTTCTTCTATTCAAGGAATCATCACGGACCGGGACATCGCTCTTTGCGTGGCAACCAATAAAGATATTTCTTCTATTCGCGTTGGCGACATTATGTCTCCTTCGGTTGTCACCGGAAACATCGACGACGATATTTTCAAACTTGCGGGACTTATGAAAAATTCCGGCGTAACTCGTCTGCCTTTGATGGGACAAGGAAACCAAGTTATCGGTGTTGTCACCGCAAGAAACCTAATTGAAGTTCTTTTGGGCGCTCTTTTTGATTTGGTCCAAATTTCAGAGACTCAACATCAAAACGAACGAGCTCATCATTAATCACAGAGGTCATTATGCCAGAAAAAGCAGTCGTGGAGCGGGCACGCAAAAAAGCCCGCGAAGGAAAATCTCCCTCCACTCAAGCCGGAGAATTTGTAAAAGCGGAAATCGATAAAGTGCGCAAAGGCGAACATGGCGTGCGCTCTCCGAAACAAGCTATCGCTATCGGTCTTTCAGAAGCCCGTAAAGCCGGAGTTAAACTTCCTCCGAACCCAAATAAAAAAGCGAAGACGACAAGAAAAACGAAACGCAAAGCGAGTTCCGAGACTTCCGCAAAACGAGCACGTGCTTCATTAAAAGCGTTAAAACGCGAACCAACATCAACGGTTTCGCCTGCATCCATGTCGAAGTTTTCAAAACAAGCCGCTAAAAAACGGGGTCCCGCAAAACGCCATAAGGCTGCAATGAAAGCTGTGAAAACCAAAGGCCCTCAGGAACTCAAAAGAGCCGCAAGAAAAGCCGCTCATACAAGAGAAATGCGCGCTCACCATTAGAAAGGAGTCTACTGTGAGACACACCAATCCTCGCTACCGTCATATCACTTCGGACTCTATCGATTATGGATTAAGATCCGATGCCATTCATACGCCTTCATCAGGCTACAGCTATTCGACAGCCGAATCCTACGAGTGGGATCGCGCTATGAACCCGAATGTGCGTTACGTGCCAGGCGAAAACAATCGGGATCTTGCGCGCGAGTGGAGTCGCGAGCCCCGCGAAGACCGTAATCAAAAATCTTATTACGGAAGAGGTCCGAAAAATTATCGTCGCACGGATGAACGCATTTATGAAGACGTGTGCGAGGTTCTTTCAAGACATCCTGATATTGATGCCAGTGAAATCATTGTCGATGTCGATCACGGTATTGTTTATCTTGATGGAACCGTGGAGACGCGACGAGTTCGTGCCTTGGCCGAAGAAGTCGTTGAGGATCTGCTAGGCGTACAACAAGTTGAAAACAATCTTGAGGTTTTACCAAGAGACCGAGATCTTCGCCGTATTTCGCATAGCTTATCGTGACTGGCTTTTGATTTTTTTTAGCTGGGCTTTTTGGTACGAACCAAAGACGCCGTTAAAGAGGCTTCTAATCAGAGGATCTTCCACAATATCGGCGTCTTGAATTTCTTTTTCGATTGCAGGGTCAAAAACTCTGTCGTTGATTCTTATATACATAGAGGTCAACGATTCACCCAGCTCAAGCGCCGCGTACACTTTCGCCATAGGAACTTCAGTGAACCACGAAAGAGGTTCTGGCATTGAAGCCAATCGAGTTATTTCATTTCCCTGCAAACGATAATAAAACGATGTTTGAACTCCATTATGATCATACAGAGATAAACACCAGTTCCGCGCCTTTTCAAAGTAAGAATCAAGAGGCGGCTCCATAGATTTGTATTTCTCGATAAGACCCTTCTCGCAATACTTAAGAACAAAAGCCGTCTGTTCCTCTGTTAACGGCTCAAAATGTCGGGCCACTTTCGCAGTTGTTGGCGGCTTTAGATTGCCATCGTACTTATAGTCCACGTCTTGGTCACCGAGTGGCTCCACCCAAGACAGGTTTTTGGACGTACTCAAAGAGTTTTGGTCTAAACGAATAGACATCGAAGGATTCAATCGAACCACTTGAGAATCTGGCAAGATCGTTTCCATTTCTTTTTGAAATTCTTTGTAGGTGATCGGAAAAAAAGCATGGTTATACCAGGACCACGGCTCCATCGAGAACTGACACGAACTTGGAACAATGTATTTAGGTTTAAGAGCTTTGATTTGCTCTAACCACTCTGGAGGAAGCGTCCGCGATGCTGCCGGAAAACGCGACGGTGAGAGCACTTCAATTTCACGCATCGTTTGAAACGGCCATAAAACCAAATCCCAGGAATTGCCTTTAACCAGAAGGTTTAAAGTTTCATAGTCGACCCACGAATCAACGACATTTAAAACGTTGATTCCTTCTGCTTGAATGTGAAAGATTGAATCCACGTCTTCATCCAAAGCTCTTCGCGGAGTGATTTCGATGGATCCGATCTTGAGCGTTTCATTTAATTTCAGTGAATGCACGTTTTGAAAACCCAGCTCACGAATCAAAGAAAACATTTCTTCAAAAACACAGAACATATAGATCGGAGTCCTCCGATCCAGGTAATTAAGGCTTTCCAGGGAACAATGGTCATCGTGATAGTGGGAAATAAAAACCGCGTCCAGCTTAAGATTTTTGATTTCATCGTGATGGAACTTCACATTCGGAAAAGCGTGGCAGTTCCGGCTAAACGGGTTTTCAAAAACCGGATCAAAGGCGATTTGAGTTCCATTGCACTCAAAAACGTAACCCGCATGCAAAATACGCGAAATCTTAAGACTCATAGACTAAATACTTAGCCCAGTCCTTCGAAGGAAACAAGCCGGTCTTGACCTTCCAAAGCTGCGAGGTCTATTGTAGGGACATGAAATTGATCTCATGGAATGTTAATGGTTTACGCTCGGTTCAACGTAAGAATTTTCGCGAATGGTTCGAAGATGAAAAAGCGGACGTCGTGTGCTTGCAGGAAATTAAAATTTCTGAAGAAGCTATTCAAGAAGATGAAACTCTCTACCATCCCAGCCGCTACCATTCACAGTGGGCCTTTGCTGAAAAGGCCGGATATTCTGGATTAGCTCTTTATTCTAAAAAAGAACCTGATGAAGTTCGCATCGGCTTAGGCATTCCTAAATTCGATAGCGAAGGCCGTTGGCTCGAGGCTGATTTTGGTCCGATCACTGTTATCAACAGTTATTGGCCGAACAGCCAGCGCGATCACGCTCGCCTGCCTTTCAAATTGGAATTCTGTGCGGCGGCTGAAAAGCGTCTTGAGAGCTTAAGAAAAAAAGGCCGCGAGGTTGTTATCTGCGGCGACTTTAATATCGCTCACAAAGAGATTGATTTAAAAAATCCAAAATCCAATACGAAAAACGCAGGTTTTCTTCCTGAAGAACGTGCGTGGATGACGAAGTTTCAAGAAAAACTTGAATGGGTTGATACCTTCCGCAAATTTGAACAAGGTCCCGGACATTACACATGGTGGAGCTATCGCCCGGGAGTTCGTGAAAAGAACGTGGGTTGGCGTCTTGATTATTTCCTTGTTAATAAAGAAGCTTCTGATCGCTTGAAAGCGGCAGCTCACTGTCCTGATGTGATGGGATCGGATCACTGCCCTGTTCGACTGACTCTGAAATAATAATTATTCCGGTTTATAGCCGCTGATGTTTTCAAAGAGCTTTTCCATACGATAATAAAGCTCTGCGATATATTTATCTGGCTCTTTTCCTGACATAGCAGCGTTGTCTTCGATTTTTTCAATGCAGCTTAAGTCATGACAAATGAGATAAGAGCTGCTCACGTTTGAACTCATCGAAACAGAAAGCATTCCGATTTCATCAGACGTTCCGTAAGCGTGGCACCAACTGCAAAGTCCACCGACAGGCTCCCCGGTAGATGCAGACCGCTTAAAAGCAACACCTCTCGGCAAATCCCAGTTTGGCATTTTAAAAATAAGATAAGTATAAACACCCGAAGGCTCTTTCCAAGTGAAGTACGAACGCACATTCAGAGGGAATTTAAGCTTCTCAGGAAGAACTAATTTCTTTTGATCTCGAGGACGAAAGGCCTGAACCAGCTCCGCTTCACTTTCGATCGCAAATGAGTTCTCTTTTACGAAATTATTTAATTGAGTCTGCACTGGATTTACTCCTATGACCGTATCGTTGCAAAATAGCGTTTGAGCGAATCGTAAAGAGCATCAAAAGCTTTAGGATCGTCGAGAGCTTTGAGCATTCCATAGAAACCCTCATGTGCCATCACTACAAAGTGCGCGGCCTGACGAGTGTTCACATCTTTTTTCAGATATCCGGCTTCTTTGGCGCGCTTTAATTCCTTCTCCATGCCGTCGATCCAATAGTTCAACGCACCTTCAAGGCGCTCTTTAAAACCTTTATCAACCGGAGCCATCTCTTGCACAAGATTATTTAAAGGACATCCATAGCGAAGCTCACTGGGTTTCGCTTTACCAATCAAATTTCTTAATTGCGCAAGAATTCCCTCAATGGGATTTTCATACTCTTTGAGAGGATCAATCCAACGACTGTAAGTCATTGGCTTAATCACTTCATCAACAAGCGCATAGCCCAAATCCAGTTTTGTGGGAAACTGATGATAGAACGCACCCTTTGTCAGAGATGTTTTTCCCACGATGTCGTCAACGCTAACGCCTTGAAAACTTCGGGTAAAAATCTCCCAGAAGGCCGCCTCCAAGATCTCTTTTCGGGACTCTTCGAGGTTTCGCGTCTTTTTGGGGCTTTTTTTTCTATCAACCATATAAAGAATCTAGCAAAAAATTCCGATCTTTACAACATACTATTTGGTATGTTATTGTCTTTCATATAAGGAGACTTAACTATGAAGCACCAGGGAAGCTGCCATTGTGGCGCCGTGAAATTTGAAGTCGACGCAGACCTCAAAGAAGGAATAACTTGCAACTGTTCGATCTGCAATCGCAAAGGCACTATTCTAGCTTTTGTACCAGATAGCGCCTTTCGACTTATCTCTGGAAGCGACTCTTTAACCGATTACCAATTCGGTAAGAAGTCCATTCACCATACTTTTTGTAAAGTCTGCGGTGTGACAGCTTTTGCGTCCGGCAAAATGCCTACGGGTGAACCTATTAAGGCGATCAATTTAAGATGTGTTGAAGATCTTGTTTTAGATGAAATTAAAACGCAGTTTTTCGACGGAAAAAGCATTCAAATATAAAAAAATCGAAGGAGACATTTATGCAAAACGAATTCTGGGTGAATCTTCCCTCTAAAGACCTTGAAAGAACTCGAAAATTTTTTACCGATATCGGCTTTAACATGGACAAAGTTCACTCAAATGCACAAATGGTGAGTATGGACTTGGGCAACAAAAAAGTTGTCGTGAATGTTTTCCCTGAAAACATGTTTCGTGAGTTTATCGGCGGGCAACAAGTGACAGATGCAAAACAATCCAATGAAGTTTTATTTTCTTTAGGTGCGAACTCTCCCGAAGAAGTCGACGCATGGGCTGAAAAAGCTGTCAAAGCAGGCGCCACTCTTTACGCGAAGCCCGGCTACAAAGACGGATGGATGTATGGTTGCGGATTTGTCGATCCAGATGGGCACCGTTGGAATTTGCTTTTCATGGACATGAGCAAAATGCCGAAGGGCTAGGGAAAAATCTTTTAGACTTTCAGGAGGCTGAAGAAAACCCAGCCTCTGTTTTATTTTAGATCTGTCCACCATTCGACATTGCGATAATTATCATTGATCGCAACTGTTTCTCCAATTTTCGGAGTGACAAGGTTGACGCCACGGCTTTTTGAAAGTTTCAACAACTCGTCAACAGGCTCGCGCCATGAATGCAAAGCCAGAACGAACATGCCCCAGTGAATTGGGAAAAATCTTTTTGCTCTTAAATCAAAGTAAGCTTGCACGGATTCTTCAGGCAAAGCGTGAACAGCTCTCCACTTTTGATTGTACTGACCATTTTCGATGAAGGCGATATCAAACGGTCCGTACTTATCACCAATTTCTTTAAAGTGAGTATCGTAACCAGAGTCACCGCTAAAATAAATATTGTGATCGCTATTACGAATCACCCACGACGCCCATAGTGTCTTATTTCCGTCAGAAACGCCGCGACCGGAAAAATGTTGCGCAGGTGTTGCAACAAATTCGATACCTTCAAAGTTGGTGCTTTGCCACCAGTCGAGCTCTGTGATTCGTGAACGATCTATTCCCCAACCGACAAGATGCGAACCTACTCCTAATGGAGTCAGGAACTTATTTTCTTTTTTGGCGAAGAATTTCATCGTCTCCATATCAAGATGATCGTAGTGATCGTGCGAGATCAAAATCAGATCAATCTTGGGAAGCTCTTCAAGTTTAAGAACTGGAGCTTGAAATCTCTGCACCATAAAACTCACTGGTGAAGCACTTCCCGAGAAAACCGGATCAACCAGAATAATCTTTCCAGAGAAATTTAGCAAAAACGTCGAATGTCCAAACCAGATGACTTTCACATCCTGACATGGTTTTAAAAATTCATTCAAATCAGGTTTTACTTCAGGAAGCGAAGTCGCGGGCACTCTGCCCTCGCCTTTTGCCAGCCATTCCATAATGGTGCTAACGCTAAAAGCTTCCTTTCTCATTTTTTCCAATACGTCCGGTATTCTATTTACAAATTTGCCATCACGAAACTGCGGAGATTTCTTGAAACTTTCAACTTGCTCGCCATTGGGACTCGAACCAAATACTGGTAACATATAACCTACTCCCAGAAAGAAAATCAGAATCAGTACGACACAGAGAAGAACATTGATCTGTTTTTTCATAACCCCAATATAGCAATGTATCCATCAAAATCACATTAAAACTAATCCAGTCTGGATGAGCCAAAGGAGCTTCGGAGGGCGAACTTCAATTTCCTACTTTCCGAAATACATTTTTTTAGAAAGGTCCTCTAGTTCTTTTGGAGATTTTCTCCAAACCTCAAACATTCCTCTGCCAATTTTGTCGGGGATGATATCTTCAATTTCATCTTCCACAGCCTTCAATATACTTTCCGCCACGTCTTTAGGAGCCGTCATATCCATCGTGCTACCTTTATTCATATCGGTATCGATAGCTCCAGGATTCACGATATGAACCGGGATGCCTTTGGCACTTAATTCAATTCTTGCTGCTTGTGAGACAGAATAAAGTGCTGCCTTTGAGGCAGAGTAGCCTGCAATAAACGGAAAATTCACGTAACTTGCGATTGAAGCGATATTGACGATTCTTGTTTCTTTATTCTTTTCCAAAACCGGAACAAACGCGCGCATCATTGCAAGAGTCGCAAAGCAATTGATTTCCATGTCTTTCTTAAATCCTTCCATATTCCCTTCGAGGATATTTCCTGGATTTAAGATGCCTGCATTGTTGATAAGAATCTGAGTGTCGGCGCATTCTTCAGCAGCTTTTTTGATTTCTTCATTTTTGGAAATATCAAGCTTGATAGCGACAACTCTTGGGTCATTAAATGGAGGAAGATTTTCGATTTTCCTTGAAGCTGCATAAACTTTTCCGACGTTCTTAGAGAGACACGCTTCGACAAGCGCCCGACCAATTCCGCGATTAGCACCGGTAATAAAAACTGTTTTTCCTGTGAATTGCATAGTTACCTCCATTAAACGGAAAGTAACTAAATCTGATAGAAATTACTGGCTGAATTCGGACTTCATCCTCTTAATGTTTACCGTCGGCGTCAGCCATCTTTTTCATAACAGCCGCAATTGTCTCGAAATCAATGTGCGCTTCTCTCATTAAAGACTTCACCTTAACGAAATCGTCAGCATCTATGGCATCGTTGAATTCGTCGAACTTGTTAATTTCAGCGAGCTTTTCCAAAACCAAAGTTCCGTCAAAATGTGCAGTATCCATTGTTGCCCCCTATATGGTCGCGATCAAAAGCTCTTCACCCGTAGAAGGCTTTAGACCATCTGACCTGTTAGCGAAATATCGGGGAACCATATCTGCCGTCGACAAATGTTCCACCTTTTGAAATCCAATACTGCGCGCAAGATTGAGCATTTCTTCAGGAGAGAAAAAACTAATAAACGGTGTTCCCGAAATTTGAGCACCCTTCATCGATCTTTCGTAACCAAAACGGTCTTCAGGTGCGACAAGATCTAAAGGCAATAGGAACGTCATAATAAATTTCGATCCTGGAGCCAGCTTCAGCATCTGACGTAAAGTATCTTTAATCGCATCCATCGTCAGATACATGCTCACACCGATGGAAGTCACGATCGCAGGTTTCTTCGGATCAAAACCTGCCACAATAAGACGATCCCACCAAGAATCACCTAACTCAAAATCGACTGGCACAAAACGAAGCCACTCGGGAATAGGATGGCCAGTTTCAATCAAACGTTGGCGCTTCCAAGCTTGCGTGTCAGGTTTATCAATTTCAAAAACTTTGATTTTGGAAGCCACTTCAGGACGACGTTGCGCAAAAGTATCAAGACCCGCACCAAGAATCACATATTGGGTCACACCGTGATTCACTTGTTCTGCAACCAGGTCCTCAATAAAACGAGCGCGCGCCACAATAGAAGCACGAAATGGAGCCGTTCCTTGTGGATGCATGTCCGGGCGATCACGCCAACCCTCCGGAGGTGAAACGAGTTTGAAACCGATTTCATCATTAAGCACATGCGGAGGTGCATCGATTTGAACGTGCATCGCTCTCCAAAGAGCGACTCGAACGGCTGTACTATCTGGTGTTTCTACTGACTTCGTTGTCATTGATTATCCTTCTTTAATTTCTGGCTCGACAAGCTGAGTAAGAAGCATCAACGACTGCTGCCAGCCGAGATAACACATATCAACTGGAATCACGTCAGGAATACCATCTTGAGTGATTTTCAATTCGGTACCGCCAACACTTTTACGAAATGAAATAGTCACATGCATTTCACCAGGAAGATTGGGATCGTCGTCGAACTTGTCCGTGTACTTCAGTAATTCGTTCTGTTTAATTTCAGTGTATTTTCCGCCAAACGAATGACTTTTCTGTGTCGTCAGATTCGTGAATGACATTTTGTAGCCACCGCCAACGCGGAAATCCATCTCATGAACTTTTCCAACGAATCCATGCGGAGGAAGCCATTTCGCCATAGCATCTGGATTGGTGAATGCTCTAAAAACTCTCTCTGGCGGAGCGGCCAATACTCTGTGCAATTGAACTGTACCCGGCATAAATTCCTCCGATCTCTTTTGTTTACTTTTTTGTAGTATCCATTTTAGATAAACTAAAAAAAGAAACAACTGAATCCATTGAGGACTATTTTGCTGGACTTAGTTTCGCTAGCGTACACTAGTTAAAGTGCTAATGGACATTTCTAGATCATGGCTGCTTTACTTAGGTAAAATATTTTTCAGCAATGGAATCGATATTCAGAGAAACTTTTCCCGTAGAGACTACTTTTCCTTCGTGATCAAGAATGGGGAAAATAGTTGAAAGATATTTTTCTTCTGCATTTTGATTTTTTAGAACTTCATCAAATGTAAAGGAACGCTGAGATCTTAGAACCACCGGCTCTTTTTCCAAGAAAGAGGAAATGAATTCAGATGGTGCGAGATGATTCACATTCTGACCTATTAGCGAGTCTCGGGAAAATCCCATGATACGCGCAAAAGCTGCATTGCAGTTCGTAATCACTCCCTCACGGTCCTTTACCACCAACACAAAGGGAGCTGATCCCAATATTTGCTGCATGTGATTTTTAAAGTTGCGCTCGTCGGTCACATCGCGGGCTGACGCGAATCTCACACCAAGATCTGCATCCGCCGCCGCACTCCAGCTCAATGTTCGATAACCTCCATCAGCAGTACGATAACGATTTTCGAAACCGACTGAACGCAGTCCCATATTCAGCGCTTCGATGTTTTTACGTGTCATCTCTCGATCTTCGGGATGAATAAATTCAAAAAATGGCGTCGTTAATAACGTTTCTTCGCTATAGCCTAAAGTATCCACCAGAGACTTACTGACCTTCTTGAGAAAACCATCTTTTCCCGCAACAGCCATAAGATCGCTAGAAATCGAAAAAAAGCGATCCAGCGAAATCTGCGAACCTTCGGCCTCTAACATACGCGACAATAATTTTTTGTATTCGATTTGAGCTTTGGAGGATTCAAGATTGGAAGAATGGCACGTAGCAATTCCCAAACATGCCAGAGCCGGAATCAAAACAATGAAAGCAATAAATTCAGTAGTACTGACAGAAGGAAGCAAAATGCTCGCAGCCACAAAGAGAGCCGACACAATCAAAATCGCCACCAAAGAAAATAGAGTGATCTTGTTTTGCAATCGCCAAGCACTGAAATATTCTAACGTTCTTTTCTTCTCACTCGGACTCAAATCGGGGCCTTTCAACCAGTTCGTATGCTTATATATAACATGTAACGGTCAATCTGGCAGACTACAAGCTAGAACTTCACAATGGCCGTATAACAATCTTACAAAGTGTAACTTACCAGATCACCCGCTTTCCGGTGGAGACCCTCGCCGAGGTCACCAAGAATAGAAACATGGCTGTTGGTGCATTTATGTTCGCAACTGGTATCGAAAATAGCTATCCCACCATCAATGGCGGACGCACGCGCATTGATCAGATGGAGAAATGTCTTCATTACAAATACTGGTCTAAAGATTTTGATCTTCTACAAGAGCTTGAAATTGATTATCTGAGATATGGTCCGCCCATTCATCTGACCTGGCTAGGTGACGGAAAATATAATTGGGATTTCGCGGATCTAACATTTCACGATTTGCAAAGACGAAACCTATTTCCCATCGTTGACCTTTGTCATTTCGGCGTTCCTAATTGGGTGGGAAACTTTCAGAATCCCGATTTTCCTACTCTTTTTACGAAGTATTGTCGTGACTTCGCTCGGCGGTTTCCATGGGTTCAGCTTTACACACCTATTAACGAGATGTTTATCTGCGCTTTGTTTTCTGCCGCTTATGGATGGTGGAACGAACAGGAGAAAAGTGACAAGAGTTTCGTCAACGCATTAAAGAATATCGCAAAAGCCAATGTGCTTGGAATGAACGCCATCTTAGAAGTTCGGCCCGACGCGATTTTTATTCAGAGTGAATCCTCGGAATATTTTCATGCCGAGGACCCGCAAGCCATCAAACCCGCTGAAATCCTTAACGCAAAACGGTTTTTATCTTTAGACCTTAATTACGGTCGACGCGTCGATTCGCAGATGTATGAATATCTGATGGATAACGGAATGACCCGCGAAGAATATCATTTCTTCTTTGGTTGGGGTCTTAAACACAATTGCATTATGGGAAATGATTATTACATGACCAACGAACACAGAGTGGCCTCTGACGGCACAACTCGCGCTGCTGGTGAAGTTTTTGGTTATGATGAAATCACCAGTCAATATTACCAACGCTATTTAATTCCCGTCATGCACACAGAAACCAATATCGCGCAGGGACCGCAAGGCGACGAAGGAGTGAATTGGCTTTGGAAACAATGGGCGAATGTTTTAAGAGTCAGAAATAAAGGTATTCCTGTTGTGGGCTTTACTTGGTATTCGCTGACGGACCAAATCGATTGGGACATCGCTCTTCGCGAGGAACGAAACAAAGTTCACCCCGTGGGACTTTTTGATCTTGATAGAAAAATCCGCCCCGTCGGTGAAGCGTATAAAAAATTAATCAAAAGCTGGAGAGAGGTTTTACCAACGCAAAGTATTTGCCTCAGAGTTCCAGTCGTTTCTCCGCACGGATATTCTAAAGGTGAAGCTGAAACTCAAAAAATAGAAGCTCAAAGACGGAAGAACGCCAGCAATTCAGCTCCGTCTATAAGACAATGAGGAAAAAACAGATGAGCCGATTCCAAAACAAAGTCGCTATTGTCACGGGAGCAGGCAGCGGCATCGGACTTGCCACCGCCCTTCAATTAGCCAAGGAGGGTGCGCAAACGGTTCTTGTTGATATCAAAGAGGATCGTTTAAAAAAAGCTTCAGAAGAAATCGAAGATATTGGCTTAAAACCGTTACTGAGCATTTGCGATGTAAGTCGCTCACAAAACGTAAAACAATCTGTTCAGGCCACATTGGATAAGTTTGGAAATATTGATGCCATCATCAACAATGCGGGCCTCATGGTATTTAAACCCTTAGAACAACAATCCGTGGACGATTGGATGAAAGTTCTTGGCGTCGATCTCTTAGGAACTCTCTATTTCATGCAACAAGGTTTTCTGCACATGAAAAATGGCGGCGCCATCGTAAATGTCTCAAGCATTCACGCGGTGGAAACAACTCCCCTTGTGTCGTCTTATGCTGCGGCGAAATCCGCTGTTTTATCACTCACCCGCTCAGGCTCCATCGAAGGCAAAGAAAAGAAAATCCGTGTCAACGCGATTTTGCCAGGAGCCGTCGACACTCCTATGCTTTGGGAAAATCCGAATGTGAAGTCCGGATTGGAAGTCATCAGCCAAAGCGATGTCGGAAAACCAGAAGACATCGCTTCAGCCATTGCATTTCTTGCGTCGGATGATTCGCATTTTGTTACCGGAGCCACCCTCCGAGTCGATGGAGGGCGCTTGGCTAAAATTTAGAACTAATTCTAACGACGACCGCGTGACAAATACTCTGTTAACTGTTGAACCACCATTCCCCAGCCCTCATGAAAACCCATTTGTTCATGAACCTTACGACCTTCTTCGTCTTGGTGGAGAGCGATTGCAGTGTACTTAGTTCCTTCTGGATGTTTTTCCAAAAACAAAACTGCCGTGAACAATAAATCGTGCGGGCCCTGCGGTTTCGGTGATGGTCGAAAGCCCGGCTGTAGCGCGGAAGTCCAAACAAGTTTTTCGTAAGGAACAAGTTCTAAATAACATCCCGTATTTGGAAACTTTTGGCCTTCAGGACTTTGCATGACGGAGAAGAATTTTCCACCAGGACGCAAATCCATTTCACACTCTACAGTTTGCCAAGGCTTTGGACAAAACCATTCTTTAATTCCAACAGGATCTGTCCAAGCTTTATAGATTTGCTCCGGAGTTGCTGGGATGATTTTTTCTAATACAAGATCAAGTTTCGGATCGACTTTAATATTCATAAATACTCCATTAGTTAGGGAAAAGCTTGTCTAAGACGTGAACTGCGCAAGTAAAGGCCTAGCCAAACAAAAACAGCGACATAAATTGGAAAAAGAGTGTGACTGAAAAGTGGATTGCTAACACGGACGTGGCTTGCGATCGCTCCACCTAAATACCCCGTCAGAAGAACAGCACCAAGTAGCGACGTTTTCGGAATTGCATACAGAAGAGTGCATATCAAAAGAATGGTTCCAACTGTCGGCATCAGTTCTATCGGCCACTGCAAAGCAGCCCCCGCCTTTAATGCTTCTGGTGGAAGCTTATCCATAAAAAACTTGATTGTGGCATCGAACAATAAAAATGCGATGGCCAAACCGCTTAAAATCCTACCCGTCCATATTGCTTTTGAGGTCATGTAAAGCTCCTTTATGTGATCCTTATCGGTATAATTACATATCACTTGATATGTTAAAAGAGAATTTTTAAATATGTTTCATTTTTAATAAAGTAATATTCATGGACAATTTACATATCATTTGATATATTTGATCTGATGGCAAAACGTATAGTAAGAGATCCCGAAAAAACACGTGCCCAGATACTTAATGCCTCATTTATGGAAATCTATAGCCGGGGCTTTAATGGCGTTGGCGTGCGTGAACTGGCTGCAAAGGCCGACGTCACAATCGGGGCCTTCTTCCATTATTTTCCAACAAAAAGTCATGTCGGTTATGCCATCGTCGATGAGATCATCCACACAGGAATTTTAGATCGTTGGATTAAACCGCTGAACGCCTATAAGAATCCTATTCAAGGTATATTAAAATGTTTTAAAAATACTTTCGATAATTGGCCAGATGAGTACGTGGCTCTTGGATGTCCGCTGAATAATCTTACTCAGGAAATGTCGGGCTCAGATGAACTCTTCAAACAAAAAACTCGCGCCGTTCTAGAAGATTGGATCGCTAAAACCCGTGAGCATTTAAAGCGGGCCCAACAAGGCGGTTATTTGCGCAAGAACGTGAACACCCAAGAACTTGCTGAATATATAGTGACTTTTCAAGAGGGCACTTTCGCAATGGGTAAGGCTCTGAATGATCGTCGTATTTTTGATTCAATGTACAACTCGCTGAAGCAGCATCTTGAGGCTCTCACCTAAAGACCACGTTTCAGCGAGGGTTTCGGAAATTTTCTCCGTCAAACGAACGGACTCCAAAATATTTGAATAGAGGAACTGATGCGAAGTAAAATTCGAGGAAGAAAAATTATTTTTGAGAATCAGAAGACCTTACATAGGCAATCGCCATTTCTTTTGGCGCATCTCTTTTATACTTAGCAAACAAAAACTCCGTCACGATATTCATGAGCACGGAGTTCGTAATACTTAAAAAATGGTGGAGGTGAGGTATCGACAGGCGAACCCCACTATCATCATGACTTTATTGAACTTTCTGTAAAAACACCAGCGCGAATATTTGAAAAATGTGCTCCTCTTTATGAAAGAGGACTCTCTATACGCGATATAGAAGAGAGAACAGGCATTCCAAAATCTACCGTGCGTGAAACTTTGAAAAAAAGCGGAATGGCGTTGAGAAATCCTCTCAATGGAAATTCAGTCCACATAGATCGACTACATACTAAGCGCGGTGGTCACACGCCATACGGGTATGCTTACCTTGATGGCCAGCTACTCATTGATCCAAAAGAACAAATTATTGTCAGAAAAATTATGAAGCTTTACCAGTCAGGGCTTTCTGGGAATGCCATTGCAAAAGAATTGAATCGCCAAAAGATTCCTAGTCGAACTGGCAAATCATGGAGTCCATGTGTGGTCAGAAGAATCATTAAACTTAACCAATCCAACTAAACAAATAACCGGAGGACTAAATGAACAGTCTTATCAAAATCGCAGTCGTATTGGCCTTTACCGCCGTTGCCAGTGGCAATCTTCCAGTCATCATCAACCAAATCCGCAAGGCACAGTTTCAACTTATTCAAGAATCCAAGGCATCGAAGTGGCCAAAAGCCATAAGAATGCGGGTTAGGCAGCTAAAATAGTCGTCGTCGGTATTCGGATAGTGTCATTCCGAACTCTCGCAAAAAGATTTTTCTGAAAGAAGAAACGTCACTCATCCCCACTTGTGACACGACATCTTCAATGCTCAACTTTGAATTACTTAGTAGTAAACGTGCTTTCTGAACCCGTTTCAATTGAAGGAACTTCTTTGGTGGGTGGCCATAAGATGAGGTGATCCTTCTCTGAAAGCTCCGCAAACTCATGCCACAACGGGCTGCCATTTCCTGAATTGAAATATTCTTATCAATATTCAAATCAATCCATTTTTCTAAAGCTTTAAACTGATCTACCTCTTGAGTGTTTACCGTTAACTCAGCCGCATAAATAGATTGTTTTTCTCTCGTACTGTCGGCCAAAAGTAGTTTTCCGATTTCTTGAGTTACCTTCTTTCCGCTTGATCTTGAAATAATATTAAGAGTGAGATCAACAATAGCAAGATAGCCACCAGCAGTGATAGTGGACGATGTTTCACAAAGCATCTTCTGCATTTTCCATTGAACATTCGGGAAATTCTTTTTTACAAAGCTCTCGCAGGACCAGTGAGTTGTAGCTTGCTTACCATCAAGTACTCCAGTGCTGGCCAAAAACAAAACTCCTAGGCAGGCTGATGCAATCACAACATTGTTTTCATGCAACGATTTAAGAAGTTCACTTTCTTTATGCCAATTAAGAAGCATATTTTCGTCCATTCCCTGAGATGGACTAACTATCACATAATCATACTTCTCTTTACTCTTTTGTAATTGTATCTGGAAAATACCGTTTCTAAAGACTCGCTTCTTATAGCTAATAAATTCTATCTTGTAGATTTCGGCCCCTAAGACGTAATTCGCGGCTTCAAAAATTTCTTTAATTAAAATTGTTACGCCAAGAGCGGATCGATTATGAACAAGTATCCCAATATTCACACTTTTAAATTTTGGCATTTATAACCTCATAAATGGCATTTATGCCACTACTGTAGCAGATTAATTTGGATTAACATACTTATAAAAAGGAGCCATCTATGAATACAGACGAGAAAAATTTAAAGGTAGTTGAATCTTATTTCAACCACCTCTCTAAGGGAGAAATGGAGAAAGTCGGACAACTCATCGCTGATGATGTCATCTGGCACCAACCAGGTAATCACCAAGCCTCAGGAACTTATAAAGGAAAACAAGAGCTATTCCCCCACTTGGGTAAAATGATGGAAATTACCCAAGGAACATTAAAGCTTGAGCCAAAACATATTATGGCAAATGGAGACTTAGTATCTGTCATCATTCAGTTTTCAGCTCAACGTGAAGGAAAAAGCATGTCGATGGCGGGAGTCGATCTATTGAAAATTCAAGATAGTAAAATAAAAGAAGTTTGGCTCTTCTCTGAAGATCAAGAAGCTGAAGATAATTTTTGGGGCCGCTAGAATAAACGATCAACAGCTATTAAAAGAAGAGGAAATCTTATGACAACAGAAGAAAGCAACAAACAAATTGTCTCAACGGCATACCAAAGAATTTTTGGCGATTTAGATGTTACGGCAGTAGATGAATATATGACAGAAAACTTCATTCAACACAATCCAACGATTGCGGACGGTCCGAAAGGAGTGAAAGCGCTTTTGCAAATGCTCATCTCTCAAGGCGTGCCAAAGCAAAAAATTAGTTTCAAACATATTGCAGCCGAAGGTGATATTGTTTTCCTTCATTCGAGATATGAAATGGCCGGAAAAGAATGGCGATTTATCGATATTTACCGAATAGAAAACAACAAATTAGCAGAGCACTGGGACGCCATGATGCCAATGCCCGATGGGCGTGCGAACAATAATCCGATGTTCTAATTAAAATATTTTAGGTGAATATGAAAAAAGCTTTAATCGTCATAGATATTCAAAACGAATACTTTCTTGGTGGAAAGTTTCCATTGTGGAATCCAGAAATGGCATTAGATACAACGTTAGAACTTATCGACCTAGCTAAAAAACAAAATATTCCCGTTGTCCTTATCCGACATGTACTTGGTGTTGATTCTCCATTCTTCACCCCTGAAAGCAGCGGCGTAATGATACATCAAAAAATTCTCGAAGCGGTTCCGAGTGCCCCAGTGATCAACAAACAATACGCTGACTCGTTTTATAAAACGGAACTTGAAGCTGTCTTAAATCGATTCGGTGTCGAACACATTGTACTGTGTGGGATGATGACACAAAACTGCGTGACCCACACTGCTCTTTCGAAGAGTGCTGAAAAGTACAAAGTGTCCATCGTTGCAGATGCTTGTGCAACCGTTAGTGACGCAATTCATACCATAGCGGTCGACGCCCTAGTGCCACGTGAAATACTTACTAGCTTAGATGTTTTAGCGCAATGAAGTGCGAAGGTGGGGTTGATTTTACTCAACCCCACCTTCATTTATGCGAGTAAGTCAGTTTTGAAAATTTGAACCTATCTATTTTTTTGTCTTTACTTGTGAATTAAGAAAAGAAATGTCCATCCCTTTTTCATAGTAAGTAAACAAAATACAATCTTCACCTTCAAAACATTTATTATCATGTGGGTCTTTGCCAGGTTGATACCACCACGAACCCGCTGGTAATGGCTTCGCATTGCTTACGTCACCATCAAAATTAGATTCCTGTCCCTTAATGACGACTGACCAATAATCCGAACTATGGGTATGTGGGGTAGCCACTGTTCCTGCGGGTATCTTAACCAGCACTCCAATTGGTTTTCCTTTTGCTGCTAGATCTCCGAAAACCACTGCCATCTGAGGCCCTTTATCTCCTAATTCTGGAACCATCGGCATCCATTTCACCTGAGATGCATGAGTGACGGTAGGCTCTTTTTTGAAATTTTCAGCTTGGGCGTGACTAGACAACATCGAAGCAATAAATATAAACATTATTGTTTTTAAACTTCTCATTTTTGTATTTCTCCTTGTTATATTTTCTATTCTATTTTTATCGAATACCCATATCTGAAAGCCATTGCTCTATAGAGCGAGGTTTGAAATCTAAAACATTCTGAGCACTTGTATTTCGGTTAATAACGTTTTCCTTCGACTTCTCGATTGTATTGTAAATTTCTTCCACACCGGCTGCCGCGATCTCTCCAAACAATGGCACTAACAATTTTCCATATTCAGCAGGCTTCAAACTTTCAAATGTAATCTTTTTGCCAAAGTATTTTGAAAATGAATCAGCCAAATCTTTTCCTGTAATGCCTGGAAACTGGCCAACACCGACAATACCAGTAACAGAAGGTTTATTAAAAAGCTCGATGGCAACATCAGCCACATCAAGGTGAGAGCCCCACGAAACTGCATAATCTGAGCGAATAGGATATTGAATAACGCCTTTACTCTTAACAGCTTCCAAAGTCATAGGAAGAAGAAGATTTTCAAGATAAAAACGTGGAGCAATAACCGCTGATGATACTCCGGATTTCTCTACCTCTCTTTTTAAAACTGAAACAGCGTTGTCATCCGAGTACTGCAAAGGAGTTCCAGGAGCATCAATTGTCCATCCACTTGTTGAAATAATAACTCGCTTGGGTTTTGCACTCATAATAGCTTTACCAATATTTTTAGCGAACTCTAGGCGCATTTCTTCCGGACCTAATGGTAAATGAACAAATACTCCCTCGGCTCCTTTATAGGCTGCTATTAATGATTCAACTGACGAATTATCAACCGCAATCGCTGGCAAGTCGTTAAGGGATTTGGTGTCTCGAACAGCACCAACTGCGTTTTTTCCCGCTGCTAATAGTTTCTTGTAGAGCGGAGAGCCTTGGGCCCCTGATGCTCCATGAATAATGTATTTCATTGTAATCTCCTCAAATACAGTTAATGACAGTAGATAAATATTAGACTATTAACCCAGTACCTCAAGGTAAGTAACTATATGAACAATGGTAAATAATAGACACATCATTGAAAAAAACAAAAATTGATGGCATGATTAAAAAACTGATGAAAAAAGAAAAAACTAAAATCAACGATATTCGAAGACTTGAATACCAGCCACCCGGATCTTTTTCTTTGGATTTAGAGATCTTTACGATGTCAAACCTCCGCAAGCGTGCGTGTGGACAAAGTCTCCTCGCTACACATAGATATGCTTTCTATACATTGATTTTTGTAACAAGTGGAAGAAGTCGCCAGCTGCTCGACTTCAAACCTTTGATGTGTAAGCCTGGATCGCTCATTGCAATTAAACCCGGACAAGCGCATAACTTCGGAACTGAAATAAACTGGGATGGCTGGATGGTTGTTTTTCGGCCTGAGTTTCTGGGAACTTCGCGAATGGCGGATCAAGATTTACAACTTGATATTGTTCTTGAGCAACTTGGTGAGCACATCGAACTCAAGGAGCAGGAATTTTCATGTGTAACTGAAATTATAACCAAGATGTTAAAGGATACTGAAATTAAAGCTCCTCAACGAGAAATACATACTTTACTTCGACATCAATTGGCCGCACTGCTATTACGGCTGAATATATTCTACGGGCACAGAGTAGAAAGGAACAATGATTCAAGTTCCCAACAGCGGTTTAAGGACTTCAAACGTCTTGTTGAAGATAAATTTACGTATTGGCACCAAGTTGGTGATTATCTGAGCCACCTAAAATGTTCAGAAAAAAGCTTGTCACGAGCGACAACAGAATTTGCAGGAATGAATGCGAAATCATTTATTGCTGCTCGTATTAATCTGGAGGCGAAAAGGCTACTTGCTCATACAGACCAGTCCGTAACTGCAATTAGCGAAAGTCTAGGCTTTGACGAGACCACAAATTTTATTAAATTCTTTAAACGTACAGTCGGCACCACTCCAGCCAAATTTAGGCAACAAACGAATAAAAGCAAATTAGGTTAATTAATGAAAAAGCCAAAAACACCTCTTAAAGTAGAACTCATTCCTATTTACATCTCACAAGAAGAATTTGTAGAGAAGAAAGAAGAAGTTCAGAACCTGATTGCTAGAATTTTGATAGATTACCATAAAAAGAAAATTACAAAGAAGAACGCTGGTTCGATTCCCACCACCATCTGACCTAACCAATGGATAGGCGAACACCATCCGTAAAAATAAAATTGAAATAAATTAGATACTTACGAACCACTCGTTTCGAGTGGTTCGCTTAAAAAATTGGTGGAGGCGGCGGGAATTGAACCCGCGTCCGCAAGTGATCCGCGATAAGGCGCTACATACTTAGTCAGTGCTTTAGTTTGTTCAGCCAGCTTCCACTAACAAAATCAGACTGAACACTCCCCCAGTAAATTTAAGCGAGTCTGCTGGAGAAAACCCAACTCACCGAGGTCCCTAAATGACGATCAATCCAAGTGCGGAACCACCACAAGGTTGATCGTGCTGCTTAATTAAGCTGCAAGTGCGTAATCGTTGCCAATTACAAAATGGACGTTTTTAACGAGGTCCTCATCCGCCCCGGTATGCTCCTTATGTTTCAGCACCCACGTCGAAGCCAGTACGCCCCCATGTGTGAAAACATCAAATCATCTTACCACAAGATTAGCGGCAAAATGAAAATCGTTTATCCTTCCGATTTTGACCCTCACATTCAACGATTAAATTTTTAATGACGCAGGACTTTTGTCTTGCAGAGGTGGTGTCATCCTAACGAGATCTTAACGTTAGCACGAGACAATTTACGCCAAAAGGTCGAGATATCCACCATTTATAGGCCTATTCCACAGAGTTATCCACACTTGTGCACAAAAAATGGGGCAATAATGACACTAAAATTTAAGAATCTTAAATTTTTATGAATGTGTTTCGCGTTTAAAACCAGCGCAAACTTTAAGCAAATTATCTAAGTTTAACGAAAGAAGCGTCGACTGCGTCCGCTTTTCTGGCGAGCGGACTCACATTTTTAAATACAAAAAAAGCAGCGATTAAGCTGCTTCTTTCATCAAAATTGAAAAATTAAAAAGCGGTTCTGCAAAAAGAACCGCTCATAAGAATTAACGGAATAAATCAGCAGCAGAAGCCGCTGTCGCTGCAAGTGAACTTACATTCGAACGATCTTTATTCGCTGATGCATTCGCAGTCTCAGTCGTCGCTGCTTGCGCAGGAGCAGGAACTGGTTGCGCTTGCGGAGCCGCCGTCGAAGCTGCCACCGGAGTTTCAACAATCGCCGTCTCAACTTTCAAATCAAGAGCAGGCTTAATCACTGTTTTCTCAACACCTTCAACTGCATTCGTCACAGGGAAAAGTTGGATGTTAAGTTGATAAACTCTCTCCCCTTTTTCCTTCATGCGCGCGATTGAATTGTCTTTGTGGAAAGCTTTTCTCATCTGACGAAGTTTGAATTTAATTTCCTCAAACTCAGCTTTCGTCAAAGACATCGTCAACGTACCGAACTCTCTGTCAGTCGGTTGATCTTGATACAAAGACTCAAGACCCAAGTACATCAATTGAGATTGAAGCTTACGAACAAGCGCCACAGGAATTTCTTCCGGAGACTCAATCAAACTTCTGTTCTTTTTAAGCTCGCCCGTCACTTCATCACGACGAAGTTCGCCTGAAGTAATTAATGTATTAAGAGCCGTTTCAATTTCATCTTCAGAAGCTTTACCACGAAGAAGAGTCTTCAACGCTGCAGTGTCGAAAGAAACTCCCTCTTGATCCACCATCGCGTAAATGATCCACGCAACCCAGTTAGGAACTTTCTCCCACGTTTTGCGATCGATTTCGCCGGATTTTAATTTTCCAGCAACACGATGCTCGCTTAATTTTTTAAGATACATATTACGTTCAGCCGGATCCGTCGCTTGCGTGAATTGCACAAGCAAACGGAACTCGTCAGTTTGGTCTTTCATAAAGCCCAAAGCTTTACCGAACTTGCCAATCATATCTTCCGAGAGATTTCTTTTTCCCTCGATAATCATTTTTAGATAATTGGGAGATTTAATATTCGCCGCTGCTGAAAACACAGCATAGTTATAAGCTCTCAACGATCCTTTCGAAGACTTACGTTTGAACTGATAAAAATCCGCCAAGAACTGACGGTAGTTCATGTAATCAGAAAGAACTGGAGGATTCGCGGAACCCATTGAAATTTCTTTGCCTTTGCTAAACTCAAGATGACTGTTTTGCATAGAAATCAGATCTCCTTTTGCACCCAAATAGTTCACCCGATTTAAATCTTCAAAACAAGCTGATTTGTGCACAAAGGGCTTTACGTTATTGCAAAGCATAAAAAAAGGGACTCTTGTGGAGTCCCTTTTCAGTCGTCGAGTTTTAAAAAGCTTCTATTTATTAACGAGATAGGCGCAAAGTCACTTGGCGGACATCAAGATCACCGCGAGTGTAAAGCACGATGCTATCAGCTCCTTGGCCAAGCACGGCATTTTGTGGGCGCACAGTTTGGCGAGAGTTGTAGCGATCAACTTGCAAAGTTTGACCTTGATTGAAACCGTTGATCACTAGATCAATCAAAGCTGTGTTGTAAACCGGAGTCGCCTCAATCACGATCTCTTGAATTCTGTAACCACGGTAGCGGTACATATCGATGTATTGAGTTAGATCCAAACGATCATTTCCGTACATGCGACGAGACACATACAACGGAACATCGATGCCACGGCCAGGACGACCTGGGCGCTCAACGCGATCATTATCTAACAAGTTGATTGTGATAGATGCGATCTCTGCATTTCCACGAACAGACAATTGAAGTGAACGAACGTCTTCACCGATCACAGCTCTGTAACGAGGAACAAGTTGAACAGCACCTTGTGGAGAATAAGCCGTATCTTCTTCACGACCATCCGCAAGCAAAGAAACTTCCGCTTGAGGACCGCTGCGACGAACATCGACGATCACAGATTGAATTGTGTAACCGCGATAATTTTCACCGATACCAGCCAATTGACGAAGAGCCAAAGTTTCGTTGGAAACTCTGCGATTTAGATAAATAATTTTTTGCTCTTGGCGACCGTTTTGGAATCCGCCGTTTCCGATTCCACCAATGCCACCGTTCCCGAAGTCATCTTGTCCTGGAAATGGATTGCCTGGTTGAAAACCACCATCATCTGGATAGGGAGCTGGTTCCGCAGGACGAGGTCCTCCTGGAACAATGTAAGCACCCGCAGAAATTGAAGTAAGAGTGATGGCTGCAAAAGCGATTAATAAAGAGTTTTTTAGAGTCATTCTGTCCCCCAAAGGTTTTGGTAGTTCCCCACCTCTCCCTTAAGCAACTCGTGTACCAACCGTTTCTGGGACAATTCGACACCACTCACACGAGCACTTTTTCTTTGTTTGTTAAATAACTGCCGGAAGGGGCCTCTGCCGCAAGGACAGCACAAGGCAGCAGAGGCCATGGATGGCCGTGCCCCTGGAGGAAGTTATTTAACAAACAAAGAAAAAGGGCCACAGCTTGGAGGTCTGTGGCCCTAAACATAGGAACGCTATGGAACAAATTAGGAACTATTTCAAATTATCGTCAGTAAGATCAATGAGAGGTTTAATTTTTCTCATGAACGTTACAAGGAACTGGTCTTGAGCATAAGAGCCGCGTTTTCTCATTTTCAAAGCCAAACGCACTTGCCCCAAACCGTTGTTTGCGACCATGCGAGCTTCACCGATCGTGTTCGCAAGGTTCAATTTTGTATTATCTAAAGAGATCAAATCCAAAGTGTCTTCTTGATCTTTCGCGATACGAGAAAGATTGATGTTCACACCAGTACCCGCTTCAGGAGCCAGCAATGGACCTGCGAAGGCAAGAAGTTCGTTGTTTGCTGTCTTCATAGAAAGAGCCACACCTGAACGACCGTTCACAACTTCAAATGAACTCATGCGAACAGTTTTGATTCTTTCAGGAACATTCAAACCTTGAATCGTTGAACGGATGATGTCTCTCAAACCAAGATACTCTGGGTTGCTAGAGTATTCGCCTGGAAGTTGGAAGTACAAATCAGCCGCAGAATTTCTGAACACCACGTTGATGATCGCACTTGATGGAGATGTTCCGATTTTAAGTCTCACGAAAGTAGTTTCACAACCACCGTCAAGATCCATGCACTTCAAAGTTCCTTCAAGAGCGCGAGAACCTGTCGACTTCTCACCGTTACCAGCGCGCACAGATCTTAATGGAGATGCATAACCACCATTAGAACTTGCACCAGCAACATTATAAACTTTAACGTCGTTACCTTCTTGAACTTTCAGAGTAACAATCGCATCACCTGACATTCCATCGACTGTCATTTTCGCAGACAACACAGAAGAAGCGGCTTCTAAATTTGCACGACGAGTTTCGTAACCTACTTTTTCATTACGTGCTCTTAAATAATTCAAAAGATCATCAGTAGAAGAAGAAGTATAAACAAGACCATCTGACGTCACGCCACCGGTCATGCGTTTAGATAAATTATCACGAGTCGCATTGCCTGGATCATTCGTGCGATAGTCAGGAGGCAATTGATTAGAACCCGGAGCCGGAGCTGGACGAGTGTCTACCACTGGAGGAGTTGTTGGCTTCGGTGGCTGAGTTGGAGCCGTCGGAGCTGTTGGAGGAAGAGGCAGTGGATTTGGTTGTTGAGTTGAACCACCTGGCGTTGGCTTTCTAGGCTCTGGAATTGGTTCAGGAAGTGGTGGATTAGAATCATCAGGTCTATTCGGATCAGGAAGACCACCACCGATTTGACCGTTCGTATTTGCTTCACCTGTTTTTTTCGCATTCTCTGGTGGAGCTGAAATAACATCTTTTTTCTTACCGCACGCACTTAACGTCAAAGTCGCTAACAAAGCGGCCGTAATCAATGTGTGCTTTTGAAGCATTGGTAACATTAGAAACCTCCAAGTATTCTGTCGCTGGACCATTAAGCAAGCCTCGGGCCAATATTCGTCACCCCTCATCAGGGCTTGTATTGCAATACGGTTACGTTTTAGACTCTGCTTTGGAAGGAATTACATGCCTGTACAACAATTCGGCGAGCTCATCAGCGACCCACAAAAACTAACAAGACATATTATTAAGGTGATTCTTACGTCGCTCTCGCTAGCGGTTGTTGCTGGATATTTCTTTGATCAAAAGTTCTCTGCTTTTTTCGCCGAGCCTTCTATTAGAGATACTTTCCGTGGACCTGCACGCATCCTCACGGACATTGGCCTTTCAGAATATTATTTTGTTTTGGCTTTAGCGACTTGGGCTTTTGCGAAGTGGGTGGCGCCGCGTATTTCTGCACTTAAAAAACACGCTAACAGAGTCGATTTCTACCGTCGTTGGGGATTGAATTTTTTTGTAGCCCTGATTGTGTCAGGCTTAATTACTCACATTATTAAGTTCACAGCGGGACGCCAAAGACCTCACAAGACACCGAACTTTGATCCGTTTGTTTTTAATCCCTTTACGACTCACTGGCACTGGCATTCGTTTTCATCTGGCCACTCGCAAGTGATCTTTACGGCGGCAACAATGATGAGTGTCGCGTTTCCAAGATTTCGTTGGTTCTGGATTCCCTTTGCGATGCTGATTTGTGTGACACGCATTGTGGTTCACGATCATTTCTTGAGCGATATTATTTTTGGTGCTTGTGTGGGTTACGTGGGAACTTTGCTAGCCCTGAGCCTTATGCGCACAAAAACGCAAAACGGTCTTTACTGATTTTCCGATAAAAATTCGACGAGGTATTGAGATTCTTTTAAAGACTTCATGATGTCTTTATAGTTCTCAATATACCTTTCAACTAAAGACCAAAAGCGATTTGAATGATCCATGTGTTGAAGATGCGCAAGCTCATGCACAATCACATAGTCGATAATCTCTTGAGGGAAGACGATCAAACGCCAATTCAGGTTGATAATTCCTTTTGAAGAACAACTTCCCCAACGCGTTCTTTGTTCGCGGTATTTTACTTGCGAAGGTCTAAGATTCATCTGTTCAGACCAAAACGTGAGTCGTTCGTTGAGAAAATTCACGGCTTCTCTTTTATAGAAATGACGGATCTCTTTAAGAGCTGTCGGATGTTCTTCAATAAGAGAGTTCGCGCTCCACTCATTGCGCGGAATATGCAAAAGCAAATGGTCATCCGTCACAGAGACAAAAGGTTTTTTGTGAAGCGTGATTACGACTTTAAGTTTCCTGTCTTTTCCCAAAAACGGAAAATCTTCATAGGCCTTGATTTTCTTTTCAGGAAACTTTTCTGCGATTTCAGAAAACTTATCAAAGGTCTTTTCGATCCAGTCTTTTTTGACCATCAAAAAGTCCACGATCATTTTTTGCGACGTGCTTTTAGAAGCCATCACTTTGATCGGTTTATTAGGATAAAGATAAATAGAAACCGAGCGACGAAAAGGTCGTCGATGCACTTCTACAGGCCATTTTGAGAAGAGAAAGGTTTCTTTGCCGCTCATCAAGTCAGAGAATGACTTAACCACCAAAAACTGGCAAGTTGGGAAAAAGGTACCTGGTACCTTTTTTCGAGGCGGAAATGGATAAAAGCTCTTCTTTCTATAGTTTAGACCCAGAAAAAGTTCTGCAAGCCGCGGAAAATGCGGGCTTTTATCCGACGGGCGAGTTCACGCAACTCAATTCCTATGAAAATCGCGTTTTTGATATCAAGTTAGAACAGTCGATTGACTCGACGTCTTTAAATAAAAACGTGATTGCAAAATTCTATCGTCCGCACCGCTGGAGCAAAGAAGCGATTTTAGAGGAACATGAGTTTCTTCTATCTTTGAAGAATGAAGGCATTCCTGCAGTCGCGCCGCTTTTCCAAGGACATGACAGTACGATTTCTGAAGTCGACGGAATGTTCGTTGCCTTTTTCCCAAAAGTTTTAGGAAGAATGCCGCAGGAGTTTTTAACGGGCGAACTTCATAAAGTCGGTCGCTTGATGGCGCAAGTTCATAATGTGGGAGCAAGGAAATCAGCTCCGCACCGTCCGGTTCTGGATACAAGTTATTACGGCGGATGGACCACGCTTGATTTCTTGCAAGACTGGGTGACGCCAGAACTGCGCGAGCGCTACACAGTCGCAGCAGAAGATATTTTGTTTGCGATTGATGATCTTTTTGATCCGTCTGAATTTATTCGTATTCATGGCGACTGTCATAAAGGAAATCTTTTAAACAACGGCAAAGAATTTTTCTTGGTCGACTTTGATGATTTTGTAAATGGCCCCGTCATTCAGGATTTCTGGATGTTGCTTTCAGGCGACGCTGACATGCTGGATGAAGAAAAATCCCAGATCATTGAAGGCTATGAAGAACTTCGCGAGTTCCCCGATCATCAGTGGTCGTGGATTCCGCTTTTGCGCGGCTTAAGAATTATTTCCTACGCCGGGTGGATTGCAAAACGCTGGGAAGATCCAAGCTTCCCCCGTCTTTTCCCCGAATTTAATACCTTTAGATATTGGGCGGAAGAGGTGGAAGCTCTTGAAAAGATCGCGTGGCAGATTCAAGGATGAGCTAAGAACCAATTCGTAATTAATTCCGGCGCTTCATCAATCCATTGATGTCTTGCGGTCACATCGACGAAGGCTTCTGTTTCAATACCGGCCGCTTTCAATCTTTCATGGTATTCCAACATTGTCGTAACAGGAACCACGGTATCAAGTTCTCCGTGCAGGAATAAAGTCGGCGGATGATTTTCAGGAATTTGCTCTGGCACAAAACACAAAGGGCCTTTGCAGTTGGCGTAGGAAGCAGATTCTACGGCCAGCGCTTTAAATGTTCCCGGGAAAGTCACAGCCATGCGGCTGGAATGATAACCGCCACTGGAAATGCCTGTGGCGTAAAGACGTTTTATATTGAGTTTCCCAAAAGTCCCCGCCTTCATTTGTTTTAAAAGTTCTTCGACGAAATAGAAATCTTCAGAAGTTTCGTAAGTCACGCCAATGATGTTTGTCATCCATGCAACTCCGCTAATTGCTGGTGGAGCAATCACCGCAAATCCATGATCAAGTAAAGACTGAATCAAGCGAATCTCATTGTAACCACCAAAAGGCATTAAACGCTGACGAGAAAATTCCACTTCAAAGAAACTACCTTGATAGATCACCACTGTCGGCCAACCACCGCGGGGAGTTTTTCCCTCGGGTACGGAGTATTTCACGGCGCGAGTGAGATGAGGTCCTGCGATATCTACAGACTTTGAAGGACACGTAATACGATCAAGCATTCCCGTTGTTGTACACATAGATTCTTTTGCTTGCACATTTACGGTTACAATCAAAACACCTGCAATTCTCAAAATCCAGTTCTTCATAAGCCTCTCCTACGAAGCAGTTGACGGACTTCTCTAAGCATTGTCAAAAGCACTTCTGAAGATTCAACCTTCTCTTGGTAATTACCGACCCCACACTGCGCGCACGCACTTTATCCACATATCCACATTTTCATTCACTGAGAAAATTCGCGCAGAAAAAATCTTTCATAATCTTAAATTTAGTATTTGTATAATTCATATATTTTCATTTATTATCATTTTTAATGAGTTTACTCAGCCCTTCCCTTGAAGCTTTCTGGGCCGTCGTCCAAAAGGGCACGGTCCTGGAAGCGGCTAAAATGGTGGATCTCACCCAGACTGGGGTGACACAAAGAATCCGGAGCTTGGAAAAGCAACTGGGTGTGACACTATTTACCCGCTCCAGAAAAGGAATGCGTTTAACAAGTGAAGGGGAATCGTTGCTTCGCTACGTTCAAGCGGCGCGCGATTTAGAAGGAGAAACTCTTTCGACTCTTGGAGGAAAGAAAATCACCGTGCAGGAAATCTGCATCAGTGGTTCTTCAGCACTCATGCGCTCAAGGATTATTCCGAAAGCCAGTGGGGTGATGAAAAAGTATTCGCAACTTCGGGTGCGCTTTGATCTTTCAGACTCTGAAAGTGTGATAGGAAAATTAAAATCAGGCTTTGCTCAAATTGGCGCCCTTCCCGTAAACCAAGTGGGCAAAGAGCTTGATTCCAAAACCCTGTCGCCAGAGCGCTACTATCTTTTCGCTTCAACAGCGTGGAAGAAAAGAAAGCTTGAAGATATTTTTGCGAAAGAATCCATTGTTGATTTTGATCCGAACGATAACGTCACTTTGGATCTTCTAAAAAAATATAAAATCACAAAAATTTCTAAGCATCGCCATTATGCAAACAATATCGATGCACTGGCTTCACTCGTTGTCGATGGCGTCGGCTTTTCCGCTCTGACAGAGGAATTCGCGCGACCGTTTGTGAAAAGCGGATCTCTATTCTGCTTAAGTCCCGAGATGCATCTTGATTCTGCTGTGGCACTGGCGTGGTATCCGCGCTCTGAAATGCCGCCGTACTTTAAAAGCCTGCTCGAAGCGCTGACAAAAAAATCTTAGAAACAAATTTAAATCGTTATGGTGATATTTGCGTGAACGCAGTTCCATCGTGGAACTAGCCACCACAAAGAATTTCAAAAATATTAGTTTACTTTTTATGCAACTTCTCCGATATTGGAAATAACTCTAATGAAAGGAGGCCATCATGATTATGATGAACATTAAAAATCTAATTCAATCCGAACTATCTCTAGTGAACGGACACGACGTGGCCTCCACCGGTCAATTCTAGCTACGTACAAAGTTTCAATTCACTACATTAGTTAACTATTAATCCCAAGTTTTTAAAAACTTGCTCTACGCTTGTTTTTCATTCTTGGTCTTAACCCAAAAAAACTTAAAACAGTTCTCGCATGAGTTCTATTCAGCGGCCTTTTGAATAGCGCTTTTGCGAGCATTATCAATCCTGAGGAGGAAGCTATGAACGCATTATTGCGTAAGAAAAAAGAATGGGAATTCCAAAACGAGCGATATTTATTGAAGCTCGTTGAAGCCTCAGCTGATGTGTCTGTCGAAAGCGTAAAAAGGGCCGGTCTTGTAACAAGCTTCCTCGCGTACCTAGTGTACAAATTCTTAGGAGGAATGCTTGCAATAGCATCTGCTATTTTTAGAGGACCGCAACTTGTGCGCTACACATGTCCACAACGTGTCTTTGAGACTGTGGATGTATCGACTCATCGGCTTGAATCCCAAATAAAGAATCCCTATTCCTGGAGGTAATTCTTTTGGGGGGACCCCTCGGGTCCCCTGTTTTAAAGAGCCTTTTGACCTAACTCAAAAACCTTTTGAAGATATTTTTTAATATCTTCCGGCTTTCTATTTTTTATCGAATCAAATTGTGTAACGTTGACAGGTTTAATTCCGCAAAACTCAAGCACACCTTTTTTCATTGTGCGAATGGCGGGGTCCCAATTCATTACAAGATTCCACAACCAAGGAGCATCGGTTGTAAGAATAATTCTCCCCGTGCGGCCGGACAACAATTTATCCCAGAACGGATCTGTTTTGTGATATTTGAAAGCGAAGCCTGGCAATAAGACTCTATCTAAGAATCCTTTTAGTAAAGCAGGAAGAGAGCTCCACCAAATCGGATACACAAAGACTAAGTGTTCCGCCCAGAGAATATCTTTTTGTGCTTGAATTAAGTCTGGCTCGAGATCTTGAATCTTTAAATAACCTTTGTGCAAAATCGGATCGAAAGAAAGCTGTGATAAATGCACGAGCTTTATTTCATGTCCCGCTTGTTCAGCTCCTTTGGCGTAGTTAGCGGCCAGTGAAGCACAAAGACTTTCTGCATTGGGATGTCCATTGATAACTAAAATCTTTTTCCTCACAGAACACCTCCGACATAAAGAGCCGTTATAAAAAGAATCTGCATTAATCCCCTTTGCAAGGCCGGCTGCGGTTTTGTTCCGCGGAACGAAATATTATTTTTTGCGGCGTAATAGTTCGCTGGGAACATGACGACCAAAAGACCTATGAGAGCCCATGCGGCATAATGTCGTGTTCTCGGGTCCATTAGGTCAATCGCACCTAAAATCTCAACGACGCCGGTAAAATACACCCAAAACATTTTACCCGGAATCATCGGAGGAATCATTTTGGCAAATTCATGACGAAGTGGTGTGAAATGACTGACGCCTGCAAAAAGAAACATCTGGATCATGATCCATAAAGGAACTTCGCTCCATGTCGTTAAGAGTCCAAAGCCTCTGGCCAGAAAAGCTACTACGGAAAACAAGATCAACATACGGTAAAAGGCATTTAGTCTTCTCATGTAACCAATGTTAACATTAATGTGACCGTTGTAAACATAGAAAAAGTCTGCTAGGCTTTTTTTCATGGTTAAGTCGTATCATCATGGCGACCTGAAAAGTGCCGCCATTAAAAAGACAGTTGAAGTCATTCAGAAAAAAGGCGAAGTCGATTTTACGTTACGGGAAATCGCCAAAAGCCTCAAAGTGAGCCACACAGCCGTTTACCGACATTTTAAATCGAAACAAGATTTGCTTTCTTATATTGCCGAAGAAGGTTTTTTAGCTTTGATGCAGGCTTTTGAAAAAGAACTTCTCCACGCACGCACTCCCCGACAAAAACTTCAGGCGTCGGGCCGCGCTTATATCGAATTTGCTCTGCAGAATCCCGGACACTACCGAAGCATGTTCCATCAAGAGCTTCGTTGCTCAAAAGAACAACGAAAAGAACTTGATGAAATCGGCGCCAAAGCTTTTAGTTCTTTGCTAGATATTCTTCAAGAAGGAATGAAGGCACATGTTTTTAAAAAAGAAGATCCACTTTCAGTAGCCCGTTCTATTTGGGCAAGCATTCATGGATTTTCGATTTTGCTTTTAGACGGACAATTTCAAAGTGTGAAATCTAAGAACGATACGAAGAATGCTATTGATCAGCATTTGGATTTTTTAGAGCGAGCAGTTCTAAAATAGCGGCCCGCACGGCGAACCGCTTTCAAGATTATTTCGACTGTTGATATAAAGGCATGACCTTTGGAATCAAAGCAGAGATGTTTTTAATACGAGTTTCATCCGCCGGATGCGTACTTAAAAACTCAGGCGGTTTTCCTCCACCTGCAGAGGCCATCTTCTTCCACAAAGTGACAGCTTCTTGTGGGTTGTAACCAGCACGAGCCATCAACTCAAGACCAATGTCGTCTGCTTCAGACTCTTGTCCACGACTGTGCGGCAAAGAAACAGCGAGTGTTGTGATTTGATCAGCAAGACCCACATATTTAGGATCTACTTTACCCGTTAGCAAAACAGCTTGAGCAATGCCACCTTTGATCAACTCCTCTGACATTCTTTCACGACCATGTTCACGCAAAGCATGTGCGATTTCATGACCCATGATCGCTGCGATTTCACCGTCTGTCAGTTTCAGCTGATCAATGATGCCAGAATAAAACATGATCTTTCCACCAGGCATGCAGTAGGCATTCAGCTCTTTTGATGTAATCACATGAACTTCCCACGCCCAAGAAGGCGCATCACTACGGAAAGTCGCTGTTTGCGGAATGATTTTACGGGCTATCGCTTGGACTCTTTGCACTTGTTGTGGATTTTTGTCCAGTAGACCTTTTTTCTGAGCTTCCTCTTTGGTCTGCACGTACGCTTGTGCGGACATAGAAACGATTTGCTCACTTGGAACAAGAAGGAGCTGACGGCGCTCTACGCCGATAGCTCCTTGTTCAGTGGAAGTTACGCATGAAACTAAAAATGCTGAAATGACAAAAATAAACTTTTTCATAAGCCAAATCTAACGAGATTTAGCATAAAGATCAACGGACGAGTTTATTTAACAGAGTCATCTCCACTCAGCTCATCGTCCCCATTGTCATCGCGTCCCAGGTTCGATTCTGATTTTAAGCCCTTCGTAAAACATGTGTATAAATCCGCAGCCGAGGCATCAATAGAAGGACATGGATTCACGGTTGGGAAACGATTGTTTTCGTCAATGTCAGTTGTCGTTGTAATTCCTGAAAAATTCATCTTCTTAAAGAGGTTCGCAACCTGAATACTCATTAACACATTGGAGTTATCCGACAAAGTCACTCCATTAGGGCCGGCCAATTCAAATTCATAACCTTCACGACTTGAAATTGTAAAATCATGGCCGCTGATCGAGCCCTTCCAATAAATACTTTTATTCAACAATGCCGGAGGAGCCGTGTTTGGCAGCGTATCTGCATTGTGAAGTTTCATTTTTACTCTGCGAAGAGTTGCCGTTGGCACACGCACCTGCCCCAAAGATTCTGGCGTCGGCGTTAGTATGTTTACCACATAGGGACCTTCGTAGCTGACGCTGTCTCCATCAACTTCACCGGCATCTGGTGTTTCCGACGGTTTAAATTCCACCGATCTCACGACCATCCATGCTTCTGAAAGATTGATTGTGACGCCATTGGAATCCACCAGCGAAGGAGGCGGCAATGCCATCGCTGGTTTCATTATTTGATACAGCCAAGGCGACACAAAACTCGGACGATGAAACGCCACCGTCGCCGGAGACGAAGAACCCGCAATCTTAAAGTTGATCAACGGATTGCCTGTGGTCGTACCACCTTCACTGGTCTTTTGACATCCGCCCAGCCCCACCGCCAGCGGTAACAAAACAAGCAAGATTTTCTTCATACAACTATTCTCCCACATCTTCGCTCAAGGAAGATTTCTTTTTTGTGAGCGGAAATGCTGTTAGCTCAATATGATATACTTCCATATCCGCAGAGTGTGCTTTATTATCCACAATCTCGACCTCTCCAATTGTTTCTTTGAGTAGAGATTGAACTTTTTCAAACTGTTTCGCCGTTAGGCTGGCTGTATGACCCAAAAGAAGTCGCTCTGCTCGCGGCGTCTCCTCGATTGAAAGCTTCGCCCAATCCAACATCTGGCGATGAAATTCTCCGAGGGAAAGTTTAAACACGCCTTCTTCGCAATTCAGCTGTTTGTCGACCACGGCGTATTTTCCTTGATCGTTTTTTACGATGAATCCAAAGTTCACTAAAAACTGTAGCGCCTCTTCGATTTCTTTTTGCGAAACACGGCCGCGCAATCTTTCCTGAATCCATTCGGCCTTGCCATTAAACTCTGGCATATTCACCATTTCTCGAATCACAACGTAGTACCATCGGCTCAGATATTGATGCACTTCCAGTTCGGAGCGATTCGACTCTTTATAATCTTTCAGTTTCTGCAAATCCGTCAGCGCTTGCACACGCATCTTGGGTTCTTCGGATTCCGCAATCACTCTTAAAAGATCCAAATACTTTTCTTCTTTTGCAGATAACTTTAATAACGGTTTTATTTTTTCATACGTTCTTAATGAAAGAACGCGTTTGCGACTGAAACACATGGGAAGATAGCCAGAGGCAATCCCTGCCTCTTTTGCTACCTTCCTTAAGCTGAATCCCTTCTCTCGCTCCTTAAGATATTCAATCCAGTCTTTTAGAAACTCGAGGTAGTCATGATATTCTTGAATGTTAGGTTTCATAACTACCTCTTAGCATACTGTTAGTCTTCGACTTCGTCTTCACCGGCTTCAATTTCATGGTCTCCGTCATCATCTTTCCCGAATTTTCCGGCCTTCTCAAGTCCCTTGCGAATGCATGTATAGAGATCCGCTGCGGAACTATCAATCAAAGGACATAAGTTCACACCGGGCTGACGCGATGAAGATGTGATTGTGATATTTGAACTCACACCCGACAGATCAATCATCTTAAATAGATCAGCCAAACGAATTGTTACCAAAAGATTGGCGTTATCGTTGAGATTGATTCCACCAGCACCACTGATTTTAAATTCAGTACCGTCGTCCGCCGCGTAAGTGATTTGATTTCCTGCCACCGTCGCCTCAAAGTAGATACTGTTACCACTTAGACCCATAGGTGCTTCCGCAGGCAACGTCGCATTTTTTTCTAGCTTCATTTTAATTCGGCGATACACTCCCGTTGGAAGTTCTGCCGTTCCGAACGGAGCTGGATTTAAGGAAAGCAAGTCCACCACATAAGGTCCACGGAATTTGATTTCATCTCCATCAATTTCTGCCGCGTCTTCAGTTTCATTTGGTTTGAATTCAATTTCTTTAATCACGACCCACGCTTTATTCAAGGTCACATTGCGACCTGAAGAGTCCGTCATCGCTGGCGGAGTTAATGCCACTGCACTTGGCATAAATAAACTCATCCAAGGATGTTGGATTTTATATTTTGCCACCGTCGCCGCTTGAGACGATCCTGTCATTGAAAGCGATGTGCTTACTTTTTCCGTAGGCGCTTGTGAGCAACCTACAATGTTAAGCGCCACAAGACCTGCAATTACTGATTTCACGTTCTTTCTCATGATATCCCTCCCTGTTTTTGTCCGACTTCCTGTCTTGATGTCTGTCAGGTTGTTGGGGCATCGAACTGATTCACTGAAATCAGGATAAGTTATGGATCGGCATTTTTGAATTATTTGTTCACTTTTGTGATCACTAAAATTTATTAGTTATATAAAAATCTAATAATTTCGATATATTAAATGTACAAATTTATCATATCTTTTTGATAAAAAAAGACCCCTGTGATCACACGAAGGCGTCTCAAAATGAGATCAGGGACATAGAAGAACTCTTTATATCCGGATGGATTTTGATCAGCAACATTTAGTTACTCGCACGCCTCTCTTTGTATCACGTATTTAATTTGAAGCCTTTTTCTTCGAGGTCCACGATCGGGACTCATGCAATCATATCAAATGCAGGAGATTAACAATGACCAGAAAGAAGATTTATTTCGCATCCACTTTAATTGTGATGAGCACTGCTTTGACGGCTCTCGCTATCGGAAAAACGGGTTTCGCTGAAATTTTTGATAACGCCATCAGCAGCAATTCCTCAAAAATGTTGGCCGAGGGTCGTAAGATTTTTCGCTTCGATACTTTTGGCAGTGAAAAGTTTTGGGGCGACACTCTTAAACTTCATCAAGCTATTAAAGGAGAAAAAAATGGCGGCGTTGGCCCCGGAGTCAGTCCAAAGACTGCTTTAGCCGTAGGATTGAAAGTCGATGTCGATGCTCTTTCTCCTGATGTTCTTAAAGCCATCAAAGAAGGAAAAGTGGATCTCAATGATCCGAATGTCAGCTTAGCTCTTTTAAAAGAAGATGCGATTGTTGGTGTAAAAGGTATTTTTAATAAAGCGGGACAGATGACTTCCATTGGTATTCAGTGTTCTCTCTGCCACTCCACTGTCGATAATTCCTTTGCTCCAAGCATTGGACATCGACTTGATGGTTGGCCAAATCGTGATTTGAATGTCGGAGCGATCATCAATCTTTCTCCTGATCTCAGTGCTGTGAATAAACTTTTAGGGGTCAGCGATGCAACAACTCGCAAAGTGATTATGGCGTGGGGACCTGGAAAATTTGACGCCGAACTTTTCTTAGATGGAAAAGGGTTCCGTCCTGATGGAAAAACAGCGGCGACTCTCATTCCAGCAGCATTTGGACTTGCGGGTGTGAATCTTCACACTTACACGGGTTGGGGCTCTGTCACTTATTGGAATGCGTTTGTGGCTAATCTTGAAATGCACGGACAAGGAACTTTTTATGATCCTCGCTTAGATGATCCTGTGAAATTTCCAGTCGCAGCTCGTGCGCGCATGGGTCACACGAAAGCTCCGGTTGATATGATCACAAGCAAACTCGCAGCTTTGCATTACTATCAATTGTCTTTGCCGGCTCCAAAAGCTCCGACGACTTCTTATGATAAAATCATGGCGGCTCGTGGAGAAAAAATCTTTAACGAGAAAGCAAAGTGCGCGACTTGCCACGTTCCTCCCCTTTACACAGAGCCAGGATGGAATATGCATAAGGCTTCTGCGATTGGCATTGATGATTTCCAGGCAAAGAGATCTCCGGATGAGCGCTACAGAACGACTCCTTTGAAGGGAGCTTGGGCACACGCAAAAGGTGGGTTCTATCACGACGGACGTTTTGCGAACTTCAAAGAGGTTGTTGATCACTATGATTCTCACTTCAGCCTCAATCTCGCTGAATCAGAAAAAGGGGATCTCGTAGAATTCCTCAAATCTTTATAGACCTTCATGGCCCCTAAATCGGGGGCCTTTTTATTTCTTTGGTCGTGACCTACCTCGTCATTAGGCCTTTTCACCGAAATGATGCCTTAAGAAATCCCCTTTTTCTTTGAAAGAGTTCAAAGTTCATTCTATATTTTCAAGGCTTTAGCAATCCAAAGACAAAAGGACCGACTTATGAACAAAATCAAAGTTGCAAATCCCGTCGTTGAACTCGACGGCGATGAAATGACAAGAATCATCTGGAAATTCATCAAAGAAAAATTGATCCTTCCTTACCTAGAAATCGACATTAAGTACTACGACTTGGGCATGGAACATCGTGATGCTACCAACGACCAAGTGACTGTTGATGCTGCTGAAGCGATCAAAAAATACAACGTAGGTATCAAGTGCGCGACAATCACTCCTGACGAAGCTCGCGTCAAAGAATTCAACTTGAAACAAATGTGGAAATCTCCAAATGGCACTATCCGTAACATCTTGGACGGTACTGTTTTCCGTGAACCCATCATCTGCAAAAACGTTCCTCGCCTTGTTCCTAACTGGACAGCGCCAATCTGTATCGGTCGTCACGCATTTGGTGACCAATACCGTGCGACTGATTTCGTTACTAAAGGCAAAGGCAAGTTGACGATCACTTTCGAAGGTGAAAACGGCGAAAAGATCCAACACGAAGTTTACAACTTCAAAGGTGATGGCGTTGCGATGGCAATGTACAACACGGATGAGTCTATCTCTGGTTTCGCACGTTCTTGCTTCAACCAAGCTCTTTCTAAAAAATGGCCTTTGTACCTTTCTACTAAGAACACAATCTTGAAAAAGTACGACGGTCGTTTCAAAGATATCTTTGAAGACATCTATCAAAAAGAATTCAAAGCGAAGTTCGATGCTGCTGGCATCACTTACGAACACCGTTTGATCGACGACATGGTTGCGTCTGCGCTTAAGTGGAACGGTAACTTCGTATGGGCTTGTAAGAACTACGACGGTGACGTTCAATCTGACACTGTAGCTCAAGGTTTCGGTTCTCTTGGTTTGATGACTTCAGTTCTTGTAACTCCAGACGGAAAAACAATGGAATCTGAAGCGGCTCACGGAACGGTGACTCGTCACTACCGTCAGCACCAACAAGGTAAACCGACTTCAACAAATCCAATCGCTTCTATCTTTGCTTGGACTCGTGGTCTTGAGCACCGTGGAAACTTGGATGGAAACAAAGATCTAGTGAAGTTCGCTCAAACTTTGGAAAAAGTTTGTGTTGAAACAGTGGAAGCTGGCTTCATGACAAAAGACCTTGCAGTTTGCATCTATGGTGACAAAGTTCCTGCTGATAAATACATGAACACAGAGCCATTCCTTGCAAAACTCGACGAGAACTTGAAAAAAGCTCTTGCGATGTAATTTGGAATTTAAATTCTGATTTGCAAAAAGCCTCGGCGTAAAAACCGGGGCTTTTTTATTTCGCGCCGGCGGCTTCAAGAATTTTCACCATCTCTGTAAACTTGCGTCGTTTTGCGTGAGCGAGTGGTGTGATTCCATCATTATCGGGAATGTTCACGTCAGCTTTGGAACTTATCAGAAGCCGAACGATTTCCTGCTGCCGGGGACCACCGTCACCTAAAACGATCGCCTCCATCAACGCTGTCCAACCCAGATTGTTTTTGTGATTGATATCGATCTTTGTTTTTAAAAGTTCTTTGACGATATCAACGTGCCCGCGCTCGGCCGCTGGAAGAAGAGCCGTGCCCCCATAACGATTGTAGATTTTGAAATTAGGTTTTGATTTCAGGATCAAACGCAAAATTTGTAAACGTCCCTCGGCCGCCGCATACAAAAGAGGACTGTCTTGTTTCTGATCTTGCGCATTCACGTCAGCACCGGCCTCAATCAGAAGCCAGGCAATCTCCACATCATTGTTTTGCGTAGCAATGAGCAAGGGCGTGCGCTTTTGTGAATCCGTCACCTCTAGGTTCGTTTTCTTTTTTAGAACGGATTTCACCAATTCTACGTCGTGATTTTTCACAGCTTCCAGCAAAGACGGAGTTAAAGGATAGGCTTCCACATCGTTCTCCTTTGATAAGCCCCCGAGGTGTCGTTTTGACTTTATTGTAAGGGCAAGTGCCGAAGATGCGTGACCTGATTAATGACAGACATGTGAACGGGAATTTTCCAAATGCTTGAATTCAAACAAGCATTCGGAAAACAAAACAAAAAAAATTTGGTTAGATTAAAGATTAATGAATTCTTTTAAGTTCGGTGATCAATTGTGCGTTGGCATTTTCTACGTCCGGAGTTGCACCTTGATCTAAATTTATTTTCGCAACCTGTAAGATTGCACGCACGATAGCATCGGCAATGTGTCCCGCTTGCTCTGCATTTTCTGGCCAAAGTTCTTTTCCAACATAAGCGCGTGTGTAAGCGAGCTTCGAATGCTCTTCATACATCAAATTTTCCCAACGAGGATCGGGATCGCCTTCGAAATCTCTCATGCGAATGTAGTTGTATTGAAAGGTGTCCATCTCGCTATAGTAAAGAGCCGAAAGCATCGCACTCTTATCATTGGCATTGAACACCGCAAGCACGTCAGCATAAAACTCTGAATAAGGAGAAAGAGAAGTGAAGCGTTGATACTCTGGAGAAGTCAGCAGCTTCTTCATGTCATCAGAGAATGTTTCGTCTGTAGCGCCTTTTAAAATTCTCTCTTTGCGAATCGAAATGTCTTCCATCTCTTTTAACAGAGAACCGAATTCTCGCGGCAAAGATTTTTTTAAATACTCGTGAAAGATGGCGTGTCCGTATTCATGCGCGGCACTCGTGATAAGACTTAAAAGTGAGACTGGATATTCCTGACCATAGCGGCCGAAGAAAGCCATGCGATAAGGAACTTCGATGATGTGCCCGTTATCAAAACTTGCATTGTCCATCGGGCCACCGACGACAAGTGTGACTTCTGGAGCAACTCCAAAAGTCTTGGCCATCGTATTAAACGTGCTAGCCAAGTCTGCTGCAAGTTTGCAGTCATCTTCTTTAAGAAAAATAACTTCTTTAACAACCCCTGAAACCTCAGGGCAGTTGGGAGTTGCGAGGGCGGATGGCGATAAGAATAAGGCAAAAATAAAGCTCAACATGCCCGGCATCCTAGACAAGTTGAGCTCAAATCAAAATACACTCGGAAAATTTTTCGCTATTTTACGCGGACTTTTAATTTATATTTGGCCTTAGACTGGCAAGTCGACTCCATAGACACCGTCGAGCACTCCATTTTCCCGCAATTCAGAGAAAGAACCTGATTCTCTTTATTAAGTTCCTTCACATCTTTCTTCCAATCAGCACAGGCCTTTTTCCAGTTAGCACGAGCCTCTTTCAAAAGCGGAGCCGCCTCCCCTTCGATGTCTTCTTCTTCAGTAACAACTTCAAACTCACGATCGGAAGCCTTCGACCCTTTTTTAATTTCAATAGTCGTATCTTCCCCAGCAGGAATATCTTTAACGCCCACAGATTGCGCCTGAGCAAAAAACGGAAGGACCAAAAGCAAAACCAAAACTTTTCTCATACAAAAACTCCTTATGACCGCTCTATGGTAATCACGTCTCCCCCACAAGAAAAGCCCTCGTCACATTTCCTGTTTCCAACTAATGCACCGTAGACGTAAAAAATCCCCTGGCACCTTTCTCTACCTTTCCACGACGCAAAGCCCTACAAAAAAGAAGCAGGCACCTTTTTGGTGTTTGGGAATCCGAGAGCTTCTTCCATAGAGGTGATTTCAAGTATTTACCTCGGATGAGCGGCCTCTGCGGGGCCTGGATGGCCCTCGCCGAAGGCGAAGCAGCGAGGGCTGGAGGCCCGTGCCGATCAGCAGAGGTAAATACTTGAAATTACCTCTATGGCACGACGAGTTATCGAATGAAATCCCAGACCCCATGGGATACACCTGCGCCTGGCCGGGTCCCATACAATAGCACCCTTGACGAACTCCGCTAGGTCCGGAAGGAAGCAACGGTACTCGAGAGTCTATGTGATATGGGGTGCTCGGCCGCTTTTTTTGCGCTAGAATGGCGTGAATAAGTTCGAGGGGTGTATTTTGTCTTATCAGGTGATTGCACGCAAATGGCGTCCACAATCTTTCACTGACGTTGTCGGGCAAAATCATATTACCCAAACTCTTTCCAATGCCCTTAATAATCAACGTCTTCCACATGCTTTGCTTTTCACAGGTCCTCGCGGAACTGGAAAAACTTCGTCGGCGCGTATCTTAGCAAAAGCTTTGCGTTGCCCGAATGCGAAGGACTTCATTCCTTGTAACGAGTGTTCTTCGTGCCAGGAAATTGCGGCAGGTTCTAGCGTTGATGTGATCGAGATCGATGGAGCTTCGAACAACGGTGTCGATGCCATTCGTGAACTTCGCGACACTGTGGCTTTCATGCCTTCCAGTGGAAAATACAAAATCTATATCATCGACGAAGTTCACATGCTTTCCACAAGTGCCTTCAATGCTTTGTTGAAGACTTTGGAAGAGCCACCTCCTCATGTGATTTTCATTATGGCGACGACAGAGGTTCACAAGATTCCTCAAACGATCTTGTCACGCTGTCAGCGTTTTGATTTTAGAAGAATCCCTACCCGTCAAATCACGGAGAGATTGAAATTGATTTGTGATCGTGAAGGCGTTCAGGCTGAAGAGGAAGCTCTTTGGGTGATCGCTCGTCAGGGTGATGGTTCTATGCGTGACTCACAAAGTTTGCTGGATCAAGTGATCACATTTGCAAACGGACCTTTGAGTCGCTCCAATGTTGTGGAAATTCTGGGGCTCACGGATCGGGCTCTTCTTTTTGAAACTTTGAATGGCCTCATTGATCGCAACTCTCAAGCTATCATGAAAGTGATTGAGAAAATTGCGTCCGCTGGTTTTGAGCCTCATTTGTTCTCTCAAGATTTGCTTGAGATGATCCGTAACTTGCTCTTGGTGAAAGTTTCTGAAGCGCAGGCCGTGCAGATTTTAGAAATGCCGGATTCTGAACTTCAAGCTTTGACTGACATGTCACAACGACTTTCTGAAGAGGACATTCACTTGCTCTTCGACATGGCCCTTAAAGGCGGTGCTGATATTCCTCGTGCTCAAGATCCGCGTATTGTTTTAGAGGTCACACTTTTACGAATGGCTTCTGCGCCGAAGTTGGTGGATCTTAAAACTCTATTGCAAAATGGAGCTTCCACCTCTCACAGCGCAGGTGGGGCCCGGCCCTACACTCCGCCGGTAGCTCCCGCCGTTCCGGGACATGATCGACTGCAAGAATCGCAAAAAGTGATGGATGGTCCGAAAGGACTTGAGGCGATGAAAGCCGCTTTGGAAAAAGCGAAGCCTTCCTTGAATTCAGTAAACTCAAAACCTGCGAGTCCTGCTCCTGCGGCAGCGAAAACGGCTTCCGCACCAGCCGCGGCACCGGCTCCGAGTGCACCTGTAACTCCGAAAGTGGCTACAGGCGCAACTCCGACGGAAAAGTGGGTTCATTTCGTGGAACTTCTTCGCCAAGATGACGCTCTTTTTGCGGCGAAAGTCGAAAATTTACTTTTTGTAAAAGAAGAGGGAAAGCTTGTCAGCCTTGGCGTTCCAGTCAAATTGGCCTTCTTAAAAGAGCAAATGGCTGATGCTCAAGTGCGAAAAAAACTGCAAGGATTTATTGATTCGTACTGGGGTGCTGGGTATTCTTTTGAGGTATTAATGAGCCGCGATCAGGTCGGAGAATCGGCCCAAGCCATGCAACAGAAAAAAGTGCAAATGGCCGAGGAAGAAATCCGCAATAAGATCGCCGAAAACCCTATGGTGAAAGCGGCCCAAGATGTTTTCAAAGGGCACATCAAATCCATAGTGGAAACTAAGCGCGACAGCGCAGGGAGATAGTTATGAAAGGCATGCAAGGCGGAATGGCGCAACTGATGAAGCAAGCTAATCAGATGCAAATGAAAATGAAAAAAGCCCAAGAAGAGCTTGCGAAAAAAGAATACGAAGCAACTTCTGGCGGTGGCGCTGTAAAAGTAAAAGTGAACGGCGATCACATGATCACTGCTTTGACTATCGATCCTGAAGTTCTAAAAGCTGGCGACGTAGAAATGCTTCAAGACATGGTGATGTCTGCAACAAACGAAGCTGTTAAAGTTGCTAAAGAAACATCCGCAAAAGAGATGGAAAAAATCACTGGCGGTTTGAACATTCCAGGAATGTTTTAAGGTTTAAATGTTACACATATCTGCGCTTGAAAAACTAACCCACGAGCTGAGTCGTCTTCCCGGAATCGGTCCTAAGACAGCTCAGCGCTTGGCGTATTTTATTCTGAAGTCGCAGAATGAGTATCCAGAACGTTTGAGTGAAGCTCTTCTGCGTGTGAAGGCTGAGGTCCATGAGTGTCCTCGTTGTTTTAACTATACGGACACGGATCTTTGCCGTTATTGCGAAGACTCTCACCGTTCTGATGATTCTTTGTGTATCGTGGAAGAACCCGCGGATATCATGCGCATTGAATCTTCCGGTGCCTTCCGTGGTCGTTACCATGTTTTGCATGGAGCGATCTCTCCGCTAGAAGGCATTGGTCCTCAAGAATTAAAAATCAAAGAACTGATTGAACGTATCGACGCCGGAATTGAAGGCGACGGACCTGTGATTAAAGAGGTCATCCTTGCTTTGGATGCCGATTTAGAAGGTGATACGACAATTTTGTACCTTGCTAAGCAACTCCAAGGGAAAGGTTTGAAACTTTCTCGCATTGCCCATGGAGTTCCTATTGGCAGCGACATCGATTTCATAGATGATAGAACTATGGGTCGTGCCCTGCAAAATAGAGTGGAGCTGTAATGTCCTTTATTAACTACAATGCCAAAGAGATTCACTGCAAAGTCGTGTATTACGGTCCTTCCTTGGGCGGTAAAACAACGAACATCCAGTGGGTTTATCAAAAAACAGCGGAGGATCAAAAATCCAAGCTTGTGGCATTGAACACGGACATTGAGCGCACTCTCTTTTTTGACTTCTTGCCTCTGAATGTGGGTGATATCCGTGGTTTCAAAACACGTTTTCACCTTTACACAGTTCCGGGCCAAGTGGTTTACGATGCTTCTCGTAAGTTGATCTTAAAGGGTCTTGATGGCGTTATCTTTGTCGCGGACTCTCAAATTGAGCGTATGGATGAAAACTTAGAATCCCTTCGCAATTTAGAGAAAAACTTGGAACAACAAGGCTACGACATCCGCGAGATCCCTCTTATTATGCAATACAACAAACGCGATTTGCCGAATGTGGCTTCTTTGGCTGAGCTAAGAAGTGCATTAAACCCTTACAACGCACCTGAAATCGAAGGTTGCGCTTCTGAGGGTAAAGGCGTTTTTGAATCTTTAAAGACCGTTTCTAAATCCATTATTAACGTTCTAAAGGGCGGAACGACTCTTTAGTTTCCCTCACAACCGTGTTATATGAGGCCACTCGTATTCATTTGGGTTACAATAAGCCCGAGGTTGATATGTCATATGATATTGTTGCTGATATTCAGCGCCTGAAAAAAGAAAAGAATGCCGTCATTTTAGCTCACTATTATGAAGATGGTGATATTCAAGACGTGGCCGATTATGTCGGTGATAGTTTTTATCTCGCGAAGATGGGTCAGCAAGTAAAACAAGATGTGATCCTTCTTGCGGGTGTGGTCTTCATGGCGGAAAGCGTGAAGATTCTAAATCCGACGAAAACGGTTTTGGTTCCTGATATGGAAGCGAGCTGCTCGCTTGTTAAAGGCGCGCCTTACGAAAAGTATCTTGCTTGGCGCCGTCAGCATCCTGATGGGATTGCAGTTACTTACATCAACTCCAGTGCGGAAGTGAAATCTATTTCTGATGTGATTATCACTTCTTCCAATGCGCAACAGATCGTGGAATCTATTCCTAAAGATCGTAAGATTCTTTTTGGGCCGGACCAGCATTTGGGTCGTTGGCTTTCTAAGAAATTGGATCGCGAATTTGTTTTGTGGCCGGGAGCTTGCGAAGTTCATGTGCTTTTCAACGCTAAGAAATTGCATGAACTGATTGCTCAACATCCAGACGCTGTAGTGATTGCGCATCCAGAGTGTGATGAGTCTGTTTTGCAATATGCTTCTGTGATTGGTTCAACGTCTCGTTTGCTTGAAGAAGTTGAAAAGAATCCTGCAAAGAAATTTATTGTCGCGACAGAAACAGGAATCTTCCATCAGATGCAGAAAAAACGCCCGGATGTAACGTTGATTCAAGCCCCTGTTTTAGATTCAGGTTGCTCATGCAACAACTGCCCTTACATGAAGATGAATTCCATGGAAAAGATTAAATACGCTCTTGAGTCTTTCAAACCTCAAGTAGGTTTAAGCGAAGACCTTCGCTTGAAAGCCAAAGTGTCTTTGGATCGCATGATGGATATCACAAGCGGCAAGGCTGTCACTTGGCCTGCTGAATTTACCGTTTAATTTTCTTAAAGGAACTCGGTCATGGCTCTTTCTCAAAGCACAATCGAGTTCCTGCAAAAGTCTTTAGTTTCTGATTTACAAGTTTTTGCTAAGCCTGAATGGGGAAGTCAAAATCCCGCTCATCGTGAATTGATGCGTGCGGAGCTTTCTGCTTTGTTTGCTGATGAGAACTTGAAGACATCTGTTTCTCACTGCGAAGGCATGGGAATCGTTGTGGCTTCTCGCTCACCCGTGGGTGTCGATGTGGAAGTTCACACCCGCGTCGAAGAAAGGACCGTCGCTCGTGTATCGTCGCATGAAGAAGTTTTAGCAGCACCCAGTCCCGCATCTTTGTGGAGTGCAAAAGAAGCGATTTTTAAAGCACTTCGCTCGTATGATCAGCCGTCGGTGATTTCTAAAATTTCTGTAGGGGCCTGGAAAAATATTGATTCTCAGACTGAGACATACCGTCTTTTACACCCGGAAATTCATGGTTCTCCCTCTGAAAACAGAGGTGTTGTGATGCATTTCGGGGAACACACTTATAGCTTTTTTGTTTTTCCCTCTTAACTTTGGTCGGGTCCTGCCGAAGAGTTTATTAACCAGAGTTAATGATACTGATTAAGGCAGGTGACTAATGGGAAGTACAAAATACAACCGCAGAGTGGCTCCAAGGAAAGAAGTCTCTCCCATTCATATTTCATATCTCACTTCACTCGATGACTTTGCAAAGATCGCAAAGAACTGTGAGATCGTAGAAGCTTCGTCAACGGGACTTTTACTTTTGATCAAACGTGATGATCTGATTCCGACGGCGCTTCGTAAAACTTTGACCCTGGATGTGTTAATAGGCGATAGAGTCTTTATGCATCTTGAAGAAATGAATCTGGAAGTTTCTGGTGTGATCACTCGCACGCAGCTTCTAGGTAAAAAGGGTTTCTATGTGGCTGTGGATTACAGTGACGAAGCACCTGAATATTGGAGAGAATGTTTGATGGATCTTCTGCCAAAACCAGGAGAGTTGGACTAAGTTTAAAAGCTTAAGTCTTTAAGAAAAAGCCTAGGGATTTTCCTTAGGCTTTTTTATTTTAAATATATGTTCTTTGCTCTAAAGGCACATGGCCGATGTCTGCAAAACCCAAGAGAACCGCATTTCCCTCTTTATCGACACGAACCGTGGTGAGGGAGCCTTGTTGCAGGTCCATCTTGACCCACTTCTTATGATCTATTCCTAAAGCCTTACATACCCAATATCTGATGACGTTGCCATGGGCGACGACAACATGGGTGGTAGCGCCGCTTCTGGGAGCTTTAAAAAGAAAATCAAAAGCTTTGTCTGCGTGGATCTGATTCTTCTTCATTGTTTCGCGTGCGGCTTTGTCGGTTTTCGTGACCGCTTCTAGTCCCGGCAAAATACCTTCGCGAAACATGTCGCGTTTGATTGCTTTCATCTGACATTGTTTTTCAATGTAAGAGGCCGTTTCAATCGCTCGCGGCATTGTGCTTGAATAAAGTCGATGGGGCTTCAGATCGCGCACCACTTGAGATGCCAGATGGGCCTGCGCTTTCCCCAAAGAAGTTAAACGTTCAGGATCTTTTTCATACTGACCGTGACGAACAAAGACGATGGTTTTATAAATCTTTGGATCAAATGTCATAATGTTTATCGTTGCAGAAGTTTTTCTTAGTTGCAACGCCATCATATGGTTACCAATAGAAGACGGTGCATTTTCGCTTGGCATAAGCTCTGCACTCCCCCACTTCGGAATATAAAACGGGGGAAAAATGAAACCACTCTTCACATTGATGATTTTTGTTGTAGCGATGGCGAACACCGCTCACGCCGATTCTTTTACTACTATTCGTGATGGCAAGGAGTACATGTGTACTTCTACCGAGCCAAGAAATCCGGGCAATGCCGTAGATTGTGTGGATACTGCTTACCGCGGACCTTTTTCAAAAGAAGAATCGATGCGTATTTGTAGTGGCGCTACATCGAAAGCTCCTGCTGAGTGTGCGACGGCTGCTTATCGTGGTCCGTTCTCTAAAGAAGAATCTATTTCTCTTTGTGTGAGAGCGACTTCGGCGACAGGGCCTGTTGACTGCGCGACGACGGCTTATCGCGGACCCTTTTCAAAAGAAGAATCTTTGCAACTTTGCTCGCGAGGCGGAACTCTTGCCAATGCTGAGTGCGCCATCAAAGCTTATCGTGGTCCTTACAGCAAAGAGGAAGCTCTTCGCCTTTGTAAAGCAGAGCCGGCGTTGTTGATCCGTTCATTCAAGCTAATGGAAAGCTCCCCAGAAGTTCAATCGAAGATTCAACTTTTCAAAGCAAAAGTATTAGGACTCTTTGATCGATAATGAGTCTCACGAAAGAGAGCTGTTTAAAGAGTTCTCACTGTCAAAAATACATTAGTCACTTGAGGTTTCACGGAACCTCAGTTCGTTTTATTTACATGTCGTAGGCTCTATCTGTGGCACCGATATTGATTGTCTTAAAGTCATGGTTAAGACAAAAAGTATCGGATTTTTTATCGCTTTGTTGATTGCGCCTCTGATGTCTCAGGGTAAGTCAGTAAGAATGTCTTCTTCTGAAACAGCGAAGCTTTGCGATTCTCAGCGTCCGAACCCGACGACAAAACTGAAATCGGATCTTCAAAATATCTCCGCAGCCGTCGAAGATTCTTTGAATGTGTCTGGCTATAATTCTTGTAACGGAAAACAGAAAGGCATTGCCTCGGTGTATGGTCTTCGCGGACGTGATAACTTCGCTGGGAAAAGAACTGCGAGCGGCGAAATCATGCGTCCTGAAAAATACCGTGCGGCGATTTTAAGAAGTGCTTCTCGCCAATACCCTTTGGGCACGTGGGTGCGGGTCACTAATGGCGATCGCTCTGTTTTAGTTTGCATCAATGATACCGGCGGAGGAAAAAGAGGACGAGTAATTGATCTTTCCGCAGCTGCTTCAAGGGCATTGGGTGGAGATGATCTTACTCATGTCGAAGTCGAATGTATTTTAAAACCTACAGATGGCCAAAGCCGTTGCGACGACAAGGTCGCAACTCAGATTTCGCAAAACGATCTTTAGTTAAGCCAAATCCACAAACTGTGGAAGACCAATTTCAGACACCAACACAACAGAATAATGCGGAGGCAAGAACCAACTGATCGCCTCTGCAATACCTTGATGTTCTTTCGTTGGTGGATTTCCTAAAGACTCTAAAGAGAATGCAAGATCATAGTGTTTGCGATCCGCACTCATCACAAGAATGCGTGGACGATGCACACCTTGATCGAAGAAGAATTGCTTTAAGATATTGCGCACGTACTGTGGCAAGTAGTGAGGTGCCGGTGGACCTGCGTGAAGTTGTTGGCCCTTTTCTATTTCCACGGTTCCTACAGGAGACTCTTCAGCCGTTTTATAAAACAAACCGGTTTCTTTGAAATGCCAAAGCATTCCGTATGTGAAAACATAATCCGGATAGGACTTCATCGGATTTACAACAAGGCCCACGCCTTTCATTGCCAACCACTGCATGATTTTGTTGGCAGGTTCAGTCGCTTCAGCAGAAGTCTCTGCCAAAAGATACGGCCAACCATCGGGACCTTTTTGTGGAGCTTCGTGAAGAAGCTTAAGATTGCTTTGAGTGATCGCCATAAAGAAGTCGATTTCCCATTGATGATCGCGTTTTTCATCAGGGACGTTTACTAATTCCAGAAGGTTCATGGGGACTCCTATGGCTCAAAAAAGAAAGGCCGGGTATTTTAACCCAGCCTTTTTATGTCCCTTTCAGAGGGAGGTCAAGACGAAGCCCGTCGGGCCTTAAATCTTAGTATTCTTCAACGATTACGATTGTTTTGTAACCACGCTCGTAACGAACACGGCCATACTCATCAAGCTGAGGTTGACCTGTTTTCGTGCTAAGAACAGGAACTTGGCCTTTATCCGCAGCCAAAACTGCAGAGTGGATTTGTTGAATGTAGTTTTTATGAACGCGCACGCAACCAGAAGAAGCTCTAGAACCCAAAGCCGCCTCACCTGCTGCTTCACCGCTAGAAAGATCCGGTGGAACTTGGTGAACGGCTAGACCGCGAAGATCGTTGAAGAACATTGCGTATGGCATGTGGAATTTATTTTCGCCAGAACGGTAGTTCGCACCTTCAACTCGTTTGATTGTATAGAAACCGCGAGTTGTGTGTCTCCAGTGAGATTGTGTCGCACCTTTAAAGATTTTATTGAAAACACCACGAACTGCACCCACGTATTCGATGTCTTCTGCGCCGCTAGAAATTTTTGTCGTAAGCATCAACTGACGGTTTGTATAAAGACGCAAAGTTTGTTTGTTCGCGGCTTTGTTGATCACGATCACGTTTGTGTATTGATTTAGGTAAGTCTCACCTTGGAAGTAAGCGACTTCGTCGAAAAGGCGGCCATAAGAAGCTTCGTAAGAATCTTCGACCATCAAGCGTTTTTCAGCTTCAGCGCGAGAATCCGCGAAAGTTTGAACAGAGAAAAGAGTTGCAAGCAAAAGCAAAGAAAACACAGTTAAAAGCTGTCTCATGAATACTCCTAAAAATGATGCCGGATGTTTAGCAGAAATTTTTCATAGCACGTACAAATTTTGGGCACTGTGTAACAATTGTTTAATCTAGAAATTTCTACGCGGAATGCGACTCAAAACTCATATAACAGCGGCTTTTCCCTCTTTGGAAAAAAGTTCACGCCGTCGACAAGTGATCTTACTTTCCAGAGAGGAAATAGTTCTTCAAAGAGTAGATAAAAAGAGAGCCTTTATTTAATTCGGGAGCCACTTTTTCCATGAGTTCCCTTTTATGAAACTCCGGATACTTCGACCAGTGCATGGCGGGTTTAAGATGATGGGCGGTATGGTAACCGTTATTGCAAAAAAACCAGTTTTCAAAGCTCGATAGAAAATTGCGCGAGTGATTGAACTCGGATTGCAAGTCACAGTTGTCGTGATTCACAAGATTGGCTAGCAGCAAAAGGAACAAACCGATCACACAGGAAGGTAAGAGCCAAAACAGTGTCATGAGTGGATTTACGTAAAGCAACGCGATGACATAGAGAAGAACAAGAATTCTTTCTACTTTCTGATTTTTACGAAGATCTGTCGGCAGATTTAATGTCGGACGATTTTTTGTCATTTCTTGAGAACTCTTTTTTAAATACTCAAGACTGCGCAAAAAACCTGAAGAATGTTTTGTCGCAAGCTTATAGCTCGCCCAATCTTTTTCACCCGATTGATAGTGAGTATGATGATTAAACATGTGAACAGCGTGAAGACGTGTCGAGGGTGAGATCAGAATGAGCGAGATCAAACGATCCACAAGTCTATTGAGGAATGCCGAAGTAAAAATCCCGCAGTGACGATGATTGTGATTAATCAATGACGCTTGAAGAACCAAAACGATGTTGAGCAAGAATAGACCTACTAATGCGCCAATGCTGAAAGTGTCTTTCGGCGACAGCACTACAAATAACTGAAAAGTCCAAGTGAGACTCAGAAAAATCAAACTGCGAATATCAGAGAGATGCTTCATCAGAAATTCCCTTTTTCGCATAGGATCTGTCATATACGTCCCACACCAATCCTAGCTTTGCTAAAAGCTGAATGCCCCAGTAGATGGGATCAAGCTCCCACCACTTTAAGCCGGAGGCAGCAAGTTTTGGATAAGCGTGATGATTGTTATGCCAGTTTTCTCCGATGGAAAACGGCATAAGCCACCAGATGTTGTAGCTTTCGTCTCTGGTTTCGTAGCTTCTTGTTCCGAAAAGATGACAGAAAGTATTAATCACCATCGCGATGTGAGCATTTGCTAAAGTAGAAACTAAAAATCCCCAAACGATGATTTGCATTTGGGTTGTTTGCAAAGATGGAAAATTATTTTCAATGAAGTATCCCGCCACTGCCGTGAATCCTAAAAACGTGAGAGGCCCCAGAAAATGATATTTGTTGATCCAAATAATTTCAGGGTAAGAGGAAAAGTCCTTCATCAAATTCATATCAGTGGGTAAAGCATCCTCTTGCAAAAGCCATCCGATGTAAGCTCGGCCAAATCCCAACACTTTAGGCGAATGGGGATCCCCTGGCTTTTCAGCGTACTTATGATGAAGACGGTGGCTGGTCGCCCACGAAAGAGGTCCTTTGTGCCCTGACGTCGTTCCCCAAAACGCCATCACGAATTGAAATGGACGTGATGTTTTAAAACTGCGATGGGAAAAATAGCGGTGATAAAATCCACCCACGGCAAAGTGACGGAAATAAAAAGCAAATAAGGCAAACCCTACTGCCGTCCATGACCAACCGTAGATAACGACTCCCGCCAAAGCCAAAAGATGCATCGTAAGAATTCGCAAGCAATGCTTAAGAGAATAATTCTTCAAAACAATTCCCTTTTAGGCGTGAGTTCGTAAGTCCGACACCCAACCTATTTTTTCAAAAGCTTTGAGCATCCAATAGTGCTGATCAAATTCATACCAGTGATGACTGGTAGTGGCGCTGGCTTGAAAAGCGTGATGATTGTTGTGCCACGCCTCCCCTAATATGAAAGGAAAAAGCCAAGCGTTGTTTGTACTTTTATCTGTTGTTTCGTGAGCTCGATGGCCCCAGCCATAATGGCAACCCCAAGAGTTTACCAAAAAAATCGCATTGTGAAGAAGCATCACTCGAAAGAAACCGCCCCAAAAAACACCGCGAATAAATCCATCCCACGAGCCCAGCATCGCAGCTTCGATAAATCCAGGAATAATGACGCCGACGATTCCTACCAAAACATGAAAGCGCTGCCACTTTACGAGACGCGAGTTTTGATAAAGATCCGGCGTGTATTTTTTAATGAGTGCCAAAATTTTAAGATCAAAAATCCAATACACATGGGAATGCCAGAAGCCTTGCCAAAAACTCAGCTCCTGTCCATTCTTAAACCAAGGAGAGTGAGGGTCTTCCTCTCTGTCACTGTATTGATGATGCTTTCTATGAACAGCCGCCCACGTCAGTGCCGGAGTTTGAAAAGCAATGGCTGAGGTCAGAAACAAAATGAATTCAAAAAATGCCGTCGCTTTAAAAGCCTTATGGGAAAAATAGCGATGATTCGCGACGGAAATTCCAAATAAAGCGATCTGATAGAAGATCACAAGAACGAAGAGATCTTGCCACACCACGGGTTTTTGCAAAACGAAAACACCAAATCCCACGCACAAAAGTGCCGGCACAAGAAGGGCTTTTGCAAACGTCGGTTTGATATCGAGAATCTGATCTTTGTTCTGTTGACTTAATTCCATCGCTTATAGAATCCTAACAGAGGATTATTATGAAAGCTCAAAAAAAATCAGTCACTTCGTGGGACGATTCCTTTTTTAAAGATTTTGTTGCACTGAGAAATCGTCTTTACGCTTCTCATCCTGATTTTGTTTCTGAAGACTTGAGCGATCTTGAATTGTTTTTTGGGAAAAATTCTTACTTCGCAAATAAAATGGATTGGACTGCGGTTCTTCTGGGAAGTTCGGGACGTTATTTGCTGTCGATGAGCCCGGCTGCTGATTCTCTTTATTTGGGATACTTTGAATGTGATAACGACGAAGAGGCTTTACATCAAAGTCTTCTTCAAGACATCGCGGTTTATAAACAGAAATATCCACAGCTAAAAACTGTTATCGGGCCTATTCAGGGAAGTCTTTTTGCGGGCTACCGTTTCCGTGAACAAACGGAAGCTCCCAGATTTTTAGGAGAATCCCTTCATCGCGATTCCTATCCTGAACTTTGGAAAAAATGGGGCTTTCAAATCGGAGAATATTGGGATTCATACAGTTTTGAACCTCACTACGGTTACAGCTTCTATAAATCTATCGAACAGAAATTTGAAAAGTTTTGGAAAGATCCAAAAATCGTAAGTCGCCCACTGGATTTGAATAACTGGGACCATGAAATCCAAGATGTGTACGACATCACGATGGAAGCTTACAATCTTACCAATACGAATGATGAAATTGATTTTAAGATCTTCAAAAACATCTCGGAAAAAATGAAGCCTCTTTTAAAGCCCCGTCATGTGAAAATGCTGGAATACGACGGAAAAACAGTGGCGTTTACGATTTGTTATTCTGATATCCAAGAAGAAATCCGTCGTTTTAATAAACGCAAATCATTCTTACCGGCATGGCTGAACAACTTAGTTTTATTCGCGGGCATTCAATTTAAAAAACACCCTTTGCTTTTAGTCTATGTCGCAAAAAGAAAAGAGTGTCCGATCAAATGGGCCATGGCGAAACTGGGAACATCCATGATCACCGGAGTAAACCCTGACGATTATCCATTGGTGATCTCTGCACTCAATGCGGAATCGTCAGGGAGTCGCGCTTCACTCCCCGACCGGAAGGCCCTGCACTCCCGTCACTTTTTGATGACGTTGAGTCTTTCTTAAAGGCAAGTACCACAGGAAGGCTCCAAGAAGAATCACAGGAGCCGACGTAAGAACACCCAAACGTAAATCACCGCTGACGTCTGAAATTTTTCCGATCATGGGCGCACTTAAAGCGTCCCCCAAGATATGACTTAGGAAAATTTGAAACGCCATCGCAAAGCTTGCTTGCGACGCTGTCACCGAATGAAGCGTTGCAATCGTTGCGGGACTGTTTGAAATAAAAAAGAAAAACTGGGTCAATGAAATCCATAGAACCAATTCTGGGATGGAGCGTGAATAAAACGCCATCACGAAAGGAACAAACGCAATCGCTAAGGAAATCGCACTCACTTCTAGGTAAGATCCGCCTCTGTCTTTTTTCCAGCGGTCAGCAATAATTCCACCGACCCACGTTCCTAAAAGACCAAAACCAATCGCAGCACCACCAAAAATCATATTGGCCATCGCAAGACTGACACTGTGCTGTTTTTCAATATAAGTCGGCATCCAGTGAGTCACACCACCAGCAACGAATGTGTAGGCCGCATAACCCAAAGCTAAAAGCATGTACTGAGAATTTGAAAGCAGTGACATGAATTCATCTTTGATACTGATCTTTTGTACCGGGATGCGATCCTCAGAAGCTGTCGTGAAAAAGAAAATCAGACTTAATAAAACCGCCGGAACTCCCATCACAAGATAAGCCGAACGCCATCCATAACTGTCTGTTAAAAATCCCCCGCCGACAAAACCTAGGGCCATCCCTAAAGGAAGAGCTGAAGTAAATAACGCCATCAAACGCCCGCGAGAATTAATCGGACAGAGATGATGAACAACCGCAGGGGCTACCGCCGCAAACGCAGCCTCACCCACACCAAGCAAAGAGCGACACACCAAAAGTTGATAATAGTTTTGGCAAAGCGCCGTTAGAACCGCAGCAGAACTCCAAAGCAGCGTTCCCATTTTTAGAATGTGAATGCGATTGGTGCGATCCGCGCGATAAGCAAGAATCAAAGAAAAAATAACGTAAGGAATAACGAAGGATGAAAAAAGAATTCCACCTTGGAAGTCACTTAAAACAAAATCCGCCTTCACCTTGCTCAGTGAGGCGGACATCAAAAAACGGTCCACGTAATTAAATAAATTCAGGACCGTTAAAATAAGAACAAATCGAAAAGTCATTATTTCGTGATGTTTAACCAGTTACCACCAGAGTGTGAAAGAACTCTGACAGATTTAAATACATCGTCGTCTTTTTTAACGCTTGGGAAGTACGGCGAGTAAGCAGAAACGTTCCACTTCTCTGGACTTCCTTCAGCGTAGTTTCTATATGTCAGAGCCTTTTTGCTGCCTTTTGCATCTACCACAGCTTCGCGAGTCACTTTGCTGCGAGTATCAAAAGCTGTTGGCAAGAAAGCCTTCAAATCTTTTGGTGGTTTGTTAAAGAAATCAGCGTAACGAATTTCAATCACTTCACCTGTCACAGAACTTCTCATCTTTTCAGAAGAATCCGAAGCGACGACGCGGTAAAGAAGCTCAAGGTTTTGCTCGACATCGTGTCTATTCACTCTCCAGTAACCAGAATCGATCGCGTAAAGATTTTCGTTTTTACGAGATTCAGAACTTGCTTGCCATGCAGACCATGCGTGAGCCACGGCCCAGCGAGATGCATTCAAAGAAGACTTCATCCATGCTTCACCGTCTGGAAGAAGTGTTCCGATTTGTGGATACTTATTGATTGTGTTTGTGATCTTTCTAGCAGAAACACCGTCAACTTGGCTTAAGAAACCATCGACACCGTAAAGGCGACCCAAGTCGCGAGAAAGATCGATAGAGCCTCTGATGTTATAAGCTCTTAGGAAGCACAAGCTTGCAACAGAAGTCATCATCGCAGAACGAACCATGGATTTTTCAAGTTCACCGATCAAGCGGAAACGGTTCACACCGTCTTTGAAAGAATCAGGACCGAAGCTAAAGCGTTGATCCCATACAACAGGCTCAGAAAGATTCAATTTTCCAAGACGCTCATCCGCTTTCAAGATTTGCTCACGGAAAGGACCTGCAAGCCATCCTTGAATATCCGCTTCATCGTTGAAAGTAGAAACAAGCTTGCCGTTTTCATAGTATGGCGACATGAAGTATTCCTCGACGACAGCCATATTATCTTGTGGAAGATAAATGCGGAAGTTTGTCGCCGTGTTTTTCGCTACTGTCAAAACAGCAGAGTGAACACCTGGAGAGCGCTTTTCAAAAACACTTTTTGCGCGGAAAACAAAACCGCGAAGAGCTTGTGCTGGAAGAATCTGTGCTGCAAAGAATTTCGCGTCATTTGGAAGTTTGTCGTAATTAGCATCCAAGTCAGAAAGCATTTGAGCCAATTCATCAGATGTTTTTACTTTAAAGAAACGATCACGGATCTCGCGCAGTTCAGGACTCATTTGCGCTTCACTGATATTACCTGCTTGCGCTGGAGAACGGCGGCTTTCAGACTTTTCAATGATCTGCTTCAAAGTCGGAACCGTCACGTCCGGTGCTGCAACCACAGGTGCCGTAGGGGCCGCTGTATTGAGCTTTTTATAATAAGATAGATCTTGACCCTTCGGCGCAACTGCTTGAACGGCGATCCCTGCCGACAAAGCCGCCGCAAAAACTGCAACAGACAACGTTCTCATTTATATCCTCCAAGTTGTTTACCAAATTAGGATAAGCGAGTCGGAAAGTATTTGTCGATTGAGAAAATCAAAACCTTCGTGGATTATATGGGAATGAAATTTATCTGCAGAAAATCTCTCCGTCTTTTCCACTATGGGCTTTTACAAAGCCAGAGAGCTCTTCTGCGTCATCCACGAAAAATCTTCATCCTCGCCCTGGTGCTTTTTGCCACCTGCTTGGTTTCTGCGACGAAACTGCAAATCGGAATTCGCGCAGAGGATTGGCTAGACCAAAGCCTTGAAAGCACAAAACTGTATCTAGAGATGAAAGAGACGTTTGGTTCCGAGGACAAACTTTCGTGGATCATTTCGTCCTCGTGGAATTTTAAAAATTTTTGCGAACAACAGCGTCGCCACTTCAATTGGGCAAATGAAGAAAACCGTCTGCAAAAAATTTCTTCGATCTTCGAACTGCGCCGCCCTCTTTATAATAGCGAAAACGAAACACTGATCTATCCCCGCGAACTCGAAGAGGGATGTCAGTTTTCAGAAGCGACGATTCAGAATTTACAACATCATCCCCTCACCGATTCATTCAGTATTCAGCCTGGCAAAGATCTTCTTTTTAAATTTACGTTTGAAGAGTTGGAAACGCCGACAAAGTGGGGAAAAACAGATTTTCAAGAAGTTGAAAAATGGATCGCCCATTTAAAACAATTGGAGCCCACAAGTCTTTTTGGTGGAAGCCTCTTCTTTCAAGAAAGCACAAAGCAGGGAATTTTGTGGGCCAGTAAGCTCAATATTCTAACGGCTCTTGTGATTGCTATCTGCTGTCGGCTGTTTTTAGGAACGTGGCTGAGCGGCGCCATTCTTGTCAGTTTGATTGTCTTTACAACATCAGTTTTGCAAACAGGTATGACTCTTAGAGGAAATATTGCAGATCCTCTTTCTTCGAGCATCTTTGTCATTATGACGATTGCCATCGTCGAAGATTTCTTTTTTTCTTTTTTCTTTTCCCGGGCCCAGAAGGTTCGTCTAAGGACTGCCTTACGGCGCATGAGTCTTCCAAGTTTCTTTACAAGTCTGACGACGGCGATTGGTTTAGGTTCCTTAGTTACATCGACAAATATGAGCGTTCAGAATCTAGGATTTTGGACAGGTGTGGGCGCCATGGTGGAATGGGCGCTTGTGTATTTACTTCTGCCCTCTGTTTGCAAAGTTTTTCCACGCCTTGATGAGCTTGCATGGAAGGGAAATATCTTTTTACCAAATTGGTTTCGCTCCATCGGAAGTTTTAGTCCTTCACGAAAAATGGTGATCGTTTTAACTTTGCCTCTGTTTTTGATCTTTTTTACTTATGACAAGGTCAATATCAACTACACACCTTTTGACATGTTCCCGTCTTCCCATCCCCTTTTGCAATTCCGCGACTATGTGAAAGGCCAAAGAGGTTTTGAAGGCGACGTGAGTCTCATTTTTAATCATGAAAATCTGACGGAAGAAGATTCAAAACTGATCGCGGAAGTCGCAAAGCACTCCCTGGTGGTCTCTTATAAAGATCCGCGCAAAATGACAGAAGAACTCATGCCTTCTGAAGCAGATCCTGCTTTAAAGCGCATGATCGAAAGTGAAATCAAAGAGACAACAAGTCTTAAAGACTTTCAACAAAACGGAAAAAGCCGCGCGATTCTTTTCATCAAAGAATACGATATGCAATCTCTGGATGCGCTCACTCAATACGCTGATAAAGTTTGTGCCGGGCGCTGCTATCTCTCGGGAGAAATCGTTGCATTCAAAGACTATGCTCTTTCGATGCTCAAGACTTTGTATTCGAGTTTTATTTTATCCTTAGCCACAGTCTCTTTGCTTTTGGCTTTGCTCTCGATTGCTGTGAGCGGCCGCGTGTTTTGGCCGTTGATTTTATCGTCGGTATGGGCGCCGCTCATGCTGATGATTTTCGTTAGCGTTTTTCAAATTAAGATCAACGTCGTAACATGTCTTGCTTTGGATTTGATGATCGGACTTTCTGGCGACAATGCTGTTCAGTTTTTGCTTTTTGATCGCAAGGGCCGATGGAAAAAAGGCCACACAGAGTTATTGCCTGTGGGCCTTATGATTGTTTCAACGATTGCTTTAATCAGTTTGATTTTATTGCTTTCTTATTTCCGCACTGCACGTATCCTAAGTGGGCTCATGGAGTTCGGAGCTTTGTTGATGCTGATTGGTGATCTGTGGATTCTCAACTACTTCACGGAGGTAAAAGAATCGGATTCCGAGAGCCGCGAGCACGAAGCCTCCCACAATATCAGCAATGTGATGTTGGCGGGTGAACACGACGGAAGCCGCAATTCCTAACATCCAGAGAGAAAAAACCACCGTCAGCCATTTTTTATTTCGATGCATTTCTGCGACCGCAAATAAAGCCAAGGCCGAAAAGGTCACGTGCAATGAAGGCACAAGGTTGTGCGGTTTATCCAGCGTATGAATATTTTGAAAGATCTCGCGAAACGGAGATTCTGCAGGGATGACCCGTTCGAAACCCAGCTGTGTTGGGAACACGATAAAAACAACAGCCGCCGCAAAAAGCGTGATCAGATTGGTTTGACAGTATTTTTTAAGGCGATCCGCATCGCACATAAATAAAGGCAAAAAGATCACGATATTCAAGCTCAGATAAAGCCAGACAAACTCGGGAATAAACGGAGCTTGTGTCTCCCAACCGAAATACCATGAGTAGTGTTGAGTGCTTTGCGCGGCCAAATAGTTTGTGAACCCATAAACTAAAGGAAATCCTAAGAGGGCCGCAGTGCCCCATGTAAGGAAGACCCACAGTCTTTTTTGATCAGGTAGAGAAAACAGAGGAAATGGTTTTTCTTTTGGATGTGTCATGCTTAAATATTATTCATGAAAGAAATCGTGCAAATCAACCGTAAAGATTTTCCTATTCCCGGTACGCTCAACATCGTCATTACGATTGTCACTGTCGCTACTTGTTTGGGAATTCTTTATTGGACTCAGCAACAAACGTCGTGGTGGTTGTTTATTCTTGGAGCCATCGCGTTTTCTTTTGCGAACAATACGGCATTTTCACTTTTGCATGAAGCCACTCACGGAATTCTTCATAAAAACCGCAAGATCAACAACAACCTAGGCCGTGTCGTCGCTGCTCTTTTTCCGACGTCTTTCACAATGCAACAGCTTTATCATTTGGGACACCACCGTCGCAATCGTACGGATGCCGAGATGTTTGATCTTTACTATCCCGGTGACAATATCGCGATGAAAAGATTCGTGATCTATGGAACTGTTTTTGGAATCTACTGGTCGTCGCCATTTATTTCTTGTCTGTTTTTCCTTGTGAATCCCAAACTTGTTTTGAGTTCTGAATTTAAAGATTCCAAAATGATGCAAGCTTTGAGCGCCGATCACATGCTGGGTGGACTCGATAAAGCTCTAGTTAAAACCGGAATAGTTCGCGCCGAGATTATCTTCACGATTCTTTTCCAGGCAGCGATTATATATTTCTTGGGACTTTCTTGGGGCACATGGCTCGCATGCTATTGGGCATTTAGCATCAACTGGGGTTCTTTGCAGTATGCAGATCACGTCGGCGCTAAACGTGACATTCGCGAGGGAGCATGGAACTTAAAAGTAAATCCGATCATGCAAAAAGTGTTTTTGAATTACCATCTGCACTTGGTACATCATCGTTATCCAAATCTTCCATGGATCCATCTTCCAAAGAAATTAGATTCAAACGATCCTATGCCAAGCTTTACTTCTAAGTTATGGGAATTTTTAACGGGTCCCCGTTTGGCGACGGAGCCTTCTCCGACATTGGATAAATCTTTTGAGGCTGTTATTTTTGACGGCACTATGCTTGAAAAGAAAACGGCTCAAGAAACTTAATTCTTGAGCCGCATTTAGCTTAAGCTTTTTTTGCGAATTGCACATCTAAAGAAATCGAAACGTCGTCACCCACAAGCACGCCGCCCGCTTCCAGAGCCGCATTCCACGTTAATCCAAAATCTTTACGTTTGATTTTAGTTGTCGCTGAAATACCGATCTTTGTATTTCCATAAGGGTCTTTCATTTCTGTCGAAGGACCTTCGACATCCAGAACCACTTCTTTGGTGACTCCGTGAATTGTTAGATCACCTGTAACTTTAAGGTCGTCGCCATCTCGTTCAACCTTTTTTGACTTGAAATTGATGGTTGGATACTTTTCGACGTCAAAAAAGTCAGCACTTTTTAAGTGACCGTCACGTTGAGCTTCGCGGGTGTTGATACTAGCGGCATCAATCGTGGCCTCAATTGAGGATTTCGTTACATCTGCGGGATCGTATTGGAGTGTCCCAGAGAGCTTTTCAAAGCCTCCATGAACTTTTGCGATCATCATGTGTTTGATAGAAAAGTTTGCGCTAGAGTGAGCCGAATCAATTTGCCAGGTTGTCATAGACATATGTTCCTCCAAGGAAACGTGTTATCGATGAACCTAGAATCGCATGTTTTTAATTGTTGCAAAAGGACACAGGAATGCAAAACATTGTTGCATTTTTGTATCCAAGCATATGAAGCCTTTATTAAGTATTTGATGCCGCAATACGACTGCGGACTTTGGCATAAAATGGGACAGTGTACTTGCAGATAATATGTACAATGTCAGTCCAGCGAATATCCGCGATGCAGGCTAGCTCCACGCCTTCATGATAGCGGGGATTTTTCTCAAGGAAATAACGAACATCCGCACTTGAAAGATCGCGTGTTGTCGGCACCGCCATCTGATCTTTCACTCGACCTAAAGACTTTCCGAAATCAATGAGTGAAGTTTCAGATTTATAGTAACCGCTGAATTTTCCGTTGTAGAACGTATGCTTCACGGATGCGAGATCTGCGGGAATGGCTCCCTCCAACGACGGATAAGAGCGTGGAAAATTTCGACGCATCAACATGTACGTCTTAAAGCCTTTGCTGATGAGCATCCAATAAAGTGGCGCAAAAGGATGACGTAAGCGAGTTAGAAAAAGCACACGAGTGAATGCAGACTGCAAAGTGCGTGAGCCCCAATAGTCGCTGTCCACAACAGTGTCGCCTGAATAAATCACGCGGCCGCCCTCAGGAAGTTCGCGGATTAGGATTGTACTAAAACCAAATAAAAATGGTTCTGAAGACTTGCTTCGATCCCAAAGCATAATGACGCTGGTTTTTTCTGAAAGATCAGAATTAAAACGTTCAAACTCCACGTCGAAATAATACTTGCCGAAAAGATCGAACATTCGTCGACGAAGAGTGGAATCAATTTGTGATACAGGAAGCAATGTATAACTCAAATCCATAAAATACCTATCTTGGATATAATCACCCTGCAATTCCCTTGTAAAGCGACACTTCGCCGTGGGAAGCTAATTTATCTTATTTTGACATGAGGAACTATTTTATGAGTTCAGAAAAAGCTCTGGTATTCAATATATTCACTCTGCCATCGGCGCTTGAAAAAATTTACGCAAAAGCAGATCCCCGCTGGATTATTGCGATAATCTTGGGCTCCTATAATATTTTGGGCTTTACCGTTCTTGGTTTCAATCGTTCACCAATGCAAATGGTGGTGACGTCCATCATGGCGTGTCTCCTGGAACTTCTTTTGTGTTACTGGGTGCAACGCAAATGGGTTTTTCCATTAAGCGCTCTCATCACAAGTTTTTCGCTCAGTCTTTTGCTAAACTATTCCCATAGCTATTGGATTTTAACCGTTCCTGTTTTCTTTGCGATCGGTTCAAAATATTTTTTAAGCTTGAATGGGCGACACTTTTTCAACCCGGCTTTGACGGGTGTTGTTTTCTGTTTGCTCTTTTCAAGCAAATTCATCACAGCCGCCCCAGCTTACCAGTGGACAGGAATTGAAAATCTTTGGGTCTTCATGACATTCCTTGGAGTTTTCTTTCTTCTTCCGAAAATCAATCGCCATTGGCTTGTGATTTCTTTCCTTGCGACATTCACGGCACAAACAGCCTTGCGCGCGTTGATTATGCGTCACCATCTTCCGTTTGAAACACTTTTCTTGGGAACGTTGACGTCTCCTTCATTTATTCTTTTTACGTTCTTTATGATCACCGATCCAATGACTTCTCCAAAAACTAAAAAGGATCAAATCATTGTCGGAGCTTCCATTGCATTGTTAGATTTGATTTTTCATATCTTTCAAAGTTACTACACTTTCTTTTTCGCGGGATTTACTGTCGCGAGCATTCGGTTCTTATGGTTTCACTATAAAGCGTTTCGCGACGGCGGAGGCCTTGCCGGATTTAAGAAACGCCTGGTCGAATACAAGTATTCACGCAAGTTCACCGGGTCCTTGGTTGCGGCCGCTTTGGTTTTTGGGACATACAGCGTTGCCTCAAGCCCCGCGCATCTTTCAAAAGTTTTAAACTGGAAATTTGACCCTATTCCTGAATCACAAAGCGGTTTGCATTCTGAGTTCGGCAACATCTTTGAACGTGTCGATCCGCGTATTCAGCATATCGTCAAATGGGTCTTCAGCGTTGGTGACAGTGTCGCTATCGGTGATTTTGATAACGACGGCAAAATGGATGTCTTTTTAACGAATATGTTAAAGAAAGATTCTGAAAGAGCTGCTCTTTATCACAATGAAGGTGGATTCCGTTTTTCTCGAGTCGCTTTACCTGAAATTACTACAAGATTCACTCACGTCGAGGACAATGGTATTCCGACAAACGCTCTTTTTGTCGACTATGACAACGACAATGACCTGGATCTTTTTATTTCTGTGGCTTTTGGATCATCTCGCCTGCTTAAAAATATGTTAACCGAAACCGGCAAGGCCGAGTTCGTTGATGTGACGGCAGAAGTAGGTCTTGAGGATTATAACAATTCCATCACAGCAAACTTCTTTGATTTCAATCGTGATGGACTTTTAGATCTTTATATCGGCAATGTGTGGCCGGACCATCTTCCTAATTACAACAAGCCAACACCACTGAACCTGTTTCATCTTCCACAAGCTGAATACGATGGCGATGAAAGAATGTTCGACTTTATGCACGCAAGCTGGCATCTGGCCAATAACGGCGGCGAGAACGTTGTCTTTGTTCAAGATAAAAAAGGCCACTTTACGAAATTAAACTCCAAAGAAATTGGAATGCCAGAGACACGTTGGTCTTTGGCGATTGGAACAGCGGACCTCAACCAAGATGGTTGGACAGATCTTTATATCGCCAACGATTTCGGGCCTGACGACTTGTATTTCAATCAAGAAGGCAAAAAACTTTACAACCACAAAGGCACCATGTTCGGAAGCATTGGTAAAGATACTTACAAAGGCATGAATGCAAGTATCGCTGACATGAACAATGATGGTTTCCTTGATGTGTATGTTTCAAACGTGCATCACGCTTTGCAAGCGGAAGGTTCTTTGCTTTGGTTCTTCTCCAAAGACAAAGACGGCAATATGGTGATTCAAGATATGGCGACGCAATGGGGCGCTCTTAACGAAGACCGTTTCGGCTGGGGCGCTAGTCTTGAAGACTTCGACAATGACGGCTGGGTGGACATCATCCAGGCTAACGGCATGGTCGATGATACTCCGGATAAAAAATTCGAGAGCTGTCCGGATTATTGGTACGTGAATGAGAAAGTCGCGCGCAGTGCTCCTAGCTATCACCGCCTTGCCAACAAGTGGGGTGATATTCGTGGACGCTGCATTTATGGAAAAGAAAAAAATCGCGTTTACATCAATCAAGGAACATCCTTAGGAAAAAAATTCGTCGACGTAGCAGATCTTGTTGGTTTGACGGAGGAAACAAATAGTCGTGGTGTTGCTTCTGCAGATTTCAACAATGACGGACGTCGAGATGTATTAATCACTCATATGTATTCTTCTCCTACCTTAGTTCGAAATACTTTAAAGGCCGGAGCGAGCACTCCTCATTGGGTGGGTTTACAGCTTCGCGGTGATGGTAAAACATGCAACACACGCGCCGTTGGGACGCAGGTAAAAATGCACTACAAAATCAAAGGACAAAACACGGTGCAAATTAAAGAAGTTCAGCTTGCTACGGGATTTTCCGCGCAAAGTGATGAACGTCTTCTTTTTGGGCTTGGAGATTCTGCGGAACCCGTTGAGATCGAAATCACTTGGTGTGGTCTAAGAAAAGAAACGCGTACTCTTGATATCGATAAGTATCACGTGATTCAAATGAGTCCTGTAACGACACCATGAGCGTTCTGTCTCAGGCGGCTCATAAAGCCATTCAGATATATCAGAAAGCCTCTTACAAACGATTTGTAAAAGGACTTTCTGAACTTGAGTCTTTGCAGAGACAAAAACTGCAAGAGACATTGTTGTATTTAAAACCGTTTTTAGGTGCTCGCGCTGACATTTCTGATTATAAAGAATTTCGTGAAAAGTTTCCGGTCAGTTCTTATCAAGACTATCGCGAAATCTTTTCTGCCGAAAGAAAGTCAGATAATAAAACATTACCTGAAGTCGTGCGCTTTCAACCCACCAGTGGATCTACCGATAACTTAAAGTGGATTCCCTATACCCAACAGCTTCTTAAAGATTTCGACTCTGCCCTGGGCCCTTGGCTGTATGATTTTTATTCTTCATATCCGGAGATCTTAAGAGGCGCCCACTATTGGTCTCTTTCATGGCTTCCTCAAGATCTTCGTGATGAGGGTGTGAGGCTTAACGATACGGAACTTTTTCCGGCGTGGAAAAAGCTGTTGTTAAGGCAAACCATGGCCGTTGTAGCACCTGTGGATCTTGCTGGAAGCAGCGAAAGCTCCTTGTTTGCCACACTGGCTTATTTGCTGGATCGAGACGATTTAAGTTTTGCTTCCGTGTGGAGTCCGACTTATTGGCTGACTCTTTTAAAAATTTTAGAGATACATCAGAAGTCTTTAGCGTATTCGCTGATTGAAGGCGAATGGCAGGCCTATTCTGATGAATTGACGATGTTAGAGTGTCCTCATAATCCCGAAAGAGGTCGTGAGCTTTTGTCTTCGACGGACGCGCAAGAACTCTGGCCTCAATTGAAAGCTTTGAGTTGTTGGACGACTTCAACCAGTTCCGCTTTTTCAAAAGATATCGAACGTCGTTTTCCAAAAATAAAAGTTATTGGAAAAGGGCTTTGGGCCACAGAAGGAGTTGTGACTATTCCTTTCCAAGGACATTATACTTTGGCATCACAAAGCCATTTCTTTGAGTTTGAAGATATCGACTCTAAAGAAATTCTGCCTTCTTGGGAATTGCGGATCGGGCAAAAAGTCAGCCCCCTTCTCACGACGACAGGCGGATTGATCCGTTATAAAATGCAGGATGTTTTGGAAGTCGCGGGTTTTAATAAAAAAACACCATGCTTAAATTTTCTGGGACGTGCCGACGGGATTGATATGGTTGGCGAAAAAACCTCAAGTCTTCGTGCTCAAGAAGTTTTATCTTCCCTGTGTGATTTCGCTCCCCACCAAGAAGCATTCCTATTTGCGGTGAAAGCGGAAACAAGCCAGCACTATTGCGCTGTTCTTGATCGTCACGGCAATAGAACTCTTGAAGAGCTTTCCAAAAAATTAGAAGAAATATTATCAGAATCATTCCACTACAAACTTGCTCGCGAATTACAACAACTAGGACCTGCTCAAGTATTGGTGCATGAAAAAGCTCATGAGAAGTACTTACAGCTTCATTTAAATCGCGGTATGGTATTAGGGAATATTAAAACGGAGTCTTTGCGCCTCATTTCGGAAAAAGAACTCCAGGAGAATTTTTTATGATGTTAAGTCTTCGCGAACGGGATAAGGCTTTAATCAACAACTGGTATATTGCTTGTCTTTCTAACGAATTAACTTCAGAAGCCGCTTTGAAGCGTGTGATCTATGACACGCCTATCGCTCTTTTTAGAAATTCTCTAGGAAAACCCGCAGCTCTTTTAGATCGCTGCGTGCACCGTGGAGCCCAACTTTCGCTTGGTTATTGCGATGAAGGACACTTACGCTGCCCCTATCACGGATGGCGCTACGATTCTCAAGGTGTCGTGAATGAAATTCCTTCTGAAGGAAAAGGCGAATGCAAGGGCCGACATCAACAGCGCGCTTACCCAGCCATCGAACAAGACGGTGTGATTTGGGTATGGATGGGCGATGAAGCTCCTAAAACGGAAACTCCTCCCTGGCGCTTTCCCAATTATGGTGAAAACAAATGGTGTCACTACTACATGATCACGGACTTTGAAAACGAAGTGACGAATCTTGTAGAAAATTTTATGGACGTTCCGCACACCGTGTTCGTGCACTCAGGATGGTTTCGTGACCGCCAGATGACTCATGTTCCGATGACGGTGGATGTGGAAAACGGGCAAGTCAATGTCACTTACCATCAGCCTCAAGATTCTATCGGATTTACAAGATTCTTGATCAACCCACTGAATGAAAAGATGACTCACACGGATCGTTTTATTTTCCCTAACATCACACGAGTCGATTACACATTCGGAAGCTCGTCTGCGTTTATTATTAATTCTCAGTGCACGCCGGTCTCAACGATGAAATCTCGTGTATACACTTACATCGCTTTTAAAACTTTGAACTATGCGTTTTTATTAAAACCACTGATGCAGTTTTACACCCGCCAAGTGATTGAACAAGATGTAGAGATCATGAAAAACCAGGGTGATAATTTAAAAATCTTCCCTGATGTTCCTTTCCGTTCGAGCGAGGCCGACGAGTTGCACTTGGCCATCGAAAAAATCCGTCGCTACGGAATTGAAGACAAGCCCGAGACTTTTACCTTTGCCAAAAAAAGTGAGAAGCAATTTTGGATATAAGTGAATTTTTAAAGTCCCATCCTGGTGTCACCGTTGCGACAGAGAAAGACAACCAGGAGATTTTAAACTTTTTTAGCCAGACGCAGATTCAAGGGCGTGGGTTGAATATCGTCTATGACAGGACTCCTGACTTTTTTGCATTTTTAAAAATTCATTCTCCCCATGTTTTAGTTCTTATCTATCGAGATGCTGCTGGTGACATTCAAGGTGTTGCCACCATGCTTTTCCGAAAAGGATACGTTGACGGAAAAGTTTCTGAAGTTTGTTATCTGGGTGATCTGCGTATGGGCTTTGATCGAAAAGGGGCCGTGCTGTGGCGAAAGATCTATGGTGAATTCTTCGCCCGCAAGAATGAAATTGACCAGCTTAAAGACGTTGAGCTTTTTTATACTTGTTTAATTGACGACAATGAACTTTCGCAAAGGAGTCTTGCGCGCAATAAAAAATCAGGATTTGCCTATCATCGTGTCTGCCCTTATTCGATGGTGACTTTGATGATGAAAAAGCCTGGGTTGCCCGCTTCACCAACAGGATATGAAGTAAGCAGCGATCCTTCGTTAGAAAATCTTATTGGCTTTTACAAAAAGAACGAAGACATCTCGACTGCGGGATATTTGTATTCCCAAGAAATTCCGGAGCGTTTGAAGAGCTGGCCCCAGTTTTCCAAAGAAGATTTCCTCATTGTTCGACATGAGGGACGCATTGTTGCCTCTTGCGCTTTGTGGTCTCCGCGCGAATGCAAACGCATTCTTCTTACAAGGGTTCCCTTTCATCTTCGCATCGTTTTTTCTTTTTTGCGTATTCTTAGCTTTGGAAAGTTTCAATTTGCAGGTGAGTTGAAGGTTCTCTACGTGACTCATCTTCTTTTTGATCAAAAACTTTCTCAAGACGAAAAAGTAAAAATCTTTAAAGAAGTTTTAAAAGAAGCATGGAAAGTTCGTGAGAAAAAAGGTTATCATTTCTTAAGTTTCTGCGACTTTAAAGAGACGTCCTTAAAAGCAGCGGCGGATTCTTTCATCACAAATGACGTGGCCATGGCCATTCATGAAGTGATGGGTAGCGAAGACGAAACTCCTGCCAGTAAAAAGGACTACGGCTTTGAAATGGCATTAGTGTAAGGGGCACAAATGGCTTTTTTGTTTCCAGTATTGTTGGTCGTTCAATTTTTATGTTCGATATGGTTTTACTACAAACAAAACAAAGGCGCTTTCGTTGGTGGCCCTATTAGTTGGCCCAAGGCTGTGTGGCTTTATCATGCAATCTTCTCGTGGTTCTTGGTACCACTGGTGTATTTGTCTCTACCTGACTTGCATATTTCCTTAAAAATTCTGATTGGTTTGCATGCTCTTATTTGGTGGATTCGCGGACCTTTAGAACTCGTTATGATTTACAAATTCTTTAACTGGACACCCCGTTACGGAATCACCCACGACGTCTTCCACGTGATTTTGCTATTTGCAGGAATGATCGCAACGGCAAAACTTTGGCCCGAGAACATGACCAATTGGATGGCCTTTGTGTATTGCGGAGTCACCGTCTTGATGTTGTGTTTTGAAATTAGTTTCGCAGCTTTGTTCTTGGAAGTTCGCGGCAACGAAGACTGCCGAATTTATTATGCCGCTGATGAACCAAAATGGAGATTCATCAACTGGCTCACAAAAGTGGGACTGACATTCGGTGTGGGTCACGCAATTATTCAAGCAATTCTGGCAGTCGTTTATCTCTAAAAAAAGGAGCGATTTCTCACTCCTTTTATTTTAAATCCTATTCTTCTATTTAAATTGATAGCCAGTTTGCGCAATTCTACGACCGATATCATGATAAACCGGTGTCGCATCCGGAGTCGTCGCACGAAGACCATCTACATAACGATTGTACATACAGAAAGCCGCCGCAATGAGAACTGTATCGTGAATTTCGATATCAGTGGCACCTTGAGCTTTCGCATTTTTAATCATCTCTTCAGAAACACCCAGCGCTTGTTTTTGCACTTGGCCTGCGATCTTAAGCAAAGATTTAAGTTTGCTTGAAATCGGCGCTGTTTCAAAATTCGTCTTCACTTGTTCAACAAGATCAAAATTGTCCTCTAAAAGAACTCCCGCAATCGCAGAATGAGAACGCGTACAAAATTGGCAGTTGTTAAGATTGGACACGTAAGAGGCAATCATTTCACGCTCTCCGCGAGTCAAAGAAGAAGGACCTACCAGTAAAGTTTCCGCAAGTTCATTCAGAGGCTTTGCGGTTTCAGGTCTAAAACCCATCAATCCAATAATACCAGGCATGTCGTTATTAAGTTGAATATGAGGCATAAAAACTCCCTTCATTTCAAAAAAGGCTATGGCGGTTTTGCGCCCGAAGCAATCTTATTACATGACGGATGTTGCCCTGCTCTTGACGAATTTAAACAGTTTAAACAGGGTTTACCACTTTGACCGTCAGGAGAATGATGGAGTTTCAAAACAACAAAAGGAGCTCCTATGAAAACATTATTAATAGTTTCTACTTTGGCGCTTATGACATTCGTAAGCCCTCCGAGTCATGCAACTGGCGCACATGCTGCTACAGAAGGCCCTTCAAAAGCAGTCTCTACACAAATGGCTGTGAGAGATCTTTGGGTAGATCATATCTTTTGGATTCGCTCCGTCGTTGTAGCGAAGGCCGATAAAAATAAAAAAGCCGAAACGTTGGCGGATCAACAGGTTGTTGAAAACGCAAAAAAAATCGCAGGCGTGATTGAGCCCTTCTATGGAAAACCCGCAAGCGAAAAACTTTTCGGTTTGTTAGCAGGTCACTACGGCGCAGTGAAAGATTATATGAATGCGACTCTACCAACTCCGAACACAGAAAAACAAAAGAGTGCAACGGAGAAACTTACTACCAACGCCATCGAAATCGCGACATTCCTAAGTGGAGCAAACCCAAATCTTCCAAAAGACACGCTAGTAAGTCTTTTGGCAGCCCACGGTGGACATCACATCGCTCAAATCAACGAAATCCAAAAGAAAGATTTCACAGCAGAAGCGCAAACTTGGGCCGACATGAAACAACACATGTACACGCTATCAGATGCCTTAGTAGGCGGAATCGGCAAACAATTCCCAGAAAAATTCAAATAAACGAAAGAAAAACACCGCCGCCGACCGGAGTTTTCTGCCGGCGGCAGAAAACAACAAAACCAAAACCATCGAATATGGCGGGAAACTTCAGAAAATACTCCGACGAAGTCGGAGTGCATAAGGCACAAATAAAAAAACCGCCAGAAGGCGGTTGTTTTATTTGGTAGGGAATGCCGGATTCGAACCGACGACATCCACCTTGTAAGGGTGGCGCTCTACCAACTGAGCTAATTCCCTATTCGTTCGGAAGGTCCATTTTTTAGCGTGGTCCTTCCGATCTTGCAATCTCTTTTTTCAAAAATATTACTTTTTTATATCTTCCATGCACACTCTTTGAGTTAAGTGCGCTGAAATCTTCACGATTTGCATGTGAACCATCTCATCCGCAGCCTTATTATCAAGAGCGCCCATTGAAAGAACCATCACACCCTGAGTTGGGACGTTGCCCTTAAGTGGTGTAATTGGTGAATCTTTCTCGTTAAATGCCGTCAATTGAACACGGTATGTAGTGCCCGCTCGGCTGGTCATTTGCGCCAAAACCTTTTGGTTGCGCTCTAAGCCCACGCCTGTTGCTAGCATCTTACAAGTGTCTCCGTCGAATTGCTTTACTTGCAATTGGCGGATGCCTGTTGCTTTTTGACGAACCACTTTCAAAGCAAAGTAAGAAGTGAAGTCCCCTTGTTCCACTTTCCACAAGCCTTGAATATCTGTCCATGGGAATGGCTGAGCCAATGTCCACGGCCAAGGAACCGGACGATTATCACTCGCCGGAATGATATGCTCGTCATCAGCGTCAGCCGCACGGGCTCCCACTGACAGAGTCAGACTTGTAAAAATCAATGTTGCCATCAAGATGTTGCGTAACATGAATCCCCCCTAGTGCTCGAAATGAACTCGAGCCGCTTTATTCATGTAGTATCCGTTTTTAGCTCTAAAAATATATTTTGGTTTCTCGTAATCCGGTTCAATGAGTTTACGAAGACGTTTGATCGTCACGTAAATCTTATTGTCGTGGATCGCTGGATCGTAAGGTTGCTTCCATACGTTCTCAACCAAATACTCTTTCGAGTAAATTTGGCCCTGATTCTGAACGAACAAACGCAAAAGGTCGAGAAGAATGAACTGATTTTTGAAATCAATGCGACCCAATTTTCTCTCTGTGACCGCATGATTACCTTCGTCAAAAATCAAATCATAACTTGTCTGAGGTTCTGCACCGATTTTCGATGCGTAGAAGTCAGCAATCTTACTAAGTCTTACATGATTTTCTGTATCAATAGATTTTTGTGCGAGTGACAAATACACGCGTGCCAAATCTTTATCGCCCATCTCAAAGTAAACGTCTCCGAGTTGGATCATCAAGTAAGAAGCCATCACCACGTTGCGAGTTTCTTTAAGCGCATCGTAAGCTTTCCAAAGAACCGTCACCGCTTCTTCGTACTTTTTCATTTGCGCTAAGATATTTCCGTTCAAGATCAGCGAAGAAATTCTAAGTTCTGGAAGATTGTAAACCTGGAAGAAGACTTCAAGATTGTAGATCTCTTTCAAGGCATCTGCATAACGAGCCATAGATGGGCTTGAGTAAACCATCGCAAGACCGAAGATCGCGTTGCAAATATCTTCTTTGTTGTCAGAGGCAAGAGCGATAGCAAGAGCCTTTTGAACATAGTCCAAAGAGACGTCTTGTTGTCCTTTGTAGAAAGCACAGATAGCGAGCGTATAATAAGTTTTGGAGTTGAGTTCAAAGCCTTCTTTAAGAACTAGATCTTGGAGTTTTTCTTTTGTGAGATTGATCTCTTCAAACTGTTCGCGTTCTGCATAGATACGCAAAAGAATGTTCAAGCACTTCAAGTATTGAGAGAAATTTTTCTCAGCAAAGTATCCCTGAGACGCATCGTTGAGATGCGTGATCGCAGAGGTGAATTCTCCCCGATCGGAATATAACTTGCCGAGCTCAAAGGCACGATCTAGTTGGCTCATAAGTTCTTAAAACTCCAAAACAAAATCTAAATTACTCGCTGGGGTACAGGTTTTTACAGATTGTCAGGATTTCGTCAATGTAAGACACGGACATTTGCGTAAAAACTGTGCATAGTGAGAATTGATTTCAGTAATTTAATAAAGTGCGCTCACCCGGCGTCACTTAACGCGTGGAGCCTTTAGTCCAAGTTTACTAAGTCCCGCTTATTAGGACTCCGAAAGGCGTTAAAATGCTGTCAAAATAAACCGTATAACACTCACAAGGACAACGGATGCGTCATCTGCGCTTTTTCATCATGTGTTTTACGGCAGTCACTCTGATGTCGTGTTCTCCAAAGGAAGAAAAGAAAACACAAAAGCCAGACAATCAGACAGCGAAGCAGCCGACTCCCGTTCCAACTCCGGCACCAATCCCGACGCCGTCGCCTGGACCGCAACCATCACCAGAACCCGCGCCGCCAACGCCAACGCCAACGCCAACGCCAACGCCAACGCCAACGCCGCAGCCTCCAGTGGTTTTGAATTGTCCTGTGAATTACGAAAAGGTGCAGGCGAATCTCACTCTGAAAACAGAGGCATTTTGCATTGCCAAATTTGAAATGAAAAAAGTGAACGGTCTTGCTTCTTCGACGTCGACAGGAAAACCGTGGCTTGCTGGAAAAATCGCAGCGACAGAAGCCTGTGCAAATCTTGGAAGTGGTTATCGACTTCCAACGAATTACGAATGGAATGCAGCCGCTCTAGAAATTTATAACAACAAACTCAATTGGACTGGAAAAGCTCACGGAGATGGAACTCTCTACACTGGTTTCTATAGTGCTTGGAGCGAACCCGTTGAGATCAAAGACATCAACGATCCTTACGACAGCACCGGTGCAAAAAAAGGAATCGAACGACGTACATTTTATCTCTCAAGTGGCAACATCATTTGGGATTTCGGCGGAAATGCATGGGAGTGGGTCTCTGACACGATCTACGGAAACTCGTACACGCCGGATCTTTCAAGTCCTTACGGTCGCACCTATCACAACAACAACTGGGATATCAAACCCGGCTCTCCGCAACTTTTTGATTTCACGGGAATGAGCAGCGTTCCTAAAAACGATGTTTATCTTGGAAATCTCTTCGGTGGAAGTTCTGGAAAAGTCATTCGCGGCGGAGCTGTTTGCATTCACTCAAAAGGTGTCACAGGAATTTTTGCTGCAAATATCGGCGACATCACGGCTGATGATCTTCAAGCACCTGCTTCGTGGAATCTTAAAATGAACAACATCGGTTTCCGCTGCGTGTTCCAACCGAAATAACAGCCTTCTTTGACAAGAAATTGACGTCGTTTAAGTAGCTGATTTTTTCCAGCAATTCCCTCCCCTGCATAAAATTTAAACAAATAATTTAAAGTTTATTTAAAGAGCCTCCGAAACAGTAAGCCAGGTCTAAAGTAGAGGAGGCCCAGAGTGCAATTCGTGAACAAGTTGATGTTGTTAGTATCTGTTTTCGGCTTAAGCGCATGTGCAACGATCGTCAAATCAGACAAAATTCCCGTGAAGTTTGTCGGCGGACTTGAAAGAGGCGAGACAAAAATCAGCCTGCCTGATGGACAGTACACAGCACTGAACGGAAGAACGACCGTGTTAGTAAGTCGCTCAAAACAAGACATCCCCATCACCGTGACATGCAATCAGCAAACACGCGAAGGTGTGATCAAAACGGAATATGATGCGACGGCAGGTATTCTTGGAAATATTGTTTTTGGTGGAATCATCGGGATGGGTATTGATGCCTATAACGACAAAACTTACGATCCACCAGAAATTTTCAATGTAGCTCCGCTGTGTTCGACAGACAAACCAACAGAGAACATTGCAGAGAGTTCTAATTACCCTCGACAACCAAGTTCTTATTCAAAAAATAAATATTGATAAATCGGCAAGACAAAAAGAAAAAGGCCCTCTCAACGAGGGCCTTTTGAATTAACGCGCATTGGTTGTAAAAAATCCCCTGGCACCTTTTAGTGGTGGTGGATTGCTTGGCCTGTGTATTGGGCTTTGATACCGAATTCGCGCTCTTTTTGAACTTTGAAAAGTTCTTTTGGCGATTTGATATCCAAAGCGTTGATCAATACTTGGTCTACATGATCCACCAAGATCACTTTAAGATCTTTCATCACTTCCTTAGGGATGTCCTTGAGATCTTTTTCGTTCTCTTTCGGACAGATGATCATCTTAATGCCACCGCGGTGAGCGGCTAGGATCTTCTCTTTCAAGCCACCGATCGCCATCACACGGCCACGAAGTGAAATCTCGCCTGTCATCGCTACTGTGCGCTTCACAGGGATCTTCATGATCGCAGAAACAATCGAAGTCGTCAGAGCGATACCTGCAGAAGGACCGTCCTTAGGAACTGCACCCTCTGGCAAGTGGATGTGCACGTCGATGTTTGAGAAGTATTCTTTGTCCAAACCGAACAAAGGACCTCTTGAACGAACGTAGCTCATCGCTGCTGCACAAGATTCTTTCATCACATCACCAAGTTGGCCCGTGACTGTGAACTTACCTTTACCAGGCACCACACTCACTTCGACAGCAAGAAGGTCACCACCCACTTCCGTCCAAGCCATACCGTTCGTAAGACCGATTTCGTTTTCTGTCTCGATCACACCGAACTTGAATTTGTGAGGACCCAACAACTCAACAAGTTTTTGCGGAGTGACCACATAGCCTGCTGGTTTTGCCGTTGTCTTCGCCGCTGTTTTTGCACCTTTTTTAGAAGCCGACTTTTTATCGCCCTTCGCTTCTGCTTTAAAGTTCTCAACAGCTTCGCCCATCACAATCTCTTTAGCGACCTTACGGCACACATTGGCCATTTGTCTTTCCAAGTTACGAACGCCGGCTTCTTTCGTGTAGTAACGAATGATGTCGCGGATCGTTTCGTCTTTGATCGTGACTTTGTAATCTTTCAATCCATGGTTTTCCAATTGCTTCGGAACCAAGTAGTTCTTCGCAATGTGGAATTTCTCCTGCTCAATGTAACCTTCAAGATTGATGATCTCCATACGATCCAACAATGGACGTGGAATCGTATGCAATGAGTTCGCAGTCGCGATAAACATCACTTTTGAAAGGTCGTATTCCAACTCCAAGTAGTGATCTTGGAAGTTGTTGTTTTGTTCAGGATCAAGCACCTCAAGCATCGCTGCTGCTGGATCACCACGGAAATCGTTGGCCATCTTGTCGATCTCATCAAGAAGAACAAGTGGATTTCCTTTATCAACTTTACGAAGAGCTTGCAGGATTTTACCTGGCATCGCACCGACGTATGTTTTTCTGTGACCGCGGATCTCTGCTTCATCACGCACGCCACCCAAAGAGATACGTGCAAAAGGACGATTCAAAGATTCAGCAATTGATCTTGCAAGAGATGTCTTACCAACTCCTGGAGGACCTGCCAAACAAAGGATAGGACCCTTCATGTCTTTCGAAATCGAAAGAACGGCAAGGTATTCAAGGATACGGTCTTTGACTTTCTCAAGACCCCAGTGATCATCATCAAGGATGCGCTGAGCGTTCTTAAGATCATGTTTCTCTTCATTGTAATCGTACCAAGGAAGTGAAAGAACCCAGTCGATGTAGTTGCGAACCACAGTCGCTTCCGCCGACATTGGTGACATCATTTTGAGTTTTTTAATCTCTTTCATCACCTTGTCTTTAGCTTCTTGGGACATTTTCTTAGCTTTACACTTCACCTCAAGATCCTGAAGTTCTGCTTGGTAATCGTCTTTCTCACCAAGTTCTTTCTGGATCGCCTGCATTTGTTCGTTGAGGTAGTACTCTTTTTGAGAGCGTTCCATTTGCTTCTTCACGCGAGTACGAATCTTCTTTTCCACTTCAAGAATTTCGATCTCACCTGTCATCAAGTTGAGCAAATGTTCCAAACGTTTTGAAGGATCCACGATCTCCAACACCGCTTGTTTGTCTTCAAGTTTCAAATTGAGTTGCGCAACAATAATATCCGCAAGTTCACCAGGATTTTCGATGGTCGATACACGCATCAAAATTTCTGGTGGAATTCGCTTATTAAGTTTTACGTAAGTCTCAAAAGTCGACTTGACGGAGCGAACCAAAGCTTGGGCCTCAACGATGTTCGTTGGGTCTTCATCCAAGGCTTCGCAAGAAACCATAAAGAAGTTGTCGTTGTTTAAGAAATTCTTAATCTTTACACGACGTTTGCCTTCCACTAAAACTTTCACAGTTCCATCAGGCAGGCGTAATAGCTGAATGATGGTGCCCACGGTTCCGATAGCAAAGATGTCTTTAGGTTCGGGATTGTTTGTCTTAGCGTCTTTTTGAGCCGCCAAAACGATATCTGTCTGTTTGCTCATCGCTTCTTCAAGAGCGTTGATACTCTTTTCGCGACCTACAAACAACGGCATCATCATATGTGGAAAAATGATGAGGTCTCTTAGGGGCAAAAGTGGTAGTTGTTGTACTTTTCCCTCGCTCATATCCTCTCCCTCCCTGTGGGTTAACGAGCTTACTTGTGCATAGGACACAAGCTGGATCTGCGTCGGTTAAATATCCTTATCCAACCTTCGCTGTTCCTACTAATAAGCTTAACTATGTGTTCGATTACTGGGAAGTAAATATATTTGGAAAAAAAAGAGTTCTGGTCCTTGCCACGAGTCCAAAATGCTCACATTTTGGGCATCATTAAAAGACCTAATGCTACTCGAAAATTATTCTTATTTGCGTCGGATTTTGAGAATCTTTCCTAATTGTAATTTCCGAGAGTCAGATTTTCGTGCCCTTTTTGTCCAAATTGTTCGATAAGTGCACTGTGACACCTAGAGATCCCAGACGCTGGTTCCGCAGAAATTCTCTCTCTCTAAAGCTTCTCATTGCGACATGGGCCGTGAGTTCTTTTGCCACGCTTATTTTAACGGCGTTTCAGCTTCTCATGGATTATCAGCGCGACTTTGACAAACTACAAAATAACTTCGCCATAATTAAAAATTCCTATCTCGACTCCATGGCGGAACACTTGTGGTCTTATGACACTAGACTACTAGAAATTCAGCTCGATGGTCTTAGTCGTCTGCAGGGTGTTAGCTACCTTCGCCTTGTGGCAGATAACAAAACTATCTACGAATCCGGTAAGTCTGATCCCACAGAGGAAAGTCACAAACGCTTTGATATTTACCACAAAAATACGAACGAAATTCTGGGCACTCTGGATGTGGAGCTGGATGTTCGTTCTTTACGCCAAAAATATTTCCAGGAAGCGATTTGGATTTTCATCCGTCAAGCGGCCAAAACCATGGTCGTCGTGTTCTTCTTGTACTTCATTTTCAATCAGATTTTGGTTATTCACATCCAGCATATTGCTCAGTACTTAAAAAGCAATCGTGGAAGGGCCAATGAAGACCTGCAACTGCATCGGCCACACCATCGCGGAGAAGATGAGCTGGATGTTCTCGTTGCTTCCATCAACACCTTCCGTTCAGAGCTTTTAGAAGCCAATCAAAAATTGGAATCTTTGAATCAAGCTCTTGAGCAAAAAGTGACGGACCGTACACGTCAATTGACGACGAAAAATGAGAGCCTTGAAAAGGCCATGTTGCAGATCAAACGCATGCAAGCGACTTTGGTGGCCCAAGAGCGTCTGGCCTCTTTGGGAAGCCTTACTGCCAGTGTGGCGCACGAGATCCGCAATCCGTTGAACTTTGTATTAAATTTCAGTGAGCTTTTAACGGATTCCGAAAATCTGGAAGAAGTAAAAGAAATCAGTCGCGTTGTCTTAAAGCACAGCCAACGCATTGATCAGATTGTGCGCTCGATGCAGATCTTGTCCGGCTATGACAGTGATGTTTTAGAAAACACAGACATCAATGAAATCTTAAAACGCGCTTATCAAGAGACCATCTCCACACGAGCGTTAGGATCAAGTTATGTTCCTCCGAAAGTCACGTACCGCTTAGGTGATAATGTCGTCGCTCCCGTCTATGCGACGTCACTGCTGCGTGCGCTTTCGAACATCGTCGACAATGCCATTCACGCATTAGAGAAAAAAGTTATCACCAACAAAAACTTCGAGCCGGAGCTCACACTTTCAACAGCCGTACGCGGAGACATGGTAGAAATTTGCATCCGCGACAACGGCGTCGGAATTCCGGCTATTCTTGGTGAAAAAATCTTCGATCCGTTTTTAACAACAAAGGCCGCAGGAGAAGGGGCTGGTTTAGGACTCACTGTCGCTTTTAATATTGCCCAAAAACACGGAGGCACCTTAAAGTATACAAGTGAGTTTGGCCAATGGACTGAGTTTGTCATGGCTTTACCCCTTGTACATGAGAGACCAAATCCATGATTCATATAGTAATCGTTGATGATGAGGCAGACACTCATCTTCTATACAAACTGAAGTTCAAAAAGCTTTTTGCCAACGCCGGTAATTTGAATCTGGTTTCTTTTCTAAATGCGCCTGATTGCTTGCGCTATCTAGAGCGCCAAGACATACCGCCAGTGGATTTAATTCTTTCAGATATCAATATGCCCGATATGGACGGATTTGAACTTCTTCAAAAAGTTCATGAGATGAATGCAAAAATTCCGTTTTACATGGTCAGCGCTTATGAGTCGCCAGAGTTCCGTTTAAAAGCCGACAGCCTGGGAGCTACACGCTTTCTCAGCAAGCCCGTCGACTTTCATTTACTAGGTGATATGCTTCGCAAAGATCTCTCTTTGCCTCCAGCCAGCCCTTAGGTTTCCGCTAAGTTTTTAAGAGCCCAAACCGTGATTTCAACGGACGTTGAGCAATTCAATTTTTCCATGATATTTGCTTTGTGAGTTTTCACAGTGTGGTCTGTGCAACCCAAAACGTTGGCGACTTCTTTATTTGTTTTTCCAGTAGCAATGAGCTTGACGACCTCAAGCTCTCTTCGAGTTAATACTTCCGCAGGATTGGGTGCGTTCATAATTTCTTGCAACGACGGGCAAATATAACTTGTGCCTCTTTGGAAATGCTCCATGGCCGCTTTCATTTCATCTTTGGTATTCAGTTTTGAAATAAATATTCTTACGCCCAAATTTCTATAACGCTGCAAAGTTGTTCGATCTTGCGTCTGTGTGACAAGAATATAGCGAAGACCTAAGGCTGACTCGCGCACTTTCTCAATAACGTCAATGCCGGTGCCGCCTTTTAAAGTGTGATCCAGAAAGACGACTTGCGGAGACAAGGACAGAATTCTTTCAACCGCTGCGGATACATCGGAAGCTTCACCAATAATTTCACATTGCGGAATAACTTCCTGAAAGGCCATTCGCATGCCATCGCGTGTGAGCGGATGGTCTTCAACAATAAAACATCTCATGAAACTAGATTCCAGGTTGTTAGAAAAAGAGTCAAACACTCTATACAAGAACTTCCGCGGGTAAACGCAAGTGAACACGAGTTCCTTTTGAAATTTCGGATTCGATATGCAAATGCCCTTTGATCTCTTTAATAAAATTCACGGTAAAGTGCATGCCTACACCAAAGCCTTCTTGCACTTCGCGCTCTTGGTTTGTGCCGGAAATAAGACGTTCCACCGCTTCCGGAGTCATTCCTACTCCCCAATCTTGCACGAGAATCTCAACCCAGTGATCACGGTTATGGCAAGTGACCTGGACTTTTCCTTCGGCGTGGCTGAACTTAATAGCGTTCGATAAAACATTTCTAAAAATCGCCTCTAAAATACTTTTTGATCCCGAGACGTAGACGTCACCTTCTGGGAACAAAGATTCAATCTGTATATTCTTACTGATGACTTGAGCCGAAAGTTGACGGATTGAGGACTCCACGACAGGTTTTAAACTGATCCGTTTCGTTTCTTTGTCCTCTTTGTTCCATGCCAAAACATTTTGCAATAACGCCAACGAAGCCGAACTCGCATCAACGAGACGATCCACATATGTCTTGTACTCTGCCGAATCTACTTTCATTTGGTGCATGCCTGTAAGAAGTGTGTGCACACTGCCTAAAGAGCCCGACATGTCGTGCGAAAGAACAGAGTGAATTCTTTTGTTGAAGTCCGTGAGGTGCTTCAAAACAAGATTGCTTTCTTCCAGGTCCTTATTCAACTGCACGATGTCGCTGATGTTATTAAGGACGTACACCGAAGCATGAGATTCTCCCCCCTGAATGGCGAGTTCATAGTGAAAAACCTGATGAACTTTATTTTGTACTGTCAAATTTCCAGGATCTCGCGAAAGCTTGCAAAGTTCAGGAATATTTTTGAGCGGTCGTCCTTGATCAGAAGGTTTAAGAAAGAATAGTTCTCTTGCTGCTCTATTGGCGTCCCAGAGTTCTCCGTGCGGAGAAAGAGTCACAACAGGATTAGGCAAATTTTCAAACACCCTTTCCTGCGCTAAAGACTTAATATCAAGAAATTCCAAACGAGTGACTGCAAAATAGATAATCAAACAAAAGACCCAGAAGCCCCCAACGGAAACCTGCTTGGCGACAGGATTTGGAGAAAGATACATACCCCAGAGATCCAGTGTCGTTGAAAACATGCTACCCATTAGGAAATAGATCGCATATTTGCGGCGCAAACCTTTGGCGCAAAAGACATTATGAATGTAAATGATATTGAGAAGAAGAATACCTAAGGAGCCGTGAATAAAATTGATCGAAATCAAAGGACCTAAGCTGTAGCTCAAAAGACCTTTGTAGCCGGGAAACTCCTGAAAATTATAGAAAACCAGGTGCTCTGCAAAAGAAAATCCCAGAATACTTGCCATATTTCCGAGGATCGTGATTGCCGGAATGATAAAGAGAAGAACAAAATATCTTTTATATCTTTCCCAGAAAGACCGGTAAAACACCATCACGATGGTCACAATGCCCATCGACACGACCGTTGGCAAAATCAACTGTCGCATCCGTGTCAGCAGCACACGCGTTTCAAAATCATCTGTGACAAAAATACTTAAAACCAAAAACGCCCACAAAGCGTGAATGATTTGAGTTACCAATAAAAAGCCGTGCACGGTCGAACGCCTGTAAGGCCACAGCAGCACGGATAAAACCGTGCATAGAACACATGTTATAAGAACACCTAAGATTACCAAAGAAAACATGATGACGTGATTTCACCATGCTAGAGACGCAGATGTCTAGCGATTGCGCACCAAAAGTTTCACATCGTCACGACATTCGCATTCAGTTTTCAATTGAACGCCAGCCTCTGAATTTTGGCAGTACTTCTGCATCTTCTCTTCACAAGAGAGTTTTGCAGTTCGGTTTGATTGCGCTAAAACTTCGATGGAAAAAATAAACCCAAGAGCCAAAGACAGAGTCAGCATGGCAGCAATCACTTGCTCTTTCATACTTCCCCCCGCATGCAAGAGAGTTTATGAAGAGCTTTTTTAAGTATAAATAAGATTTCCAAACCTCTGCGCTTTTACAGATTTTCCGGAGTAAACTGTGTAAGAGTTTCGCTGTTTATTAAACTAATCTCATCATCTTCGCACAGTCGTAACGAAGCCAATGAAATTCTCCTGCAAAGATGACTTAAGGAGGATATGTGTCGGGTTTACGGTGGATCGCCATTGCTGAAGCACTCAAGGGTTTCTTGGTTCTGTTTGGCGGCCTAGGTCTTTTAGAGTACGTGCATCTTCATCTTCAACATATCGGAAATATTTTAACGGCAAACATCGGATTAAATCCGGAGCATCAGTACTCAAAAGCCCTTTTGCGGCTTTTCTGGGGAGTCAACGATAAAACGATTTTCCTTTTGGCTTTGGGTATTGTTGCGTATTCAGCGCTTCGCCTGGTGGAAGCTTATGGCCTGTGGTATGAGCGCACCTGGGCCCGCTGGCTGGGAATTATTTCTGGCGGAGTTTATCTTCCCTATGAGTTTTATGAACTCTTCCATCGCTTCTCGTGGATAAAAGTGGGGATAACGATTGTGAATATCGGAGTCGTTATTTATCTGGCGATAAATCGCGATCGCTTTTCTACCAAAGAAGAAAAAAATGCTTATGACCTTCAAAATTAAAAAGAGGACTGGTTTTGCCAGCCCTCTTTTCTTTTGAAGATGTTTTTTTAAGATCCTACGCAGAAGATTTCTTTTTTGCTTCTTCTTCAGCTTGGATTTCTTCGTCCGTTTTGTAAACCAACATTGGCTGTGCGCCGTCGTTGATCACGTTTTCATCGATTACAACTTCCTTCACGTTTGATTTTGAAGGAATATCGTACATAATATCGAGCATTGCCGTTTCAAGAACGCCGCGAAGACCGCGGGCACCTGTTTTACGTTTCAAAGCCATCTGTGCCACGGCACGAAGAGCTTTGTCAGTAAACTTCAACTCGACACCTTCAAAGCTGAAAAGCTTTTGATATTGTTTTGTGATGGCATTTTTTGGTCTTACCAAGATGTCCATCAACGCTTCTTCATCAAGAGGCGCAAGAACTGCAATCGCCGGCAAACGACCGATAAACTCCGGAATCAAACCGAACTTAGAAAGGTCATCTGGCTCCACTTTCGCAAGAAGGTTGGAGCTCTTCTCCACTTCTTCTGCTGTGCGTATGTCTGCTGCGATACCCATTGTTTTATTTGAAGTTCTGTTTTCGATGATCTTATCAAGACCTACGAAAGCACCACCCACGATGAACAAAATATTTGTCGTATCAACCTGGATGAATTCTTGTTGTGGATGTTTACGACCGCCTTTCGGAGGAAGATTCGCCACTGTCCCTTCAAGAATTTTTAGAAGTGCTTGCTGAACACCCTCACCACTCACGTCACGAGTGATTGATGGATTTTCAGACTTACGAGAAATCTTATCGATCTCATCCACGTAGATCACGCCACGTTGCGCTTTTTCTACGTCGTAGTCTGAAGCTTGCAAAAGATTGAGCACTACATTTTCAACGTCTTCACCGACATAACCGGCTTCCGTTAAAGTCGTCGCGTCCGCCATTGCAAATGGCACGTTCAAAATCTTAGCAATTGTTTGCGCAAGCAATGTCTTACCAGAACCCGTTGGTCCGATAAGCAAGATGTTGGATTTTTGCATCTCAACGTCATTGGCTTTCTTGCCTTGAGAAGCCGCATTCACACGCTTGTAGTGATTGTGAACCGCAACAGCCAAAGTTTTCTTGGCCTGCACTTGACCGATCACGTAATCATCAAGATAAGTTTTGATGTCAGACGGTTTTGGAACTTTGAACGTTCCTTTGACCGCTGTCTCGCGCTCTTTTTCCTCGTCAATGATGTCATTGCAAAGGTCGATACACTCATCACAAATGTAAACGCCGGGACCCGCAATCAGCTTCTTGACTTCTTTTTGGCCTTTGCCGCAGAAGCTGCATCTCAATGCGCCGTTAGTATCTTTAGTCGTCATCGGTTGTTATCCTTTTTTCGCTTTACGAGATTCAACAACGTGATCAAGCAATCCGAATTCTTTAGCTTGGTAAGGGTCCATAAAGTTATCCCTTTCCATCTGATCTCTCAAGAAATCATAAGGTCTGCCTGTGTGCGTTTCATAAATGCGAGTGAGTTTTTCTTTTGTCTTGAGCAACTCTTTCGCATGAATTTCAATATCAGTGACTTGACCTGACAAACCGCCTCCAGAAAGAAGAGGTTGGTGGATCATGATGCGTGTGTTCGGAAGGCTGTAACGCTTTCCTTTTGTTCCCGCTGTGAGCAAAAGTGAACCCATACTTGCCGCCATACCCATGCAGTATGTAGCCACATCGCATTTTACGAATTGCATAATATCGTAGATCGCAAGACCCGCAGAAACACTACCACCTGGAGAGTTGATATAGAGATGGATATCTTTTTCTGGATTATCCACTTCAAGGAAAAGGAACTGCGCGATAATCGCGTTTGCAACCTCGTCCGTCACCGCTGATCCAAGGATCACGATACGGTCTTTTAAAAGGCGGGAGTAGATGTCGTATGATCTTTCACCCTTTGAGGTCTGCTCTATGACGTATGGAATGAGTGCCACTGCTGTCTCCTGTGGTTGTGATTGAGGTGTCATTCTGTGCTACCTATCGGAATACTTAGACAAGACTTTATCAAAAAGCCTTTGACCCGTAAAACTGCTGTGCTACATCTATTAACGTTTCACAAAACCGAATCATATTAAGGGGTTCATATGGCTTTCAACTTGCTCAACAAAGACATCGAAACACTGACTTGCCCGGCTTTGGTCGTGTTTTCTAAGTCATCTTCTCAAAAAGATAAGCTCGCAAAAGTGACTCATTCTGAGCTCAACAAAAAACTAGCTGCTTGTTTGGAAGAAAAATCGATCACTGGAAAACACCAAGAAGCTGTTACTTTCCGTGAAATCAATTACAAAGGCTTCCGTCATGTGATCGTTGTTGGTCTGGGCAAAGAAAATCAGATTGATCATGAAAGCGTTCGTCAATCTGTTGCTACTGCTTTCGAAGCTGTGAAAGCTTTGGGAGTGAAAGAAGCGGCATTGCACTTTGATGGCATCACGTCTTCTAAAAAAGACGCGGCTGATTTCACAAAAGCCACTGTTGAAGGTTTGATCCTGACTTCTTACGTATTCAACGAATTAATGTCTGCTAAAAAAGAAGAAAAAGAAATCGACGTTCACATCGTGACTAAGCTTGCGGCTGACAAAGCTGTTAAAGCGGCTTTCAATGAAGGCGTAATCCTTGCGACTTGCACAAACTTCTCTCGTCGTTTGGGTGATATGCCAGGCAACTTGATGACTCCAACAATTCTTGCAGACTCTGCAGTTGATGCTGCAAAAGGCACAGGCCTTAAAGTGACTGTTTGGGATAAAGCACGCATTAAGAAAGAACGCATGGGCGGTCTTTTGGGCGTATCAAACGGTTCTGCGCAAGAACCACGTTTCATCATCATGGAATACAAAGGAGCTGCGGCTTCTAAAAAGCCGGTGGTGTTCGTAGGTAAAGGTCTGACTTTCGATTGCGGCGGTATTTCTATTAAACCTTCTGCTGGTATGGAAGAAATGAAATTCGACATGTGTGGCGGCGCTAACGTGATCGGCACATTGCTTGCGATCGCAAAATTGAAATTAAAAATCAATGCTGTGGGTCTTGTCGCTTCTACTGAAAATCTTGTAGGTCCTGCAGCGACGAAGCCAGGCGATGTTCACACGGCTCGTAACGGCAAAACGTTCGAAGTGAACAACACAGATGCTGAAGGTCGTTTGATCTTGGCAGATGCACTTTCATACGCAACAGAGCTTGAACCACAAGTGATTGTTGATGCTGCGACTTTGACAGGTGCTATGGTCGTTGCTCTTGGCAACACACACACTGGTTACTTCACTCGCAATTCCGCTTTGAAAAACAAAGTTGAAAAAGCGGCTGTTGAATCTGGTGAGTGGGTTTGGAATATGCCACTTGTCGATTTCCACGTAAAAGATATGAAAGGCACTTACGCTGATCTTTCGAACATCTCTGCGGGTAAAGGTGCTGGCTCTGCAACAGCAGCAGCATTCCTTGAGCAGTTCGTGGGCGAAGGCATTCCTTGGGCACACTTTGATATCGCAGGCACTGGCTGGGCTGTTGGAAATCGTCTTCCATACTGCACGAAAAAAGGGGCTTCAGGTGTGATGGTGCGTACATTCGTGGAACTCGCGAAACAACACGCCTAATCATTTTTTGCAATAATTGATAAACAAAGAAACCCTCTTGAATTATAAAATTCTTGAGGGTTTTTTTATGTCTGATGAAGTTAAAAAGCTAGTCGACGGATTTCATAGTTTCAGAAATAAATACTTTGTAAAAGACACGGATCTTTTCGATCATCTCAGAACCGATGGACAGGCACCAAAAACGCTGATTATCGGCTGCAGTGACTCTCGCGTTGATCCTGCACTTTTAACTCAAGCAAATCCTGGTGATATTTTTGTGATCCGCAACGTGGCCAATCTCGTGCCTCCTTATGAAGAAGGCGGCGGATTCCACGGGGTCAGTTCCGCGATTGAATTTGCCGTTAAAAATCTAAAAGTAGAAAACATCATTGTTCTTGGCCATGAACAATGTGGCGGTATCCATGCGCTTCTGACCGGTACGCATGACAACAGTTCAAAAAGTTTCATTGGTTCTTGGGTGAAAATTGCGGCGGAAGCTCGTATCGAAGTTTTACGTGAAATCCCGAATGCGCCACTCAAAGAACAACTGAATTCATGTGCGAAAAAAGCCGTTTTGATTTCTATGGAAAATCTTATGAGCTTCCCGTTCATTGAAGAACGAATGAAAGCTCATGAGTTGAAAATTTACGGTTGGTTTTTCCAGCTCGAAGGAGGAAAGCTCCTTGAGTTCAGTTACGAACAAAGAAAGTTCGTTGAGATTTAATTTCTAAAAATTAAGAACCATGGGGTGGCCAAGGTATCTTGCCACTTCATCGCTTTCAATCACCAAAGCTTCCGAATCTTTTTCGTTCACAAGCTTCACGGATTTTAGCAACCAAGTGCGCGGCCACTCTTCAGGCAGATTCGTAAAACGAACGGTAACAGCCGAGCCTTCGTTAAATTGAAATTCACCGTCGCCAGGGCGCTCGCCCACGATCTTTGCAACTGGTAAAAACAGCGGATTGATTTTCGCCATGTCTGCAGAAAATTGACAGCGACCCTCGATTTCCATCACAGGCTTGTCACCCGCGACAGAAACACCTTCAGCTTCAAAAGACAAAGCGACTTTTCCAAACTCTTGGCAAGCTAATTTCTTTTCGCCGTTTTGATTTACGAAAACAAAGTGACCTAAGCCGATCCCAGCGCCGCCCGAAGTTTTGCGCAGCTCAAGACCCGAAAGCAGGCGTTGTTTGACAGCTTCATGAAGTTTTTCACCACGCAGGTGTGAGAAGTCGAACGTGTTTTTAATCGCAGCAGGATCGCGATTCACTTGATATTCATCTGTTGTGTAGTTGATGACGGAATAACCAAAGACAAAACACAAAGCAAAAAGACAAAACACTCCGTAGAATTTTCTCATAAACTGTAGGTCCCTCTTTCATGTAGATTAACATGCGAGCATAGAGGGTCTCGCATTTTCTCGTTGGTTCTAGGCATAAGTCTTAGTGAAATTGGCTTTAGTCGGGCCTTTTAAGCCAGATTTCTTGTGTAATTTTTTCTGCAAGCTCTTAAATTTCAGTCACAATTACCGGTAATTTTCAATAGGAGCCGACCTCTAATTCCCCAAGGTTATTAAGCCTTTGACTCTCCTCGCGGGTTCGCCATAAAAATCCTCGTTATGAACAAAACCTCAGAATTTTTATTAAATGAATATCAGCGTCGTCGCTCTTACAATCCTGCGCTTACGAATGCTCAGTTCGCAAAAGTCTTGGGTATTCCTTCCAGCCGATTAAGTGACTACATCAACGGTCGTCGCATCATGACGGTCAGTATTGGTCGTCAAGTCATCAAAGGTTTGGGATTAGCTGATAATGATTTTGAACATTTAAAAAGTTTGATCGAATTCGATAAAAGAAAACTCAAAACTCTTTTACCCGAAGTTCAACTTAAAGAGGACGAGTTCGCCGTGATCTGTGACTGGTATCATTTCGCGATTCTTGCGTTGGTTCCGGTAAAAACTTTCCAACCTTCTCCAGCGTGGATTGCAGACCGTTTGAATATTCCCGTGGAAGTCGCTTCCGCTGCTATTGAAAGACTTTGCCGCCTTGGCTTACTTAACATTGAGAACGGCAAATTCATCGTCACGCAAAAACAACTTGAGACGACACACAATATTCCTTCGGAGTCTTTACGTCGCTCTCACAAACAATCCTTGGTGCAAGTGCTCGACAATATGGACCGCATTCCTTTGGAATTGCGTGACGTGACCTCGATCACTTTCCCGATGAATAGAAAAAAGATTCCTGAGGCGAAACGTTTGATTAAAACTTTCCGTCGTAAGATGGCGACTCTTATGACTCAAGGACCGAAGACCGACGTTTATAATTTGAACGTGCAGCTCTTTCCGGTGACGAAGGTGCAAAAATGAAATCATTAGTTTTTCTATCAGCATTTGTTCTTTCTTCTGTGGCACTAGCTAACAACTGGTATGACCGTGGCAACGCGGGTTTTGCAATCCTCTGTGCGGGAGGCGTGAAAGCTCAAACTTTGGATCTCTATGAAGTTTCTGAACGTCATGGTTTGGTGGCGTCTTATTCAAACAAATCTTCGGCTGTGGAAAAAGCCGTGGATTTATTGTCGCGCTTAAATTCTTTAGATCCTGCTCGCGCAAAGATGTACCGTTTATGGGCTCAGGACTTTATGGGTTCTGCGACGTTTGTGGCTGCCGCAAATGAGTTTGTGAAAACTCCGGATGCAGGCCTTGTGACATTGCCGACGGATTGCAAGCTAGAGCAAGCGGTCTTCCAACGAAACCCGTCGATCTTGAATAAGTCTCGTTACATCGTGAATAGCACTTTGTGGAATAAACTTGATGCTGACAACCAAGCAGCTTTGATTGTTCATGAAGTAATCTACCGTGAATTCATGAACAGCCTCGCGTTTGAGGTAACATCGGAAAGAATCCGCGCGTTTAATTCGTTTATTCATGCAGATGGTTTAAAAACTTTGTCTGCGCAAGAATACTTGGCTTTTCTTCAAGAACTTCATTTTACGAATTACGAATATAAAGGTCTGAATCTAGCTTTGGGGTACACAGACACAAAAGGTGCATGGAACAACAGCATTCTTGTTTTTGAAAATGGCAATGTAGTGAGAGCTTCTTTGTCAGGCCGTCATCCTTTTGAACGCTCGTATTTCAAATTTTATTGCGACGACACTGCGACAACGCCTGACCTTGGAACTGTGACATTAAATTCCGAAGGTCTTTTGATTTCTTTACGCGTGAATTCTGATTTCGTTCAGAAGAATGAATGCGCGCTTCCTTTCATTCCTTATGAAAGTGCAAAAGGCCAGTTCATAATTAGCGGAACTTCTTGGGAGTTTGATGCCAACGAAAAGCCTGTCACGGTGAAAGGCGCTTTGTCGACCGCAGAGCAGTTTCAACTCAACTATGCCGGAACAAACTACGTCCTTGCGTGGGACCCGTTTAAGCCCGTGACAGTGGAAACTCAATTTACTTTTGATAAAGAGATGAACTTGCGCAAGATCGCTTTAGGTGGCGCGGCTTGCAGAAGTCCGTTGAATCAAAGCGTGATATTTACTCCAAGAAACTTTTCATCCGACAGTGTTATTTCATTAGATGAAAATGGAGTTATGACTTCGGAACTAGGCCTTTGCTTCTAACAAAGGCCCTTAAGGCTACTTTCCGCAACCGACGGGTTGATATCCTTTAAAAGTAGCTCCCAACTCTTGCGCTTCGTGCGCGATGGCTAGCAGTCCTAATTTCGCAGTCCAACCATATACGTTTTCTTGCGGGCATCCTGGAGTATTGATCGCAAGATCCGACACACAAAGGCGTTTGTAAACAGCGCCTGGACTGTTCAGACTGTCTGTTGAGCTTTTTTCTGCGTGAGTTCTTAAGAAGCCCCCCGCAAGCTCACAACCGATCATGTAAATCACCGGCTCAGCACTTGCGCCATCGGCTTGAACAATGGACGGAATGCCTTCTTGAATGATCACTTCTTCCACGTCACGTCCGCCTTTAGCGGCTTTCATTTTTTTACGTGATTTGTAAGACCATTCTTTGACTTCGGCTCCAGAGCCTACACGAATCACCGCCAAACCATAAGTCCCCGCGTTATTTTTTACGAACACGAAAGGCTCTTGGTTGATACCGCGTTTTTTATATTCCTCGCGCAGACGATTTAACATTGCATCGACTTTTTCAGCCAAAGCATTACGACTGTTTTCATCGGCGATGTCGAAATTTTCAAAAAGTTCCGTTTCAACTCGAAGCAAGAAAGGATCAATTTTTGTGATCTCTGCAAATTCATTCACGAGTTGATTGTAGTATTTGAAATACGTGCTTTTCTTTCTCTGATACCAACCCAACTCACGCGGAGGATTCATTGGGAATTCCGTCACGGTTTGTGCCCAATCCTCGTAAGCTTCAGAGAAGTCGTTATTGCTGATGATAATGTCAGGCTTAAATGTTTTTAAAAGTTCACCGTCTTTTAAAGCAGAGTGTACGATGACTTCGTTGCCTGCGGAGCTTGTGAGTTTTAAAGGCTCTGGCAATTCACGGGGAATGGCCACTTTAACGACGCGATCACTTGCTTCAATCAAATTGCGAATCGTGTGAACGTTTTCCCAATAGAACGCGTTGTTAGTATGTTCTTCTGTGACAAGCAGAATGTTTTTTACATCAGGGCCGTAGTGCTTAGTGATGTACTTGTTCATCAGGCCAATCGATGTTTCTTTATCCGTTGGGCAGATATTGTTAAAACCTGCTGGAAAAATATTGGCATCGACATTTGAAATTTTATAACCCGAATCACGAATGTCGTAGCTTGAGTAAATCGGATAAGAAAGATTTGCCGTCTTTGATGAAAACCACGCGCAAATCTCATTCATATTGGCGAGAGTTTGTTTGTGCAGTATTAGTTTCGCCATAGGTATCTCCTTTGTTCCTCTTACAAGTTCGGATCTTCTTCAGGAACAACTTTGGGAGGAAGAGGTATAGAGCGTTTCTTTGTCTGTGGCAAGCCACGCTTCAGGCTGTTAAGTTTCGCAGATTCTTCCGTGAGACTCATTGTCCCGCCGCTTCCGTAAACTATTTTTTCTGTTTTCTTTCTAACTTCAGACAGATACGCAAAGAATGAGTTTTCATAGGAATTCATTTTCTGCCCTGTCATAGGACGATAAAGTTCGGCTTGATCCAGCAGATCAAAAAGATCTCCGCCCAGGCTATTCTGCGTCTCGCGATTTTTTGCAGACTCCACTTGAGTATAAAGATCGCGATAAGTTTCTTGAAGCTTACTCAAAGCCCGCGGTGACCAAGCAGAGTCATTCAACCGCAACGCTTTAATTAAATACACCTGAACAAGCTTTTGGCCCTGAACAAATTCCGAGAAATTATCACTGGAAAGCTGATTCGTGGACACAGTTCCCATTTGCACGTATGTTTTTGCAAGCCAGTCAGATCTAAGATTGGCGCCTTTTTCTTGTTGAACAATCGAAATGCCTTTTTCAGCTTCATTCAAGTACGTGAGTGCTTCGTTTTCTCTGTTCTGACGAGCATACGCCGCTGCCAAACGCGCGGGCACTTCTGCATACGCCACTTCCACAGGCAAATGCTCGCCCATTCGTCTGGCGTCCAAAAGCGCTGCCACCGTTTTTAAATCATCACCCAATGCTTCGTAAGCAAAGGACATGCGATACAAAGCAAGTGCCGCGATCTCTGGTTGATGCTTTAAAGTTTTTAGATAGATGTCGCGATAAAGATCGGCCGCTTCTTGATAACGTCCCAATCCTTCCAAAGACTGAGCTTCTCCAAGACGAGCTTGTTGAAAAAAAACAGATTGAGAATGACGACCTTGAAAATCACGGAAAAGAACTCTTGCTTCTTCAAAGCGTGTTTTCTCGAGCACTTTTTCAGCATTCACGACTTCAGCTTCCTCGGAAGCCTTCTGCGCACGAATCTGTGCGACTTCTTCTTCACTCATGCGATTTTCAAAAAGGCTGGCACAACCGGAAAGCAAAATCACAGAAGCAATTAAGATCCATTTCATGCTTTCTTTTCCCCTTCCACAATCAAATCGCTGAGTTCTTCTAAACCCGATAAGTCAGAAATGTCTTTCACAAGGTCAGGAATTCTAAAGACGCGGGCGTCTTTTTTCATATTCGCTTCAAAGCCCTGATACAAAACGTCCCTTTGATTGTAGTAGGACCTCATTTGCGAGTACAAGCTCACAAGGTCTTGATGAGCTTTTTCTGACTTTCCTTCCGAACGGAGGTCCAGCCAGTAGGGGAATACTCGGTTTAAAACAACGGTGGTCAGGTGATATCCGCCTTTTTTAATTTCTTTTAAAAAGTATTCAGCTTCTTTGAGCTTCGCTTGATCAAAGGACGTCACAAGACAAAAATGTGTTGTGGGAGCCACCATCATTCTGTGCACATCCACGGTTCTTTTCAAAAGCTGTTCTTGCCACTGTTCAATGTTGACGAAAAAATCCCCCAGTTCATGAATGAAACCAGAGCCGGTGAGAGTTTCTAAGATTTTAAGAACCTGTCTTGTTCCCGTTTGCAAAAGTTGCCCAAAGAAACCTGATTTTTTTCCGTCAGGATCACGGAACCACTTCGCAACACCTTCATTGAAAAGAGCTGAAAGTTTTTGTGGGGCCTGCAAAAAGTCGATGGCGTGTTTTGTTGGTGGCGTATCCAGAATAATCAAATCGAACTCTTGAGACTCATAGCAAGAGTAGAGTTTTTCTAACGCCGTAAACTCTTGGGAGCCGCTTAAGTTTGTTGAAAGTTGCTGATAAAGGCGGTTTTTATAAATTTTCTGAACCGCTTCACTTTTCTTGGCGGCTCTTGCGACAAAATCATCAAATGTTTTTTTGTGGTCAATGACGGAAGCATAAAGTTCGCCCTTAAAATTTTGGCCTGGAACTTTCGTGATGTCTTTCGTTCCTTCAATTCCCAGGGTCTGCGCAAGACGCTTTGCCGGATCAATTGTCAAAACTAAAACTTTTTTTCCTTCTTTTGCAGCTAGCACCGCCAAAGACGCAGCCACCGTGGTTTTCCCGACGCCACCACTTCCTACACAGACAAGAATTTTTACGCCTTCAAAACTGCGGATGCTCATTTTAAAACCTCCGCAATTTTTTCTACAAGGCTCCAGGGTTTTGTTTCAAAGAAAAGAGGGACAGAAAGAATTTGTTTTGTCGTTTTCTGAGCTTTTTCACGCATCTCCGCCTGATGGGATAGTTGGTGTTCGATGTACGCCGCAAATTTACCAAGATCCGAATCTTCGCTTTGCACTTCTTTGAGCGAAGCTTCCGGAATATTTGTTTGCACCATCTTATTTAAAATCAGCTCGGAAGAAATTGAAAACTCGGCTTTGAGTCTTTGCACAAGTTCTGTCGCTTCTTTCACTGGAAGTTCTTCAGGTAAGGTCACGATATGATATTTGCAGAGATCTTCGTTGCGAATGCAGGCGTCGATACTACGTGATTGCTCTCCCATCGGGCCAAACTGCACGGCTTGCGCCATTCCTTTCGGAGCTTCAAGAAGAGCAATAAAGTGTCCGGTGGCAAAAGCGTCGACGATCAAACAGTCAAACGGCAAAGGAGGACCGTGTTTGCGCGGACCGCTGGTGACTTTTCCGAGAATCGCAAGCTCTGGCAAAGCGGGTGCGACATTGATGAAGGCTCTCATCACGGCGTTTTCAAAAAATAATTTTGCCAAGCTTTCAACTTTGATGAGATAGCGCGCGTATTCTTGAAGACAGGCGTCTCCTGTCCAGAGGGCAACCGAGAGATTTTCTCGAATGGATGTGGGCTGAAAACCCACCGAGGGAAGCTCAAAAAAATCCTTAAAAAAGCTCTGATCACCCAGCTCGACGAGCAGGACTTTTTTGCCCTCGCGGCTCTTCTTTAGGGCCAGGGCTGCGGCGATCACCGACTTTCCCACTCCCCCTTTTCCGGTCACAAAGTGAATCTCTTGCTTCATAAGTTCTTAGAGTGTCGCTGACCTCTGAAATATAGGCATTACGCGCTGCGATAGCGTTGCCTTAAAGCAGCCCATCCTCTACTATCCATCGGTTTTAATATTAGGAGAAACAGACATGAAATCGAATGTAGAAAAAGTCTCTAATCTGTCCAGAAAATTGAAAGTCGAAGTTCCTGCAGCTGCAGTTTCCACTGCTTTCCAAAAAATCTTCAATGGCATTCAAAAAGACGTCACAATCAAAGGCTTCCGCAAAGGTAAAGCTCCTTTGGCAACAATCAAAAGTCTTTACGGCGACCGCGTAAAACAAGACGTGGTTCAAGACTTGATCCAACAACATTACGTGAAAGCTCTTGAAGAGCACAAACTTGAGCCTATCAGCTATCCAGAATTTGAGTTCGCTGATCCAGCAGAAAACAAAGATTTTTCTTTCTCTGCAAACTTTGACATCCGTCCTGAAATCACGTTGAAAAAATACGAAGGTCTTGAAGTTGAAAAAGAGAAAGTGGAATTTGATTCTAAAAAAGTAGATCAAGTTCTTGAGAACATCCGCGCTTCTCGCGCGACTTTCGAAACTGTGACTGAAGCTCGCGCTGCTAAAATGGGCGACATCGCGGTTGTTGATTTCGAAGGTTTCATGGGTGGAGCTCCACTTGAAAACGGTTCTGGCAAAAATCACCACCTTGAGCTTGGCGCGAAACAATTCATCGAAGGTTTCGAAGAAGGCATCGTAGGAATGAAAGTGGGCGAAACAAAAACGCTTTCTTTGAAATTCCCAGATCCATACCACTCTGCAGATCTTGCTGGTAAACCAGTAGAGTTCAAAGTGACTTTGAACGAAATCAAAGCCAAAGTTTTGCCTGAGTTGACTGAAGAATTTATTAAATCTTTGGGCGGCCCAAGCGATCTAGACGCATTGAAAAAATCTATCGAAGAAGATTTGAAACAAACTGAGCAAAAACGTGTTGATGATGCTTTCAAAAACCGTCTTTTGAAAACTCTTGTAAAAGAAAACCCAGTTGAAGTTCCACCTTCTTTGATGAAAGAACAAAAAGCTTCTTTAGTTGAAGATTTCAAAAAACGTATGTCTGAACAAGGCATGGGCGAAAACGATTTCTCTTCTTACGTTGAGAAATGGGATGCTGATTTTGAAAAAACAGCGGCTGAAATGATCCAGTCTTCTTTCCTTGTTGATGCTATCGCAAAGAAACATGATCTTTTCGCTAAGAAAGAAGATCTTGATGCGAAGTTTGCTGAGTACGCTCAACAAACACACATCGAAGAATCACGCATTCGTGAGTTCTACGGCCGCCCTGAACAAGCTAGCCGTCTTACTTACATGATCACAGAAGAGAAAGTGATCGCTTTCTTGAACAAGACTGTGAAAGTTAAAGAAGTTCCAGCAGGTACTTTCAAAGACGAAGCGAACTAAGACTTCTTATAATTGAAGACTTTAAAAAGAGCGGCCCACAAGGTCGCTCTTTTTTTGTTTAAACTTCCTCACATACTCCTGGCATTTGGTCTAAATGCGTTCTCTTCGACTACTGTGAAAACAAGGACTTAAGTTACTCTTTTAAAAGGTCCCTCAACAGTCGGAGTCAAAATGAAATTTCTGGTTATTTCTGCGCTCGTTCTTGTCGCTTCATCTTCTTTTGCATTTGAAGCGAACCCCGGTCTTTTGCAAAAGTACTACAAAGGCAGTTTCACTTTTGATGGAACTAAAATTGCCAACAATGATTCAGGCACAAGCTTCAACAATAAAGAGCGTTGGGCGAAATCTAAAAACTCTAATGGTCAGTACGATATGAATTGGGGCTCCGAAAATATCGAAGGCAGTGATGTGCTCACGCTGAATGAGACGCTGCAAACAAATCGCGGCAACTCAGGCTCTTCAGTTTTCGCTCGCACTTCGAGCTTTTATAAAAACAAATTAAGAGCGACGACGACTTGTTATGGTGATGCTTCTGCGGGTTCTGGATTAAGTCCTGCGAAGAACAATTTGAAATGCGTAACGGCAACAAAGCGTTCTTGTGACCGTTTGATGAAGGCTTACAATGCTGAAGGTGGCAAAAATAAAATGAGTTCTAAAACAGCAGAAAGCTGTATGAACTTTTTAGGAAGCTACGCGAATATGGCGAAAGCTTTCGGGAATCAATCCTTGCAGGTTGAAAAACGCCACAATGATGTAATCGAACAAGATCTTAGCCGCCTGAAAGATCATATTAAAAATTCTACGGGTAACAAGACTTGGAGTTTTACATCTTTAAGTTCCGCAACTACTTCTGAAGAACTTGATAAAACCGCGCAAGAGTTTTCAAGCTCGATGGATGGTATTAAAGCCATCAACGCCGCTGTACAAGCCTGCGCTGAGTCCATCAATGATTTTGATGGTGCATCTAGTGGCTCTCGTGCAAGCTCAAACACAGCATCTCCAGGCGTACGCTAACGCCGTTTGCAGTCTTCTCTGTCTAAGAATTTGCCAATGGGTCTTCACATTCATGAAGGCCCATTTTCGTTTGTAAGCCCTTTGAATCTAAGTCCTTTCAGCAGCTTATACGCTTCTCCCCAAGTTCCCTAAATACCGTGGCCCGCTCCTTGCTCAAAGGATACTGGTTAGAAAAAAACCACTTGGGACTGTCGGAGGTTTTTATGAAAAAACTTGTTATGATTGCAATCACACTTTTCGGAATGAATGCTCTTGCCGCAGAAACTCTGCGCACGCGCACTTACTGCGTAGACGTGTCTGGCAATATGACAAGCCAAGTGGTTCAAGGTGAATCCGGCGTTTTCATCAACGTCGGTGAATCCACAATCTGGCCTCAACTCCAATCTGGAAAAAAAGTTTTGTACGTCACACAAAAAGGAATCAAAGACCCGACAGCGGCCTTGGATCTTGGTAACGGAAAATCTTCAGCCACTTATCTTGAGGTTCCTCAAAAAGACGGAAGCTCCGTCCGCTGCCACGTCCTTATGGACATGGTTCCAGCGAAAAAAACTTTTTCAATTCTTGTGATGTAACCGATTCGCTCACAATAATCCAAAGGATGTTTATATTTGACATCTTCTACAATTGAAATGCATGCTCACGGTCATGCAAAATTTTTTTCTATTCATTTTTTGCTTTATCTTCTCACCCTTTGTTTTTGCTAAGTCGATGTGCCCCAATGGGCAGTACTGGGTAACAGGGCATCATCGACGAGCTTATGTGCGGGCCGATGGAACCTTTGTTTCCGCGACGACAGTAAAGGCACACTGTAAGTCATATACAAAAGCCTCCGAATTCTTGAATTCGAAGTTTAAAAATGAATCACCGAAGAATTGGCCGCATAAAACAGAGAAGTTTAAAAGTTGGACTGTTGAAGAAAAAGAACGGTTGATGGAAGTTTTCGAGGAGCTTCCTGAAGAGCTATGGAGCCACGCTCTCCAGGGTATTTATAGAAGTTCAAAGTCTCGAGAGTATCCAAATCCAGCCACCTCCGCAGATGGAATTATAGTTCTGTATGATAGTGCTTTTGACGATAAAGCTAATCTACCTCGAATCACAGGCCACGAGCTTTCACATCAGTTGTATAAAGATTTATCCGACAAAGATCGCCAGGATTATGGCTATACAACGAACTGGTATAGCTTCGGGAAAGACCAGTATATTTCCAGAAAAGACGGTTTCGTCCAGGACGATGGTCGAGAAAGTCCAGATGAAGACTTTTCCAACAATCTCGAATATTATTTATTTGAGCCTCAAACACTGAAAAAAGCGACCCCAAATGCATATAAATGGATGAAGAACCATTTTGGTGATAAATTTAAATTAAGAAAGGGAAGCAAATAACAAATGAATAAACTAATAAGCTTAACTCTTTGTATTTTTGCTCTTTCCGGATGTGCAACAATGGCTACGTCCAATAAATTGTCAGAGTTTAAAAAGGTCGATTGGGAAAAGTCCAATAGACGAGGCATCGAAAAGATTCTTGGCCAACCGAACTCAGTTGGAAGTATTCCGAAGACAGATCATGAAGGATTAGTTTATTTATCCCAGGATAAAAAAACTCCGCAACTTCTAGTGATCTATGACGGAAAAACAGACAAAGTTCTTAGCGTACATTGGTTTGCAGCGAATCCTTCTGAACAGTTGACGTTACAGCAAGCGTTCTCTCAGTTTCCAAATATTAAATTCCAGGAAAAGCCTATTGTAAAAGAAGGGGCTTGGGGGCAAGAAATTTCAGCCTATACGGCGAAGGAAAGTCCTCTTTCCATCAACATGAATTCACAAACGCAAAAGCTTAGTTCAATCTCTTTGCAGTTTGCAAAGGAAGAACCTATTACACGAAAACCAACAAGCCACTAGAATGACTTATTGGCAGTTGTGAAATTCTTCGAAGTATCTTTGGCAGATGGAGTATTGCGAATTGCAGTCAGTCACATCTGTCGAATTGTATTGAGCGGCAGGACACGTGCGTGCAGGGCCGCGTTTAACTAGCGCTGTGAAATTGCCTTCGCCCATGGCTTCGATCAATCTGTTGCCGGAATAAATTCTGTAGCGAACGTTGTTCGTACCGTATTCCAACAAAGGTTTTTGGAAAAGTGTGGAGATCCACAAATTAAAAGCCTCACGACTTTTTCCGCGAACGCCGTCATACTCCACAATTTTAGAACGTGAAGAACCATCTTCGTGAGAAGCTGTGAGTTCAATTTTATCGGCGCGTGCATCTTGAGGACCGACGAAGTAATCGTAAGCTTGAGGATCTAAAACGACATCACGGCAGGAATAAACGGCAGAGCCTGAGCCGTTAAAGCCGTTGCAGAAAACTCGAACTGTGCCTTGAATCGCCGAAGCTGTGAATTCGTTGCCATGAGAAAAGCCAACATTGGCTTGGGCAAACGAACAAAATGCCAGAAGCAAAACAACTGTTTTCAACATCAGAAAAGGCCCCCTCTGCCTCGCCTTCGTTTTTGTGCGGCTAGAGTAGGGCCTCTAATAGGGAGAATCAATAACTAGCGCGTCAAGACCTTCAATGTGTCCCATGCCTTCAAGTAGCTAAATGCTTGATATGCTTGGTAATCTGACTTGAACAAACGCTCTCTTGGAGACAGTTTTTCTTCTTTTTTCGAGCCCACATCTTTCCACCATGCAAGGGCACCTTCTTCAGCTCCTTGTCGTGTGTCAAGCTTCTCTGCGGCCTTCTCGCGATCGCCTTTTAAGTGACCTGCGATATCGCCTTCACGAGTTGTTGGAGATTTCACAACTGCTTTTGCAAATGCTTCTGGATCTACATCCTCGATTTCAATATCAGGATGGATACCTTCAGCTTGGATCGAAACTCCGCTTGGAGTGTAGTAACGAGCCACTGTCAGTTTCAAACCGCTGCCGTCACCAAGTTTGATTACGGATTGTACGGAGCCTTTACCGAACGTGCGTTGACCCACGATCAAAGCGCGTTTGTTATCTTGAAGGGCACCGGAAACAATCTCACTCGCACTCGCCGTGTACTCATTCACAAGAATCACGATTGGGAAGTTTGTGTACTGACCTTTTTTCGTCGCTACAGCCACTTCTTTATCGTTTTTATTACGGCCGATCGTGCTGACGATGGTTCCTTCTTTTAAGAACATGTCGCTCACTTTAACGGCTTGATCCAAAAGACCGCCTGGGTTTCTGCGAAGATCGATTAACAAACCAGCGACTTTGCCTTTTTCTTTTTGATGTTTCTCAATTGTTTTTTGCAAATCTTTGGCTGTGTTTTCGATGAAGCTTGTCACTTTGATATAAGCAAAGCCTTCACCCAAGTCTGTATACTTCACGGATTTGATTTTCACACTGCCGCGAACGACTGTGATATCGCGAGGTTTTTCTTCACCATCACGCACGACACGCAAAACGATTTTGCTGCCTTTTTTTCCGCGCATCAATTGAGACGCTTCCACAAGGCTCATGCCTTTTGTGCTTGTCCCATCAACCGCGATCACTTTATCACCGGCTTTGATTCCGGCTTCCCATGCAGGTGCATCTTCGATTGGAGAAATGATTGTAAGAACTCCGTTTTGGATGGAGATCTCAATTCCAAGTCCGCCGAACTCACCACTTGTTTCAGTTTCAAAGTCTTTGAAAATATCTGGTGGCATGAAGTTCGTGTGAGGATCTAGTTCACGAAGCATTCCTTTGATCGCGCCGTAAACGAGTTTCTTCGTATTCACTTCTTCCACGTAGTATTGCTGAATCAGATTTAAAACCTTGCTGAAGTTTTGAAGATCCGCATAGCGTTCTTGGGCGAAAGCGCGAACTTGAAAACCGGATTCCGCCATGATGAAAAGAGTCACCAGCAAGATGGCTCCCAAGATGTAGGTTTTCCAGTAGCGTTTGAGTGATTGCATAGTGTTAGAGTCCTTTCATCCACTGCTGCGGGTCGTAGGGTTCTGAAAAATGTCTAATTTCGAAATATAATCCAGGGCTGCTTTCCTGAGGAGCTTCACCCACAACAGCGATGACTTGCGATTGTGTGATCTCGTCCCCCGTACTTACCTTCACTTCTTGAGCGTGGGAATAAACACTGTAGTAGTGATCGCCATGATCAACAATCAACGTGGTTCCAAAACCCGGAAGTTCACCAACATAAGAAACTCGACCTTCAAAGATCGATTTGATCGGACTCCCCTTCGCCGCGGAAATAAAAATTCCCTTGTGAGAAAGAGTATAAGGGTGTTCTTCCCCTTTCATAAGTCCAAATTTTTGCGTAATCACACCTTGCAAAGGATGAGGCAGCTCCCCTTTTTGATCCGCAAAGGAAGGTTTAAAGAGAAGATCAAAGAGTCCGGCGTCTTCGATATTGTATTGCAGGGACTTTTCCCGAAGACCGTGGATCTTGTTCATCGCAAAAAGCTTGTTCTTGCGGATCCCATCGAGAATTTTGCCTTTAAGGTCCTGCTCGCGGCGTAACTGTTTTTCCTGAGCAACGATTTTGACCTCAACACCCTTGAGACTTTCTAAACGGCCCGCCAAAGTTCTTCTTTTGTTTTGCAGGTCCTGAAGATCGCGACTGTAGTTTTTAATGAGTTCTAAATCGCGGGAAGCGACGATGCCCATGATTTTGAGATTTCTTTCTAACGAAGCCGAGCTCGTCGAAGAAAAAAGAAAGCGCGCCATGGAAGCACCACCCAGTTTGTAGATCGCACGAAGTCTTTCGGCTAAAAGAGCTCTTTGAGATTTTGAACGCTGGTCAAGATCATCCACCTTTTGAGTTAAAGTACGCACGTTAACTTCTAAGAAAGCTCTTTGTTGAGAAAGCTCCCCTTTTTCGGTCACGATCTTTTTGATTTTTTTATTGAGTTGATAAAGAGCGGAAAGAATTTGGCGCTGCTTGATCTCGGCATCTTCAATGCGCTTCTTTTGCGCCTCAAAGTCTTTCGCCAAATTATCAACGTCCGTGGCAGCATGTGCCCCCAAAGACAAAGACAATCCCACAGCTAAAAGACCTTGCATCCACTTCAAAGATTTACCCCTGACTTCCGGCATAGCCGTCATTCAAACGACGCACGCACAGATACGAAGCCAAAGCCCCCAGGCAAGTACCACCAACAATGAACACAGCTACTAAAAGAGGACTGATAAAAAGAAGATGTTCGCCGATTTGTAAAAAGCTTAACTTTGTAACTAGAAGATTTTTAATCCCCACAAAGAGTATAAAACAAAGAACGACGGCCAACGTCGAAGAACCAAAACCTAGAACTGCTCCTTCGACCATGAAGGGTTTACGGATCATTGAAGATGTTGCGCCGATCATTTCAAGCACCACGATTTCTTCTTTGCGATTTTGAATCGACGCCCGGATGGCGTTAGAAATCACAAAGAGGGCCGCAACTACAATCACGAAACCTAGAAGCTGCATGGTGGTTTGAATAGCCGTCACAAGGGCTGCGTATTTTTCAACCCAATCTTGGCCATAGCTCACTTCATCTACACCCTGAAGACCTTTGATTTGTGAAGCCAAATTACTTAAAACTTGAGTTTGTTCCGCCGCACTTATGTCATCTGCAAGGCGCACCTGAAAGCTGGAAGGAATTAATTTTAGAAGCTCTTCATCTTGAGCGATATCGGGAGCATAACTGGCTAGTTGAGAGCGGAAATCACCCAAGGCTTTTTCTTGAGTGACTAGTTTAATCTCTCCCACTTTGCCTGTGGCTTTGATTTTGTCTTCAATCTCTTGACGACCTTTATCCGAAAGATCCTGGGAAAGATAGACCGTCATTTGCACGTCTTCACCCCAAAGTGTCAGAAGATTCTTAAAATTTTGCGAGAGCAAAAGTGCTGAACCCATCACCACGAAACAGGCTGTAACGACGACCAGAGTTGAAACTTTCAGTGCCCAGTTTTTTTGTGGAGCTCTCATTTAGAGTCTCCCACAATCATGCCGTCACGAAGTTCTAAGGTTCTTTTCTTTCTTCTTTTCACCATCTCATGATCGTGGGTGGCAACAAAGACTGTAGTTCCTTGGGCACAGACACGTTCTAAAAGATCCATAATTTCTTCGCTTAAACGCGGATCTAAATTTCCCGTCGGCTCATCGGCAATAAGGACACCAGGCTGATGAACAATCGCGCGCGCAATCGCTGTTCTTTGTTGTTCACCGCCAGAAATATAATCAGGATACTGATCGTGTTTGTGAGCTAAACCTACTTGTTCTAAAACTTCGTAAACACGACGTTGAATTGACGGCGCGCTATCGCCGCGCACTTGCAAAGGAAGTGCTACGTTTTCAAAAATCGTTCTGTCTTTAAGAAGTTTAAAGTCTTGGAAGACAACGCCGATCTTTCGTCTGAAAAGAGGAACTTGAGAATCTTTGATGGAAAGAAGATCGTAACCAGAAACTTTCACGTCACCCGATGTCGCAACATCATAAGCCGAGATCATTTTAAACAGCGTTGTTTTGCCTGCCCCACTAGGACCTGTCAGAAAAACGAATTCACCTTTGTCGATCCGCAGATCCACATTTTTTAAAGCATGAACAGGGCCGGGATAGGTCTTATAGACATGTGAGAATTCAATCATTCTTTTATCTTATGAAAGACCAAGAGAGATGAATACTCGCCCGAAGTCGAGTTTTAAGGCGTTCCGCCCGCCATGAGAGTATCAATGATCGTGGAATGCTGACGACGCAGAGCAAGCTTGATAGCTTCCTCCGTCTGAGATGATCCCAAACGCAGAACCGTATCGTACGGAGTTTTGATAGTTTTCATCACGGCACCGTTACAAAAAATACGACTGACGAGAAACGGATTTTGCAATCCCCAGTCTTCTGTTTGCACATGATATTTTTGGCCGCGAACCGTGATGTCTGAATTAAAACCTTTTTGCACTTTTACAAAACCTCAGCTCTCAAACTATCAGAAAAACTGTTCTATCTCACTAAATTTTTCTTGAGACTCGTACTCGGTTGAAACTAAAGTCATGGTTATAAATTAAAGGAGATTTAACCATGAGACTGTTCCAGTTCGTTGTAGGTACGTGTGTTGTTTTAAGTTCTCTGTCTGCTTACTCTGCAGAGCCTTTCACGGGGGAAGCCGAAGCCGGTGCGATTATCGTGAGCGGCAATAACGACTCCGAAAGTTATAATGCGAAAGCCAAGACCGTCTATACCCACGAAAAAAATGTTTACAGCGCGTTCGGTCGTTACTTGAAAACGACGTCTGCGGGAACTGAAAGTGCTCGCAATTGGGAAATTGGTGCCCGTTACGAAAGAGAATTGACAGACTATCTTGGTGTCTTCGTCGGTCAAAAAGCGGAAAGTGATATCTTTAACGGATACATCCAAAGGGATTCAACAGACGCGGGTCTTAAATATTATCTCATCAAGAGCGACGAAATGAACTGGACTGTGGAAGCCGGTTATCGTTACCAAAAAACTCTTCCAACTGCGGGCGGTTCAACTCACGACAACATGGGCCGTTTGTATACAGAGTTCAACAAAGCTTTGGATAAAACTTTGTCGTTCAAGTACTGGGCAGAGTACTTGCCGAACTTCACTGAAACAGATGCTTACCTTGCGAATACAGAAGCTTCACTGAATGTTATGTTGAATTCAGTTTTCTCTTTGAAGCTGGCTTACTTGTTACAATACCAAAATGTCCCACCGGCAAATGGCAAATATACGACAACTACGACGACAATGAACCTTGTTGCAAAGTTCTAACAAGAAAGGACGTTTCAGATGTTTAAGGAATTTAAAGCATTTATTATGAGAGGCAATGTCCTCGATCTCGCTGTCGGTATCATCATCGGTGCGGCTTTCGGTAAGATTGTTTCTTCTTTTGTAGCGGATGTTTTGACACCAATTATCAGCTTGGGTCTTGGCAAAGTTGATTTTTCAAACTTGTTCGTGGCATTGAACGGTGAAAGTTATGCTACATTAGACGCAGCAAAAAAAGCAGGTGCGGCGACTGTGAACTACGGTCTTTTCATCAATGCTGTGATTGATTTTCTTATCGTAGCATTTGCGATCTTCATGATCGTGCGTATGGCAAACAAGTTTAAAAAAGAAGACGTTCCACCACCACCAAATACAAAAGAATGCCCCGAGTGTCTTTCGACGATTCCTTTGAAAGCCCGCAAGTGCTCTCAATGTGGAAGCGCTCAAGCTGTTTAATTAAAATTGGCAGATATTTTAAAGAGCCCAAGAGAACATCTTGGGCTCTTTTCTTTTATATAATAGATAGAAACATTTCGTCTCACTTTGATACGTAAACCTTTTGAGCGCACCTGCCGATAATTGGTACTGCTATTGCATCATCTATTTTCATCGGGGAGGAACTCAAATGAATAAGATTTCAGGCAAAACGAACAAAACAGTTGTCAAAATCTTTATCAACACGGCAGCCAGCCTAACTTTTATCTGCGGCGTATTCCCGAGCTTAGCCTTTTCTGCTGAAGAAACTGGTAAAAGCAAATATCAGATTTGCCAAGAACGCGCGGGTTCTGACGATAAAAAGTTTAAAGACTGTTTACAGTCAGATTCCAACGGCGACTCCGCTAAAGAAAAAGAAGGACAGATTTGTAAATCAGCTAATGATAAAATCGATGAAGCCACTCGAAAAATTGGTGAGGCCTGCAGAAAAGCCGGAATGTCAGGAAGCTCTAACTGCGTTTCCAAAGCCCGCAGCTGCGCAGACGAATCTGGAACGGATTCATTTGATACTGTCGGCGCCTTTGCCGCTGTTCTTGGAGTTCCGGCAGGAGCGACAGCTGGTATTAGCTCAGCTTGTCCTCAAATGAACGGTCGTGATTATTTCACTGAGAAAGACAAGATTCAAAAAGAAATCAAAGACACTGAAAAAGAATTGGCAGAGTTGAACGACGATAAGGCCAATCTTCAAGACGACTACAATAAAGAGATGCAAAAAATCCAAGAGACTTTGACGAAAGCTCAAGAAGATTACAAAAAGAAAGAATCTGAGCTTGATCAGGAAGAGCGCGAGCGTATTGCGGAATTCAACAACAGCCAAAATCAGGCTAAAGAGGCTATGCGCAAGAAGGGTTCTGAAGTTTTAAATTTACGCGGCCAAGTAACACAGCTTCAACGCGACAAAGCTCGTTCTTTGAATTTGATGTCGGAAAGTGCTGGCAAACGTAAATGTATCTCTGATCTTTCAAAAATGAAGGCTGACTACGAAAAAATGTTCTCTAGCTCAGCAGTTTCAAGTTCAAATCATATCGCTCAGGCGAAAAAGAAAAAGCAAGAGATGATTGATTTCTATAACACTTGCATGAATGACTTCAACCAACAGCGTATTGCTTTGAATGAACAAACTCGTCAAAAACAAGAAGACTTGGATAAGCAAATCCGTGATGCCCAATCTTCTTTGGACGAGATTCAAAATAGCCTAACGTTAGCGCAAAACCAACTTGATGAAATGAAGCAAGCTACAGTTAAAAAGAAAACGGATGCTCTTCAAAGCGTGATTGATTTGGGAACTCGTTCACAGCAACAAATGCAAGCGGCTTATACAAAGTTGCAAGAAAACTTGAAAACTTTGGCTGCGAAACAAGCCAGCTTGCAAGCGGCTCTCAATCGCGCCAATCAGTCTCTTATGACCTTAGGTCCTGCTCCTAAATCGAAGAGTTCTGAATATACTCCTGGTGATGCATCCAGCGAAATCGAAGCACAGATCTCGATTATCAAAAGCGCTGAAAAAGATGTTATCGGCTATACATGTGGTCAAGGCGTAAAAGAAAAATCAGCTGGTGCCCTAAAATCACTTGGTTCAAAATAACCAGCCTTACGGCTAGTATAGATAGTAGACCCTACCCAATCACACTGTTAGAATGGGGGCTTATTAAAGGAGCCCCCGCCAGTGTTAAAGAAGATCTTACTGTTTATTGTCGCTCTTGGTCTTATTGGAATTCTCAGTCTTTATTTGATCGTTAAGTCTGTCCAATCAGGTCTTCCACAACTCATCACCGTTAAAGATTACGAACCACTTCTTGTGAGCCAAGTTTTTGATCGCAATGGCAAACGCATCGGTGAGTTTTTGCGTGAAAGAAGAACTCTGGTTGCTTACGACAAAATTCCTAAAAACTTAGTCAACGCATTCTTAGCGGCCGAAGACGATCAGTTCTTCCAACATAAAGGCATCAACCCTCAAGCGATCTTCCGTGCCGCTCTTGCTAACTTGCGCGCGGGACGCTCGGTGCAAGGGGGATCAACGATCACTCAGCAAGTCGCAAAGACCTTGCTTCTTTCTTCCGAAAAAACTCTGACTCGTAAGTTGCGCGACATCTTGCTCGCTCTTGAGATGGAACGAAACTTGAGCAAAGAAGATATTTTATATCTTTACCTGAACCAAATTTATTTCGGTCAAGGTGCTCACGGTATCGAACAGGCCGCTCAAGTTTACTATCGTAAGTCAGTGAGTAAGTTGACATTGCCGGAGATGGCAATCCTTGCAGGTCTTCCGCAAGCGCCCAGCGGATACAGTCCTGTTCGAAATCCTTTAAGAGCCAAAGAAAGACAAATGTACGTGCTTCGCCGTATGGCTGACGTCGGCTACATCTCCAAAGAAGAAGCGGAAGCCGCGATCAAAGAGCCTGTTAAAGTTTATGTTCGCGAAAATTATGAAGAGTATGCTCCTTTCTTCCTAGAGACAGTTCGTCAACTTTTGGTGGCGCAATTGGGTGAAGACATGGTTCTTGATAAAGGTCTTCGTATCTACACGAGCTTAGATCTTGATAAACAATTGGCAGCGCAGGAATCCGTTCTTGCGGGTCTTAAATCTTTGGATAAACGCCAAGGTTATCGCGGACCTTTAAAGAATATTTCAGATGCTGACGACATTGCAGAGTTCTTAAAAGAAAATCAGAAGAAGCTCATTTCTGATTTTACTCCGGAAAGAACCATTCTTCCAGATGGAAAATTTGCGGACATCGTTCCGACGAAAAACGTGAAGGACTCAAAAGAGCATCCTCTTCTCCCTCCGTACATCAAGATCAATGACACTGTTCAAGGTGTCGTGACGAATGTCGACGATGCTTCGGGATTGGTTTATATCTCTTTGCCTGAAACGCAAGGTTTGATTGATATCGAAACCATGACTTGGGCTCGTAAACCCGACACCGAAGCTCGCTTTGATTTAGCGGCGATCAAAAAACCTTCAGAAGCATTAAAAAAAGGCGACGTAATTTTAGTCAAAGTTGTCGCTGATAAATTCTCTTCAAATCGTTTGGCGAATGCCGCGAAGAAGAAAGCTCCGACACAAGCTTTACCTGATTTCTCTAAATTCCTTGCTTTGGAATTGGATCAAGAACCACAAGTGGAAGGTGCCTTGATTTCGTTTGATCAAAGCTCACAAGATATCGTTGCGATGGTGGGTGGCGCAAGCTTTGGAAAATCTGAATTCAATCGCGCAATTCAGGCTCCCCGTCAAACCGGCTCTGCTTTTAAAGCCATTGTTTATGCGTCGGCTTTAGATAAGGGCTACAATCCAGCAACTCCGATCATGGATGCACCGATTGTTTACGAAGAAGGCGGCAATGCGGATGATTCCGAGGGGCAAGGTGATCCAAAAGTTTGGAAACCTTCAAATCACTCGAAGAGTTTCGGTGGAGATATTCTTTTCCGCAATGCTCTGGTGAAATCTTTGAATATTCCAACAGTGAAAATCATCGAAGACGTTGGGGTTCCTTGGGCGACAGAGTACGCGAGACGTTTGGGAATTTATTCTCCGTTGAATCCTGATTTCACTTTGGCTTTGGGATCCAGCAGTGTGACTTTGTATGAAATGACAAAAGTATTTGCAGAGTTCGGACGACTTGGAAAACGCATTTCTCCACTTTTGATTCATAAGGTGGAAGATGCGAATGGAAAAGTTCTGATTCAAAATGTTTCTTTAGATACGCGTTTTGATAAAGAGATCAAAACCATCTCGGATGATTTTGAGACTCGTCGTAAAGCATATTTAGAGATGGTGAACGATCCCGCGAAACTGGAAGAGCTGCAAAAGAAAGATGCGAAACACGCAAAATTGGACGACAAGATTTTCTTCCAAGACGAAGACCAATTGATCCGTCCAACAACTGCGTATGTGATGACGACATTGCTTAAAGGTGTTGTCGAAGATCCAGGTGGTACCGGCGGACGTGCTCGCGCTGTCGGTCGTGAAGTCGCCGGTAAAACGGGAACAACGAACAACTACTTTGACGCGTGGTTTATCGGTTACAGCCCACAAATTGCAACCGGTGTTTGGGTGGGTTTTGACAAAGAAAAGAGTATCGGTAAAGGCGAGGTCGGTGGACGTGCGGCGTTACCTATTTGGGTCGATTACATGAAAGCGGCTCACGACGGACTGCCTCAGATGACTTTCCCAGTGCCGGAAGGAATCGTGTTTGCTAATATTGATGCCGACACTGGCAAACTCGCTTCAGCTGCAACGAAGAAAATCATTCGTCAGGCCTTTGTTGAAGGAACAGAACCTACAGCTTCTTCAAATAAGGCGGAAGAAGCCACAGACTTTTACAAACAGGATTTATCAGAATGAAAGATATTCACCTCTGGGGGGTGAAACAAAACAATTTAAAAAACATTGAGGTCAAAATTCCCGTTGGATCTATGACGGTGATTTGCGGTCCCAGTGGTTCAGGTAAGTCGTCGCTTGCCTTCGAGACTCTTTTTGCCGAAGGTCAGCGCCGTTTCATTGAGAGCATGTCCAACTATGCTCGTCAGTTTCTGAACAAAGCCCCAAAGCCTGACATTGAAGGAATTAACAATATTCCTCCAGCGATTTCTATTGAGCAAAAAAATACGGTGAAGAGTTCGCGCTCCACCGTAGGAACAACAACAGAGATCATCGATTATCTTCGTTTGCTCTATGAAAAAATCGGTAAGTCTTATTGCCCGATTCATCACTGCCCGACGGAAAAAGAAAGTGTCACTGAAGCAACCGATAAAGTGATCAAAAGTTTTTCTGGCAAGCGTGGTTACATTCTTGTGGAGATCACAGAAGAAGGCCGCGTCGCTCAAGGTAAAAAATTGCATTCGCTTCTTTTGCAAGATGGATATTTGCGTATCTATGTTCCAAAAGTGGCGGAAGTTAAAGCGCCTGCAAAGGCGACTAAAAAAACTGCTGGAAAAAAAGCTTCGAAAAAGGAACCTGTTGAGGTTGTTCCTACAAATCCAGGCGGCGTGACCCAAGAAGAAATGGGCACAGTGCTTGAGATCGGTGATGCGGCAGCTATCAAAAAAGGTCTTCCGAAAGAAACGTTCTATTTGGTTATTGATCGTATGAGCTTTAATGAAGATGAGCGTGGTCGTATCGCGGATTCTCTGACTCAAGCTTATGAAGCAAGTATCAAGTACAATACGACATTGATCACTCGTAGAGCGACAATCCTCACAACAGAGGGTCAACGCCTGCAAGTCAGTGAAGAGGCCTCGTGCCCCGTGTGCGGTTACACTCCACCGCCATTGAGTTCTCGCCTTTTTAGTTTTAACTCTCCCATTGGCGCTTGTCCCACTTGTAAAGGCTTCGGAAATATTTTGGATATTGACGAAGAAAAAGTAATCCCGAATCCGAATTTAAGTTTGGCTCAAGGTGCTTTAAGTCCTTTCTGGATGCCAAGTGCTTCGCATGAGAAAAAACAACTTCTGGCGTATTGCAAGAAAGCGAAGATCGACGTTCATACTCCATGGAAAGATCTTCCGAAAGAACATCGCGATACGATTTGGAACGGCAATAAAGAATTTTTCGGCGTGCGTGGGCTTTTTGAATATTTGGATCAAATCAAATACAAGATGCACGTGCGTGTATTCATCTCGCGTTTCCGCAGTCCTTTCTTGTGTCCAACTTGTAAAGGCGCTCGTTTGCGCAATGAAGCCAATCACGTTTTGATTGCAAGCTCTAATATCAACGATCTTTCTTCGGTGACGATTGAAGAACTGCATGGGTTCTTCCAAAAATTGGAAGTGACTCCTCATCAACAAGAAGTAGCCGGCGAAGTTTTAAAACAAATCCGTTCACGCTTGGAATTTTTAATGCGTGTTGGGGTTCATTATCTGTCACTGAATCGTGAAACCAGAACTCTTTCTGGTGGTGAGTATCAGCGTTTGATTTTGGCAAATCAACTTGGGATGGGATTGTCGCAAGCCTTGTACGTTCTTGATGAACCGACAGTGGGTTTGCATCCTCGCGATAACGATCGACTGATTTCAATTCTTAAAGATCTTAAAGAACTTGGAAATACACTTGTGATCGTAGAACACGATCATGACGTGATTAAGTCCAGTGAACACATCATTGAGATGGGGCCGGGGTCTGGATATCTCGGTGGAGAAGTCGTTTACTCAGGAACGACCGAAGAATTTTATAACTACGAAAAATCAAATACGGTTCCTTATTTAAAACCTTCTAAGCACAATACTGCTTTACGTACGATTCGTCCTGTGGATGTTGAAACTTATAAGGTGAAGCTGGAGCTTAAAGGTGCGAAAGGTCACAACTTAAAAAATCTGGATGTGACAATTCCACTTAATCGTTTGGTGACAGTGACTGGAGTCAGCGGTTCAGGAAAATCGACTTTGATTTCAAAAACCCTATACCCGGCTTTGGCACGCGCCTTGGACTTGGAATATCTTCCGGCACAAGACTATGCAGCCCTTGAAGGTGTTGAGCATATTAAGAACGTGCTTTTGATTGACCAGTCTCCGATCGGTAAATCAGCGCGCAGTTCACCGATTACTTATCTTAAAGCCTTTGATGCGATTCGTTCAATCATGGCAACAACTCAAGAAGCCCAAGCTCGTGGCTACACTCCTGGAACATTCAGCTTGAATGTCGATGGTGGTCGTTGCCCTGCTTGTAAGGGAACGGGTTATGAAGAAATCGATATGATGTTTATGGATAACGTTGTTATTCCATGTGATGTCTGCGATGGAAAAAAATACCGTCCTGAGATTCTAGAGGTTCAGTATAAAAATAAAAATATTCATGAAATTCTTTCGATGACTGTGAATGAAGCTATGAATTTCTTCGTGGCTCATCCGAACATCCGTAAGCCTTTAAGCGTTCTTAAAGAAGTGGGCCTGGATTACCTGCAATTAGGCCAACCAGCCAACTCTTTAAGTGGTGGTGAGTCTCAGCGTCTTAAGATCGCTAAGGAGCTTTCTCAGGTTCAACAGAAGTCGACTTTGTACATCCTTGATGAACCGACAACGGGGCTTCATTTCCGCGAGGTGGACCTTCTAATGAAGGTTTTAAACAAGCTCATTGAGACTGGCGGCAGTGTTGTGGTGGTAGAGCATAATCTCGACGTGATTCGCAGCTCCGATTATATTATTGACCTCGGGCCAGAAGCGGGTAAAAAAGGCGGAAACATCGTGGCCGTGGGTTCTCCGAATGACGTTATGAAGGTCAAAAAGAGTCTGACGGGCCAATACTTAAAACGCTATATCGACGGGACTGCCTAGTCCCCGTTAGACGGAAGTAGAATGCTACCAGAGATTAAAAAGCTAGTTGCAGAATTAAAACCTCACAAAAGCAGAATCAGCGTCGTTGCTGTCACTGGAATTGTAAATGCACTAGCTACAGCGCGTTTGGCATTCTTATCCAAAGTTCTTTTTGATGCTCTTTCAGCTAACAACCAGCAAGAATTGATGAAACAAGTTCCGATCGTCATTGGCCTTGGTTTTATTCAAGCTCTGGCGCGCTACTATCACATCTACAACATGAACTTTGTTGCTGAAAGTGTCGTATCGACGATTCGTGAAAAGCTTCAATACAAATTCATGCGTTTGAATCTTTCTTTCCACAACAACTATGCAGCAGGTTCCGGTGGGTTGATCAGCCGTATCTTGAACGATATTAAAATCATTCAAGACGGTCTTCGTGTTGTTGCGGATATTTTTCTTTATCCGCTCTTGCTTGTAGGCCTTATCGCGAACTTGATCATCATTGACTGGAAATTGACTCTTGCAGTTCTTGTGATTGCTCCGTTGATCGGTGTTGTCCTTAAGTCGATTGCTCGCAGTATGCGCAAGTACATTCCTCAAGAGCGTGAAGTCTTGGAGTACATGACTTCGACTATCAAAGAAAGCTTGGACGGCGTTCGCATTATTCAGTCCTTCAATCTTGAGAAGGACATGAACAAACGCTTGGTCGATGACACGAACAAATACCTCAATATTCGTAAGACGATTTACAAGCGCCAAGAAGCGGCAGGACCCGCAACGGAGTTTATCGCCACAGCCATCGTCCCTTTGATTCTTCTTTATAACAGCTATGAGATTGCAGCAGGGCGCGGAACTGCGGGTAACTTTATTGGATTCATTGCTTCGCTTTTGATGGTGAATGCACCGATTAAAAAAATCCAAGAAGCTTATGTTCGTATTCAGGAAGTCGTAATTTCGATCCGCCGTATTTTCGATATCATCGAAAATCCATCTGAAGTTCGCGAAACTGCAAACCCAGTTCCTTTTCCAAAAAATTGGAAAAAGATCACTTATAGAAACGTCACATTCAGCTACGGCAAAGACACGATCCTGAAGAACGTGAATCTTGAAATCAACCGCGGTGAAGTTGTCGCTCTTGTCGGCGCCAGTGGTAGTGGTAAATCAACGATCGTGAATTTGCTAGAAAGATTCTTCGATGCGACTTCAGGTGAAATTTTATTTGATGATGTGAATATCTTAGATATGGATCTTAAAGATCTTCGTCGCAATATTGCTCTTGTCACTCAAGACGTATTCCTTTTCAGCGACACTATTGAGAAAAACATCTGGGCCGGTGACTACACACGTGATCGCGCCAAAGTTGTGGATATGGCAAAATTGGCCAATGCCCATGACTTTATTATGAAGATGCCAGCAAACTATCAAAGCCGCGTTGGCGACCGTGGAAGTCTTCTTTCCGGCGGAGAAAAACAACGTGTGAGCATTGCACGCGCGATGTTTAAAGATGCTCCTCTGCTGATCCTGGATGAAGCGACAAGTGCTCTAGATACGGCAAGCGAAATCGAAGTTCAAAAAGGAATCGATCATTTGATGGAAGGTCGCACAGCCCTCGTTGTAGCGCATAGACTTTCGACAATCCAAAAGGCTGATAAAATCGTCGTCCTTAAAAACGGAGAGATTGCTGAGATCGGTAACCACGAAAACCTACTGAATCAACAAGGTGAGTACTTCCGTTTCCACAGCCTTCAGCATACCTAAGAACTGCAAACAGTTTCGACGAAATGACGTCGGAACTCTTCGACATCACGTTGGAATACACAAACAATTTGTCTTAATCTGAGACGTGCGTCCACGTCTTAAGTCTAGGTTTGCACGCTTTTTAGACAGTCTTCTAAAGTTCGTCTACTTTCTTGACGATAAAAGAATCGACACTTTTTACGTTCACTGAAAGGAACTGATTTATGATTAATTGGGATGAGTTTGAACATATACATGTGATCAACAAGCTCAAACAAATTCTCAGCGCGTGGTGGAACATTGACGTTGTCTTCACGGACGAGCGTGGAATGTTGAAAGGATATGATTCTGATAAAATCACATTCAACAACCCAGCTATCAACGCTCTTGTTAAAAAAGAAGCAGGACAAGCAAGCATTGCAGAGCTTGTAACTAAATCACTTGATGATCTTCGCACTTCACAAAATCGTTTCAGCCTTCGCAAGTGGGACATGGTGGGTTTTGATGTTGGTGTCTTCCCTATCATGATCGAAAATGACTGCGTAGGAACTGTCGTTGCTATGGGCTTCTTCCGTGAAGCGAACTTCACAGCTCGCATGAGCGAAATCCGTGAGCGTCTAGCCGCTTTCGGCATGTCCGGTGAAGTGATTGAAAAATGTTTGGGCAAATTGAAATTCTTGGACGATCAAGAACGCGCTCACTTCAATGAGCTTTGCGAACTTGTGGCTCAAGAGATCGTGACTCTTCACTTGGAAATCTCTTCTCGTGAAGACCGCATCAAAGAATTGAACAAAGAACTTGGCAATCGTTTCAAGTACGACAACATGATTGGTAAATCTAAACCAATGCAATCGTTGTATGCGCTTCTTGATAAAATCAAAGGTGCGGATTCAACAGTGTTGGTCCAAGGGGAAAACGGTACTGGTAAAGAGTTGATTGCAAAATCAATCCACTACAACTCAAACCGTAAAGACAAACCTTTCGTTATCCAAAACTGTTCTGCATTCAATGACAACCTTTTGGAATCAGAACTTTTTGGTCACGTGAAAGGATCGTTCACAGGCGCCTTGAAAGACAAAAAAGGTCTTTTCGAGATGGCTGACAAGGGAACTTTCTTCCTCGACGAGATCGGGGATACGTCTCCACAAATGCAAGTCAAACTTCTTCGCGTATTGCAAGAAGGTACGTTCATGCCAGTCGGTGCGACAGAGTCCAGAAAAGTAGACGTGCGTATCGTAGCGGCGACAAACCGCAACCTCAAAGAGATGGTTGAGCAAGGTACATTCCGTGAAGACTTGTATTACCGCTTGAACGTTATCAACATCCGCGTTCCGCCTCTTCGTGAGCGTAAAGAAGATATTCCATTCCTTGTGGATTTCTTCTTGAACAAAATCCACGATCAACAAGGTGGACCAAAACGCCAAATCACAAAACGTGCTTTGGAAAAGTTGTACGACTATCCATGGCCAGGTAACGTGCGTGAATTGCAAAATGAAATCGAAAGACTTTGTGTTCTTTCCGGCGACGAAACAAAATTGATGGCAGAACTTCTTTCTCCAAAAGTTTTGGAAGCCGGCGAAAAGAATAAAGTTCAAGGTTCCCGTTTGCAGGGTAAGTTGAAAGACGCGTTGGAAGATCTTGAGCGTGAAATGATCCGCGAGGGTCTGCGCCGCACAGGTTGGAACAAATCCAAACTTGCCAAAGAGCTTGGTATCAGCCGCGCGGGTCTTATCATGAAAGTTGAAAAATACGGTCTTGATAAGCGTAAGCTTGCTAGATAACAGCCAAATATAAAAACAAAAATAGAAAGCACGAGTCGAAAGATTCGTGCTTTTTTATTGTCCTCGTTGACCACGGTTTTATTTATGGTCAAAAAAATTCTTCTCTCCTACAATTAAAACCTTCAAGGAGTTCATTCTATGAAGGTGCAAATTCAACGCAGCATAAATATTGAAAAACCAAAACAAACAGTTTTCGACATCATTGCAGATCTTAAGCAATGGAATACTTGGTCTCCATGGATGCAAAGCGAGCCAACAGCAAAAACTCAATTCTCGGGAATTTCTGGCCAGGTAGGGCAAACTCAGTCCTGGGAAGGCGAAGTTATTGGTTCGGGTCGAATGACAATTGTCGATCTTCAAAAGAATCAGCTTATGAAAATGAATTTGGAATTCTTCACTCCTTGGAAAAGTTTTGCAGAAGCCATTTTTGATATTAAGGAAATTTCCGCCCAACAATGCAAAGTCACTTGGACGATGAATTCAAATCTTCCCTGGTTCATGTTCGCCTTTAAAAACATGATGGCAGCCTATATTGGAAATGATTTTGAGCGTGGATTAAAGATGCTAAAAGAATATGCGGAAACCGGTGCCGTTGTTTCACGATCTATCTATCAAGGTGAAAAAGAACTTCCGGGCTTTCAAGTTATTGGTAAGAAAACGACAAGTAAAATTTCAGACCTTGGCACAACCATTCGCTCCGATTTTGAAGATATGAACAAGCGTCTTCAAAGCGGCGAACTGACTCCTCCTGATGGCATCGTGACTTTAAGTCATAAACATGACATTCCTCACGGCACTTCCGTATTCACGGCAGGGTATATTTATAAATCCAATCAAACTCCAAAAGTTCCCGGAGATTTTGAAATAACACAAATTCCAAGTCACAAGGCCCTTGTCGTTGATTACTATGGACCTTATCGCAATATCGGAAATCCTTGGTCGATGATCGTCAGCTACCAACGTGGCAAGAAAAAGAAGGTCGCTAAGAGCGTTCCGATGTATGAGCTTTATAAGACGATGCCTGACGGTCGCCCTGAAAAAGACATCCACACGCAGATCACTTTACCTATTAAATAGCGGGTGCCCTTTTGGGCTCCCCACCCTAAAGAAATTACCGATGTGATCGAAATTTAGCGGTTTTTTACGGGGTCCAGAAGAGATCATTTTTTAAACACGCAACACGCTTAACTCCCCAAAATCACATGATAATCCCTAGGGCGACAAATCTTGGCACTACTCTTGTATTAAGGGTCTGTGTGTTAAGGGGATACGTGGTTTATGCAGAACTCAACATTGGATAGCTCATTCGTAAATCGACTGAAGCAAATTCTCGCCAGCCGCTATGGGAAGGGTTTACAGATTCGTCAGTTGATGGATCTGGCAGAGCTTGGAACTTCAGAAGATCCTTTCACGCGGGGGCGTGATCTTCATATTCCGATTCGTGTGAACGGATCGATCTTGGGCACCGCTGTTGTTCCCTCTGCCGATGACCTCAATGCAGAAAAACGCCAAGGTGTTACTCAACTTGTGCGCATGGTTTTAGAACCAGCGATGTACAAATGGTATCTGGATCAAAAGGAAGCCAACCTTGTGGAGCTCAACCGTGCTCAATTGAACTTGGATAATGTTCGTTTGTTCGGTGAAGATCCTCTTCCTTCTATTGATGATATTCTGAACGACAATCTTGAGGTCCTCAACGAAAGTCCTGAGGCTGAGTTGATCTCGCACTTGATTCATCTTGAAGGACGCTCTGAAAACACCAACAAAAAAGTCGCTTTGCAATTGCATGAATTAACGGGTCGTTGGGCTTTCGTCCCGTTTAACGATATCAAAGGTCAACTGCACTCGGCCCAAGACATCGCAAAAATGGGCGCGATGACAATCTTCGTAGAAAATGTTGAAAACCTAAATCCAGCAGAGCAAGAGCTTCTAATGGATTACATTGCAGAAGAGCGCTCTACCGAAGAACCTTTGTTGATTACAAGTTCTTTGAAGAATCTTGATGAACTTGGTAAATCGGCTTTGAATTCCAATTTAGTCGATGAACTTTCGGTGAATTGTTTTGAGGTCGATCGCGCACCTTTAACGACGCAAGGTCTTAAGGAAGTTTTGGAGTTGTTCTTCATGAAAGACTCCCCGATCGACGCCTAAAAGTTTAATCCTTGAAAATAGCATGAGTGTCTGTGAGAATTTTTCTTATGGTCACTCATGATGAATTTTTAAATCCATTTCTTACTCGCTCATTAAACTCCAACGCTTACAAAGTTTTTTCTTTGGCCGGAGACGCTTCCAACCGCCGTTACTACCGTGTGGTTTTGGATCATCAGTCTTGGGTTTTGATGCGCTGGGAACCATTCCAGCCTGAAAATTATCCGTTTCTAAGCGTTTTGAATCATTTTGCTAAAAATGGTGTTCATGTACCGCAAGTGATTGCGATGTCTCCGCAAGAAGGTTTGGTTTTGCTTGAAGACCTAGGAGACCTGACTTTGGAAAGAAAATTCTGGGAAAGCCAAAACCAGGAAGCCGCCACTGAGTTCTATCAAATGGCCGTTGATGAAATCGTTAAAATTCATCATCCGGCAACTTTGGATCAATCCGACTGCACAGCTTTTAAAATCAAATTTGATACTGAAAAATTCATGTGGGAAATGAACTACGGAAAAGATAATTTGCTTTCCGGAATTTTGAAGTTTCAATTTAACGACGCTTTAAACAAAGAAATGGCCAATATCTTTTTGGATATTTGTTCTCGCTTGGACAAAGAACCGAAACGCATTGCTCACCGTGACTATCACTCTCGCAATTTGATGATCAAACTTGATCAGATGAGCGTGATTGATTTTCAGGATGCACGTCTGGGGCCGATTCAGTACGATCTTGTCAGTCTTATGCGCGACTCTTATGTCGACATGAACGATGCAATGGCGAAAAACTTGATTAATTACTATTTGGAAAAATCTAAACAGTACTTGCCAAAGGATTTCTCTCGCGAGCATTTTGATCGCGTTTATGAATTGCAGTCTATCCAACGTTGCTTTAAAGCCTGCGGAAGCTTTGCAAGCTTCTATCATTTGCGTGAAGACCGTCGTTATTTAAAATATCTTTCAGGAACTCTTCGTCGAGTGATGAAGGCCATCAATGAATTCCCAGAGTATAAAACTTTTGCGGATGTCCTGATTGATTCCGGTGCTCTTGAAAGAAAGTACGAATCTTTATGAATGTAATGCTTCTGGCTGCGGGCGAAGGAACGCGTCTTCGCCCTTACACTGAGATTCTTCCTAAGCCAGCCATTCCTTTTTTAACAGTGCCCCTTGCGGCTCATTCGTTGAGTGCCTTGCGTGGTAACACGATTAACAAACTTGTTGTTAACACTTATCACCTTCCAAAAAAAATCCACGAACTTTTCCACACACTTCCTCACAAGGCACAAAGTCTGCATTTCTCTGATGAAGTGGGACAAATTTTAGGAAGTGGTGGCGGATTGGGAAATGCCCGCAAACATTTCATCGGTGGCGGCGATTTCGTCATGATGAATGCGGATGAAGTGATTCTTCCTAAAGATCCTCAAATTTTAAAAAAGGCTTTTGAACACCACAAACGCACGGGAGCCTTGGCGACAATCTTAGTGATGGATGATTCTCGCGTGGGAACACAGTTCGGCGGAGTGTGGGCTAATTCACAGAATAAAGTTCTTGGTTTTGGAAAATCTGCGATTTCTGGCGCACAAAAAGGTTGGCACTTTGTTGGTGTGCAAATTCTTTCTGAAAAAATTTTTGATTATATTCCACTCAGTGGTGAATCAAATATTTTATATGACGCTTTAGTGGCTGGAATTCAAAACGGAGATCTCGTCCAGGCTTTTCCTTTTGAATGCAGTTGGTTTGAAACAGGAAATCCAAAAGACTTTCTTGAGGCTTCTGAAAAGTGCTCTCAATATCTTTTAAGTCCTCAAGCCTCTTTCCAAAAAGAAGCCTTACTGGCAACGCTCAAGGATTTCGCTCCTGAAGCTGTTGAAGCAAAGATCCAAGGCAAAGCCCATCTTGTGATTTCTAAAAGTTCACAGATTGAAACCTCTGCACAAGTTGAAGGATTGTTAGTCTGCGGAAAAGGAAGTTCAGTTGGTGCAAATGCACGTCTTAAAAACGTGATTGTCGGCACCGGTGTCACGATTCCCGCAAACACCGAAGCCTCAGATAAAATGTTCTTATAGAAGAGAGGAAAAAGGTACCTGGTACCTTTTTCTTATTTTTGTAGAGCTAATTCTGCGTCAGTGTAGAAAGACTCTTGGCTTTCTTTCACTTTATATCGACGAGTCATCATCAAGAAGATACTGTCAGCAGCGACACCGATAGGTTCGCCATTGTAGTTCTTCTGCATACCCGCAAGACTTGAAGGATCACGATCAATACCGATTGGAGCAACCGCTGGGCCACCCGCCGCTACACCTGCTCCTGATTCATCAGCAGCACCGACGCCAGCTCCGGCGCCACCGCCGCCTCCGCCACCTTCCTCGTAGCCACTAGCTGTAGTGAGTGCGCCTAGTTTCATTTTTTCTGCTTTTGCGGCGGCTCTTTTTTGAATCTCTTCGTATGTTGCTACCGCGCCTGCGATGGCACCACTTGAAAATCCTGCCGCAGCCATTGCACCTTCTGATGCAAAGTCTGAAGGTTTATAAGATTTTCCATCAGGAGTTGTGATCTTTCCTAATTTCGCATCCACAATTCCAGCATCTTGAAGTTTTTTGATATTTGAACCCATGGCTTTAACACTAGGGTCTTTATTAATAGGATTATTTGGATCATTGATACCTGTTCCGTAGTCGTAAGGACTGTCACCGTAACCATTCGATTGATAACCTGTTAAACCGGCAGCTCCCGCCGTTTTTCCGTGCTGACCACTTTGGAGCATGGAAAGAATTCCTAAACCAGCAAGCATCGCTGCGGTTCCATAGTTTTGCGAAGCCGCCGCTGCCGCTGACATTGCAAACATCATCGCACCTGCCATCGCTTGCTGACCAGCTGCTCCTTTATTCGCACTCTGGGTTTGATCGGCACCTTGTTTTACTGAAGCGCCGTTTTGTGAAGAACCACTTGTTTCAACACCTTTAGAGGAAGTGCCTGTCGTAGTTGTCGTTGTGCCCGCGGCAAACAACACTGAAGGCTGTAAGGCCATTAGCAAAGCGATAGTGTATTTAATAATCGACTTCGTCATAACTTCGCCCCTTAATTATTCAACAAAGTGTTTTTGTTATCACGGTAGCGCTCTTTCACTTTTTCCCAGTTCGATTTGCCACCTTGTCCAGTTACTTCTTTTGTCCATGCTTGTTGACCCGCAGCTTTGTTCGGATCTTTTGCGCCGCCAGGAAGATAGGCGCGGTATTTTTCGTTGCTGCTACCGCCACCATAAGCACCCCAAGAACCGCCGCCGCCACCGCCGCCAGTTCCACCTAAGATATTTGTATCAAGACCTTTTTTACCTGCAGATTCTTCACCGCGACCGCCAGCTCCGCCACCGGAACCGCCGCCACTTCCACCAAGACCTGCGCCGCCACCAGTAGGGGCGCCGATACCGCCTCCGTCTGCACTGCTAGGATTTCTTTCACCTAACTGCATACCGCCATCGCCACCACCAAGATTTGGTGTACCGGCTGAAGCAACGACATTGGATTTATCCGTAGCACCTGTCGCCACCTGACTACCCGCTGAGTTTTCGCCTACACCTGCAAGTCCCGTCGAACAACCCGCAGTTCTTGGACTTTTAAAACAGATACATTGTGGAGATTGAGGATTTTTACAAAGACATTCTTCCGTCTGTGCTTTCGCAGGATCCGAACACACGTCTGCAACTTGAGGAGTGTTGCTACCGTTGGATTGCTCTTCACACTGTTTACCTTGCTTGATGGAGTTAAGAAGTGAAGCAATACCTGCGAGACCTGAAGTTAGAAGCTGAGCGTATTTTTCTGTGCACAGTTTGGCTTTACCAGCCATGCTTTCTTCTTGTCCGGGAACTAGCTCTTTTGCTGCTGCCGAATCCAAAGATGCTAAAGCAGCGTTGTATGCTTTAGCTGCTCCAGGACATGTCGTATCATTAGGGTCAGGACAAGTCGCTTGTCCCGACTTTGCCTTCTGCATTTTCTCAAGGCCTTTTCTCGCACCAACACAAGAAAGACCACAGCCTGCTTTCATAGTTCCGCAAGCCGCTGTATAAGCAGTCATGGCAGCCTTCGCAATATCCATTGCATTCGCAAAACCGCTACATTGGTCTTTGACAGCTGCCCCACCTAATGTAGACAAGATAGTGTTAAGTGTCGTGATACCTGTAAGAATATTGGGGCTCAAATGCTCCAAGCACGCATTTGCTGCGCCAGCGTGTCTTGAAACACAACTTTCTTTAGTCGGTTTGTATTCGGCGTATTCTTTGGTAATCAACTCATAAGTCGGCGTTACCATTGTCGCCGACATTCCTTTTGCTTGTTTTAAGGAATTGATAGCGTTATCCATAGGAGCATCATCAAGTTTTTTTCCAGAGCTATCGTTACCTGTCGGTCCACCTTTAGAAGTATCTAGACCTGCAGGCGCTCCACCGCCACCGCCTGGATCATTCGCAGAGGTTCCATCCTTTGGCGCATTGACCACTACACCATCTTTACTATCTTTATCTTGGGCAAAGATATGAATTGGAGATAAGGAAAAAGAAATGACTGTCAACGCAAGCGTGAGTTGTTTAGAAATGACCCTAATCATAAAGATTCCCCTATGTCTCACTTTTCGGACAAAAGTCGACGAGTCTTGAATAATATTTTTGCGTCTCGGAATGAGACGCTCTAGAGGGAATAAATTAGAATTCGTTGTCTGGAGGAGGCGGATTGAGAAGAGTTCCGTTCACACCATCACCACCGATGTTACGAATTTCTGATCTTAGATAATCCGATGAAATCAACTTCACAGAGTAACCCACGGAGCCACCCATCGCGCAGTTCCCAGATGTTGGAACTTCAACGTCGGCATTAGGATTTCCTGAATTCGCGCCTTTTGGATAAGTTTTGCATTTTCCAAACTTGTTGGTATCTAAACTATAATCCATCAAACTTTGCGGAGCCCAACCTGTTAAAGCATGTTCCCACTGCTTGGAGATATAAGTCAGTTTCGATTCTATATCGACAAAGTTGCGAAGATGACCGCTGTTTTTCACAACAGTATACTGGTCCTTCACGCTGAATTCATCGTAGTTCACGCCGCCAACTTTACCGCCACCCTTGTGAGTACCAAGATCTCCTAAAAATTCTCTCGAACCTAAAGCTGGAGGACCTTGCGTGTAATAACCTGCACCCGGTCCCTTCAGGAACCCATCTTTGATTCGCTTATAGTAAGTTTGATAAAAGTTTGGTTGAATTGAGTAATAAGCAAAATCAAACGCATCAGGCAAAACGGCGCTCATTTCTAAGTCACGCATTCCCGATGGAGTATTCTTTCCCGAATCCCACGCCATGATGTCTTGTGTGTCATCTTTGCGATAAAAGTTAAATGGCAAGTGTCTCCAGTGTTCAAAGTTAGGAGCTGAGTCGCCGTAATAAACACCATTAGGATCAGGAATAGGAGGATTGTAATTGTTTGAACCCTGCCACAAAGGATCGAGCTTATAAACTGCTTGTCCATATTGGAACAAAGCACGTCTACTTTTCAACCCCCACTGATCGCCAATAAAACGACTGTAGTTTGCAGCGCGAGATGGATCGGCTGGATCTCCAATATTTCCGACATCAATAACTCGCGGTGGGATATTCGGGTCCAGCTGACTTGATCTTGCCAACTGATCCGAACCTTTGCTCGGAACTTGTTTTGATCGCCAAGTTCTACCAACCCATGGACCAATTCTTCCGCCGAAGGGTTTATAGAAAGCTCGCGCTTTTAGCGTTACGGCTCCGAAAGGAGAGAATGGAATATTTGGTTGTGTCGTCGCTGAAACTCCGACATAGGCCATACAATACGGATTCTTTTCCACACCCACTGAGAAATTATAAGGACTTTCTAATGGTGGTGCAGCAACACGAATAAATTCAGCAATCTCATCAATCTCGGAAGCGAAAATAGTATTTTTATAGTGCGTCGGCTTATTATCTTTTTGCAGCATCATCTTTTTCGGACGAATCGTATTTGAAGCACCTTCACAGACAGTATCTACATAGACAAAACCCGGAGCAATTTTTATTGGAACCAACCACTTCGGCGGAGCACCGGATTGAACGCCAGATTTATTACAGTTTGGATTTCCAAGAGAGTTATAAACTTCAAAAGTTTCATTTTTTTTCATGGAATCAAGATTCGCTGAAGTCAGATTGTTGAATAGCGTCTTTTTGATTCCTTCACGAACACTTTGACCATCGATATCATAAAAGTCAGCTTTAGGATCGTCGGGACTCATCGCTCTTGCGAGATAGTTGATGAACTCCATACGACTAGCTTGGTCAATATTATAACCAACTACAAAGCTACCTAAAATTTTATAGTTGAATGATCCAAAGTCTCTGCAACGCTCAAAGGCTTTACTTCGCATTTGTTCGGACAATGTTCGAACAGATCTACTCACGTTAGGTAAGTCGATGAAAACAGGAGGCGGCGTGAAAATTTTAATTCCGCTGAGGTTCTTCAGTGATTTACAAGTATTCTCTTCGGGAGGCATTGGCTTGAACGGGATATACGTGATGCAGAATGCAGGCGCATTATAAAAATCTTCCGCCGACATATTGATGCCGTCTTCATCACTTCCTTTGAGGCCTCTTGTCACTTTATCAAAGGGATGTTCCTCGAAATCCCCGGCACTTCCCAACATACGGTAACGCCAGGTTAATAACTTCCAACTTTGACGAATTTGATAATTAGTGTGAGCAACGACGTTCATGCCTTCGGCTTGCTTCATCGCTCCATAGTAGGCTGCAAGATCCACAGAATTTTGCAGATTGATTTTGTGATGCACTAACAAGCCGACGTTGATAACCATCGCAAAGAATAAAAACAAGATTTGGAAAATCAAAGCGATGAAAAGAGCGACTTGCCCTTTGCGGTTGTTAAGATTCTGCGTAAATGTGCTTCGTTTGTTCAACATCTGTGTTTAAACATTCTCTCGTAGGATTGCTCTTGAGGCAACAACTCGACCTCTAAAACTTTGACTTGTTCTATAGTGAGATGACAGACTTTTGGACATAGTTCTACGAAGGGAACTCGACGATGGTCCGATTCATGCTCGCCTTGCTTATCAGTTTTTCCGTGTTGGGAGCTTCAAGCGCTCACGCGGATATCTTGTTTGAGGGGTATTCCAAAATTCTCTCGGGAGAGCAACATATTGGTTACGTCATCAGCCGCTATGAATTCGACGCCAAAAAGAAACAATTCATCTCTACCTATTTCCTAAAAACCGGGAAAGGTCCCACGGAAATCACAGAAAGTTTAAAAGCCTATGCTGATGCCGAGCTGGGTCCCATTTCTTATGAGTATACGACGCTAGCGGGAAAAGAGAGCAAAACGATTGACGCAAAATTCAAAGCAGGAAATTTAAGCGCCGTCGTAAAACATAATGGCAAAATTCAACGCATCGAAAAGAAAGTTCCTAAAGGAACATTCCTTTCTACTTTCCTTGTCTATTTAATGTTGAAAAGTAAAGAAGGCTTGAAATCAGAAACGAATTACGAGTATCAAGCTATCGCTGAAGAAGATGCCGCAATCTACAAAGGCCAGGCTCTTGTTGGAAAAGAAGAAACATTCAACGGATTTAAGGTCTTTAAAATTCTTAACACTTTCAAAGACATTAAATTCTTAAGCTACGTCAATGAACGCGGTGAAGTTCTTGGCACAAATGCCATGGGCCAAGGGATCACGACAGAACTTGTAGGCACACCTTCGGAAGCTACAACGGGACTTCCTTATAGTCCGACACTTTTGAAAACTCTTTTTGGTTCTGTTCCGGAAGGACAAGCCAATGTCGTGGTTAGATCAGCAAAATTAAAAGAAGCTGAATCAAAAGCACCAGCCCCATCCAAACAAATGGGAGTCCCTCAAGGACAAGGAATCATTCTTAAAGCTCAACCTGAGAAAGCGGATAGTAAAGGACACTAAGCATGAGCATGAATCACATCATTGGTCAGCATTTCTTCATCGGCGTTTCTGGACACGCTCTGACTGCTGACGAAAAGAAATTCATCGTAGAAAACAACATCGGCGGCGTTTGTCTTTTCGGACGAAATGTCGCAGACCCAAAACAAGTTCACGATCTGTGCGCGGAAATTCAATCTCTTCGTCACAAGCAAGTTGATAAAGCTCCCCTTTTCATCGGCATCGATATGGAGGGCGGACGCGTTCATCGCTTAAAGCCGCCTTTCACTGTGTGGCCACCACTGCGCACACTTGGCGACCTTGATGCACCAACAGTTTCTTTCCATTTTGCGAATAAAATGGGACAGGAATTAAAATCGGTTGGTATTAATTTGGATTTTGCTCCCTGCGTGGATGTATTCACAAATCCTGCAAACACTGTGATCGGTGACCGCTCAATCAGTTCAGATCCAGAGATGGTGGCTAAACATGCTTCCGCTTTGGTTCGCGGTTACATCAAGTCGGATATCATCACGTGCGCAAAACACTTCCCCGGTCACGGCAATACCGTCATTGATAGCCACGAAGATCTTCCGGTCGAAAATGTCGATATGGCTCGCTTGGAATCTTGCGAATTGATTCCGTTTAAAAAAACATTCAAAGCCCGCGTCGACATGGTCATGACTTCGCATATTAAATTCCCGAAAATTGATCCTGAGTGGCCCGTGACTTTGTCAGAAACTTTCATACAAAAAATCATCCGTGACGAGTGCCGCTACCGTGGTTTGATCATCACTGATGATTTGGGAATGAAAGCCATGACAAAACACTATGGAATTGAAGAAGTTCCTGTGCGCGCTCTGAAGGCCGGCGTTGATTTGCTTTTATATTGCAATGATCCTGAAGTGCCACCTCAAGCTTTCGAAGCCATTCTTGAAGCGACAGCGCAAGGCTCTTTGCAAAAAACAGATTTAGAAGCGAGCTACCGTCGCATCATGGATCTTAAAAAAGCAAAGCTCACACAACCTGATCCACTTCCGATGTCTGAAGTCGTCAACATCGTAGGACACCCTGACCATCTAAAAATCGCCTCCGCGATCGCCAATGGTCAAATCCCCGACGGTCTTCTTCCGGAATAGAACTGACAATCGCCCGAACAGGTCTGTAGTTATTTCAGACCTACCCAAACCCATCTGCAACTGAGGGCCATCTTGAGTGGCCCGGGAATTGATAATGCATCTCCTGATATCACAGGAGTACCTATGGGTTTTAATATGGACGACGACAAGTCAAACAATAAGGATCAGCTGAGTCTTTTCGACTTTCAGATGCCCAAGGCCGACTTCGTTCCTGCGAAAAAAGAAGAGGGTTCTGCAGCCATTGATTTTGATGTTTGGATGATGGCCCACCGAGAACCTGAACAAAGCAAGACATCTCGCTTTATGACTGTTTCTGCCGTTGTTCATGCGGCGGCGATTTTGTTAATCGCTATGATGACAGTTCCTCTTGTTGAACAAGCCAAAACTGAAACGATCACAATTGAAATCGAAGACGTGAAACCTCCAGTAAAAATGGCGCGTGGTGCACCTGTGCCGCCAACTCAAGGAGGAACGCCAGTTAAAGAAACGACTCCTGTTGTTGAGAAGCTTGAAGATGCTGGCAGCCCTAACGACGTTATTGTCGCAAAACCAAAAGCCACTTCCAAAGCTGTCGCAAAAGCGAAGGCAGCGACTCCGAAAGCCAAAGCCTCTGCAAAGGTCGCAGCTCACGCAACTCCGAAGGCAGGCGTTGCGAAAACGGCAGGAAGAAGCATTGCTCCTAAAGCGACAATGAAAGCGGTTCCGATGACCATCGATGACATCGATGCTCCAGAACTTGATGAAGGCGAAGTGGCCAACGCTAAAGTCGCTTCGCAAATGAATGAAGATTTTAACGAAGACTTTGAAAACATCGATAACTCAAGAAGAGCGGCTCTTGAAAAAGAAAAGAAATCCATGGATGCCATGGCGGCAGCTCTTGCTGCTGAACAAGACGAAAATCTCAACGCTCTTGATGAAGCGAACAAAGAAGAAGCTTCTCGTTTAGCAGCAGCGCAGGATTCTTTGCGCAAGAAAAATGCCAACGCCATTGCTTCTGCACTTGCCTCTGAAAAAGCGGCGGCCGCAGCAACTGCGCGTGAAGCCGCGGCTCGCGAGGCAGCGGCAAAACGTGCAGGTCTTGGTGGAAACGGAAATGGTCTTGGTACTAAAGAAGGTTCCGGCGCAGGCAATACAGGATCTCAAGGCCCAGGAACTCAAGTAGCAGGAATGCCGCAAGGAGTTCGCAGCCTTGATCAACTTCGTCAGATGCCGGGAAACCCGCGCCCACAGTATGATCGCGAAGAGCGTCGTCGTGGTGACCAAGGTAAAGTGGCCTTTGTTGCTTACATCAGCAAAGAAGGCTACCCAAGTCAGTTCCGTATGATTTCATCGACGGGATTTAGAAACCTAGACGCAAAAACTTTGGCCGCTCTTAAAAAATGGCGCTTCTATCCAGGACAAGAGGGATGGGTTGAACTTCCATTCCGTTGGGACTTAAAAGGCGGAATTCAAGAAGACGGCGGATTGTTACGCCGAAGTGTAAGCCGTCGCTAATTAAAAAACTTACTTCATATAAGTGACACTATAGAGGGACTCTTTGAGTTCCTCTTTTGTTATCCAGATATTACCTTGTTCGCAGCGATTGCGAAACTTTGGATAGTAAGTGGAACAATCACTTCCCCACGTATTGCGAATCAAGTAATGGCATTGACCTTTGATCATACGACGAGCGGCAATGACGCTTGAATGATCGGCGTGCCTGTTGTCTCCTCCTTCATCGGGAGGCATGATCGAATAGGCGTTGTAACCAATCGCTGACACACGACCATTTTCTAATGCTGAATCAATCGTCGCAAAAAGTTTTGCAGCACCTTCGTCTTTGGTGATCTCCCCTTTTTTTATTTTCTCTTCGTACTGCGCAAGATCGTCACCGAACTTCACCATTACAGGAACTAAAGGGACAGGCCAAGGTTTGCGGTGACAGCGCTTATCCAGTTCCGTTTCATAAACATCGGCCATGGCCACAGAAAGTGGATCGACGATTGCTGAAGTAAAATCTGTTTGCGGGCGAAACAAGGGACATCGATTGACGTCTTGGTAGCTTTTATTTTTTTTATAGTGTATACGCGCGATGTTTTTTAAAAACTGTGTCTGATTTTTTTCGGTGGACGGAAAATTCTTTTCCGCACACATGCCTTTAGAATTCGCAAGCATGATTGTCGTGTCTTCTTGCCCGCCTGTATCTGTAAGACCCGCTGAATTTAGAATGTTTTTTGGATCGTACTTTCCCGCAGCCTCTTTACGATGTGTCTGCACGCGGTTGTAGAAATCTGGATTTTCCTGCAAATAATTTTTCACTTCAGGTTGCGAAGAGTTTTCGAGTTGATAAGGGTCCGCCAGAATGAACGTCGATGCGATGTCGGTAGCAGAAACTCTTTGTTTTACTCTTTGAGAAATAAGATCGGCTGAGGTGTAAGCAAAACACCAGCTAAGGTCTCCTTGGTCGCGATTAGGACCCAGCTCAGATCGATAATCGATGCTGGAACACGACTCTTTAGCGTGAGCGATGGAGATAAAAAAACTAAGAACGATCAGAAAAGCCTTCATATACCAAAGACTTATCGGATTCTGAGAAGAGGACTTTAAGAATCAGGGAAACAAAAAAAGCCCTTGGGAGCGACCCAAAGGCTTATCTAAGTACTTAAAATCAATAAGCAATTAGTCTTTAAAAAGCACTTTCGCAGACTTAGTAGTGCCTTTAGTGCGCACAGCTGCTTTACGCTTTTTACCGCTAGTAGATTTTTTCTTTTCGCGGATGTATTCAAGTTTTTTTGTTTTAGAAGCCATGGTCTCTCCTGAGTTTTTAACGGAACGAGTTAATTATCAAAACGGAATCTCCAAGTCAACCGAATGGCGGTAATCTCCCGAGATTTGCGGATTTCCCTGATAAGCGTAGTTTAAAGCGAATCTAGGGCCTTTAAAACCCACTCCCGCAGTAATTAGTTCCCTTTTTTCGTCCGTGTCGTTGGAATACCCGAAGCGAGTAATAATAAATTGGTTCACGTAGGTCTCGATCCCGGCCATATAAATCGACTCGGAAGTGGCATCCAGGCGGAAGCGCACCATGGCCTGGTAGATATAATTAAATCCTCCGCCCACGGAAGTTTTTGGGCGAAAGGCTTCCGGGATGTCCTTGTTTTCTCCAAAAACATTGTAAACAACCAAGGCCCAACCGATGTGGGACTTTGGAGTATAGATCAGACCCAAATCCCCGTTTACTTGACGATAAGAAGAGTTCGGCAGTTTGAATTCAAAGTAGTGACCCGTGATTCCGAAAGCCCATTTATCCATAACGAATTCTGCAAGCGACATGTTGATATCGCTGAACTTCAACTCCCCTTGTGGAACGTCAGATTTCTTTTGTACGTAGCCCAAAGCGGCTGGCAAAAAACTTTCCGGCGAGTTGTCACTCAACGTGATTGCCAATTCGTCTTTGGCAAATGACGAAAAAAGATAATGGCCTTTTAAGTGCACCAAAGTTGCTGGATTCAAGAATGAAGCATCGCCTGCTTCCACCGCCGCACGTCCAGTTCCGCCCGTTGCTGCCGAGATTGAGGAATTATAAACTTGGGCCGACGCTGCGTTCACGATAAGATAAACAAATAAAAAAACAGGAAGTTTTTTAATTAAGCTCAAAGGATGGGGCATGACTTTTCACCTCGCAAGTATCGTGAGTGCGTTTCTTTTAGCATTCACATCCTACCAATCGGTCCACGCCGGAGCCAACACTTTTACTGCTAAACCTGTACGTCTTGGCGACAACCTTCTTTCTATTTTGCGCCAACAAGGATTTTCAGAAAAACAACGCGAACAAGTTCTCGCTTCCGATAAAGGCCTTCGCAATTTATTTCTCACTCTCGATACTCGATATCTTGTCAGAAAATCCGGTAACGAAGTTGAACTTCGCATGTTTGATTCGCAAACTTCAGCAGCTTTCCGCATTCTTAAAAAAGGAGCGAGCGTTCAAGCGGGCGCTTATAAACCCAACTACAAAACAACTCACGCTCGCATTGACGGTCGCGTGTATGGTTCGCTTCTTGGCAGTGTGCTTGCGAAAATAAACAGTAATTGGGTGGCGACTCGGTTTATGGATGCCTACGTTTTTGATATGGCTTCATCGCGCGATGTGGCTCGCGGCGCACGCTTTTGGTTTACGGTGGAAAAGAAATATGAAGCTGGTCAGTTTGTAAAATATGGTGAGGTTCTGCAGACTTCGCTAGAGATCGACGGTTCTCCAGTTCAAAAAAAGTTTGTTCGTTATAAAGATGGCGGTGTGTTTTTCAGTGCTCAGGATTTGATAGAAGATCGCCCCTTCTTTGCACCGGTTGAATACATCAAAGTGGCCAGCCGCTTTAAACCCAATCGCCTTCACCCGATCACCGGCCGCTTGCAACCGCATTTAGGAATTGATTTTGAGTTGCCCGTGGGTGAACCCGTTTTTGCCCCTCGCAAAGGAACTGTTGTGCGCTATGGGCACAATCACGCCGCTGGAAACTACATCGTGCTTTTGCATTCCAACGGCATGGAGACAGCCTACAATCACCTTTACCGCATCGATAAAAAAATTCGTCAGGGTCTGAAGGTCAACGTCGGAGAAAAAATTGCGGAAGTCGGTTGCACAGGTTACTGCACTCGCGCGCATTTGCATTTCGCAGTAAAGAAAAAGGGTCGCATGGTCGACCCTATTAAATACATCAAATCTTATCCGCCACAGATGGAGCGCCTTTTAGAAGAGCGCGTGGCTAGTAATTAATCACGAGTACAAACAGTTACGAAGTGCAGACACTTACTTGTTGGTGTAGCGCCACCGTAGCTACCGTTCGGACGGAAGCATTCTTTTGATAAATCATATTCGACTTCGGCAAAGCCTTTGGCAGCAAGGTTTTCTTCTTTGTAGCAAGAAATACCGTTTTTAGGAACAACGCAACCACGCAGAGGATTTACATCCCATTGATCAGCACGCAAATGGCGGCGCATGATGCTAAGTTCAGTGCGCACATTGGCATCCTTCATTTGAGCATATGTAAGAGCGGGACAAAGTGACGCCGCATCTTGAGAGCGAATCACCGCATATTTTCTATTGCAGTTCCAATTTTTTGCCCCAACACCTGGCGAGGCCAAGTCAGTCTCAATCACTTGCGCAAGAGTGCGATTTGGATTTGTCGAAGCGTTGGTTCCTGGTAGAGGAGTAAATGTAAGACTATAACCCTTACCATAAGCCGTTTTCACAGGATAAGCGCTGCTTGGTGAACGCACTTTATAAACTTCTTCAGCATTCGTCGGCATATATGTCAAAGCCAGAATACCTGCACTCATAAAGATATTGCGGAACTCTTCCGCCAATTCTTCGCTGGCGTTAAAGCTGATTCCTGAATCCATCACACGCTGCTCTGGTGAGAACGGGAAATAGTTTGCCGTCACACCTTTTTGAACTTCGTTGTTTTGATTTGCCGTCAAGAAAGAATCCATCACCAACGCATCAGTGAGAGTTCCCACCATCGGAATAATATCAGACCACAAAGTCACTTGACTGTTTGTCGTGTAAACATCCGTCAGACTGTTTTTCACACGGATACCCACTGTAGGAACAGCACCCGCATTTGCAGGTGAATCTTGCAAAAACTCTTTGTATTGATTCAACGACAAAGACGTCGCTGGATAAACTGGTTTGAAGTTTTGATCAGCATAATCAAAGAACTCATCTTTGATTTTGATCCCGCCCGTCGTAAAGGCACCCGCTTGCAAAGACGTAAATGCTTTATTGTTGCGAAGATGAGTTTCAGCACAAGAGTTATAAGTAATTGTGTCAAAGCCCGCATCGTACGCAAAAGGAATGCTCGACACTTTTGAGGCCGTAGTTGTGCCATATTTGGCAGATAACGCAGCATCTGACGTGCCTGCGCTTAGAGTGCTATCCAATTCAGAATCGAATCCTGCCTTACCGCAGTTTTGAAACGACACGACAAGAATAAAGGAGGCAACAATGCCGCTGGCGGCTCGCCATGTCGTCTTATTCAAACGTACTTTCATGGAATCTCCCCTAAACACTAGACTACCATCTCCTTTTCGGCAGATTCACAAAAAACCACAGACCTTCTCACACTGAGACACCCTTGATGTTCCCTAAGAGAATCCATAGCCCCCGTCGTTAAGTGTTGTCTTAGAGTGAAACGTCTGAGATTTATTAAGTATGTCGAAGATTAAAAAAGCCATCATCCCAGCCGCTGGTCTAGGCACTCGCTTTTTGCCTGCCACCAAAACAGTTCCTAAGGAGATGCTCACTATTGTGGACGCTCCGATCATTTTGTACGTGGTTGAAGAGGCCGTTCAAGCGGGCATTGAAGATATCGTTCTGATTGCCGGTCGTGGAAAGCATGCAATTGAAGATTTTTTTGATACTTCTTACGAGCTTGAAGACAAACTGGCTAAAGACGGCAAAGAAAAACTTCTTGAGCGCGTTACAAAAATTCGTGAAAAAGCCAACATCATCAGCATTCGTCAAAAGCAAGCAATGGGCTTGGGTCACGCCGTTCTGTGTGGTCTTCCCATTATTGGAAAAGAGCCTTTTGCCGTTCTTCTGGGCGATGAAATCACGATGGGTTTCCATGGTGAACCGAATGTGACTTCTCAATTGGTCAGTTCTTTTGAAGAAACTGGCACTTCGACAATTTCCGTGATGAAGGTCTCTGAAAAAGATGTTTCAAAATACGGAATCGCAGAAGTTGAAGAAAATCCGAAAGGTTTTTTCAAGGTCACATCTTTGATTGAAAAACCAAAACCAACGGAGACAAAAAGCCGTTGGGCTTTGCCGGGCCGCTATGCCTTCGACAATGGCATCATGGATATTCTGCACTCAGCGAAACCGACTTTGAATGGAGAAATTCAACTGACGGACAGTATGAAAGTTCTTTGTCAGTCCAAAGGACTGAATGCGATGACTTTCTCTGCAAAACGCTATGATGCCGGCGATAAAATCGGTTATCTTCAAGCCAATATCGAACTGGCTTTGCAAAATCCAGAGTTAGGTGCGGATCTTAAAAATTACATCCTGCACTTAGCGCAGAATTTGAAATAGGAAAATCCATGAAGAAGTTTTTTGTTTCATTATTGATTTCTCTTTGCCTTCCCGGTCTTGCGATGGCGTACATCATTCCGACTCGCACGATCTTGCAAAAAACGGCAGAAAACGCAGGCTCAGGAATCTATGCGATCGAGCAAGAAGTGCAATTTTCCAATGGCGAAGAAACGGTCGCCGTAAAGGAAACTTGGTTGATCGACAGTGATCGCACCATGCGCCTTACCGTCACCGGAGCCAAAGATTTACAAAACAGCTTTAAGCTTCAGTACATTTATAACGGCGGACAAAAATGGAGCATGGCGAATAACAACCGCACAAGTGCGAGAGTCCCGGAAGATTTCTTGGAAAAGTTTTTGAACTTTAGAAATCCAGAAATTTTTGCGAATACTTTAGCGCATCTTAAAATGATTCCAGCTTCGGCTTTTCAGAAAAAACCTGTAGGAAAAACGGCCGCTGATTTCAAAAACGAACCTGAGTCATGGGTTCGTTACTCGCGCACTGGTGGTGTGGTGAATTACGCCTTAGGCGTTCCAACTCCTGTGGATCAGGAACAAAACTATCCTGGCATCTGGATTGAGCAGGATCAATTCGTGGTTCGTAAACTTCGCCTGCCTTCACAAGTTGAAATGAGTGCTAACAATTACAATCAATTTGCGCGTGGTCTTTCTTATCCTCGTGCTCGCACAATTCGCTGGGGCAACAACACAGTGACGATTCGTTTGATCAGTGCTTCAGCTCGCCCGCAAACAGCGGTGAATTTGTTCCAACCTTCATCTTTGGATGCGAATCTAAAATGGGACGGAATTAATTCCTTGCCTGCGAAAGATGTTATCACGGAGTTCTACACGAGGTTTCGATGAGTTCTACTCAGCTATGGAGAGTGGCAGTGGATGCTCCTCTTCCAGAAGCTTTGACTTACAGCTTTGCAGAGCCTCTTCAGCGCGGTCAGCTTGTCAACGTGCCGCTGGGCCGACGCAAAGTGAAGGGTTTAGTTTTAGGACCCACCGACAAAGTTCCTGATTTTGAAATTAAAAGCATTGATTCTATCGATGAAGAATACGGCCCACTTCCAGAGCAATTTGTAAAATGGCTGGAGTGGCTTGCGCAGTATTATATTCATCCGGTTGGACAAGTCGTACAGTCGGCTTTCCCTCCCCTGCGTAAGACGGATAAGCAAAGGCAATCAAAACGACCTCCGGTGATTCCGCAGCTTGAAAGTGATTCGGCTTTAGACTTAACAGATGAACAGCGTGAGTGTTTTGAGAACATCGCAAAACAAACAGGCTTTGCCACGCATTTGGTTTTTGGTGTGACTGGCTCTGGAAAGACGGAAGTTTATTTGCGTCTTTTGGATAAAGTTTTAAAAGGAGGAAAACGCGGGATTGTTCTTGTTCCCGAGATTTCTTTAACACCGCAACTGATTCAGCGATTCGCGCGTCGCTTTGGCGATAAGATTGCAGCTCTTCATTCGCAACTTACAGATCGTGAAAGAACCAATCAATGGTGGGATATCGTTGAAGGTCGAAAATCGATTTTAATCGGCGCCAGGTCTGCACTCTTTTGTCCTATTGAAGATTTAGGAATCATCATTGTTGATGAAGAGCATGAACCCAGCTTCAAACAAGATGAAAAATTAAAATACAACGGTCGCGATGCCGCGGTGATGCTGGGTAAACTTATGAATTGCCCGGTTGTCTTAGGGTCAGCAACGCCGAGCCTTGAAACCTGGAAGAACGCGCAAGAAGGAAAATACCAACTTCACACACTTCGCCGCAGGGTTGCCAATCGGTCCCTTCCTGATATTGAGGTGATTGATCTTCGCCATCAAAAATCCGATGACGAAGAAAAGAAAAAGATCATCGATAAATATTCTCATCTGCCATTCTGGTTGAGCCCCGCACTTTACGAGCGCATGGGCGAAGTTTTAGAGCGCGGTGATCAGGCGGCGTTATTTTTGAATCGTCGCGGAATCGCGCAAATGGTGGTCTGCCCTGCCTGCGGTCATACACGCGAATGCCCGAACTGTGATATTTCTTTGACGTTGCATGCGCATTCGCACCTGGTTTGCCACTATTGCGACTATCACGAAAATTTCAAAACGAAATGTCCTGATTGCAAGGAAGGTGAACTGCAAGCGATTGGTTTAGGAACCGAGCTTGTTGAAACAGATCTTGCTCGCCTGTTCCCAGGAAAAACAATTGCGCGTGCGGACCGCGATGAAATTCAAAGTCGTGCAGATCTTGAAGACCTCATAGCAAAAATGGAATCCGGAGAAATTGATATTCTCGTTGGAACACAGATGATCGCCAAGGGTCTTGATTTTCCGAAACTCAAACTCGTGGGTCTTGTGCTTGCTGACGTCGGATTCAACCTTCCCGATTTCCGCGCGACCGAAAGAAGTTTTCAACTCATCACGCAAATGAGCGGTCGCAGTGGTCGCCACGTCAAAGAAGGCGAAAGCCCGGGACTCGTTATTATTCAGACTTTCAACGTCGAACACGACAGCATCACGTTCGCCCGGAATCATGACTACGAAGGCTTTGCCCAGCACGAATTAAACATTCGCTCACAATTAAGCTATCCTCCGGTTGGACGTTTGGTGAGTTTCCGCATTCAAGGAACTCATTTGGGGAAGGTCGAAGAGACAGCGGGACTTTTAGCGAGAAGAGCTTATGCTTTGAAAGCCCAATTCCCTCAATACAACTCCATTGAAGTTTTAGGGCCTGCTGAGGCGCCACTTTCGAAGTTGCGTGGGCAATTTCGCTATCACCTCCTTATCAAAACCACCCAGGTAGCCGCTGCAAATCCCTTTTCAAGACAGTTACTGGGCGATCAGGAGTGGGTGCCTTCTGGAATTAAAATATTAATCGATATCGATCCAATGAGTTTGCTTTAATGTTTGCACTTTCCTAAAATGGAAAGATCAGGGAAACTCAATTGGAATGATTCAATGTCCTCGCTGCGGAATTCAAGTTACTGAGCTTCACCCCGTCGATCCGGAGTTAATACAAAAACTTCAGGCCGCGGGTGAAACCAATTTGCCACCTCAAGTGTGTGCAGGTTGCATTTCTGATTTGCGCCGAACGTTGGCGACAAGCAGTGGCGGCATTTTGATGCAACAAGAGCGCGCCAAAGAACAGCACCGCCTGCAACTGTGGAAAAGCCGCGTGATGCTTATTAAAAAAGCTCGCATGTGCATGACCCAAAAACTTTATTCCGAAGCTGCCGTCTCTTACGAAAAATATTTAAAAATTCTTGATATCGTTTTCGACGTAAAAAAAGGCGAACGCCTTAAACCGGAAGCTTTTAAAGAAAGTGCCCGCACGACAGAACTGACAGTGGTTGCTTCTGTGTATTGGGATCTCTTGCGCATTTACGATTCTCACGACAAATACGCGGATCGCATGGCCAACGCCGCAAAACAACTTGCGATGTTTGTTCAATTCACGCCGATTTATCCGGATATTATCCGCAAGGCAGAGTCCTTCCAAAAAACGGCGCGCAATCCGCAAATCGTAAAACAGTTTTTAAAAATGTCAGACAAAGAACGTCCGCGTTGCTTTATTGCAACTTCGGCTTTCGACAACCCACTTGCAATAGAAGTTAGGACTCTGCGAGAGTTCCGCGATTTTACTCTTCGCAATTCTATTTGGGGCCGCAAGTTCATTGCTTTTTATTATCAGCATTCTCCTCGCATTGCTTGCTTACTCGATAAGCATCCGCAGTTCAAACCCGCAGTCAGAGCTCTTCTCCGCATTTTGATTAAATGCGTTAGCTAAAGTTTCGCGTCTTTGAGGCTTGCAAAGCCCGTCCTTTATGAGGGAAGGTATTTGCATGGCTCATATCTACGATTATGCAATTATTGGAAGTGGTTTAACTGGTCTTAGCATCGCCGCGGCTCTCAGTCGCGAAACCGACAACATCGCGCTTATTGAAGCAGCTGACGTTGCTTTTGGTACAAACAAAAAAGTAAATTTCCCGACAGGTCCCATCAACAATGGACTTCGCTTTGTACCGGATTCAGTTCTTGCTGAAAAAGCGATGAGCTTTCTTGAAAAGATTTTGAATAAAAAAGTGATCGCGGATGTTTCAGAAGAAGCGCCGATTACTTATGAAGCGGGCGGTTTTAAAACCTTCTTAGGTTTCGGTGAGAACCCTCCTGCATTCTATGAAGAGCTTGCCTACTTCACTTCCAGCAAACGCATTGATTTGGCCTCTCAACCTTTCGAGTGGACACAAGCTCTTTTTGAACAATTCAAAGGTGACTTCATGCCGCGTTCTTATGTGACGAAGTTTCATCAAGAAGGCGACAAAGTTTCTCACATCACAATCAACGGTTCTAAAACTTTGCATGCACAGAATTTTATTTTTGCGGGCACCGTAAAAGACCTGGGTGTGCTTTTACCGGAAGATTCTATTTCTACACGCGCGCGTTCTAAACTTTCAAAAAACACTTATTGGACTGCTCTGTGCTTGGATGTTTGTCACAGCAAAGAAGTGACAGATTCAACAGCGATGCACATCCTTAACGGCACCACTCAAGATGAAATCGGTCCTTGTGCGGGCCGCTTCCTTCCATCTGTTGAAGTCGAAGGTCAGAAACTTCAAGCGTCTCAGTGGATGACATTCATTGAACAAGAAGTGACGGAAGATAGCGAAGTGGTTGGCATGGCTTTGAAAAAAATCAAACGCCAAATCAAGCGCGCTTATCCTGAAGCTTTGGACAATATTAAACTTGAAAGAATTTTTGTCGCTCCGATTATTGCAGGAAACGGCGATATTAAGTTGAGCGCAAACTTGACTATTCCTGAGTTGGAAAATCTTTGGATCGCTTCTTCAACTGTGAATGAACAAAAGAATTTAGTTGGTGCTCTTTTGCAGGCTGAAATGATTGTGGCCTCTCTTGGTTTCCGTGTTGAAGCCTCTGAGGAAGTTACAATGAATCACGAAGAAGAGACTCCACAAGAAGCTTCTCTTTAGGCTTCTTCTAAAGGCAGGGAGAAGGAGAACGTCGTTCCCTCTCCCACTTTGCTATCGACAGAAATCTGTCCGCCCATAAGCTCAATTAAATTTTTTGAAATCATCAAACCCAATCCCGAGCCACCGTACTTGCGAGAGATTGAGGGATCTTCCTGATAAAAGCTTCTAAATAATTTTTTGATATTATCGTAGTGAATGCCCTTGCCGGTGTCTTTCACATGCCAGCGATACAGACGGGCCTCACGATCTTTGTAAACTTCGATGCGAACTTTTCCGCTGTCCGTGAACTTCACGGCATTGCTGACTAAATTCGTGAGCACTTGACGGAGTCGATACGAATCTCCCAGTGTGTGATTGGGAATTCCTTCATCCATGGCGAGCTCTAGCTCCAAACCTTTTTCCATACATTTCACAGAAAACATCTTGTGGATATCTTGGTGGAGTTCTTTGAGATCAAAACGATGGTGATCAATCTGCAAAAGGCCGTTTTCAATTTTAGAAATATCCAAAATATCATTAATCAGATGCAAAAGAGTGTCCGAGCAGCGATGAATCGTTCCGATGTACTCCCGCTGCTCTTCATCCAAGGTTGTGTCGCGCAAAATATCGGAAAATCCCAGAATACTATTTAAAGGCGTGCGAATTTCGTGGCTCATATTGCTTAAAAAATTTGATTTGAGAGAAGCAAAACGCAGAGCCTCTTCGCGAGCTTCGATAAGTTGAAATTTTGAGAACGCCATTTCTCGCAGTTCTGCGCGAATGCGTTGAATGCCTAAGCCTAAAATGATGTTCTCAAAGAAAACCCAACCGGCATGTTCAATCCACCGCCACTCGACATCAGCACTTTCTCCATAAACGGATATTGGCAGTAAAACTCCGCGCAGCCCGTGATCGATCACAACGATCGCCGCCGCCACCCACAAAACTGGGATATCCATATAAAAAGCTAGAGCCGCTAGCGACACAAAGACGTGAAAGTGCGTTTCGATTCTTCCACCGGTGAGATATATGAGGAGAATTGAAAAACAGACCTGGGCAATAGCGATAATGTAGCGGGTGATTTTCTGGCCGGGCAAAACCCACGCGCAATATATAGGAGGAAGGGCGAAAAGGCCGCCGAAGACCAATCCCACCAAGGCGTTTTCCAAAGAGCCACTGAACTGCCCTACCCAAGTAAAAGGGGTGATGCTTGCCCCTAGAAAAATACAGCTAACCCATTGAATTAGCATAAGAAATGCAAAGGCTCGATCGACACGAATGCCGATTTCATGCATTTGCTGCTGGAATATTTTTTCTACTTCCGGATGATTTCGTCCGAGTTCTTGACCTGTCATTCCCATATTCGCCTACGTTCCTCAGTGGGATTTCTCTTTATCTATCGGTTGTGACTCATGGTGCCTAAACAAACTTTAATGATGAGTCGCCAGATGTAATACAGATGTTTCAGAAAAGGACTGGCCTAAAGACTTCTTGCGCAGCGTGACCCACTATGATATCCCCAGATTCCAACAATAAGCACTCGTGAGTATTAACTGGTCCCTCAAGTACTGAAAAAGAGGGTCTTCCGGCGAAAAAAAGAAGCTGGCTCTGCTGACGAGGACGATTAACCAGAAAGGAAGTACTGCCATGGCACAAGTGACCATGAAAGAAATGTTAGACGCTGGCGTCCACTTCGGACATCAAACTCAGCGTTGGAACCCAAAAATGAAACCTTATGTTTACACAGCTCGCGGAGGCATTCATATCATTGACCTTCAAAAGACTGTTGTACGCGCTAACAAAGCTGCTGAGTTCGTAAAAGAAGTTGCTGCTAACGGTGGTCGTTTGATCTTCGTTGGAACTAAAAAGCAAGCTATCGAACCAATCCAAGAAGCTGCAGCAAAATGCGGTCAGTACTACGTAACTAAGCGTTGGTTGGGTGGTATGATGACGAACTTCGAAACGATCAAATCTTCTATCGATCGTCTTCGCAAGATCGACACAATGAAAGAAAAAGGTGAATTCAATTACCTTACTAAAAAAGAACGCGCGAAGCTTGAAAAAGAATATCTTCGTTTGACTGAGTTCTTGAACGGTATCCGTGACATGAAGGAAATGCCTTCTGCTATGTTCGTAGTAGATCTTCCTAAAGAACACATCGCGGTTGCTGAAGCAAAACGTTTGGGCATCCCAGTAGTTGGTATCGCTGATACAAACTCTGATCCTGAATCTATCGAATACGCTATCCCAGGTAACGACGATGCGATCCGTTCTATCAAATTGTTCGCAAACCTAGTTGCTGAAGCGTACCTAGAAGGTGCTAAAACTTGGGAACAAAAACTTCGCACAATGACAGACAAACAATCTGACGTTGCTAAAGAAGCTAAAGCTGAAGGTAAAGAAGAAGCTCCGAAACGTCGTGGCGCTCCTAAAGCTGGTGCGAAAGAAGCTCCTAAGAAAGGTGCTGGCCCTGCGGTTGTTAAAGCCACTAAATCTCGTAAACTTGTTGCTGCTGGTACAGCAGAAGAAGTTGAAATCCAAGCTGAGCTTGAGAACAAAGAAGACGATTCTGCTGAGTAATTATCAGCTGAATGAAGTAGCAAGGGTGGCCTAGCCACCCTTCTCTTTGTCCGTCTTCTCGTTTTTTGATCTTTTATAATTATCTTTATTATTGAAGGAGACTTCCTAATGTCTATTTCCGCTACTCTTGTAAAAGAACTCAGAGAAAAAACAAATGCAGGTATGATGGATTGCAAAAAGGCGCTTGAGGCGACTTCTGGCGATTTCAATGCTGCTGTTGAATGGTTGCGCGTAAAAGGCCTTGGCGCGGCGGCGAAAAAAGCTGACCGTATTGCTGCTGAAGGTACTGTTTTTGCTCAAGTTATTGGTAACACAGGTGTGATCCTTGAGATCAACTCTGAAACTGACTTCGTTGCTCGTAACGATGGATTCAAAGCTCTTGTTAGCGACGTTGCTCACCACGTATTGAACGCTGTAAACGCAGTGGGCGATATCTTGGAACAAGCTTTTCACAAAAACCCAACTAAAAAAGTGGGCGACATGCTTAAAGAAGCGATCGCGACTATCGGTGAAAACATCGTTATTCGTCGTTTCGAAAAGTACAATGCAGCTCCAAACGGTTTGGTTCACACGTACATACACGGTGAAGGTAAAATCGGCGTGATGATCGAAGTGACTGCTTCTAAGCCAGAAGCTGTTAGCAATCCTGAGTTGAAAACTTTCGCTCAAGACGTTGCTCTTCACATCGCTGCGATGAACCCAATGGCGATCTCTTCTGATCAGATCCCTGCAGAAGTTGTTGCTAAAGAAAAAGAAATTTTGACTGCGAAGAACCTTGAGTCAGGCAAAAAACCAGAAATGATCGAAAAGATCGTTGACGGTCAAATCCGCAAGTTCTTGGCTGAAAACTGCCTTATGGACCAAGCTTTCGTTAAAAACCCAGACATGAAAGTGTCTGATTTGGCGAAATCTGTTGGTAAAACTATCGGTGCAGACGTTACAATCAAGCGTTTCGTACGTTTCGAATTGGGTGCTGGTATCGAGAAGAAGTCTAACGACTTCGCAGCTGAAGTTGCTGCACAAATGAAAGGACACTAGTTTGAAAGAGCCTGTTTATAAACGCATTTTGCTCAAGTTAAGTGGTGAAGCTCTTGCTGGAAAGCAAGGGACTGGTATCAATACAGCGACGATCAAACAAATCGCGCAAGACGTGGCAGAGGCTTATAAGGCAGGCGTTCAAATGGGTATCGTTATTGGCGGCGGTAACATCTATCGTGGTGTTGCCGCTTCTGCTGAAGGCATGGATCGCGCAAGTGCCGACTACATGGGTATGCTTGCGACTTGTATCAATGCTCTGGCTCTTCAAGACGCTCTGGAAAAAGAAGGTGTTCCTACTCGCGTGCAAACAGCTATTGAAATGGCTGAGATTGCTGAACCTTACATCCGTCGCAGAGCAATCCGTCATCTAGAAAAAGGCCGTATCGTGATTTTCGGTGCAGGAACCGGAAATCCATTCTTCACAACAGATACAGCGGCTTCTCTTCGCGCTATGGAGATCAACGCACAAGTGATCATGAAGGCGACGAAGGTAGATGGTATCTACGATAAAGATCCTGCTAAACATACTGATGCAAAAAAATTCGATAAGATCAGCTACATCGACGTCCTCAATCGCGGTTTGCAAGTGATGGACTCAACAGCGATCAGCATGTGTATGGACAACAAACTTCCAATTATCACTTTTGACCTCACTCAAGCCGGCAACATTTTGAAAGCCGTTCAAGGTGAGACCATCGGGACACTCGTACATTAGGAGACAACATGGCTATTGCTGATGTAAAAAAGAATGCGCAAGCAAAAATGGAAAAGACTTTGGCGGCTCTAGGTGAAGAGCTTAAGAAAATCCGCACAGGTCGCGCGCAAGTTTCTATGCTTGATAATATCCGTGTGAATTACTACGGAACTCCATCTCCTCTTTCTCAAGTGGCTTCAATCTCTACTCCGGATGCGAAATCTTTCTTGATCGCTCCTTGGGAAGTTTCAATTCTTAAAGATATCGAACAAGCGATCATCAAGTCTGAGTTGGGCATGGCTCCAATGAACGACGGTAAAGTGATCCGTTTGAAAGTTCCAGATTTGACTGAAGAACGCCGTAAAGACCTTGCGAAGCAAGTTAAGAAAATCGCTGAAGAGGCACGCGTGGCTGTTCGTATGGCTCGTCGTGATGCCAATGATGAAGTTAAAAAACTTCAAAAAGATAAAGCTGTCAGCGAAGACGAAGGCAAAAAGGCCGAAGCAGACATCCAAAAAGTAACTGACGATTTCATCAAAAAAGTCGATCAAGTTGCGGATGAAAAAGAAAAGTCTATCTTGACGATCTAATCTTGCAGTCGATGAATTTGCCTAAGCATATTGCAATTATTATGGATGGTAACGGTCGCTGGGCTCAGCTCAAGCGCCGTCCTCGTACGTTTGGGCACATCAAAGGAACTCGCGTCGCGAAGAAAATCATCACAGCTTGTTCGCGCCGTGGGATCAAAAATCTCACTCTTTACGCTTTCAGTACAGAAAACTGGTTTCGCCCTCAGGCCGAAGTCAGTTTGTTGATGCAAATCTTGCGTCGTTATCTGAAGCGTGAAACTGAAAATCTTGTTAAAGAAAACATTCGTTTCTCTGTGATTGGCGACATGAGCCGCATTCCTGCGGATGTTGCTAAAGCAATTGAAAATTCGATCGAAGCCACAGCTCAGTGCACAGGCCTGCATTTGGTCTTTGCCTTGAGCTATGGTTCTCGTCAGGAAATCACGAACACCGTGCGCGAGATCGCTCGTCGCGTGGAAGCCGGTGAACTTTCTGCGGATGACGTGGATGAGTCGTTGATCAACTCAACACTCAGCACTTATCCAACTCCAGATCCTGATTTGATCATCCGCACGAGCGGTGAACAAAGACTTTCAAATTTTCTTTTGTGGCAAGCTGCGTACTCTGAGTTTTACTTCACAGATGTATTGTGGCCTAACTTCACCGAGTCTCATCTTGATGAAGCCCTGGCGGCTTTCTCCATGAGACAACGCCGCTTCGGCAAGGTCTCATCGAATGACAACATGGAAAAGTTTTCTAACTAGAGCCGCGTCGGCTTTGGTCGCACTCGCAATTATTATTGGTCTTTATATCGGCTGGGCCGTTGACGGTCTTAAAGTCACTGTGGGTTTTGCCGTTATTGTCGGTGCGTGGGAACTTTTGGGAATTCTTTTTCAGAAAGAAAACTCTGTTGTTATTAAAGCTTCTTTCTTTGTGCTGTCTTTGCTGGTGTTTGCAGCTTCCGCAATTTCTTTAAGTTCGGGCTCTTTGGTTTATTCATTGTCTTTGATTGCGATGATCATCATTGTACTTCTTTCTTCGCATAAAAAAGGTGATCTAATTTACATGTCGGGCGTACAAGCGCGCGCGGCTTTGGGTCTTTTCTATGTCGGTCTTCTTCCTTCATTTGCTTATCGTATTTTAGATCAGGCTTACGGTATTTATTGGTTCGTGTTTTTACTCGCAGTTGTTTTTGCAGGCGACACCATGGCGTATATTTTTGGAGTGCTAATCGGCAAACACAAGGTCATGCCTTCCGTGTCCCCGAAAAAAACATGGCAGGGTTCTATCGGCGGAATTATCGGATCACTGATCGCTGGATTTGTTTGTTGGCATTTCTTGTTTCCAGAACAGTCTCTTGGAATTTTCTTAATTCTTTCAGCTCTTTCTGGCTTTGTAGGACAGTTCGGAGATTTCTTCGAATCTCTCTTAAAACGAGTCGCTGAAGTGAAAGATTCTGGGAAAATCATGCCAGGCCACGGCGGTGTCTTAGATCGCATTGACGGAGTCCTATTCGCAAGTCCTGTTATTCTCACGGGAATTTTGATTCTGTCTCATCTTTCGTCATAAGAGAAAGGTCTGGCCCCAAAGCAAAATCACTTTAATTCTCTGGCCCAGTTCCTCTGTGCCATTTAGAATATTTGAATGAATATCTTTTCTTATCTTCAATCAGGCCTATCCGCGATCATTCCATTTGTAATCTTGCTCGGCATTTTGATCTTCGTGCATGAACTTGGACACTTCCTTGTAGCACGCTGGTGTGGAGTGCGTGTTGAAGTCTTCAGTCTTGGTTTTGGTAAAAAACTTTTGAAATACAAAAAGGGTGACACTGTTTACGCCCTTTCAATGATTCCTTTGGGTGGTTACGTCAAAATGTTTGGCGAGCAACCAGGTGATCATATTGCTGAAGAAGATAAAAAGTATTCCTTCACGCACAAAAATGTGTGGCAAAGAATCGCGGTAGTTCTTGCCGGTCCTTTGATGAATTTCTTTTTTGCGATTGTGATTTTCTTCGCCGTGGCTTTGATTGGTGAAGATGCAAAAACTCCGGTGACAGGTGATATCGCGGCTTCCTCCCCAGCTTATGCAGCGGGTTTCCGTTCAGGTGATAAAATCGTTTCTATCAACGAAAAGCCTGTGACGACGTGGGAAGATTTCCAAAAAGGTTTAAGCCTAAAAGAAAATCATGATCTTCACATCGACGTTGTCGTGCAACGTGAAGACACTGGTGAAGAAGCAAAAATCGCGACAACAGCGAAATCAGAACCAAATCCAAATGTTCTTAGCAGTTTTGAATTCATGGCGAATGTTGATGGACTCACGCCTTACTCTGCAGGAACGACCATCGGTGTTCTTGGTGGATCTCCTTTGGCCGCTTTGGGTCTTAAAACGGGTGACACTATCACGTCATTGAATGGCCAAAAAGTTTCTTACTGGAGACAGCTTGAGCCTGCACTTGAAAAGTTGAATACCAAAGAACCTTTGACGATTGAAGTTTTGGGAATGCGCGAAGGTGACAAGGTTGAAAAACCAATCACTGTGACTTTGGCTCCCCTTGAATCAATGAAAACATTCACGATGCAAGGTTTGGGGCTTGAGAGTTCTGAGCTTTATTTGAGCAAAGTGATTGACGGTTCTCCCGCACAGGCGGCCGGTCTTCATGCCATGGATCGTCTTGTTACAATCAACGGCGTAAAATTGCAGAAATGGGATGACGTCATTTCCAACATCAAATCTTTTGATGGAAAAAATCCTGTCGACATTTCCGTTCTTCGCGATGGTCAAACTGTGAGTTTGAAAATCACTCCGAAGATGACGACGCAAATGTTGCCAACAGGAACTGAAGAGAAGCGTTACACTATCGGCATTGCTCCGATTGCGAATATCGCGGCTCCTGAGTTGATGGTTCTTCGCACAAGCAATATTGGCGATGCCTTGGTTCGTGGCGTACAAAAAACTTGGGACGTGTCAGTGATGACAGTTATGAGTTTTGTTCGTTTGTTCCAGGCAAAGATCTCTCCAAAAAATATCGGTGGCGTGATTTCTATCGGTCAGGCGGCAAGTGAAACATTTAAAATCGGTATCACTCAATTCTTGCAGATGATGGCGATTATTTCCGTGAACTTGTTCATTCTGAATTTGATGCCTGTTCCAGTGCTTGACGGTGGACACTTGGTGTTCTACATCATCGAGATTGTTAAAGGTGCGCCTCTCAGCATGAAGAAAATGGAAGTCGCACAACAAGTGGGCCTTGCGATCCTCATGAGTTTGATGATCTTTGCCCTCTTTAATGACTTCACTCGTTTATTGGGATTATGAAAATCTTAGCTATGGAAACCAGCACTCTCGTCGGGGGAGTCGCTGTGGTTATTGATGGAAAAGTTGTCGCAGAGGAAAATTCTTTGCGACAAAAATCCCATAGCGAAAACATCAGCCCCTTCGTCGATCACTGCCTCCTTAAAGCCGGAATCAAATTAGAAGATATCGATGTGTTTGCCGTGGGCCAAGGTCCTGGTAGTTTCACAGGTATTCGTATTGCCGCAAACGCCGGTAAAACTTTTGCTTACAGTTTTAATAAACCGATGGTGACGGTTGATTCATTGATGCTACTGGCTCACCAAGCTCGCTCCTCTGCAAAGCCTGTTTTGGCTGCGATCAATGCTTACAAAAACATGGTGTACATGGGCCTATTTGATGTGAGTGGTGATGAACCAAAATACATCAAAGGTCCTGACGCTGTTCCTGTTCGTGAGCTGAAAAACCACGTTCAGCAGGAATGTGTTATGGTGGGAGACGGCTGGGAAGCTTACCACGAGTATTTCCCGGAAGAACTTTCATCAAAAATTTCTCGTGATTCCAACTTCCCCGATCATCCGCTTGCTTCTACTTTAGCAATGATGGCCGAGCAGCGTGCGCTGAAGGGTCAAACCTTGGACTGGAAATCATTTATTCCCCTTTATATTCGCGCCTCTGAAGCCGAAGAGACAAAAAAAGGAATTTTAATCTCTCCGCTGAAATAGAGGATACATCATGGAAAGAGATCTTCAAAAAGCTTATCTAGAGTCTTTGGAGCGCAAAGCTCATTCTGAAAAAACAACGGACACAAAATTGTGGGTTGTCGCTTCCGGTAAAGGCGGCGTTGGAAAGACTTTTGTATCTTCGAGTCTCGGCATGACTCTTTCTAAACTTGGTCACTCTGTTGTCATCGTTGACTTGGATCTGAGTGGTGCAAATATTCACACGTCTTTAGGACTTCCTCCTTCACACATGAACATCCGCCACTTCTTTGAGGGAGTAAAAACTCTTCAAGAGCTTGTGATTCCCACTCCATTCCCTCACCTTTCCTACGTTCAGGGTTTTTGGGATTCATGGACTCCGACTGATTTTTCTTACAATCAAGTTCATACTCTTTTGCCAGAAATCAAAAAACTTCGTGCTGATTATGTGATTGTGGATTTGGGCGCGGGCGCTTTGGAAGCTCACTTGGAACTTTTCAAGGCCGCTGATGAGAAATTCTTGATCACAACTCCAGAGCCGACAAGCATCGAAAAGACATATCGTTTTATCGAAGCTTTTGTTTGTCATTCGCTTCGTGAGAATTCAACTCCGGATGCTTATGGCAACATGATTTCTACTCTTCGCAATCATCGTCAAAGAACTTTGGAAAAACCTTTTTCATTCCGTTCATATTTGAAAGAGCAAACCGGAGTTCAATATGATTTCTTTGAAGCTCTTTCTTCAACGCCAGTTCGTTTGGTTGTGAATTCCATTCGCAGTCAGACTAACTCTGAATTAGGTTACTCAATTAAGAGTGTTTGTAACAAGTACTACGACTTAGGTATTGATTACCTCGGTGCCATCGATTACGACAATGCGGTGTGGCAGTCCATTCGCAGTCGCGAGCATGTCTTGGTCTCTCAGCCATTCACTCCGCTTGCGGGACAATTTTTGGCTACGTGCAAACAACTTATTGATCCAGAGGAGCTTCGCGCCGTAGTATAATAGCTACGATGGAAGCAACGTCTCGTTATAACTATTATGAAATTCTGGAACTCACAGCGAACGCACCTCAACACGAGGTGACGACCGCTTACGAGCGTGCCCGTGCGACTTACTCTGGAGAAAATCCTGCGATCTATACAATTTTCTCTGAACAGGAAGCTCGCCAGCTTTTAGTCTTAATCGAAGAAGCTTACCAAGTTCTTGGAAATAAAATTCTAAGAAACATTTATGATCAGCGCTTACTCAGTGGCCGCTCTTCTTTGAACGATTTGACTTACGAATCAATTCTTGAAGCCAGCAAACAAGTCTTTCCTGAACCAAAAGTTGAAAAGCCTGCAGCTGCTTATAAAAAAGATGAAGCGTTTGAAAAAGAAATCGCGTCCCGTGAAAATTGGGATGGTGCTTTCCTTAAAAAAGTGCGCGAGTACAAGCAGCTTTCTACTCAACGTCTGAGCGAAATCACGAAAATCAATTCTTACTACGTAACTGCTGTTGAAAACATGGATCCGGCGAACCTACCGGCGGTGGTTTTTGTAAGAGGCTATGTCGTGCAAATTGCAAAAGCCTTGGGTCTTGACGACAAAAAAGTCGCAGACTCTTACATGAAAAATTTCAAAGGTCTTGGAAAATAATAAATCTTCTCAAAAACTTTCAGTGACAGCCACTGCCGACATGCATGGACTTCGTCTTGATAAAGCTTTGGCTTTGATTGAGGAAGTCGGCACTCGCTCACGCGCAAGTCATTTGATTGAAACTTCGTCTGTTCTTCTGAATGGAAAAATCGCCAAGGCTTCAACTTCAGTGAAAGAAAATGATCTGATTGAAATTTCTTTACCTGAGCCCGTTCCAACAGAGCTTCAGCCTTATGATTTAAAGCTTGATGTGCTTTTTGAAGATGAAGATTTGATCGTCATCAATAAACCTGCGGGCCTTGTTGTTCATCCGGCGGCAGGACATGCGCATGATACTTTAGTGAATGCGTTGCTTGCTCACACCGATGATCTTTCCATGAAGTTTGGCGAAGAACGCCCCGGCATTGTTCACCGCCTGGATAAAGAAACCAGTGGTGTGATCGTTGTTGCAAAAAATGATAAAACTCACGAAGCACTGACGGCTCAGTTTAAAGAACGCAGCACTCATAGAATTTATTTTGCTGTTTGTATTGGAACTTCGCGAACTTTATCGGGAACCTTTAAAAGTTTTTTAGCTCGTCATCCTGTCGATCGCAAGCGCTATGCTTCTGTTCTTGGCGATGACCGTAGACCTTTGCAAGATCAAGAAGATCCACCTTTAACTGGCAAATGGGCTGTGACTCACTTTGAAGTTCTCAATCGCAAAAGCGGTCTAAGTTATTTGAAACTTAAACTTGAGACCGGACGCACTCATCAAATACGCGTGCATCTTTCAGAAAATGGTCTTCCCATTGCCGGAGATGCACTTTATGGGGCCGACAAAAAAATTAAAAATGTCGAGGCCAGAGTGATCCAGGAAGATATTCGGAGTTTACCACGCTTTTTGCTTCACGCGGCTGAATTGGCATTTACTCATCCCCGCACTCAAGAGAGAATGTCCTTTAAGAAGGATTGGCCGGAGGACATCCGCCAACTTCTAGATAAATGGGGACTGTAAAGATGAACTTAGAACAAACTCAATTTGGATATGAAATGCGTACGCCGCATATCACGGTCTTTATGGGCGGTGTTCAGTCTCAACTCCCTCAACTCACGCCTGCTTATCCCGATTACAAACTTGTTCGCGTAAAACAGATTCACTGTGATGCGGTTGTTGAAACCACAACTCCTGAACAAGATTATCAAGTCATTGCCGATGCGCACTTCACTCGCGAAAAAAATCTCGCACTGTGTGTGATCACGGCCGATTGCGTGCCTGTTTTTCTTTACGATCATCCAACTGGAATGATCGCCGGAATTCACGCTGGTTGGCGCGGAGTCGCTGCGCGAATCATTCCGAAAACAATTCAGAAACTTGTCAGCGAAGGGGCCGTTGCCAATCGTTTAAGTGTGATTATCGGACCACATATTCAAAAACAAAGTTTTGAAGTCGGCATTGATGTGCGCGATCAGATTCTTTCAAGCCTGGGGCCGTTAAGTCCCGCTGAAAGAAGTCTTTATGCAGAATCTATTTCACCGACGAAGGCTCTTGTAGATTTAAATCAAGTCGTTCGCACGCAGTTGCAACAAGAGGGCGTCGACCTTGATAATGTTTTTGCTTTGCACATTGATACCGTGACAGATCCGCTCTTTCATTCTCACCGTCGCGACAAAGAAAAAGCTGGAAGACAGATTAGTTTTATCTGCCGCACTTCATGATCTTGCCTCAAGAATTTTATTTTGATGATACGACCTCGGTAGCAAAAGCTTTGCTAGGAAAAGTATTGCATATCAAGTCCGGTAAAGAAGAACACAAAGCTCGCATCGTTGAAGTGGAAGCTTATCTGGGTGTTGAAGATCCCGCCTGTCACACTTTCGGAGATCGCAGAACCCAACGAACTAAGTCCATGTATTTAGACGGCGGACATTCTTACGTGTATTTGATTTACGGAATGTATCATTGCTTAAATTTCGTCACCCGAACGACAGAACACCCCGAAGCGGTTTTGATTCGCGCCGTTCAACCTTTTGAAGCCGATCACAACCCTAAGAAGAAAGACTTAAAAACCAACGGGCCCGGAAAGTTGTGCAAACACTACGGCATCACCAAAGAGCACGATGGTTTAAGACTCTGGAAAAAGAATTCCGAACTTTACGTCAGCGACGATGATTTCAATGTTTCATCAAAACAAATCGTCGCCTGCCCACGAATCGGCGTCGACTACGCCGGAGAAGCCGCAAAATGGCCTCTCCGCTTTTACCTCAAAGACAATCTCTTCGTTTCTAAAAAATAAACTGTCCGATATCAGTCCAGCATTCCCTTTATAATCCAATATAGTGCGTTTCCATCCAGGAATAGGATTCGCATTTTTATCTTATTTTACTTTGTAGCTACAAATGAGGTACACTTATGTCAGGTCTTCAGGGAAAACGCTGGTATTTCTTTGATTGGGACGAGGACAATATAATTCATCTTCTTAGGCATGGTGTCGAGTACTGGGAAGCTGAAGAATTGTTCTTTAATCCGTATGTCATCACTCCCAACAAAAAGAAACACGGACCTAAAAGATTCCGAATAGATGGAAAGACCGACGCTGGTAGATCTCTTCGGATTATTTTTCAAGATTTAGGAAGCTGCAAAGCGCGAATTATTACTGGATGGGATATATGAAAAAGATTAAGTCGAAAAACTATAAATACAATCCCAATGAGTGGGACGACTCTAAATCAGAAAAAGTAATTCCTGAGAGAAGAATTATCTCTGGAGTCTCTACAAGCATTCGCCTACCTAAAGAGATGATTACGAAACTAAAAAAAGTGGCGAAACAAAAAGGAGACGTCGGATATCAGACTCTTCTTAAAATTTGGATCGCCGAACGTTTGGACCAAGAACTTCGTGCGAAAAGATAGGTCGGACAAGACCTATCCTACTTGAAGTTGCATTCTTCTGGTGAGTACACCATCGGCATGTCATAGCTCATGCCTTCAAAATTAAACGAAAACGTCACTTGATAAGACTTGAACGTGTATTCGTAAACTTTGGTTTCGATCACTCGAGTAACAAGGCTATATCCTTTGATGTCCAAACCATTGATCTCTATCGCATCGCTTGAACCGCAGGAATACAAACCTGGTCCGAAGTTTTCACATTTGTCAGACTTAAAGCGAACTGTGAAAGTATCGCCGAGCTTTTTCATCAAGTTTGCTTTCTGCTGCAGATAAGCGAAATCCGACGCCAGCACCACACCTTGATGAATCGGCATTGTGTTCGCTCCAAAATGGTGAACAACTTTGAGTTCTGTCAGAGGTTCACTTTGAGAGCCGTTGGACTTTACATAAAACGTCGTACTGGGAAGCTCCGTCATGCATGTAAACTCAGGACCAACGTTTGATTTTGCGAATGAAAATCCTGGCAATAACATCGCGATCACAATAAAAAATCTCATCTTGAACCCCTCTGAAAGATTTTATCAGCTGCAATTTTCTTTATCAGTGATACCATTTATGGAAAGAACTGGAACGTTCTTTTTAGAAAGAGGCACGTTAAATAATGATACCGCAAGTCCAATACGGCGAACGATTCAATACCTTCTCTCACGCTCTAGGAGCATTTCTTACGCTTATTGGTTCCGTTCTTTTGCTTTATCTTGCGGCCTACAAACAAGATACATGGCGCCTTTTTTCTTTTAGTGTTTACGCGTTCACGACGGTCGGCCTTTATTGCATTTCCACGATTTATCATGGTTCTCACGGCCAAAAAAAAGACTTCTTCCGCAAACTTGATTACATCGGAATTTATCTGAAGATCGCCGGCAACTACACTCCGTATGCGATATTAGCATTGCGTGGAAAAACCGGTTGGGCTGTACTTGGAGTTGTTTGGACTCTCGCCGTTGTGGGAATTTTGTGGGAACTTGTTGTCGCTCCGAAAAATCGCAGCATGTCTTTAGCAATTTATGGAATTATGAGTGTCACGGTTCTTCCCGCACTCAAACAATTGATGGACGCTGTTCCTCCACTGGGATTTGCGATGATCATGGCGGGATTTACTTCTTATGCGATCGGCGTTTATTTCTTTTTCAACGATGAGAAAATCAAACACGGCCACGGCATGTGGCATCTTTGCGTAATGGGCGGAACCGCATTCCAGTACCTTTGCGTTCTGCTTTATCTCACTTAAATTTTTTGGAAATTCAGACCCTAGAAACTACAAAACCCGCATCTAGCGGGTTTTAAAATGGTGGCTTGAGACGGAATTGAACCGCCGACACAAGGATTTTCAGTCCTCTGCTCTACCAACTGAGCTACCAAGCCACGGAAATCAAGAGACCAAATGTGTATCTTTTGGCCCCTATGATGTCAACAATTAGGCTTTATCAAAGGCAGATTTTAAATCAGCGAGTAGATCATTCAGGTCTTCAACCCCTACAGAGAGGCGAATGAGCGAATCATCGATACCCAAAGCCTTGCGATTCTCCGGCGGAACGGAGGCGTGCGTCATAATTGCTGGGTGTTCGATCAAGCTTTCAACCCCTCCCAAGCTCTCGGCCAAAGAAAAAACATTCACATTTTCCAAGAACTTACGAGCCGATTCCAAGCCGCCCTTGATGTAGAACGTGATCATGCCGCCGAAACCATGCATTTGTTCTTTCGCCAAAGCATGCTGAGGATGACTTTCAAGACCCGGATACAGAACTTTTTCTACTTTCGGGTGAGACTCCAAGAATTTCGCAACAGCCATCGCGTTTTCTTGGTGGGCCTTCATACGAAGAGGCAAAGTTTTCAAACTTCTTAAGCACATGAATGAATCAAACGGACTTTGAGTCGCACCGATACCGTTGCTTAAGAACGCCATTCTTTCTGCAATATCTTCACGAGACGTCACCGCGATACCGCCAACCACGTCACTGTGACCGCCGATATATTTTGTAGCAGAGTGAACAACGATATCCGCACCCAATTCCAACGGTCTTTGGAAGTAAGGGCTCATGAATGTGTTATCCACAGCGACGATGATCCCTTTTGTTTTCGCAATCGCCGCGATTCTTTTGATATCGACAAGTTTCAAAGTCGGATTTGTCGGAGTTTCAAGCCATACCAGTTTCGTGTTTGGTTTTACGGCTTTCTCGAAGTTTTCTACTTTTGTTAGATCCACGAATGAAAATTCCATTCCATCGTGTTTCAAAATCTTATCGAACAAACGGAAAGTTCCACCGTACATGTCATCCATCGCGACAACATGATCACCCGCTTTAAGAAGATGAAGAACCGTTGTCGTCGCTGCACAACCTGAAGCGAATGCGAAACCATATTTTCCGCTCTCAAGACTTGCTAAGCAATTTTCATAAGCGCGACGAGTGGGATTGTGAGTGCGTGTATACTCCCAACCTTTGTGCACGCCTGGAGATTCTTGTACATAAGTCGAGGTCATATACACAGGAGTCATGATCGCTCCTGTTGTTGGATCAGGGGCTTGTCCCGCGTGAATAGCACGTGTTGAAAAACCTAGGTTCTCTGTTACTTTTTTCATCTCACACCTATTTTTTAGAAAGATTTTTTAAAGCATCTGCCGCTGAAATCACGCGGTTGAATGCATTTTTCGTGTCTTCAGCTTTCAAGAAGCCATTTTCGATCATCCACGTGTCGTTAAAGGCTTTGCTCAAATATTGACGACCACTGTCAGGGAAAATCACAACGATGTTCGATGGTTTTTCCATTTTTTCAGAAGCTTTGATCGCAGCCACAAGTGCTGTTGCGCTGGAAGGACCTACCAAAAGACCTTCTTCAGACACCAAACGACGAGTCATCGCAAACGCCTCAGGGTCACTCACGCGAATGAAACCATCGTAAATATCCAAGTGAACATTTCCAGGAAGCATGTCCTCCCCGATTCCTTCCACTTTATAAGATCCAGGAGGATCTACGATCTTCTTATGGTAATAAAGATCATACAAAATACTTCCGATCGGGTCCGCGCAGATCACTTTCACGTCTGATTTATGCTCTTTCAAATATTTTGCACAACCTGAAAGAGTTCCACCTGTGCCCGCACCACCGACAAGCATGTCGATCTTGCCATCCATTTGTTTCCAAATTTCTGGACCTGTCGTTTGATAATGACGGGTTGGGTTATCAGGATTGAAGAATTGGTTCACTAAGAACGCTCCCGGAGTTTCTTCAGCGATTCTTTTTGAGACAGAGTAGTGACTCATCGGATCTTCAGGTTCCACCATTGGCGTGATCACCACTTGAGCTCCGTAAGCGCGCAAGATCGCGCGTTTTTCTTCGCTCATTTTTTCTGGCATCACGAAAATACATTTGTAACCTTTAACCGCCGCTGCCAGCGCCAAACCCACACCCGTATTTCCAGAAGTGGCTTCGACAATAACGCCGCCCGGTTTTAGATCGCCTCTTTTTTCGGCCTCTTCAATCATCGCTACGGCCACGCGGTCTTTAATGCTGCCACCGGGGTTGAAGTACTCAACCTTCGCGAAAAATTTGTGCTTAGAGCCTTTTGTGACGTTGTGAAGAGCCACCATCGGAGTGTTTCCGATAGTATCCAAGATCGAATTATAGATTTGTGACATGATTTACTATCTTTCTAAGTCTTTTCTTCTGTTGGAAGGAAGAATAACTGAATTCATGGACTGCAAAACTGTATTCATTTGAGTCATCGGGTCCACAGAATAGGTCATACCAAGTTCGGTAGTAAGCTGCTTTACAAGCTGACGGCTGGGTTGATCTTTCATCAACTCATCCACCAATTTCGCAAGAGCGGCTTTCTTTTTATCGAGCTGTGCCATGGCTTATCCTCCAACAGGGCCACTCTATCACCCCCCTCCGAAAGAGTGAAAAAAATTTTTCAGCAGCGGTCCAAAAAGGAGCATCAAAAAGGCGGGAAATTGAAATAATAAGAGCGGGATCAGCATTATAAATGGCAGCTGTGCAATTTTATTTGTGATTTCCTCATGACAAGCCTCCACCATTTCTTCTTCTAGGCGCATTAAAACGCCGTGGATGGACTCACCGCGAAGTCCGCGCTCCAAAATTTGCAAAAGAGTGCGCCGATGCAGCGAAACCACAGCCTGCAAGCATTCGCGGGTGTCTTGTCCTTGCTGTAATAGCGCAAGCCAGCGAGTCACAACCGTTGCAAATTCGCCTTCTCCCTTTTTTATATATTGAAGAACACCTTGTTTGACGGACTGACCCTTTTCGATGGAGCGTTTTACGCACATTAAAAGCTCTAGTGGTGGCGCTATACGTTCCATTTCATCCTCCTACCCGCTAAAAATATCCACAAAAGACCGCCGCAAAATATTATGAAGGACATCAAAATAAGATTTCGGTGGTCTTTAAATCCGAATTGCACAATTACAAAAGTTAGAAGCGCGAGATAAAGCGCGGTGACAATTATCGCCTGCATTTTTATTTGCTGCGTGACTTGTCCAGACCTACGTCGAAAATCTTCGAGCATCTTATATTCTCTGCGAAGCGCGCGAACTTGTTCCACGCAACGAGTTTGCGAGCGATCAATTTCCAAAAGCTCTTCGCGGAAATCCTTGAGCAGAGCGGATTTCATGGCGATGACATTTTCCGACATCGCCAGCGATTCAAAAACTTCCATGAGTTGAAGTCGCACCCAACCGGTTTGGTTTTCGATCGCGGAGTGAAGAGAAAGGCGGAAAGATTTTCCCGTTTGCAGCCCCAAGATCACGCAATCGAGCAACGGAATGAGTGCGCTTCGCAGTCTTTTTAATAAGAAAAAACGCAAAATGTTTGGAAAAAACTTTAAAGTTATTAAAAGAATGCCGATGAAAAGCCAGCATGTGGTGGCAGAGGTGCTGCTGAACGTGATGAAGCAGATCAAAACAAGGTTTGAAATCGAAAGAAGACGAACTAACTGTTGAGAGAACGCAAAATCGCGGGCCATGGTTGAAAGAATTCGGTGAACGAGCGCATGTCCGAGCATCGAAATCGAAAAAACAATAAGCAAAGGGCACCTCCACGAACACGAATGCTCGCAAAAAATATGCAAGGTAAATTTTTTGTTGACGGCGCTGGTCGAATTGTGAAGACTTAAGGTAAGTAAAGTTTTTAAGTTAAGAAACAACAACAACGTTTGCATCCTAGGAGGAGCACATGGCAAAGAAAGCAGCAAAAAAAGCTACAAAAAAAGCAGCTAAGAAAACTACTAAGAAAGCCGCTAAGAAAACTACAAAAAAAGCTACTAAAAAAGCTTCTAAGAAGTAATTCTTACGGAACTAGTTTAGTTCTTAACGAAAACCCCAGAGGCAACTCTGGGGTTTTTTTATTTCCGAATACGTCTGAAAACCCGCACCAGTAGCGGATTCTACAGCGATAAGTATTTCACTGAACCGCCTCTATTTGATTTAAATTTTCACGCGAAAAATTTTGCTTCGTTGGTTGAATCCTGAATTGCGATGCAATTCAGGATTGTAAAGTATGGTGGGTTCTTTGCTGCTTTGGAGTTCTGGGAGTACTCTCCCAGAACTGCCGTTTGAGCCACAAATTTACGAATAAAAGAAAAGATAAAAACGAAAACGGAGTGCCGAAGGTTCCGTTTCAAACGAAGCCCTAGAAGTAGTAAATCGCTCCAACCGAACCATTTGGCAGAAGCATTGAGCGATTAATTTCATACATCGCCGTCAATTCGCCGAAAAAAGAAATGCCTGCGAAGTCACCAGAAAGCTGGTTGTACTGCAAACCGAGTGACGCATTCACAAAATCCGTGCCAAAACGGCCTTCTTTTTTCTCATTATCGCTCAAAACACGGTCCAGAATGTTGGATTTGCTAAGATCATCGCCTCTTCCGCGTGAATTATACCAGCGCGAGTAGCCGACAGACGTGTATGGAGCTAAATAATCGCCATCGAACGCATGTTTCCATGCAAGTTGAAACGAATTATATCCGGGCCCTGTTCCGAATCCCGCAAGAACTCCATCCGCGTCTTCAAAATTAAGCTCCATATTAAATCCGACAACACCAAGTGTTCCGCCGACCGCCATGCCCGCGCCGACTTTGCGATCCGCGCGCATTTTCAATGTCGAAGGATAAGAAAAGCTGTTTGTGCCGGAATAATACGTGTTCGTTGCACCTGGAATTGAATGAAGATCGACGTTTTTATTTGTCGAAGCCGGTGCGGGCACCGTCATCGCGGAATCTCCGCCACCCTCTTCAACCACAATCGCACCTTGATGCGGAAGATTATCAGGGTCCACGGCTTGTTGGTTTTGATTGCGCATGTTGCGGCTGTATTCCACTTCGATAGAGCGGGATTTAGCTTTGATCGTGTTGGGATCAGACCCCAGGTTCAAGGTTGCAGCATTCGCTTGCATCGCAAGGAAAAGAACAGCTCCCCCGAAACACACTGAAAGTTTAAACATAGGACCTCCCTTTTACGGAGATCTAAAAAATGCGGGCCTTTACGCCTTCTTCTTGGAAGAACTTTTTAAGTGCGGGACCATCAAGAGGTTCCAATCTAAAAAGGAGCTTATGAACGAGGTCATAAGTTTCTTCCGCTTTCTTAGATCTCAAGTTGTTCGTCATATATGCCATGTCATCGCTGATTTTGACCGCATTATCAAGCAATCTAGCCACTTCACGATTTTTTGTCGTTTTATCTAAAAGTGCCAGAGTTTTATTGAAGTTTGTCGTGAGTCGATCCAACTGTTGGATCATATTTGTCACAGAGCCTTCGTTTTTCTCCACCAAATCGATAATTTTTCCGGCCAAACCATAACTTTGCGAGATCAATTGATCAATTCTTGGAGGATCTTCACCGCGAACGTAATCTCCGGCAGAAAATTCAGAAGCTTCTGCTGTTCCCGGAGAGATTTCCAGAAACTTTTCCCCAATCACACCGGCTAAGTTGATGAAGAATTTGGAATCTTTACGGACGCTGGTCCAGGCTTTTTTATCAATCGTGATCGTAAGACGCAATTTTACTTCTTCACCATTCGCCATTTTATAAGACGGGTCAAAAGTGATCGCTTTTACTTTGCCCACTTTAATTCCCATCACACGAACAGGCGAACCTTCTTCAATGCCGCCGGCATAGTTGTACATAACGTTGAGTTCTTTTGCGCTGGAGAATGGAGAAATGAAACCCATAAAGTAAGCAAACACCACAATCAGTGCCACCGAGACAAGAGCCAGCAAACCCACCTTGGTTTCAACCTTCATACAACGTCCTTCTGACCGGTCACGCCGGATTAGTAAAGATAGCTAAAAGTATAAGATAAAATAAAATCAATCACAATAATTGCAATCGAAGCCACGACCACAGTGTTAGTTGTCGCACGTCCCACACCCTCTGCGCCCGATTCGCAACGAAATCCATAGTAACAAGCCACGAGAGGAATCACTCCTCCAAAACAGGCACCTTTAATGGTCGCAAAAATAATATCTTTGAACTGCACAAAGCGGTGCATGGAAGTTAAAAACATCGAAGGAGTGTATCCCAAGTAGGATTGACTCACGGCCATTGCAGCGAAAATGCACGTCATGTTCGCAATCACTGTGAGCATCATGCCACCGAGTACGCAGGCCAGAAATCTTGGGACAACAAGGTAATTCACAGGATCAATACCAAGCATTTTTAGTGCATCGACTTGTTCTGTGATTTGCATTGTTCCAACTTCGGAAGCATAACCTGCGCCCACCCGTGAGGTAAGGAGCAACGCTGTTACGACCGCACCCAGTTCTCTTAAGATAAGCAATGCCGCAAACCCCGGAACCATGGAATCGTTTTGAATCACAAGTTTCATGTGAAATGACGACTCAAGAATTGTTACCACGGCCGCAAAGGAAACGCAGAAAACAATGATAACTAAGCTTTTATTCGCAACAAAGTGAAGCTGCTGAAAGAACTCTTTTCTGCGAAAGGGAGGCATAAAAAGACCGGTCAAAGTTTCTGCGATAAGAGCAATCATGAGCGATATCCTCTTACCATTGTCAGAATAATTTCACCGATAAAGCTTGTGAGCCAATCCATCACCACAATACAAATCATCGTTGCAACGGCTGTAGAGACAACAGAGCGGCCCACACCTTTAGCTCCGCCGGATGTTGTAAAACCTTTGTAAGTGCAAATTGTCGCAAGCACGACAGCAAACGCAAAACATTTAATAAGACCATTTAAAATTGAAACCGGGCTTACGATCAATGGCACATGGCGGAGATATTCTTCGAAATTAACTCCCGCAAAGGCTTGTCCCATCAACATTCCGCCGAAGACGGACATAATAAGTCCTGCCCCGAGCAGGAAAAAACTTGAAATGATAATGCCGATAAATCTTGGAACAATGATTTCTTGAAGAGGATCGGCCCCCAAGCAGCGGACAGCGTCGATTTGTTCCGTAACCCGCATTGTTCCTAGTTCTGCTGAGGTAAATGCACCGACTTTTCCGCTAAGCATGAAGGCAATTAAAAGAGGACCTACTTCGCGAAAGGTTCCACTCGTGGCAAGGCCACCTAAGTAACCAAGAGCACCGAACTCTTTCATCTGCATCGCAAACTGCACGGTCATGATGGCACCCACAAAAAAACCCGCCATTGCCGTGTTTGCAAAACTGTCGGCCGTGACTTTCCAAATCTGCTCGAAGACCTCGTGCGATTTGATCTTCTTCACAAACATTGTTCTCAGGATTTTTTGCAGAAAAAGGAGAGCACCCCCGATTTCATCTAAAATAGATATGAAAACGGTCATGCGCTTAAAACCTCTGCTAAGAAATCTTTCACCAAAGGATGTTCCGAGCGTTTAAGTTCCTCTGGTGTTCCCAGCGCAACTATTTGTCCTTTATCAAGAACAACGATGCGATCAGCAATGGAAAGCGCACAATTCATATCGTGACTGACCACCATGGATGTTGTTTTAAGCTCTCGGGAAAGATCATAGATTAATTGATTCACAGCGGTTGTCGTAACCGGATCCAGACCTGTGGTGGGTTCATCGAACAAAAGTATTTTTGGTTCCAAAGCCACCGTGCGCGCAAGGCTCACACGCTTTTGCATTCCGTAAGAAATTTGTGCCGGTTTTTTTTGTTCAATGCCAGTAAGGTGCACAAGCTTTAAAGCCTTTGTGACTTTTTCGCGAATGGTCTCCTCGTCCAATTGATAATGGCGACGAAGTCCGAAGGCTACATTCTCGTAGACTGTGAGAGAGTCAAAAAGAGCCGGATGCTGAAACACCATTCCGCATTTTTTGCGGATCGGAAGATATTGTTCTTCGCTGAATTTTGAAACCTCTTCGCCGTCGATCCAGATTTCTCCTTCATCAGGAGTCATCAGGCCCACAAGATTTTTTAGAAGAACGGATTTACCTGTCCCGGATGTCCCCAAGATGAAAATGATCTCGCCCTCATGGATTTTTAGACTTAATCCATTAAGAACTGTTCTTGTGCCAAATCTCTTAACGAGGTTCCTAAATTCAATCACCTAGTTATGTTAGATGGGCACAAGATCGTGGGTCAACTCACAATATGGATCATTCGCACTTCTTCACGGCTACTTTTACGAACTCATTTCTATCAAGATAACTGCGGGGATTTGTTATCACACCACACTGACCGAAACCTTCGAAATAAACGGTCAGTCCGCCGCTTCGCCATTGATCAATTTTATCAACAACAAGCGAACTCATATGACCTTCTGCAGATTCAAAGGAGCATTTTCTCCCCGGAACGGGTGAGGGTTGATTGCGTGTGGGATTGCTCAAGCTTTGCGCCATACAATTTCTTAAGTTTTCACGGATGATTTGAGCGCGCTGATAAACTGCGGGCAAAGTATAGTTGATCCCGTTGTAAAGTGAATCGTAATACTCTTTGGGATAGACGCCGCCGGATTTAAAACTCGCGTCTCCGCGGCAAAAGGCGTAACGAGCTTCGCCGATTTCGAGGCCAAAGTAAGTTTCAAAATCTTTTGAAGCTCCATTGTAATACAGACTGCCAAACGCGTTTTGCTGTGACGTTGGATCATGAAGCAGTGATTGAATGGTTGCAAACTGAGTTCCTTCAAACGCAGTGTCCGGATAACCCGCTGGTGAACATTGAATCAAGCGCGCCAAAAGCTGCTCTTTTGTTGGCGGAATATAACCTGCGGGATCACTTTTGTTGGGAACTGAACACCCAGCTGCCATGACGTTTAAAAGTTCCTCTGCTTTTCTAGAAAGAAGAGGTGGAGGATTTACAGCTTCAGTCGAGTTGCAGCTTAAACACGACAAAACATTTTCACCTGCAACAGAGCACGCGCCACTTTTAAGAACCATTGTAGGTTGCGGTGTCAAGACGGGAGGATTTATCGACGGCAAAGACATCCGGCTTTCAGTTTCGTTGCTTGAAAAAAGAAGCTGGTTATTACAACCCACCAAGGAAACAGAGCTTAACATAACTACCGATACGAACAGGTCGCGAGATTTCATGACATCCTCCAAGTGGGCTTGTTTTCAAAGGCTGTTCCTATATGTGAGCCAATAATTTTTCTGCAAACCCTTGTTTCATTGGTAAAAATTCAAAATGAGACGAACGCGAGTGTTCGCTTTTTTGTAGAGAACTTTTAAAGTGTCGATCTTGATGACGATTCTTCGAAGATTGAGAAGAAATTTAACGTGCGCCGAGCTTACAAATAATTTTTTGCAACGCGAGTTTCCGTTTTCAGAGGGAAAATGCCGTTATTTTTCGGCAAAGTTATAGACGCTACGATGATCGCCGATCTGTTTTTGAAGCTCTTTTAAAAGAGCACGAGCCAGCTTTGGATTTTTCAAATGGATATAAAGTTGCGGATGAATTTTTACGTCTTCAACAAGCCAATTTCCCGTTCCAAGTAAGATTTCTTTTTCATCCTTAATAAGATATTTTGAGTGTGTAAAAAGATGGCCAGGACCAAAATGAAGATCCGTAATTCCGGCTTTTATGAGTCTCATTGCCGTATCCCGGGTGCGCCGTACATACCACAAAGCAAAGCTATTGTGATGATGGATAAAGCCCGAAATTTTAATTCCTCTTTGAGCTGCGCGAATAAAAGCTTTCTCAATTTCTGAATGAATAAAGAAGTAAATAGAGAAATCCAAAGACGTCTTTGCCGTATCAATCATTTCGATAAGAACGTCCTTAAAGTCGCCATCGGCCAACATAGGTGGATCAAGTTTGATTTCCCCGTGATGTCCACCGTTCCAAAGATGCATGAAGTATTGATCAAATACTTTGGCGGTGTGCGGATCATCAATGAGCAAATTTGTTTCGTAGTTTTTAAGAATGCTTTGATTTGTTAAATTGGTTGAACCAAAAAGCAAATAGCGATTGTCGACACAAAAACCTTTCGCGTGGGTTGAACCATATATGACTTCCACTCCCGCTTTTTCCAGAAAATCGACTGTGGTTTTATTGCGTGTCACCGTTTCTCTAAGTCCCTCGACATAAAGACGGATAGAGATTTTCTTGCCATATTTTTTCTTAATTTCGGCGAGTTTCTCCGCGATTTTATAGGGCGCATTTTTTGTGGATAAAACACCCTTGGCACTCCCAATGGCAAACGAATAAGCCAGAATATCAATGCTTGAACGCGCCCGATCTAGAAGATCTAAAAGAACTGGCAAATATGCTTCATTTAAAACAAGTTTTATATCCGTTTTTTGTGCCATTTACTCATATCCAGACTGGAAGATTTTTTTTAGTTTTGCGAGAGGCAAAGTGTTAATGACATCTTTCTTTTCAAGCCACCCGCGACGAGCCTGACCGACTCCGTATTTCATGAGGTTTAACTGATTCACACTATGCGAATCCGTGGAGATCGCGATTTTGACCCCTAGATCTTTCGCCATTCGGCAAAGGGTGTCTGAAAGATCCATGCGCTCGGGTTGAGAATTAAGTTCCAGAATAATTGATCGCTCTTTGGCGGCTTTCATGATTTTTTCGACATTCATCGCATAAGGCTCGCGCTTTCCGATCAATCTTCCCATGGGATGCGCAAAGATTCGAAAGTGGGGGTTATCCATCGCGCGCAAAATTCGATCGGTTTGTTTTTGTGACGGAAGTTGAAAATACGAATGAATGGCGCCCACCGTGTAATCTAATTTTTCTAAAACATCGTCGGGTAAATCAAGGCGACCGTCCTCAAGAATATCCACTTCAATGGATTTTAAAATCGTGATCCCCTGAATTTCTGCATTGAGTTCATCGATCTGATCGATCTGTTTTAAAAGCTGCTTTTTGTCGAGACCATGTGCCACGGCCACTCGACGAGAATGATCCGTGATGCCGATATAGGCGTAGCCCATTTTTTTGGCGGCCAATGCCATCTCTTTTAAAGAATTGCGTCCGTCACTGGCCGTCGTGTGCATGTGCAGATCGCCTTGCAGGTCTTTTATTTGAATCAGATGAGGAAGCTGTCCTTTCACTGCCGCTTCGATTTCTCCTCTGTTTTCTCTTAATTCGGGTTCGATGTAGGGAAGCTTTAGGAGCTCATAAATTTCTTCTTCTTTGGCAGAGACAATGCTTTTTTCGCCCTTAAAAACTCCGTACTCATTGATCTTTAAACCTCGTTTTAAGGCTCTCGCACGCACGGCGATGTTGTGCGCTTTTGAACCCGTAAAATAAAGTAAAGCGGCTCCATAACTGTTGTTATCAACGACACGCAGATCGACTTGCAAACCGGATTTCAAATTCACCGTGGATCGTGTGGAACCCTTTGAAATGACTTTCGCGATATTTTCAAATTTTAAAAAATGCTCCATGACTGGCTGACTTTTTTTCGCGGTTACCAAAATATCAAGATCCGCGACGACCTCTTTTCTTCGTCGGAAGCTCCCCGCCACTTCTAATTTTTGCAGACCCGGTGCCTTTGAAAGATAGCGCGATAATAAATTTGCGGCTTCTTCAGCTTCGAAGAGCAAGACATGTTTTTTCTGCTCTTGTTGAATTTTTTTAATACCTTCAAGAATTTCTGCCCGCGTTTTTTCTCCAAATCCGCGCACTTTCAGGATTTCATTGCTTTCAGCCACTCTTTGCAGGTCTTCAAGACTTTTAATCCCCAATTTTTCATGCAGGATCTTGACCCGTTTTGGTCCTAGCGTGGGGATTTTTAAAAAATCCAATAAAAACTTCGGCGTTTTTTCGGCAGCTTCATCGAAAGCTTGCAGGTGTCCTGTTTGCACAATCTCTTCTATTTTTGAAGCGAGGTCTTTTCCTATGCCGGGATATTCGTAAAGTTTTCCGTGAGCTTCAATCACGTCCGCCACATTCTGAGAAAGTTCTATCAGTGTGCGCGCCGCTGTTCGATAAGCACGAATACGAAAGGGATTGGCTCCTTGAATTTCAAGAAGATCCGCCAGCTGACTGAATGTCTGTGCCACTTCCGCATTTTGAATCGCCATAGAATATTCTTTGCGGATCCACCGCTAAGAATATTAAGCCATTGTCGTGAGAGGACCCTCAAGAAGACCTCTGACAAATTGGTGCACGCGCGGGTCTTTGTGATTTTGTGTTTCTTCAGGAGTCCCTGTGATGATGAGTTGTTGGTCCATCACCACACCAATGCGATCTGCCATTTGATAAGCGCGATTCATGTCGTTCGTGATCGCCACAACCGTCGAACCTTTTTCAGCTTTGAGTTTCAAAATCAGTTCGATGATTTTTTTTGAAGTGATTGGATCCAGTCCTGCCGTCGGATCATCATAGAAAATAATCTCTGGATCTAGAGCCAGCGCTCTAGCAATTCCGAGGCGCTTTTGCATCCCACCGCTAATTTCATCGGGATAAAGATCGCGCGCGTGCGGAATTCCGACCGCATCCAAGAAAGTCTCAGCTCTTTTTGTTATTTCCCATTCCGTGAGATTTGTGGTCTCGCCCAAAGGAAAGCTGATGTTTTCAACGCAGGTCAATGAATCAAAGAGAGCGTTCTTTTGAAACAAAATTCCCATCTTTTTTAACAACGGCAAACGCTCTTTAGGACTTAGCGTCATCCACTCTTTCTGTTCAATAAAAACTTTGCCATTCTGAGGAGTTATCAAACCTGACATGGTCTTCAGCAGCGTCGTTTTACCCTGCCCGCTCGGACCCACAATCACGAAGGATTCGCCGGCCGCAATATTGAGGTTCACTTGCTTTAAAACAACATGATCTTCAAAGGCCACCGTAATGTCTTGCAGGCTGATGATGCTCATCGGGTCGTCCAGTTCTTGCTCTCTAAGGTCTCTGCGCCGAGCAGTAAATCTTGTTTCTATATATGATTTGATATTGAATGTGTCATCGAACGCAAGTTTTAAATTTTTCCATTCATTTTGAAGCCTTAAGGAGATTAGTCATGGCTCACAAAAGAAATAAAATTGCCGTTATCGGCGCAGGATTCGTAGGTTCAACAACTGCTCATTGGGCAGCACAAAAAGAACTTGGCGATGTTGTTATCTTGGACATCAATGAAGGTGCAGCTATCGGTAAGGCATTGGATCTTGCTCAAGCAGGTCCTATCGAAATGTTTGATACAAAAATCAAAGGAACTAACAAGTACGAAGACATCGCTGATTCTGATGTTGTTATCATCACTGCAGGTATGCCACGTAAACCAGGCATGAGCCGTGATGAGCTTGTTGGTATCAACGCGAAAATCGTAAAAGACGTTTGCGAAGGAGTAAAAAAATACGCTCCAAATTCATTCGTGATCGTTGTTTGTAACCCAATGGACGTTATGGCTGTTTACGCAAAACAAATCTTGGGCTTCCCTCGTGAGCGCGTTCTTGGAATGGGCGGTTGCTTGGATTCAGCTCGCTTCCGTGAATTCATCGCTGAAGAGTTGAATGTGTCTGTTAAAGACGTCACTGGTATCGTAATCGGTAACCACGGTGATGCGATGATGCCTCTTGTTCGTCAAGCTTCTGTATCTGGTATTCCTCTTACAGAACTTCTTCCTGCAGATAAAATCGCAGCAATCGTAGCTCGTACAAAACAAGCTGGTGCTGAAATCGGTGGCCACTTGAAAACAGGTTCTGCTTACTACGCTCCTTCACGTGGTGCAGTTGAAATGGCAGAAGCAATTCTTAAAGACCAAAAACGCGTTCTTCCAGTGGCTGTTGAGTTGACTGGTGAGTTCGGTGTTAACGAAGGTTTGATGGTTGGCGTGCTTGCAACTATCGGCGGAAAAGGTATCGAAAAAGTTCACAAGTTCGAAATGAACCCAGCGGAACAAGAAGAATTCAAAAAATCAGTAGACGCAGTTCGCACACTTGTTTCTGCTCTTAAAAACGTTCAGTAATCTGGAGTTATAAAAAATGAATATTCACGAGTATCAAGCCAAAGAGATCCTCAGAAAATTTGGAGTTGCGACTTTAAAAGGTAAAGTCGCTCACTCTCCTGAGGAAGCTGTGGCTGCAGCAAAAGAAATCGGTGGAAGTCTTTGGGTCGTTAAGGCGCAAATCCACGCAGGTGGCCGCGGTAAAGGCGGCGGGGTTAAGATCGCAAAAACTTTGGATGAAGTGGGCGAGCTTACAAAAAAAATGATCGGCATGACTTTGGTGACTCACCAAACAGGCCCTGAAGGTAAAGTTGTTCAGAAAGTTTACATCGAGCAAGGTTGCAACATCGCGAAAGAATACTACGTTGCTTGCTTGATCGACCGTGCAACTGGCAGAGCGGCAATGATGGCTTCTTCTGAAGGTGGCATGGACATCGAAGAAGTTGCTGAACACAATCCAAATGCGATCAAGAAAGTAGACATCGATCCAACAATCGGTTTGGCTCCTTTCCAAGCTCGTCAATTGGCATTTGAAATCGGCATGTCTCCTGAAATCGTAAATAAAGCTGTGAAATTCTTCACAGGCCTTTACAACGCATTCATCACAACAGATTGCTCCATCGCTGAGATCAATCCTCTTGTTGTGACTAAAGAAGGTGACGTTCTTTGCTTGGATGCGAAAATGAACTTCGACTCTAACTCACTCTATCGCCATCAAGACATCGTTGAAATGCGTGACTTGAATGAAGAAGAGCCTTCTGAAATTGAAGCTTCTAAGTATGACCTTGCTTTCATCAAACTTGATGGAAACATTGGTTGCTTGGTCAACGGTGCGGGTCTTGCGATGGCAACTCTTGACATCATCAAACTTCACGGCGCTTCTCCTGCAAACTTCTTGGACGTTGGCGGCGGCGCGAACAAAGAGAAAGTAACTGCGGCTTTCAAAATCATCCTTAAAGATCCAAACGTAAAAGGAATTTTGGTTAACATCTTCGGTGGTATCATGAAATGTGACATCATCGCTGAAGGCGTGATCGCGGCTTCTAAAGAGTTGGGTCTGAAAGTTCCACTTGTTTGCCGCCTTGAAGGTACAAACGTAGAACTTGGTAAAAAAATCTTGAGAGAAAGCGGATTGAATATCACTCCTGCTGACGACCTCACAGATGCAGCTAAAAAAATCGTGGCTGCGGTTAAAGGATAATCGACATGGCAATTCTTATTAACAAAGACACTAAAGTTATCTGCCAAGGTTTCACTGGCGCTCAAGGGACTTTCCACTCTGAGCAAGCTTTGGCTTACGGAACTAAAATGGTGGGTGGTGTGACTCCAGGTAAAGGTGGCACAACTCACATCGGTCTTCCTGTGTTCAATACAGTGAAAGAAGCGAAAGCAGCGACTGGTTGCAACGCTTCTGTGATCTTCGTTCCACCTCCATTTGCAGCGGACTCCATCATGGAAGCTGTGGATGCTGATTTGGATCTTGTGATCTGTATCACTGAAGGCATTCCTGTTCTTGACATGGTTAAAGTGAAGAAATTCATGGAAGGCAAACGCACTCGTTTGATCGGTCCTAACTGCCCTGGCGTTATCACTCCGGGACAATGTAAGATCGGTATCATGCCTGGTCACATTCACAAACCAGGTCGTATCGGCGTTCTTTCTCGCTCTGGGACTTTGACTTATGAAGCTGTTGGACAGTTGACGGCTTTGGGTCTTGGTCAATCAACGGCTGTTGGTATCGGTGGTGACCCAGTGAACGGAACAAACTTCATCGACGTTCTAAAAATGTTCAATGAAGATCCAGACACTGATGGCGTTATCATGATCGGTGAGATCGGTGGATCTGCAGAAGAAGAAGCTGCAGAGTACATCAAAAAGAATTTCAAAAAACCTGTGGCTGCGTTCATCGCGGGTGCTGCGGCTCCTGCTGGTAAACGTATGGGCCACGCGGGTGCAATCATCAGCGGCGGCAAAGGAACTGCGGAAGCTAAATTCGCGGCTCTTGAAGCAGCTGGTTGCAAAATCGCTCGCAGCCCAGCGGACATGGGTATTACTTTGAAATCTATGTTGAAGTAATTCTTCGAAGGAAATGAGTCATTTCAGAACCCACGGTGGAAACATCGTGGGTTTTTTATTTTACCATTGCGCCGTATTTACTAAAAATCTTTTCAAGAGTGCCATTGGCTTTAATTTTATCAATAGCCTCGTTCAGATCTTTGACTTTGACGTGGCCTTTGCGACTGAGTGAACACGAAATCGGATACTCCTGCATAAATAGACGCTCACGGTTTATTTCGATTTTCGGGTGTTTTAGCTTAAAGTAATCAATAAAAATTTCATCCGTGACAATATACTGAATACGCCCATTAAGAAGTTTTTTAAGATTGGCTTCTTCACTAAGACTGTCTTCCCTGATGAGTTGTTTTGATGCAAAAAGAGGGTCCAGTTTCGGATACACATACTGCAGCATGGTCCCAATGGTTTTATTTTTGAGGTCCGTGATTTTTTTTGGCATCGGTGCCGGCCCAATAATCACTTCTCTTTTCATAAAAAGAGGCTTTGAGAAGTCGAGCTGATCCTGACTGCTTGCCCACACCTTGCTTGTGTAGCACATCATATCGACTTGGCCTTTAAACAAGTAACCATCCAAACGATACCTTGTGATCACACTGAAACTGCTTTTTCGGCCCATAGCCTCTGCCAGTGCCGTTGCGTAATCCACGACGAGACCTTTAGTTTCGTTGGGTTTACCTTCGAATAACAACGGAGGCGCAAGTCCCGCCGGAACACCGACGCGGACTTCAGTGATCTCCTCCCCGAAAACCTGAACGGACATTATTGAAATAAAAAAGGCTAGCACTATAGCGGTTCGCATAACTTAACAGTGCCGTAAAAGCGGACGGTTTTCAAAAGGTCATTTCCTTTTAAACTGAATTTAATCGGGATCAAAGTTTATTGCCTTCACTTATATCCTGACAAAATCAGAACAAAAAATGCCCTGTAAACTTAACAACGGCACTACTCTTTCAGGTGTTCGCAAGGTACAAAGCCCCATCAAAACTAATGGAGGTTCTTGTGAAGTCGGTCGCTTTCGTTGTCCTTTCTCTATTCATTTCTGCATCTAGTTTCGCTGAACAGCTTGAATTGCCTTTAGAGCCAAAACAATGCGTGACTCTTGATCAGGCAAAAACGGCTTTGAATAATTATCTTTCTCCGCTTGTGGGTCGCTCTTTGAACGATGATTTTTATTGGATCATCGATGGTGAGTTCATCCTTACAAAAGACGACGTAAAACGCGCATTAAAATCTTTGAGCTGGGATGCAAAGTCTTTCAAATATCAGACGTCTGCGATTGTTGACGGTTACTGTGCTGCTGGCGCTTCATGCTGGGGTTGGTACACTGTGGACTGCTCTGGAAAGATCGATGCCCTCGTTGATGGCGAAGACTAATTGGTGAAAATATTTCAGGGCTTCTGCTTCGGAGCCCTACACTCCCTGTCAAAGAGCAGAATATGATTGTCTTGTGTTGCGCCTTCGTAATTAAACTGGGGCATGAAGACATACATTCTTGCAATGTTCACATTTCTGCTTTCAATTTCTGCCAACGCTTTTGCTCCTGATTGGTCGGAAGGCACACTGATTCCGGAAGGTGGCCGCGAGAATATCTATCAGTGGTCCGACGCTGATTTTCTTCACTATAAAAATCAAGGAAAGATCCACACACAGATTTATCCCGTGACTGTAACTGGAATGCTTCCTCCTTATGCTCCGATAAAAAAACTGATTGATGAAGACTCCAACAATCCATTTAAAAAATGGCTGCAAGGAATTCTTCAGGGAGTCAGCGGATACAAAACATTTAATGATGTTCTTAAAAACCTAGGTCTTCATCCTTATCCAAAACAAACGGACGACGGCGTTTATGCTGTTCCTTATCCCAACAATATTCGTCCTGATGAATTGATGGGTTTTGGTCTTATTGAAAGAAATGGCGCCAAAGGTTTTACATTTAGCTGTGCGGCGTGCCACTCAAGCAATCTTTTTGGCAAAACAGTTTTGGGAATGACGAATCGTTTTTCCAGAGCCAATGAGTTTTTCATCAAAGCTAAAAAAGTGATGGCTGTTTCTGATCCGCTTATTTTCCAAGCCTACACGGGCGCAACTACGGCGGAAAGAAAGCTTCTGGAAGAGTCGATGGGAAATTTGCGATTCGTGTCTTTAAAGCAACCGATTGCTTTGGGACTGGATACGTCTTTGGCTCAAGTCAGTCTTTCTCTCAATCGTCGCTCCAAAGATCCTTATGCAAGTTACAGCGAATGGTATGCCACCTTCCCTCGTCATGATGCGATTTTAGATAACAATCCTGCCGACTCAAAACCTGCGGTGTGGTGGAATTTAAAATATAAAAATCGCTGGCTTTCTGATGGCAGCGTTTTGAGCGGAAATCCTATTTTCACCAATATTATTTGGAATGAAATCGGTCGCGGAGCAGATCTGGTCAAACTTGAAAAGTGGCTCGATGAAAATAGCCAAGTGATTGAAGAACTCACGACGGCTGTATTCTCAATCCAGGCGCCACTTATCACGGATTTTATTCCTGCAGAAAAAATTGATTTGGGTCGCGCAAAATTAGGTGAACAAGTTTTCAATACCAATTGCGCAAAATGCCATGGGCACTATGACAAGGCTTGGAACGTAGCAGGTTCGGAAGCGCTTCCATTCAAAGATCAGCTGAAAACCGTGCAAGTCCGCTACAAAGAAAAAACTCCAGTTGTGGATGTTGGCACAGATCCTTACCGCCGTCTTGGAATGAAGTCTTTAGAACAACTCAATGATCTTGCGATCTCTAAAAAGAACGGCATTGTGATCAAAGCACAACCAGGCTATGTGCCTCCGCCACTTGTGGGTATCTGGGCAAGATGGCCTTACTTCCACAACAACTCCATTCCAAATCTCTGTGCATTGCTAACACCTTCTGAAAGAAGACCTGTGGCTTATTACTCTGGAGAAGCCAACAATCCTGCCACGGATTTCGATCTTGAATGCAACGGATACCCCTTGGGAGACAAGACTCCGAAGGCGTGGATGACCCGTGACCATTATTTTGACACTCGCAAAAAAGGCATGAGCAATGCTGGCCATGACGACCGTATTTTCATCAAAGACGGCAAAGAGATTTTGTCTAAAGAAGATAAAAAGAATCTCATCGTCTTCTTGCAAACCCTATAGAAAGCAGTGTCGATCCTTTAAACAGCCTAAGAATTCTTTTCTGAAAATATTTCGGGGGCCCACCGTTATCGGCGGTTGTGATAAAACCTCCTATATGACAAAGACATTCGCCTTTATCATCACAGCAGCACTCTTTTTTGGTTCTCTGACAGCCCTTGCGGATGAAGAAAACCAATATTCTCGCGGCCTCATTATCGCCGTAGACACTCGCGATCATGCCCACTGTGAAATGGCGCAAAAAACTGTGCAAGGTATGACAACGGCAAAGGTCACGCAAGTCTGCGAACAAGACGGTCGTAATCCTTATGCGGTGATTATTATCACAGTACCTATGAGCGAATTCGATTATTCAAATGAAACGTCACCTGCTTTAGGCTCGAAGGTTTCCTTAACGGCCATCAATAATCCCCAACTAGGAACAATGTTTATTTATCCTCGCTCTCATTACAGTGATCAGTACTTCCGCGTGATGTCTCGTCGGGAAAAAGCCAGCATTACTATTTTCAGACAAGCTGACTTCGGCGATATGGATTTCCGCCGCGAAAATGCTTTGTTGTTGGCCTTCCTTTTAAAATCAAACTCGAATCAACAGACTTCAAAAAAGATCGCGTCTTCGGTGGGTAAGAGATTAGTTTTTAATCGCGGATCTTTTGACATGAACGAATCTCAGTACCGTTCTCAAGCAACAAAGGCCGCAAGCATTATGGACTCTATCAATGGCACCATTCAGGACGCCATCAACACCGATCGCGCCTCTTTTAACGTTTTCATGCCGCCTAAGACGTGCCGCAAGGACACAGGTCCTTGTCCTAACAATGACGGTTACGGCTTTGGTTTAAGCGTCACAATTCGCTTCTAAAATTTGCATATATAGCCCAGAGCAGCAATAGTCGTTGACAGTCGACCTCGCGAGCCTTTATTTAATCTCCTCCGGGAGATCTAAGATGAAGAAATTATTGGTTTTTGCCCTGCTTGCGGCAAGCCCAGCAATGGCTGGTAGAATGGATGAAATTGTGATCATGACGCTTGAAAGTGTGGAGAGCACTTTGGGTCTTGCGGGCGGTCCTGAGTTCCCGTTCACGGTTAAGTACCAAGATTTCACCAAAGCGGCTCCAGGTCGCGATCTTGCGGTAAAAACGGAAATCGTTGTTCCTAACCAAGATGGAACAAACCAAGAGTGGACATGTGTCACTCAATTCGTTAAAACTCCCACGTTCTTTAAAGTTTCAGAAACAGATTGTAATTAACAAGGAGATACCATGGCTATCGAACAAACATTCTCAATCATTAAGCCAAACGCAATGAAGAAAAACGCGATCGGCGATATCATCAGCATGTTTGAAGCAAACGGTTTGAAAATCGCTGCTGCAAAAATCACTATCCTTTCTAAAGCTAAAGCTGAAGAGTTCTACGCTGAACACAAAGAGCGTCCTTTCTTCGGTGAGCTTGTTTCTTTCATGACTTCAGGCCCAGTTTGCTTGATGTGCCTGCAAGGTGAAAACGCAGTTTTGAAAAACCGCGAAATCATGGGTGCTACTGATCCTAAAAAAGCTAACGCTGGAACAGTCCGCGCTAAATTCGGTGACAACGTTGGTGAGAACGCAGTTCACGGTTCTGACTCTGCAGCTTCTGCAGCTCGCGAACTTGCTTTGTTCTTCGAAAAACAAGAAATCTGCAACGTATAGTTCTAAACTGAAATTGCGATTTTAAATGTCTGCAAAATCAAACAAGGGGGGAGCGCAAGCTCCCCTTCTTGGTTCAAAGATCAGATTGAATATTGAAAAACTCGCCATTGGCGGTGCTGGAGTCGCTCGACACGAGGGCATGGTCGTCTTCGTTCCTCAAGCAGCGCCCAATGAAGAGGTTCTTGCCGAAGTGACTTTGGTCAAAAAAAATTTCGTCGAAGCCAAGCTCGTCGAAGTTTTAAAACCCAGCCCATTTCGTCGTGAACCGCCTTGTCTTGTCGCCAACGTCTGTGGCGGTTGCAACTGGCAACACATCACTGAAGATGAACAACGCCGACAAAAAGAAAAACTTGTTCTTGAGACCATTCAAAAATTCAACCGTGGCGTTGAGTTTGAATATCTTCCGATTCAAGAAAGTCCGCGCGTTTTAAGATACCGCAACCGCATTCAACCAAAATTCAAGCACAACCGTTTTGGATTTTTCGCGCGCAACTCTCACGACATTGTTGAGATTAACGATTGCCCGATCACGGAAAGTGCGCTCACAGATAAATTCGGTGAAGTGAAAGAGTGGTTGAAAGAGAAAAACTCCAAGGACCTTCAGCGTCTTGAAATGTACATCTCGGAGGAAGGTCCTGTTCGTTATGGCCTTATCAACGAGGATGACGACGGTATCGGTTTTTCTCAGGTCAATCGTTTCCAAAATGAAGACCTTGTACATACAGCCTTATCGTGGGCGGGTGAGGAAAAGTACGAGCAGGTATTCGATCTTTATGCTGGGTCCGGAAACTTCACGTTTCCTTTTGCTCAAAAATATCCCGAAGCTCAAATCACGGGTGTTGAATTAAACCCTAAACTTGTCGAACGAGCAAAATCTCGCATTCAAGGTCAGCGTGTGAAGTATTTCCTTTCAGACGTGGAAACCTACATGCGCAGGGCTTCCATCGGAAAACAGGACCTGGTCCTGCTCGATCCACCTCGTGCCGGAGCGAGTGAGCTGATTATGCGTACACTCGCAGCGGCTCAGCCAAAAAAGATCATCTACATCAGTTGCCATCCGGTCTCTTTGGCTCGCGATCTTAACTGGTTCTTTGCTTGGTCACAGAAATTGGGCACTCGAATGAAGCTCACTCGGGTTCAAGCCTTCGAGATGTTCCCGCAAACCGACCATGTTGAGACTATTGCAGAGCTCAGGGTTGACTCTTAGTCTTCAAATGATACCTTTTTAACATGCGTAAATGGATTCTCGCACTGTGCACACTTTCCATGCTGAGCTGCGCCGTTTTATCGGGCTGTGCCACTTGGGGAGAAGATAAAAAGAAAGCTGACCTTCACCTTCGTTTGGGAACTTCTCAACTCGAAAGTGGCAACTATCCCTACGCTCTTCGTGAGCTTCTTGAAGCTGAAAAATTGGATTCAGAAAATCCGGTCACGCAAAACAACCTGGGCCTCGTCTACTTTTTCCGTGAACGCTACGATCTTGCAGAGAAGCATCTTCGTAAAGCGATTGCGATGGATGAAAAGTACACGGAAGCTCGCAACAATCTTTCGCGCGTTTTGATCGAAGAAGCTAAATACGCTGAAGCGGAAAAAGAATTGCGCGTTGTTTTAAATGATCTCACTTATCCAAGTCCCGACAAAGCGTACATCAACTTGGGGCTCGCGAAATTTAACCAAAAAGATTACGTCGCTGCTCGCAATGCTTTTTCAAAAGTGCTGAACAAAAATCCTGATGATTGCATTTCCAGCACGTACTTCGGTCGCACGTTTTTTGAGACTGAAGATTATTCTAGAGCGGCAGAAACTTTGGATCGCGCGATCGGTTTCTGCCAAAAGAATTTGTACGATGAACCTCACTACTACAGTGCCTTGGCTTACTACCGTCTTGGCGAGAAATCGAAATCGGTGGCTCGCTTTGAAGAGTTGATTAAGTACTATCCGGATGGAAAGTACCGCGAGAAAGCCAAAGGAATGCTCAGCTTGATTCGAAAGGGACATTGATGAAAAAGACTGGTGAAATTTTAAAGAAAGCCCGCGAGGAAAAAGGCCTTTCTCTTCATGAAATTGGTCTTTCTTTAAAAATTAACAGCAAGGTTTTAAAAGCCATCGAAGAAGGCGACGATGCTCATCTTCCGGCAAAAACTTTCTTGCGTGGCTTTGTGCAAAGTTACGCCAACTTTCTTCATCTTGATTCCGAAAAAGTTCTTGAGGTCTTTTACGAAGAGATGGGCTCGACTCGTCCGAAGCCTTACATCCGTCCTCACGACGGTGAAAAAGCGGAGGTAAAAGAAGAGGCTGCGGCAACAACAGCAACGTCGACTCAAGCTTCCACATCGGCATCCACTGCTACACCCGCTGCGAAGGCAGAAACTTCTGAAGCCACTGTCACTCCAATTCGCAAGGCAACACCTCCGCCAAGTTCTTCTGATGGAATGCAGTCTTTGCGTGAAAATAAATCCAGCAAAACAATTATCATTGCAGTGATCGGTGTGGTTCTTGTTGGTTTGATTCTTTTCACTAAGAAAATGATCGACAAATATTCTAAAGAAGCCGAAGTGCCAAGCAATGAAGTGGCACAAACTATTGAAGGTGCTACTCCGGTAACAGAGGAAACTCCGACTTTGGTTGAAAATGAAACCACGGATAAAAAAGAGGCCACAAGTCCTCTTGGAAATTTAACAACGGCTCCAACACCGTCGGCACCGGCTTCATTGCCTTCACCAACACCGACGCCGACAAAACCTATGACGGCGGCCACTCCAGTTGCGACTCCAACTCCGTCACCGACTCCGGTTACAAAACCGAGTCCAACTCCAACACCTGTGGCAAGTCCTTCACCTTCACCTTCTCCAACGCCTTCAGCAACGCCAGTTGCAAGTCCATCGCCAACACCAACACCGAAGCCAACTCCAAAAGAGGAAGCAAATAAACCTGTTGAGTTGATCGTGGAAGCTTTGGATACAGTGGAGATTGAATACGCTTCTCCGACGGGTAAACCGCAAAAAATCAAACTTTCTGCGGAACAAGTTCATACTTTCAAAAGTAAGAGTGGTTTAAAAATTAATTTCTCTAACGGTGGCGCCGTAAACTTGATCCTGAACGGAAAAGAAGTCGGCATTCCGGGAGACCTTGGTAAACCTATCAAGTTGAGCTACTAAGCTTGAAAGATTTCCGCCGCATCTGGGGCTTAAGCCTTCTCGTTAAAATGATCCTTGCGGCACTCATTCCACTGAGTGCCGACGAAGCTTATTACTGGGTCTGGGCCCAGCGCCTGCAACTGAGTTACTTTGACCATCCACCAATGGTGGCGTGGTTATTTTCCCTCGGACATTTCCTTGAGCCTTTTGCAAATGCGGTTCGTTGGCCTGCTGTGATTTTAGGTCATGGTATGTTGGCCGTGTGGTACTTGATTCTAAAAGATCGCGTGGATTTTGCGAAAATCAAAACATGGGCATACCTGGTTTTGTTTTCTCCCCTTCTGGGTTTTGGTTCTTTGATTGTGACACCTGATTTGCCTGTGATGTTCTTTTGGTCACTTGCGATTCTTTTGACTTTAAAAGCTCTGGAAGAAAAATCTTTGCTCGCGTATCTGGGGTTGGGTGCAGCTCTTGGTTTAGGATTTTGTTCGAAATATCATATTGTTCTCTTTGTTCCGTGCCTTCTTGTGTTTCTTTTTGTCGAGAAAAAATGGAAAGACGTTAAGTGGAGTGGTGTTCTTCTCACAATCATCACAGGACTGCTTTTCTCAGCACCTGTGATCGTGTGGAATGCGCAGAATGGTTTTGCTTCTTTTGAGTTTCAGTTAAAGCATGGGCTCGAGAAAACCTCTTACAATCCTGAGTGGACGATTTCTTACGTCTTGGGACAGATCTTGATTCTTTTTCCACTGGTGTTTTGGGCTGCGATTCGCGCCCAAGTTCCTAGGAACATGCGCTGGTTGTATTATTTCGGCTGGGGACCTCTTCTATTTTTCCTTTACACATCGTTTAGAGCCCTGGTGGAAGCGAATTGGCCGATCATTGCGTATCCGGCTGTCATCGGTTTGGCTCTTTTTTATTCTCGAACACAGAAGTGGCTTAAATACTATGTCGCTTTCTGGGGACTTATTTTTGTTATCGTGATCGCAACACTTTTCACACCTGCACTTCGTAACTTAAGTGAAAAAGTTCAAGAACCCTACGTACTTCAAGAAATCAGCTCTATTGCTCACGAATACCACCCGCTCTATGCAAGCTCTTATCAAATGGCGTCATCCATTTGGTATTTCAGCAAAGTTCCGACGTTCAAACTTCAAGGAATCAGTCGTTACGACTTCTTTGACACACTTCCTGAAGCTATGCCCAATGGAAAACAGTTTTATTTGGTGAAGCGCGAGAGAAATGGTTTACCAAAGTGGATTTCCGAACAACAATGGCAAATGAAAGAGATCAAAAAGATCTCTCCTGATTTTGTATTGTTGGAATTCACTCGACCATGAAAGCCATTGGAGTCATCTCATTTCTGCTAGTCACTTATTTCTTGTACGGATTTTACATAAATCAGTACGAGGTTTCAGTCATTCCTCCGCAGATCACACGCGAGCACTCACGACTTCTCAATGACTACAAGGGCGTGATGAACGTTCACACCGATTTAAGTAGCGGCTCGGCTACTTCAAGCTTTGTTATTACTTCTGCAAAATTGGCGAATTTGGATTTTTTGATGTTCACGGATTTGAACATCTTTAATATGCCAACGACATTTGAATCTTATCATGGAAATCTTTTGGTCTTTTCCGCGGGCAAGTACAGCTATTTAGATTCACGACTGATTTATTATTCGCTCAATCAAGAAAGCATCGGAAACAATCTTGGCGACGCTCAAGTGAAACTTGCCGATCTTCTTTCGCAAAAAACAGGTGCAAGCAAAGACACTCTGACTATTCTCACACATCCTTACAAAGCTGGTTATTCTTGGAACGGAGAAATTCCTTCCGGCCTTGATGGCTTTGAACTTCTCAATATGAAGAGCCTTGTGAATCGCGCCTGGGAAGAGTCGAAGATTTCAACGATCTGGAGTCTTGCGATTTATCCGTTTAATCCGCGTTTATCTTTCATTCGCCTTTACACAGAACCCACCGACGAAATCGCATTGTTGGATAAACTCAGCCAACATCGTCGCATCGTTGTGTATGCAGGAACCGAAGCTTCTGCGCGCGTGATTCCTCTTGCGAATTATTTTATTCGTTTCCCGAGTTACAAAAGATCTTTTGAATTTATGAGCAATCATATTTTGCTTAAGTCAGAACTCACGGGAAGTTTTAACAGCGACCGTGTGAAAGTTTTTAATGCGCTTAAAAACGGAAACTTCTATATGGCACTCGATATGTTGGGTGATCCAAAAGGTTTTACGGCGACCCTTGAGGAAGAAAACAAGTCGCACCTCATGGGTTCTACTGTGAAGCTTTCTAAGAATATGTCTTTGAAAGTAAGTCTGCCTTCAAAGCCTAAAGATTTTTTTGAGATCATCATCTTTAAAAATGGCGAGATCGTTGCGCGCATCAATGATCCTGAAACTGTTTTTCCGATCACGCAGCCTGGAACTTATCGCGTGCAAGTGCGAGTCAGCCCCATGCTTCCTTTGCCTGACGCTAAAAAATGGATCACGTGGATTTACACGAATCCTTTTTACGTCACTCCGTAAGGTCGTTTTTAATTTCTACGCTGAGGCCATCAACAGGCTCATTTTGGCAAGCCAGACGTTCGTGCGCTTTAAAACCACGGTCTTGGGCCATCTCTTCTTCGATTTCGTTTCTGGGCCCTAGTTTTTCTAGGCCTTCGACGACATGAACAAGGCAAGTGCCACAAGTCCCGTTCCCGCCACAGGTATGGTTGATCTCGATTCCCTCTCGCAAAGCCACATCTAGAATGCTATGGTCTTTTTGACTCACTATGACATGGGGATGCTCTGGTAAAAAGTTGATATATTTTCCAGACTTAGTCGCATTCACGCTAGGGAACTCCTTCAAAAGGGCACTCTTTAGTTGAAACACCCCTTCCCATTTTGTATCAATATTTTCATGAGATTCATAGCTTTTGACTTAGAGACCACTGGTACTGTTCCCGGAGTAGATCAAATCGTTGAAATTGGAGCCGTGCGCTTCATCGACGGTCAACCTGAAGCGATCTTCGCAACCCTCGTAGATCCACAACGTCCGATTCCACCAGGCGCTTCTGCGGTCAATGGTATCTCTGATGAAATGGTGAAGGGTAAGCCGCTTATTGAAAGCCTTCTTCCTTCATTGGCAGAGTTCTGCGGCGATGACGTACTTGTCGCTCACAATGCTCCTTTCGATGCGCAATTTCTTACTGCTGATATCAAAAAGTATGAAACAAGCGCCCCTAAAGGTTTGATCCTCGATACTCTTCCTATCGCAAGAAAAGTATTCCCGGGTCTTCCAAACTACAAACTAGGAACTCTAGTTCAGCATTTGAAAATTCCAACAACAGATTTCCACAGAGCTGAAGAAGATGCTTCTTACTGCGGTCACTTGTTCTTCCAGATGATGAAAAGAATTTCTATCGGAGGCCAACCTCCACAAGTAGCAAACCTTGTTGCATTGACAGGAAAACCAGAACTTCGTTTCCCACAAATCGTCAGACAACCAAAACAAATGGATCTTTTCGGAAGCCTTGTTTAGTTTCGAAAAAATAAAAAGCCTGCGCGATTTTCGGCAGGCTTTTTTTGAATCTAGTTTTTATACAAATAACTAACGTAGAAGCTTACCGAAGATCATCGAATCCCGAAATCGACCGTTTTCTATACAGTCTTGAAGTAAAAGTCCTTCATAAGAAAAACCATTTCTTTTAGCAACGCTGATTGAGCGACTGTTTTCCCTATCACAGTTAATTACAGCTTTGTTGAAACCCAAACGTTTCATTTCAGACAAAACCAACTGAAGAGCTTCGCTGACAAATCCCTTTCCTTCCTCTCCTTTTTCAATACCATAACCAACCTCTGCCTTGTGGTCTGAGTAAGAAATCGTGTGAATATGAATAGAGCCAATAGCGATATTCTCTTTTAAGATGAGATAATTAATTTCTTGGAAGTTTTCTTCGGGAGTAGTTGTAATATGTTTGGCGACGTCTTCTAAGGATTCTACCCAAGAATAATTTACCCCGCCCAAGTTATGATCACGTTGGATATAATCGAAAACCTGCTGCGTATATTTGGGGCTACTTATCACGAGCTGAATACGTGATCCCTGCAAAGCATCGGCAAAGGGCTTTTTCTCTAGCTTTTCCATGGACGAAATAAATCACTTACCAAAGAATTTGTCTACTAGTGGCACTAGGACCGCCTCGTCCTTGATGATTTCCAGAGTTTTAAGCTCAGCTCACCCGCTAGCCGATACTTGTCTGTTTTTGCGCCTTAAGCCTTATGGGGATTTATGGGTTCTCTAACTACATGAACTGATTAATAAAAATAAAATCAGCAGAAGTAGTTTAAGAAATTCCTTAAACTGCCGAAAAGAATCATGTTGTGTGGTTCTTTTCATAAGAGTCTCCTTCGCAGAGGAAAACTCTCATCCATAAGAAAGCGGTCCTAGTGCCGCTTTCTTTATTTTGCAATGATCATCACAAAATCAGATCTTCTTAAATTTTGATGGATTGATAATCCAATTTGAATTTCGGACATTCGGTGCAGTCGATTTTTTATTCTTTCGCTTTGTGAGCGATCGGATAACGACGTCCACGTCCAAACGAATGCTTCGATACTTTTAAAATCGGTGGTGCTTGCCAACGCTTAAACTCTGTTCGCATAAGCACTGGTAATAACCATTTATCCGTTTCTGTTTTCGCCGCGCCCGATTCTTCCACCAAATGCTGAACGGACTTATCCAACTTCACATATGGAGGGAGCGTGTCTTCATCTTTTTGATCCGGACGAAGTTCCGCTGACGGTGCACGGTCAATGATCTCTTGTGGAATCACTTCACCTTGTTGGTTGTAGTATTTTGCTAAAGCATAAACTTGTTCTTTAGTGAGGTCCCCAAGAGGAGCTAAACCTCCGCACATATCTCCGTACAACGTCGAATAGCCTGCAGCATATTCGCTTTTATTGCTTGTCGTAAGAAGCAGGCTGTTTTCTTTGTTGGAATAAGCCATCAAAGTAATTCCACGAAGACGCGCTTGCAGATTTTCGTGAACAATTCCGAAACCTGAAAGGTCAATGCCTTTTTCAAGAGCCGTCACCACGTTTTCATACATGGATTTCATCTCAACAATTTTGAATTCCACCCCCAAGTTTTTTGCCAGGTCTTTCGCCAGCGTCAAACTTTGTGGAGCGTTGTAAGGCCCAGGAAGCCCTAGGGTCACAACTTGTGAAGGCCCCAACGCATCAACAGCCAAAGCTGCCACCACCGCAGAATCAATGCCTCCGCTAAGACCTAAATGAATTTTCTGAAGGCCGGTTTTTTTGCAGAAATCGCGGATACCTAAAACAAGGGCCCGACGAAGTTCTTCCACCGTTTCAAGTTTCGCCGTTTTATTCCAAACCTCGAGAGTTTCAAGGTCGATCACATTGATATCTTCTTCAAACTGTTGGCAGGTTAAAACTTTCTTCCCTTTTTTATCGACAACAAAACTTCCGCCATCAAAGATGATTTCGTCTTGAGCGCCCACAATATTCACGTACATCATCGGTGCTTTGAAATACGCTGCCGTTTTTCCAACGACATATTCGCGTTGCTTCATCTTACCGACAAAGTAAGGAGACGCGCTGAGGTTGATCACCATATCAATCTTTTGTCGTTTCACTTTTGCCAATGGATTTTCGCTGTAAGGAGAATGCCCTTTGGCATCCGGCCAAGCCCAGATATCTTCACAGATAGTAAGGAAAAACTTTTTCCCCTTCCACGAAAAATAATTTTTAGAAAAATCACCGGGCTCAATAAAGCGCGCTTCATCAAACACGTCACCCGTCGGCAAAAGTTGTTTGTGGAAGAAGCGAGGCTTTTGTCCCTTAGCTACAAAGACAGCGCTGTTGTAGTAAGGACGACCCATTTTTTTTGGATTCTTTGTGATAAGACCAAAAATAACGCCGATATCTTTAGGAATTTTTTTAATGAGAGCCTTGAGTTCCGCTTCTTGTTTCGCAACAAGTTTCGAACGCTCCAAAAGATCAAAGGGATGATAACCAAAAAGCGCGCATTCAGGAAAAACAACAAGCTCGCACTTGCGTTGTTGTGCAAGATGGATGAACTCCAGAATTTTTTCTTTGTTAAATTCAAAATCAGCTAAGGTCGGATTGATTTGTGCTAAGGCGATTCTCATTCAACCAATATACGCCCAGAAAAGCCGTCTTGGTAGCCATGCCAGTGATTAATTTCTGTTTCTGGAAACTTCCAGCAATAATATCCTTCGGCATTATCAAAGTCGGCCATCCAAAGGCCTTTAGGCTCGGCCCCCAACTTTTGGACCTTCACTTGCCAACGATCAATAATGGCATTGATTTGTTCTTCGATAATAGCCACGGATGGATGAGACTTGTCCGAGAAAGCCTCGATTCTGTTCAAGTGAACTTTGACTTCGCGGCTGGACTCTTCCGTCATGCGATAGATGATGGGCAAAAGAAGACGTGCTTCCTGCAACGTAAATGTTTTCTTGCGATTGATTTCAACCACATTCTCTAGCACGAACCATCCCCCATCAATGTCGATGAGGCTGTATCCATTAAAGACGGATGTGTTTCAAGGAATTAAAGCGATAACAGACAACTTAAGAATTTCTATGAAGAATTTCTAAACGCAATGCACAGATTATTTCTCGCCACTTTTGGACATTTGCAGCGCTTGACCGCCAATGAAAATCACAAGCGCGATCACGATCCCGGCGATGAATAAATAACGTATAAAATTTCCAATAGTCAGAGGCGGAGCGTCTTCGATTTGAACCTTTTTTTCAGGGGGTTTGACTGCAATTTTTTTAGGAGGCGTTTCTAAACCCTCGCCCGCGGACATAATGTGCGCTGTTCCCTCTGCTTTTTTCTCTAACTTTTTTCTTTCAGCTTCGGTGAGTCCGGTAATGGCCACAGCGCGACGCTTTTGCATTTGCACGACACGATTTCCGCCATTGCTACTGCGAAAGAAGCTACCGCCACCACCGTTCTCCAGCGCGATTTCTACAACTTTGCCGCCACCGGCGCTGTCGCTGGTTTCCATTCCACGAGAAGCACGACGTCTGCTCGCTATGTAACGACCTCCTCCGCGCGAAGCCGAGCCCGCATAACTGCTGGAAGAGCCGCCACTGGAAGAACTGTCAGAACTGGAATTGCCGCCATTTTTTGAAGAATCTTTACCGTCGCCTGACGAACCTTTTCCGCCATTGTTGATGGGAGGACGTCCTGCGGTCATCGAGCCTTTTTGGAATTTCTTTTCACACTCAGAATCTTCGTCAACAGTGGAGGGAGTTTCAGAACCAAAAGAGGGCAGCTCTCCGTATTCAAGAAGACAACCCACGTATTTTCCCATGTAATTATTTACGAATTCTCCGAACGGCTTAAAGATTTGATTCATCAATGCAAGAATCAAAGAGACCGTAATAACCAGCATCAGGATGTACTCGATAAGAGCCTGTCCCTGATTATTTTCTAGTCTAGCTGTAAATTGAGATTTCTTCACTCGCGAGAGCATTTAGGTCATAATACAACACATGATGAATGGACTGAATTTCAATCGTTCCTTATTTACTCTGTTCTTGTCTTTTGTCTCATTATTGGTCGTTGGGACGGCTTCCGCCCAGACTTCGGGACAGGCCAAGGACGAGTTCTCTCTCTTCGAAGAAGATCTTAAAGACCTTCCAAAAAAAGACACAAAACCGGCCGCTAAAAAGACTCAAGCTCCAGCTGCGACGGCAAAACCATCACCGGCACCCTCAGTGACTCCGACAGCGACGGCTTCTCCCGCTGCAACACCGGCGGTATCTGCGGAACCCGTGACAGCTCCGGTCGTTAGCCACTCAGAAACAGCGGACGAAAAAATTGAACGTCTTAAAAAAGAAATTCGCAGCAGCCCTAAGAATGTCGGTCTTATTGGAGAACTTGCCGAAGAACTTTACAAAAAAGAGGAGTACGAAAAGGTCACTCTACTTTTGTGGAAGCACGTGGATAAAATTGATCGCAAAGGTTTGGTCCTTCTTGCAAAGGCTCACGAAAAACGCAAAGAGCCCAATGAAATGATTCGCGCTTTGAATGTGCTTATCGGTAAAGATGAAAAAGATTACGAAGCCTACAGCTTAATGGGTAACGCCTACGTTCTTGCCAGAAAAACCAAGGACGCGATGGAGTCTTATAAAAAAGCCGTTGAGCTTAATAACAAATACGAGCCTGCTTATGACGGTTTGATTGCTCTTTATGAAGATCGCGAACCACCTAACTTGTATGAACTTCGCATTCTTTACCAAGACATGATCGATAGTATCGGACCACGCCCGATCTACTTGCGCAAACTGTGCGAGATCAACACTTTGGATGGCACTTATGAACCTGCAATCCAGATGTGTAAGGATGCCATTCAGAAAGACCCTAAAATCGCCGACCCTTACGTTTATTTGGGCGTTTGCTACAAAGGCATGGGTGAAGACGAGAAGGCTTTAAAAGCGCTTAAAAAGGCGTCTATCGACTTCCCCAAATCGGAGCTTGCGCAATACCACTACGGGAAGGTTCTCGAAGAACAAAAGAGTTATGTCGACGCGATGAAAGTTTATAAAGCCGGCACAGAGGCTGATCCCAAAGCGGCGCGCTCCTGGTTGGGGCTTGCGACTTCTTCCTTTGAAATTAGAAAGTATGAATTGGCACTATTGGCTTTTAAAAACGCGTGCAAGTTCGACAAAAAAAATGCGGTGGCCTTTAGAAGAGCCACCACAGTATTAAGAAACGCTAAAAATTCTCAATGGATTGGCAAGTTCGAACACGAATCCGAAACTTGCACTTTTTAGTTCTCGACAACGATTTCGCCAACAAGATCGTATTCCAAGCTGTCTGTGACGTGGACTTTCACCATGTCACCGACTTGCGCTTGACCGTCATTGATCAAAACAACGCCATCGATATCTGGAGCTTGGCCCCAGAAACGACCTTGCAATAACAAGTCTGTTTCTTCGCTGAAACCTTCGACGATCACTTCGATAGTTTTACCAACGAAGTCGCGGTGCTTTTCACGAGAAATGTTTTGTTGAACTTCCATCAAAGCATCGTGGCGGTATTGTTTTGTTTCTTCATCAACTTGATTTTCCATGCGGCCGCCTGGAGTGTTCTCTTCAGGAGAATACTTAAAGCAACCGACACGGTCGAACTGCTGATCAGCCACGAACTGAAGAAGCTCTTCAAACTGTTCTTGAGTTTCACCAGGGAAACCAACGATGAATTGTGTGCGAATCACAGCCTCAGGGATGTATTCGCGAATGTTCATCAAAGCTGTTTCGATTTCATCGCGAGTCATCTTGCGGTTCATGCTCTTAAGAACAGCATCGTTGATGTGTTGCAAAGGCATATCGAAATATTTCACGATTTTTTTGCTGTTCTTGATCACTTGAACCATCTCTGGAGTGATTCCATCTGGATACAAGTACATCAAACGAATCCACTGAAGGCCTTCAACTTGATCCAAAGCCTTCAACAACTCAACCGGACTTTCTTTGCGAGTTGGATCTTTACGACGGATATCCCAACCGTAGTCAGTAAAGTCGTGAGAAATAATGATCAACTCTTTCACGCCACCGGCCACAAGAAGACGAGCTTCTGCCACGATCGCGTCGATAGAGCGAGATTGAAGATTTCCACGGATCAAAGGAATCGCACAGAATGCACAACGCTTCATGCAACCTTCAGAGATTTTCAAATAGGCGCGGTGACCCGGTTGAGAGTTCACGCGCGGAGTCTCTTCTTCCTGCAAGTATGTCGGCAAATTGAAGAACGTTTTTTTCTTGTCGCCAGCATCTGAGTTTTTCAAAATCTTGGCGATATTTTGGAACTCACCTGAACCGACAAAAAGGTCAGCTTCTGGCAAACCTTCTACAAGTTCGTCCTTGTAACGCTGAGTAAGGCAACCCGCTACAACCACTTTTTTGATTTTGCCTTCTTGTTTAAGGTCACTCATATCCAAGATACGTTGGATGGATTCTTTTTTAGAGTCTTCGATGAAACCGCAAGTGTTGACGATTACAGTGTCCGCTTCCGCCGCTTCACCCACAACTTGGTAGCCGTCTTTCATCAAAGTACCGGCCATGATCTCACTGTCGACTAAGTTTTTAGGACAGCCAAGAGAGATAAAATGAACTTTGTTGTTTTGGTTTGTCTCTTGTTTCATAGATCAGTCACCTGTGCGCCTTTGGGAGGTTGGTATTTAAATAAATTCTTTTTTTCTTTTTTCTGAAACTTCACATCGGAAAAACTCATCGTTGTGAGATTGCCGATATCGTCTTTGTACGAGATCTCTTTCATTGTGCTGTCTTTAGGATCAATTGTGACTTGCAAAGACTTCACCGTGAGATCATCGTAAAGGGGCGTCACATCCATCTTCACAAGATCGCCCGCTTTTTCTTCTTTCACGATCTTAAAGTTTTTCTCAAGATCTGCGCCCAACAATGAAGAGATCAAAACCTGTGAGCGATTTTTCTTATCAACTTTTCCTTTAGCGACTTGAACAGGACCACCAAATTCTTTCGGCGGAGTTTGTTCACTCCAAATCGTTGTTCCATCGAAAACCAAAAGTGTTTTTTCCGGAGTCGTGTTTTCCCAACGGAACTTTCCATTCGCAAGATAGATTTTGCCGTCATACTTTGTTTCTTTGCCAAGAAGTTCCGACTTCACGGTCTTAACCACAGACATTTCCACAAGTTTGGAAGCGCGATATTTTTTTGTTACTTTTTGAAGTGTTCCGTTTCCAGCAACAGCCGCCATAAGGCCCACTGAAAACGACAATACGAAAAACAAGACACTGATTTTTTTAAACATTTGGGTTTTATAGCAGATCCTTGGACGCTCCGCAAGAGAGGCCCCTTTGGGCCAGCACCCAAACTTCAAAGTGAGCAGGACTCCCAAGCGCTAGATGTGCGGCCCTCGCTGTAGCCCCCGTAGTTAAGACATCATCTGCAAAAATCCAGAGCGTTTCCGTCGAGAAGTCCACACCCGATGAAGTTTTTACATGGGCCTCCATCTCCACCAAGGCCCTTTCTCCCCGGCCTGCTCCCCGCTGCGAACCTGAGGAGACCTTTTCAAGACAAGGCAAAAAACCCGCCCCCAGTGAATCCGCCAAGGCCTTTCCCCAAAGATAGGCGTGATCGACTTGATTTATTTTCTTTGCCGGAGCCGGAATCACACAGATCCGTCGATGGTGTAATGAACTTGAAAGTTTCTTTGTGAATTTTTGAGCGTAGTGCTCCCACGCCCTCTGATGTCCGGAACCTTTTAAAGCCAACACCAATTCCGAAAGTAGATCACTCTGACCGGGATACCAGTAATAGTGCGACCTCACCGTGAATGGCGGAGCTTGCCGCGGCTCTTGTTGCTCCAGAAATTTCAGTCGCTCTTCACACGGTTTGCAAAGAAGACTCTCTGAGATCATGAAAGATCCGCAATTCAGACAGCACGAACAGTGGTTTTGCATTAAACGTAACAGTGATTTCATAACAATGCCTCACTGCAAAATCTTTGACAGGCATTTGTTAGGGGCCTAGAACGAACTTATAGAGGGGTCTATGAAATTCTTATTCGCACTTTTGCTGTCACTAGGTTTGTCTTCTTCGGTTTTTGCTAAAGGTCTTTCTTCTCACCGCCACGCGAATGAGCCTTATGAGACCGCCCGCAACAGACATTTCTTCGGTCAAACTTTTGATGTTCCCTTTCAAATGCAAGACATGTCAGCGGATGCAACCACTCGTTTTGTTTCTGCTGAAAGAGCAAAGAAGCCTCTAAAAAATTTAGACATCAAAGAAATTCCTGATGTTGGCTCTTATGCTGATATGGAAAATCAGTTTTTCTATATTCGCGACACTCGTTTCTTAACGACTCAAGATAAAAACTTCCCGCGCCGTTTGACTTGGATGTATCCAGATGACGGCTGCTATGCCCGCGCGGAAGTCGCGAAGTTTGAATTAGAAAATCACAACTTCCCAGCTCCAAAAAAAGTTTTCGTCTTCGGAAATCTTTCTGCACTTTCAGATAATTCACCAACGGGTTCTGTTCAATGGTGGTACCACGTTGCTGTTTCTTACCGTGTAGGTGCTGACGTTTACATTTTCGATCCTGCTCTTGAACCACAACGTCCTTTGAAATTGGCTGAGTGGAACAAACTTGTCGGTGGAGACAACGCTTACGTTCAATACTCCATCTGCGATCATGAAACTTACGACCCATCAGGCGATTGCTATCACCCGACTCCACAAAGCAAGAACGACGCTTATTATGAGCAAAAATCTTTCTTGCAATACGAGTGGGATCGCCTCTTGGAATTGAAACGCAATCCACAAGAAGAATTGGGCAATAACCCACCTTGGTTGAACAAATAGTAACTAATAAAAAGCGGCCACAAGCCGCTTTTTAAATATTGTGGTAGGGGATTTTTTTGATGATGGTGAACGCGCGATAGATCTGCTCAAGACTCATCGCCTGAGCCATCAGATGATTCATCACCATCGGCGAGAGTGCCACTTTTAAATCCGCTCTTTTACGAACGTCTTCGTTCACTCCAAAAGCGCCGCCAATAATGAAGACGGTGCGCTTCTTCGAACTTCCCAAAATGTTTTCAATTTTTTTGGAAAACTGAATCGAATCAAGGACAGAGCCGCGCTCATCGAAAAGCACTACGTAATCATCGCTATTGATATTTTTTAAAATGAGTTCGGATTCTTCGTTGCGTTTAAAATCAGCGTCTTCGCGGGCTGACTTTTTTGCCTTCAGGGACTGAATGTCGAAGGGAATAAAGAAGGAGATCTTCTTTTTGTACAACTCGCTCACCTCATCGGCCCATGCCTCTTTTGCAGTGGCGAGGTTGTACAAAACGAATTTCATGACTAGTGAGCCTCAGGCTTTCCTACGTAAGGATCTTTAAGGCCCAGGTCTTTACCTTCTCTCCACAAGTTCTCAAGGCTGTATTCTTGACGAACGAAATCGTAGAAAATGTGAACGATCAAAGCACCGTAGTCGACAAGAACCCAGCGGCCTTCGTCGATTCCTTCCACGCTTTGTGGATGCACGTTGTATTCTTCTTTCACCGCAAGCACGATGTTTTCAGCCATCGCAGCCGCGTGACGAGTTGAAGTACCGGACGCAATCAAAGTGAATTCACTCGGAGCCGCGACACCGCGCAAATCAAAACCACGAACATTAATTCCTTTTTTTGAGAACAAAACGTCAGCGCAGAACTCAGTGAATTTTGTAAAATCACCGATACGGTCGCCCAAGTTTCTGTAGATCTTGTTTTCTTTGATGTAAGACTCAACAGCGAGTGGTAAATACTTCTCAACCGGTTTTCCTGTGCGAAGCCATTTGCGAAGTTCTGTTGCAGAGATCTCGATATCACGCAAAGTGATAAATTGAATGTTTCTGCCCGTCGAAAGCTCGATAAAGTTGAAATCAAAATCAGAAACCAGAGGCTTCAAGTAGCCTGGCATTTCTTCAAGTGATTCCGGAGTTTCGTAGCCAGGACGAGTGGTAACGATCAAGTTCGTCTCGGAAAGAATCTTTTGATAATCTTTCCACTGAGCCAACTCTTCAAATTTGTCAGCACCAACGATCAAATACAAATCAGAAGCTTCGTATGTTTTACGAAGGTTCATAACTGTGTCGATCGTGTAGCTCATGCCACCGCGTTTGATTTCCTGATCATCAACGAAGTAAGTTTCGCCGTATTGCTCAAAAGCCAAACGAGTCAATTGCAGACGTTGTTCAGGCGTTGGGCCTTCAACCGGAGTCTTCAGCGGATTTTGTGCTGCTGGAATAACGTGAACTTTGCCAAGGCCTACTTTTTTCGCCACTGTTTGAATGGCGTTGATGTGACCCATGTGCGGAGGATTAAAACTTCCACCAAAAATACCTATTTTCATTCTGATTCCTCTTCTAAAATCTCGTGAGCAAGCTCTTGCACAAGTTCTTTGATGTTCTTACCTGTGACAGCAGAAATCGCAAAAGGTTCAGTTCCTGTGATTTCTTTGAATTTGTTTTTAAGCTTGATCAGTTGAGTTTCACCCAAGGTGTCGATTTTATTGAGCACAACAAACTGAGGACGCGTGGCAAGAGGGAAGAAACCCTCTTTGTCCTGATTGTTTTTATCGTACATCTCAAGTTCATAGTTAATATCTTGAAAATCTTGAACCGGATCACGGCCTGACAATCCTGAAGCATCCACCAAGTGAATGAAAAAGCGCGTGCGCTCAACGTGCTTCAAGAACTGAATACCAAGACCCACACCTTCGTGTGCACCTTTCACAAGGCCCGGAATATCGGCAACCACAAACGAAGAGTAGTCACCGGCTTTAACGACTCCCAAGTTTGGAGTCAGTGTTGTGAACGGATAATCTGCGATCTTTGGTTTCGCAGCAGAGATACGAGAAATCAAAGTGGACTTTCCAGCGTTTGGAAATCCAACGATTCCTACGTCGGCGATCAGTTTGAGTTCTAACTTAACTTCGATCTCTTCGCCTTCTTCGCCCGGTTGAGCATAATCAGGAGCTTGATTCACGCTGGTTTTGAAAAATTCATTTCCTTTTCCACCGCGACCGCCTTTAAGCAAAACATATTCATTAATGTCCGTCATATCGACGATGATTTCGCCTTCAAGCGTACGGATGATAGTTCCTTGAGGAACGATCAAGACAAAATCTTCCCCATCATGACCCGCTTTTTGGCGGCCCATGCCCATCTGCCCACTTTGAGCGGCGTATCTTTTATTCTGACGAATATCTACGAGAGAATTGATATGACGAGATGTACGAATGATAACATCACCGCCCTTACCTCCGTCGCCCCCATCGGGACCTCCACGAGGCATCATAGATTCTCGGCGATAACTTACGCAGCCAGGACCGCCGCGACCAGACGCTAATGTGATTTTAACTTCATCGATGAATTTCATTTACAGCACCGTATACAACAAAAAAGGAGCCTTGGATGGCTCCTTTTTATGTATTGAAAAAATCTCTTGGTGCTTATCAGGAAGAGCTAATCTACGAACGCAGATTAAACAGCTTTAGGATAAACACTAACTTTGAAACGCTCTTTAGAGAAACGTTCAAATTTAACAAGACCTTCGATAACAGAGTAGATCGTGTAGTCACGACCCATTTTAACATTGTTGCCCAAGTGGAATTTTGTTCCACGTTGACGAACGATGATTGTTCCTGGAAGAACTTTTTCGCCACCAAATCTTTTTACGCCAAGTCGTTTACTCTGTGAGTCACGACCGTTCTTTGTACTACCACCGGCCTTCTTACTTGCCATGATGAACCTCTCTTAAGAAATTTTTAAAAATTAAGCTTTTTTAGAAGTTTTCTTTGCTGCTTTTTTCTTCGCGCCAGTTTTAGTCGCTTTTTTCGCAGTCTTTTTAACTGCTTTCTTAGCAACTTTCTTCTTCGCTACTTTTTTAGCGGCTTTTTTAACAACTTCTGCAGTGCCTTTGTTCTCAGCGCGCTCTTTACGAGCTGCTACGCGAGCTTGTGCTTTTTCAGCACGTACTGCTGCTACGTCTACTACATTTGCAGATTCGTCTGTCTTAGCAACTTTTCCGTCTGGAGAAGTGATTGCTTTAACAAAAAGCTCTGTAAACTCTTGTTTGTGAGTTGCGAACTTTCTGTAACCTTGACGACGTTTCTTTTTGAAAACGATTTCTTTTTTTGTTTTAGCTTGCTTAGTAACAACAACAGTTACTTTCGCGCCTTTTACAAGAGGTTGACCAACATGAGTGGACTCACCACCAACCATCAAGATTTCGTTGATATCAAACTCTGCACCAAGCTTTTGCTCAAGCTTATCTACTTGAACTACATCACCAGCTTGAACTTTATATTGCTTACCGCCTGTACGAATAATCGCGTACATGAGAACCTCCAGCTACCCGAATTAAGAAGATGGTAAATGCCACCTCGCACTAGGTTTTGTCAACCTAATACATGCTATTTTTTTCAGCTTTTTCAGGGAGAAAAAGAGGTTAAACGGAAGACCCCCTAAAAGCAAACAAATTTGCTAAATTTTAGGAAGGTCCAGGGTTTAAATAAAAGCCTTACTTTTCAGCATCTTAGCTTAAAATCAAGGCTTCAAAAGTTCACGTTTCCAGGCATCACCCAGCTGGAAGTTCTTATTATTGACGACCGCTTCAATCAACTTTCTATGGTCCTCATATGCTTTTTGCACACCCGGCTTATCGCGGTTCTTGGCGGCGATGACACGCAGCTCGTCCTTTTCGCGGCGAAGGGTTTCAAAAATAACCTCGGCTTTTTCGTTCGAACGCAAAGAGGCCTTACTCTTAATATAGTAGTCGGCGGCCTGCTCATATCTTTCTGCCCGTGCATTAAGTTCTGCTCCAACCAAATAATCACGCTCCGACTTCGGTGCTTTGGCGTCTTTCATAAAGACTTCATAAGAGTCGGCTGAGTTGCGATAGCGAGCTGTTGCATCTTTCACGTTACCCGCCACACGCAGTTTGTCTGCTTCAAGACGAGCTTCGTTAGCAAAGTTGCGCGCTTTTTGTGTGTCACTATAAAGACCGGCAACCCCTTGGCGCATCAGAGTGCTTCGCTCTGCATCCGAAAACCCTGCCGCTTTTAAGATATCCGCTTTTTGTTTTAGGTCCGTTGCAGAGTAAGTTCCGTAACCGCGACCAGTTTCAGCGCCGACTTCGTGTGCTTTGATCAAAGCTTGGCGTTGCTGTTCAGAGAGACTCCGGCCTAATAATTTTTCGGCCTCAGCCACTCGCTGCGGATTTGAAAGCTTCGCCATGCGCGCTAGATCCACAGCTGCCTCAGTCGTTTTTGTAGCGACATTAGCTTCTTTTGCAGCCATGCCGGCGGCTTTTAATAATTTTCCAAGCTTCGGGGCTTTTGCAAGAAGGCCTGCGGCTCCTGCAGGATTTACGACAGAGAAAACTCCATAACAGATCATCTCAGCCTGAGTTTTTGTATCAAAGCACGCAAGCTTCACACCTTGTTTTTTAAGATAGTCTTTTCCTTTTTCAAGAAGGCTTTTAGAAACCTGCACCGCTTTATCAAGATCCGCTTTGGTCAGGTCGCCCTTCATATACATATACGCATACGCCAAAGGAGCCAAAATCGGATTTGAGAGCATCATGTTGCGAGGTGCGTTTTGAAGAGACGTCTTAAGTGCATTATTGCGACATTCAACATTCGTCCAACATGCTTTGATCGCTTCAGCACCTTTGCCTGCGAGTTCAGGAACAGACGCAATGGCATCCCAGAATTCTTTACCTACATCCACCGCGCCCGAAAAACATCCGCGCAATTGATCAATCGGAGTTGCAATCGCACCATCACACAAAGCTTTTGGATCACACGAACGAATGTGTTTTGCGGCGTCTGCATCCGCTTTCGCAAGATCTTCGCAGCCCACGGCTTTTTGTTCCCACTTACAAGCCTCGGAAGCCAACTGCAAAGGCTGGGGAACCTTGTCGCACTTTCCAAGAAGTTGCGAACACGCCATCGGCAAACTCTGCGACCACGACAGCATTGGAAGAAAAAAACTAATAATAAGGATGAGCAAACTGTTCCGCATGATTTTCTAATCGGAAATCAATTTGCTGTTCTAAAGAGTTGATGATTTTAAAAACAAAGAGATCCCCAGAAATAAGTCTAGAAATACATCTAATTCCGGGGATTATTTTAAAGAACTGGGCCAAAAAAATTTAAACAAAGAAAATCTCGTATTGTTCCAAATGGTAGTTCGGTTCAATTTTGAAAGCGACAGAGCGGCCGAGTTTTTTCTCGATACCTTCTAAACTTTCACCTTCAACTTCGTAAATCCAGTCAACAACTTCGCTGTGACAGTGAATGACAACGTTGGTTTTTTTATTGATCAGCATATCGGCATCACGCTCTAGCTCACGGAAGATTTCATTTGCAACCGTAGACTTGCGTTTGATGTAGCCTTTTCCATCACAGTACGAGCACGGTTCACACAGTGTCTTAATCAAGCTTGGACGAATGCGCTTACGGGTCATCTCAACAAGTCCCAACTGTGACATTGAAACGATGTTCGTGCGCGCGCGATCTCGTTGCAGTTCTTCGGCCAAAGTTTCTAAAACTTTTTCGCGGTGAGATTCTTTTTCCATATCGATGAAATCGATGATGATAATCCCACCACAGTTTCTGATACGAAGCTGATGCGCGATCTCGCGAACCGCTTCCAGATTGGTTTTTAGGATCGTGTCTTCTAAATCTTTTTTACCGACGAACTTCCCTGTGTTGACGTCAATGACCACCAAAGCTTCGGCTTCGTCGATCACGATGTAACCACCGGATTTCAACCAAATTTTTCTTTCCATCGAACGGGAAATTTCAATGTCGATGTCGTACAGATCAAACAACGGTTTTTGCTCTTCATAAAGCACGATGTTTTGCTTGTACTTCGGCATGAATTGCGACACGAATTTTACAACTTTTTTGTGAATCTCAACGTTATCCACCCATACGCTCGTGACGTCTTCACTCATAAGGTCACGCAAAGCGCGAAGTTCCACGTCTAATTCTGTGTGAACATTTCCCGGTGTTTTTTTCTTTTCGTAGTTTTTGAAAATTTCTTTGCTGAGGCGATCTAGATACTCAATATCGGCCTTCAACATTTCTTCCGAGGCGCCCTCCCCCGCAGTACGCACGATCACACCGCCGGAAGGATTGATTTTTTGAACAAGCTGACGAAGACGCTCTCTTTCACCTTCATCTTCAATACGACGAGAAATTCCCAAGTGGCGAACAGTAGGAAGAAAGACTACGAAACGACCCGGCAAAGACAAGTGTGTTGTGAGCCTTGCTCCTTTTGTGCCGAGGGGATCTTTGGCCACCTGAACTAAAATTGACTGACCCTCTTTGAGAAGATCTTGAATCGGTGTCTTGTTGTGATGTGTGGGAATTTTATCGTCATCACCCTCATCCAAGGGTTCCTCACGATCTACATCCGAAAGAAAATTATCGTCAACATCCTCGCGTATATCGCCGACGTATAAAAATGCGGCCTTTTCTAGACCAATGTCTACGAAGGCGGCTTGCATGCCCGGTAAGACGCGAATGACAGTGCCGCGGTGAATAGACCCGACCAAGGTCGGAGAAGTTTTTCGTTCAATTTTGAGGTCCGAAAGAATTCCGGTATCGACATAAGCAACACGAGTCTCTTGAGGGCGAACGTTGATGAGAATTTCTGCAGACACAAGATCCTCCTGAAAACACTAAGGAACACACACTACATCTACTTCATTAGTCCAGAAACAAGACCGATAGCAAATATTATTTAATATTGAAGCATATCTGACCGAAAAGATCATGGAAATAGAGCCTTTACGGAGAGTAACGATGGCAACAATTGATGAACTGTTTAAACTCATGGTGGAACAAGGAGCATCCGACTTGCATATCACAAGCGGTGCGCCTCCGTATCTTCGCCTTCATGGAAACATGGTTCCATTGAACTATCGCGAACTCACCAATCAAGACGTGCAAGGTCTGCTCTTCGAAATTCTTTCTGAAAAGCAAAAGAAAGCCTTCGTTGAAAAATGGGAATTGGATTTCGCTTACACTTTGTCAGGCATTGGTCGTTTTCGTTGCAATATCTTTATGCAAAGAAAAGGGCTTGGCGCCGTTATGCGTATCATCCCTGAAAAAATTAAAACTGCGCAAGAATTGGGCGTGCCACCATCAGTGATGGATTTGATCGATTGCGATCGCGGTTTGATTCTTGTAACAGGTCCAACAGGTTCTGGTAAATCGACGACCTTGGCTGCGATGATCCATCAAATCAACATGACTCGCGAAGCGCACATCATCACGGTTGAAGATCCTATCGAGTTCGTTCATCCAAACTTAAAAGCTTTGGTGAACCAACGTGAAGTGGGAAGTCATACAAAAAGTTTTGCGAACGCTTTGAAAGCGGCTCTGCGTGAAGACCCGGATATCTTGCTCGTGGGTGAGTTGCGTGACTTGGAAACGATTTCTTTGGCACTGACTGCCGCAGAAACGGGTCACATCGTGTTTGGTACTCTTCATACGAACAGTGCTGCAAAAACTATTGACCGTATCATTGACGTTTTCCCGGCGGGACAACAACAACAAATCCGTACGATGCTGGCAGAAAGTTTGCGCGGAGTTGTCGCGCAAACACTTTTCTCTCGCGCGGATGGACAAGGTCGTGTGGCTGCTTACGAAATTATGAGAAATACAAAAGCCATCTCGAACTTGATTCGTGAAGGTAAAGTCCACCAAATTCCTTCGGCGATGCAAACAGGTTCAAGCCAAGGTATGGTGCTCTTCGAAAAATACATCGAAGACTTGGTTCGCAAAGGGAAAGTTTCTGCAGCCGATGCAAAAACATTCCTCGGCCAGGCTGGCGGTGGAGATACAACCGTTCAGGGAACTCTTGCTGGAAGTTCAGCAGGCCCAAGAACGAAAGTGGGATAAAAATTTAAAAGCTGTATGTAAGTTGAATCAATGGAGGGGCTTTAGCATAGGATGCTGAGGCCCTTCGACTTTTTAGATCTTGCTCAAGCACTTGTGAATAATCGTGAGCCGGTGGCGCAGGCTGCGAAGAGTCATAAAGAACATATCCGACTCCCCCGACAAAGCCGAGCAGAGCCCCTAATGTGATATTGTTTGTATGTTCTTGAGGCTCTCCATAGAAGGAAAGCGTGCTCAGGCCTAGGATTGCGCCGCCTAAGCTTGCAAAAAGAACCGTCGCGACGTTGCGCTTAACGGTTCTGTTGGTCTGTGAAAAAGAGGCTTGAGAAGTGAAGATAATGAGTGCTGCTAGTAAAACTGAGGTCCACTTCTGTGGGGTCATGATTGCCTCCTGCAATGAACTAAGATAACTTTTCTTATTTAAACACCCCGAGGTGCCCTGTGCAACTAAGTCGTTATATTGATCACACTCTTTTGAAGCCTGAAGCGCAATTAGCGCAAATTGAAAAACTCTGCGCGGAAGCGAAAGCGAACAACTTTTTTAGCGTCTGCGTGAATACGTCTTACGTTTCCACGTGTGCGAAGCTTCTTGCGGATTCTTCTGTGAAAGTCTGCTGCGTTGTGGGCTTTCCTTTGGGAGCTATGGATACAGTCAGCAAGGCTTTTGAAACTGAGACTGCCATTAAAAACGGTGCTGATGAAATCGATATGGTGATTCAAGTCGGCGCTTTGAAAGATCGTCGTCTGGATTATGTTCGTGATGATATCAAGGCTGTTGTGAAAGCGGCTCAAGGTCGCACTGTGAAAGTGATCATCGAAACTTCTTTGTTAAATCAAGAAGACAAAACTTTGGCGTGCAAAGCCGCTCTTGAAGCCGGTGCGCATTTCGTAAAAACATCCACGGGTTTTGGCGGTGGTGGCGCGACGATTGAAGATGTAAAATTGATGAAGTCCGTTGTCGGCGACAAAATGGAAGTGAAAGCTTCAGGTGGGATAAAAGATGCCGCGCAAGCACGCGCGATGATTGAAGCAGGTGCCACTCGTCTTGGCACAAGCTCAGGCGTCACGATTGTTCAAGGTGGCACCGTTCAAGGAGGTTACTAATGGCATTTCTTCCGGCAGAAATTATTAAGGCAAAACGCAATGGTGGATCTCTGAACTATGACGAGATCAACGAATTTATTTTGGGTTATGCTCGTGGGCAGATTCCTGATTATCAGATGTCGGCTCTTTTGATGGCGATTTATTTCCGCGGCATGACGACGGAAGAAACTTTGTCGTTAACAAAAGCGATGCTTCACTCGGGCGAAGTCGTAGATTTTTCTTCTGTGGCGGGATTTAAAGTTGATAAACACTCCACAGGTGGCGTTGGTGATAAAACAAGTTTGATTTTGGGTCCTATTGTTGCCGCAGCAGGTGTTCCGGTTCCGATGATTTCCGGTCGTGGTCTTGGTCACACCGGTGGAACTTTGGATAAGCTTGAATCCATTCCTGGATTTAACACGCAAAAATCTTTAACAGAGTTTGTGGACCTTGTTCGCAAACATTTAATTTGTTTTATTGGACAAACAAAAGAGATCTGCCCTGCTGATAAAAAAATCTATGCCCTTCGTGATGTGACGGCGACAGTTGAAAGTCTGCCTTTGATTTGCGCTTCCATCATGTCAAAAAAATTAGCAGAAGGTGTTGATGGACTTGTCCTTGATGTGAAGTACGGTTCAGGTGCCTTTATGAAAACTCCGGCGATGGCCGAAGAGTTGGCTTTGAATCTCATGGCGATTGCTCGCGGTTACGGCAAAAAAGTCACTTCACTTTTAACAAATATGGATCAACCTTTGGGCCGCTATGCAGGAAACTCCCTGGAAGTTGAAGAGTGTGTTGCCATCATGAAGAACGAAAAATTCATGGGACCTGGTGGTTATGATCTTTACGAAGACACGCGTGAACTGAGTTTGCGACTTTCTGCTCACATGTTGTTATTAGCGGGCGTTGGTAAGAATGAAGAAGAGTCTTACAAAGTTGCAAGTGAGATGCTCACTTCTGGAAAAGCCATGGCGAAGTTTGAAGAACTTTGCTCCATCCACGGCGGAAATTTAAAAGCGCTTCCTAAACCAAAATATAACGTGAATATAACCACGGATAAACCTGGTTTCGTGCATGCGTTTCATACGGAAAGTATTGGCGTTGCTGGCATTATCATCAAAGCAGGACGCGCTCAGACGACGGATATTATTGCTCCCACTGCGGGCATTGAATTTCATGTGAAAGTGGGCGATGAAGTGAAAGCCGGGGACACCGTCTTCACACTGCATGGCGATGATAAAGATTTGTTGATGTCAGCAGTTCCGCTCTTGAAATCAGCAATCACTATTTCCTTGCCAAAAATTGCAAAGCCTAGTTTGATACTCAAGACATTGAGCTAATGCTCGATTTGTCCGCACGAGAAAAAAAGGAACGTATTTTGGTACTTAATAAGCTTCAAGAAACTGTCAGCTACATCCGCACAAAGACATCGGCAAAACCGAAGATTGGTGTCGTGTTGGGCTCGGGTCTTGGCGCTTTTGTTAAGGACGTTGAGGTGGAGTGCACACTCCCCTACAAAGAAATTCCGCATTTTTCTCCGCCAACAGTCGAAGGCCATTCCGGAAATTTGATTTTCGGAAAAGTCGGCAATCAATCCATCGTGATTCTTCAAGGTCGCAATCACTACTACGAAGGTCACAGCATGGAGTCTGTCGTGTTCCCAACAAGAACACTGGCGATGTTGGGCATTGAGACTTTGATTTTGACTAACTCTGCGGGCGGCTTCGGCGAAAACATGCAAGCCGGAGATTTTATGATCATCGAAGATCATATTAATCTTATGGGCACGAATCCTTTGATGGGACCAAACATCAAGGAACTTGGCCCTCGTTTTCCTGATATGACGGAAGCTTACGACAAGCGCCTGATCGAAGTGATGGAAGAATTGCTTTTAAAACAAGGCACTCGCTTTCACAAAGGCGTTTACTGTGGCGTAAGTGGTCCGACTTATGAAACTCCTGCGGAAGTTCGTTATTTGAAACTCATTGGTGGAAAAGCTGTCGGTATGAGTACAGTGCCAGAAACCATTGCTGCCAATCATCTGGGCCTTCGTGTAGCGGCTTTAAGCTGCATTACAAATTTGGCGGCAGGTGTTTCTTCTCAAAAACTTTCGCACGATGAGGTTACGGAAACCGCTAAAAGAGTGGAATCTCAGTTCATTTCTTTCTTAAAAGAATTCATCGGTCAGATCTGAATATTCTTCAGCTCCAATACCTTGGACCTCTCAAAGTATTTTAGGTCCAGTTTCACCCTTCTAGCCTCAAAATAAGACATATAATGACCGAAGAGCTAACCGGTTGGGCCGTTTCGCGGAGTCCTATTGATGGGACCTGTTAGGCCCGCATAGAGGTGAACATGGATGTTCAGAAGATTCTCTCGGCGGTTGCTTGCGTCTTAGTTTTATCATCTTGTGGCAACAAAAAGTCGAGCAGTTCGGTGTTTCCTGAGAATGGAGCCCTGGATTCAAGCGCTTGCATGGGTCAAGCGATTCAAAACAAATTCATCGTGCAGTGGGAAGATGGAAAATTCACTGTGGAGTCCGCAAAAGACGCTGATGAATTTACGAAAAAATTTATCGAGCCTAATTTAGAAAACATTCGTTACGTTGAATACGATCGCCATCTGCAAGTTGAAAAAACAGATGAAGTTCGCACGACGGGATTCACCGACAGCTGGGGGCAGGATAAAGTTTCTGTTCGCAATGTGTGGGCACAAGGTGTTTACGGACAGAATGTGAAAGTCGCCGTGGTGGATGCTTACGTCGATTACACTCATCCTCAGATTGCTCCGCGAATTGCGATCAATACTGGCGAAATTCCTAACAATGGAAAAGACGACGACGGCAATGGTGTTGTTGATGACTACTATGGAGCAAGTTTTGTTTCTGTTCCTAGTAACAATCAAACTCCAAGCTCGCACGGGACTCACGTTGCCGGCATTATTGCGGCGGACTCTCGCTATGGTTCTGTCGAAGGCATGGCTCCGCAGGCGCAAATTATTCCTGCGCAGTTTATTGCCAACGATGGTGGTGGTTCGTTAGGTGATGCGGTTCTTGCACTTCAATACTCTGCAAGTCGTGGCGCTAAAATCATCAATGCAAGCTGGGGTGGTGCACCTTGTGTCGCTTCACTTCGCAATACATTTCAGGAGTTGCAAAACAAAGGAATCTTAGTTGTTGTTGCTGCGGGAAATGATGGAAGAGATATCGATGTCTACCCTGAGTTCCCTGCTTCGTTTAATTTTTCAAATCAAATCACAGTGGCCGCTTCTTCTGTGACCGACTTCATGACTTCATGGTCAAACAGTGGATTTAACTTTGTTCATCTTGCGGCTCCAGGTGAAAGAATTTTGAGTACGGTGCCTGGGAACACAACGGCTTACATGGATGGAACGAGTATGGCGGCTCCGTTTGTCACAGGTGCAGCGGCCCTTCTTTGGAGTGCCCGTCCGAACGCAACAGCCACGCAAATTAAGCAGGCGATTTTGCAGTCCGTCGATGTGTCCGCAGGACACGAATTTAAAGTAAATACTCGAGGACGACTCAACGTCGATCGGGCTCTTCAAGTCTTGAAGCAGTTAGTTCCATAAATTCAATAAGATAGGTCATTTATCGCAGGGCATAATATCTATGCTCTGCGTCTCTCATTTTAGATGATTCCTTACATCCTCGTGATAGATTGGTCCCTTGTTTTTTATAGGGGTCTATCCCTCAAAAAAGGAATCATATGAGCACAGAAATTTCATCTGGCATTCAAGCTCGTCTTAACGATCTTGAAAAAAGAAATGAAGCCGCTATGGCTGGCGGGGGCGCAGCCCGTATTGCAAAACACAAACAAGGCGGACGCTTAACAGCTCGCGAACGCATTGATGTCCTGCTTGATCCAGGCAGCTTTGTGGAAATGGATCGTTTTGTCACTCACCGTTGCACAAACTTCGGAATGGATAAAACAGTTGTTCCTGGCGACGGTGTTATCACTGGTTACGGTCGTATCAACGGCAAACTTGTCTATGTCTCTTCACAAGATTTCACCGTGATCGGTGGATCTATGTCTCGCACGCAAGCTAACAAAATTTGCAAAGTCATGGATTTGTCGATGAAGAACGGGGCTCCGTTTATTTCTATCAACGACTCTGGTGGCGCGCGCATCCAAGAAGGTATCGAGTCTCTTGGAGGTTACGCTGATATTTTCACTCGCAACACGATGGCTTCAGGCTTGGTTCCACAAATCACAGCGATCATGGGCCCATGTGCGGGTGGCGCGGTTTACTCCCCTTCGATCACTGACTTTGTATTCATGGTTAAGAACACAAGCTACATGTTTGTAACGGGACCTGATGTTATTAAAACAGTGACTCATGAAGAAGTAACAAAAGAAGAATTGGGTGGAGCAACAACTCACTCTGCAAAATCAGGTGTCGCTCACTTCGCTGCTGAAGATGACAAGCACTGCTTGCTTTTGATTCGCGAGTTGATGAACTTCCTTCCTTCGAACAATTTGGACGATGCTCCTGTTCTTCCGACAAACGATCGCCCAGATCGCGTAACGGAAGCGTTGAACACATTGATTCCTGAAAATCCTAAGAAACCTTACGACATGCTTTCTGTGATCACAGAGTGCGTAGATGAAGGTTACTTCTTGGAAGTTCACAAACACTTCGCACAAAACGTGATCGTTGGTTTTGCACGCTTTAACGGCCGCCCTGTGGGTATCGTTGCCAACCAACCGCAAGTTTTGGCGGGTTGCTTAAACATCGAAGCTTCTCGTAAAGCAGCACGCTTTATCCGCTTCTGTGATGCTTTCAACATTCCTATTGTTTCTTTCGTCGACGTTCCTGGTTTCTTGCCTGGTAAAGATCAAGAGTGGAACGGCATCATCACTCATGGCGCCAAGTTGTTGTATGCCTACGCTGAAGCAACAGTTCCTAAGATCACTGTGATCACTCGTAAAGCTTACGGTGGTGCTTACATCGTGATGGGTTCTAAGTTGTTACGCTCTGACGTGAACTTGGCTTACCCTTCTGCGGAAATCGCCGTGATGGGTGCTGAAGGTGCTGTCAGCATCATCAGCCGCGAAGAGATCAGCAAAGCAAAAGATCCTGCTGCGGAAAAAGCTCGTTTGACGGCTGAGTACGAAGCGAAATTCAGCAACCCATACGTGTCTGCTGAACTTGGCTACACAGATGAAGTGATCGATCCTGCGATGACTCGCAAACGCATCATTGATTCTTTGGAAATGCTTAAACATAAACGCGATATCACTCCAGCGAAGAAACACGGAAACATTCCTCTTTAGGAAGTGTCTCTGAACTGGAATAAGGAAAGATTATGGCATTATTTAAAAAAATCCTGATCGCAAACCGTGGAGAAATCGCCATTCGTGTCACTCGCGCTTGCCGTGAGTTGGGTATCGCGTCTGTGGCGGTTTTCTCTGATGCGGATCGCGACAGTCTTCACGTCTTTTTGGCGGACGAGGCCTATCACATTGGGCCTTCTCCTTCTAAAGAGAGCTATTTGAATTATAAAAAAATTATCGAAGTCGCCAAGCAAGCAGGTGTCGACGCTGTTCACCCTGGTTACGGTTTTCTTTCTGAGAACACGACATTTGCAAAAGCGCTTGAAGAGGCTGGCATCACGTTCATCGGCCCTACGGTTGCAAACATTGAATCGATGGGTGACAAACTTTCTGCAAAAGCTTTGATGAAAAAAGCTGGCGTTCCAACGGTTCCTGGCTCTGACGGTGGCGTTGATACGGTTGAACAGGCTCTTGCGATTGCGGAAAAAATTGGTCTTCCGGTTATCATCAAAGCCTCTGCCGGTGGTGGTGGTAAAGGGATGCGTGTGGTTCGTAAGATGGACGAGCTTGAAAGTGCGTTCCGCGCTTGCCGCTCTGAAGGTCAGAACTATTTCGCAGACCCGACTGTTTACATCGAAAAATTCGTCAACGATCCAAAACACATTGAAATTCAAGTGTTCGGCGATAAGCACGGTAACCATGTTCACTTGTTTGAGCGTGAGTGCTCAGTGCAGCGTCGTCATCAAAAGATCATTGAAGAGTGTCCGTCTCCTTCTGTGCCTCACGAAGTTCGTTTGCGCATGGGTGAAGCGGCAGTTCGCGCAGCAAAACAAATCAACTATGTTGGCGCAGGAACAATTGAATTTATCTTCGATAATGCGACTAAAGAATTCTACTTCATGGAGATGAACACGCGTCTTCAAGTAGAACATCCTATCACTGAAATCGTAACTGGTTATGATTTGGTGAAAGAGCAAATTTACGTGGCTGCAGGCAAACCTTTGTCTTTCAAACAAGAAGACATCAAACAAAAAGGTCATGCCATCGAAGCTCGTATCTGCGCTGAAGATCCTGTTACGTACAAACCACATCCTGGTGTGATTCGCGCTTGCCGCCATCCGCAAGGACCATTCATGCGTGTGGACTCTTACGCTTACCCTGGTTACGAAGTTCCTATCTATTACGATCCAATGATCGCAAAGCTTATCACTTGGGGTGAAACTCGTGAGGAAGCCATTGATAGAATGCAACGTGCATTGTCCGAGTTCGTATTAACGGGAATTAAAACCAATATCGTTCTTCATAAAACGATCTTGGATCATCCGAAATTCCGCGACGGATCTTACACGACTCAATTTATCGAGAAGAACTTTGAAGTTATCGAGCCTCAGCTCTTTAAAGAAGTTGAAGATCCTGTGTTCCTCATTGCTGCCGCTATCACGGCTTACAATGATCGTAAATCCAAAGACGTTCGCCAGCTCAATCTCACTTCCAATTGGAAGCGTGTGGGCCGCAAACTTCAGTTAAGGACGTAACCATGTACTTTGAAGCAGAACTCAAAGGTAAAAAATTTAAAGTCGATGTGACCGAGCAAAAAAGCGCTTGGAAAGTGTCTTTGCAAGAAGAAGGTAAAGACTGGGTTCACTACGACATCTCTAAAAACGATTACAAACAAGCCGAGCAGTACATCAGCTTCTTGTTCGAAGGAAAATCTTATCTGGTCGACGTGATCGGGCAAGATACCGAGTACACGGTTTTCACCCGTAACTCTTTCCGCGCGATCAAAGTATTCAATGATGAAATGCTTTTGCATGAATCTTTGAAAAAAGGTGGCGGCTTCGGTGGCGATCAGGAATTGAAATCAGGTATGCCTGGTAAGATTATCGAGATCTTCGCAAAAGAAGGCGAAATCGTGAAAGCCAATAAGCCATTGCTTATTATGGAAGCGATGAAAATGGAAAATGAAATGCGTGCTTCTCGCGATGTAAAAATCAAAGAGATCAAAGTGAAGCAAGGTGACTCTGTTGAGTCCGGCGCTGTTTTGATTAAGTTTGAAGAGCCGTAAGATTTTTTGTCCTTAAAAATAAAAAGGCCAAGGTTTTTTCCTTGGCCTTTTTTATTGTCTTTAGAAAGCGAATTAAGGAAATTTCAACTGAGAGCAGCGATTTTTCAAAAAGGCCGCAAGTCCTTTATCATCGAACTTGAACATCACATCGCCACTGCCGAAATATTTAAACACTTCGGAGTTTCTGACTGCACAAGACTTACCTAAAGAATCTTTGAACGTCGACTTTCCGTTGGCATTGCTCGTAGGTGAATTACCTACCTTAAATCCGCCGTCCATTAGAAGGCCTTGATAATTTGAAATTTCAATGCCGCCGCGATTTCCTGGTTCGACGTAGTCGGCAACCGTAATATTAGCTCTGGAAATACTTTTTAGGCGGGCTTTCTTTGTATCAAAGACGAACTTATCTCCCGTCACATGCGTGACTTCGAGTTCGCGAGCATTGTCATCCCATTTATATGAAAAAGAATCGTTTACGCGTGGAAACATAAAGAATTCGCGAGCCGCTGTGGTTTGCGATTCATCACCAGGTCCAAAAGAATTAAACACCATAAAAAGACCTTCTGTCGTCAAAAGGTGATCACGATAGTTTAGCTCTACATAGGCATCTTGCGGAGTCACAGAAAAGAAGCAAGATTCCGTACTGCTTGACCAGATTTGTTGGATTTGTGTGCCGTCACGACGTTCAACAATGTCCGGGCATTTCGCTGAATCCACAGCGTGAGCCACTCCGGTCATCATCAAAAGACCAATAAGAAAAGACATGAACCCCTCCTTGAGCCAAAGTCTCTGCTTACAAGCTTGGCAGCACTGTCGACAATCGGTCAACAGTGTTCCTTAACGACTTCATATTAGAAGGTATTACCTGGACTTATTATTCGCGTTCGTTAACGCGCAGACTTTCTTCACGTTTCTTTTCGAAGATACCGACAATAAAGACGCCCGCCTCAAAAAGCAAAAGCATTGGAACCAACATCATGACCATGCTGAGAAGGTCTGGTGGTGTGATCACCGCTGCAATCACGGCAATTGTCATTACCGCGTAACGACGGTTCTTTTTTAAAAATCCCTGGCTAACGATGCCAAGCATCCCTAAAACAACAATCACTAACGGAAGTTCGAAGGCCACGCCAAACATCAGACACATTTGCGTGAAAAAGCCCATGTACTGATCGATAGAGATCATCGGTTTATCGATGTCACCACCAAACGTCATCAAGAATTGAAACGCCATTGGCAAAGCGACGTAGTAAGAAAACACAGCGCCTAAAAGAAAAAGCACAGTTCCTGAAATAATAAAGCCCATCGTGTATTTACGCTCTTTCGCATAAAGACCTGGAGCAATAAATTTCCAAACTTGATAAAGCCAGAATGGACAAGAAAGTAAAATACCGCACACGAAAGCCAACTTCAGATGTGCGATGAATTTATCCAGAGGCCCCGTGTAGATCAAACCGCCACCCGGAAGATACGGTGCAATCGGTGCTCTGACGAAATTAAAAATCTTTTCGCTAAATCCGTAGCAAACACCCGTTGCTAAAACCAAAATGTAAATGCAATTAATCAGACGCTTACGAAGTTCAGCAAGATGGTCATACAAAGACTGAGCTTTTGAATCGAGTTCTTCACTTCTCATGATGGCTTGTGCTCTTCTTTTTTATCAGCTGCAACTTCCGTCAATTCCATTTGTTGTGGCTCTGACTGCGACGTTTTTTCTTCCGGATGAGGAATGTGATTTCTTTCCGGTGGAGAATTAAAATCAATGCGGTCGATACGAGCTTGTTGTTTTAGCTCTTCGCCAAGAACGTTCGTGCTTCTTTTAAGTTCATTGATGAAACGACCGAGTGTTCGAGCCAATTCAGGAAGCTCTTTAGGCCCGATTACGATCAGGGCTAAAATACCGAGGAAAATAATTTCTGACATGCCTAAGCCGAACATGGCGTCAGCATAGAGGAATCAGCCCTGCTTGCCAAGCTTTACTTGGTCTTGCGGGAGAGTTAAAACCCCCATCTCCACCAGCTTTTCGCGAGCCAATTCTGAACCGGTTCTCATATAGCGGTCGTAGAGACGAAGGATGCTCTCGTCGCTTTTAATAAACGAGTGATGACTGATATAAGTCAAAACATCCACGAAGTCTAAGAAGCGACGGGAGAACGTGTTATAGACTTTGACCATGGTGTCTTCGCGTGTGCAATGAGCCAAAGAGGCATAAGCTGCTCCGCCGATCTCCGCATAGTAATCTATGTCGACAATTTTTCGCGACAAGGAGTCACCGAAAAAGCCGCTAATGTAAAGTGTGCGATCCCCGAGCTTGCGCAGAAGTTCCGTGCGAACAGCGGGCTCTGCGTTTTGAGCAGTCAAATACATCTCTGCGAGTGTTGTGGGATTTTTTTGTCCACTTTCATTGGCATACTCGCTCTCAAAAAGATTGCGCGCATCCAAGTAATGTTGAAGAAGATTGACGAGATAATTTTCCACCAAAGGATAGGTTTGAATTTTCCTCTGGGAGAGTCCTTTTTGAACGAGCTCTTGAAAGAAACCTTCGGGACTTACAAAAAGCTCTACTGATCCGTTCGACGCCTTTTCCCTCATACTTTAAGTTTAACAAATCTGAGACGTTTTTCGGTTAATGTTTTTTAGTTCCTGGGCCTAAGTCTCATAATGAGACGCTTTTTCGAGGTATGCCTTTTGAATTGGTATTTCAGCATTAGGGAGAGCTTCAAATGAAGGCTTCGCGATTGGCTATTGTTTTGTCATGCTTCGGCGTTTTTTGCGCCTCTTCTGCTTTTGCTCAAAGCCGATGTGAATCTTTGTTTTCTTCAGAGTATGCACTTCAAGGTCGTGTTGAAGTGGAAAGTACCGCCCTTCAGGGGCCCAAGGCAGAGGACTTTGCGAAAACTCTCTCTGAAATTGAGTCTTTGCTTTCGCCTTTAGAAATTCCGAAGCAGTCGACTGTCAGAGTGGGAACCGCGTTTAAGGCTTCAAGTTTTAATGCCGAGAATTTTGAAATCTATGTGGGACTGCGCCCAGATTCGATGGGAAAAGTGCATCCTAAAATTAATCAAACAACTTTGGCGCATGAATATGGTCATGCGATTTTTGAACACAATTTATTGAAAGATTTGGAGAGCTACAAAGGCATCAAAGAAGACGCTCTCACTCTTGAAAAACGTCTTCAGGAAAAAGTCGAAGAGGCAAAGCAGCTTGCTTACCGCTCGCAGGTGACCTTTCACAATAAAGAAAAGAAAGCGGAGTTAGAAAACCTTGCTATAGATAAAGCTTATGAAGCCAAGGCCATGTCCGAGAAGCTTCAGAATATGCGTCGTTATTGGCTGATTCGCAGTGCTCATCACGAACTTTTTGCCGACACAATTGCATTAGTGATGACTCGTGATCCGAAAGCGGTGAGTGATCTTCTTACTTCGCGAGAAAAAGAGGCGCAGGTGAAAAAGCACTCTTCAAACGACATCAACATGCGTGATTTTACGAATGGAAGACATCATTTGAATGAACAACGCTGGGAAAAAGAACAAGTTTTGTTTTCAGGCTTCTTCGGTGATGTTTATTATGCTTTCTTACCCGCGCGTTGGGAACTTTGGAAAATCACAAAGAATAAAATTAAGAGCGACAATTATAGAAAAGCTCTGCCTTACAAAGTTTTTTCTATCTTAGAAAGAAATCTTTCTGAGTCTTTTGCGAAAGATCCACAGACTCTTGGCAATGGGTTTAAAGATTTGCAGAAGATGAATCAACAAATCATCGAAGACTTCCGTCGCGAACTTTAAAAAGTATCCAGAACTCAGACACACGATCTTCACGTCTTCGTTCTCAATCATTTTCAATAGAATCTCAAATTTGCAGAATAAAAAAGCGGCCTCAAAGACCGCTTTCTAAGGTCTAGAATTCCCCTTAGCCAAGGAGAATTCTTATGAAAAGATACCCAAACAGTACTCTTTTCGTCAGTTTTTGGAATTTCCTAAAGTCCTACCCTGAAAAAAACTCCCCAAGTCTGGACAGGGGGACGTTCTTGATCATAGTATTCGCCTATGACTATTGAAAGCCTACTTCCTTTTATTAAAGAAATTGATCGTCTTAAAAAAATCGAGAGACAAGCGCTTATTCACAATGGTGGCCGTCGAGAAAATTCAGCGGAACATTCGTGGCATTTAGCGATGACTGTTCTTGTTTTAGAAAAAACATCTCCGCAAAAAATTGATATCGCGAAGGCTGTGAAAATGGCGCTTCTTCATGACATCGTGGAAATCGATGCTGGTGACACGATGGTGTATGGAGATCTTTCTAACAAGAAAGCCAGCGAAGCCGCAGCTCTTGAGAGAATCATGGGCTTGCTGCCTAATACCGTTGCTGAAGAATTTAAGTCTTTGTGGAATGAATTTGAAGAAGGCGTTTCGCCAGAAGCAAAATTCGTTTCTGCGATTGACCGCTTTATGCCGATTTTTTCAAACTACTTAAACGAGGGTTATTCCTGGAAAAATCACAAGGTCACTGTGGATAAAGTTGTGGCCAAGTGCCAGCCGCCGATTTCTGAAGGATTGCCAGAACTTTGGAAAGTGACCGAACGCATGTTGGAAGAATCCGTCGCGGCCGGTCACCTAGCTCGTTAATTATTTCACATCTGTGGGGCCCACAAGACTAATCACTGTGGGCTGCGAGAAGATCTTCTGTGCTAATTTCTGAATATCTTTCGGCGTAATCGCAAAATATTTTTCTGCAACATCCAGACTTTCACGATAATCCAGTCCGTAAATATCATCGAAAAGAATCGCATTGCAGATCGTGCTCTTTCTTTGCAATTCGATATCATGGCGCCCAATCAAATATCTTTGCGCCCGGATCAGTTCTTCTTCAGAAATCTTTGTATCCGCAAGTTTGTGGAATTCAGCCTTCAGCATTGAGATCGCTTTTTCCGCCTTTTCTGGAGAGCATCCGATGTATCCACCGAAATATCCACACTCAATTCCCTCCATGTGCATTGGAGAAACTGAATAAGCCAAAGAGTTTTTGTCACGAAGCTCTAAGAACAATCGTCCTCCCTGACCGCTTAAAATCGACTGAATAATTTCAAGAGTAAAACGATCCGAGTCTTTCAACGTCAAACCACGATAACCAACGATGATGTGACTTTGTTCTTTTTTTAGCTCATGAAAAAGTTTTTTATTCTCTGTTAAAGGAGCTGCTTGGAAACTGTTCGAGATTTTCTCTCCGCGCGGAAGCTCTTTTGTGATTGCTTCCAAAGCTTTCACCCATTTGTCTTTATTGACGTCACCCACAACACAAAAAGTGAGGTTCTTCGCTTGAACCACTTTCTTATAGTAGTCGTGCAACTCTTTTGACGTAATTGCCGCAATGGATTCTTCACTTCCCACAAGGTCACGAGAATACGGGTGTCCTTTAAAAATTTCTTTCATGAAATTCAGAACACAAATCTGCGCCGGATTGTCATTGCGCGATTTGATTTGGTTTTTGATCACGACTTTTTCGCGCTCCAAAATCGCGTCAGGAAATTGAGGGGCTAAAAGAGAATCCGCATAGATCTCGAGCATACGGTCTTCAAAAGGGGAAAGATAATCCATGGAGAGGCCCACAGAGTTCCTTCCACCAAATGCACCAAGGCCTGCCGCCATCTCGTCGACTTTGAGATTAATATCATCTTCCGTAAACTTTTTAGATCCAGAAAGCCAGTTGCGAGAGAAAATCTCCGTTAATCCATTCTGATTTTCTTTTTCGACACGAACGCCGCCCATAAAAGCTGCCTTCATTGCCACATAAGGCGTGTCTTTTTGATCGCGAATTAAAAGAGTCGCACCGGAAGACAGAACAATTTTCTCTGTTTCCGGAGTGTGTTTCACGGCGTCTGTATTGATGTTGAATTTTTTTGCTGCAAATTTTTCTTTTTCTTTAGAAATCTTTGCCGCAGCCAAAGCCTTCTTAAGATCTTTGGCATAATTCTTAAGAATTTTCTCCGCTTCTTTTTTCTCCATATTAGTCATGAGAGAAATACCAAAAGTGTCCGCTTTAAAATATTTCTTCGCGACTTTTTGAATGTCTTCAGGCTTTAAAGTATAAACTTGCTTCATGTACTTTTTGTAGTAGTCATGATCGCCGTAGTAAAACTCATTGCTTCCGGCTTTTCTCGCAATGTTATCCACAGTCTCCATCGAATAAACTTCGTGGCTGGCGAAATTCGTAATCGCTTTTTGCATTTCCGCCGCTGTCGGAGGAGTTTCAATCAAACGAGTCAATTCTGGGGTGATCTTCGCAAGAGCTTGCGCCAAATTTTCTTTTTCAAGATTAAATGAAATCGCAAACAAACCATCTTCTTGCATCGAATAACTGAAAGAACCCACTGAATTTGTCAGAGGTTCCTTGATACGCAAGCTTTGCATCAAACGAGACGAATCCCCTTGTCCTAAAATTGCTGACATCACCTCAAGGGCCGCAATGTCTTTGTTTTTGACATTCGGGATTCTCCAAGTCAGATAACCCGTTGTTTGCTCAAACTTCGTTTCTTCCACTTTGATACGAATATTTTTTTGCGCTGGTTCTTTAGTGCGAGATATTTTTTTAAGTTTGAACGGCTCAAAGGCGCCAAACATTTGCTCGACTTTTTTCTTCATCTCTTTAGATTCAAAGTCACCGGCCACAACCAGGAACATATTCGAAGGCACGTAGCGAGATTGATAGTACTCACGAATTTTTTTATATGAAACCTTGCGCACGACTTTGTCGTACCCAATAACAGGAATTCCATAAGGACTTTTCTTAAAGACATTCGTAAACAACAACTGAGAGGCACGACGGCCCGGGCTGTCCTGACCACGTTTGATTTCTTCAATAACGACTTCGCGCTCATTGTCGATCTCTTTTGGATCAAATGTTGGGAAGCCCATCATTTCACTGATGACGTCCAAAGCGACATCCGAGAATTGTTTTGAAATCGTGACATAAAAAACAGTTTGGTCAAAAGATGTATAAGCATTCAGCTCCCCGCCGGAGCCTTCCACGGTGGCTGCAATTTCACCGACACCGTACTTGCGAGTGCCTTTAAAAACCAAGTGCTCGATAAAGTGAGAAATCCCCTCTTCATTCTTTTTTTCATCCGCGGAGCCTGTTTTCACCCACATTTGAACTGAGACCACCGGAGACTTGTGGCTTTCTAAGAAAAGGACTTTCAGACCGTTTTTTAGTTGAAATTTTTTAGACATACTCTAGATAACTCCCATGGCATTTGGCGTCTACGTTCATATCCCTTATTGCATTCAGCGTTGCACGTATTGTGACTTCGCGACTTACGAGCAAAGCAAAATTTTGCCGCCGGATCAGTACGTCGAATTGCTGTTTAAAGAAATTCGTCAGAAGCATCAGTATTACAAACCGCAAAGTCTCGACACGATCTACTTTGGCGGCGGAACACCGAGCTTGATCCCTGCTCCTCTCATTGTAGCTATTATAAAAGAGCTGGGTAGCTATGGGTACACAACTAGACCCGACACTGAAATCACCATCGAAATCAATCCGGCGACGATCAATGAAGAGAAATTGAAAATCTATTTGGACCACGGAGTAAATCGTTTCTCTGTCGGTGCTCAAACTTTCGATGATCGTTTGTTAAAAATGGTGAACCGTGAGCACAATGCAAAACAGACGCTTGAAACCCTGGACCTTTTGCGGGCTCACAATTTGAATTTTAGCTTCGACATTCTTTTTGCGCTGCCATCACAAACTGTTGAGGGCCTTAAGAACGACGTAAAGATTGCAATTGAACAAGGGGCAAAACATATCAGCCCTTATTGCCTCACGGTTCCAGATGGACATCCACTTTCAAAAGGTCGCCCTATTGATGATGAACAAGTAGAGATGTTTGACATCATCGCCGATGAATTGACGGCAAAGGGTTTTAAGCAATACGAGATTTCCAACTTCGCGATTTCTGGATATGAATCACGACACAATTTATTGTACTGGGTGGATGAACCTTATTGGGGATTGGGACTCAGTGCCCATTCTTACACAAAGGAATCCGCTTGGGGTACGCGCTACTGGAATATCAATTCCATCGGTGAATACCAAAAACAAATCCTGGCTTTTGAAGGACAACAGTTTACTTCCCCAGCTTTGCATTTGCCATCCGCGCAATATGAAGCTCTTGAAATGCATCAAGCACTTACGGACTTTTGTCATACTTCGATGCGTTTAATGCGCGGACTCAATGTTGAACAATTGGCTCAAAAGTTTCCGGTTCATGTTAGTGAAAAGGTTCAAAGTCTTCTTAAGGGCCTTGAACAAAAAGCATGGGTTCAACATGACAACGGGCATTGGTCGCTCACGCGCGACGGCCTTGTTTTAAGCAATAAAGTTTTCCAAGAATTGACGTTTTTAGAAGGCGAAATCTAAACAATTTTTATGGCCTAGCCCGCATTGACAATCCCTAATCAATACACAATCTTAAGTATTGCGAAAGGAAGTGTCATGTCTGAAGAAAACAACTCTCAAAACTCCAATCCTCCATCTGGTGAAGGCGCTTCAGAAATTCAAAAGCTTCAAGAACAAGCTGAGAAATTCAAAAACGATTTTCTTTACCTTCGTGCGGAGTTTGAAAACTATAAACGCAACGCCATCAAAGAGCGCGCTGAGCTCACAAAATACGGAGGCGAACGTTTTATCCGCGAGCTTTTAGAGGTTGTTGATAATTTCGAACGTGCTCTTTCCACAAACGTGGGTCCTGAGAACTTCTCAACTTTCAAACAAGGCATTGAAATGACTGCTCAAGAGTTGAGATCTCTTTTGCAACGCAATGCTGTTCAGGAAATCCCCTCTCAAGGCGCGCCATTTGATCCGGCTGTTCACGAAGCTTTAGGTGCAGAGCCTACCAACGAAGTGCCTCCAGGACATATCGCGCGCGTATTTAAAAAACCTTATAAACTTCACGACAAGGTTATTCGCACAGGACAAGTGATTGTCGCGAAAAAACCAGAGTAAGAGGGTGTTGATTGTCTAAAAAAGACTTCTACTCCATTTTGGGTGTCTCACGAACTGCGACGGCAGATGAGATCAAGAAAGCTTATCGCAAGCTTGCGATGCAGTTTCACCCGGATAAAAATCCCGGCGATAAAAAAGCCGAAGAGAAATTCAAAGAGATCAGCGAAGCCTACGATACATTGAGCGATACGAAAAAACGCGAAATGTATGATCAGTTCGGACACGCCGGAGCCCAACAAGGTTTCGGTGGTGCGGGCGGACCTTTCGGCGGCGCTGGCGGCTTTGGTGGTTTCGGCAGAACACACGGCGCGGGAAACAATGGTGGAGATCCTTTCCAGGACATCTTCGGTGATGTCTTTGGCGAAATTTTTGGAAATGCCCGCGGCCCAGGTGGAGCTGCCGGTGCACGCGCTCGCCGTCAACAAGCCAAGGGCACCGACCTTCGCTACACATTAAATATTTCATTTGAAGAGTCCGCTCTGGGCACTGAGAAAATCATCAGCTTTGTTCGTCAAAAAGGCGGCAAAGAGGAATCTGCAAAACTTTCTGTGAATGTTCCTGCTGGCGTGAAAGAGGGCCAACGCCTAAAACTTTCCGGCGAAGGTGATTCCGCTGCTGGCGGCGGGGCTGCGGGTGATCTTTACGTGATCATCAACATTCAAGAGCATCCTCTTTTTAAACGACACGAAAATGATGTGACTTTGGATCTTCCGATCACCTACACGGATGCGATCTTAGGAACAAATATTGAAGTTCCCACGCTCACAGGAAAAGCGATGATTCGCATTCCTCCGGGAACTCACTCGGGACAAACGTTCCGACTCAAAGGAAAAGGTTTTCCAAAACTCGGCGGATTTGGTTCCGGTGACATGCTTGTGCGCGTTCTTGTAGATACGCCTCATAATCTTTCAGCAAGACAAAAAGAACTTGTCGAAGAGCTTGCGAAGTCTACTGAAACCACTCCCCTTGTGAAAGCTTTCCAAGAAAAAGTCTCTCATCTTATGAGGAATAGAAAATGACATCTCGATTTGCGCTTTTGCTAACGGCTTGCCTTTTAGCTTCTTGTACGACGGTAGCGACAAAAAAACGTCCTCCGTACAGACCACCGACAGCGGCGGCCGCGAAAAAACCAAAAGCGATGAGCGGCATGACAACCGGAAAAACGCCAGAGCAAATTCAAAGTGAAACTTTGACGTTACCTGAGGCGCCAAAAACGGAAGATGCCTTGGAGTATCTTAAGGGCTTAGTCACACAGTCTGTTCAGGCTCCTAACAAGCAAGATCAGGAAACTTATCGTCTTCACGCGATCGACATCGTCGAAAACAAATTAAATGAAGATCAACTTGAAGACGTCGCAAAAAATTCTGACTTTGGTTATTTGCGCGCGCATGCGATGTATCGTCTTGGTGAAATGGCTTTGGATCGTAAGGATATTTCCACGGCGAAAAAATATTTTTCGGGCGTGACTGATTATATGCCGGGCAGCGACCTGGCCGTTCGTTCGCAAGATATTTTGCAACAGCTTGAAGCTTCTAAAAACGTACAAACGCAAACTGTGGGTGTTGTGTTGCCGTTAAGTGGTAAGAACGCTCCGGTTGGACAGCGAGCTTTGCGTGGCCTTGAGATGGGCTTAGGACTTCATATTCCCGGATCAAGCTTCAAATTGGCCGTGATGGACAGTGAGGGAAACCCGGACTCTGCTCGCCGTGGTGTTGAACGTCTTGTTAAGGAAGATAACGTCATCGCGATTGTTGGAAGTTTACTTAGTAAAACAGCTCCCGCGGTTGCCGCAAAATCAGATGAGCTTGGTGTTCCGACTGTCGCTCTTTCGCAAAGATCCGGTCTGACAGAAATTGGTCCTACGGTTTTCAGAAACTCTTTAACAAGCGGTATGCAGGTGCGCGCCCTTGTTCGTACGGCGATGGAAGATATGGGAATGAAGAAGTTTGCTATTCTTTATCCCAATGATCCGTACGGTATTGAGTTCACAAATATTTTTTGGGATGAAGTTCTAGCACGCGGTGGACAGATTACGGCGGTGCAAACATATTCAACTAAAGAGACAGATTTCCGTCTTGTCATTCAACGACTTGTTGGGACTTATTTCGGTGAAGCACGCCAAGACGAGTTCTCTGTGCGCCTTAAAGAGCTGCAACACAGTGATAAAAAAAGATCTGTGCGCCAATCAAATCTTGAAACAGTTCTTCCACCGGTTACAGATTTCGACGCGATCTTTATTCCTGACAGCGTGAAAGCAATGGGACAAATTTCTGCGATGCTTTCTTATAACGATGTCCGCAACGTGAAACTTTTGGGCACGAATTTGTGGAATACAAAAGACGTCGCTCGTCGCGCGGGAAACTTTGCGAACAATTTGCTTTTCGTGGATAGTATTTCTCCGACAGCACAAACTAGATCTCGCTTCATGAATGAGTATAAGTCTTTATATAACGAAGAGCCGTCTCTTATCGAAATCCAAGCGTATGATGCGGGCCTTATCTTGCGTCAGTTGATCGCTTCAGGTGCGAGCTCTCGTGAAGAATTAACGCAGAAACTGACATCCTTAAAGCGTTTCCCTGGAGCCCTGGGCACTCTTTCAATGAATGCTGAGCGCGAAATTGAACGTCCAGTCACCCCCCTAACTGTTGAAAAGGGCGAGGTTATTCCCACTAAGCTTGTAAAATAGTTCCCATAAGTATTTTTTATGACGATTTTTTAACCCCCGACTTTGGGTGTCCTGTCTAAGGAACACCAGCGACGATGAGAGTCGCAAAATCTAAAGAAGGGGGTTGTTATGACAAGTCGTATCTCTGAAAACTTAGTGATGGAGTGCAGAAAGAAACTTCTAATTGCAAAACAGGATGTTTTGAATCGCTTCAGAACAGCCCAACGCGAACTAGTCCATGTGGAAAAAGGTGGCGACGAGGCGGATCAATCGGTCGCACACATTGCTGAACATTCATTCTTGGTGTCCCAAGAGCGCATGAGAAATCAATTGGTAGAAATTGAAATGGCCTTAGCACGCATCGAGCAAGGAACTTTCGGAATCTGTGAAGAGACGGAAGAGATGATTGAGGCTGATAGATTGTTAGCAATTCCTTGGACACGCCTCAGTATCGAGGGTGCAGAACTTCGAGAAGCGGTTGGTCGTAAGTTTGCACGCTAAATAATCACGCGCCGCTTTTTTCGTGACAGTCATTCATTCCCCCGTAATAAGGAAACCAATTTCGGCCAGGATCATCATATCGGGGGGTGAGATGAACGTAACCGAACTGTCAGAAACAGAATTAAAAAACTTGAAAGAATCTTTGCTCTTCCAAAAGAGTTCGATTCTGAACAAGACACATGAATTCAAAGCAGAGCAATCTAGCATCACATCTGTCGCAGATGAAGCTGAGGTTGCATCTCTGGATATCTCTAATAATATTTCCATTCATCTTCATGAAAGAGATCGTACAGCGCTCTATGCAATCGAAAGAGCTCTTTCTAAAATTGCGGATGGGACTTATGGCCAGTGCGAAGCTTGCGGTGAAATTATCAGCGCACGCAGACTTCAGGCTCGTCCATTCACAGCCCTTTGTATTGATTGCATGGAAGAACAAGAGAGCCATTCTAATCTTTTCCAATAATGCTCAGTAAATCTCATTGGATGAGGTCTACTGACATGGATGTCAGTCCAATTTTTAAATTTTGATTTAAGCTCCCACTGTCTCACGCCGAGAAGACTCATACGAGAAAACAAATATTCCCGCATTACGCGGAGGAGCGGTATGAGTTTTGACGATAAAGTTCTAGAAATCCCACAGACATTGCCAATGTTACCTGTGAGAGACATCGTAGTATTCCCCTACATGATTATTCCATTGTTCGTAGGGCGTGATGCTTCGATCCGCTCAGTTGAAGAAGCACTAGCAAAGAATCGCCTGATCTTTTTGGCTTCACAAAAAGATATCACGGAAGAAAATCCATCTCCTGACAACATCTACACAGTAGGTACTGTAGCGATGATCATGAGAATGAGAAAACTTTCTGACGGCCGTGTTAAAATCCTTATCCAAGGTGTAGCAAAAGGCCGCGTGAAAAATTTCACAAAGACAGCTCCTTCTTTTGAAGTGGCCGTAGAAAAAATCGAAGACATCCCAACACAAAAAACTGTTGTTGAAAATGAGGCTTTGATCAGAACAGCCAAAGAGCACATCGAGCGTATCATCGCTCTAGGTCGCCCTCTTTCTCCAGACATCTTGTTAGTGTTGGACGATGTTTCTGATCCAGGTCGTATCGCTGATTTGATTGCTTCTAACTTAGGTATCAAAGTTCAAGACGCTCAAAAAGTTCTTGAGACTTCAGATGCAACAGAAAGACTTCGTCTAGTTAACGAAATCTTGGCTGCTGAACTTGAAGTGATGCAAGCTCAACAAAAGAATCGCGCTGGCGGCAAAGAAGATATGTCGAAGTCACAACGCGAATACTTCTTGCGCGAGCAAATGAAAGCTATAAAGAATGAGCTCGGTGAAGGTGACTCTAAATCTGAAGAGATGGATGAACTTCGCGAGAAACTAGTTAACGCCGGCATGCCACCAAATGTTGAAGCCGAAGCGTTGAAACAGCTTGGACGTTTGGAGCGTATGCATCCAGATGCTTCTGAAGCAACAATGGTTCGCACATACCTTGACTGGATGGCGGATCTTCCTTGGAGCAAAAAATCTGAAGATCATATTGATCTTAAGCGCTCTAAAGAAATTTTGGATGAAGATCACTACGAACTTGAAAAAGCAAAAGACCGTATCATGGAGTTCTTGGCTGTACGTAAACTTAAGCCAAATCTTAAAGGTCCAATCCTTTGCTTCGGTGGTCCTCCAGGTGTAGGTAAGACATCTTTGGGTAAATCTATCGCTCGCGCGATGGGCCGTGAATACTTCCGTATCGCTTTGGGCGGCGTGAAGGATGAAGCGGAAATCCGTGGTCACCGTCGTACGTATGTCGGCGCGATGCCTGGTAAAATTATCCAAGCTCTTCGCCAAGCGAAAACAAACAATCCAGTTATCGTTCTCGATGAGGTTGATAAATTGGGTTCTGATTTCCGCGGTGACCCTTCAGCAGCCATGCTTGAGGTTTTGGATCCGGAACAAAATTCAACTTTCCGCGACAACTACTTGAACGTCGATTTCGATCTTTCAAATGTGTTGTTCATCGCAACTGCCAACGTGTTGGAAAATATTCCACCAGCATTGCGTGACCGTATGGAAATCTTGAATATTCCTGGTTACACAGAAAACGATAAACTTTTGATCACGAAAAAACATTTGATCAGAAGACAAATTGAAGCCAACGGTATCACTGAAGAAAACATCAAGTTTACTGATGAAGGTATCAAGTACTTGATCGCAGGCTACACTCGTGAAGCAGGTCTTCGTAACCTTGAGCGTGAAGTAGGTTCAGTTTGCCGTAAAGTGGCTAAAATGGTTGTGATGGGCGAAGCAAACTTTGTTGAGGTAACTCCAACAACAGTTCCTGAATTGCTCGGTCCTCCAAGATTCCAACGCGATGACAAGATCGCTGACTCTCAAGTCGGTGTTGTTCAAGGTCTTGCGTGGACACAAGCTGGTGGTGAAGTTCTCACTATCGAAGCTTTGAAAATGAAAGGTAAAGGACATCTTGCACTCACAGGTCAACTTGGCGATGTGATGAAAGAGTCTGCTCACGCTGCGATGTCTTACGCTCGTGCGCACCAGGAAGAACTTGGTATCCCTGAGGACTTCTTTGAAAAGTATGATGTTCACGTTCACTTGCCTGCGGGTGCAATCCCTAAGGATGGTCCTTCTGCTGGTATCACGCTTACGACCGCTCTTGTAAGTTTGATGACTGGAACTCCTGTTCGTCACGATATCGCGATGACAGGTGAAGTGACTCTCCAAGGTCGCGTGCTTCCTGTCGGCGGTATCCGTGAGAAGTGTTTAGCGGCTTTGAACTTAGGAATTACAAACATCATTATCCCATTGGCTTGCCAAAAGGATCTTGCTGACATCCCTAAGATCTTCAAAGACAAAATCAACTTCATCTTGGCTGAAAACCTTGATGAAGTCTTCGCGGTGGCATTCGATAAGAGTGCAAAGGCCCAGGACAAAAAGCCTGCTGCGAAAAAAGATCCGAAAAAATCAAAGAGCTTGGCTGCTTAATCCGTAGCCCAAGCCCATCGCCCCTCCCAAAACGATGAAACGAAAAAGGACTAGAGAAATCTGGTCCTTTTTCTTTTTTAAAAAACCCTCAATACTTTCGTCATAGTACATTCCACATATATCTATTTAGAAAAATTAAGTGTTAGTTATCATGATTAGCTGGCCTTACTTTGACCAAATCTTGAAGAGTACGATCAATGCTGAGGTGTTGATCTATGCGAAATTTAGATTTAGCTATTGTGTCTCCTCAGGAAAAGTTTCGTAAACGTGCGGAAAATAGTGCTCGCATTTTTGATTTCGAATTTCAGTCTTTTGAAAGTGATGACGATTTTTTCACCAAGTCTGAAACCTACAAAGTTATCACCTGTGTTTTACTGGATTGTAGTCACCTAACAAAACCCAACGAGATCGCAGGTCTTGTGCAGGTCGCTCGGCAAGGCGCTCCTGATAGTTATATTCTGGCTATCGCAAGTTCCAAACTTCAGCCCGAAGATGCGCGAGTTATAAAAACATCCGGTGCTTCGCTAGTGATGATGGAAAATGAATATATTGCTTCAAGCAAGCTGGAATTTATTTTAAGCCAAGTCATTCGCTCCGCTTACATTCCAGTTAAAACCGTCGACTTGATCGAGGGAACTGAGCCCACATTTCCGTTATTTTATCTTATGCCAATCAATAAGAAATTTTTGAAAGTCGGAAAACCAGGAAACACCATTCGTCGCGATTTTTTGGAGAAGTACAAAGAGATCGGCGAACTCTACTTGCGGCGCACAGATCTTGATGCCTGGGTTGAATACACAAATAGTTTTAGCGCGGAAGACAGCGATAGTTTAATCCGAAAATGCCGACTTAAATTTTTGCAGCTGAATCAATCTTTCTTGAACCTTGTGCTGCTTGTGACAGATCAGAGTTCTAGTGCTTCATTTGCCCAGGGAAAGGATCTTTACGATATTTGCCAAAAATTCGCAGCCGATCTTTTAGAGTCACTCATTCACATCAAAGACCCGTGGCTTGTTATCAGCAGTTCCGCAATTGGGGATTTTGGCTCCGTCGAACGGGCTCCTTCCATTGCCGCCTATGCGGGCCTTCTAAGTTCAGAGTCTAAAACAGGTAACGCCAAAGAGATCATGATTGGCGCTTTGCTCTCTGACGTTGGTTACTTGGATTTGAGTCCGTCGACGACACAAAAAATTCGCGAGAATCATTATCAAGAAATGAACGCCGAAGAACAGATGGAATACCAAAAACACCCCATCTACAGTTTGAATCAGTGTCTTTCGCGAAAACTTCCTCTTACGGAAAGCATCAAAGATATTATTCTGCAAAGTCACGAGCGCGTTGATCAAAAAGGTTTTCCCAACAAGCCTCGCTCCGACAAACTTACAGAAGCCGCAATGCTGGTTCGTCTTTGTTGGGATTTGGACACTCGAACTCAGGTGCGCATGGGCGAAGCTCGCCCAAATATTGACATGGTGAAAGCTCAACTCGCACAAGCGATTACGAACGAGACTGGAAATTATTCGATTGGTTTTCTGGTGAAGATATCGAAATTTTTAAAACCGAAGGTCCGAAACGACGACGTGATTATCGTATAAAAAAGGGAGCTTACGCTCCCCGCTTTTATTCGTGAACTGTGATCCACACATTGTAGATACCCTGTTGTCTTACAAGGCGATTGAAGTAGTAAGCATTATCAGGATGAACGCGAATGCAACCATGAGAAGCGCGGGAGCCTAATTTTTTCCAATTGCTCTCTGCCGTTCCGTGAATGGCAAATCCACCGCTAATGAAAACCGCGTAAGGCATGTTACCCAAACCTTTATAGTCTCCACCGGGATATTTTGTTGAAGTGTATTTATCGTAAATACGACCGTTTGGATTCGTATCAAAGTCAGGAGTTCCGTGACCTGGAGCGCCTGTTGAAACTTTCCATGTCGCTGAATGAACGCCATTCAAGTGAAGGTAAAGCTCTTGTCTTGATCTGGAAACTTGCACCCACACTGGGCACTCGGCGCGGAAACAACCTTTACCGAAAGGCTGCAAAAGGTTTTCGATGAACGGAGAAGATCCCGTTTCTTCTTGATAGATTTTATCCAAGTTTTCCAAAGTCTGTTCGATGTTTGGATCAAAAGGATTGAGTTCATCCATCACGTTGTCGGATGAATCCACTGCTTGAGTTTGAGCGTGAGCTGAAAACGCCGTGGCGAAAACCAGGAAAATCGCTGCTGCAAATGATTTCATGACTGAAACCCCCTTCATGTCAGGGGTCAAATATCGGTTGCATTAACTTTTGGCAATGAAGATATCGTAAGAAACGCGCTGTCCTGAAATGTAATTTCAAAGAAACGTTTTCATGGAAATTGTTCGTTAGAATATCTGATCTAAACTGAAGACCAAACATCTAAAAAAAGGAGAGCGTTCCCATGGCGTACGGAATTATTCACTTCTTTCCTAATGGAACCAAAGAACAATACGATGCGACTCTAGCATTAGTCCATCCCGATAAAAACTCACTCCCAAAAGGACAGCTTGTTCATATCGCCGGCCCTACAAAAGACGGTTGGACCGTTTCGGTCGTGCATGATTCCAAAGAGTCCTGGGAAAAATTTAAAAATGAAACTTTGATGCCAAAACTAACTGGTGGAGTTAAAGGTGGTTTCTCGGGTCCTCCACAAGAAACGGCTTTTGAAATCTATAACTTCAGACAAGCCAGTGGCAGTGCTAAATCCAGCGAGTCACAAAGAGAGGCTAATATTTAAACGGTATTTACTGTTTGAAGCCCTTAAGACGTTCGTTTTCGGATTCAAGAACACGGACCAATGTTTTTAGGTCCGTGACTTCATCCTTCAGTTGGAAGATTTGCTCTTCTTTTTCCTGAAGGATTTGTGTGTAGGCTTTTTTGAGTTCGTTAAGAAGTTTGTTGGCGGCAGTCAAAATGGGCTCATCCTTATTTGCCTTCATGGCTTTGTCTAGGTCCTGAGCCTTCATTTCGTCTTTTGAAGAAGCTGACATAGTGTCACTACCTTTCATCATTCCATGATGAGCACCCACCAAGGCGCTTTCGCTTTCTTGGGAGGGGCGATGTACTCGTTGATGGGTACCCATCGGTTCGTCCATGATGAAGTACTTGCCGTCTTCAAATCGGAATTTAATGTCGTCAGCTTTGATTCTACGGCGGAGTGTACTCACACTAATTTTGTACTTAGTGGAATAGTCCGTTAGCGGTAACCAAGAACCAACTTGCTCTACGTTCATTAAATTCCCCATTCAAGCATTTCGGGAAGGTGGTCAGCCCTACTCAGCCTGCGTATCCAACATTATCACACGACTTCGGTCTGTCAAAGTTTGTGTGAGTAGTTATTCAAATTCAAGAAAATTCAGGACCTTGATCTGGTTAATCATGTGTCAAATACTGCCTATCCACTAGACCTTGGTCTGACTACGCAACCCTAAGTCATGGATTTTCTTAGGGTTGAAAGAATTCTTTGCTCCTTTTGGAGGAAAGTCCGATACTAAAGGAATCAATATGCGGATTCGTGATAAGAAAAAAGTGGCCCTAGTATTGAGCGGTGGCGGCATTAAAGCTGCGGCTTTTCACATTGGGGTTTGCTTAGCTTTACAAGAAAAAGGATTCAAGTTTGCTGGCGGAACCAAAGAGATGGTGCGTCAGAACTTTAAGGACGATGATCCTTTTACGATCCGTTTGTACGTGGGTTCCAGCGCTGGAGCTTTTGTCGCTTCGATTCTTGCTGCCGGCTACTCCGTTGAATCTTTGATCAACGCTTTCCAAATCGGATCAGGGACCACACCGACTTTTGATAAATCGGATCTTCGTTATTTAAAGCCGATTTCTTATCGCGATATTTTCAACCTCAACTCAAGCGGTCTTTTGAAGTTCATTCCTAGAACTTTGATGGAAAAAGCTTTGGTCACCGGAGGTCTGGAATCGCTTTTAAAAAACGGTTTGAAACTGAACGGTCTTTTCTCAACCAAGGGAATCGAAAGTTATCTGCGTAAAGAGGTCCTGCTGGATAACGACTTTGCTCGTTTGGGCGTGGGCCTTTTTATCATCGGCACACAATTGAATCATACCCGTAAAGCCATCTTCGGAAATTTCCCGGAGTCTTATAAAAACGAAAGCACGAAGTACATCAACTATGCGACCATCAGCGATGCAGTGGCTTGCTCAACTTCTTTGCCGCCGGTTTTTGCTCCTTACGGAATCACTCGTCCCGATGGAAAAGAGATTTTCTATTATGACGGAGAAATCCGCGACACTCTTTCAACCCACGTGGCCGCTGACTACGGAGCTGATTTAGTTATTTCTTCTTACTCGATTCAGCCTTACCACTACACGAAAGAGATGGGTTCACTCCATGACTATGGAATTCCGCTCATTGCCAACCAAGCTCTTTACCAAGTGGTTCAGCAAAAGATCACTCGTCATATTCAATACAAAAACGATATTCGCGGAATCTACAATGCGGTGGATGGCTACTTCAAACAGATGAACTTGCCTCCAGAGCATCGTGATAAACTCCTTGAAATCATTCGCAATCGCGTAAACTACCGCCCCGAAGTGGATTACATCTATATCTCTCCACGCCCACAGAACTACGAAATGTTCTTCGTTGATCACTTTAGCTTAAATCCCGAAATCCTAGCGCGCATCGTGCGTATCGGATTTAAATCAGGCATCAACGCCCTCCGCCAGTTCGACATCTAAAAGGTGCCTGCTTCTTTTTTCTGGCTACAGCGCGCAAAATTAGCGATGACTTTCCCGCCAAAACGCCAATATTTTTTTTGCGTCTTCTTCCGGATTCATTCGTGCATATATTTTTTGATCATAGAAACGACCGATTCGGTTGAGGATATCCTTATCTTGAGGAAACTCTTTTTGCAGTCTCTCAAGAAAACTTAAAGGCGGTTCAGAAAGCTCTCGCGGGAGTCTTTGATTCTGCGCCCATGTCTCTACCGCATGAATCAAAACTTGTTCTTCCGTCAGTAAACCTTTCTGTTTAAAAAGACTGCGGAAAATAAAAACAAAGAGAACAAGAATGATTGCGAGAGCGAACGACAAACCCGCTTTATATTCGGTAAAACTTTTCCAAAGACTTTGTTGAGAAGATTTATCGAAGTCGATGAGGAAATAAGTCCATCGGTAGTTGAGGTTCTCAACCCAAAAACTCATTTCATCCCACAAAAGGAATTGTTCTTTGGCTGGAGGACGCCAATCGACGGATCTCGCGAAGGCTCTTTGATCTTCTTCTGAAAGACCGAAAAATTCTTCAGCTCCGATGATGATTCGTAATGGAGCGACCCACATCGTGGGATCAATTCGCTTCCAAGATTTACCGGTGTAAACTTCAACCCATGCGTGGGCGTCTTTTTGAGCGATCTTCCAAAAATCCCCAAGTGGATTGTATCTTCCACCCTGATAACCCACGACAACTCGTGAAGGAATACCGAGGGACCTCGCGAGAGTTGCGTAGGCTCCAGCAAAGTGTTCACAGAATCCTTGTTTTCTTTCGAAGAGGAATTTTTCTAAATCATTGGGTCCGTAAATTCCGGGACTTAATGTGTAAACAAATCCGCCCTCGGCAAAAAGTTTTTGAATTTCTTTAAGGCGGTCTTCTTCGCTTAAGTTTTTCTTTTTTATATTTTCAACCCATTCAAAGACACGGCCTTGTACGGGCGGAGCTTTTAAAAATTCTTCGTCGGGTACTTCTTTATTTATTCCTGCTTCTGTCCAAATTGCGCGATAGACCGATGGCTTTGAAATAGGACGTGAAGCTCTAAAGATAGATTGATGAAGAGGCAGAACCGTATTGGATTCGAGTTGCACTCTTTGAGTTCCATCCAAAACGAATAAGAACGTCTGCGATGTAGGTTCCATCGCGACCTCATACGTGTATTCTTTCTCAGACTTTCTTTCTTCATGCGTCTGAAGAATCGGTCTTCCCGGTCGCCAGCTTAAACCACGTGATGATGTTAAAACAGACCCGCGCCAATAAAGATCTGATGATTTTTTTAAAGGCAAATCTGAAATCTTCGCACGAAAAGCAATCGCAGGATTTGCCGCAAGCTCAGCAACTCTGCCTGGGTTGATTTCATCAGTAAATCCGATTTCTCCATACTGTGATCCTCCACGCGACATCGCCCACGGCAAAACAAAGCGCGGAAACGCGAAGAACAAAATAACGGCCGCCGGAATGGAAAGGACAAATATTTTGAGTAACGCTTTTGATCTTGCTGGAAGCCCTGACGGAAGAAGTGAATACCACAGTCCTCCAAAAGAAAGAGCCGAGGGAAGAATCCAATAGATATCGAGAGTGAAAAGAGACTTTACGGAAATCAGAACGAAGCCTAAAAGCACAACGAACTTATGATCCCGTTCCGTTTCGTAGTCCATGATTCTTAATGCAGAAAGAGCCAAGAGAAATGTATAAGAGGGTTCTTGTCCAATGAGCGTCCGAAACTGAATCAATGTTTGCACAAGGAGCAGAATACTAAGGGCGCCCGTCACTTTTCTAGAAAGCGGTTTCCAGTTTAGGTTTTCTACGCCCCACTTCCAAAAAAGCATCGCAAAACTAAATACCGCAATCCATGTGGAAACTTCGAGAGCCACCATTGCCATCGCCGTCACAAATGAAATCGCTAAGGCTTTCTGCGAATAAAACTTTCTGGTCACGACACATCTCCAGCAGATAAAAGAGCCAGAGTTTCAAGACACATTTTCCAATGAGCGGAACCTCTTTCAAGAGGTGTCTTTTTATTGTTCAATTCGAGAGAATAAGCGTGCCCTCTTTTTTCTGCCTCATCTATCCAGAGACAAAGTTGGGAAACGCGTGCTTCAAAATCAGAAAGATGAGATGTTTGCTCCCAGGAAAACCGCAGAGAAGGTTTTTCCATCTCTTCAAAGTTTTTTACTAGCAGCTCTTGCCTTCTTGCACTCGCTCGCCAATCAATACGCATCATTGAGTCCGAGCTTTGGTATTCCCTGTGATCACGAAATAGTCCTGAATTTTTTAATTCTTCAGAGCCATAGGATTTTTGTGGAAATTGCGAATCCCCTTTTCTTGCGGGGTAAACTAAAACTTCCCGAGGCTTTTTAAAAACCTTCCACGCACGCAGAAGGCCAAAAGGAAATGTGCTTTGCAGAATCAGGCGCGGAAGAATTACGCGTCCTCGTTTATTTGCTTTCCAGTAAACGGATACATTTTCTTCAGAAGAAGGATTTAAAGAAGATAACTCTGATCGTTCGTCTGTTTTTTCAAAGAAGACAACGAGGCTCCATGCCGGAGCTGTAAAATAATTTTTGAGGTGTACAACTAAAACATTTCTTTCTTCCGCGAAAACATTTTCGGCATAAATATTTTCTGCCTCGACGCCATCCACATTCTTATTCGTAATAAGAACACTGGTAAGAGCCACAGAAATTAAAAAGAAAACAAAGATATAAATAAGATTATTCGCATAACCGACCGCGAAGAAAAACAATACCAGCGCCATCGCTCCAAAAGCGAAACCGAAAGCACTTGGAACAATATATGTTCTTGTTCTTTTCCTAGACAGGAACTGGCGTGCTTTTTTGTAAAGCCCCTGCCCATTCACGGCCTCGCTTGATGCCATGATTTCCTCCCAGACGGTGACCTAATACAGGAACTAAAATTTGTTGCACATCTTCAGGGCGCACATAGCTTCGACCTTCCATGAAGGCCCACGCCTTCGCCGCTTTTGCGAGAGCCATTCCCGCACGAGTCGAAAGAGGTGTTCCTTCAAATCCTGCACGACGAGATTTCTCTAAAAGATCCGCGATATAATTTGCGACGGCTTGTGATACTAGCACCTTTTCGACTTGAGAAAGAGCTTCCGAGATTTCATTCTCAGAGAAAATAGATTTCACGTTTTGCAAAAGATGACGTGGATCTTCACCTTGCAGAATGCGCACTTCCGTTTCCTTCGAAGCGTGATGCAATTCCAAGCTCATCAAAAATCGATCGAGCTGACTTTCAGGTAAGGGAAAAGTTCCCATCTGCTGATGCGGATTCTGTGTCGCAATCACATAGAAAGGACGAGGAAGAGCCCACGTATTTCCATCCACAGAAACTTCGCCCTCTTCCATTGCCTGAAGCAAAGCACTCTGCGTGCGGGGGCTTGCGCGATTGAGTTCATCAGCCATCACAAGTTGTGAAAACAGAGGTCCTTCATGAAAAACAAACTTATGCTCTTGCGGATGAAATACTTGCCCGCCGATTACATCGGCCGGAAGAAGATCAATTGTAAATTGAATGCGACGAGTTTTAAGACCTAAAAGTTTTCCAAGAACTTGCACCAAAGTGGTCTTTCCCACTCCGGGCAAGTCTTCAATCAAAAGATGTCCGCCTGCGAGCAAACAAGTGATTGCCAAACGGATTTCCACATTCTTATCCAGGACAACTTTCGACGCTTCAGAGATGAGTTCGTGAAACTTTTGATTCATAGATCTTAACGATACGTGGGCTTTGAATATTGAACCAATGTTTTGACGGCGGCGCCTGACCAAGGTCTATTAATCGTTTTTTGTTTTGATTAACATTTTTGCCTCAATAAATATAAACACGATAAATTTATAATCAAAATTTAGTTTTTAACACCCTGGAGGCCTGGTGAAAAGCAGAAATACCGTATTAAGTTTAGTGTCTAAAAGGGTTCGGTTTGCCTTAGTCATTCAGTTATCTATTGCTTCCATAGCTTTCGCTGATTGTCCTCTAAACATCTCCAGTGCGACTCCCTTGATGTGTAACAGCTATGAATTTGGAATGCCCGTAAATATAACCAATCCAACTGGAGGCCCGTCACTAACAGTGATGGACGGCCATGTCGGTATTGGAGTCCTTAATCCACTTGCGAGACTTGATGTAGCGTATGGGATTCCTACTGGAGACTCTGCGGATCATTTTGTCGCAAACCAATCGACCGCTTCTATAAATGTAAATTCAAATTATTCAGGAACGATTTCCAGCGTAATCGGACACATTGTCACAGGCCCAGCCCAAGAAGGTGTTATTAACTCGGTAACAGGTGTATCTGGAGTTATTAAACACAGTGGGATTGGTAGTCTTACTAACGCTACCGGGCTTCAATCTTCATTAAGCAATGTTTCGACAGGCACAATAACAAATGCGTATGGTCTTACAATACTCGCCCCGCTTAATACTGGTGGGGGTACAGTTGAGAATTTTTACGGAGTTTATGTAGATACTCCGACGGCAGCGAACACTAATTTCGCTGTATATTCAAAAGGTGGATTAAATTATTTTGGCGGGAATGTCGGTATCGGCACTACGACTCCCAGTTCCGAGTTAGATGTTGCTGGGGTTATCAGAGCTGATCAAATCTGTGATCGTAACGGCACAAACTGCAAAGTCATTTCTACAGGATGGGGATCTGGCGGAGGAGGCGGTAGTGGCTCGGGGACTGTTACTTCCATTGCAACAGGGACCGGTCTCGTGGGCGGAACGATAACTACCTCTGGAACAATTTCCGTTGATGTTGGAACCACCGCAAATAAAATAGTTCAGCTAAACAGTACTGCACAACTGCCTGCTATAAACGGAGCAAATTTAACTGACATTAATGCATCTAAAATTAGCGGAAGTTCTGTATCTATTCTGACGGCAACGTCAGGGCAGTACCTCGGCTACAATGGAACTTCTTGGACAAATAAGTCTATTTCAATATCAGACATTTCAAACTTATCTACACAGCTAAGCAATAAACTCGACGCTTCAAATATGCCTGCAAGTTGCGGCGTGAATCAAACCCTAACATTCACATCGCCCACCGGCATGTGGGCGTGTAGCGATATCGTAATCATTCCAAGCGCGTTTGGCTCTCAAGCGCAAAACCTTGTTCTTGCTTCGCCATCCAATAGTTCTGGCACAGCCACATTTAGAACTCTCTCAGAGTTAGATCTGCCATCGTCAGTCACATCAGCTCTTTGGACTTCCAGCGGAAGTAATATTTATCGTTCCGCCGGCAACGTGGGCATCGGGACCTCAACACCTACAAGTCCACTCACGGTTTCGGGCACGATTGAGTCAACATCAGGTGGATTTAAATTTCCGGACGGCTCAGTACAAACGACGGCCGCTTCGGGTGGCGGAGGAGGCAGTTCCATCGGCGCAATTCTGCCGATTGGTATCCAAATTGGAAATCAGTCTTTCGGTCCGTCAGCTCAAGGAACTGGTAATATTGCTATCGGTTTAGGACCATTGCAATCCTTAACCAATGGTTCAAATAATATTGCGATAGGTATGAACGCAATGCTTACTGTAGCGACACCCGCACAACGTAACGTAGCCATCGGTAATCAGGCTTTGAAAATGAGCACTTACGCATCCGATAATGTCGCAGTAGGTGACTTAGCTTTGAGTGCCGCAACAACTAGCGTAAATAATGTAGCAATTGGGTCAGGTGCCGGCAAAGACAGCACTGCAAGTGAAAATGTTTATATCGGTCCATATACTGGAATATCCGCAACGAGCTCAGGAAGTGTTGTGGCGATTGGAAGCAATGCCTCCAGATGGACTACATCAGGTAAATCTATTGCAATTGGTTACAGGGCTGCCAACGCAAATAAAACTGGAGACGTAATTGCCATTGGAAAAGAAGCAGCATCGGCGAGTACTACTGGAAGTATAATTGCCATTGGTACTAACGCGGGATTTTATAATGGCGCCGGAACCCAAAATATTGCAATAGGACAGGATTCTCTGGTTGCTTCCCATGGAAACAACAATATAGCGATAGGTCACTCTTCGGGCTACTACTTAACTACCGGCTCGGGAAATATTATTCTTGGAACCACAACAGAAAATCTAACAACTTCTTCTTCTAACAACATTATTATCGGATACAATTTGGGACCTGCAGTATATGAAGGAAGTAATATACTTGCCATTGGCAACGCAATTTATGGAACAAATGCGGACAGCTCATCTCCTGTAACAAACGCTAAAATCGGAATCGGAACAAAAACACCAGGCTCTCTCCTTGATGTCGCCGGCACTCTTCGTGTTGAAAAAATATGTGATCGCAATGGAACCAATTGTAAAACTCTAGCAAGCGGATGGAATTTAAGCTCTCAATCGAACCAAGAGTTGATCGGAAAGATCAATACACTTCAAAAAAGGAATGACGATCTGGAGAAAAGATTGGCGCACCTTGAAAAACTGCTATCGACAAAAGCGGTTGCAAAAAAATAAACGCGTCTTGTTTGAAAAATTACTCCATCTTCTTTGGTTGAGGATAGTTTATGAAGAATCTATATATAGCGCTTACAAAGTTACATTTTAAAATTTTGTTTTTATTTCTTTTATTTTCACAACAAGCGCTTTCTAAGCCTCCGATTCAAAATTTGGATCTGTCTTCGCCTTTAGCGAAAGAACATATTTTAAATAGTTGGAATTTCGGCAGTGCTGATATTGGAGTTCAAATTCAAGGCCCTGGTATGACCCACACCTGGAGTAATGTAAAGTCGATCGTTTTTACTTTCACAAAAAGCGGAGCCTCAGACTTTATTTATCTCCATAATACGTGCACTTCGGTATTTTCTGGTACGGGCGCGTGTAGTTATCAACTTGGATTTAAACCGAACTCAGCAGGAATAAAATCTGGTTCAGTTATAGTTGATTGGACAGAGATAACTGAGGACGCACTAGGAAACGAAACAACTGTTTCAGGCTCTACTACATGGAATCTAAATGGCATTGCCCTAGCACGACCTCCTAAAACAGAAAAATGCGAACGAGGATCTATCATAAGGATAGATAGCCAATCACTCGGTGAAGTTATTCCAATTGTCGGTTCAGAATTCTCACTATTTTACTCAAGTAGATTTTCTCCCGACTACGTTCTGGATCCCGGAACTGATCCTCTGCAGCCACAAAACTCATTTAATAAAGAAGCCTGGACAATTTCATCTCAGCATTATTATGAGCCACAACAGAAGCGTCTCTATCTCGGAAACGGCACAGTCTTATATAAAGAACATATTGTGCAAGCTGACGGAACATTACTAGTCGTCGATTCCAACGGCGAAGAAATCTACATTTTTGATCAATACGGAAAACATCTAAAAACTCTGACTTTCTTAACCGGAGTCGTGAAATATACTTTCGCGTATGACTCCAATGATGATTTAACATCAATCCAAGATGCTTTTGGAAATCAAACGATTTTAAATAGATCCTCAGGAATAATTTCTTCAATTCAAGCACCTAGGGGGCAGCTGACAACTGTAAGCACTTCTGCAGGAAAAATATCGGTTGTAACAAACCCGAAAGGAGAGTCTTACGTTTTAACGTATAAGCCAGGAACCAGCTTGTTAGAGTCTTTCCAAAAACCGGGAGGACAAACAAATACTTTCACATATGATGTAAACGGTCGACTTACTAAGGATCAAGGACAAGCTGGTAATTTTTGGAGCTTGGATGTAGATCCAAACTCCGGTGATATTACAAAAAAATCAGCTCTAACTAGGCAAACAGTTTATCAGAAAAGTTATCAAGCAAATGGGAACTATTCGACTACAATTACCACACCTGCGGGCTTAACTGTAAACTCAGTCGAGTATCTCGATGGAACGTACGTCACAAATGACGTTCGTGGAGAAACAGCAAACTATGTGACTGATGACGAAAGATTTGGATCTCTTTACGCCCGACCTGCAATGTCTCGATATTCAGTATCAGGAAATCACAGTTCCGTAATATATCAGACTCAGTTTGATCCGGGAGGCGGCACTGGGTTCTTTGACTACATTTCTTATACCCTAACCGCTTCTAAAAACTCTCATGACACAGTTTCTATTTTTAATAAATCTTCTTCGACATGGACCACTACTTCTCCCGAGGGCGTAACGTTATCAGTAAAGTTAGATTCTCATGAAAGACCTTTTGAAATCCAAACGGGAAATGACGTAAAAGTTAATTTGACCTATAATTCAAATGGAAAAATTCAAAGTATAAGTCAAGGCGGTCATAACAGTTATACATACGTATACAATGGAAGTGGATATCTTCAAACTATAACAAACGCACGCTCAGAAACTACAAGTTTTACGTACGATTTAGCTGGACGAATTGCCTCTAAAACATCGGGTGGAAAAACTGTATCATTTACCTATGATGCCAATGGAAATGTAACTAGTATTACAACTCCAGCTGGAATCTCCCATGCGTATGAGTTCAATTTACAAAACCTGATTTCAAAGTATTTGCCACCCTCTGTTTCTGGCGTAACGCCCAAGGACACGACCTATTCCTACAACTTGGACGGTCAACTCACTCAAATATCAAAGCCAAATGGTCAGTACGCCACTTTCTCATATGGTACTGGCTCAGGCCTCCTAAATACAATTTCAACACTGGAAGGTACCTACACCCGAATATATTCATCAACAATTCCAGATCTTTTAACCTCAATCCAATCACCGCAAGGTGTGAAGAATAATTTCTCATACTATGGCCCCTGGATTTCCGAAGATGAGCAAAGAAGAGCTTCTGATAATTTTAAAATTGGCAGTGTAAGTTTTGGATTTGATTCATCGCTCAGAGTAAGCTCGAGAACTGTTACAGATTCAGCAGGAGCTTCTCACACAACGAATATAACTTTAAACCAAGATGAAAAGCCAAAATATATTGGAAGCGACATGTATTTGGAGTACTCATCTCTATCGGGAAGGCTTACAAAAACACAAGTCGGTTCGGTTTCAGATGAGCGAACCTACGATACTTACGGAAATTTAATCGGTTACTCTGCAACATATGGGCTGTTCTTTCCTACTGAAGTGTATTCGTATTCTCTTGTCCGGGATAGCATGAGTAGGATCGTCGAAAAAACAGAAACCATTCTTGGTACAACTTCTAATTACACTTATACCTATGATAGCTCCGGTCGTCTAACTGGCGTTACGAAAAATGGCAGCCAAGCAGCCACATTTTCATATGATAACAACGGTAATAGAGTTAGCTCAACTTATCCGACATATACCGTGACAGCAACATACGATTCACAAGATCGGCTTCAGAGTTTTGGCTCAAAAAATTTTACATACGATCAAAACGGCGATCTTAGTAAAATCACCTTTTTGGATGGTTCATACAAAAATTTCTCGTACAGTACCTTAGGAAACTTAACTGAGGTTTCAAACAGTGATGGAACAACTTATCAGAATTTACATGACGGATTAAACCGTCGTGTAGCTTTACTAAAAAACGGGAACCCTCAAAGAAGATTTCTATATGAAAACAATCTGAGAATTGCCGCTGAATTAAATGGTTCTGGTATTACGCAAAAAGTATTTATGTATGCCACCAAGGTGAATACTCCGGATTTCTTTATTCAAGGAAACGAAACTTTTAGGATCATAACCGATCACCTCGGATCTCCAGTTCTCGTCGTAAATGCGTCTGATGGAACAGTTGCACAACGAATGGAATACGATGTCTGGGGAAGAATACTGATTGATACTAATAGCTGTTTTCAGCCATTTGGGTTCGCTGGCGGAGTTTGGGATAAGGATGCCGGCCTTGTTAGATTTGGGGCTAGGGACTACGACCCTGAAACAGGACGCTGGACAAGAAAGGACCCGATCCTTTTTAGCGGAGACGATACAAATTTGTATGGCTATGTAATGAATGATCCAATAAACTATGTTGATTATACCGGTGAGTCTCGCACTGGATATGTTAAGACGATGTTTTGGGTTCTTTTGGATCAAGCTACTGGCGGCGGCGGCGGACACGGCGCCTCTCTCGGACAATTGGAGCGATCCATTTATACGAAGGAAATTTTGTTTGGAACGGGAGCATTTGACAGTGGCTCAAACGGAACTGTCAGACAATGTCCAATTCCTCAAGAGAAAGAACCGAATGTAAGACTAACTCCATTCAGACCCGGAAATGGTTTACCGGACTATACATGGGGGAGATCGCCAGGTGTCTAAACGAACAAGATTTATAATTAGTATAATCTTTATAATTTTATTCGTCTTGGCTATTTTAATTTATCTAAACCGACAGTGGATAACCGATGAGGTAAATAAAAACTCACCTCCCTTACAGGCACTTAGGAATGAAATTATAAGTATAGATCGATATTGATTTTGAAAATAAAAAGCCCCAGATGAATTAATCTGGGGCTTTTTATTTTTAGTAACTGACTAAAAAATAATTAGAACAAACTTTTCTCTACCGCAGTAAAGATCGGACCAGATACAAAGCCCATCAATACAATCGCAAGAGCCATCACAACTGCAGTCACAGTTGTCGCATTCAAAGAGTGGCCAGCAACTTCTGCATTGCCCTCTTTCATGTACATCACAACGATCGGTCTCAAGTAGTAGTAAACACCGATCACAGAGCTCAACATACCCCATATAGCGAGCCACAATAGACCTTCGCCGACGGCTGCGTTGAACAAGTAAAACTTACCGAAGAATCCAAGTGTTGGCGGAATACCCGCAAGTGACAACAAGAACACGGTCAAACAAAGAGCCAACATAGGTCTTTGTTTCGCGAAACCAGCAAGATCATCGATGTTCACGATGTGGTTCTCTGATCTTTCAAGCATGCTTGCGATTGCAAACGCACCCAAAGTCATCAATGCGTAGCTCAACAAATAGAAGATCACGCCGGAAGCACCAAACGCACCGTTGTCGCTCACACCTGCAGTGATGATACCAATCAAAAGATATCCAGAGTGCGCTACAGAAGAGTAAGCAATCATACGTTTAAAGTTATTCTGAATGATCGCTGCCGTATTACCCACGATCATTGTGATCACAGCGAGCCATTGCAAGATATCAAACAAGTGATCAGAACCCGTCAAAGACTTCGTTGCAATCACGCGCAAGAACGCCGCGAAAGAAACTGTCTTTACCGCTGTCGCCATGAAAGCAGAGTGCGGAGTTGGAGCTCCTTGGTAAACATCCGGAGTCCAAGCATGGAATGGAGCGATTGAAACCTTAAAGCAGAAGCCCAAGATCACAAACGTGATGCCGAACAAGAACAAACGAGACGTTTGTACAAGTTCCGCTGCGTTTTCCATGAAACCAAGAATGTTTGTTCCACCCGTAGATCCAAAGATGAAAGCCACACCGTACAAGAAAACCGCAGAAGCAAAAGATCCAAGAACGAAGTATTTCAACGCCGCTTCTTTAGAAAGTTTTTCTTCGTGGCTCATCGCGATCATTAAGTAGAGCGCCAATGACATCAACTCAAGACCGATGAACACCATCAAAAGATCCACTGCAGACACAAGGATCAACATCCCGATCGCAGAACTCAATGCCAGGAACACAAGTTCAGAGAACTGTTTTCCTGTCGTTGACGGATTTTCGTACATCATGATCATCGCCGCACCAGCAGCACCCAAAGCGATGACACCCATCCACTGAGTCACACCATCAAAGATCAATCCGCCGTTGAAAGCTGTTTTACCTGCGCCACCAAAGACAACAAGCAAACCAATCGCAACCACGATACCGATCAAACCTTGAGACAAAGTAATCACGGGATGTTGTTCGCGGTTTCCACGCAAAACCTTCGCTGTGATTGGAATGATACTCGCGAAGAACAATGCAATCATTGGCGAGATCAGAAGAATGTCACTAAGACCAATAGCTGTATTCATTAGTTACCTCCTTGCGCATGCTGAGTCGAAGCATCGCCAGGCTGAACAATTGTCAGGTTGTAGTTACTTCTGTTGTTCACCAAGTAATCAATACTAGCCTTGGAGTAATTCAAGAAGTGGTTCGGGAATAGACCCATCCAGAACACCATAATAACCATCGGAACAAGAACTGCGATTTCACGCGCGTTCAAATCATGAAGCGGATGATGCTCGTCTTTCACAAGCTCCCCTTTTTCACCGAAGAACACACGCTTAAACATCCACAACATGTAAACCGCACCAAGAACCACGCCCGATACTGCGAAGTACGCAAACACAGGTTGCGCTTGGTAAGTTCCAAGAAGGATGAAGAACTCTCCTACGAATCCGTTCGTCAATGGAACTGCAATCGACGAAAGCGTCACGATAAAGAAGAAGATTGTGAAAAGAGGCAACACACTTGCCAAACCACCGTACTTAGAAATTTCACGAGAGTGAGTTCTTTCATAGATCATACCGATCAAGATGAACAGCGCCCCCGTTGAAATACCGTGATTCAACATTTGGTATAAACCACCGGCCATACCGTAAGCGTTGAAAGCAAAAAGACCCAACAAGATGTAACCCATGTGCGATACAGAAGAGTACGCCACAAGTTTTTTCACATCCGGTTGAACCATCGCAACCAAAGCTCCGTAGATGATACCGACAACACCGATCAGCATGAACAACCATGCCCAGTATTCAGCGGCCTCTGGGAACAAAGGAAGAACCCAGCGCATGAAACCGTAAGTACCCATCTTCAGCATCACACCGGCAAGAATCACAGAGCCAGGAGTTGGCGCCTCAACGTGGGCATCAGGCAACCAAGTGTGAAGCGGGAATACCGGAACTTTCACAGAGAATGCCAAAGCAAATGCAAAGAACAACAAAGTTTGAAGGCTGAAGAATGTTCCGCCTACAAATGGGATTTTCAATTGATAGAAGTCCAAAAGACTTGCACTCATGTGACCAGTCGCTTCTTGAGTGAGGTACATCATGTAGATGATCGCAACGAGCATCAACACAGAACCCGCCATCGTATAGATGAAGAACTTAACCGTCGCATAAAGTCTGCGAGCTCCACCCCAAATACCTACCATGAAGTACATTGGAACAAGTGAAAGTTCCCAGAAGACGTAGAAGAAGATTGCATCCATCGCCAGGAAAGTTCCAAGCATCGCTGTTTGCAGGATGAACAAAGCAACGTGGAAACCTTTTACACGTTCAGTGATCGCTGTCCAACTCGCGAGAATAATAATCGGAGTTAAGAATGTCGTCAGAAGAACAAGCCACAAAGAAATTCCGTCAATACCCATGAAGTATTGAATGCCGAATCTTTCGATCCACATGAACTTCTCAACCATTTGAAGTCCCGCAGAGCTTGGATTGAATCTTTGCAGAAGAACCAAGCTTACAAGGAATTCGATCACAGAAAGACCCAAAGCCAAGTGACGAATCGTATTGGATTTAGGCCATACTGCTACGATCAGAGCGAACAAAAGAGGTAGAAAAACAATGCTACTCAGGATCATACATTACCTCATGATCACAAATGAAAGAGCGACAACAACACCGATGCCGATATACATCGCGTACTGTTGCATGTTGCCGGTTTGGATAGAACGAACCATAGAACCCATGCCACGCACGAGGTCTCCGGCCCAATAAGTCATCTTGTCGATGAAGTTCACATCAATATAGTACCAAGTATTCTTACTGATGTTCACAAGCGGATTGATAATGAAACCAAAGTACGCTTCATCAACGAAGTATTTGTTATACACGAGGTTGTAAACAGGCTTGATGCTCGCTGCGATTTTCTTCGGAGTTTCCGGAGATTTCACATAGAACTGATAAGCCACGATAGCAGAGATCAAAGCCAAACCAACTGATACGCCCATCAAAGTCCATTCAGTCGTGTGCTCAATCGGCTGCCATCCAGGGATTGGAGAAATAAGTGGATGCAACCAGTGCTCCCACACGTTTGGAATATGACCCAAACCTTCGCCAATCACATGCGGAATACCAATCCATCCACCGATCACAGAAAGAACTGCAAGAACGATCAAAGGAATCGTCATCAACGCTGGAGACTCATGCGGATGAACTTCTTTAGGAACGCGGCTCTTACCCCAGAAAGTCAAAGCCATCAAACGAGTCATATAGAATGCTGTCAAAGTCGCACCCAAAGCACCCGCCGCCCACAACACTGGAGAACCCATTGGTGAGTTGAATGCATAAGCCAAGATTTCATCCTTAGAGAAGAAACCCGCAAATGGAGGCATACCGATAATTGCGAGCCAACCAAGAAGGAACGTGATGTGCGTGATAGGCATGTATTTTTTGAGTCCGCCCATCTTACGAATATCTTGTTCTTCGTGCATCGCGTGGATCACAGAACCAGAACCCAAGAACATCAAAGCTTTAAAGAAGGCGTGAGTCATCAAGTGGAACATCGCTGCTCCGAAAGCACCCACACCGCAAGCAAGGAACATGTAACCAAGTTGTGACACTGTAGAGTAAGCCAAAACTTTTTTGATATCCCATTGGGTCATACCAATTGTCGCCGCAAAGACCGCTGTCGCCGCACCAATGATCGCAATAACCATCATTGTGTTAGGAGCCATAATGAACAGCGGATTCAAACGAACGATCATGTACACGCCGGCAGTCACCATCGTCGCAGCATGGATCAACGCTGAAACAGGAGTTGGACCGGCCATCGCATCTGGAAGCCAAACATACAATGGAATCTGTGCTGATTTACCAGTCGCACCGATGAACAAGAACAATGTTCCCAAAGTCACCGCACCCAACCAAGAAGACTCTGCCACAGTTGGTGCCAAAGCATTCAACTCGTGGAAATTCAAAGTTCCGAATGTCATGAAAAGAACAAACATACCAAGAAGGAAAGCCGCATCCCCGATACGATTCGTGATGAAAGCTTTCATACCTGCTGCCGCTTTTTCTTTGTCTGTGAACCAGAAACCGATCAACAAGTAAGAGCAAAGACCAACGCCTTCCCAACCTACGAACATCACAAGCAAGCTGTCGCCAAGAACTAGCAACAACATGTTGAAGATGAAAAGATTCAAGTAAGCGAAGTATTTCGCTGCACCTTTATCGTGGTGCATGTAACCGATTGAGAACATGTGGATCAAAGTACCCACACCTGTCACAACCAGGATCATGATCGCGCTGATTTGATCGATCACAAATCCAGCGTTGATTTTAAATTTATCAACCGCCATCCACTCAAAGAAGCTCACAGCGATTCTGCGAGTTTCTTCAGGCATTGCCACAAGATCCAACACCAACAAGATGGAGCTGATGAAAGAGATTGCGATAGCGACTGTTGCGATCACACCTGCAACGTTAGCAGAGTGTTTTTTATAACGAGTTCCGTTGATAAGGAAACCTACAAACGGAGCGAGGATCAAAAGGGCCATTAAAAGAGAATGAGTCACGGCTGTTCCCTTATCCTTTCAAATGCTCAAAGAAGCGGATGTTAACTTCGTTGAATCGTTTAAAGATCGACACCGCCAGTGCCAAACCGACTGCCGCTTCCGCTGCAGCGATTGTCATGACGAAAAACACCATGATGTGTCCATCTAAAAGACCCAAGAATTTGCTGAAGGCTACGAACGTTAAGTTCACAGAGTTCAACATCAATTCAATCGACATCAAAAGAACGATCACGTTACGGCGAAGAAGAACTCCGGCCATGCCCGTGACGAACAAAAGAGCTGCCAAAACCAAATAGTGAGTCAGACCAATGTTGTTGATGATCTCAGTGTTCATGTGTTCCACCTTTACTGCGTGCAAGGGCAACAGCTCCGACGGCGATCACAAGAAGCAAAACGCCCAAAGCTTCAAATCCAAAGATATATTTTGTGAAAAGGATATGGCCCAACGCTTTCGTTGCTTCCATTCCTGTGCCCGTTGTCACTGGATTGTCCGTTGTCTTTTCAGTCAAAAGACCTACTGACATTGCAATCGCACCAACAACAAGTCCCGCAAGCAAACCTACAGAGGCGATTTTCACTCCGCCTGTAAACTTACCGCGCGTAAACGCTTGAAGATCTTTCTTTAAGTCGAAGAGCATGATCACCATAACGAAGAGGACCATGACCGCTCCGGCGTAAACGATCAGCTGAACACCGGCGATAAAGTAAGCGTTTAAAGTTACAAACAAAGCCGACACACCCACCATGGTCATTGCAAGGCAAAGAGCCGAGTAGATCGGGTTCGACATAAGGATCACACTCAGGCCGCTGACCAGAGTGACGATCGCTAGAAACCAAAATAGAAAAGCATCTGCTGTCACGTTAAACTCCTCACAAAGATGCGATGTAGATGATAAGCGCTGTTAAAATAGTGTTTCCCAACGCCCATGGAAGAAGTGTCTTCCAACCAAAATCCATCAGCTGATCGTAACGGAAACGTGGAAGAGTCCAACGAACCCAGATGAACACCCAAAGGAAGAATGCAAACTTGATGTTAAATACCAAGAAGTGAATCAGAGCGACCAAAGCACTTGCCCATGAAGGCGAAGAAGTCACAGATGCTGCCCACTCTTGAACTTGCGCTACAGAAACATAAGGAATGCTGTAACCACCAAAGAAGAACAAAGCCATCAAGCCCGACGCGATCATCATGTGACCATATTCACCGATGAAGAACATGTTGAACTTAAAGCCGCCGTATTCTGTGTGGAAACCGGCAACAAGCTCAGACTCACCCTCTGCCAAGTCGAATGGCAAACGGTTGGATTCTGCGAATGTCGTTGTGAAGAACAACAAAGCTGCAAGAGGTTGATAGAAGATACCCCAGTTCGGGATGTACGGAGAAGAAACCGTGTAACCCATGAACGTGAAAGTCAAAGGACCTTGTTGAGCGATCGTCATTGCCGTCAAATCAAACGTTCCGTAAAGCATGATCACGCCAACGATTGAAAGACCCAGTGCTAGTTCATAAGAGATCGTTTGCGCTGATGCGCGAAGAGCACCCATCAAAGAGTATTTGTTTCCTGATCCCCAACCCGCCATCAACAATGTGTAAGCAGCCAAAGAAGAAACACCCAAGATGAAAACGATACCAACGCCGATATCATAACCTTGAACTAAGAAAGAGTACGGACCCCAAGTTGTGCCGAACATTTCAAACGTGCCCACTTGAATTGGCGTCGACATTGGGATTGCAGAGAATGCCACCGCACCTGGAATCAACGCAAACACAGGAGCTGCGTAATACAACAATGGTTTTGCTGTATCAGGAACGAAGTTTTCTTTCGTCAAGAATTTCACCGCATCGGCCAAAAGCTGCATCAAACCCAAAGGTCCAACGCGGTTTGGTCCCAAACGATTTTGGATGAAGGCAGATCCACGACGCTCAAGCCACACAAGGATAGGAACTGCTTGAACCATCATCAAAAAGATGACGACAAGTTTTAAACCGTTAACGGTTATTTCGAAAATATCTTTACCCATGCCCATTGATCTAGTCCCATTCCAATGCTTTTGATTTTACTTCCCAGAAAAGTCCGAAGATGAATACCGCGATGAAAACCATCATCGAGATAAACACAAACGCACCCGCACCAGTCGCGATAAATTCACGGAAGGAAATTGCCCACGGATACATGAAGATGATCTCGATATCGAAAAGAATGAAAAGAATGGCAGTGAGGTAATACTTCACTGATACTTTTGTATCTTTCTTATCAAGAGCAGGAATACCGCACTCGTAAGGTTCGTATTTGATGGGATGATAGATGGCTTTGCCGCCAGTTTTGCTTGCAACCCACAGTAAAAAAGCTCCAAAAAGAGCAATGAAAATGACGATGAATATGACTCCACCGAGTGGCACTAGACCCTCCAAAGTTGTCGTTATTATTTGGATTTCAATTAGTTATATATGCACCGTCACTGAAATCCAAGAAATATGAATGGAAACAAGGCGATAAGCGTGGCAAGATCATTCCACTTCATGAAAGCGGAAATGACTCACACAAGGCTTGAAACCATCCTGGAAAGAGCCTTCGAAACAACTCGCGGAAAGATTCAAGTGACCGGAGCTTCATCTCCGCTCGCCCTTGCTTACTTTTTGTCGCAGACTTACTCTAAAAAAATCAACAGCTTGCCGCACTTAGTTGTTGTCGGAAGTCTGCAAGATGCAAACAAACTTCAGCAGTTGATTGAGTTCTTCGACCCATCTCGTCAAACACATATTCTGCCTCCGTTTGATGTTTCTCCTTACTCAGGCCTTTATCCAAACTCGAGAGTTGCTTCGGATCGAATTCAATTTCTCGCGAAAGCCCAGTCCGCCAAAGCCGGAGAAATCTTCATATCTCCTTCTGACGCGCTGATGCAGAAAACCTTGCCGGTGAAAATCCTGAAGGACTACTCGCGAACTTTGAAGTCCGGCGATGAGCTTCCTGAAGACATCGCGGAGTTTTTAAATTCTCTAGGTTATGTGTCAGCTCCGATGGTGGAGGATAAAGGTCAGTATGCTTTGCGCGGAGGGATCGTTGATATTTTCCCGCCGACGGAAGATCAGCCGGTGCGTTTGGATTTGTTCGGCGATCAAGTTGAATCCATCCGCTATTTCAGTATTTCAGATCAACGAAGCACCGATGAGTTGACGTCGTTTGTTTTAACTCCTGCGCGCGAAATTCTTTTTCGCGATGAAAATCATGAAAGACTTTTGCTACGAGTTCGCGAAACTTTAGAAGGTCGTTCTGTCGACAAGGCCGATGCCGAAGAGATGCTTCGTTCGTTAGTTTTAAAAAATTCATTTCCGGGAATTGAATTTTTGCTTCCCTATTTTTATGGCGAGCTTTCCAGTCCCGCAGATCATTTTCCGGGAGCTGTGAATTTATGGTTCTTAGATCCTGTTGAAATTTCTAGATGTGCAGACGAAACATGGTCTGAATTAAAAACAGATCTTGCGACAAGCGAGGCCCATGTCATTCGTCCTGATTTAAATTTACTCTACTCGTCTTTTGAGAAACTTTCTTTTCCACAAAACTCTCGCCAAGTTTATTTTTCTTCTTTGGAGTATTTGGAAGAGGAAAGTTCTGAAAACGCACAAGTAGAATATCGTACGTTCCTCACTCAGGATTTTACGAATTTAAGTCTCACAAATCCCGTGGGTTCTGAGTTGTGGCTGCAAGCTGCGACAAACAAACTTCATAAATGGAAAGATGACGGCTACAGAATTTTTATTGGAACCAAGAATCAATCCCACATTGAAAGATTGAAACTTGTTTTTGATAAACTGGGATTAAAAGTCGCGCGCCCTGCAGAGGACGAATACCGCTGGGACTCTTGGCTTATGGAGCAAGATAGTGACACACATCTTGTTCACGTCATTCCTCATTATCTTTCGGAAAGCCTTCGTCTGGATGAAGAGAAAGTTATTTTTCTTCGCGATGAAGACTTCTATGGAAAGAAACAGCGCTCGCGCGAATCATCAGGTGCTCAGGACTTTCAAAAACAAGCAAAGCGCTTAGCCTTCGGTGATTTAAAACCTGGCGACCTCGTTGCTCACGTCAAACATGGTGTGGGTCAATACGAGGGACTCAAGATCATGAACATCGGTGGCGTTGAGTCCGAATACATCCAGGTTGGCTATAAAGATAAAGATAAACTTTATTTGCCTGTCTATCGTGTGGGCCAACTTCAAAAGTTTTCTGGCGCGGCGACGACAACGATCTTAGATAAACTTGGCGGTACGGCTTGGGAAAAAACCAAAGCTAAAGTTAAGGCGCACGTCCGCGACATCGCGGCCGATCTTCTTGCACTTTATGCGAAACGTGCCGAGATGCACAGACCTCCGTTTGTTTTTAAAGAAGAAGAGATTCAGCTTTTTGAAAACAGTTTCCCCTATGAAGAAACTGAAGATCAAATGCGCGCGATCAATGATATTTTGTCGGATCTTAAATCGACAAAACCTATGGATCGTCTTGTTTGTGGTGACGTAGGCTTTGGTAAAACTGAAGTGGCGATGCGGGCAGCATTCTTTGCCGTTCAAGCGAAAAAACAAGTGGCTCTGCTTGCGCCAACGACTGTTTTAACTTTCCAGCACTTTGAAACTTTGAAAAAACGTTTTGAAGGATGGCCTGTTGATATTCGTGTCTTAAACCGCTTCGTCACACCTTCTGAAGTGAAAAAGACTTTGCAGGATCTCAAAGACGGAAAAGTCGATATTATCGTCGGCACTCATAAACTTTTGGGCTCTGCAATTCAATATAAAGACTTAGGTCTTTTGATTGTCGACGAAGAACAAAAGTTCGGCGTCACTCATAAAGAGAAAATCAAAAAGCTTAAAACCAGCGTCGATACCCTGACTTTGTCAGCAACACCAATCCCAAGAACTTTGAATATGGCTCTTGTGGGAATTCGCGATTTAAGCCTTATCAATACGGCTCCCGTCGATCGTCTTCCAACAAGAACGTTTGTCACAAAATTTGATGAAGAGACAATTCGTAAAGCCATCACGGCGGAAATCTCTCGCGGCGGACAAGTTTATTTTATTCATAACCGTATTGAATCCATTTACGGATTGGTCGATGAAATCCGCAGCATCGTTCCGGAAGCCCGCATTCGTGTCGGCCACGGACAAATGGAGGAGCACGAGCTTGAAAAAACCATGCTCGCCTTCTTCCATCACGAAATTGACGTTCTAGTTTGTACGGCGATTGTGGAGTCTGGAATGGACGTGCCTCGCGCCAATACAATGTTCATTGATTCCGCTCACATGTTTGGACTTTCACAGCTTTATCAATTGCGTGGACGCGTGGGTCGAAGCAAAACCCGCGCTTACTGCTACTTGATGATGCCAAGAAACCGCAAGCTCGACAAAGAACAACAAGAGCGTCTGAAGATTATTCAAGAAAACACAGCACTAGGAAGCGGAATCAAGATCGCTCAATACGATCTGGAACTTCGCGGCGCCGGAAATATTTTAGGCGAAGAACAATCGGGTCACATCAACTCTGTCGGTTATGAACTTTACATGGATCTTCTCAATGAGGCTTTGGCTGAAGCTAAAGGTGAAAAAGTTGAAGACATGGATCTCGATCCAGAGATCAACTTAAGAATCCCTGCGATGATTCCAGATAATTACATCGCCGATATCCGCATTCGCTTAAGTTACTACAAGGCATTGGCAGACATTACTTCAGCAGACGATTTAGATCGCATCGAAGAAGAATTGCGCGATCAGTTCGGTCAAATTCCAGAACCAACTGTGAACTTGATGGGACTGATGCTGATCCGCCGTCAATGTAAAGAGCTCGGCGTTCGCGATATCAGTGCCGGATTGAAATCCGTCTCGTTGATCTTTACTGAAAAAACAAAATTAAAACCAGAGACCGTAATTCAACTCGCGGTTCGTGAAAGCAAAAAATACTCTCTCACTCCAGACAACCGCTTGAACATCAAACTTAGCAACATCACGTGGTCTGCAGTCCACGACGAACTAGAACAACTTCTTAAGCTAATTTAAAAGGTGCCAGGGGATTTTTTGCGTCTATACCGCGTTACAAAAAAGTACGGCGTACCTCTAAAACTCTAAACGAAGACCCGCACCATAAAGAAAATCCGTCTCCGTATTGGGATCATCTTCTGCGCTCGTTTTCGCGTACTGAGTGGCGTAGACATCGATAAAAGTATTCTCAAGGCCCCAATTGAACGTCGTGTTTTTGGCCGTATCGTAATCAAGCCAATCCAACTGAAGCAAGAATCCAATCGTGTAGTTGTAACCCATTTGTGTCGTTGCAGAAAAAGAATCCGTCGGAGAGGACTCGGAAAGACCCATCTGCCAAAAATTAATTCCAACGTAGGGAGCGACATACGGTTCGTTGAAAAGCATGTCCATGGTGTACTTTAATCCAATGCCATACTTCGTTACATCAAGCGTGCGATCGCTGCCGCTCATGTTATCCGAAATACTTCCTTTTCCAAAATCCACACCCAATGCAAGAGAGCCCAGAACGAAGTTGTATTTATAATCCAGGCTTAAATGAATAAGGGGAATTGGATCCGTTCCGAAAAGTTCTTCGTAAGATTTGTTATCTAAAGTGGAAATATAATTTTTAAGATCAAGACCTTCGTAGTCGAGGCCGAAATAAATCCCATGATCTTCTCGGCGGTCTTTATAAGGAGCCAAGTTATCTTGCCGAACTTGAACTTCAACAAGAGGAGTTTGTTCCGGCGGAACTGCCACCATGCCCTCTGTGTCTTCGTCTTGCGCAAAGGCGCACGAGCAACACAGGCTCACTAAGATAATACAAACTTTTGATTTAAGACTTTGGTGCAATTTCATGCTGTCTCTCAAATCTCGTCTACCCCGTAAAGGGCCGAATGATATTCTACCAATATGAGCAATTATATCAGGGAAATTCTTAAGATTTTGAGCATAACTCTTCTGATATTTGTTTTTCCCCACCTTGTGCTAGCTACCCCGACCAACCTCCCGCAAATTATCGATCAAAAGATTGCAAAAATGACCTTGGAAGAAAAGGTCGGTCAACTTTTTATTGTGGGCTTTCCGCAAAAAAACATTTCACCTGACTTAGAAAAATTTATCGCCGATTACAAGCCCGGTTCTTTTTTGTTGTTTAAAAGAAATATTTCTTCTGGTGAGCAGATCCGCGACTTGAATCTTGCGCTTTACCGTACAAGCTATAAGCATACAAAACTTCCACCATTGATTGCGATTGATCAAGAAGGTGGCTCGGTCTCCCGCCTTCCAATCACACCAGCTCCACCGAATGCTTTAGCATTGGGGCAAACGCAGTCTCCGCTTCTTGCAGAGGAAATGGGTTATCAAACAGGTCTTTTCTTGCGCGAAGTGGGTTTCAATATGAATCTCGCACCCGTTCTTGATGTCACCGATCCATTAAGCACAAGCTTTATTGGCGTCAGGTCTTTTGGTGCAGATCCTCGTCTTGTGGGCGAGCTTGGGGTTGCGTATTCAAAAGGTTTATTAAAAGCCCGCGTGATTCCCACAGCAAAACATTTTCCCGGAACTGGAAACTTAAAAGCCGATCCTCATGTCAGTGTTGTGCAAAACACCTCGTCGCTTGAGTCGCTAAAAGCAAAAGATTTAAAACCTTACGAAGCGTATTCTTCATTGGGAGATCGCGTGGCCGTAATGCTTTCTCATCTGATCTACCCTGCTCTTGACAACACTCGCGAGCCTGCGAGCTTTTCCAAAAAGATATCCACAGAGCTTTTGCGTGGAGAACTAAAATATAAAGGTCTTGTTGTTACCGATGATTTACAAATGCAGGGATCAAAACAACTTCTAAGACCCGAAGTAGCCGCCCTGCGCGCTCTTCAAGCTGGAGCTGACATTGTGATGCTCACATGGTCCTTTGCTGATCAAGGCAGAGCCTTTGAATATGTAAAAAACGCCGTTAAAAAAGGTGAGCTTAATCAAAACGAACTTGATCAAAAACTTCATCGCATTCTAACAGTAAAAGCGTTTGCGAATCTGTATCGTCGCGACCCAAAACAGCTGTCTCTTTTGCAAGGCCCAAAACTCACATCAAAAGACTACAGTGAACTTGAATCCAATATCTTGGATCAAAACTTAAAAACAAACCTTTTGCCGAAATCTCTTCCAGGAAAGGAAACGAAGAAACGCAAACCCGCTTCAATTAGCCGCGTTTGTGTCGCAGCTCCATCAAGAGCCTTCATTGATTCATTCAAAAGGTCTTCGAAAAAACACGTCGACGTGAAACTACTCACAGGCGCTTTCGACAAGGAACAAGTTCAGGAATGGATGCGTGAGAAAAATTGCGCACTCACCGTTGCTGCGATCACAGGCCCAAAAACAGCAGCCTTGCTCAAATCGCTACCTGCTCAAGAAAAGAAAAATTTAATCGTCGTAAACTTAGGAGCGCCTCGTCTGATGCCACAACAAAAGGGGTATCTGCGAGTGATTCAGCTCTATTTTAATCACGTCGATTCCGGAAAAAAGATCGCCCAACACCTCGAAGAAATCCTCAACGACTCTTCTGGTTCGTACGCCTTTCTTTGGTAAATTGTCGAAACAAAAAAGGCCCTCTTTTCAGAGAGCCTTTTCATAATTTTCTAGATGGATCTAAGAATTACTTCTTAGCTTGGCCTTCAGCCACGTCGAGTTTCGCTCTTGCCCGAGCCCACTCGCGTTGGAATTCTGTCCAATCTTCATCAGTGATAAGCTCATTCATGATGCGCTTTTCAGAAGCAGCCAAGAATTCTTTCGTAGCTTGGATATCAATTTCCTCTGGAAGATCTGCGATGTTCGCAAGAACGTTCACGCCTTCGGGGCTGACTTGGCAATAACCCCAGCTGATAACAGCCGTGTCTTGCTTTTCTTTACCCTTTAGTTTCCATTTCATAACGCCTGTTTCAAGCGTTGTGATCAATGGAGCGTGACCAGGAAGAATGTTGAGTTCTCCTTTGAAGCCAGGAACAGTTACTTCTTCAACCTCTTGGTTGACGAGTAAACGTCTTTCTGGAGTCACGATAGTTAATTTAAACATATCTCTACCTTTCAAGCGCAGGCCGCAAAGCCTGCGTTTCCAAGGCTACAGGGATTACGCCTGTAGCTTCTTAGCTTTCTCGATAACGTCTTCGATAGTTCCAACAAGGTAGAACGCTTGCTCAGGAAGAGCATCGTGTTTACCGTCAAGGATCTCGCGGAAACCTTTAACAGTGTCTTTGATATCAACGTATTTACCTTGCAAGCCAGTGAACTGCTCAGCAACGAAGAATGGTTGAGACAAGAAACGTTGGATTTTACGAGAACGAGATACAACAAGTTTATCGTCTTCAGACAACTCGTCCATACCCAAGATCGCGATGATATCTTGAAGTTCACGGTAACGTTGCAACAAAGCTTGAACGTCACGAGCGCACTTATAGTGCTCTTCACCGATAACTTGAGGATCAAGCAAACGAGAAGTTGAAGTCAACGGATGAACCGCAGGGAAGATCGCCATAGCAGCGATATCACGGTCAAGGTTCGTCGTTGCATCCAAGTGAGTAAATGTAGTTGCAGGAGCTGGATCCGTATAGTCATCCGCTGGTACGTAAACCGCTTGAACGGAAGTGATAGAACCCTTCTTAGTAGAAGTAATACGCTCTTGCAAAGCACCCATTTCAGTCGCCAAGTTTGGTTGGTAACCAACGGCAGATGGGATACGGCCAAGAAGTGCAGACACTTCGGCACCCGCCTGAGTAAAGCGGAAGATGTTATCAACGAAGAAAAGAACGTCTTGGTTTTCTACGTCACGGAAGTATTCCGCAACTGTCAAACCAGTCAAAGCAACACGCGCACGTGCTCCAGGAGGTTCATTCATCTGACCGAATACAAGCGCTGTTTTAGAGATAACGCCTGATTCTTTCATTTCACGCCACAAGTCGTTTCCTTCACGAGTACGTTCACCAACGCCCGCGAATACAGAGAAACCACCGTGCTCAGTAGCGATGTTACGGATCAATTCTTGGATAAGAACTGTTTTACCTACACCCGCACCACCGAACAAACCGATCTTACCACCCTTTGCGTAAGGAGCTAGAAGGTCAACGACTTTGATACCAGTCATCAACATCGCTGCAGAAGTTGCTTGGTCTTCGAATTTCGGAGCAGATCTATGGATGCCCCAGTGTTCTTTTGCGTTTACTGGGCCCATTTCGTCGATCGGTTCACCGATAACGTTGATGATACGGCCCAAAGCCTCACGACCTACAGGAGCTGTGATCATGTTGCCAGTCGCTTTTACTTTTTCACCACGAACCAAACCTTCAGTTTGGTCCATCGCGATAGTACGAACTACGCTGTCACCCAAATGTTGAGCAACTTCTAGAACAAGGTTCATTTCAGCGTCAGAGATAAATTTATTAGTTACACGAAGAGCAGAGTTGATCGCAGGAAGTTCTCCGCCTTCGAACTCTACGTCCACTACGGGACCAGTTACTTGTTTTACTTTACCGAATGCCATTATTCAGCTCCCCTATTTAAGCGCTTCAGCGCCAGATACGATTTCAGTCAATTCTGTAGTAATTTTTTCTTGTCTCAATTTGTTGTACGTCAACGTGAGCTTGTTGATCATGTCACGCGCATTGTTTGTCGCGTTCTCCATCGCGCTCATACGAGCACCATGTTCACCGGCAACAGACTCAGACATACATCTGTAAACTTGAAGATCGAAATGCTTTTCAAGAAGTTCTTTGATGATCTTCTCTGGAGCTGGTTCGAAAATCATATCGACAGCAAATTCATTCGCCTTCTCATTTTCAGTTTTGAAAGTCGTCAAGCCGATATCGATTGGCAAGATTGTTTCGCAAACTACAGTTTGAGAAATCGCGGAATTGAATTGGTTATGAACAATACGAACTTCGTCGTAATTGCCCTCAAGGTAATCTTCCATCACGCGGTTGGCGACTTTCGAAGCCAACTCGTAAGAGATATCTTTATCAAGCTTCGTGATGTAATCCACGGCTTTGATATCTCTCTTCGCAAAGTAATCATGACCTTTACGACCGATAAAGATGAAGTCGATTTTCTCGAGCTTCGCTTTATTTTCTTTAATATAGTTTTCAGTGAATTTGTTGATATTGCTGTTGAAAGCGCCGCAAAGACCGCGATCAGAAGTAATCACAACAAGCAAAACATTCTTCACTTGTTCTTTCTTCTCCATCAACGGATGCGACACTTTGTTTGTCACAGCGATATCCGCAATCACCTTACGCAAAGTCAAAGCATAAGGACGCATATTAACGATGTTATTTTGCGCCTTACGTAACTTTGCAGCAGACACGAGCTTCATCGCTTTCGTGATCTGCTGGGTGTTTTTTGTGGACTCAATTCGAGCCCGGATATCCTTTAAGCTAGCCATTTAGCACCAAATTACTTCTTAGTAGAAGGTTGGAATACAGCTTTAAACTCTTCAAGAGCCGCCAAAAGCGCCTTTTTAGTATCGTCAGCAATCGCTTTTTTCTCAGAAATAGTTTTAAGAATTTCAGAGTGCTTGTTCTTCAAGAACTCGATCATTTCTTTTTCGTATTTCTTAACGTCTGTCTCTGGGTAAGCATCAACAAAACCGTTAGAAGCTGCGAAGATCATCGCGATTTGCTCTTCAACTTTTACAGGAGAGTATTGACCTTGTTTAAGAACTTCAACCAAACGACGACCACGCGCCAACTGTTGTTGAGTTGCTTTATCCAAGTCAGAAGCAAACGCTGCGAAAGCTTCCATCGCGCGGAACTGAGCAAGTTCAAGTTTCATTGAACCGGCAACTTGTTTCATCGCTTTGATTTGAGCTGCACCACCTACGCGCGATACTGATTTACCTACAGAGATCGCTGGACGGATACCTTTATAGAACAAGTCTGATTCAAGGAAGATCTGACCGTCAGTAATAGAGATCACGTTTGTAGGGATGTAAGCAGAGATATCACCCGCTTGAGTCTCGATGATTGGAAGGGCCGTCAATGAACCGCCACCTTTATCAGCAGACAATTTAGATGCACGCTCTAGCAAACGGCTGTGAAGATAGAATACGTCCCCTGGATACGCTTCACGTCCTGGAGGACGGCGAAGAAGCAAGGAAACTTGACGGTAAGCTTGAGCTTGTTTCGTCAAATCATCGTATACGATCAATGCATGTCTGCCAGTATCACGGAAGTATTCAGCCATAGCTGTTCCAGAGTATGCAGCCAAGAATTGAAGTGGAGCTGGGTCAGATGCATTCGCTGCGATAACAGTTGTGTACTCAAGAGCACCAGCTGCACGCAATTTTTCAACTACTAGAGCTACAGTCGATTGTTTTTGACCGATAGCTACGTAGAAGCAATGAACGCCTTGACCTTTTTGATTGATGATAGTGTCAACCGCGATAGCAGTTTTACCAGTTTGACGGTCACCGATGATCAACTCACGTTGGCCACGACCGATTGGTACAAGAGCGTCGATCGCTTTGATACCTGTTTGAAGAGGTTCTTCAACTGGATGACGGTAAACGATACCAGGAGCTTTCAATTCAACGACGCGGCTGTGAGGAGTGTTGATAGCACCACGACCGTCGATTGCGTTTCCAAGAGCGTCAACTACGCGACCAAGAAGAGCTTCACCAACTGGAACTTGAACGATTTTCTTTGTTCTCTTAACAGTGTCGCCTTCTTTAATGTGACGGTCTTCACCGAAGATAACCACGCCCACGTGACCTTCTTCAAGGTTCAATACCATACCGAATACTTCGCCTGGGAACTCAACGAGCTCACCCGCCATTGCATTTTCAAGACCGTAAATACGGGCAACACCGTCCCCTACGGAAAGAACGCTTCCTGTTTCGCTTACTTCAATCTTTTTGTTGTATTGATTGATTTGTTCTTTGAGAACACGACTGATTTCGTCAGCACGAATTTGTGTTTCCATTGTTAGTTGGCTCTCCTGTTTAATTCTTCATTCAATTTTTTCAAGTGCGTATCGATGCTGTCATCGAAAGTCCATCCGCCCACTTGAGCAACAACGCCGCCCAAAAGTTTCGGATCTTGTTCGTAAGTCAATACGATCTTCTTGTTTAAAACCTTATTGATCTTTTGTTCGATCTCTTTTTGCGCATCAGCTGACAGAGGCTGAGCAGAGCGAACCACTCCACGAGTTACACCTTCTTCAAGATCCAAAAGATCTCTGAAAGCATGAGCAACTTGATCGAGGATTTCCAAACGACCTTTTTCACCAAGAAGAACCAATGTATTAAGAACTTCTTCAGAAACCCCTTTACCAGTCAGAGCCGCTTTTACAGCCGCTACTTTTTGGTCTGGAGAAATCATTGGATTAGCAAAATAATTTTTTACAGAGGCATCTTCAGAGAAACCTTTTGCAAGAGTTTGCAATTCAGCAAATGCTTTTGCGTGGATGCCTTTTTGTTTTGTTACAGCAAGAAGGGCCTTCGCGTATCTTTTAGAAACTTCACTTACCATGGCCTACACTCCCACGTTGTTTACGAAATCTTTTTGAAGTTTTTGTTGATCAGCAGAGCCAAGATCTTTCGTCATCACGATGCGAGCGGCTTCCATTGAGTCTTTCAAAAGTTGCGCGCGCAATTCTTTTTGTGCACGTTGAACTTCAAGCTTCGCCGTCAATTCAGCGTCTTCACGAATACGTTTTGTCACGTCTTGAGCTTCATCCATGATTTGTTTTTTCATGTCTTCCGCGTGTGCATGAGCTTTCTTCAAAGCTTCTTCACGAGTGGCATCAAGATTCGAAATCTTTTGTTTGATGTCGACGAATTCTTTTTCTGCTTGCTCACGAGCAAACGCTGATTTTTGAGCCGCTTCAAGGTAAGCCGCTTTTCTTCCAGAGAAGAAAGCAACGATGCTGTCTTTTGTGAAGTACACAAGACCAACAACAAGAATTGTTACGTTGATCAATTGATATAGAACAACTTTAGGAACACCGGCTTCACCGTGTGCAGCACCATGCTCACCACCTGCCGCCATCACAAGCGCAGGAGCCAAGATAATAAATAGATTCAAAAGCAACTTCATGTCTTACTCTCTTATTTTAACAACTTAGTTGTGATCGCCATTGCAACTGCATTTGTTTGAGATTTCAAATCAGCAGATGCTGCTTGAACTGCAGAAGTGATTTTTGTGCGATTGTCTTGAACAAGTTTCTCAGCCTCAGTGCGAGCCTTAGAAACCATCGCTTCATAATCTTTATTAGCTTGAGACTTTGCAGTATCAACAACCGCTTTAATTTGGCTGTTGAGTTCACGAGTTTTAACCTCGTATTCACTGTGCAACTCTACGGATTTATTTTGATATTCAAGAGCGAGATCTTCGCCCCCTTTAGTTCTTCTTTGTCTCTCATCGAGTGCATGCGCATATGGTGCGAATACAACTTTGCTCAAAAAGATCAAAGCGATAGCAAATAGTACGAACTGAAAGGCTGCGGTGGTATTAATACCTAATTGTCCAAAAATGTCCATTTAGTTGAAATCCCTACTAGTTTTTGAGCTTCGGATTTACCTGCTGGGCAATGGACGGTCAAGGCGAATTTCTAGTTGATAATGTTGCTGCCTAAGACTTAGGCATGTAGGACGCACCCTCGAAGACAACTCCTTCATCGATACGTAAACTAGGAGATGTTACTGTGCCTTTAAACACAGCAGGTGGGTGCATGATAACTCTGCGGCGGGCAAAGAGATTTCCCTCAACCCGGCCGGAAATAACAATAGTATCGGCTTCAATTTGGGCGGTCACAGACGCACCCTCATTGATAACGATGGTATCCTTAGTAAAGATTTCCCCCTTAAAGTCTCCGCCGATTTGCACGGTGCCTTCGAAGCTGAGCTTTCCTTCGAAATGCGTCCCCTGGTCAAGAATCGCTGTGACATGACCAGAGAGGAGATCTTCTTGTAATGAGGGAGGAAATGCTACTGCCATCCTTCTTTAAGCCTATCTACTAAATTAGTAAGTTCATCGTCTGAATAGAAATGAATACTGATCTTACCCTTTGAATTGGAATAATCAATGTTCACTTTGGTGCCGAGCATTTTTTGAAGCTCATCGCTTAGACCTGAGATCAGGCGTTGAGTGACATTCGAGTCAAAGCCCGCTGCTTCCTCTTCTTTATCGTCTTGACCTTTTACAACGGCCTGCACCATTTTTTCGAGTTTACGAACAGCAATCTTTTCGTTGATCACTTTTTTCGCGAACTCGATTTGTTTCTTCGGTTCAGGCAAAGCCAAAAGAACTTTTGCATGACCTACAGACAATTCGTTTCCAGAAATCATTTCTTTGATTTCGTTCGGCAAAGAAAGAAGACGAACAGCATTCGCCACTGTCGCACGATCCTTACCTACTTTTTCAGCCACTTGCTGTTGCGACAATTTGAACTCAGAAATAAGGCGTGAATAACCTTCTGCCTCTTCAATCGGATTCAAATCTTCACGTTGAATATTCTCAACAATAGCAAGTTCCAACGCTTGTTTGTCATCGTAACTCTTAAGGATAACTGGAACTTCATGAAGGCCGGCAAGCTGAGCTGCTCTCCAACGACGTTCACCGGCTACGATTTCTAATTTTCCAGAAGTCGTACGACGAGCCACGATCGGCTGAAGAATTCCGTTCTCTTTAATAGACTGAGCCAGCTCTTGAAGAGGCTCTTTATCAAATTGACGGCGCGGCTGGTATTGGCCCGGAGAAAGCTTATCGATTCCTACTTTCCAGATTTTGCTCTCAGGGTCTACGGGAGGGGCGACGGGTGTCGCTTGTTGAGAGCTCGCTGAAACAGTAGGAGCCGATGCTGTATTAACATTATTATTAGTTGCTGCTTGTGAAGGAGCTTTCGTAGGAATTTCCGTCGGAGCTGGTCCACCCAAAAGCGAACCCAATCCACGGCCAAGACCTTTCTTTTTGTTCGAAGATTCAACAGCAAAATCAGACATTTACTTCCCCTTCATAAGCGCTTTGTTGTGTCTGCGGAGCCGCTTCCGTCGTTGTTTTTTGCTCTGAACGAGCCACAACTTCTTTTGCTAGCTCCAAGTATCTAACCGCGCCAACGGATTTGCTGTCGTATTCGAGGATGGATTGACCGTGGCTTGGTGCCTCACTGAGGCGTACATTTCTTGGAATGATGGCGTTAAAAACTTTATCGCCAAAATGATTTTTAATCTCAGTCACAACTTGGTGGCTGAGGTTGTTACGAACGTCAAACATCGTAAGAACGATTCCTTCAATATGTAATTGAGGATTCAAATTCTTTTTGATGAGCCCTGCTGTATTGAGCAACTGACTCAAACCTTCAAGGGCATAGTATTCACATTGAAGAGGCACAAGGAAACTGTCCGCCGCATTCAATGCATTCAAAGTCAAAAGACCCAAAGATGGAGGGCAATCAATCAATACGAAATCATATTGATCAGCCACCGTTGCAATCGCCTGTTTAAGACGATATTCACGCTGCGGCATATCAACAAGCTCAATCTCTGCACCAACAAGGTCAGGATTCGCTGTCGAAATTTTTAGGTTTGGATTCGCCGTATTTTGAGTAGCCTCGGCCAATGTTTTTTCGCCGATGAGTACGTGGTAGCTATTCGAGTCTTGGCTTTCATATCTTTTGATACCCAAGCCGCTTGAAGCGTTACCTTGAGGATCCATATCGATCAAAAGAACTCTTTTTCCGAGAGTAGCCAGCGCTGAGGAGAGGTTTACAGACGTCGTTGTCTTACCAACACCACCTTTTTGGTTAGCTATGCAGATCGTTTTTGCCATTTTTCCTCCTTGAGATTCAAAATTCTGCCTTTTTCGAAAAACTTGCAAGAATAAAGACTAGTTTTTCGCGCCACACCTTATGTTTTTCTCTCAATTTGCCGATGTTCCACGTGGAACAACTATGTTTAGAAGACTACTCAGCGTAACCATCATTCTTTTTGCACTCACAGCATGTAACAAGCCCGATCCACATCCGGAGCTAAAAGATCCTATTTATTCTGATCTAACAGCTTCACTTGCAGCGACTTCTTCAGCCCTTGAGAATGAAAAGAAAACTCTCGCGGGTCACGAGCAGACTTTAAAAGATGTCGTTCCCCAAACAGGACAAATCAAATACGCACAAAAGCGTGTCGATGAATCAAAAGCCAAAATCATTCGCCTCGAACAAGAAAAACAGTATTTAGAACTGAAGATTGAGGCCCGTAAAAAACTATCTAAGAAATCCTATATGCAGGCATTCAAAAAGGGCGAAACATGGCCCGATCCCAAAGAGTGGGAGTCTTATCAGACCGAAAAGAAACTCCGAAATGCCAAAAAAGCCTGGGATGTAAAAGAACGCATGAAAGAAACAGGTTTTGGACAAGAAAAAACCCCCGCACCGCCGGCCGGGGGTCATGAATGATGTTCCACGTGGAACATTAGGCAATTTTGTCTGTTTTCACTACCGCAAACTTCACAGCACCCACAGGAAGTTTGTATTCCCCCACAAGCGAAGGGCTCCAAATAGAACAAAGCTGTGTCGGAATCTCTCCTACTTCAATGCCCCACTCTTCTCCCTTAAGATGATAGAAAATACCACCTTTAGCGACAGTCTTGCGTGCAAGCATAATCGCCTTGGAGATGGAAGCAAGTCCTCGAGCCATCACAAATTTAAGTGAACCGTCAGGAAAAGCATCGGCATTTTTATTTTCGACAGTCACATTCTTAAGATCGAGGATTCCTGCCATATGACGGAGGAACTCGCACTTCTTCTGATCGACTTCGACTAAAACCACCTGCACTTGCGGATATAGAATGGCGAAAACCAAACCCGGAAATCCATTGCCGCTTCCAAGATCGTAAATCTTGTCGATAGAAGGATTTGATTTGTAAATCGTGCGAGAAGCCAGAATCGAATCCGCAAAGTGAAGGGCATCAGCCACAAAAACAGTTTTTGGGGTGATGAGATTCACTGTGCGGTTAAATTTGATCAAATCTTCGTGATAGGTCTTAAGTCGAGTCTTGACCTCAGGACTTAGATCCGGGAACCACTCATCAATGCGGTAGAATATTATCGGCGCTTCCTGTTCCTTGTTGTCCTTCAAGCCCCATCTCCTTGATTTTTTTGTGACCTTTAAGATGGATCATTATAGCCTGAATTGCAGAAGGATTAACACCACTGATGCGTTGAGCTTGGCCTAAGGTACGTGGCTTAACGCGTTGCAGCTTATCTCTCTCTTCATTAGAAAGACCTCGGATATCTGCATAAATAAGATCTTCCGGAAGCACCATTTCTTCCAATCTTTTGGATTGATTGATGAGTTCCATCTGTCTTTTCACGTAGCCCGAGTACTTCACTTCAATTTCAACAGGTTCATTGATATTTGGATCCGCATCGACTGCGAATTTAAACATCTCTAAATGTGAACAAGAAATTTCAGGTCGGCGCAGCAACTCTTCGAATGTTAAAGACTTTGTTAATTCTGGAGTCGGAATTGTCGCGAGCAACTCTTGCACATCTTTTGTTGGATAAATCTTTTCTGTGCGCAGTCTTTCAAGCAAGTTTTTACGTTTCGCCTGAAGGTTCGCAAGAATTTCCATTGAAGCTTCAGAGACAATACCAATTCTTTGTGCGATAGCACCTAACCTGTCGATAGTATTATCTTCTCGCAAAACCAAACGGTGTTCTGCGCGAGACGTGAACATGCGATAAGGTTCGCGAGTTCCTTTTGTCACAAGATCATCAATCAACACACCAATATAGGCTTCATCGCGACCCAAGATAAATTCATCACGACCTAAAATACTATGAGCTGCATTTACTCCGGCGACAAAACCTTGAGCAGCCGCTTCTTCATAACCAGAAGTTCCGTTGATCTGTCCTGCCAAGAAAAGCTGACGAATCGTTCTTGTTTCTAAGCGATGCCAGATTTGTGTCGGCTCAATATAGTCATACTCAACGGCATAACCGTAACGAACGACTTTTACGTTCTCAAGGCCCGGAATTGTTTTTAGAAATTGATCCTGAACTTCTTCCGGCAAACTTGTCGAAATACCCTGAAGATAAATCAAGTCGGTGTTAAGGCCTTCAGGTTCCAAAAAAGTTTGATGACTTGTTTTATCAGCAAAGCGAGTGATCTTATCTTCAATCGAAGGGCAATACCGAGGACCCGTGCCTTCAATGATCCCGCAAAACATCGGAGACTTATCTAAGTTGTTACGAATAATCTCATGCGTTTCTTCTGACGTGCGAGTGAGATAACAAAGAACTTGCGGAAGTTTTAACTTCTCAGAGGAACGATAGCTAAAAGGATAAACCTTTTCGTCGCCACCTTGAGGAATTGTCTTCGACCAATCAATGCTGTCTTTATGAAGACGCGCCGGAGTTCCCGTTTTTAATCTTTTTACCTCAAAACCAAATTGCGCCAATTGATCTGACAAACCGATCGAAGGTTTGTCACCCACACGGCCACCCGCCTCCTGGCGAAGACCAATGTGCATAACACCGTTCATGAAAGTGCCGGTTGTGATAACTGTCGCTTTTGCGAAAACTTCTGAACCATCTTGAAGAACCACACCCACGCACAGATCTTTTTCTAAGATCAGACGTTTTACTTCGCCCTCTAGCAAATCTAGGTTCGGCTGATTTTTAAGAGCGTCCGTTTGAAATTGCGAATAAAGATGTTTATCGTTTTGCACGCGAGTGCCGCGAACTGCGGGACCCTTGGAAGAATTTAAGCGTTTATATTGAATGCAAGTTTCATCGGCCGCAATACCCATTTGTCCGCCGAGCACATCGATTTCACGAACCATGTGGCCTTTAGCAAGTCCACCGATGGAAGGGTTGCAACTCATGTAAGCAATACGATTGATATTTGAAGTCACCATCAAAGTTTGAAGGCCCAGACGAGCGGATGCCAAACAAGCTTCCACGCCTGCATGTCCTGCCCCGACGACAATCACATCATACTTTTTTGTGTTCATATTACTTCCCGATACAAAACTCTTTAAAAACACGATCCATGATTTGATCATCGAATCGTTTGCCCAAAGTTTCTTGGATAGCGATCAAGGCTTCTTTGAATTCAATAGCTAAGAATTCTTCACCCAATCCATCTTCCACAACAGACTTTGAACGACGTGTGTTCTCAAGAGCTCGCGTAAGGTTTTCAAGATGACGAGAGTTGGAAATAAGAACGGTATTTTCCAACTGCAAATCGCCGAATTCCTTCACTAGATCTTCAAGGACACGAGAACGCACCTTTTTATCAAGAGCGCTCACAAAGAACACTCTTCTTTTACGGAAGCTCTCTAAGTCCCCGATTTTTTGGAAAAATTTACTGTTTTGTAAAGCCTCTTCAACAGCGAAAACCTCAGGAGTTTGAGGTAAACGGTCTGTTTTATTGGCTAATATATAGGTTTTCTGTGGGTCTAAACCGTCTAGAATCGCGATTTCTTCAGCAGAAAGGCCTTTTTCCACGTCAAAAACGAAGAAAACAAAGTCAGATTCCCCCGTCGCTTCACGGCTTTTTTGAATCCCGATTTTTTCAACCAGATCTGACACAGATTCACGAAGACCGGCCGTATCTAAGAATGTAAACTTCACACCCTTAAAACTTGTGTCCCCGTGGATCACATCGCGAGTGGTTCCTGGGATGTCCGTGACGATGGCTCTTTCATCTTCTAAGAATAAATTCAGAAGACTCGATTTACCTACATTCGGAAGGCCTGTGAGAACCACGCGGAAACCGTCTTTCAAAAGACGACCCACTTTAAAAGTTCCAACTAATTCTTCCAGGCTTTTCTCGATTTTATCGAGACGATTTAAAACGATGTCGTTTTCAACAACCTTGATTCCTTCTGTTGAAAAATCAATGCCGGCTTCAGCATGAGCTAAAATCCAAGTCATATCATTTTCAATGTCTTCCAATTTTTGAGAGACGGAACCCTTCAGCTGGCGAAGAGCGAGCTTTGCAGCTTGCTGACTTTGACTTTCAATCAATGAAAGAACACTTTCAGCCTGAACAAGATCGAGCTTTCCATTCATGAATGCACGATAAGTAAACTCACCGCGATCGGCGGGACGCGCTCCTAATTGAACAAGCTGATGCAAAATACTCTGACAAATCACAGGACTTCCGTGACAAGAAATCTCGATGACTTCTTCTCCGGTAAAAGATTTTCCGTGCTTAAAGTACGTTGCTAAAACTTCGTCAATTTCATCGTGCGACGAAAGATCTTTCAGAGATCCAAAGTACGCCCTATGAGATTCAGGATGTTCAGGCAAAAATTTGCAGATTTGTGAAACGAAAGAGAGAGTTTTTGGACCACTCACTCTGATAACAGAGATTCCACCCACTCCGTGAGGAGTGGAGACCGCACAAATAGTGTCTTGATCACGATCTCCACGATACATAGTAACTTTCCTTTTTATTGCCTTGCACAGCAGCTCTCGGAATTTGAGTTGTTGTGGCCATCCTGTGCGGCCTTTCTGCCGCCCTTCCTGGGCGTCAGAGCAAAGCATATCTTTATTCTCAAGATACGCCGTCTTTTTTAGTCGTTGGACATAGTCTCTTCGGAAGCGTTTCCTTGAGATTGTCCTTTTGCTGGATAAATTTTAATTTTCTTGTAAAGGCCATCACCTAGTGAGCGGCTTTTTACGCGTGGATCTTTTGCCAAGTATTGGTGAACAACTTTGCGATCTTTAGGAGGCAAAGCACGGTAGTACACGGACTTACCTTGTTCGATGCAAATGGCTTTTAGATTTTCTGCGCGCTCAATCAAAGCATTTGCAGATTCATCACGGTAGCCACCGCAATCCACTGTGACGTTTGTTTTGTCATCTGGGAAATTGTGTTGGATCACGCGTTTTAGGAAAAGTTGGAAAGCGTCCAACATTTGACCTTTTTTATCTTTCAAGATCTCTTCGTCAGCACCGTTGAACTCAACAGCCAAAGTTGCGCTTCCGTCTTCTTCTTTCTCTGTTTTGATATCGAAAGTAAGGTCGAATTGCGCTTTCTCGATGATCCCCTCTAAGGTCTTTTGAACAAGTGCTTCTACTTCACTATTAGCACCCTTGCTTTTCCCCCCGAAAAGCTTACTGAAAAAACCCATGTTACCTCCTAGGTATTAAAATTAAATCAAACTCTGGAGTCTTTATAAAACCGGAACAAGTCCAGCTTGCGCGCCACAGGCGCTCCAGCATCCTGCGCTCACTGCCCGCGTGGTGGCTTAAGCTTTCGCTGCCTTCACTGGTACAGACGGCTTTCTTTCTCTCATGATCAAGTATTGTTGAATGATACCGAACAAAGTGCTCACAACCATGTAAAGTGTAAGACCTGATGGCAATTGCAACATGAACAATGAGAAGACCACTGGCAAGAACGCCATGATTTTTGCTTGTGTAGGATCCATAGTTGATGGAGTGATCTTTTGTTGGATGAACATGAAGACCGCCATCAAAATTGGCAATACATAGAATGGATCGTGTGCGCTCAAATCATGGATCCAACCCGCAAATGGCGAATTGTAAAGTTCAATACTAGAACCGATCACACGATAGAGAGCGAAAAACACTGGAATCTGAAGCAACATTGGAAGGCAACCACCCACTGGGTTTGCTCCGTTTTGCTTCATCACAGCCATCATCTCTTGATTCAAACGCATTGGATCGTCTTTGTACTTTTCACGCAAAGACTGGATGATTGGTTGAACCTTTTGCATCGCTTTCATTGATTTAAAAGACATGATGTTGAAAGGAAGAACGCAAAGACGAACAAGAAGAGTCAACATGATGATTGCAAGACCCCAGTTGCCAACAACAGAGTGGCAGGCCTTCATCACGTACAACAATGGTCTTGCGATAAATCCAAAGAAACCAAAGTCGATGATGTTCGCTAGTTCCGGATCAACAGCTTTCAAAGCGTCGATTGATTTAGGACCTGCATACAAAACTTCAGAGAAATTCATCTCTGGTTTTACTTGCACTGGTTTATAAACCAACTCAGCCAAAGCTGTTTTATCATTCACAGACGAAGCGACTTTAACATCAGGAATGATGTCTGATTTATCAAGAATCGCAGCTGCGAAATATTGAGAGCTGACAGAAAGGATCGAAGTCGACGTGAAGTCTTTAGAAATGTTTTCTTTAGCACCGCTAAAGTTCACAGTTTCATGCTTTCCACCGTTATGAATCACGAAGAAGTCTTGGTGTTCGTAAGATGGGAAGAAAATAGAAGAAGAGCCTTTTACGTGGATCTTCTCTGGAATCATCAAAGAGAAACCTTTTTTGAACTCCTCAGTTGGATTTGTCACCGTTACTGTGTTTGTAAAAGAAGAATTTTCCGCATTGAACTTCAATTCTCTTTTTACAACTGTTTCACCAACCTGAGCTGTTCCAACAAAGTGACCCGGAGCTTGCTCTGTCACATTGAATAGAAGAGGTTTTACATCCCCTGCCCAACGCATTTCAAAAAGACCATCAATATCGGAAGCACCGAGCTTGATATTGTTCTTTTCTTTATCTTGATAGTTATTCACGGTGAAGTTTTTAAGACCCATTCCGCGATTTGTAAGAGTGAAAGAAACTTTGTCGTTAGAAAAATTGAAGCTTTGTTCTTGAGCGGCCTGAGCCGTAGCAACTTCAGAAGATTTTGTCTCGATCGGACTTGAAGCGGCTGCAGGATTCGCAGCTTCGGTTGCCGGTGTTGTTTGAGTTTGCGCGTCTTTTGGTTTGTTGTAGTTAGGATATTTTTTTCCTAAGTACGTCTGCCATCCGAAATAAATGAGGGCGACCGCAGCCACAGCAATAATAGTTTTCGGATCAAAGAAGGATGGGTTGTCATTCTTTTGTTGCATCGATTTTCCCTCCAGGGACCGGATCATAGCCATAAGGCCCACCCGGACGACATTTGCATACTCTTTTGGTGATTAACCACAGAGCTTTATGTGTGTGATGAGTTTTGATAGCTTCAACAGCGTAGGCAGAACAACTGGGTTCAAAGCGACAAGAACCACCCAAATGAGTAGTCCCCAAGGTTCGGTAAGCCGCTACGAAAAACATAAGAACTGTCTTAAATGTTTTTTCGTAGAACTTCCAAACCCCGATCCAAAGCTTTGACAAATTCCTCATGCGCGAGGCCTTTGTAAAAGTTGGCATCCATAGGTTTAAAGATGATGTTGATGTCGGCTTCAATAGTTTTTCCCGCCACTAGAGAAGCCCTAAAATATTCTCGCACCCAACGTTTAAGTTTGTTTCGAACAACAGCCGAGCCGATTTTTCGACTTGCCGTTACCCCAAAACGCAACTGACCTACAGAGTTCTTCTGATAATTCAGAAGCAACCATTTTGTAGGCCAATATCTTTTTCCCGTTTGTTTTAGAGAGAGAAATTCAGAGCTTCGCTTGATTACGTGTGGAGAACTATTTTCCACCTGTAGAAACCGTCAAACGCTTTCTTCCTTTAGCGCGACGACGATTAAGAACTTCTTGGCCAGCTTTTGTAGCCATACGAGCGCGGAAACCGTGTGTAGTTTTACGACGTTTATTTGATGGTTGGTATGTACGTTTCATTACTCTTCTCCCCGGAATGTTTTTACGACGCTAAATGACGTCAGTGACACCTATATATGTATCCCCACAAAGTTGTTCACAACTAGATACGTGGGGCACTAATAAAGCACGTTGCGGCAAGAAGGTCAACTGTTGAAAACTTCAGCTCCCCTTGTTAAGAGGACCCTGCACTTGAGGGGAATCTG